>NZ_JAGXCX010000001.1:0-1662500 GCF_018499825.1 Paracoccus sp. pheM1
ATCGCATCCGCCGGGACTTGAAACAGGGACGGGATCGCGCCACGATGCCCCTCGGATTTTCAGCGGGCGCCCCCGGCCGATGGCCGGGGGCGTTCCAACAGCTTGTTTCGCGTTGACTGGCGTCGCACCGTTGCGACCGGAAGGACTGGAATGGAAAAGATACCGATGACCCGCGCGGGCTACGACCAGCTGGACGAGGAACTGCGCGAGCTGCGCTCGGTCCAGCGCCCGGCGGTGATCCGCGCCATCGCCGAGGCGCGCGAGCATGGCGACCTGTCGGAAAATGCCGAATATCACGCCGCCCGCGAAAAGCAGAGCTTCGTCGAGGGCCGCATCAAGGAACTGGAGATGATCCTTTCGCGGGCCGAGGTCATCGACCCGAGCCGGCTGAACGGCTCGATCAAGTTCGGCGCCACCGTCACCCTGCTCGACGAGGATTCCGAGGAAGAGCGCACCTACCAGATCGTCGGCGAGGCCGAGGCGGACCTGGAGCGCGGGCTTCTGAACATCCGCTCGCCCCTGGCCCGCGCCCTGATCGGCAAGGACGAGGGCGACAGCGTCGAGGTGGTGACGCCGGGGGGCGGGAAATCCTATGAGATCATCTCGATCCGCTATGTCTGAAGGAAGGGGCCGGGCGCATGGACTCGCTTGATCCGCTGCGCAGGCTGGCCGTCGAACAGGCCCGCAACCGCGTGCTGGCGATCGGCGCGGGGGTCAGCCTGGCCTGGCTGGCGCTGGTCGGGCTGTTTGCGCTTTTCGGCCCGGAGGCCGAAGGGCAGGGCGCGGCGGGCTGGCTGGTCTGGCTGGTGGGCGTGATCCTGCCCTTGGCGCTGGTCTGGCTGGCGGTCTGGTCGGCGCGCAGCCTGCTGCTCCTGCGCCAGGAGGCCGAGGAGCTGCGCGCCATGCTGGCCCGGATGCAGGACCAGGGCATGGCCGGCGAACCCATGGCCGACCCGCGCGCGGCCGCGTCGTCCTCCGCCCCCGTTTCCGCGCCGGCCGCGCGGCGCGGCATGGTGCCGCCCGCGCCGCGGCCCTCTGCCGCGGATGCGCGGCAGGCCAGCCTGGAGCTGGATTCGCCGCCCGCGGCCCAGCTGACGCCGGCCGAGCTGTTCCATGCGCTGAACTTTCCCGACGGTCCCGAGGATCGCGAGGCGATTCGCTGCCTGCGGCTGGCGCTGGCCGATCCGGGCATGGCCCGGCTGATCCGGGCGGCGCAGGACGTGGTCACGCTGTTGGCGGGGCAGGGCGTCTACATGGACGAGCTGGCCGTCCCCGAGGCCGATCCCGTCCTGTGGCGCCGCTTTGCCGAGGGCGCGCGCGGCGAGGCCGTGGCCGACCTGGCGGTGATTCGCGACGAGGCCGCCCTGGCCAGCGCCGGGGCGATGCTGCATGGCGACGAGGTGTTTCGCGACGTCGCCCATCATTTCCTGCGCCATTTCGACCGGCTGATGAGCCGCAAGGTGCAGGACAGCGACCCGCAATTGCTGGCCGCGCTGGCCGAGACCCGCTCGGGCCGGGCCTTTACCCTGCTGGCGCAGGTGACCGGCATGCTGGGCCGCGCCGGCACCCAGGCCGAGGGGGTCGAGGGGGCAGAGGGGGCGGGCGCGCGCTAAAGCGGCAGCCGCAGCACATGGGCCGGCGCCGACCAGGGCCAGCCCAGCCTTTGGCGGTCCTGCGGCTGGAAGCCCATCGCCCGCCATGCCGCCAGCGCGGCGCGATTGCCGGCCTGGACCTCGGCGCGCAGGGCGGGGTGGCCCTGCCGGCGGGCATGGGCGGCGGCGGCCTCGACCAGCGCCCGCGCGATGCCGCGCCCGCGCCATTGCGGCAGCACCGCGATCCCGTCCAGGACCAGGTCCGCCGTCTCGGCGCCGGGCCGGTAAAGCCCGGTCGCCAGGTGGCGCAGCCGTCCGCGCAGCGGCCCCCAGACCGCGACGAAGCCGCCGTGCCCCGGATCGAGGAAGCCGCCCCCCGCATCGCGCAGCCCGGCGATTCCCAGCAGCCGCCCCGAGGGCGACAGCGCCACCAGCGCGCCTTGCGGCCGCATGGCGGCGCGGACCAGCGCCGCGCCCTGCCGCGGCCCTGCCGGCCAGGGCAGGATCTGCGCCCCGAAATGCCGCCAGTAAAGCGCCGCCGCCGCGCCCCGCAGCTCGGGCGGGATGCCGCGCAGGATGCGGGGCGGGGTCTGCGATCCGGTCATGGCTGTCCCTGCATGTTCTTGTATGGTGGTTCTTGTGTCGGGCGGCGGTTTTGGCCATTGTGCCGCCAGCCTTATCCGCATCGCGAGCCTTTTTCACCATGTCCGCGCAAGCCGGCCTTGCGGCCCAGCCCAGCCACTCCCCCGACCAGAGCCGCGCGCTGCTGCGCAGCCCGGCGCAATGCCTGCGCCACGGCTTCCTGCAGGCGCTGCCCTTTATCCTGGTGCTTCTGCCCTTTGGCATGCTGTTTGGCGTGGTGGCCACGGATGCGGGGCTGGACCTGCCGCAGATCCTGGGCTTCACCGTGCTGGTGCTGGCCGGCGCGTCGCAATTCACCGCCGTCCAGCTGCTGACCGACCAGGCGCCGGCGCTGGTGGTCATCGTCTCGGCCATCGCGGTCAACCTGCGCATGGCGATGTATTCGGCCTCGCTGGTGCCCTGGCTGGGCGGGGCCAGGCCGCGCGACCGGGCCTGGATTTCCTATGTGCTGATCGACCAGACCTATGCGCTGGCGATCCAGCATTATGAAAAGCACCCGCGGCTGAGCATGGGGCAGCGCATCGGCTATTTCCTGGGCGCGGCGCTGGCCACCTGCCCGTTCTGGCTGCTGGCCACGCTGCTGGGCGTCTGGCTGGGCAACGCCATCCCCGAGGGCTGGGCGCTGGACTTCGCCATGCCCGTCACCTTCCTGGCGCTGATCGCGCCGATGCTGCGCAGCCCGGCCCATGTCGCGGCGGCGCTGGTGGCAGTTGTGGCCTCGCTGGCCTTTGCCTTCCTGCCCTCGGGGCTGGGGCTGTTCGTGGCCGCGCCGCTGGCCATGCTGGCCGGCGCCGGGGTCGAGGTATTGATGGAACGTAGAAACGGAGCCCGCCTGTGACCGGCTATAGCGATGTGACGATCTGGCTGATCATCCTGACCGTGGCGCTGGGAACCTATGGGCTGCGCTGGTCCTTTCTTGGCGCCTTCGGCAGCCGGCCGATGCCGCTCTGGGCGCAGCGGCTCTTGCGCTATACGGCGGTGGGGGTGCTGCCGGCCATCGTGGCGCCGCTGGTGGTCTGGCCGGCGGCCACGCATGGCGAGCCCGATCCGGCGCGGATGCTTGCGGCAACGGTGGCCGTGGCGGTGGGCGTGGCGACGCGCAACGTGCTGGCGGCCATCCTGGGCGGGATGGCCACGCTTTACACGGCGCTTTACCTCATGACGTGAAGCTGGCCGTCGCGGCCATAGCCGGCGATCGCGCCGCCTTTCTGGCGCAGCAGCACGTCGTGGTTGTTGGCCGGGTCGCCGTCCATGTGCCGGCGCGAGGTCACGCCCGGCAGCGTCAGGAACCATTCGCGCAGCTTGAGCGGCGAAAAGCCGGTGGGCGCGCCTTCGAATCCGGGCACGCGGCTTAGCGCCTTGCCGGTGTTGACGGCGCAGAAGCTCTTGTTCGAGGCCCCCTGCCGCTCGACCGAGCGGATCGCGGCCTCGGCGATGGCCAGCGGCACCTGCACCGTGTCCTCGGCCACCCAGTAGGTCGAGCGCGCGTGATAGTCGATGTAGAAGTTCCTGAAGTTCGGCGTGATGCCGTAAAGCACGTCGTGCCGTTCCGGGATCGCCGGGTGTTCCCAGCTGCCGGCGGGATCATAGATCACCCGCTGGCTGCCGTTGATCATTACCGCGGAATGCCCGCCTTCGCCGCGGGGGATGCCGATCACGGTGAACAGGGTGATCGAGGGCGGCCCCTCCGCGACATAGCGGGCGCGCCGGATCGACTCGTCGCTGGCCCATTTGTTGTCGGAGCCGCAGGCCGCAAGCGCGGCCGGCAGCGCCAGCGCAAGGAAGGCACGCCTTTGCATCTTTGGTCTTTCCCCGGTCAGGATCAGGCGTTGGCCAGGGCCATGAATACCAGCACGGCAATGGCCAGCACGCTGACCCAGGTCGCGGCCTTGATGAAGCCTGCGAAGGTTGCCTGGTGGTGACGGATGTCCATTTCGCCGTGCTTGTGTTCGGTGATTTCGTGATGCGAGGCCATGATCCTGTCCGTAAAACGATGCGATGCGTCGGGGGCAGGGATAACCCAAGGCGCCGGCCGTGTCACGCCCCCCAAAGCACCGCGCCCGATTCGGTCTGGCCCACGGGCCACACCCGGCCGGTCGCGCGCAGGTGGTTGATGTGGCCCACGGCCTCGGCCAGGGCGAGGCCGAATTCCGGCTTGGCGATCTGGCGGCGATAGAGCAGCGGAAAGCAGCCGACGGTGCTTTGCGGCTGTTGCCGCAGCCCGTCCAGCAGCCGGTCCAGCGCGGCGCGCTGGTTCTCGGCCAGTTGCCGCAGCCGGGTCGGCAGGCCGCGATAGGGCAGCTTGTGGCCGGGCAGGACCAGTTGCTCGGGCTGCGCGAACCCGGCCAGCCGCTCGCAGCTTTCCAGCCAGTCGCCGACGGAATCGGCCTCGGGCTCGGTCGGATAGACGCCCAGGTTGGGCGAGATCGTCGCCAGCAGCTGGTCGCCGCCAATCACCAGGTCGTCGTCGAGCGACCACAGGGTGGCATGTTCCGGCGCGTGGCCATGGCCCATGCGCAGGGTCCAGCGCCGCTCGCCGAAGGCCACCTGCTGGCCCTCGGCCAGCCGCCGGTAGCCGGGGGGCAGGGGCGCGCAGACATCGGCGCTGTTGAAGGGGCGCTCGTGGCTGCGTTCCTCCAGCAGCTCGGGCGGCATCCCGGCCTGGCGCCAGAAGGCGATGGCCTGCGGCGTCGGGCGTTCCTGCACGTCCAGGATGCCCATCCGCGCCGTCAGCCAGGCCGAGCGCGAGGTCCAAAGCTCGGCCCCCTGGGTCTGGAACCAGCCGGCCAGGCCCATGTGGTCGATGTGGTGATGGGTGGCGATCAGCCGCCTGACCGGCGCGCCGGCCAGCGGGCCCTGCAGGATGCCCTGCCAGATGCCGCGGGTGCGGCGGGTGTCCAGGCCGCTGTCCACCAGCGTCCAGCCATCCGCGTCGCGGAAGGCATAGACATTGACCGTATCGGGCTTGAAGGGCAGGGGCAGCTGGAACCAGAACACGCCGGGGGCGATCTCATGCGCCTCGCCCTCGGCCGGGGGGTTATGTGTCTCGCTGCGTATCACCCGGCCATTTGACCCAGCAGCACGGCGTCGTCAAGCGCCTCAAGATCGGCCAGCCCGGCGCGCGCCGCCGCCAGGTCGGCGGCGAATTGCGGCAGGATGCGGGCGATGTAGAGCCGCGCCAGCGCCTTGCTGCCGCCGCCGGTCGCGGCGCGCAGGTGGTAATGCGCGCCCAGCACCCGCGCAAAGGCGGAGAGGTAGGGCACGGCGCCGGCAAAGCGGTCCGGCATGTCCCGGTCCAGCAGCTCCTGCGTCGTCTCGCGCAGGGTTTCGGCGGCCTGCCACAGCTGGTTGGCCAGGTCCGGCTCGGCCGATTGCGCGGCCTTGGCGCCGTCCAGGATCTCGTCCAGCAGCGCCATCGCCGCGGCGCCGCCATCGGCCAGCTTGCGGCCGACCAGGTCCATGGCCTGGATGCCGTTGGTGCCCTCGTAGATCGCGGTGATGCGCACGTCGCGCAGGTATTGGGCGGCGCCGGTTTCCTCGACATAGCCCATGCCGCCATGCACCTGCACCGCGGTATCGGCGACGCGGATGCCGACATCGGTGCCATGCGCCTTGGCGATCGGCGTCAGGAAGGCGGCGCGCGCCGCCCATTCGTCGAGGCCGGTGGCCCGCGACATGTCCAGCGCCACCGCGCAGGCCATGCAGATGGCGCGGGCGGCAAAGACCTCGGCCCGCGATTCCGCCAGCATCCGGCGCACGTCGGGATGGCGCAGGATCGGCCCCGCCTGCACCCGTTCGGCGGCATAGGCCACGGCCTGCTGCAAGGCCGCCTCGGCCTGGGCCACGCCCTGCACGCCGACGCCCAGCCGGGCCGCGTTCATCATGGTGAACATGGCGGCCATGCCCTTGTGCTCCTCGCCCACGAGCCAGCCCTTGGCGCCCTCGAAGCTCATCACGCAGGTCGGGCTGCCGTGGATGCCCAGCTTGTGTTCCAGGCTGACGACGCGCAGGTCGTTGGCGACCCCCGGCTTGCCGTTCTCGTCCGGGATGAACTTGGGCACCATGAACAGGCTGATGCCGCGGGTGCCCGGCCCGCCGTCGGGCAGGCGCGCCAGCACCAGGTGGCAGACGTTCTCGGTCACGTCGCTGTCGCCCCAGGTGATGAAGATCTTCTGCCCGGTGACGCGATAGCTGCCGTCGCCCGCGCGTTCGGCGCGGGTGGTCAGCGCGCCCACGTCCGATCCCGCCTGCGGCTCGGTCAGGTTCATCGTGCCCGACCATTCGCCCGAGATCAGCTTCGGCAGGTAGAGCGCCTTCAACTCGTCGCTGCCGTGATGCTCCAGCGCCTCGATCTGGCCCTGGGTCAAGAGCGGGTTCAGCTGCAAGGCCAGGCAGGCCGAGGCGAGCATTTCGTTCACCGCCATGTTCAGCGCCTGCGGCAGGCCCATGCCGCCGTATTCGGGATCGGCGGCGATGCCGATCCAGCCGCCCTCGGCCAGGGCGCGGAACGCCTCGGCATAGCCGGGGGACGAGCGCAGCTTGCCGTTCTCCAGCCGTGCGGGGGTCAGGTCGCCGGCGCGGTTCACCGGGGCGATCACCTCGGTCGCCAGCTTTCCGGCCTCGGTCAGGATGGCGGCCATGGTCTCGGCCGTCGCCTCGGCAAAGCGCTGGGTGACGGACAGGTCTGGAAACGACACGACCCGGTTCAGAATGAACGCGATCTGTTCGACCGGGGCTTGATAGGCCATCCGCACTCTCTCCCTCTGGCGCCTTGGCAAATCCGGCTGCGGCGCGTAACTGATGCCTTGGGCTTCGATCATATTTGCCGGCCCGCGTCCATCAACCACAACCCGACGTAACGAATGCAGACGCTGATCCTTGGCCATGACCCGCAGGGCGTGCGCGCCGCCGCCGACCTGCTGGCGCAGGGCGAACTGGTCGCCATCCCGACCGAGACGGTCTACGGGCTGGCCGGCGACGCCCGCAATCCGCGCGCCGTGGCCCGCATCTACGAGGCCAAGGGACGGCCCAGCTTCAACCCGCTGATCGTGCATCTGCCGGACCTGGCGGCGGCCGAGCGCATCGCCGTCTTCGACGATGCCGCGCTGGCGCTGGCGCGGGCCTTCTGGCCGGGGGCGTTGACCATGGTGCTGCCGCTGCGGCCCGAGGCCGGCATCGCCTCGCTGGTGACGGCGGGGCTGGATACGGTGGCGATCCGCGTGCCGGCCCATCCGGCGGCGCAGGCGGTGCTGCGCACCTTTGGCGGGCCGTTGGCGGCGCCCTCGGCCAATCCCTCGGGGCGGATCAGCCCGACCACGGCGGCGCATGTCGCCGACCCCGAAAGCGGGCTGGGTGGGTGCATCGCGGCGGTCCTGGATGCGGGCGCCTGTCCGGTGGGGGTGGAATCGACCATCGTCGGCTGGGTCCGGGGCCGGCCCGCCCTGCTGCGCCCCGGCGGCGTCGCGGCCGAGGCCATCGAATCCGTGCTGGGCCAGCCGCTGGCCCGACCCGAAGGCAATGCCGAGGCGCCGACCTCGCCGGGGCAGCTGACCAGCCATTACGCGCCGCGCGCCAGCCTGCGGCTGAACGCCGGGGACGCGCGGCCGGGCGAGCTGCTGATCGGCTTCGGCCCCGTCGCGGGCGAGATGACGCTGAGCCAGACGGGCGATCTGGCCGAGGCCGCGGCGCGGCTGTTCGACCTGCTGCACCGCGCCGATGCCGAGGGGCGGCCCATCGCCGTCGCGCCGGTGCCGGACGCGGGCCTGGGCGCCGCGATCAACGACCGGCTGCGCCGTGCTGCCGCGCCGCGCTAGGGTTCAGGCGTGGCCCGCGCTGGGTGACAGCATCAGGGGGTCGATGCCCAGCGATTTCAGCGCCGCGCGCCATTTGCCGGGATTGTCGGTGCCGAAGATGATCTCGTCGCCGCGCTCCGAGGTCAGCCAGCCGTTGTCGCGGATTTCCGAATCCAGCTGCCCCGGCCCCCAGCCGGCATAGCCAAGCGCCAGCACGGCGGGCTGCGGGCCCTGGCCGCGCGCGAAATCTTCCAGGATGTCGCGGGTGGTGGACATGGCGAGGTCGTCGGTGATGCGCATCCGGTTCTCGCCCAGGTCGATGTCGCGGGGGGCGCGATGCAGCACGAAGCCGCGCCCCGGCTCGACCGGGCCGCCGAAGCGGACGGGGATGTCCAGCGCATTCGTGCCGGCCTGGATGCCAAGCTGTGCCAGCAGGTCGGAAAAGCCGATCTCGGGCAGCGGGCGGTTGACCACCAGCCCCATGGCGCCGTCCTCGGAATGGGCGCAGACCAGGATCACGGATTGCTCGAAGCGCGGGTCGCGCATGCCGGGCATGGCGATCAGCATCTTGCCGGTCAGGTTGCTCGACTGGTCCATGATCTGCTCCGTCCTTTTCCTCAAGATCGGCCCTGTCGGCTGTTTTCGCAAGGGATTGCCGCTAATGTGACTTCACCCCGAGGGGGCGGGACGACTAGAACGGCAGCATGAAGACCCTTGCCCTGCTATTCATGACCGCCGCGCCGGCACTGGCGCAGGATCTGCCGCCCGGACTGGCATCTGCCGAGCTGCTGCCCGGCTGGACCACGGCCGAAGGCCAGCGCATGACCGCGCTGCACCTGCGGCTCGAGCCGGGCTGGAAGACCTATTGGCGCAGCCCCGGCGATGCCGGCGTGCCGCCGCGCTTCGACTGGGGCGCCTCGCGCAACCTGGCCCAGGTGCGGCTGCTCTGGCCGCGCCCCGAGGTGATCGAATCGGGCGGCGAGCGCACGCTGGGCTATCACGGTGAACTGGTCCTGCCGATCGAGATCACCCCGGCCAGCCCCGCCGCGCCGGTCGAGCCCAGGGCGGTGGTGGATTTCGGCATCTGCCAGGACATCTGCGTGCCGGTGCGGGTGGAATTGCAGGCCGGCCCCCCCGGCCCGGCGCCCGATCCGCTGATCGAGGCGGCCATCGCCCGCCAGCCCGAGACCTCGGACCGCCAGCCCGAATGCCGCATCGCCCCGATCCAGGACGGCATGCAGGTGACGGCCACCCTGCCCGCGGCGGACAGCGCCCGCGGCGACGAGGTGGCGATGGAACTGGCCGACGACGAGATCTGGGTCTCGGCCCCGGAAACGCATGCAGCCGGCGGCCGGCTGGCGGCGCAGGCGGATTTCGTCGCGGCCTCGGGCAAGCCCTTTCCGCTGGATCCGCAGGCGCTGCGGGTGACGCTGATCGGCCCCGACGACGCGGTCGAGTTCCGCGGCTGCCGCGAGGCGGCGGACTAGCCGTCCCGCCTAGCCCTCCAGCCGGGCCGCCACCGACAGCAGGTCGGCCCAGGCCTCGCGCTTGGCCAGCGGCGTGCGCAGCAGATAGGCCGGATGCGCCATCGGCAGCGCCGGCAGGCCGAAGGCCGTCGTCCAATTGCCGCGCAGCTTCAGGATGCCCTGCTGGTTCAGCGCCGCGATGCAGGGCGTGTTGCCCATCAGCACCAGCAGTTGCGGCTGCGCCAGCTCGACATGCCGGGCCAGGAAGGGCAGCATCATTGCGATCTCGGCCGGCTCGGGGCGACGGTTGCCGGGCGGCCGCCAGGTCAGCACGTTGGTGATATAGAGCGCGCGTTCCGCATCCACCGCCTTGCGCGACAGGCCGATGGCGCCGAACATCTGGTCCAGAAGCTGGCCGGCGCGGCCGACGAAGGGGCGGCCCTGGCGGTCCTCTTCCTCGCCCGGCGCCTCGCCGATGATCATCACCCGCGCCGCCGGATTGCCGTCGCAGAAGCAGAAGTTGCGCGCGCCCTTCTTCAGCTCGATGCCGTCGAAGGCTTCCTGCGCCTCGGCCAGTTCGGCCAGGCTGGTCGCGGCGGCGGCCATGGCCTCGGCGCGGGCGACCAGATCCTCGGCCTCGTCGCGCGGCTGCGCCACGACCGGCGCGGCCTGGACGGCCGGGGCAGGGGGCGGTTCGGCACGGTCGGGCGCGGCATAGCGGTCGAGCGGCGCGTCGAGGCATGGCTCGTCCGCGCCCAGCTCGGCTTGCCATTGCAAAAGCGCCAGCGCCGTCTCGGCGTCCAGCGCGAATCCCCTGTAGGTCGGTTCGGCGGTCATGGCCGCAGGCTAGGGCGCGGCGCGGGCGCGGGCAAGATGCGACGCACAGCTGCGATCGCGCGAGCGGCACGATGCCTTGCCCCGGTCGCGCGACGCCAGCGTTACTGCGATTGCGTCAGCGGCGTGGTGCTGCCGCCCATGCCGACCAGCCGCTGGATCAGCGGCCTTGCCGTCGGCCCGATGCGGTCGCAGGCGCCCGGATCGTCCAGCAGCTTGAAGGCTGGCCCGTAATAGGTGCGGTCATAGGCCGCGGCGTCCAGCCCCAGCTTCGCCGCCAGAAGATCGCCCGTGCCGGTGATCAGCGTCCATTCCCCGTCGGTGATCGCGTAATCGGGGCAGTTCGAGGTGATGACGTTCACATTCGCCAGTTCCGCGATCAGCGATTTCGCCTGTGGGTCGGACAGGCCCGAGACATCGGGAAGCTTCACGGTGATGCCCCCGTCCGCCAGCGCCGCGCCGGTCCCCAGGACCAATGCGCCGGCCAGAGCCGCGAGTGCTTTCATGGATTGCCCCCTTGCTTGTTCTGGACGTTCGGTTTCGCGCGCCCATCCCGCCCGATCCGCCGGTCCCGTGCAACCCAATTCGCCGTGAACTTGACGCAGCACAGGCGCAAGGATACGCGATTGCCAACAGCCAGAAGCAAAGAGGATGCCTGCGATGACGACCTATTCCCTTCTGATCCTGCCCGGCGACGGCATCGGCCCCGAGGTCATGGCCGAGGTGCGCAAGGTCATCGGCTGGTTCCAGCAGAACCGCGGCCTGTCCTTCGACGTCAGCGAGGATCTGGTCGGCGGCGCGGCCTATGACAAACATGGCAAGCCCCTGGCGGACGAGACCATGGCCAAGGCGCAGGCGGTCGATGCGGTGCTGCTGGGCGCCGTCGGCGGGCCGAAATACGACGACCTGGATTTCTCGGTCAAGCCCGAGCGCGGCCTGCTGCGCCTGCGCAAGGAGATGGACCTGTTCGCCAACCTGCGGCCCGCGCAATGCTTCGACGCGCTGGCCGATTTCAGCTCGCTCAAGCGCGAGGTGGTGGCGGGTCTCGACATCCTGATCGTGCGCGAACTGACCTCGGGCGTCTATTTCGGCGAGCCGCGCGGCATTTCCGCCGACGACACCCCCGGCAACGAGGGCGGCCGCGTCGGCGTCAACACCCAGCGCTATACCTCGGGCGAGATTCGCCGCGTCGCCCGCTCGGCCTTCGAACTGGCCCGCAAGCGCGGCAACCGCGTCTGCTCGATGGAAAAGGCCAATGTGATGGAATCCGGCATCCTCTGGCGCGAAGAGGTGCAATGGGTCCATGACAACGAATATCCCGACGTGGAGCTGTCGCACATGTATGCCGACAACGGCGCCATGCAGCTGGTGCGCAATCCGCGCCAGTTCGACGTGATCGTGACCGACAACCTGTTCGGCGACATCCTGTCGGATGCGGCGGCGATGCTGACCGGCAGCCTGGGCATGCTGCCCTCGGCCAGCCTGGGCGCGCCGATGGAGAACGGCCGGCCCAAGGCGCTTTACGAGCCGGTGCATGGCTCGGCCCCCGACATCGCCGGGCAGGGCAAGGCCAACCCGATCGCCTGCATCCTCAGCTTCGCCATGTGCCTGCGCTATTCCTTCGGCCTGGGCGCCGAGGCCGACCTGCTGGAAAAGGCGGTCGAGAAGGTGCTGGCCGACGGCGTGCGCACCGGCGACCTGATGGGGGCCGAAGGCGGCAAGCCGGTCTCGACCGCCGAGATGGGCGACCACATCGTCGCGGCGCTTTCGGCGCTGTGACCGGCAGGCCGCGCCCGCATCGCCGGGCGCGGCCCAACCTGCGAACCGTCGGGGAGGGGCATGACGGCGGGCAACATCAAGGGCGCGCTGCTCGCCCTGCTGGCCATGGGGCTCTATTCGACCCATGACGTGATCATCAAGGTTCTGGGCGCGACCTATCCGGCGCTGCAGATCCTGTTCTTCTCGGCGCTGCTGTCCTTTCCGCCGCTGGCGGTGCTGCTGCTGCGCGACCCGACGCATGGCACGCTGCTGCCGCGCAACCCGTTCTGGGTCGGGCTGCGCTCGCTTTGCATCGTCATCTCGGGGATCGGCGGGTTCTATGCCTTTTCGGTGCTGCCGCTGGCGCAGGTCTATTCCATCCTCTTCGCCGCGCCGCTGATCGTCACCGTGCTGTCGGTGCCTCTCTTGGGCGAAAAGGTCGGGCTGCATCGCTGGCTGGCGGTCTGCGCCGGGCTTTGCGGCGTGCTGGTCGTGCTGCGTCCCGGCGTGACGCCCTTGGGGCTGGGGCACCTGGCGGCGCTGATGGGGGCGACGGCCACGGCGCTTTCCGCCATCGCCGTGCGACGCCTGGGCCGGTCCGAGCGCACGGTGATCCTGCTGCTTTGGCCGATGATCGGGAATTTCCTGCTGACCGGCGCCTCGCTGGGCTTTGCCTATCGCCCGATGGAGCTGGGCGACCTGGCGCTGACCGGGGTGATCGCGGCCTTGGGGCTGGCGGCGGGTTTCCTGCTGATCCTGGCCTATCAGGCCGGCGAGGCGGCCAATGTCGCGCCGATGCAATATTCGCAGATGCTCTGGGCGGTGGGTTACGGCTGGTTCCTGTTCGGCGAAAGCCCGGACGGGCCGACGGTGCTGGGGGCGGGTCTGATCATGGCCTCGGGGCTCTACATCCTGATGCGCGAGCGGCTGGGCGCCTCGCGCCTGCGGCCGGCGACGCGGGCGCGCCTGGGCGCCGAGGCGGTGACGGCCCCGCGCTGGAGCCTGTTGCAGCGCCTGCTGCGCGCGCGGGGCTGACGCGAAAGGCTTCCTGCATTCGGAAACCGCGCTGATGCGCCTGCTACGCGCACGGGTCTGACGCGGCACTCGCCCGGCACCGGCAGGCGAGATCTCCGCGCTTGCTGTGCGCGGGGCTGGCGCTGTTTTCTGCGGCTGTCCCGCAAGATTCCCCCTTGCATTCCGCCGCCCCAGGGGCTACCTGCCCCTTCACGGTCGGAGCGTAGCGCAGCCTGGTAGCGCACCTGCTTCGGGAGCAGGGGGTCGGAGGTTCGAATCCTCTCGCTCCGACCATGAAATTCTTGTGGCGTTTCAGAGAGTCTTGCCTTTTGTTTGATAAGGCACACTTCCGGCCCGCATCCCTCCCTTCAACGATGCCATCCCGTGGCGCAGGCAGCGAGTCCTCCTGCGCAAATAGGGTGGCAAGGTCTCGCGACGGCACACGAGTTGCATGACCGGGCTTCGGTCGCGGCATGGTTAAGGTTCAGATCAAGGATGTCCTCGACACCATGGTCGGTCCGGCCGAAGTGGGCGTGGCCATGCCCTGCGTTACCGATGAGATGGGCTTCGCACGGCCGGGCGCCGACCGGGATCTTGATGGGCTGCGGTCAGAAGGTCGAGGGAGGCGACACCCGGCGATTTCGTCAGCAACCCGCAAGGCCCCCGCGCGCGCGTTCCTGCAACAGGTCCTCCCCTGAACTGCCGCTGGGGGCCGGCTGTGCGGCAGGCAGCGATCCCAGGGGTTGCGCAGGCAGCAGATGCCCGGCAAGGCCCGGCAAGACCCGGCCGGTTCCGACGCATTGCCGGCGTGGCGGCCGCGCTCAGCCCGACAGTGCCGCCGCGTCGAAGCCGCCGTTGCGCCACAGTTCCAGCGCCTGGCTCAGCGCCGGGCCGGGCATGCCGTCCGCCGGGCCCTGAAACAGTCCCGCCCGCGCCAGGCGGCGTTGCAGCGCGCTCAGCGTCTCGGGGTTCCAGTTCCCGCCCTGCTCGGCCAGCTCGCGCAGCAGGCCGCCATCGTCGGACGCGACGCCCAGCAGCAGCTGCACCGCCGCGCGCGAGGGGTCGCGGGGGATGCCGCGCCCCTCGTCCAGCAGCACGGCCGCGGCGCGGTGGCCGCGCGGCTCGCCCTCGCGCGCCGCGCGCTCGAACAGCGTCCGGGCGTCGCCGGGATCGCCGAAGCGGCCCTCTTGCGCCAGCACGCCCAGGTTGAAGGTGGCGATCGGCGACCCGGCCTGTGAGGCCTGCTGCATCAGCGTGATGCCGCGCTGCTGGTCCTGGGCGCGGGGGCTGTCCAGAAGCGTCACCGCCAGGTTGATCGCCGCATCGGCGCTGCCGGCGGCGGCCGCCCTTTCGTAAAGCGCCAGCGCGCCGGCCGGGTCAGGGGCCACGCCGTCCCCGGTTTCCTTCAGCAGCGCCAGGCTGACCATGGCCCGCAGGTCGCCGCGCCCGGCCGCGGTTTCGTAAAGCGCCACTGCCTCGGCGCGCAGGCCGGCCGCCGCCGTCGCCCGTGCCAGCAGCGCGACATATTTCGCCTGGCGGGGGTGAAGCCGGCTCGCCTCGTCGCAGGCATGCATCGCCTCGACGGCGTTCTGCGCCAGCAGCTCGTAGGAGACGCCGGGCGTGGTCTCGGTCCCGTCGCGCGGATGGGTCGCCAGCAATTCACAGCGCCGGGCGGGGCCGGGATCGGCCTGCGCCGAAAGCTCGGCCAGCAGCCGCCGGGCCTCGCCGATATGCGGCCCGTCGGGATAGCTGCGGGCATAGCTTTCCAGCAGCGGCTTCAGCCGGCTGCGCCGCGCCAGATCCCACAGCTGCTCGCCCGCCGCGCCCTCGGCCTCGGGCCCCATGCTGCGCCGCGCCTGGCCCGTGCGTGAGGGATCCTGCGCCAGCAGCGCCAGCACCTCGCCGACATGGCTGCCGTTGGGATAGCGCTGCAGGTAAAGCCGCAGCAGCGCCGGATCGGCGGCGCGGACCGAGACCTGGTAGAACAGCGTCTCGGGCGAGGCGGTGGGCGGGCCGTCGGCAAAGCGGAACCGCCGGGTCAGCGCCGAGGCGTCCCAGGGGATCTGCTGCCCGCCGGTCCGCGCCATCACGTCCTTGCGCACCGAGATCATCATCTCGCCGATGTCCTGGGCGGGGGTGTGGATATGGCTCAGCAGCGCCTCGGTGAAGGTGCCGTTGCGGCCGGCGCCGTCAAAGGCCACCGCGCCGGGCTGGGTGGCATAGGCGATCAGGAAATCCGCGGGGCTGCCGATCCGGGCCAGTCCGCGGCCGGCGCCGGCAAGCCGCAGCGGATTGTCGCCGCAGGCGTCCAGCAGCACGATCTTGACCCCCGGCGCCCCGGCCATCGCCCCCAGCACCTCATCCAGCGCCACGGTGCGCTCGGTGGCCTGGTCCAGCCGCTCCAGTCGGAAATCCCGCGGCAGCAGATAGTTCCGGTCGGCGACCTGAAAGGCATGGCCGGCATAGTAGAACAGCGCCACCTCGGCGGTCTGCGCCGCCGCGCCGAACTGGCCGATCAGCGCCCGCATCTGCGCCTGGTCGCTGTCCACGCCCAGGATCACCTGGAAGCCCAGGTCGCGCAGCGCCGCGGTCATGTCCTCGGCATCGTTGGCGGGGTTGTCCAGCGCCGGCACGCCGCCATAGGCGGCATTGCCGATCACCAGCGCCACCTTGGGCGCCGCCGCGGCCTCGGCGGCCAGGAACAGTGCCGCGACTAGCGCGGCGAGGATGAGGGCGGGCCTAAAGCCCGACCGCGCGCACCAGGACGGCATCGGCTTTCTCGACCGTGGCAAGGATCAGCCCCTCCTGCCGGGCATGGGCGCGGGCCAGTTCGGGGTCTTCGACCCGCAGCAGCGCGATCTGCTTGACAATCTCGGCCCGCGCGCCGGCGATGGCCTGGCTGGCCTCGCGCAGGGCGTCGCCGCGGATGGCGCGGCGCTCGGTATCGCTGCCGGCCGTGGCCAGCCGGTCCATCGCCCGGCTGCGCGCCGCGCCGATCTCGGCGCTGGCCTGGCGCAGGATGGCCGAGACCGTCTGCATCGAGGGCGGCAGTTCCGCCGAAAGCTGGTCCAGCGCGCTGGAATAGCGGTCCAGCGCCCGCGACAGGCAGGCCAGCATGTCCTCGGCCTGGCCCTCGTGCTGGCTGCAGGCGTCGATCATCTGCGACACCTCGTCCGACAGGGCGGCAAGCCGGGCCAGCCCGTCCTCCTGCACGCCGCCGCCGTCTGTGATCAAGGGCGGATCGGTCGGCAGCGTGACCGGAAGGGGCAGGGGGCCGTCCGTGGGGTTCGGCAGCCCGGTCTCCGGCAGGGTGTTCTGCGCGATGGGCAACCCCCTGGCCGTGCCGGGGCTGAGGATCTGCAAGGTGCCGGGGGCATAGGTGATGGCATAGTTCGCCTCGGCCCCCGCCAGCATCCGCGCGTCCGCGGCGGTGATGCCGTAGGCGCCCGGCGGGCTTGCCGCGGCGGCATCGCTGGCCAGCAGGACGTCGGTGATCGCGTCGCCCTGGGCCAGGGTGCCCGCGATCAGCGCCCAGTCCAGCACCGGCGCGGTGCCGAAGCGGGCCGCGGCGTCGCGGGCGCCGATGGTGATGGCGCGGCGCAAGACCTCCAGCGCGCCCTCGGCATAGGTGATGATGTAATTGCCGGTCGCATCGCCGCCCGCGCCCTCGATCCGGGCGCCGCCGGCACCGATGACATAGGGCGAGCCGGCGACCCAGGCCCCGGCCGCCGCGCCCTCGCTGGCCAGGTCCAGCGCGGCCAGCCGGTCGTCATAGCGCAGGCCCGTCGCGGTGGCGTCCCCGACCAGCAGCCGGCGCTCTTCGCCATAGGTCTTGCTCAGGTCGTTGGCCGAGACGGTCAGCAGCGCGCGGTTGATGGTCAGGCTCGCCGCCGAGGCGATGATGCGATAGCCGGTCCCTTCGGCCGAGGTGACGCTGCCCGCCGTCTGGATGGGATAGGTTCCGGCATTGCGCACGCCCGCCGGCAGGCCGAAGATCCCCGCGACCAGGGGCTGGTCGCCGAACAGGTAGCGGCCCAGCCCATGCACCGTGCCGCCGGGCGTGGGCAGGGCGTCGCCATAGGTCGCGGACAGCGGCGCGAGTTCGGCCCAAAGCACCGGGTCGATGCTGTAGAGCTGCGGATAGGCGCCATTGCCGCCCGGCGCCCAGGTGGTGGTGAAGCTCCAGCCCGTCGCGCGGGCCATGAAGCCCGCCGTGTCCTGCAACTGCGCCGTGGTCAGCCCGCTGCCGCCGGCGGATTGCTGCTGCCCGCTGGCCTGGCGGTCCCAGAACGAGGCGGTGGTGCTGCCGGTGCCCTCGCCCTCGTCATTGGCCCCGACCAGCCCGCCGATGCGCAGCAGGCCCGCCGCGGCCGTGGAACTGATCCGGCCCGCCGCATGGGTCCGCGCGATGCCGCCGGCGTTCGAGCCGACCAGCCCGCCGATGGTCGCGGGCAGGTTGCCGGAATAGGTCACGGGCGCCAGCGCATAGGCATCGGCGATGCTTCCGTCGTTCCACCCCGCCAGCCCGCCCAGGGCCGAGCGCGGGCCGTCCAGCGCCTCGGTGCCGTCCAGCGCGACCTCCAGGCTGCCCGAGGCGCGGGCGCGGGCGATGGTGCCCAGGTTCCAGCCGACCAGCCCGCCCGCCGCCGTCACCGCATTGCCCGAGACGCTGACGGCATTGTCGGCAAAGGCATCGGCGATCTCGCCCTCGTTCGCGCCGGCCAGGCCGCCGATCTCGGCGATGCTGTCGCCCTCGGGCAGGCCGGACAGGACAAGGCCCAGCCCGCCCAGAGCATAGGCGGCGCCGATGGTGCCCTCGTTCACGCCGACCAGCCCGCCGGCCCGGACATAGCCCGCGGTGTCGAGGTCCATGGAAACGTCGCTCCAGGCGTCCGAGATGGCGCCGCTGCTGGTGCCGGCCAGGCCGCCCAGGGCCAGCAGGCGGATGGTCCCGACATCGTCCTGCGACAGGGTGATGCCGCCGCTGGCCGAGGCCCCGGACAGGTCCGCCGCGTTCTCGCCCACCAGCCCGCCGATGATCCAGTTGCCGTTGTCGGTCTGGGAGATCTGCGCGGCGGCGGTGGAATCGGCGATGCTGTCGCCCTCCTGGGTCAGCCCGACCAGCCCGCCGATCCGCGAGGCGGGGGCGAAGCCTTCGCTGTTGTCCTCGGATCCGTCGAAGCCGGAATCGATGCTGCCGGCATAGCGGCTGCCGGTGATCGTCATCCCGCCCAGCGATTGCCCGACAAGGCCGCCGGCCAGGATCACGTCGCCCCAGCCGTCCGCCTCGCCCGCAAGCGCCAGGGCGACGCGGGATTCCGCATCGGCGATGCGGCCGTCGCCGAACAGCCCGGCCAGGCCGCCAAAGCTGGCGCTGCTGACCGAATCCTCGCCCATCTCGGCCGCGATCCGGCCGGCGACCAGCACGTTCTCGATCACGTTGGGCGCGCTGCCCGCCTGCGTCTCGCCGACCAGCCCGCCCGCGACGGGGGCGAAGCTTTGCCGCGCCTCCAGCGCGATGTCCAGCAGGCGCAGGTTCTGGATCGTGGCGCCAGCGATGATGCCGAAAAGCCCGCCCGGCCCCGAGGAGACCACCTGCGCCAGCCCGCTGATCGCATGGCGCCCGCCCGCCGCCGTGGCGCCATCGAGGCTGCCCGAGAAGGGGGTGCCGCGGCTGCCGATGGGCCGGAACCCTTCGCCCAGGTTCCAGCCGGCCGTGCCCGTTGCGGCGATGTCGGCCCCCAGCGCGTAATGCGCCCCGGCATAGCCGGCCGAGCCGATGCCCTGAAGCCCATAGGCATCGGTAATGACATAGCGGCTGGCGGCGGTCCCGGCGCCGCCCGTCGCCCGCAGGAAGCCCGCCGTGTCGGAAAGCGCGAAATCGCGCGCCGCAAAGCCCGGCAGCGTGGCCGCGACCTGCCGCCATTGCGAGGCGCCGTTCAGGCGGAAGCTGTCCACCGAGACGCCCGCCGCCGCCGTGACCAGCGGCGCTTGCAGGTTCAGCACCCCGGCCGGCCCCTGCACCGGCGCGTTCAGCGCGATGCCTTCGCCCGCCGCCAGGTTCAGCGCCGTCGCGCCGCCCCAGCTCAGCGCGCCCAGGGTGGTAAGGCCGGCGCCGGCGGTCAGCGACAGCTGGCCCGGCCCGCTCCAGCTCATCGCCGCATTGACCAGCAGGTCGTTGTCGGCGCGCAGGTCCAGATGGCTGGCCGCGCCGGCGGCAAAGGTCAGGGTCATCGGCGTATCGACGACCAGGTCGCCGGCATCGTCGCCCTCGCCCGCGGTCGAGAGGATATAGTGGCCGGGGTCCAGCAACATGCCATAGATGTCCGTTACCAGCACATGCGTCGGATCGTCGGGGTCAAAGGTCTCCTCGTCGACGATGCGCAGGTTCTGCGGGTCGAACAGCACCGTCCCCGGCCGGCCGCGGGGGGCCGAGACCCGCACGTCGGAACTGCGGATCGCCAGGGCGCCATGGCTCGAGATCTCGGCAAAGCCGCCGTCGCCGCCCATGTCGCCGCCGCGCGCCGACACGCCGCCGGCCAAGCGGGTATGCTCGTCCGACCAGACGATGATCCGCCCGCCATCGGCACGGCCGATGCCGTCGGCCAGCAGCCGCGTGCCGGCGTCCAGCGTGGTGCGGCGCGCCCGCGGCAGGCCGGCCCCGCCGCGATAATCGCCGCCGACGCGGATCAGCCCGCCGCCGCCGGTGCCGCTGGCATCCAGTACCGCGCCCTCCAGCGCGATCTCGGCGCCGGTGACGGTGATACTGCCGCCGCGCTCGGGCCGCGCCGCCGGCCGCGCGGCGCTGACCGGAGGGGCCGCGGCGCGCCGGCCGCCGCTGGCATCGACCCGGCCGGCGATGCGCACCCGGCCGCCGTCGCCGCCGCCCAGCACCACCCGCCCCGAGCGGCCCGAGACGGTGCGCGCCTCGGTCACGCCGGTCAGGTTGATCGCATGGCGCGCGGCATGGCGCGCCGTCGCCGCCTCGATCTCGATCACGCCGCCATCGGCCGAGATGCGGCCGTGCTGCCGGACCAGCGCCATGGCGTCGCCGTCCTCGGCCGGGGGCAGGGCCACCGACAGGAAGTCGTCGCCCGAAAGGTTCAGCACCGCCCGCCGCCCCGCGCCCAGCCCCACCGTGCCCAGCGGCACGCGGATCGTGCCGCTGTTGGCGACCCGCCCGCCCAGCAGTGCGGCATAGCCGCCGGGGATGATGTCGATGCGGCCGCGATTCTCGGCGCTGCCGGGCCGGTCGCCGGAAAAGCGCAGCCGGCCGGCGGTGAAATCCTCGTTCGAGATGTCCAGCGTCGAGCCGACGAAGCCCGCGGTGGCGATGCGCCCCTCGCGCCCGACCAGGATGCCGTTGCGGTTGACGACGAAGACCTGGCCGTTCGCGCCCAGGAAGCCGTCGATCCGGGTCGGGCTGTCGCCGGTCACGCGGTTCAGCAGCGCCGCATCGCGCCCCGGCTGATGCACCCGGACCGAGCCGCCGGCGCCGATGCTGAAGCTGGTCCAGTCGATGATGGCGCGGTCGCTTTGCTGGTCGACCCGCATGGCGCCGGGGTTCGGCGTGGTGACGCTGGCGCTGCCGCCGACCACGTTCGGCCCGCTGGGCAGGGTCTGCGCCGCCAGCGGTCCCGGCACCAGCGCGCTGCACATGAGCAGCGCCGCCCAAAGCCTGCGGCCGGGGCTAGAAGCGATAGGTGCTGACGATCGTGAAACGCGAGGGATCTTCCTGGCCATCGTCCCTGTTCCCTTTGCCGTATTCCAACCTGATGAGCGCCGAGGAATAGCTGGGATCGCGGATCAGCCGCAGATCGACGCCGATGCCGAACGAGCTGGCCTCGATGCGCGCAGCCTCGTCGACGGTGGGATTCTCCAGATGGACCGCGCCCATGGCGGCAAAGACATAGGGGCTGACCACCAGCGGGTGCCCGAAGCCCTGCGCCGGGAAATGCCGCGCCACCTCGCCGCGCAGGAACCAGCCGGAATCGCCCGAAAGGCTGCCCAGGTCAAAGGCCGACAGCCCCTCGGTCGAGGCGATGCCGAATTGCTCGCTCGACAGCAGCGGGTCGCCGAAGGCGCTCTGCGCCTGCCCCGACAGCGCCATGCTCCAGTCCTGGCGAAAGTCGCGGTCGTAGCGGAAGGACAGCTCCAGCTTGCGGAAATCCGCATCCGCGCCGGCCCGCGACAGGGGCTCGGCCGGCGTCGCCTCGGCGGCGCTGCGCGCGCCCAGGGCGTCCAGCCCCACCGACAGGACGGCCGCCATGCGCAGCGCGCTTTGGTCGGAAAGCTGCCAGTTGCCCTCGCCGGTCAGGCGCAGGACGCGGGTGCGGTCCTTGTAGATCCCGAAATCGCCGGCGCCGGTTTCCAGATCCTGCCGGTCGCGTTGCAGGTCCAGCGCCGCCGTGACCGAGATGTTGCGCTTGACCGAGCGCACCACCGGATAGAACAGCCGCAAAGACAGCCGGTCGAAATCCGAGGCCGTGGCCACGTCGCCGCTGTCCGGCCCGGCCTTGGAACTGGCCGCCTCGATCCCGAAGGTCAGCCCGTCGTTGCCCAGCGGAAACACCGCGCCGCCCGCCAGCGTGCGCAATTGCGGCCGGTCGTCCAGATAGCCCC
Source organism: Paracoccus sp. pheM1 (assembly GCF_018499825.1). Lineage (NCBI taxonomy): Bacteria > Pseudomonadati > Pseudomonadota > Alphaproteobacteria > Rhodobacterales > Paracoccaceae > Paracoccus > Paracoccus sp. pheM1. The sequence goes on from NZ_JAGXCX010000001.1 coordinate 21,721, forward strand.
GCTCGCCCAGCTTGGGATGGCCCGAGGCGCGCAGGTAGAACACCTCGCCCCGGCCGAGCTGGTTGTTCAGCTCGACCCCGGCGCTGAGGTTCCACCGCCCCAGCTCGCGCGAGAAGCTGTTGTCCAGCCCGACGAAGCCGGTAATCGTGCGGAATTGCGGGTTCAGGATGATGACTGTGCCGCCGGGCCGGGCGCCGGTGGACAGCGCCGATCCCAGCGCGACGCCGAACATGTCGCCCGCCAGCAGCAGCCGCCGCTCGATGTCGGGCAGGCGCAGGGTGGGGCGGTCGATCAGCGGCGCGGTCACGGCGTCCAGCCGGGCGCGCAGGCCGGGGGGCGCGGCGCTGGTGTCGATCTTCTCGACAAAGCCGTTGACCACGGTCAGGCGCAGCGGGCCGCCATCCTCCAGCGTCTGCGCCGGGATGACCACGCGCGCCAGCACATAGCCGTCGCGCACGAAGCCCGCCTCCAGATCCGAGGCGGCGGCGAAGATCTCGGACACCGCGATCCGCTTGCCGATCAGGCGCTGGCGCAGCGCGGCGATGCGGGTTTCGCTGCCGGGCAGGGCGCCCTCGACCCGGACATCGGCCAGCTGGATCGACAGCCGCTCGGCGCCCTCGGGCGCGGCCAGCCCCGGCGAGCCGCTGAACACCACCGCGCCGGTCAGCCGCTGCATCGGCGGCTGGTAGCTGTCCTGGGTGATCTGGCTTGCGGTCGGGATCCGTGTCTGGCCCTGCGCCGGCCCCGCCAGCAGGGCCGCCGCGGCAAGCGCCGCGATCGGGCCTGCCGGGCGGGCGAAGGGGCGTGGCCGGCGGATGCCGCGTCTTGCAGATGTCACGTTCCTGCCTCCCCCGAACGATGCGGCGGCAGGGATGCCGCCCCGGTTTCGTCAGCCCGTCGAAAGCGTTCTTCTTATCGGTATCCAGCCGCTGCCGGGGCGGCCCGTCGCGTCAACTCAATGCCTGGAACTCGACCCGGCGATTCTCGGCTGCCGCCGGGTCGGCGGGATTGGCCAGGAAGCGCTTGCCCATGCCAAGCGCCTCCAGCCGCGCTGCGGCGATGCCGCAATCCTGGACCAGCCAGCGGCGCACCTCTTCGGCGCGCAGCTTCGAAAGCGTCTCGTTGTAACTGTCCGAGCCCTTGGCGTCGGTATGGCCGACGATGCGGAACAGCGCCACGTCCGACTGCCGCATGGCCCCGCACATCTTTTCCAGCAGCGGGTGCTGGTCGGGCGCGATGCTGGCGGAATCGAAGGCGAAGCGGATGGCGATATTGACCTGAAGCTCGGGCGCGAACTCGCCGAAGACCACGGTGCCGCCCTCTGCCGGCGCCTCGGCCCCTGCCGGCTCGCCGCCCTGGGGGACGGCGATCATGTCCAGCCCGCGCGTCTTCTGGCCCTGGACGGTGGCGCGATACATCTCGCGCTGGGCCTCGAAGCGTTGCAGGATCTGTTCTTCGGTCAAGTCCTGCCCCTGGGCGGAACCGACCAGAAGGCAAATACCGGACAATATGGCCAAGCCGGTCCGCAGCACGGGAATCACCATAAAAAAACTGCATCCCTGAAAGATTATTTTACGCTAAACTAAAGATGTTTTCAATTCTTGCGCGATTGTTCGGGATGAGGCTGCCTTGCCCGCAAAGGATCACCCGGTGAACGGTCCCACCACCCGGCGCGGCCTGTCGGTCAGGGGCGCGGGGCTGACCCATCGCGGCACGGTGCGCGACCAGAACGAGGACGCGATCCTGGTCGATCCCTCGGGCCGGGTCTGGGCGGTGGCCGACGGCATGGGCGGGCACCGGCTGGGCGGCTATGCCGCGGACCGGGTGATCGACGCGCTCGAGACGGTCGCCGACGGCGAAGACCCTGCCGCCGCGCTGGCCGCGCGCTTTGCCGCGGCCGATGCGCTGATCGCGGTGCGCGGCCGCAGCGAGGGCGCGGTGATCGGCGCCACCGCCGTCGCGGCGGTGATCCGGCGCGGGCGGCTGACGCTGGCCTGGGCCGGGGACGCGCGGGCCTATCTGCTGCGCGAGGACCGGCTGGCGCGGCTGACCCGCGACCATTCGCTGGTGCAGGAGCTGGTCGATGCCGGCCGGCTGGCGCCCGAGGCGGCGCGCGACCACCCCCAGGCCAATATCGTCACCCGCGCCGTGGGGGCGGGGGCGGCGCCGGAACTGGCGGCGCTGGACCTGGCGGCGGGGGACCGGCTGCTGCTTTGCTCGGACGGGCTGACGCATGTGCTGGCCGATGCCGCGCTGGCGCAGGCGCTGCGCGAGACCCGGCCCGGCCCGGCGCTGGCCGCCGGCACGCCCGCCGATGCCGCCTGTGCCCGGCTGTTGCAGCAGACGCTGGCGGCGGGGGCGCCGGACAATGTCTCGGTCATCGTGGTCGACATCGGGCCGGGCTGAGATGGGCCGCCGTCCCGCCCCGCCGACCGCCCCGCCCGCGCGCAGCGCGATGCCGGGGCGCGGCCGGGCCCGCGCGCCGCGCCCGGCGGGCAGCCTGGCCGCGCCGATCATCGTGGCGATCGGCGTGGTGATCGGCGCCATCGCCTTTGCGGTCACCACCTGGTTTCTCGACAGCGCCGACCAGGCGACCGAGCTGCGCCTGTCCCGGCAAGAGGCGGAACTGGCCCTGCTGCGCGAGGCGCTGGCCGAGGCGCGGGTGGAACGCCAGGGCCTGCGCGCCGATCTGGCGCAGCTGCGCGACGACCTGAGCCTGGTGGCGAACCGCGCCCCGGTCGCGCCGCCGCTTCAGGCCGCCCCTCCGGCGGACCTGGGCGGCGAGGATTTCGAAAGCCCGCCCCCGACCGAGGCGCTGACCGAGCAGATGCGGCTGGCCAAGTCGCGCTTCAACAAGGGCATCACCCAGCCGCGCAATGCGACCATGCTGGCGATCCTGGGGCCGCCGCGCGACAGCTACAACACCGATTGCCAGCCCGTGACCAACCCCCGGCTGCGGGCGCTGATCGAGACGCGCAAGGTCGGTCCCATCACCGTGACCATGCTGAAGCCCGCGCTCGACAGCCTGGCGCGGGTGCTGGAGCGGCTGGAGCAGAGCGATCCCGACATCCATGCCAAGCTGGGCACCGCCGGCGGGCTTTGCGCGCGGCTGATCCGCGGCTCCACCCGGTCGATCTCGAACCATTCCTGGGGCACGGCCATCGACCTGACGCTGGAGGGGCAGCTCGATCCCTTTGCCGATGGCGCGACGCAGTTCGGCCTGCTGATCCTGGCCGAATATTTCAACGAAGAGGGCTGGTTCTGGGGCGCCGCCTATAACAGCCGCGAGGATTCGATGCATTTCGAGATCGGCGAGGAGACGCTGCGCAAATGGCAGGCCGAGGGGAAGCTCTGAGCGCCGCCGCCGAACGGCTGGCCGGGCCGGTGCTGGCCTATGCCGACCGACTGCCCTGGGTGGCCGAGGACATGGCGGCGCTGGCCGGCCATGCGCGGGTGCTGCTGGACCGCTTCGGGACCGAGGCGCTGCGCGCGGGCCTGCCGCCGCAGGCGGTGGCGGCGGCGCGGGCGGCGCTGGCGCTGCTCTTGCAGGATGCGGGCGCGGCCAATCCGGCGCTGCCGGGCTGGCAGGGCGCGGCGCGCGGCTTTGGCGCCATGGACGGCGCCAGCCTGGCCGAGGCGCTGCGGCGCGGCGGGGCCGAGCTGGACCCGGTGCGCGCGCTGGTGGCCGATTGCCTGGCCCGGACCGAGGCGCGGCGCCAGGCGCTGGACCGCAGCCGGCCCGCCGGCTGGGGCGCCATGCTGGCGGTGCTGGCGGCGGCCTGGCTGCTGGCCGCGCTGGCCTGGGCGCTGTGGGTCGAGACCGGGCAAAGCCGGGCGCTGGACCGGCTGTTCCAGGCCGAGGCTGTGGCGGCGGGCTTGGACCGCGATGCGCCCTTTGCCGACCTGGGCGCGCGGCTCGACCGGCTGCGGCGGGCCGAGGCGCAGGTGGCGGCGGGCATCGCGCGGGTGCGGGTGCGCCCGCTGGGCTGGCTGACTGGCCGCGATGCCGCCCGCCGCGCCACCGCTGCGCTGGCCCAGGGGCGCGCCCGCCACCTGCCGCCGGCCCTGGCCCGCGCCATCGACGCCGCCCTGGCCGGCGAGGGCGAGCCGGCCGCCGCCTATGACACGCTGCGCGCCTGGTCGGTGCTGTCGGGTGCGGCCGACTGGCAACCCGCCTGGCTGGCCGGCTGGGCCGAGGATCGCGCCGGCGCCGATCCCGCCCTGGTCGGCCTTGCCCCGCATCTGCTGGCCCTGCCGCACCGCCCCGACACCCCCATCGCGCCGCCCGATGCCGAACTGCTGGCGCAGGCGCGCGTCCTTGCGGCCGAGACGCCCGAGCCCGAGCGCGCCTTTCTGGAGCTGCGCCGCTCGGCCGAGGCGGCGGCGCTGCCGCCCTGGCACCTCTTGCAGGCGCTGCCCGCGCTGGCGGATATTGCCGAGCGCCGCTCGGGCCTGCCGCTGGACCGGCCGGTGCCGGGGCTCTACACCGCCGCCGGCTGGGACATGGCGCGCGCCCGCGGCGCGGGCCTGGCGGTCGAGGCGGCAAGGCAGGCCGGCGCGGCGCTGTTCGCCGAAGTGCCCGCCCCGCAGAACGACAGCCCCGACCGGGTGATGGCGCTGTTGCAGGGGGCGACCTTGCAGCATTGGCAGGACTGGCTGGGCGACCTGCGACTGCGCTCCTTCGACGACCGGCGGCGGGCGGTGCTGGTCTCGGGGGCGCTGTCGCGGCCGGATTCGCCCCTGGCGGCGCTGATCGCCGAGGTCTGGCGCCAGGCCGGCGGCACCGACCGCAGCCGCCCGCACGCGCTGCAACTGGCCGTCGCCGTCCGCTTCGGCCCCGAGATCCAATATGTCGAAAGCGGCCGCATCGCCCAGATCGCCGCGCTGTTTGCCGAGCTGAACGTGGCCTTGGGGGCGATGGACGCGGATGCGGCGGATGCGCAGCGCCGGCTGCTTGGCGTGCAGGCGCGGGCGCGCACGGTTCGCGCGCTGCGCGACGCGCCGCCGCTGATCGGCCGGCTGGTCGAGGACACGCTGGCCGAAAGCGGCGCGGCCGAGGCCAGCGACCTGACCAACCCCCTGACCCGCGCCTGGCAGGCCGAGGTGCTGCCGCTTTGCGCCCCGGCGCTGGCCGGGCGCTTTCCCTTTGCCCAGGGGCCCGATGCCGATCCGGCCGCGGTCGCCGCCCTGATCGGGCCGGGCGGCGCGATGGACCGTTTCCTGGCCGCGCGCGCCGCCACCCTGCTGGACCGCGAGGCCGATCCCTGGCGCTGGAAGCCCGAGGCGCGCTTTGCCGGGCTCAGCCCCGACAGCGCCGCCTTTCTGCAACGCGCGCTGACGGCGGGGGCGGCGCTGGCGCCGGGGCTGCGCATCTCGGCCGCCGCCCTGGCCGAACGCGGGCGGGCCACGCTGCTGATCGGCGGCGCTGGCGGGCCGGTGGGCGCGGCGGGGGATGCGGTGGCGCTGGACTGGCCGGGCGCCGATCCCGCCGCCGGGATCGAGGTCAGCTTCGCCACGCCCGAGGGCGCGGCCCGGTTGCAGCAGCCCGGCCCCTGGGGGCTGATGCGCCTGCTGGCGCCCCTGCGGCTGCGCGAACGCGACGGCGGCCGGCGCTTCCTGATCGACCTGCGCACCGAAGGCGCGCGGCTGTTTCTGGAAATGGGGTTCGAACGGCCGCTGAACCCGCTTTCCGCCCGGCGCCTGCTGGCGGGGCTTGCCTGCCCGCAGGTGCTGTAATCATTCGCCAATCCGCCCGGCTTGCGTCATACTGGGCCCGGCAATCGGCAGGAGGTCAGCATGTCATCCGCCCGCGAGATCACCGTCGCCATTCCCGCCATAGGCGAGCCCGTCACCTTCGAGCGCATGGAGGGCGAGGAACAGGTCTCGGCCCCCTTCGCCTTCGAGCTGCGCCTGTCGGCCAAGACGCTGGAGGTGAAGGCGGCCGACGTGCTGGGCACCCGCGCCACCATTGCCGTCAAGGGCCCCGAGGACAGCGAGCCGCGGCATTTCGACGGCCATGTCGCCGAGTTCGGCCTGGCCGAGATTCGCGACGATTTCGCCTTCTACCGGCTGCTTCTGCGCCCGGCGCTGTGGTTCGCGAGCCTGGCGACCGACAACCGCATCTTCCAGAACCTCTCGGTGCCCGACATCATCGACGAGGTGCTGCGCGCCTATCCCGACGTGGTGCTGGACAAGCGGCTGGAGGGCAGCTACCCGCCCCGCGACTATTGCGTCCAGTTCGAGGAAAGCGACCTCGACTTCCTCCAGCGGCTGATGGAGGAGGAGGGGATCTTCTATTTCTTCGAGCATTCCCAGGACGGCCATGTCACCGTGCTGGCCGATGCCAATGCGGCGATGAAGCCCGCGCCGGGGGCCGAGGAGATCGCCTATGAGCCCGACAGCCCCAGCGCGCCGCGCGAAGGCGACTACCTGACCGGCTGGGTGCCGCGCGCCTCGGTGCGGATCGGCGGCTTCGCGCAGACCGATTACGATTTCCTGAAACCGTCCTCGGACCTGATGGCGACGGCGAGCCGGCCCGAGGGCCATGCCGGCGACCGGCGCGAGGCTTATCTTTATCCCGGCCGGCACCTGGAGCTGGGGCGCGGCGACCGCCTGGCCGGCATCCGGCTGGAAGAGGCGCAGGCCGCCTTCGAGCGCGTCGCGGCCGAGGGCACCGCCCGGCCGCTGGGGCCGGGGCGCAGCTTCACGCTGGCGGGTTTCCCGCGCGAGGCGGAAAACGACCGCCACCTGGTGCTGTCCGCCCGCTATCGCATGTGGGACGACCAGGTCCGCGCCGGCCAGCGCGCCGGGCAGGAGGGGCGCGATCCGCTGGGCTATCACGTCCGGCTGGTCTGCGCGCCCGCGCGCATCCCCTTTCGCCCCGAGCGCCGCACGCCGCGCCGGCCGATGCGCGGGCCGCAGACCGCCGTGGTGGTCGGCCCGGCGGGGGCCGAGATCTATACCGACGAACATGCGCGGGTGAAGGTGCAGTTCTTCTGGGACCGCAAGGGCCGGCGCGATGCGCATTCCAGCTGCTTCGTCCGCGTCAGCCAGGCCTGGGCCGGGGCGGGCTGGGGCTTCATCCAGATCCCCCGCATCGGGCAGGAGGTGATCGTCGATTTCCTGGACGGCGATGCCGACCGGCCCATCGTCACCGGCCGGGTCTACAATGCCGAGCAGGTGCCGCCCTATGGCCTGCCCGGCAATGCCACGCAATCGGGCTGGAAATCCAACAGCTCGCCCGGCGGCGGCGGCTGGAACGAGCTGCGCTTCGAGGACAAGGCCGGCGCCGAAGAGGTGTATTTCCAGGCGCAGAAGGACCATAACGAGCTGATCAAGAACGACGAGACCCGCCGCATCGGCCATGACTGGATCGAGGATGTCGGCAACGACGCGACCCAGTCCATCGGCAACGACCGGCGCGAAAGCGTGGGCAACGACAAGTTCACCACCATCGGCGCGAACCGCCAGGTCTCGATTGGGGTGGACGATACGGAAAAGGTCGGCGGCCATCGCAGCCTGGACGTGGGCGCGACCGAGACGATCCATGTCGCCGCCAGTTCCACCGAGGCCATCGACGGCGCGCACAGCCAGACCGTGGGCGGCGTGCAGACCGTCACCGTCAAGGCGGCGCGGGTGGACAGCGTGGCCGCGACCGAGACGCGCAATGTCGGCGCGGCGCAGACCAACACCATCGTCGGCGCGCGCGGCGTGACGGTTCTGGCCGGGCAGAATCACGCCATCTCCTCGGATGACGGCTGGAAGGTGGGCGGCAACCGCTCGACCAACGTGGCGGGGAACGAGACCGTCGAGGTCGGCGGCAACCGCAGCCACAAGGCGGGCGGCAACCGGGTCGAGAAGGTCGGCGGCGATTCGTCGCTGGACGTCGCCGGCAAGCGGGCCACCACGGTCGGCGCGGATGAATTGCACAAGGTCGCCGGCAAGATGGGGCTGGACGTGGGCGCGGCGCTGGCCGTCGTGGCGGCGGATTCGATCGCGCTGACCTGCGGCTCGGCCGCCATCGTGCTGAAGAAGGACGGCACCATCACCATCGAGGGCAAGGACATCACGATCAAGGGCTCGGGCAAGATCGACGTGAAGGCCTCGGGCGAGACCTCGGTCAAGGGCTCCAAGGTCAACCTGAACTGAAGATCGCCGCCAGCGCAGGCTCCGGCGCCTGGGGGTCGGCGGCCAGCGCGGCAACCCCCCGCCGCCACAGCAGCAGCGGCGGCGCCTCGGCATTGCCGGCCGGCGCGGGCAGGGCCGCAAGCGCCTGCCACAGCGCATCGGGGTCGGGCGTGGCGGCGGCTTGCAGCGCGGCATCGCACCAGGGCTCCAGCGCCTCGGGTCCGGGCAGGCCGTCGGCCAGCACGAACAGCGCCAGCGGAAAGCGCCGCCCCACCGCATCGGCCGAGGGCAGCACCAGCCCCGCCGCCGCCCGCCCGCCCGAGGCGATGCGCAGCCGCAACCCGCCCGGCGGCCAGCCCTCGCGCCCGGCCAGATGCGCCGCGGCCCAGCGGTCCCAGCGGCGGCGGAACGGTTCGGGCAGGCCGCGGCCGACGAAATCGCCGCGCGCCGGCAGCTTGCCCCAGAAGCCCGCCTGCGCGGTCAGAACGCTTCCGGGCATCGGAAGGCGCCGAACATGCTGAGGTCGAAGGGATTCTCGACCGAGGCCGCGCGCAGCTCGAACCGGGCGGCATAGGGGCCGATGCCCAGCCGCAGGCCAAAGACCTCGGGCAGCGCGGTGGGCGACAGCCCGGCCTTGCGCACCAGCCGCAGCCAGGCCCAGGCGCCGGTTTCGGTGCTGATCGCCTCGCCCGTGCCATCGACGGGGGTGAAGCTCAGCGAGATCAGGTTGGTGCCGTCCTTGCCCGGCCAGGTCATCGGCATCGGCCGGGCGGCGGCGTTGAAATAGACCAGGCTCTGCCCGTCCACGTTCAGCGTCACCCGCGCGGCATTCGGGGTCAGGTCCTTGGGCTCCAGCGTAAAGGCCATGACCGGCCCCGCGCCGCCCGGAAACAGCGCGTCGCGGATGGCGCGGGCCTGTTCGAACGGCGCCAGCGTGCGCGCGTCCAGCCCCAGGTCGGCCCGCCAGCGCCAGGGCCGGGCGCTGCTGTCGACATAGGGCGCCAGCGTCTCGTTGGTGAAGCCGTCGAAGCGGCCGCCGGGGCCGAAAAGCTGCTGGAAGTCGCTGACCGTCACGTCGATGGCGGAATCGGCGACGAAGGGATAGCGCCCGCCCGTCGCCGCGCGGCAGAAAGGCAGCACGTCCGCCCGCCAGCGCGCGTTGAGCTGGGCCAGGATCGCCTCGCGCGTGACGCTGATCGTGTCGCCGGCGATGGCGCCCAGCCAGGCGTTGACCGGGTCGGGCAGGGTGGCCGCGACATTGCGCAGGTCGCCCGTCAGCTGCGGCAGCCCGCCGCGCGACAGCAGCGCCGCCTGCGGATCGGGGCTGGCCTGCACGGTCAAAAGCTCCTTGGACAGCGCACCCAGCGCGGTCTCGGCATCCAGGATCAGCGGCGGCTTGCCGTCCACCTCGGCGACGATGGCCTTGAGCGGGGCGAAATGCCGGGCGATCTCGGCGCCGGGGGGCGGCGGCTCGGGCTCGCCCGGACGGCGGGCGGCGGCGGCGACCTTGGTGCCGATCCGGGCCGCCGCGCCAAGGCCCAGCTTGCCGGCCACCTTCTTCAGCACGCCGGGGTTGATCTCGGGGCTGTCGCCCTGTTCGGGCGGGCGCGCCAGGTCGGTTTCGGCGACGACGGCGTTCAGCAGCCGCTTCAGCGTGCTGTCGGGGCTGGCCAGATCCTTCAGGTTCGCCGTGGCGGTGGCCAGGTCGGGGATCGGCGCCAGCCGCACGTCGCGCAGGAAGCCTTCCCAGGCGTTGATGAAATCGTCCTGGTAAAGCTTCATCATGTCGGCCTGCAGCGAGGCGGCCGATGCATCGGCGCTTTCCGCGCAGCCGCCGGCAAAGACCTTGCGGTCGTTCAGCGCCGCCTCGGCCATGCTGGGCAGCATCGGCAGCACCGTGGCGTGAAAGCCCTGCCAGGTGAAGGCGCCGGGAATGCCCTGGCGCAGGGTCTGGCCCGACAGCCGCGTCAGCACCTGCCCCGCCAGCGGCCCGGCCTTTTCCGCGGGGATCCAGTCGGGCAGGGCGGCGATCTCGGGCTCGGACATCAGCGCGCGATAGCTGCGCAGCGACAAGGGCACGGTGCAGACCGCCTGCAGGGCGGCCTCGACCAGCTGCGGATCGGCCTGGATGCGGCTTTCGTCGCCGCCCAGCCGGTCCAGCGCCGCCAGTTGCCAGGCGCGCGCGGCCTCGGTCGGGAAGGGGGTCTCGGCGGCAAAGCGGGGCAGCACCTCCTGCCACCATTCCACCAGCCAGGCCCGGTCATAGGGGCCCAGCCCGGTCAGCATCTGATAGGCCTTCAGCGCGCCCAGCAGGAAATCCGGGTCGCGGATCTGCCGCCACATCGTCGCTTCCAGAAAGGCCACCATGCGCGGCTCCAGCAGGTTACGCAGCCCGCGTTCGCGGGCCAGCCGGGCCGCGCCCTCGATCTCGGCCGCGGCCGAGGGGCCGATCAGCGCCAAGGGTCCGCCGGGCACCGGCGTCCGCGCCGCCTCGATCTCGGTCATGGCGTCCAGCGCGACGGGCAGGTCCAGCGGCTCGGTCGGGGCCTGGCGCGAGGCGGCGTTGGCGAGCCGCCCCGACAGGTCGGCCAGCAGGCGCTGCTGGTCGGCGACGGCGCCCGACTGGCGCATGGTGTTGAAGAGAAACCCCAGCCCCGCCAGCAGCACCAGCAGCGCCGCCGCCACGGCCGAGCCGCGCCAGATCCATGTCCGGCGCTCTTCGGCGCGCGGATCGAAAAGGCCCAAGCCCGCCTCGCCAAAGATCACCCCGGCCAGCAGGTCGTGCAGGAAGAAGGACCGCCGTTCGCCCATCATGCGATGCGGCATGGGCGCGGGCGCCAGGCCAAAGCCCGCCGCCATCCCGGCCAGCATCCGGTCCAGGGGCGAGCCCTCCTGCGTGGCCGAGGTCAGGTAGAAGCCGCGCAGCCAGGGCGCCTGCTCATAGCGGCTTTCGCCGAAGGCGGTGTCGATCAACAGCCGCAGCGGTGCCTCCAGCCGCTCGAACTCGGCCGGAAAGCGGAAGATCGCGGCGCGCTGCGGCAGGTCGGCATCCTCGGCCAGCCGCGCGTCCAGCCGGCCCTCCAGCACGGCGGCGAGGCTGCGGAACTCGCGGGTGATCGCCTCGGGCTCGGGCAGGGCGTCGACGGGCAGGGTGGCGCCCCAGACCTGCGCCCGCTGGGCCGAGGTCAGCGCGCCGAAGAACGCCTCGAAGCCCGGCAGCCGGTCGGCCTTGGTCAGCATCAGATAGACCGGCAGCTGCATCTCCAGCCGCTCGCCGATCTCGGTCAGGCGCTTGCGGATTTCGCGGGCGTGGCGGCGCAGCGCGTCCTCGGGGCCCAGCAGCTCGTCCAGCGACAGGGCGACGATCACCCCGTTCAGCGCCCGCCGGCCGCGATGCTTCTTGAGCAGGTCGAGGAAGCCGGCCCATTCCGCCGCGTCGCGCTCGGGCTCGCTCGACTGGTCGGTATAGCGGCCGGCGGTGTCGACCAGCACGGCGGTTTCGGTAAAGAACCAGTCGCAGTTGCGGGTGCCGCCGACGCCCTTGAGGTCGTCGTTCAGTGCGATGGGAAAGTTCAGCCCCGATTGGCGCAGCGCCGTGGTCTTGCCGGTGCCGGGCGGGCCGATGATGACATACCAGGGCATCTCGCGCAGGAAGCGCCGCTTGCCCAGGCGTGATCGGGCCAGCGTGGCCAGGATTTCCTGGAACTTGCCGCCGATCTCGGCCGCGGCATCGGGCGCGTCGGGCAGGGGCGGCGGCGCGGCCAGCTCGGTGACGAACATGCGGTTGCGCCGCGCGGCGCGGATCTGGCCCAGCAGCAGGATCAGCAGCCACAGCACCAGGATGGCGCCCAGGCAAAGCGCGCGGACCTCGGCGCTTTCCAGCGGCGCCGCCTCGCCGACCGAGACCAGCGGGCCATAGAACCAGATCGCCGCCGCCAGCAGCGCCAGCCCGACGAAGGTCCAGAAGCCGCGGGACAGGAGGAACCGGAACATGGCCTTGAAGATGCGCATCTATTGCCTCTTTTCGATGCGGATCTCGATCCGGCGGTTCTGGGCGCGGCCGTCGCGGGTGGCGTTGTCGGCCACCGGCTGGCTGTCGGCGCGGCCTTCGGCGCGGATGAGTTCGGCGGGCACGCCGGCCGCCGCCAGCGCCAGCGCCACGGTCTCGGCCCGCGCCTCGGACAGGCCCTGGTTCGAGGCAAAGGGGTTGCTGCGCTGCACCGGCACGTTGTCGGTATGGCCGCTGACCGCGACCGCGCCGATGCGGTGCGCATTGGCGACGACGGTCCTGCCGATGGCCTCGACCAGCGGTTGATAGGCGGGGTTGAGGGCGGCCTTGGCCGAGCGGAACACCTCGGGGTCGCTGGCCTGCACCACCAGCACGACAAGGCCCGAGGTCTCGCGCCCCTTCATCGCCGGGCGCAGGGCGGCGGGCAGCGCGGCCTCGAAGGCGGGCAGCAGCGGGTCGATCACCGTCGCCGGCAGTTCGGGGGCCGGCTCGACGGTCTGGCGGACCGGGCGGAAGATCGCGGCGCGCTCGGCCGGGGGCAGGGCGGCAGCCTGGGTGAACAGGCTTTCCGCCTTGCCCGACAGATGCATGGACAGGCCCGTATGGATCGCCAGGACCAACCCCAGCGCCCCCAGCCACAGCGTCCACAGCGTCCACAGCGGCACGGCGAAACGGCGCGGGGTGTCGGGGGCGATCACCCCGGTGCCATGCGGGGCCAGCGGCATGGCCTCGCGTTCGGGGTCGCGCAGCAGCCGGGCGATCTGGGCGCGCAGCGCCACCAGCGCGCCTTCGCCCGCGCCGCCCTGCACGCGATACTTGCCGCGAAAGCCCAGGCAGAGGCACAGCCAGGCCAGCTCCAACAAGTCGCGTTCGCCGGCCGGGTTGCGCATCAGCGCCTCCAGCCGGTCGAAGAAGCGGGTGCCGGCATCGACCTCGCCGGTCATCTGCGTCACCAGGGGCTGGCGGGGCCAGTCGCTCTGCCCGCCCCAGGGCGTGTTCAGCGCCAGATCGTCCAGCAGGGCGGCGACGAACCAGGCGCCCTGGTCGGCCCGGCTCAGCGGCACGCCGGCGGCGACCGAGGCGTCGCGTCCCTCGACCAGCACCGATTGCAGCCGCGCCCGCAGCGCCTCGGGGCGGGCGGGGGGATTGGCGCGCTCAAGCTCGGGCGCCAGTTCCAGCAGCGTGGCATGGGCGGCGACCAGCGGGTTGGGATGCGCCCGCCCGCGCCGGGCATGGGGCGCGGCCTCGGGCGCGGCGGGATCGGGCGTGGCCTGCCAGGCGGGGCGCGGCGCGGCGGGGACGGGGCCGGGCGAAGCGGGCTGGGATTGCGGCCGGCCCGCGCTCAGCGGGCGGATGCGGGTGCGGCCGGGGTCGCCAAGGCCGAAGGGATCGTTCTGGTCGCCCATCCCCCGCCCCTATCTGCTGACCGCGTAGCAGTCGATTTCGGGCTCGCGGTCCAGCTTGCCCGACACGCCCAGAACGAAGCCCGGCGAGGCTTGCAGCCGCGCCCAATGCTCGGACTTGCGGTCCAACTCCAGGCACAGCCGGTCGCCGTCATAGGGGATCTCGCGCGGCTGCGAATGCAGCGGCCGCAGCGGGATGCCCGGCAGGCGCGAGGTCCAGAGCGCCTCGAACTCATCGGCCGCGCCCACAGTGACCTGGCGGGTGAACAGCTGCATCAAGCCCTCGTCCGACATGTCCGAGCCGATGCGCAGCACGATGCGGCTGTTTTGCAGGATCTCGGGATTGTCGATGCGCACCTTCCAGACGTTCTGGGCGTGGCGCGCCACCGGCAGGGCGCGGGATTTCGGCTCGACATGGCGCAGGGACAGGATCAGCGAGCGCAGCGCATCCGCCAGCGCGGCGAAGGCCGGCTGCGGGTCGGCATGGTCATAGTCCGGCAGCGGCGACAGCCGCCGCGTGGACGAGCCATAGGTCGCCATCCGCCCCGCCAGCTCGGCCAGGTCGGCGAAAAGCTCGGAGGGGTGGGCAAGGTTCTGCGCCAGCAGGTGCTGCAGCCGCGGCCGGGCGGCATTGGCCAGCTCCAGGATCAGCAGGTTCTCGACCGAGCGGCCGGCGCCGCCCAGCACCATGCCGCCCTGCGCCTCGATGATGCGGTCGAGCCCGCCGACCAGTTCCTTGAGCAGCCCGCCATACCAGGGCACGGCGGCCAGCGTCAGCGCGGGGGGCAGCCAGCCCTCGGCCAGCACGACGCGGCCGTCGGCGGCCAGCCCCTCGATCCCGGCCAGCGGCAGGGTGACGGCGCCCTGCACCGGCTCGCCGGGCAGGATCAGCCGGGTCGAAAGCCGGGCGATCTCGACCTCGGCCGGCTCGGCGCCGCCGCGGATCTCGTCGCGCAGGCTGGCCCATTCGCCGCGCCAGCGCGCACCGCCCGGCTCGGCATGGGCGGGATCGACCGCGGCGGTGCCGGGCTGGCGCGGCGCCACGCCCAGCAGGACCGCGCCGGCGGGCGTGGCGCGGCCGACCGTGATCGGCGGCGGCGCCGGGGCCTCGGCCGGGATGCGAAAGGCGGTGCCGTCGGGAAACAGCCCCTCGGCCTCGGCGACGGCGACCTGCCCGGCCTCCAGCGCCGAGGGATCCAGCCGCAGCGCGACAAAGCCCCATGCCTGCCGCGGCCGCGCCCGCAGCAGCGCGCGCAGCTGGGCCGCGGCATGGCGGTCCTGCTGCTGGAAATGCTGCGGGCGCAGGAACAGGCCCTCGGACCAGACGACGCGGCTGCCTTCGGTCATGCGCTTTCCCTTCAGGCTGGAGCCATCACGACGCCGCCCGGCCCGGCGGTGACGGTGAAGCTGGCGGTCCCGGTGGGCGAGACGGTGGCCTTGGCGCGGGTGGTCTTGCCGGCCGGGTCGCGATAGCCGGCGACCACCGCCACCGCCGTCGTCGACGGGTCGAGCACCAGCGCCTTTTCGGCGCTGCCGCCGGGGGCCAGCGTGACCGTCTCGGCCTTGACGAGGTCGGCCCCCAGGGCGGCGGCGGGGTCTTGCAGCGCCAGCGTGTCGGCGGCGTCGAAGCCGGCGGTGCCGCGCAATTGCAGGATGTGCAGCGTCAGCGGCCGGTCGCTGCCGTCGGGGCCGGGATTGACCCCGGCCGCGGCCGACATCGCCAGGTTGACCGAACCGGGCCCCTGCGGCCCGCCGCAGGCCGCCGTCAGCGCCAGCGTTCCAAGCCCGGCCAGCGTGGCCCGGCGCGTGAATAGGGGAAAGATCGTGGTCATGGCTCGCTCCTGTCAGGGGTTTCGTAGGCATCGCGGAATTCGGCGCCGACCTCGCCCAGGAAACGGTCCTCGGCGGCGCGGGCGATCTCGGCCCAGCGGGCGGCATAGGCGTCCCAGAGCAGCGCCGAGCGCCCGCCCGCCAGCAGCGCCCGCAGCAGCCCGGCATCGGCCAGCTGCGCCTCGATCGCCTCGGGCGAGAAGCGGTCGATCATCCGGCGCAGCGCCGCCTGCAGCCCGTGCCAGCTGCGCATCCGGTGGTCGGCAAGGTCGCGGAACGCCTCGGCGATGGCGGCGTCGGGGTCCAGGTAGCCCGCCCCGCGCGGCGCGACCAGCGCGGCCACCTGCTCGTCGGGCATGGCCAGGAATTTCAGCGGGTTGACCTGGGCTGCGCCCAGCGTGGTGCGGGCGACGCGCAGCGACCCCTTTTCCTCGGCCCGGGCGCGCAGCAGCGCGACCAGCCCCTCGGCCAGCATGCGGTAGCGCCGGCCAAGCGCTTCCAGGTCCACGCCCTCGGCGCCCGACGGGTCCAGCCCGGCGCCGCGCAGGAAGGCGGCGGCCGCGTCGGATGGCGGAGGCGGGGCCGTGGGGGCAGGGGTTTCCACGACGGGCGCGGGATCGGGCTGGGGCGGCGTCGCGCCGGACGGTCCCCAGTTCCAGTCGTCGCCCGGTGGGGGCGGGGCTGCCGGTTGCGCGGCCGGCAGCGGGTCCAGCGTGAAGGGATCGTCGAAGCCGGGCGGCGGCGCCGGCGGCTGCGGCGGCGCGAAACGGCCGGTCGTGCGCTCGAAGGGCTCGGGCAGATCCGAGGGCCGCGGCGGCGGTGGCGGCGCCGGATCGCGGGGGGCGAAGAACGGGTCGATGCCGATGCCCGGATCGGCGGGCGCCGCCGCTGCGGCCCCCGCCACGGCCTCGACGGCCACGCCCAGCGTCACGTCGCCCAGCCGCAGCCGCATCCCGTCGCACAGCGCGGCGCTGCGGCCCGGTCCCAGCGGCTCGGCCGCCGCGTCGATGAACAGCCCGCCCGAGCTGGTATCGGTGACGGTCCAGCCCTCGGCCGTGGCCTCGACGATGCAATGGCGGCGCGAGACGAACATCTCGGGGTCGTCGATCTGCCAGTCGCAGCCCGGCTCGCGCCCCAGCACCGCCCGGCCGCCCTCCAGCCGCAGCTCGGGCCGGGGCTGGGGAACGGGGCTTGTGAGGACGGTGAGGCGCAGGGTCATCAGGCGGCCTGCCTTTCGTCCAGCGGCAGGCACAGGTCGTCGCGGTCCCGCGCGGCCCCGTCGCCCAGCCAGCCGGTCCGCCCCAGCGCCATGCCCGCGCCCAGCCGGGGCGGCGGCACCTGGGGCGCGGCCAGCACCAGCCGCAGGTCGAAGCCGATCTCTTCGCCCATGGCAAAGCGCAGCAGGCGGCGCAGCGCCGCCCGTTCCGGGCCGTCCTCGGCCAGCCGGCGGTATTGCGCAAGGCCCAGCGGGCCGACGGTGATCTCGGCCCGCGCCTGCGGCTGGTAGACCCGCGGACCCAGCATCGCGCCCCGGCCCAGCCCGGCATGGGCGCGGCCAAGGCCGCTGGCCAGGGCGGCGGGGATGTCCTGCCAATAGGGCACGAACTCGGCCACCCGCACCGGCGCGTCCAGCAGGTCCGACAGCAGCGCGGCCAGCGTCTCGGGGCTGCGGATCTGGCTGGCCAGCCCGGTGGCGTGGCGCAGGACCGGCGCGGGATCGTCGAGCGCTTCGGCGATGCCGGGCAGGCCGAGGCCCGCCAGCGCCGCGATCATCGCCGCCAGCCGGCCCTCGCGCCCGTGGTCGGCGGCGATGGCGGGCTGCGCCTCGGCAAAGGCGCGGTAGTAAAGCGCCATCATCCGGTGCTGGAGCAGGTTGCAGAACTCCAGGAAAGCGCGATCCGCCCCCGGCTCGGGCTGGGCAGAGCCGGCGAACCAGCGTTCGGACATGCGTTCCAGCATGCGCCGGCTAAGGTGCAGCGGCATCGGGCCTTCGGGGCCGAACAGCCCGGTGATCTCCAGCGCGATGCGGGCGGGGCCGTCGCCCTCGGCGGGGCTGAAGCGCGCGACCTCGCAGGCGGCGGGACCCAGGCGGATTTCCTGCCCCAGCCGCGCGGGCTCCTGCTCGAGGCCGCCGGCATGGCCGAAGCGGCGGCCGGGCGATTCCAGCCGCCGCATCAGGGCGAAGGCCTCGATGCCGGCGGGTGGGGGCGGGTTCCCCGTCAGATCCGGGCGCGCAGGCCGGGCCGCATCGGCCATGACATCTCCTCCTGTTTCTGCACAAGGCGGGTGCGGGTGCGCACGAAGCTGTTGACCGAGGCGTGGCGCGCGAACAGCCGGTCCAGCAGCGCCGGCAAAAGCAGCCGGCTGGCCCCGGCCAGCGGCGCCTCGTCGATTTCCAGCGTGATCTCGGTGCCGCGGCCGAAGGCCAGCGGGCCGGGCAGGTCCAGCCGCTCGATCACCGGGCGGCTGGCGACGGCGGCGACGGCGCGGGCGTGGCGGGCCAGCCGCGGATCGCCGCGGTCGGCGTAAAGCGCCAGCAGCGCGCAAAGCGGCGCGCCGTCGCGCCCGGCCTCGGCCAGCGACAGATGGCCCGAGGCAAGCTGCGCCACCAGCCGCCAGGTCAGCTCGTCCAGCCCCGCCGCGCCGCTTTGTCCGGCCATCGGCGGCGCGCCCGCCAGCGCCGGTTGCGGCCGGCGCATCGGGCCGACCAGATCCACCCGCATCACCGGCTCGCCGCCCTCGGGCGTCAGCCGCGGCGTGTCGTCCAGGATCGGCAGGTCGCGATTGGTGCAAAGCGCGCGGATGTCCAGCCGGCGCGGCATCCAGTCCCCGGCGCGCGAGACCGAGATCCACAGGTCGTGCCCGGCATGGGAACTGCGCATCTGGCCGCGCCGGATCTCGTCGGTGGCCGGCCGGCGGGGGCGGCGCTCGGCCCACCAGAGCGGGCCGGGATGGCGCGGCGCCTCGGGGGCATGGGCGGGGCAGAGCAGCCCGTCCGCGCCTTCGCGGTCGGCATCGGCGACGCGGACCAGGCGATAGACCTCGAAGTCGCGGGTGCGGGCGCGGTCGGGGTGGACCGGATGCGCCGTGGCCCGCGCGTCGAGTTCGACGAAATTGCATTCCTTCTCGAACAGGTTGACCAGCGGCACGGCGAAGAGCCGGAAATCGTCGCGGCCCAGCCCCTCCAGCAGCGGCTCGGGGCGGGAAAGCGGCACGGCAAGCTCCAGCGCCACGCCTTCGCCGCATTGCCGGACGGCGGGGGCGAGCCCCTCCAGCCGCAGATAGTGAAAGCGTTCCGGCATCAGGAAATAGTCGCGCAGCAGCCGGAACCCCTCGAAGCTGGGGCGCAGGCGCGGGGTCAGCCCCTCGTCGTCGCCGGTGCCCACCAGGCCGGGCCGGCCGAGGGAAAGCGCCTGCGCACCCGGCCGGGCGGGACGGGCCAGCGCGCCCAGGCCGCTGCCGAAGATGGCGTCGAACAGCGCCCCCGCCCGCGCGCTGCCGGCAAAGCACAGGTCGAGCCTATCCAGCGCCAAGGCTGACAGCGCGGCCGGTCCCGTCGCGTGCAGGCCGATGCGGATGCCCGCCTCGGCCCCCGGCGCGGCAAGGCCGGCGGCGGCCAGCGCGCCGCGGTCGGGCAGGTAATCGGCCGCCGCCAGTGCCAGCGGCCAGAGCGTGACCGCCTGCGCGGTGGCATAGGTGGCGCGGGTGGCCAGGCCTTCGCGCACGGCGGCGGTGAAGCGGCTGCCGCGCGGCACCGGATGCCCGCCCGCCATGGCCTGCACCTGCGGGCCGGGCTGCAGCACGCCGATGCCCATGGCCGGCCCCGGCGCGGCCAGGTCGGGCCAAAGCGCATCCAGCACCCCGGCGGCGAAACGCTGGCCCTCGGCCTCGACCTTCATCCGCGTGCGGGCGGCCAGGAAGGCCACGCCTTCCAGCAGCCGCTCGACATAGGGGTCGGGGCAGGGCACGGCGTCCAGCGACAGGTTGCGTGCCACGTTGGGATGCAGGGCGGCGAATTCGCCGGCCAGCACCCGGATATGGTCCAGTTCGGCCTCGTAGGCGGCAAGGAAGGCGCGGTCCATCAGCCCTCCTCCAGCACCGTGGCGGCGGCGCCCGTGTCAAGGTCGATGGTGGTCAGCAGCCGCAGCCGTTCGGGCGCGGGGGCCATCAGAAGCAGCCCCTCGATGCGCACGCGCAGGCCGGTGCGGGTGCCGGGCTGGACGGTGACGCGGATGGTGTCGCGGCGCAGGCGCGGCTCGAACACCGCCAGCACCTCGCGCAATTCGCGCGCCAGCGCCTCGTGGTCGAAATCGCCCGCGCGCCGCCCGGCAAAGGCCGGGACGCCGTAATTCAGCACCGAGGCGCGGACATGGGGGAAATCGGCCAGCATCTCGGCCGGATCCTCGGCGCCGCCGGCGATGCCGGGGGGTGCGGTGCGGCGCTCGGCCGGGGTCAGCAGATAGCGCACCTCCAGCCGCTCGATGCCGAACAGATCCTCGATGTCGCGGCGCACCGCCTCGCGCAGCACCTCGGGCGTGACCAGGATGCCGCGTTCCTGCAGGGCGGCGCGGCGGGCCTGCAATTGCGCCAGCGCCGCCAGGTCGCGCGCCTGGTCGGGGTCGAGCCCGTCCCGCCCCTCGCCCGCAAGCAGCGCCGCCAGCCGGGCGGGGCCGTGGCGGGCAGCCAGGGCCGCCTCGCGCCGGGCGAGCTCGGCCGTCATGGCGGGCAGGTCGTCGATCAGCCGGTCCCACAGGCTCGGCTGCACCTCCTCGCGCCGCGCCTGGAGGGGCGTGGCGGTGCGGGGGCGGTCGGGGGCGGGGCTGGCCATGGCGATCCTGCGCGCCTCGGGGCGGTCACTTGGCGGCCATCAGGTCGTATTCGACCTCATGCTCGTCGCCTTTCGAATGGTCGTCGGCCTGGACGACGTATTTGACGGCGATCTTCTCGAACGAGATGCCGATCTGCTCGGCGATGGTGTCGATCTCGGGTGCGGGCTGGTTCTGGCTCATCGAATAGGACGAGATCAGGCAATTGGTCATGGTGATGGTCAGGTAGTCCAGATGCGCCTCGCCCGAGTCCTTGCGGACGGTGAAGGTCATGGTCTCGAAGGCCTTGCCCTGCATGCAAGCCAGCGCCAGGTAGGGCGAGGCGGCGTCATACCATTTGTAAAGCGTCAGGTCGCTGACGGTGGCGCGCCCGCGCACGCGGCCAGACCCGGTCGCGGCCGAGCTTTTCTGCTCGGCCTTCAGGTCGGCGCCCCAGATGTCGATTTCGCCTTCGTGATCGGCCCGGCGCGATTCGCCGTCGATGCCGTCGATCTTGAGGTATCCGGTGAAAGCCATCTCACATCTCCCTGTTCGGCCTGTTCGGCAAGCCGGGTTTCAGACATGGCGGGGCCCGTCGGGGCCGCGTCGGGGGCCGCGCGCGCCCTGGCGCCCGCCGGCCCGGCGCCGCAGGGGCCGCCGCGGCCCCTGGGCAAAGCGCGTCACGGCCCCTTGACCGAGGGCAGTTCCGAAACCAGCCGCAGCGAGGCGTTGATGCCTTCCAGCTGGTAATGCGGGCGCAGGTAGAAGCGGGCGGCGTAATAGCCGGGCCGGCCCTCGACGCTGTCCACCTGCACCTCGGCCTTGGCCAGCGGCCGCTTGGCCTTGGCCTTGTCGTCGGCCATGGCGGTATTGGCCAGCACGTAGCGGTTGATCCATTCGGACAGCCAGACCTCCATGTCGGCGCGTTCCTTGAAGGTGCCGATCTTGTCGCGGGCGATGGCCTTGAGGTAATGCGCGAAGCGGCAGACCGGCAGCAGATAGGGCAGGTTCGCCGACAGCCGCTCGTTGGCCTGGGCGTCGAGATCGACCAGCCGGCCGGCGCGGGCCTCGCAATCCTGCAAGGTCTGCGCGCCCAGGAAGGCCGCGACATCGGTGTTCTTGCGGTGCAGGATCGGCATCAGCCCCAGCTTGGCCAGCTCATGCTCGCGCCGGTCGTCGATGGCGATCTCGGTGGGGCATTTCATCACCACCGAGCCGTCGTCGCTGGGGAAGGTATGCACCGGCAGGTTGGTGACGGCGCCGCCCGATTCCACGCCGCGGATCTGGCTGCCCCAGCCATAAAGCTTGTGGCTGCGGTTGATGTTCACCCCCATCGGGAAGGCCGCGTTCATCCAGACGTAATGGTCGTGCTTGCCGTCGATCTCTTCGCGGAAGTCGAAGCCCTTGACCGGGATGGTGTCCGGTCCATAGGGCAGGCGCGCCAGCACCCGCGGCAGGGTCAGGCCGATATAGCGCGCATCCTCGCTTTCGCGCAGGCTTTGCCAGGCCGCGTAGTCGGGCGAGGACGTGACCATCTTCAGGTCTTGCGGATTGGGCAGTTCCTGCCAGCTTTCCATGCGAAACAGCCGGGGCGAGGCCGCGGCGATGAAGGGCGCATGCGCCGAGGCGCAGATCCCCGACAGGTTGCGCAGCAGCCCCACGTCGCGCGGGTGGTGGCTGAATTCGTAATCGCCGACGATGCTGCCGAAGGGCGCACCGCCGAAGCTGGAATATTCCTCGGTATAGAGCTTGCGGAACATGGGCGACTGGTCCCACATCTGCCCCTCGAAATCCTCCAGCTGGTCGGCAAGCTCGTCCTTGGTGATGTTCAGCACCCGGATCTTGAGCATGGTGTCGGTTTCGGTGTTGTTGACCAGGTAATGCAGCCCGCGCCAGCTTCCCTCCATGCGGCGGATCTCGGGGGCGTGCAGCACCTCGTTCATCTGCGTGGTCAGCAGCTCGTCGATGCCGGCGATCAGCGACTTGATCGAGCGCACGGCATTGCCGGAGATCGTGGCGCTGCCGGCCTTTTCGCGGGCGGCAAGCGCCAGGTTCGCGACCAGTTCGCGCAGCTTGGCGCTGTCGTCCTGTTCCTTGACGCGGAAGTCCTTTTCCAGAAGCGTGCCGAATTCGTCCAGGTCGACGGCCTCGGCTTCGGCGGCGGCTTCGGTGCCCTTGAGTTCCTGTTCGGCCATGGCTCAGCCCTCCGTCCCGTCGCCGCCGGGGGCCACCGCCTGCTCGGCGACGCGGGCCAGCAGCGGCTCGTCGTTCAGAAGCTGGGCGATGCGCTTTTCGGCGCTGGTCTTGCCGTCCATGTAGCTCAGCAGTTCCTCGAGCTTGCGGCGCATCTTCATCAGCTCGGCCAGTTCGGGGATCTGCTCGGCGATGCGGTCGGGGGCGAAATCGCCCATGTTGCGAAAGGTCAGGTCCACGAACATCTCTTCTTCCTCCGCGCCGGCCTCCTCGCTCTCCTTGCGGGGCAGGCGGTTGGGGATGCGGGCGGTGACGCGGGGCGAAAGCGCCTCCATGAAGGCGGGGAAGCGGCCGGCATCCACCTCGACGAAGGACCGTTCGGCGGGCGGCTTCTGCGCCTCGCGCGAGGTGGACTTGCCCGCCAGATCCGCCATCACCCCCATGACGAAGGGCAGCTCGATGGTGGTCGGGCTGCCGTAATGCTCGACGTCATAGGCGATCTGCACCCTGGGGGCGCGATTGCGCTCGATTACCTTGGCCTTGCTCTCGCTCATCGCGGGTTACTCCCTGTCGCGGCGCCATCGCGGCGCCGGCCCCGATTGCGCCCTGCCGTCAGCGTCCCTTGTCCTCGGCCACTCCGGCGACATTGCGGAATTCCTTCATCCCTCCCGGCGCCAGTTCCTCCATCAGCTGCAGGAAGTTCATCGGCACCATCTTCTTCATCCGCCGCGCCAGATGCGGCAAAGGCGAGGCGGGTTCGTTGCGTTCGTAGAAATCGATGATCAGGTCGAGACAGGTCGCGACCTCGGCACGCGAGGCCAGCCTTGCCGGCAGGCCCGCCGATGCGGGCGCCGCGGCAACGGCCGCGGGGGCGGGCGTCGGCGCGCGGGGCGTTGCGGGCGCATCGGCCTGCGCCTGCGCTGCCGGCTGCGTGGGGCGGCTGAACTGCGCCTCGGGGCTGGCCAGCGTCGCCGCCATCCGCTCCAGCATCCGGCGCAGCGCCGGGAAGCGGGTCGGCGGATCGTCCCCGATGCGCGCGGCCAGGGCCGCCTCCAGCCGGGCCAGCGCCGCCAGCGCGGCCGCAAGCCCGGTTTCCAGCTGCGCTACCGCCTCGGGCTCGGTGTCGCGCAGGGCGCGGCAGGCGGTCAGCACCCGCGTCGCCCTGGCGTCATGGCGGGCGGCGCGGTCGGCCTGTTCGGCGGCCGAAAGCCCCGTCGGCCCCTCGGCCGCCAGCACCGAGGCCGTGACCGCCCCCGCCGCCAGATCCCCGCCCGAGACCGCGGGCAGGCCGCGCGGGACCAGCACGGTGTTGAACTCCAGATCGCCCAGGATGCCGGCATCGGCATTCTCGATCTGGTAGAGCGCGTTGATCCGGCGCAGCGCGGCCTCGCGCACCAGCTGGCCCTCGCGCAGGGCGGGATGCAGGTGGTCCCACCAGGTTTCCAGCGTCTCGGCCAGCAGGTCCAGCCCCTCGGCCAGCCCTTCCGCGCCGCGCAGGTTGGCCATGATCCGCGCCACGACGACCAGCAGGCGCAGGTCGCGGCCGGCCTGGGCCAGCGCCTCGGCCTCGTCCAGCAGATGCGCCCAGTCCAGCGCCACGTCGCCGGTATTGCCCTTGGCCAGCTGTTCGGCCCGTGCCGCCCGAGAGGCCCCGTCCAGCGCCCTTTCGAGCGCCAGAAACCTCATGTCGTTGCGAAGATCCAACCCGGCGGAATCCGGCACGGCGAGCGGAGCGAGAAACATAGGGGAAACCTTTTCAAAGGCCGCATTATGTTCTTCTCGAAATGGGAAAATCATCTCATGGACTGCGGCTTTGCGCAATGAAATCCTGCGGATCGGCGGTGCCGCCCCCTGGCTGGGGCGTGCCCCCGGCCTTGGCGCGGTCAGGGCCGCAGGTCCAGGATGCGCTGGGTGGCGGCCAGGATGCGCTGCGGATCGGCCGTGCGCCGCGCCGCCAGCGCCTCGGCAAAGGCGTCGGCGGATTCGTCGCCCGGCCGGCGCTCGTCGAAAAGCGGGCCGCGGGTGACGAAGGCAAAGATCCCCGCCTTGCCGAAATCGCGGTCGTTCACGCGAAAGGCGATGCGTCCCGGTCCCAGGCCCGCATCCCCGGCGGGCCAGAGCACGCGCACGCGGCTGAGCGCGCCTTCGGGCTGGCCGATGCGGTCCAGCCGGGTTTCCTGGTCGGCCATGTTGGGCAGGACGTTGAAGACCTTGCCGGTTTCCTCGACCGCGACCCAAAGCTCGGCGCCGGGCGTCGCGGCCAGTTCGGCGGGGATCAGCACGTCCGCGACCGGGTTGTCGCCGGGGCGATAGATGCCGGTCAGCGAGGGCTCGGGCCGGCGCGCCTCGGACAGGCGGATGCCGATGCCGCCCTCGGGCAGGCCCGCCGCCGCGGCGCGGATCCGGCAAAGCGAGGGGCTCAGCGTCTCGGTCTCCAGCCGCAGGGCGCGCTCGCCCAGGGCCGGGCGCAGCGCCTCGGCCAGGGCCGCGGCGGCGGCGGCATCGGGCAGGGCGCCGCGGATCGCGACGCCGGCGCCGGGCGGGGCGCCGCCCTGGGGCAGGTCGCTGGTCAGCGGGCCGCAGCGGGCGGCGCCGGCCAGCAGCGCGTCCAGATCGGCGGGCATCAGCAGGGCGGGGCCGGCGGCAAGCCGCGGCACCAGCTCCATGCCCGAGGCCCGCGCCCATTCCGCCAGCCGGGCGGCGATGGCGTCGCGCTCGGCCGGGGTGGGGGCGCTGCCGGCGATCTCGGCGCGCAGGTCGGTGACAAGCACCGTCCAGTCCTGCAAGCCCTGCAATTGCGGGAAAAGCCGCTCGACCGCCTCGGCCCAGCCGGGCGCGGGCATGCCGCGCGCCGGGGCCAGGGCGTCCTGCGGCGGGCTGCCGCCGGCGGCGGCGGCGAAGGCGGCGGCGATCCGCGCGGCGCTGGCCGCATCCGGCGCCGGGCCGGCCAGCCGCGGCGCCTCGCCCCCCGCCGCCTCCAGCCGCCAGGGCTGGACCAGCGGCAGGGCGGGGAAAAGCAGCGGCCTTGCGACAAGGAACCCGCCGGCCAGCACCACGGCCAGAAGCAGCAGGACCAGCCAGCGCCGCCCGCCGCCCGCCTTGCGCGCCGGCTGCGGGCGCGGCGCGGCGCCCTTGCGGGCCGGCGCGGCCTCGGCCCCCTTCAGCAGCGCGTCCAGCCGCGCCACCACTGCGGCGGCCGAGGGCGCGCGTTCCCCGATGCGCGGCGCCGAAAGCCACAGGATCAGCCCGGACAGCGGTTCGGGCAGGCCGGTCACGTCCAGGGGCTCGGCCTTGCGGCGGATCATTTCGCCGGGCGTCGCGCCGGCAAAGGGCACCTCGCCCCGCGCCGCCGCCAGCAGCAGCGCGCCGAGCGCGTAAAGGTCGCTGGCTGGCTCGGCCTTGCCGTCGAACTGTTCGGGCGCGGCATATTCGTATTTGCCGGCGAACTGGTTGCCGACCACGGTATGCGCGCCGGCGGCGGTGTCCTTGGCGATGCCGAAGTCGATCACCGTCGCGCCCTCGACCCGGCCGTCGCGCAGGATGACGTTGTCGGGCGACAGGTCGCGATGCACCACGCCGCGGGCATGGGCGGCGACCAGCCCCTCGGCCACGCGATGCGCGACGATCAGCAAGTCGCGCGTGCCCAGCCGCCGCTCGGCCATCACCTCGGACAGCGCCGGGCCGTCGATGAAGTCCATGACCAGGAAGACATGGCCCTCGGGCGTGCGCGAGCAGTCGCTGTAGCGCACCACGGCGTCGTGCAGGATGTCGCGCATCGCCTCTTCGCGGCGCATCAGCTCAAGATAGCCCTCGTCGCCGGAAAAGCCGGCCGAAAGCGCCTTGATCGCCACCACCCGGCCGGTGACGAGGCTTTTGGCGCGATAGACCTCGCCGGTGCCGCCGCGGCCCAGAACGCCCTCGACGGCCCAGGTGTTGTTGAGCACCTGGCCCTCGCGGAAGATGTCCCCCGGCAGGGCCGGGATCATGGCGACGTTCCCTTTTGCGGCAGGCTGGCCATGGCCGGCTCCTTGCGAAAAGATTTCCGAAAGCCGCGGTTTTGAAATACACTTTCCCTTGGGATCATTTCCCCCCGAGCCTGCCCCTGGCAAGCCCGTTTTATCGCTCCGGTTCTTTTGCCAGCTTTGCAAGGATGGCCAGGATGACGACCGTGACGCCCCGCGCCCCCGCCAGAGGATCCCGAGAAACCGTCAAGCGCAAGGAACTGGTCGGCCGGCTGGATGCGCTGTGCCTGCGGGCGTTTTCCGAAGGGGCGCGCAACGCCAAGGCGCGCGGCAATCCCTATGTCGAGCTGGTGCATTTCATCGCCGCGCTGGCGGGGGCGGCGGATTCGGACCTGGCGCTGATCGCCGCCGCGGCCGGGGTCGATGCGGCGCGGCTGGAGGGCGATCTGGCCCGCGCGCTCGACGCCCTGCCGCGCGGGGCCAGCGCGGTCGAGGAGTTTTCCGACCACATCTTCCACGCCATTCAGGAGGGCTGGACGCTGGCCGCGCTGGAGCGGGGCACCGACCGCGTGCGCTCGGGCGACATCCTGGTCGCCTGCCTCAAGACCCCGGTGCTGGAAGGCTTGCTGCTGCGCATCAGCCCGGAATTCGGCCGCATCGACCCCGACCGCCTGGCGCCGGACCTGCCCGGTATCCTGGCCGGCTCGGCCGAGGCCGAACCGGCGGTCTCGCCCGAGCCCGCGCCGGCCAATGTGCCGAAACCGCCCGAAGGGGCGCTGGCGAAATACGCCACCAACCTGACCGAGAGGGCGCGGGCCGGCAAGATCGACCCGGTGGTCGGCCGCGACCCGGAAATCCGCCAGATCATCGACATCCTGATGCGGCGGCGGCAGAACAACCCGATCCTGACCGGCGAGGCCGGGGTGGGCAAGACCGCGGTGGTCGAGGGCTTTGCCCTGCGGCTGGCGCGCGGCGACGTGCCGCCGCAGCTGGCGGCGGTCGATCTGTGGCTGCTGGACATCGGGCTGATGCAGGCCGGCGCCAGCGTCAAGGGCGAGTTCGAGAAGCGGCTGAAAGCGGTGATCGACGAGGTGCAGGCCTCGGCGAAATCGGTGATCCTGTTCATCGACGAGGCGCATACGCTGATCGGCGCCGGGGGCGCGGCGGGGACGGGCGATGCCGCGAACCTGCTGAAACCGGCGCTGGCGCGGGGCGAACTGCGCACCGTCGCCGCCACCACCTGGGCCGAATACAAGCAGCATATCGAGAAAGACCCGGCGCTGACCCGGCGCTTCCAGGTGGTGAAGGTCGAGGAGCCCTCGGAAGCCGCCGCGGTCGGGATGCTGCGCGGCGTGGCGGGCGTGCTGGAACGGCATCACCGGGTCGAGATCCTGGACGAGGCGATCGGCGCCGCCGTCTCGCTGTCGCATCGCTATATCCCGGCGCGGCAATTGCCGGACAAGGCGATCAGCCTGCTCGACACCGCCTGCGCCCGCGTCGCCGTCAGCCAGCACGCGACGCCGGCGGAGCTGGAGGATCTGGAGCGCCGCCTGCAGGCGCTGGAGATCGAGGCGGGCATCATCGCCCGCGAGGCCGCCATCGGCATCGACACGACCGAGCGCCAGGCCGCCAACGACGCCGCACGCGCCGCGGCCGAGGCCGAGCGCGCCGCCGCGCTGGAACGCTGGGAGGCGGAAAAGGTGCTGGTCTCCGACATCCTTTCGCTGCGGGCCGAGCTGCGCGGCGAGGGCATGGCGCTGGACGAGACCGGGGCGGAAGCCGGGGGCGAGGCCGCCGAAATCGCCGCCGAGGGGGCATCTGCCGAGGCTGCGCCCGATGCGCCTGCCGCGGCTGCGCCGTCCGGTGATGCGGATGCCGAAACCCCGGACCCTGACCCGGCCGCGCGGCTGTCGCTGTTGCGCGCCAAGATGGCCGAGCTGGCGGAGCGGCAGGGCGAGCGGCCGCTGATCCTGCCCTCGGTGGACCGGCTGGCGGTGGGGGCGGTGGTGCAGGACTGGACCGGCATCCCGCTGGGCCGGATGCTGGCCAGCCAGACCGAGCGCGCCCTGGGCCTTGCCGGCCTGCTTGCGCAGCGCGTGGTCGGGCAGGACCATGCCATGGCCGCCATCGCCAGCCGCATCCAGACCGGCATGGCCGGGCTGGGCGCGCCGGAAAAGCCGATGGGCGTCTTCATGCTTTGCGGCCCCTCGGGCGTCGGCAAGACCGAGACCGCGCTGGCCCTGGCCGATGCGCTTTACGGCGGCGAGCAGAACCTGATCTCCATCAACATGAGCGAGTTCCAGGAGGCGCATACCGTCTCGACCCTCAAGGGCGCGCCGCCGGGCTATGTCGGCTATGGCAAGGGCGGCGTGCTGACCGAGGCGGTGCGGCGCCGGCCCTATTCGGTGATCCTGCTCGACGAGGTGGAAAAGGCCCATCCCGACGTCCACGAGATCTTCTTCCAGGTCTTCGACAAGGGGATGATGGACGACAGCGAGGGGCGGCGGATCGATTTTCGCAACACGCTGATCCTGCTGACTTCGAACGTGGGCACCGACGAGATCATGGCGCTGACCGATGCCGGCCGCAGCCGGATCGAGATCGACAGCCTGTCGGCCGCGCTGCGCCCGCCGCTGCTGAAGGTGTTTCCCCCGGCGCTGCTTGGGCGGCTGGTGACGATCCCCTACCTGCCGCTTTCGGATGCGATGATCGAGGCCATCGCCGGGCAGAAGCTGGCCGGCATCGGCCGCAGGCTGGCCGCCGCGCATGGCGCCGAGCTGGTGATCGGCACGGGCGTCATGGACCAGATCCGCGCCCGCTGCACCGAGGTCGAATCGGGCGGCCGCATGGTCGACGCCATCCTGACCGGCGCGATCCTGCCCGAACTCAGCCGCCGGGTGCTGGACGCCAGGCTGGAGGGGCGCGGCATCGGCAGGGTGACGGTGACCGGCGGGCCGGACGGCTTTGCCTATGCCCTGGACTGAGGCGTGCCGTGCAGATCCTGGACCAGACCGGCTTTCCCCATCAGATGGGGACCGGCATGGACGTGGCCGGGCAGCCCTTCATGCTGCTGGTGGTCAAGGGCAGCTTCGCCTTTCCCGAGCGTGAAAGCGACCCGCCCCTGCCGCTTCAGGACCAGCGCCCGCTGGTCATGGCCGACGAATATACCGGCGCGCCGGGCTTTTCCGCACCGCTTTGGGAAAGCGATTTCGCCTTTCGCAAGCCTCTTTGCGACGTGGTGCTGAACGGCGCCGCCCATGCCCCCGGCGGCCGCCCGGTCGAGCGGCTGCGCGTGGGGCTGGCGGTGGGCAACTGGTCCAAGCAGTTCGACGTGGTCGGCCAGCGCGAATGGCGCACGCTGGGGCCGGCCATTGCCGCGACCCGGCCCTATCCCTTCACGCGGATGCCGTTTTCCTATGACACCGCCTTTGGCGGGCCCGACCGCAGCCGTCCGCCCGGCCCCGACGTGCCGGTCCATGCCGCCAATCCGGTGGGGCTGGGCTGGGCCACCGCCGCGGGCGGCAGTCCGGCGGGCCTCGCGCTGCCCAATACCGAGGCGCCGGGGCACGAGATCACCTCGCCCTATGGCGACTGGCAGCCGATGGCGCTGGGGCCCTACGGGCGCGGCTGGCCGCTGCGCCTGCCCTATGGCGGCACCTATGACGAGCGCTGGGTGGCGGAAACCGCGCCCTTCCTGCCGCGGGACTTCGACGAGCGTTACCACCAGATGGCGCCCCCCGACCAGCAGATCGTGCCGCCCGCGCCTTTTACGCCGGTGGTGCTGGTGCATCTGACCCCGCGCGGGCGCGAGGCGTTCCGCCTGCCCGACACCCGGCTGCCGTTCCGGGTCTGGCGCGGGCGCGACTGCTGCCTCGACACCGTGGCGCTGCCCGACACGCTGGCCATCGACGCCGAGGCGCGGGTCTTGATGCTGAGCTGGCGCGTGCAGGTGCCGATCCGCCGCACCATCGCCGAGTTCTCGCGCGCCTGGATCGGCGCGCCCACCGCCGCCATGCTGCGGGCCGAGCGCGAGGGGCGCGGCTATATCCGCCTGGCGGCCGTTCTGGGCGAGGGCGGGGGCGCGGACGGGGGGAACGGTCCATGATCGGCGTGCTGGCGGCGGGCATGGTCACGGCGGTGGGGCTGGACTGGGCCTCGTCGGCGGCGGCGATGCGGGCGCGGCTGGACGGGTTCGCCGAGACGCGCTTTACCGCCCCCGGCGGCTGGCGCATCGGCGCGCCGGTGCCGCTGCCGCGCAACTGGATCGGCCAGCGGCGCATGGCGCATCTGGCCGCCGGCGCCTTGGCCGACATCCTGCGCCAGGAACCCGCCGCCGCCGAGGCCGCACTGATCCTGTGCCTGGCCGAGGAGGGCCGCCCCGGCCGCCCGGTGCCCGATCCCTCGGCGCTGCTGCGGATGCTGTCGCAGATCCTTGGCCTGCCCGAGCGGCGGGCGCATGTGGTGGCGCATGGCCGGCCCTCGGGCTTCGCCGGGCTGGAGCGGGCGCGGCGCATGATCGCGGCGGGGCAGGCGGGGCGGGTGATCCTGCTGGGGCTCGACAGCTACCTGACCGGGCCGGCGCTGGCGCATTACGCGGGGCTGGAGCGGCTGCTCCAGGATGGCAATGCTGACGGCTTCATTCCCGGCGAGGCGGCGGCGGCGGTGCTGCTGGGGTCGGGCGGCGCCCTGCGGCTGACCGGGCTGGGCCTGGCGCGCGAGGTGGCCTTCCTGGGCAACGGCCGGGGCGAGGGGGGCGCGGACCTGCCCCTGCGCGGCGACGGCATGGCCGCGGCCTATCGCGCCGCCCTGGCCGAGGCCGAGACCGACCTTGCCCATGTCGAATACCGTATCTCGGACCTGCCGGGCGAGCAGCATTTCTTCCGCCAGGCTGCGCTGATGACCTTGCGGCTGGAACGCGGCCGCTCGGCCTTCCAGGACTTGTGGAGCCCGGCCGAGAGCCTGGGCAATATCGGCGCGGCCGTGGTGCCCGTCCTGCTGGGCATGGCGCTGGCGGCCGTGCGCAGGGGCTATGCGCCGGGCTCGCCGGTGCTGGTCGATGCCTCGGGTGACGATGGCGCCTGCGGGGCGGCGGTGCTGCACGAGGCGCGCGGCGCCGCCCGGCGCGTCTCGGCCGAGGATCGCCTTGCCACGGGGGCGGCGCGATGAGCGGGGTTTTCGCCAACGGGCTGGAGATCAGCGGCAAGGCGGTCAACGCCCAGACCATCGCCGCCTTTCCCGACACCTGCTTCACCCCGCCCGAGAACCCGGCGACGCCGCCGGGCGTGCCGGTGCCCTATCCCAGCTTCGGCATGGCCTCGGACACGGAAAACGGCACCGGGACGGTGTTCATCCGCGGCAAGACGTTGAACATCAAGAACAAGTCCGACGTCAGCCGCACCTCGGGGACCGAGGCGGGTTGCGCGGCGAAAAAGGGCATCATCACCTCGAAGAACACCGGCAAGAAATACTTCACCTCGTGGTCGAACGACGTGAAATTCGACGGCGAGCCGGTGATCCGCTTTTCCGACCTCGCCACGCACAACCACGCCTCGCCCGGCGGGCAGACGCCGCCTTTCCCCGAGATCTGCGCGGCGAACCAGGCCTTTGCCGATTGCGTGACGCTGCTGAACAAGCTGGAAATGCAGCTGCACGAACATGGCAAGTCCCCTTGCAAGCATCCCGACCAGTCCGAGCATCCGCTGGAAAACCAGATGATGCAGAAATCGCGGGGCGGCACGAATTATGCCGCCTTTCCTGGCTATCATGTGGACAAGGCGCCCTGCATCTGCATGCGCTCCTTCAACCTGAACCCCGATGGCAGCCCCAAAAGCGGCGCGGGCAGCATGAAGGGGGCGCCGCATCCGATGAAGTCCAAGGCCAACCGCGATCTCTTGAAGAAGAGCCCCAAGCCGACCGTGCGCGAGGCGCTGGACGAGACCAAGCAAGCCTATGGCGATCACCATGACAAGCTGCAACCGCCCACCTCGGAAGAAGAAAAGAAGGCCGCGCTGGAATGCATCGAGGTGGTGATCGTGACCTATCTGCAAAGCGTGGCCAAGCCCAAGCAGAATGCCGACGGCTCGACCAGCCAGCCATCGACGCAGGACGTCCTGAATACCCAGTTGAGGAATTGACATGGCCGATACCGACACCCCTTCCGGCAATCCCCTGGACGATCTCGACCCTTCCGAGGTGAGGATCGAGGCGGTGGATGCCTTTCACCTGGGCGGCACGCGCTATGCCGCCAGTTTCGAATTGACCGACATCCATTGCGAATTCTCGCGGTCCTTCCTGCTCGACATCGACTTCGGCGAGACGCTGACCTTTACGGTGCGGTTGCAGATCGAGGACGCGATCAATTCCCATGCCACGCTGGCGCCGGACAGGCATGTCGTGCTGGAACTGGGCGGGTTGATCCATGACCTGACGCCTGCGGGCGACAGCGTCACCGCCTTGCCCGAGGGCGTATTGCGGCGGATCTGGCATCTGGAGGGCGGCCCGCAATTCGTCTTTGGCGACCGCGGCGTGGCCTATGTCCGCGAACCGGGCGGCGACTGGGAGTTGATCGCCCCCCATGATCTGGCGGTGTTGCGCGCCATTCACGGCAGATCGGCCCAGGATGTGCATGCCTGCGGCCATGGCGGGTTGCTTCTGCGGCTGGAAGGCCGCGCCTGGGTGCCGGTGGAGATCCCCGACCAGCGCAATTTCTACGCCCTGGAGGTCTCGGCCGATGGTGCAATGCATTTCGGAGGCGCCGAGGGCACCGCCTATGCGCTGATGGGCGAGGAATTGACGCCGTTGGAGGCTGCGCCTTGGGATTATTTCGGCATCTGCAGTTTCAAGGGCCGCCGCTACTGGACCGATTCCTCCTATGGCATCAGCGTGCAGGAGGGCAACGCGCTGCGTCCGTTCCGCAAACTGGGGCAGGGATTTTTCATGCACGCCTCGGCCGAAAAGCTGGTGATCTCGGGCTGGAAGGAGATCTTCATCTTCGACGGCGAGAACTGGGAGGGGTTCGAGATGGGCTATGACGGCAATATCTTCCTGCGCCGGCTCGACATGGCGGATTATGGCGGCTGACCCAGCCGGCCGGCCAGATAGGCCCTGACCTTGTCCAGGTCCAGCGCGGCCACCCGCAGCCCCTCGGCGCCGGGTTGCAGCATGCGCAGCACGAACAGTTCGCCCGGCTCGGGATATTCGGCCATGCGCGCCTCGGCCATGCGCAGCCCCTCGGCGCCGGCCAGGCGCAGCCCGTCCAGATGCGCCTCCAGCCGCTCCAGCAGGCGGGCGATGCGCAGGGCGTCCATCTCGGGGTTTTCCTCGGGGAAAAGCATCGCCCGGTCGTAGAGCGTCCACAGGAAGGCCGCCTGCTCGGCGTGCTGGCGCAGGATCTCGGGCAGGGCGGGGGCGGGCGGATACATCAGTTCAGGTTGATCGAGCCGCCCCGGATGCGGTTCGCCGCCGAGGCGTGGCTGACCAGATAGGTGCCGCGGATGGTGATATGGCCGTCCGCCTCCATCACGATCGAGGCCTTGCCGCAGCGCAGTTCGATCCGTTGCCGGGCGGTGATGCGCAAGGGCTCGCCATCGGCGACCGCCACCGGCCCGGCGGGCATGGCCGAGACGATGCGGCCGATCACCAGCGGCCGGGCTGCGTCGCCATCCTCGAACAGGATGGCAAGCTCGATGCCGATGTCGCCCGGATCGAAACGCACCAGGCTGCGCGCCGGGACCGCCTGGGCCGAGGGATTGCCGGGAAAGACCACCAGCGGCCGCCCCTTTTCCAGGCCCAGCAGCATGCCGATCACCACGCCGCCGCGAACATCCTCGCCGATCATGCCCAGCCCTCCGCCCCGGCTGCGGCGATGATAGCATGGCCGGGGCCCGAGTTCACCGGCTTTCGCGGCCTGGCCCGCCTGTGCGAGGGGCTATGGCCCGGCGATGCGGCGCAGGAAATCCGTCAGCCGGTGACGGGCGGCGAAACCGCCGCAGAAGGACGAAAAGATCGCGCGGAGCTGCTGATCGCTGTGGTCCTGGCCCAGCGTGCCGTAATCCCGCCCCTCCACCAGCTCCGCGCCGAGCTTTTCGGACAGCACGGGCTTGCCGGCGAGATACGAGGACAGCAGCCGCGGATATTCGGTATAGATGCCATCGGCGAAATGGATGTTGACGACGCCGCGGCTGTCGCAGACGGCCTTGTGCAGGTCTGCGCCATAGGTCTCGGACAGCACGTGGCAATGATCCTTGGGCAGCCGGGCCAGGATCTTGGCCCTGCGGTCGTTGAGGGCGCCGAAGAACACCGGCGGGCATTGCCCGGCCCGATAGGGCACCGGCCGGCAGGGAAAGACATGCGGGCCGAACAGCACCCGGCGCCGCAGAAAGCCGGGAAGCCATCGGTAATAGGGGGCGTTGGCGGGGCTGAGGTCCAGGATGAGGTGATAGAACAGCAGCTGTTTCAGCAACCGCCGTGGGCGAGGCTTTCTCCACATCGCACGGCCGTCTTCGTCGAAGTAATGTTCGGTCTGGATGCCGAGCCGCAGCCCCCTGCGGAACAGGGCGGGGCCGAATTTCCGATGGATGCCGACATAGATGTTGATCCGGGCGGCGGGAAGGTTTTCCGCCCGGATGCCGGCCAGCATGTCGCGGGCGAACTGATCGAGGACGGGATGATTGGAAAAGACGGTGAGGGAGCCGATCTTGTGTTCCCGAACCGGATCACCCATCGCGGCCTCGTCTGGAAAAGCCTGCTTGCCGTTTCATGCCCCGGCCGCCGTCGATGCCGGGCGGGACAGGGCCGGACAGGATGTGCCCGCCGACCCTGGGGACCGCGCGGGACATCGTGCGGGACGATGCCGCCGATCCGCGGCGGGGCGGCTGTGGCGCGTTCCGATGCCGGCCCGAGGCATATGCAAAGGCCCCGCCGTTGCCGGCAGGGCGCATCGCATGGGACCGGCCCCGAATCGGCGCCACGGTCGAAGGGGATCAGGCTTTCGCCAGTTCGCGCTTGATCTTCAGCGCGCGGTCGGACAGTTCCGCGTCCTTGGCCTTCGCCAGGAAGGCGTCCAGGCCGCCGCGGTGATCGACCGAGCGCAGGGCCGCGGCCGAGATGCGCAGCTGGTAGCTGCGGCCCAGCTTTTCCGACAGCAGCGAGACTTCGTTCAGGTTGGGCAGAAACCGGCGGCGGGTCTTGTTGTTGGCGTGGGAGACGTTGTTGCCGCTCATCGGGCCCTTGCCGGTCAGTTCGCAAACGCGCGACATGATCTTGTTCCTTCGATTCGATCCTGCACGGGCGGCTGCCCGCAATATGAAAGGGCGCCGCGTGGCAGCGCCCGGAAATCCGTTTGCGCGGAATAAAGCGAGACGGGGGGCGCGTCAAGCGTTTTCGCCGGGCCGTCCGCTGCCGTCGAGGCGCTTCATGCGGCGAAATGCGTGGATTCATGCGCGATCAGCGCCTGCTTGCGCCACAGCCCGCCACCATAGCCGGTCAGGGCGCCGTCCGAGCCGATCACCCGGTGGCAGGGAATCACCACCGCGAAGGGGTTGGCGCCATTGGCCCGCGCCACGGCGCGGATGGCCGTGGGCCGGCCGATGCGCCGCGCCAGCTCGGCATAGCTGATGGTCCGGCCTGCGGGGATCTGTTGCAGATCCTGCCAGACCCGGTTCTGGAAAGGGGTGCCGGACAGCGCCAGCGGCAGCTCGAACCCGGCGCAACGGCCCGAGAAATAGGCCGAAAGCTGCGCCTGGGCGCGGTCGGTGACGGCGGTGCGGCCGCAGCCGATCGCGGCCCTCGCGTGCCGCGCCGCCCGGCGCAGCCCCGCCCCGAGCCGGGCGGGGTCGGCAAATTCCAGCAGGTGCAGGTGCGTGTCGTCGGCCAGGGCGACCATGCCGCCCAGGGGCGTGTCGATCCAGCCCGCCAGCAGCCGGGCATCCGGCGCCGGGGCCTGGCCCAGCAGCGCCGGCAGGGCCTGGCGGAAATCCTGCGCGTCTTCCAGCGCGGCGCTCATGCGCCTTGCAGCGACCGGGGGCGGGTCGATCCGGCCTCGGGCGCGGCCAGCCAGTCCAGAATCTGCGCCGCCGCCGAATCGGGGTCGCTTTCGCCCCGCGCCACCGCGTCGCCCATCTCGCGCAGCCGGGCGCGCACCTCGGGCCGGTCGAGCCGCGCCAGGAGCCCGGCGCGCAGCTCGGACAGGAACCAGTGCCGCGCCTGCTCGGCCCGGCGGGCGTCGAAATGCCCGTGCTCGCGCCGCCAGTCGGCCAGCCAGGTCATGTTGGCCCAGGCCTTTTCCAGCCCCTCGCCGGTATAGGCGGAAACCGGCAGCGCCTTGGGGAACCCCTCGGGGTCGTAGGGGCGCTTGCGCAAGAGCCGCAGCGCGCCGGCGTAATCGGCCACCGTGCGCATCGCGGTCTCGCGCAGATCGCCGTCGGCCTTGTTGACCAGGATGATGTCGGCGATCTCCATGATGCCGCGCTTGACGCCCTGCAGCTCGTCGCCTCCGGCGGGGGCGAGCAGCAGGATGAACAGGTCCGACATCTCGGCCACCAGGGTTTCGCTTTGCCCGACGCCCACCGTCTCGATCAGCACCACGTCGAAACCGGCCGCCTCGCAGAGCCGCACGGTTTCGCGGGTGCGCCGGGCGACGCCGCCGAGTTCGGCGCGCGAGGGCGAGGGGCGGATGAAGGCGTTCGGGTCGCGCGAGAGCGTTTCCATCCGGGTCTTGTCGCCCAGGATCGAGCCGCCCGAGCGCGCCGAACTGGGGTCGACGGCCAGGACCGCGACCTTGAGGCCCTGCGCGGTCAGCATCTTGCCGAAGGCCTCGATGAAGGTGGACTTGCCGACCCCCGGCGTGCCCGACAGGCCGATGCGCAGGGCCTGCCGCTCGGGCAGCGCGGCCAGCAGCGCGACGGCGCGGGCGCGGTGGTCGGGGCGGGTGCTTTCGATCAGCGTGATCGCGCGGGACAGCGCGCGGCGATTGCCCTGCGTCAGGGGTTCGGTCAGTTCGTCCATGCCCATCCCGGCTGCATCCTTGCGACGCGGGGGCCGACTGCCCCCGCACCCCCGTGGATATTTCCACACGGAAGACATGTAAACGCCGGGCCGTTGTGGTGGAAGGGTGTGTGGGGTAGGTCTGGCGCGGGAAACGGAGCGGGTCATGCTGACACGGCGGGCGATTCTGGCCGGGATGGCGGCGGCGATGGCGGCGGGGCCGGTGGCGGCGGCGGCCGGGTTGCAGTTGCTGATGGTGCGGCGCCGGGGCTGCGTCTATTGCGCGCAATGGGATCGCGAGATCGCTCCGGTCTACGGGCGGCATCCCGAGGGGCGGGCGGCGCCGCTGCTGATGGTCGACCGGGACGGGCCCTGGCCCGACGGGCTGGTGCTGGCGCGGCGGCCCTGGCTGACGCCCACCTTCATCCTGCTGCAAGGCGGGGTCGAGCAGGTGCGCGTCGAGGGCTATCCGGGGCGGGAGCGGTTCTTCGGGGTCTTGCGCGACATGCTGGCTGCGGCGGGTTGAGGGGGCGGGCTGAGGCTTTCGCCTTGCGCCGCTTTGGGTTATCCGGGCCTACAGTAAGCACTTACTTAACACGGGTCAGCCATGCACGACATCCGCGCCATCCGCGAAAACCCCACCGCCTTCGACGCTGCGCTTGGCTTGCGCAACATGGCCCCGGTTTCGCCCGAGATCCTGTCGCTGGATGCCGACCGCCGGTCCCGCATCGCCGCCGCCGAGACCGCCCAGGCCGAGCAGAACCGGGCCAGCAAGGAGGCCGGCGCCGCCAAGGGCCGCGGCGATGATGCCGAGTTCCAGCGGCTGCGCGCCCTGGTGAGCGCCAAGAAGGACGAGACCTCCCGGTTGCAGGCCGAGGCCGCGGCGCTGGACGCGAAACTGCGCGAGTTGTTGCTGGCCGTTCCGAACCTGCCCCTGGAGAGCGTGCCGGCGGGCCAGGACGAGGATGACAATGTCGAGATCCGGCGCTGGGGCGAGCCGCGTGCCTTCGACTTTGCCCCGCGCGAGCATTTCGAGATCGCGGGTGTCCGCCCCGGCATGGATTTCGAGACCGCCGCCAAGCTTTCGGGCGCGCGTTTCGTGGTGCTGAAGGGCGGCGTCGCCCGCATCCATCGCGCGCTGGCGCAGTTCATGCTGGACCTGCATGTCGCCGAGCATGGGCTGGAAGAGACCTGGGCGCCGGTGCTGGTCCTGTCCGAGATGATGGAGGGCACCGGGCAATTGCCGAAATTCGGCGAGGACAGCTATCAGACCCGCGAAGGCTGGTGGCTGATCCCGACATCCGAGGTCACGCTGACCAATACCGTGAACGGCGACCTGGTCGATCATGCCAGCCTGCCGCGGCGCCTGGTGGCGCATAGCCAGTGCTTCCGGTCCGAGGCCGGCAGTGCCGGGCGCGACACCGCGGGAATGCTGCGCCAGCACCAGTTCGAGAAGGTCGAGATGGTCTCGATCACCGATGCGGAATCGGGGGTGGCGGAACATGCCCGCATGACCCGCTGTGCCGAGACGGTGCTGGAGCGGCTGGGCCTGCCCTATCGCACCATCGTGCTGTGCGGCGGCGACATGGGCTTCGGCGCCCGCATCACCCATGACCTGGAAGTCTGGCTGCCGGGGCAGGGTCGGTATCGCGAGATTTCCTCGGTCAGCTATTGCGGCGATTTCCAGGCGCGGCGGATGAATGCGCGCTATCGCCCGGCCGGCGGCGGCAAGCCCGAGTTCGTCCATACGCTGAACGGCTCGGGCCTGGCGGTGGGGCGCACGCTGATCGCGGTGCTGGAGAACGGCCAGCAGGCGGACGGCTCGGTCCTGCTGCCCGAGGCGCTGCATCCCTATCTGGGCGGCCGGACGCGGCTGGGCGCGGACGGCGTGCTGGCGTGAATTAACAAAAGATAGATCGCGCGAAACCCGCCGCGAGCGGGCGGCGTTTCCTGCCCATGTCTCGCGCGGGCGCCCTGTTGCTGATCCTGGCAGTGCTGGTCTTCATTGCCAGCACGCTGCTGCATGCGGTCCAGCCCGGCCCGCCGATGCCGGCCCTGGCGGATGGGGGCTACGGCCTGTCGCCCTGGCATGGCCTGGGCGATTTTTCCGCCCCTTCGGTCGATCTGTCGGCGCTGTTCCTGCAGCCTCGGGGCCCCGGCATGGCCGGGTTGCTGGGCATGACCTGGCTGGCGCTGGCCTATCACGCCGGGCGGCGCTGGCTTGAGCTGCGGCGGATGCGCCTGGCGCAGGCGGCGGCGCCAGACGAGGGGGGCGAGCTGCCGCCGCAAAGCCTGGGCCCGCCGACCGCCGGCCACCTGCTGCGGCTGCATCGCCATGACGACAGCCTGGCCGAACATGCGCCGCTGATCGTCGGGCTGCTGGCGGGCGCGGTCTGGCCCTGGCTGCTGCGCAGCCATCCCGTCGCCGCCTTCCTGCTGTCGGCGGCCATGCTGGCGGGCTTCCTGGCGGCGGCGCTGCGGGGGGTCCGGGTCGGCAGCCTGGTGCAGCGCAGCTCGGCGCTGGGCTTCGTGGCGGGCTGGGGGCTGCTGGTCAGCTTTGCCGTCTTTGCCGGGCTGCTGCGCGACCGGCTGGGCGTGCCGCAGGAGGTGGCGGCCGTGGTCGCGCTGCTGATCGGCTCGGTCGCCGCCGTCAGCGTGCAGTTGCGGCTGGGACGGCGGATCGGCTTCAGCGTGGCGCTGATCTGGGGGCTGATCGGCATCGCCGCGGCCACCGTCACCAGCGCCGCGGCCATTGCCACCATGACCGTCATCGCCATCGCCATCATTGCCGTGGCGCTGGTGCGGGTGTTGACCTAGGCGGCGGCCGCCCGCCTAGCTGCCCTTGGGCTTTTGCCGCTGCCTGTGCTTGGAGAGCGCGCCGGACTGGCTGATCTTGCTGGCCTTGTCCTTGTAGGGGTTCTTGGTCCCCTGGTCGCGGAAGGTCAGCCGGATCGGCGTGCCCGGCATGTCGAAATCGGCCCGCAGCCCGTTGACGAGATAGCGCTGGTAGCTGTCGGGCAGCTTGTCGGTATGGGTCGCCATGACCACGAAGGCCGGCGGCCGGGTCTTGACCTGGGTGATATAGCGCAGGCGGATGCGGCGGCCGCCGGGCGCGGGCGGCGGATGCGCCTCGGTCATGGCGGAAAGCCACTGGTTCAGCCGGGCGGTGGGGATGCGGCGGTTCCAGACCTCATGCGCCTTCAGGATGGCGTTGTGCAGCCGGTCCAGCCCCTTGCCGGTGCGGGCCGAGACCGTGACCAGGGGCGCGCCCTTCAGCTGCGGCAAGAGCCGCTCGAAGGCCTCGCGCAGTTCCTTGAGCTTTTCGGGCTTGTCCTCTTCCAGATCCCATTTGTTCGCGGCGACGACCACGGCGCGGCCCTCGGTCTCGGCGAAATCGGCGATGCGCAGGTCTTGCTGCTCGAAGGGGATGCCGACGTCCAGAAGCACCACCACCACCTCGGCAAAGCGCACGGCGCGCAGGCCGTCGGCGACGGAAAGCTTTTCCACCTTGTCGGTCACGCGCGCCTTCTTGCGCATGCCGGCGGTGTCGAAGATGCGGACCGGCGTGCCCATGAAATTCGTGCTGACGCTGATCGAATCGCGGGTGATGCCGGCCTCGGGGCCGGTCAGCAGCCGGTCCTCGCCCAGGATCTTGTTGATGAGCGTCGACTTGCCGGCATTCGGCCGGCCGATCACCGCGATCTGCAAGGGTTTCTGCGGGCTGGGGCGCCAGTCCTCGTCCTCGTCGCCATCCTCGACGGCGACATCGGTTTCCGGCGCCTGCTGGACGTTCTGCGCCTCGAACTGCTCGGCCAGGGGCAAGAGCGCGCGGTAGAGGTCGTCCATGCCCTCGCCATGCTCGGCCGAGATGCGCAGGGGCTCGCCCAGGCCAAGCGCATAGGCCTCCATCGCGCCCGCCTCGCCGGCGCGGCCCTCGGCCTTGTTGGCGGCCAGGATGACGTGCTTCGCGCGCTTGCGCAGGATGTCGGCGAAATATTCGTCGGCCGCGGTCACGCCGACGCGGGCGTCGATCACGAACAGGCAGACATCGGCCTCGTCCACCGCGCGCTCGGTCAGGCGGCGCATGCGGCCTTGCAGGCTGTCGTCCTCGGCGATCTCCAGCCCGGCCGAATCGACCACGATGAAGCGCAGGTCGCCCAGCCGTCCCGCGCCCTCGCGCAGGTCGCGGGTCACGCCGGGCTGGTCGTCGACCAATGCCAGGCGCTTGCCGACAAGGCGGTTGAACAGCGTGGACTTGCCGACATTGGGGCGCCCGACAATGGCGAGGGTAAAGCTCATCTGTATGCGATCAACTGGCCGTCATGGGTGACGACGTAAAGGGTCTGGCCCGCGACGGCCGGGCCTGCCGCGGCGCCGCCGGGGATCTGGGCGGTGCCGATCAGCGCGCCCGAGGCGGGATCGAAGACGCGCAGATAGCCGTCCGACGAGGCAAGGTAAAGCTTGGAACCGGCCAGCACCGGGCCGTAATGGT
Organism: Paracoccus sp. pheM1; assembly: GCF_018499825.1. NCBI lineage: Bacteria > Pseudomonadati > Pseudomonadota > Alphaproteobacteria > Rhodobacterales > Paracoccaceae > Paracoccus > Paracoccus sp. pheM1. The sequence continues at coordinate 63,525 of NZ_JAGXCX010000001.1, forward strand.
TCCAGACCCGGTCCTGCTTGCGGATGACCTGTTCGGTGAAATAGGGCAGCTTCTGCGCCCAGACCCGGCCGCCGTTGGCCGCGTCCAGCCGGATCAGCTGCGCCTGGTCGTTGACCAGGAAGACCGAGTTGCCGGCGGCCAGCACCGGGCTGGCCGCGCCCTCGCGCGCGTGCCATTTCATCGTGCCGGTGGTCAGGTCATAGGCGCCGACGCCGCCGGCGCTGGTGCCGGCATAAAGCGTATTGCCCAGGATGACCGGGTCGCCGGTCATGTCGCGGAAATAGCTGACCGCGCGGCCCAGCCGGGTGCCGCCGACATTGGCGACCCAAAGCTGGCTGCCGTCGCCGGCGTCGACGCCCGCCAGCGCGCCGGTGTTCGACGGAAAGACCACCGTGCCGCCCGAAACCGCGGGCGAGGGGGCGCCCATCACCCCGGCCATGTCCTTGTTGCCGAAGCTGCGCCACAGCACCTTGCCGTCATTGGCGCGCACCGCCCAGCCGGTCTGTTCGCGGTCCATCACATAGACCACGCCATTCGCGACCGTGGGCGCGCCGCCGATGGTCGAGCCGACCTTCTGCCGCCAGGCGACGCCGCCGGTGCGGGCATCCAGCGCCACCAGCTCGCCATAGCCGGTCGAGGCGAAGACGCGGTTGCCCTCGAAGGCCAGCCCGCCGCCCGAGACGCTGCGGTCGCTTTCGCCGGCCGGGCGCAGGTCCACGCTCCAGACCCGGCCGCCGCCGGTGGTGGTGGCGGTGACGGTGGACTGGCTGTCCAGCGCAAAGACCAGCCCGCCCGCGACCACCGGGTCGGCGGTGATGCGGTGGCGCTTGTCCGAGGCCGCGCCGATGGGTGCGGCCCAGATCCGCTGCGTGCCGGCGCCAAGCGCGGCATTGCCCGGCGCATGGGCGGCATTGCCGGCGCGCTGCGGCCAGTCGGCATTGGCGCGCACCGGCGGCAGCGACAGGGCGGCGGTGGTCGGCGCCTGCGCGCCCTCGGTCGCGGGGCTGTCGGGGGACAGCACGGCGCGCGGGTCCAGCCGTTCGCCGGGCAGGATGGTGTCGCGCTCGGCGCAGGCCGAAAGGGCGGTCAGGCCAGCCAGAGCGGCGATCAGGGACAGCCTCGTCATCGCTTTCTCCTTTATCCGGGCCGGGGTGACATCGGGTTTCGGCCGCGGGCGCGTTGGTTCGGTTTGCCGGCGGGACCGGCCATCAGTTCGCGGCGGGGGCCGGCATGGTCTGGGGCACGGGGCCTTCGGCGGGCTCGGGCTCGACCCCCAGGGTGATCATCATCTCGGACAGGCGGCGGCGCAAGGGCTCGGACAGCCCGTCCTTTTGCTGGATCTGGCCGATCAGCATCACCGCATCCTCGGTGCGGCCGGCGCCGATCAGCGCCACCGCCTTCTGCTCCAGCGCCAGCAGCTCGAAGGGCGCGCCGGGCTTGGAGAGATCCGCCAGCAGCCGGTCGCGTTCGGCCGCATCCATCGCCGGGCCCGCCACCATCACCGCCTTGAGCAGCGCAAGATCGCGCAGCACCGCATCGTTGCGCAGCCCCTCGGCCGCGGCCTTCAGCCGCTCGGCGGCCTTCTGCGGCAGGCCGGCCTCGGCCTCTGCGCCGGCGGCCAGCATCTCGGCCAGCAGCTTGCGGCCGGCCGAGCCGGCGGGATCGACGGTGGAAAGCGCGGCGATCGGATCCTGGCCCTGGCGCGCGGCCAGGACGGCGTCGCCCCAGGCCTCGGCCCGGCTTTCGGCCTGGCTGCCGGAATATTCCCGCCAGGCGGCGCCGCCGACGATGCCCAGGATCACCAGGAGCGCGATCCAGCCATAGCGGCGGAACAGCGCGAACAGCCGGTCGCGGCGCAGATCCTCGGTGACCTCGTCGATGAAGCTGTCGTTCTGATTGGCCATGTCGCCCCCGGATGTTCTTTCGCGCTGTTCTATACGCGGTTTCACCCGTTTGCCAATGGCGGGGCGTGGCGGGACTGGCGCAGGGCCGAGGCGGAATAGATCGCCAGCGCCGCCCAGATCATCGCAAAGGCGATCATGTGCCAGCCGGTGAAGGGTTCGCCGAAAAGCAGCACGGCGCACAGGAATTGCAGCGTCGGGTTCAGGTAGAACATCAGCCCCAGCGTGGCCATGCCCACCCGCCGCGCGGCATAGCTGAACAGGATCAGCGGCACCGCCGTCACCGCGCCCGAGGCGACCAGCAGCAGCGTGTCCGGCAGATTCGCGCCGAAGCCCAGCGGCTCGGCCAGAGGCGCGGGCATCGCGCCCAGCGACTGGGCGACCAGCCAGCCAAGCGCCAGCGGCGCCAGCAGCGCGACCTCGGCCGCGACGGAAAGCACCGGCCCCAGCGGCAGCGCCTTCTTGACCGCGCCGTAGAGGACGAAGGTCAGCGCCAGCCCCAGGCTGATCCAGGGGGCGACGCCCAGGCCCCAGGTCAGCAGCGCCACCGCCAGCGCCGCCAGCAGGACCGCCAGCGCCTGCACGCGGGTCAGGCTTTCGCCGAAGAACAGCACCCCCATCACCACCGCGGCCAGGGGAAAGATGTAATAGCCAAGCGAGCTTTGCACGACGTGGCCGGACTGCACCGCCCAGATGAACATGCCCCAGTTGGTCGAGACGGTCAGCGCCGCAAAGGCGATCCGCCCCAGCTGGCGACCGCTCAGGGCGGCGCGCAGCTGGCCCAACCGGCCCTGGACACCCAGGATGGCCAGGAACAGCGCCAGCGACCAGATGGTGCGATGCGCCAGCACCTCGACGGTGGGCACGCCGGCCAGCGCGCGATAATAGATCGGCGACAGGCCCCAGGTCACGCAGACCGCGATCATCGCCCAGAAGCCCTTGGTCCATTCGCTCATGCGTGATTCCTTTCGTCCCGCCAGCCATGCGTCCGATTCGCGGCAAGGGCAAGGCCGGGCCCCCACGATCCGGCCAGGGCCGGCCGCGCCGATGGGCAAGAGGCCGGTTCCCCTGGCCTTCCGCCGGGCCTTGGCCGGACGGTGGCCGACGCCGCGGCCGCAGCGCATGGGCAAGGGTGCGCGGGGCCGGTTCCCCTGGCTTCCCGCCGGGCCTTGGCCCCGCAAGGCCACGCGGCCTTCGCCGGGCGCGAGGGAGGGAGGCCGAGGCCCGGCCCGATCCACGGTTGCGAGGCCCAGGGGACACGCAGCCAGCCGGCCGCGCGGGCTTTCCCTCAGGCGCGGATCTGGCGCGCCTCGTTCAGCAGCATGATCGGGATGCCGCCCCGGATCGGAAAGGCCAGCCCGGCCGCTTCCGAGACCAGCTCCTGCGCCTGCGCGTCATAACGCAGCGTCGTATGCGTCACCGGGCAGACCAGCGCCTCGAGCATGTGGCGGTCGTAGCCGCGTTCGGAGGTGTCGTCGGTCACTGGATCGTCTCCTCGTTGTCGCCGCCGTGCAGGGCGTATTCCAGCAGCCCCTCCAGCAGTTCGCGGCGGCCGGCAAGCGCCGGCGCCTCCAGCAGGGCCTGCTTTTCCTCGGGGGCAAAGGGCAGCAGCATGGACAGCGAATTGACCAGCGTCTCCGCCTCCGAAGCCTCGGCGGCATCCCAGTCGGTGGACAGGCCGCGCTGCTCCATGTAGCGGCCCAGCCGCGCCATGAAGCCCTTGCGGTCGAAACGCGGGTCTTCCTCGGGCTGGAGGGCCAGGTCGCCCTCATAGCCCGACCAGTCCACCTGGCCGCGCAGATAGGGGGTGAAGCCGGGCCGCACCTCGTTCAGCCGAAACCGCGAACGCGCCCGAAGCGAAATCATCAGCCGGCCGTCGTCCAGCTCGGAAAAGGCCACGATCCGGCCCGCGCAGCCGACCGAGGCCAGCGAATCGAGCCCGCCCTCGGCCGGCTGGATCATGCCGATCAGCCGCGAGGGGGTCTTCAGCACGTCCTCGACCATCTGCAGGTAGCGCGGCTCGAAGATCTGCAGGGGCAGGCGGGTGCGGGGCATCAGCACCGCGCCCGGCAGCGGGAACAGCGGGACGGTCTCGGGCAGGTCGATGCCGCGCGCCATGTCAGGCGAAGATCAGCGAGGACAGGCGGCGACGCCCCTTCTGCGCCAGCGGATCGGTGGGCTTCATCGCATCGAAGATGGTCAGAAGCTGCGCCTTGGCCGCGCCCTCGTTCCAGTCGCGGTCGCGGCGGAAGGCCTCCAGAAGCTGGTCGATCGCCTCCTCGACGTCGCCCGCGGCATGCAGCGCGGTGGCATAGTCGAAGCGCGCCTGCTGGTCGGCGGGATCGGCCTCGACCTTCTGGCGCAGCTCGTCCAGAGGGCCGGCGCTCGCGGCCTGCCGCGCCAGCTGCAGCTGCGCGCGCGCCGCCTCGACGGGCGCGGCACTGGCGATGGCGGCGGGCACCTGCGCCAGGGCTTCCTCGGCCCGGTCGGCATGGCCGGCGGCCAGATGGGCGCGGATCAGCCCGCCCCAGGCGGCGGCGTTCTCGGGCTCCTCGCCCAGGATGGCCGAGAAGGTCTCGGCGGCATCCTCGGCCGCGCCTTCGGCGATCATCGCCTCGGCGGCATCCAGCGCCTCGGCCAGCCCGCCGTCATCGCCGCCAAGCGCCACCAGCTTCTCGACGAACTGCTTGATCTGGCTTTGCGGGATCGCGCCCTGGAAACCGTCGACCGGCTGGCCCTGGAAGAAGGCATAGACGGTCGGGATCGACTGCACGCGCAACTGGCCGGCGATCATCTGGTTCTCGTCCACATTGACCTTGGCCATGCGGACGCGGCCCTTGTGGCGGGCGACCTCGACCTCCAGCTGCGGGCCAAGCGTCTTGCAGGGGCCGCACCAGGGCGCCCAGAAATCGACGATGACCGGCACCTGCATCGAGGCTTCGACCACCTCGGCCATGAAGGTCGCCTCGGACACGTCCTTGATGAAATCGGCAGGGGCGGCATCTTTGGGGGCGGAGCCAAGCTCGAGCATCGGGTATCCTCATGCGAAAGGGTCGCCTCCTAGATGGCGCAGCGACCGGCGCGATGCAAGATTGGCCGCGCCCCGCGCGCCCCTGCGGCGATGCGCCGCAGCGGAGGGGTCAGAGATCGAAGCTGGCCAGCACCGGGACGTGGTCGCTGGGCTGCTGCCAGCCGCGCAGGGGCCGCAGGATGCGGCTGTCGTGGCCGGCATTGGCGATGTCGGGCGTGGCCCAGATATGGTCCAGCCGCCGGCCCTTGTCGGCCGCGTCCCAGTCGCGCGCGCGATAGCTCCACCAGCTGTAGAGCAGGCCCTGCGGGATGTCCTTGCGGGTGATGTCCACCCATTTGCCGGCATCCTGCGCCGCGCCCAGGTGCTCGACCTCGACGGGCGTGTGGCTGACGATCTTCAGCAGCGCCTTGTGGTTCCAGACGTCGTCCTCGCGCGGGGCGATGTTCAGGTCGCCCACCATGATCGAGCGCGCGGGCCGGTCGGCATGGAAGACGTCGCGCATCTCGGTCAGGAAATCCAGCTTCTGGCCGAACTTGACGTTCTGCTCGCGGTCGGGAATGTCGCCGCCCGCCGGGACATAGAAATTGTGGATGGTGACGCCGTTTTCCAGCTGCGCGGCGACATGGCGGGCATGGCCGAGCCTGGCATAGTCGCGGTCGCCCGCATCCTCGATCGGCAGCTTCGACAGGATGGCGACGCCGTTGTAGCCCTTCTGCCCGCGCGCGACGAAATGGTGGTAGCCCAGTGCCCGGAACGCCTCCAGCGGGATCTTCTCGACCGGGCTCTTGGTCTCCTGCAGGCACAGGATGTCCGGGGCTTCCTCGGCCAGCAGGCGGGCGACGAGGCCCTCGCGCAGGCGGACCGAGTTGATGTTCCAGGTGGCGATGGTGAACACGGGCAGGCTCCTTATTCCGGGCGCGACCCTAGGGGGCAAGGCCCGGCTTGTCCATCGCTGCCGGACCGGGGGTTTCACACCCCCGGACCCCCGTGGGATATTTGGACACAGAAGAACAGCACCGAGAGGCTGCTTCTTTCGTGGAAAAATATCCTCTGGGGGTGCGGGGGGCGAAGCGCCCCCGCGGGACGGCGCCCATGGAAAACCCGGCCGCCGGGCTGGGCCGGGGCCGGGTCATCATGTGGCCGCATCCTCCGACCACCGGGCTTCGCAAGCAGAACCCGCAAGCCGCGTGCGGGTTCCGCCGATCGGTGCGGATCAGGCGACCAGGCGATAGCCGCCCGATTCCGTGACCAGCAGGCGCGCGTTCGAGGGGTCGGGCTCGATCTTCTGGCGCAGGCGGTAGATATGGGTTTCCAGCGTATGCGTGGTCACGCCGGCATTGTAGCCCCAGACCTCGTGCAAGAGCACGTCGCGCGGCACCACCCCGTCCTGGGCGCGATACAGGAATTTCAGGATGTTGGTTTCCTTTTCCGTCAGCCGGATCTTGCGGTCCTTCTGGTCGATCAGCATCTTCATCGCCGGCTTGAACGTATAGGGGCCAAGCTGGAAGATCGCGTCCTCGGACTGCTCATGCGTGCGCAGCTGCGCGCGCAGCCGCGCCAGCAGCACCGGGAACTTGAACGGCTTGGTGATATAGTCGTTCGCCCCCGAATCCAGGCCCAGGATGGTGTCGGCATCGGTGTCGTGGCCGGTCAGCATGACGATGGGGCATTTCACCCCCTGCTTGCGCAGCCGCTTGCACAGCTCGCGCCCGTCGGTATCGGGCAGGCCCACGTCCAGCACCACGAGGTCGAAGATCGCGCCCTTGGTCCTTTCGACCGCCTCATGGCCCGAGCCCGCTTCGAACACCTCGAAATCCTCGGTGGCGACCAATTGCTCGGCCAGCGCCTCGCGCAGGTCATCCTCGTCATCGACCAGCAGGATCTTTTTCAGTCCGGCCATTCTTGCCTCCTTTGGCGTTATGGCGGAAAACTGTGGCGCGGCGCGGCAGGCGTCCAGCGGTTTGCAGCAATTCTCACATGGAGTTGTCGGAAATCCGCCCTATGTTTCAGATTGTTTCAACCATGCTGGCCCGATGACCCTGATCCCGACCCTGACCGAGACCCTGTCGCGCGCCCGCGCGGATCTGCGCATCGGCCTGCCCGTGGTGATCGGCGACCAGCTTGTCGCGGCGGCCGAGACGCTGGCCGCCCCCCGGCTGGAGGCGATGCGCGCGTTTGGCCCGGCCGTGCTGGCCATCACCGGCCCGCGCGCCGAGACGCTGAAGGTCCGGGTCTATGACGGCGACCTGGCGCGGATCGAGGTGCCGGGCGATGCCGATCTGGCCTGGCTGCGCGCGGTGGCCGATCCGGCGGGCGACCTGATGACGCCGATGAAGGGCCCCTTCCGCAGCCCGCGCGGCGGCGATGTGGACGCCCATCGCGCCGGCATCGCGCTGGCGAAATCGGCGCAGCTTCTGCCCGCCGTGCTGGTGGTGCCCGTGGCCGGGCCGGCCGAGGGGCTGACGCGGCTGTCGCCCGGTCCCGCGCTGGCGCAGATGGCGACCGAGGCCGCGATGGCCCCCGTCGCCGCCGCGCGCCTGCCGCTGCTGGCGGCCGAGAATTCCAAGCTGCACATCTTCCGCCCCGATACCGGCGAGGCCGAGCATTACGCCGTCGAGATCGGCGCCCCCTCGCGCGCGGCGCCGGTGCTGGCGCGGCTGCATTCGGCCTGCTTCACCGGCGACGTGCTGGGCAGCCTGAAATGCGATTGCGGGCCGCAGTTGCATGCCGCCCTGGCCGCCATGGGCCAGGCGGGCGAAGGGGTGCTGCTTTACCTGAACCAGGAGGGGCGCGGCATCGGCCTGGCCAACAAGATGCGCGCCTATGCCCTGCAGAACCAGGGTTTCGACACGGTCGAGGCCAATCACCGCCTGGGGTTCGAGGATGACGAGCGCGATTTCCGCATCGGTGCCGGCATCCTGAAGAAGATGGGCTTCGGCGCGGTGCGGCTGATGACCAACAATCCGAAAAAGGTCGCCATGCTGGAGGGCCACGGCATCCGCGTGGCCGAGCGCGTGCCGCTGATCACGCCGCGCAACCGCCACAATACCGGCTACCTGGACGTGAAGGCCGCGAAATCGGGCCATCTGCTGTGAGGCTGCTGCTGACGCCCATGGGGCTGCGGGCGGGGTCGCGGGTCATTCCCTGCGCGGTGGGGCGCGGCGGCATCCGTACCGACAAGCGCGAAGGCGACGGCGCGACGCCCGTGGGCCGGCACCGCATCGTCGGGCTGCTCTATCGTCCCGACCGGGTGACGCGGCCGGCGGCCTGGGCGCGGCCGATCCTGCCGGGCGACCTGTGGTGCGATGCATCAGACCATCCGGCCTATAACCATCCGGTGCGCGCGCCCTTCGGCCCCAGCCACGAGGCGATGCGGCGCTCTGATCCGCTTTACGACATCGTGCTGGTGACGGATTGGAACTGGCCCGATGCCCGGCCGGGCGCGGGGTCCGCGATCTTCCTGCACCAATGGCGCCGGCCGGGGTTTCCGACCGCGGGCTGCATCGCCATGGCGCGGCGCGACCTGGCCTGGCTCGCCTCGGCCGTCGCGCCGGGGGATGTGCTGGACATCCCCGCCCTGCCGCGCTGGCCGGGGCGCAAGGCCACGGTGCGGCACGGCAAGGACTGAGGACGGCAAGGGCTGAGGCGCGTCAGAGCGCCGTATAGCCGCCGTCCACCAGGTGATAGCTGCCGGTGATGAAGCTGGCGCGCTCCGAAAGCAGGAACAGGACAAGCCCCGCCACCTCGTCCGCCCGGCCCAGCCGGCCGACGGGATGGCGGGCGACCAGCGCCTGCTTGACCTCCGGGTCCAGCTGGTCGAGCAGCGGCGTGTCGATGAAGGCCGGGCCGACCGAGTTCACCCGGATGCCCTGCGCCGCATATTCCAGCGCCGCGTTCTTGGTCATGCCCACCACGGCATGCTTGGCCGAGACATAGGCCCCGGCCCCGTTGAACCCGACCGAGCCGAGGATCGAGGCCATGTTCACGATCGCCCCGCCGGCCGATTCCAGCATGGCCGGAATGCCGTAGCGCATGCCATAGAAGACCGCGTTCAGGTTGACGTCGATCACCTTTTGCCAGCCGTCCAGCGGGTATTCCCCGACCGGCGCGCTGGGGCCGCCGATGCCGGCATTGTTCACCAGCAGGTGCAGCCCGCCCAGCCCCTTGGCGACCTCGACGGCCTTGCGCACCTGCTCGGGGTCAGAGACGTCGCCCGCCACGGCCTCGGCCCGGCCGCCCGCGGCGACGATCCGCTCGGCGGTGGCGCGGGCCGTCGCTTCATGCAGGTCGGCCGCCACCACCGTGGCGCCCGAGGCGGCCAGTTCCAGCGCGATCGCCTCGCCCAGCCCCGAACCGGCGCCGGTGACAAGGGCGATCTGGTTGTCGAAACGAATATCCATGCGATTCTCCTGCGCGGTTCCGGGACAGCATATCATCCGCCGGGAACCCGTCCCTGCGACCAACCGTATCAATGCGCGGCGGCGGCCTGGGTTCCCGTTACAGCGGCCCGGTCTGCCACAGCCGGATCTTCAGCCCGCCATGAGCGACGTAGGGGCCCGGTTCGCGAAAGGGCAGGCCGGTGGCGCGGGCCAACGGCGCCTCGCTGGTGACAAGGCCGACGCGCCAGCCGCGGAAGCGTTCGCGCAGCACCTCGCCCAGCGTCGCGTGCAGGCCGAAAAGCGGACCCTTGTTGCCGATGCGCGCGCCATAGGGCGGGTTGACCATGACCAGGCCCGGCGGGCCTTCGGGGCGGAGGAGATCGCCGATGGCGCGGTTTTCGAAGCTGGTCCAGCCGTCCAGCCCGGCGCGGGCGGCGTTTTCGCGGCTCATGCGGATCGCGCCGGGGTCGCGGTCGCTGCCGTGGTAGCGGGGCTCGGCCGGCGCGGGCGGGGCAGGGGCGTTGCGCATCGCCTGCCATGCCTGCGCGTCGAAGCTTGGCAGCCGTTCGAAGGCGAAAGGCCGCATCCGTCCGGGGCTGAGGCCCGCCGCGATCTCGGCCGCCTCGATGACGAAGGTGCCCGAGCCGCACATCGGGTCCAGCACCGGCTCGGCCCCGTCGAAGCCGCATTGGCGCAGGAACATCGCCGCCATGGTCTCGCGCATCGGCGCCTTGCCCACCGCCTGCTTGTGGCCGCGCCGGTGCAGCGATTCGCCCGATGTGTCCAGGCTGATGGTGCAAAGGTCATCCTCGATGCGGATCTTCAGCGTGACCGGCGCGTCCTCGGCCACGGGGGCGCCCAGGCTGTCGCGGATCGCGGCCTCGATGCGCTGGGTGATGGCGCCGGCGTGATAGATGCGGGACTTGCGGCTGCTGGCCTCGATGCGGATGGGCACGTCCGGGCGCAGCCAGTCGGCCCAGGGAAAGCGGCGCGCGCGCTTGTCGAGCTGCGCCGGATGCAGGGCGCGAAAGGCGCCGATGCGTGCGAGGACGCGGGTCGCGCCGCGGATTTCCAGGTTCGCCCGCCAGACATCCGCCCAGCCGCCGGTGAACGTGACGCCGCCGGGCTGGGCCTGCGCGTCCCAGCCGAGCGCGCGGGCTTCCGCCGCCAGCGGTTCTTCAAGGCCGGGGGTGGCGACCAGGAAGATCTCCATCCGCGCCGGATCGGCGGCCAGCGGCGCGGCGTCAGGCTGCGGCCGGGGCGGGGTCTTGGCGGATCGGGTCTTGGCGGGTTGGGTCTTGGTGGTGCGGGGCTTCATCGGGTTCCGGCTGGCGAAAGGGCCCCGCATCATGCGCCGGGGCGCGGGCGAAGGCAATCCGTGGCCATTGTCGCCGTTGCGGCGTCAGTATTCCCCGATTGGCGCCATTCCGTGCCATGCGCATCGCCCCTATCTTGGGCGCAACAGGATATAAGGAGAGCATGATGGCCACGAGTGACGCCCCCATCCAGATCGGCCGGGTGGCCCTGATCGTCAACGACCTGGACCGGGTCGGGGATTTCTACCGCTCGGTGATCGGGCTGGAGCGGATTTCCGGCAGCGGCGAAGAGCTGGTGCTGGGCGCGGGCGACAAGCCGCTGCTGGAGCTGCGCCGCGACCGGGCCGCCCGCCCGCGGCCGCAAGAGGCGGGGCTGTTCCATACCGCCTTCCTTCTGCCCGACCGCGCGGCGCTGGGACGCTGGCTGCGCTTCGTTGCCGGGCGCGGGATCGGGCTCGACGGGGCCTCGGACCATCTGGTCAGCGAGGCGCTCTATCTGCGCGACCCCGAGGGCAACGGCATCGAGGTCTATGCCGACCGTCCCCGCAGCGCCTGGCAGCATGACGGGGCCGAGGTGCGGATGGACACGCTGGCGCTGGACATGGCGGACCTGCTGGCGGCGGATGCGGGCGCCTGGACCGGCGCGCCGGAGGGAAGCGTGGTGGGCCATGTCCACCTGCAGGTGGGCGACGTGGCCGCGGCCGAGGATTTCTGCATGAACCGCCTGGGCATGGAGCGGATGGCGCATCGCTTTGGCGCGAGCTTCTTTGCCACCGGCGGCTATCATCACCATCTGGCAGGCAATGTCTGGAACAGCCGCGGCGCGGGGTTGCGCAGCCCCGGTTCGGCCGGGCTGGCCGAGGTGGTGCTGGCCGCCGATCCCGACCGGCTGCGGGGGCTGGGGGCGGCGGCATTGCGCGATCCCTGGGGCACCGTCTTCCGCGTCGAGCCCAAGGGTTGAGCGGGGCCGGGGGCTTTGCCCCCGTGCCTCCCGGACCCCTCGATGGGGTCCGGGAGGCGCTCCCCCAGGGTATTTATGCAACGAAGAAGATCAGGCCGGGCGCCAGAGCCCCTCGCGGCGGGTGAAGCGCAGCTGTTCGGGCGGTCGGAAGCCGGGCTCGGTCATGGGCGCGACGTGGCGCTCGACCAGCAGGTCGGGGCCGGCGAACTCCAGCACGGCGAATTCGTTCTGCCGGTCGCCGGGCCGGTCGCACAGCGCGGTGCCGGCCTGGACTTGCAGGATCGGCCGCCCCCGTTCGCCCAGGAAGGCGCCGATCGACCACAGGTGCAGGTGGCCGGTCAGGACCAGCTGCACGCCCTCGGCCTGGAAGCCGGCCAGCGCCGGGGCGGCGCCCTGCATCAGCGCCTTGTCCACCTGCGGGCGCTGCTGCATCGGGTGGTGCAGCGCGACGATGTTGATGCAGGCGGGGTCCAGCCCGGCGATCACCCGCGCCACCTGCGCGGGCGTGACGATGCCGCGCTGCCAGGACATCGGGTCCACGCTGTTGATGCCCTGCACCCGCAGGTTGCCGACATGGCCCACGGGCTCGAGGTTCTGGGCGATGGCGCGCCGCCAGCGCCGCCAGGGGCGCATCATCCGGTCCGCCAGCTTGTAGAGCGGGATGTCGTGGTTGCCGGGCACCGCCAGCAGCGGCGCCTCGATCCGGCGCAGGAAGGCCGCGGCCTGCGCGAATTGCGCCGAGCGGCCGCGATGGGTCAGGTCGCCCGTCACCACCACCAGATCGGCGCGGGCGGCGTTGATGCGGTCGATCAGCGGCTCGACCAGCGGCTTGCGCTCCAGCCCGAAATGCAGGTCCGAGAGATGCAGGATGCGCGTCATCCGGCATCCCGCCCGCCGCTATCGGCCGGAACCAGCACCTTCAGCGCGCCCCGGCGCACGCGGATGCGAAAGGGCGAATCCATCCAGGTCTTTTCGCCGTCATGGGCGACATATTCATGGCGCGGCACGGTCTCCAGCTCGAATTCATCGGCGCAGATCAGGTCGAAATCGGCATAGCGCGCCGTCTTGCCCAGGGCCAGCCGCAGCGCCGAGCGCACCAGCGGCCCCGGCCGCTTCGCCCGCGCCAGCAGCAGCGCCATCTGGCCCTGGCGCACGCAATCGGCCCCTTCCAGCCCGAAGGTGTCGAGCTGGTAGGCGCTTTTCGCCACGAAGGCCAGGGCGGTGGTGAAGCGCCGCTCTTCGCCGTTCGCGCGCACGGTCAGGTGCAGCGGGCGGCGCAGCGTCCACAGCGCCGCCACCGCCGACCAATAGGCCGCCAGCCGCGACCGGCCCCAGCGCCGATAGATGCTTTCGCGGCGCCGCAGGATCTCGGGATAGGCGCCGAAGCTGATATTGTTCAGGAAGATCATGCCGTTCATCTCGCCGACATGGACGCGGCGGATGCGGGGGGCGTCGAAGATCGCCAGCGCCGCCTCGACCGTCTCGCCCGAGCCGAGGTCGCGGGCGAAATAGTTGAAGGTGCCGCCGGGGATCACCGCCATCGCCGCCGGGGTGCCGGCGACCGCGCCGGCCACGGCCGCCTGGGTGCCGTCGCCGCCGGCGGCGACGATCAGGTCGAACCCCTCGGCCACCGCCTCGCGGGCCATGGCGGGCAGGTCGGCACCCTTGCCGGTGCCGCGGAACCGAAGCTCGGCCACCCGGCCCTGCAAGGCCGCGCGCAGCTTGCCCGCGATGTCGTCGCCCGCCTCGCGCCCCGAGCCCATGTTCACGATGGCGCAGACCCGCGCCCTGGCCAGGTCGAAATCGGGGCTTGCTGCCGGCTCGTCCTGGCCGTTCATGTCCTGGTCCTTTCCGCATTGCCACGCCCCCCGAACCCGCGGCCCCGGCGCCCGGTTCCGGTTCCCGCCGGGGCCGGGGTTGCGACAATTCGCCGGCCGGCGCTAATCCTGATCTTTTTACTTGCCTTTCTGGACCCGCTTTGACAGATTGCCGGCGGGAAGCTGAAGGGCGGGATTTCCAGACCGCCGCCCGACCGGCCGTGCCCCTTGGGGATTGCGGCGGTTCGCCACCCGAGACATCAGTTGCCAAACCCTGCGCAGGAGAGTTCTGCCCCGGATACGATCGCAGCATCATCCATGTCTGCACAGCCAGCGCCAGTTCCAAAGCCGCTGGCCGCCGCCGGGATCGGGGACGAAATTCCTTTGAAACGAGATGCATGATGAACATCCGCCTTTCCGAGGCGCCCAGCAAGACGGCGTCGCCCGTGCCTGATCCGGTTCTTTTCGGTTTCGACGGCCCTTCGGGGCGCATCCTGGGGCGCGGCCCCGCGCGGCGGATCGCCGCCGGCAGCGCCGCGACGCTGGAGACGCGCGTGGCCGCGGCCCTTGCCGGGGCGGCGCCGGACGAGATGATCGGCGGCGCCTTGCCCTTTGACCGCGAGGCCGGGGATTGCCTGTGGCAATGCCGGCGCAGCGATGCGCCCGCGTCCGGCGGCGCCGCGCCGCAGGGCCTGCCGCTGCCGGACTGGCGCCTGACGGCCGAGCCTGCCGCGCGCGACTATGCCGGCGCCGTCGCCCGCGCGCTTGGCATCATGGCCGAGGAGGCCGGGGGCCGCGACGCGCTGGAAAAGATCGTGCTGGCCCGCACGCTGCTGGTCGAATCCACCGCGCCGATCCCGGTCGAGGCGCTGATGGCGCGGCTGCATGCCGACCGCAGCGTGACCGCCTTTCGCGTGGCGCTGCCCGCCGGGCCCGAGCATCCGCAGGGCCGCGCGCTTTGCGGCGCCACGCCCGAGCTGCTGGTCGAGAAGCGCGGCCGGCGCATCGCCTCGCATCCGCTGGCGGGTTCGGCCCGGCGGCTGGCCGATGCGGCCGCCGACCGCGCCGCCGCCCAGGCCCTGTCCGGCTCGGCCAAGGACCACCGCGAACATGCGCTGGTGGTCGAGTCGATCCTGGACATCCTGGCCCCCTATTGCCGCGAACTGGGCTGCCCCGAGGGCACCTGCATCACCTCGACCCGCAGCATGTGGCACCTGGGCACCCGGATCGAGGGGCGGCTGAAGGACGAGGACACGCCGTCGGTCGTGCTGGCCTCGGCGCTGCATCCGACGCCGGCGGTCTGCGGCGTGCCGATGGCGCGGGCGGCCGGCTTCATCAAGGCCCTTGAACCCGTGGCGCGGGATTTCTATGCCGGCGCGGTCGGCTGGTGCGACGCAAGCGGGGACGGCGCCTGGCATGTCGCCATCCGCTGCGCCGAGATCAGCGGCCGGCGGGCGCGGCTATACGCGGGCGCGGGGATCGTCCCCGGCTCGGACCCGATGGCCGAGGCCGCCGAGACCGGCGCCAAGTTCGGCGCGCTTCTGGCCGCCCTTGGCCTGCCGCAGGATGCGGCCCTGCAGGGCGTGCCCTGCAACGGAGAGACCTGATGGCCCTGCCCGGTATCGCCCCCTATGCCCCCCCGACCGAGGCCGAGCTGCCCAAGGCGCGCGGTCCCTGGCAGCCCCGCCGCGACCGGCTGGCGCTGCTGGTCCACGACATGCAGCGCTATTTCTGCCGCATCTATCCCGAGGGCGCGCCCCTGGCGCCGGTGGTCGGCAATATCGCGCGGCTGATCGGCGCGGCGCGGGCGGCGGGCGTTCCGGTCTTTTACACCGCGCAGAAGGGCGACCAGTTCCGCCCGGATCGCGGGCTTCAGGCCGACCTGTGGGGGCCGGGAATGAGCGCCATCCCCGAGCATGAGGAGATCCTGCCCGAGCTGGCCCCGGCGACGGGCGACATCGTGCTGCTGAAGCATCGCTACAGCGCCTTCCAGCGCTCGAACCTCGAGCATCTGATGCGGGCGCGCGGCCGCGACCAGCTGATGATCTGCGGCGTCTATGCCCATATCGGCTGCCTCGCCACCGCCGTCGAGGCGTTCCAGCGCGACATCGAGGCCTTTGCCGTGGCCGATGCGCAGGCCGATTTCTCGCGCGAGAAGCAGGACATGGCCATGGGCTGGATCGCCGCCACCTGCGGCGTGGCCCTGTCCACCCGGCAGGCGCTGGCGGCGCTTGGCGGGCAGGAGATGAAATCATGCGCCTGACCGGATTCCGCGACCGGACCGCCATCGTCACCGGCGCGGCGGGCGGCATCGGCCGCGCCGTGGTCGCGGCGCTGCTGGAGGCGGGCGCCAGGGTCGTCGCCACCGACACCGAATCCGCGCTGGCCGGCAACCCCGTCGCGGGGGCCGAGAACCGGGTGCTGGACGTGCGCGACGGCGATGCCGTCGAGGCGCTGGTGGCCGAGGTCGAGGCGACGCATGGCCCGCTGGGCCTTGGCGTCCATACGGCCGGCGTGCTGGCCATCGGGCCGCTGCTGGACCTCGCGCCCGAGGAATGGGAGCGGGTGATGGGCGTCAACGCCCGCGGCACCTTCAACGTTACCCGCGCTTTCGGCCGCGCCATGGTGCGGAACGCAGGCGGCGCCATCGTCGCGGTCAGTTCGAACGCGGCGGGGATTCCGCGGCTGAACATGGGCGCCTATGCCGCCTCCAAGGCGGCGGCGACCATGCTGGTGCGCTGCCTGGGGCTGGAGCTTGCCGCGCAGGGGGTGCGCTGCAACATCGTCGCCCCCGGCTCGACCCTGACGCCGATGCAGACCGGCATGTGGACCGAGGACGGCGGCGCCGGCGAGCGCGCGGTGATCGAGGGCAGCCTGGACGCCTATCGCACCGGCATCCCGCTGAAGAAGCTGGCGACGCCCGAGGACATCGCCGGCGCGGTGATGTTCATGCTGTCCGACCAGGCGGGCCATGTCACCATGGCCGACCTTTACGTCGACGGTGGCGCGACGCTGCGCGCCTAGATCCGGGACGCGATCAGCGCCCACCAATTGTCCAGCGTCGGCTCGCGGGCCAGTTCCTCGAAACTGGCCTCGACGCCCATCTGCTTCAGCTCGGACGAAAAGGTCATCACCGCGATCGAGTCGAGCCCGTAGAGGACGAGGTTCTCGGCGGGCTCGATCTCGCAATCGTCCTCGATCATCTTCCGCACGCGGGCGGCCAGCCATTCGGGGCTGAGATCGGTCTTTTCGGCAATATCCATCATTCGTCCTTTCAGGCGGCGGTTTCGGCCACGAGGCTGTCGCGCAGGCGGCGCTTGTCGATCTTGCCCACCGCCGTCAAGGGCAGTTCGGGCACGAAGCGGAAGCGGTCGGGCAGCTTGTATTCGGCCACGCCCAGCTCCAGCAGGTGCCGGCGCAGCGCCGGCGGCGAAAGCTTGCCCGCCCCCTCGCGCAGCACCAGGAAGGCGCAGCTTTTCTCGCCCAGATGGGCGTCCGGCGCGGCGACCAGCGCGGCATGGGTGATGTCT
The DNA here is from genome assembly GCF_018499825.1 of Paracoccus sp. pheM1. Lineage (NCBI taxonomy): Bacteria > Pseudomonadati > Pseudomonadota > Alphaproteobacteria > Rhodobacterales > Paracoccaceae > Paracoccus > Paracoccus sp. pheM1. Next base: position 80,460 of record NZ_JAGXCX010000001.1, read on the forward strand.
GGATGGCGCACCAGCAGGTTCTCGATCTCCTCGGCGGCGATCTTTTCGCCGCCCCGGTTGATCTGGTCCTTGATGCGGCCCACGACGCGCAGGTTGCCGCCCTGCCGCACCACCACGTCGCCCGAGTAATAGAACCCCTCGGCGTCGAAGGCTTTCGCGTTGTGTTCCGGGCTGCGGTAATAGCCGCGGAAGGTATAGGGGCCGCGCGTCGCCAGCGCGCCGGGCGTGCCGTCGGGAACGTCGTTGCCGTCCTCGTCGACGATGCGCACTTCGTCGTCGGGGCTGATCGGCCGGCCCTGGGTGGTGAAGACCACCTCGGGGGGATCGTCCAGCCGGGTATAGTTCACCAGCCCCTCGGCCATGCCGAAGACCTGTTGCAAGCGGCAGCCCAGCAGTTCCGGCACGCGCTGCGCGGTCGCCTCGGCAAAGCTGGCGCCGCCGACCAGCATCAGCTCCAGGCTGTCCAGCATGGCGCGGCGGGCGGGATCTTCTTCGACTGCGCGCAGCCACAGGGCCACGGCGGGCGGCACCAGCGGCGCCATGGTGATCCGCTCGCGCGCGACGATCTGGAAACAGCCCAGAGGCTCGGGGCTGGGGGCCATGACCACGGTGCCGCCGGCATGGAACACCCCCAGCGTGCCGGGCGAACTCATGGTGAAGTTGTGCCCCGCCGGCAGGGCGCACAGGAACCGCGTGGCCGAGGTCACGCCGCTGATCTGGACGCTGGCGCGGATGCTGTAGTCGTAATCGTTATGCGTGCGCGGGATCAGCTTGGGCGTGCCGGTGCTGCCGCCCGACAGCTGGAAGAAGGCGACCTGGTCGGCAGGCGTCGGCCCCGCGCCCTCGGGCAGGTCGCCGTCCGGGGTCAGCCAATGGGCCAGGCTGCGGGCGGGATCGTCCTCGCCCAGAAGCAGCAGATGCGCGACGCCGCCGGCGCGCAGCGCGTCGGCAAAGGCGTCGTCGCGGAACAGTTCGTGGTCGCGCGCGGCGATGACCACCCGCGGCGCGATCTGGCGGACATATTCGGTCAGCTCCAGCCGGCGATGGCTGTAGAGCGCGTTCACCGGCGCCACCCCGATTCGCAACAGCGCGAAGAAGGCGATGAAGAACTCGGCCACGTTGGGCAATTGCACCACCGCCGTATCGCCATGGCCCAGCCCCTGCCGCGCCAGGCGCGCGGCCAGGTTGCGCGACAGCCGGTCCAGGTCGCCATAGCTGAAGCGGCGCGAACCGCAGACCAGCGCCTCGGCCTCGGGGTTGGCGGCCAGCTGCGCGTCCAGGATATGCGTCAGCGGCTGGTCGATCCAGTAACCGGCCTCGCGATAGCGTCGGGCGAGGTCTTGCGGCCAAGGGCTGAATTCAATCATGCGGATACCTGCTTTTACGGCAATGAGCCGCCCAAGGCGCTTGCGGCACCTTGACGGATGACAATAGTTGAGTATTTTTATCCCGCTTTCTCTCTCGAAGCAAGCCAGCCGCGTCCCCACCCGGATGCAACCAAGCCAGCCCTCTCTCGTTCAGAATGCCAGACCCTGCGACAGGGACAAGGATTTCATGACGCATCATCAAGCCGAGGGGTTGTGGCTGCCCCTGACGCTGGCCCAGCTGGATTTCTGGGAAGAGTTCCGGTTCCATCCCGGCGAGGCGGTCTCGACCGTCGCCCATGCCATCGAATTGCGCGGCCTTGCCGATCCCGAGGCGCTGGCCCGCGCCATAAAGGCCACCATCGCCGAAACCGACATCATGGCGCTGCGCTTCGGCCTTGGCGCCGACGGCCGGCCGGTGCAGCGGGTCGATCCCGCTGAGCGGCCCGCGCTGCGCCGCATCGACCTGTCGGACCGCACGGATGCGCGCGCACATGCCTTTGCGCTGATGCAGGCGGATGTCGATGCGGCGCTGGACCTGCTGGAGCAGCCCATCGCGGCGCAATGGCTGGTCCGGCTGGCCGAGGGGCATTACCTGTGGTTCAACCGCGGCCATCACATCGCGCTGGACGGCTATGCCATGGGCCTGGTCGAACGCCGCTGCGCCCAGCTTTACGCCGCGCTGGCCGAGGGCGCCGATCCCGGCCAGCCGCTGCGCCCGCTGGCCGCCTATCTGAACGAGGAAACCGACTATCGCGCCAGCCCGCGCCATGCCGCCGACGCGCGCCATTGGGCCGGGGTGCTGGCGGCCGAACCCCGCCCGCGCGTGCTGCGCAAGGGGTCCGAGGACTATCCGGCCGAGGCGCTTTGCGCCGCCCACGACCTTGCCGCCCTGCGCCTGGCGCTGATGCGGCAGGCGCAGGCGGCGGGCATGGGCTGGCCGGACCTGCTGACCGTGATCTGCGCGGCCTGGGCGGCCTTGCATCTGCGCGACGGCTCGGCTGCGCATCTGTGCGACGACCGCGGCCGGATCGCGATGCCGGTCTGGCTGCCCTACATGAGCCGCATGGGCAGCGTCGCCGTCTCGGTCCCGGCGCTGGTGGTGAACATCCTGCCGCTGGACGTGACGCTGCATCCGGGCGAGCCGCTGGGCGAGGCGCTGGCCCGGCTCGGCGGGCGGCTGCGCCAGCTGCGCCGCCATGGCCGCTACCGCATCGAGCAGATCGCCGAGGATTACGGCATGGAGCCGCGCAGCCGCTTCTTCTTCTCGCCGCTGATCAACGTGCTGCCCTTTGACGAGGCGCGATTCGCCGGCTGCGAGACGACGCGGCACGTGCTGTCGAACGGGCCGGGCGACGGGTTCAACATCACCATCCGCGGCGATGGCGAGGCCTGCGGGCTGGAGCTGCTGGTCGAGGCCGACCCGACCCTGACCCCGCCCGAGGATTTTGCCGCGCTGGCCCGGGGCCTGCCGCTTTTCCTGGCCGCGGCGATGGCGCCCGAGAACCTGTCGCGCCCGCTGTCGGACCTGCCGGGCTGACATGCCCTTGCCGGTCCCTTTCCCCCGGCGCAACCTGCGCCGGACAGGAGGGGATGGGATGGACAGCGACGTGATACGCCTTGCCACGGCCGGCGACCTAGCCGTGGTCGAGGAAGTGGTGAACAGCGCCTATGCGCATTACACCGCCCGCATCGGCCGCAAGCCGGGACCGATGCTGGACGACCATGCCGCGCGCATCGCGGCCGGGCAGACGCATCTGCTGGAACGGGATGGCGCGATGCTGGGCCTGATCGTGCTGATCCCTCAGCCCGATGCGCTGCTGGTCGAGAATGTCGCCGTCTCGCCCGCCGCGCAGGGGCTGGGGCTTGGCCGGCGGCTGATGGATTTCGCCGAAACCCGCGCCCGCGCGGCTGGCCTGCCCCGGCTGCGGCTTTACACCCATGTGGCCATGGTCGAGAATCAGGCGATCTATGCCCGGCTCGGCTATGCCGAGACCCGCCGGGTGATCGAAGCCGGGCTGCACCGCATCTATATGGAAAAAGCCGTGCCCTCGTCGCGATAGGGGCCCTAGTCGCGATAGGGAATCGTCGCCTCGGCCCCCGGCCGCTGCGACCCGGTCGGGATGAAGCTGCGCGTGCTGCAACCCGCCGCGTCGCGATCCCAAGGACCGGACCGCGGGGGCTGCGGCAGTTCGAACCCGGCGCAGAGCCGATAGCTGCGCGGCCCCGTGACCTCGTAGCGATAGGGCGCGCCGGTAAAGGGATCGGCCAGCCGCACCTGCCAGTCGCATTGCGGCGTGGTCGCCAGCGTCTCGGGCAGGCGGTCGCCGTTCTCGCGCGCCAGGCAGACCACCAGCCGGGCCAGGTTGGCCAGGTCGCTTTCCCGCTCGCGGTCGCGGCGCTCCTTGCGGGCATGGCCGGGGCCGCCGGTCAGCGCCAGCCCGGCGACGACCGCCGCCGCGGCCAGCAGCGCGATGGCGATGGTGGCCCAGCCCTTAATCATTCAGCTCGTCCCGGTAATAGGCAAAGACCAGTCCCGCGACCCCGGCGACCAGCGCCGCCTTGGCGGCGAAACGCGCCGTCAGCTCGCCGTTGAGCAGCGTGTAGATGACATAGATCCCGTCCGCCAGGAACACCAGCGCCACCACCAGCAAAGTCACCGAGGCGAACCACTTGCGCACCAGCGACCGCCGTCGGCCGCCGTCGCCCAGGCTCATCCGCGCCACCTTGCGGTTGAGGATCACGAACAGCGGCACGAAGGCGATCAGCGAGGCGATGGACCAGCGCGTCGAGCTGCCCGGTCCGTAATAGCGGCTGTCGGCCGGGTCGGGGATCAGCCGCTCGATCAGCACCATGCCCAATTCGCAGACATGCCAGCCGATCATGCCCAGCGACAGGAACAGCAGGCCGTAAAGCAGCGCCTCCTGCGCCGAGGCATAGGGGCGGGGCCGCGGCACCGGCGGCAGGCCCGGCGCGGTTTCCCAGCCCCCCAGCGCCTCGTCGATCTCGGGCGCGGACCAGCCGGCATGGGCCAGCGCCTGGGCGATGCCCTCGCGCTCGCCGCCCTGTGCCAGGGCGCGGCGGACATATTCGGAAAGCTGGTCGGACGGTTTCATCGGCACCCCCTGTCTGGCCGGCAGGTTTCGGCAAGCCGGCGGCGCGGTCAAGCCCGCCAAGGCCGCAGCCGGGCGCAATTTTCCCCGCCGGGCCTCGCCTGCGAAAATTTTCCCGGCGGCGCGATTTTTCCCCTTGCACCCCCCGGCGCGCTCCCATAAATGACGCCTCACCGAAGGCGAAGCGCCATCGGGACGGAGCGCGGGCGTAGCTCAGGGGTAGAGCATAACCTTGCCAAGGTTAGGGTCGTGAGTTCGAATCTCATCGCCCGCTCCAAAATCTTCCTTCGGGAACAGCGAAAAGCGGCCTTCGGGCCGCTTTCGGCTTTTCGGGCGGCTTTTCGGGCCAAAGCTTTGCCCGGCCAAGGCCCTGCGCGATCAACCTGCGGCAGACCCTTCACCCTGCCTCTGGCCATTTTCGGCGAATCGGCGCTAGTATGGCAACCGGAGTTGCCCCGGCAGCCAGGTCCGGGACAGTCGTCAGGAACAAGCTGCCGCGCCTCGCAACCACGCATCCCCCGAACCGCGGCCAGCCCAAGCGTGAGGTGATCATGCCGGCTCTGGAAGCTCTGATCGAACGGAAACTGCAACAGCTCTCGGTGCCGCTGGCGGTCCGCCTGCCCTCGGGGCGGCAACTGGGCCCGCCCGATGCGCGCGTGACCATCGCCTTCAAGGACATGGGCGCGCTGGCGCCGCTGGCCTCGGCCCGGCTGGGCCGGCTGGGGGACGAGATCGTCCGCGGCCGCGCCCGGATCGAGGGCTCGATGCGCGACCTGATGCGGATCGTGGCGGCGCTGGTGCCCAGCGACGGCCAGCCGATCCAGCCCAAGCCCTGGCAGCGGCTGCTCTATCACGTGCATTCGCTGCTGCGCCACAGCCGCGACCGCGATGCAAGGCAGATCCGCGCGCATTACGATGTCTCGGACGAGTTCTATGCGCTCTGGCTCGACCCGCGGCGGGTCTATTCCTGCGCCTATTTCGCCGAGCCGCAGATGACGCTGGCGCAGGCGCAAGAGGCCAAGCTGGACCTGATCTGCCGCAAGCTGGACCTGCGCCCCGGCGAGCGCTTCGTCGACATCGGCGCCGGCTGGGGCGGGCTCTTGCTGCATGCCGCGCGCCATTACGGCGTCGATGCCACCGGCATCACCCTGTCGCAGAACCAGTTCGACCATGTCGGCCGGATCATCGCCGAGGAGGGCCTGGGCGACCGGGTGCGCATCCGGCTGTGCGACTATCGCGACCTCGTGCCCGACCAGCCCTTCGACAAGCTGGCGTCGGTGGGCATGTTCGAACATGTCGGTCGCGCCCGGATGGGCACCTATTGCGACACGCTGCGTCGGCTGCTGCGGCCGGGCGGGCTGGCGCTGAACCACGGCATCGCCGCCTCGGGCTTGGACGACGCGATGGTGGGCGGCGGCCTGGGCGATTTCATCGAGAAATACATCTTTCCCGGCGGCGAGCTGGTCCATGTCAGCCAGGCCATCCGCAGCCTGTCGCAATCCGGGCTGGAGATGGTCGATACCGAGAACCTGCGCCCGCATTACGCCCGCACGCTCTGGGCCTGGTCCGACGCGCTGGAGGCGCAGTTGCCCGAGGCCGAGCAAGTGCTGGCGCGCTCGATGCCGCCCGATCGCGCGGCCGAGGTGTTGCAGGCCTACCGGCTGTATCTGGCAGGCTGCGCGCTGGCCTTCGAGCAGGGCTGGGTGGCGCTTTACCAGATCCTGCTGATCCATCCCGACCCGGCGCTGGCGACGCCGGACCTGCCTGGGGCGCAATCCGCCTATCCCTTCCGCCGGGACCATGTCTATCGCTGATCCTGGCCGTCATCCGGTCGCAGGCGAAGGGGGAAAGCGGCGGCCGCAGCAATAACCCCCTTGACCCCGCGCCTTGGAAACCCTAGCAAACGCAAGGCTCCGGCGGGTTGGCGGAGAGGTTACGCAGCGGATTGCAAAGCCCTGCTTAAATCCTCTGAAGTCAAATACTTCAGTAAAAATCGTTATCAAGACAAATCAAGAACGCAAAGAGAACCTGCTAACGCGGGTTTTCGGTCGTGGGCCATTGATTTTGTGGGTGAACAATGATCACCCACAAGAGGAAATCCGCAGTCGATGAAGTGCGGTCCGTGATGGCTGCGGCGGTCGAGATCGACCTTCCAGCGTCGTCGGAATTCGAGCCCGATGATGGAGGCGACGGCTTCGATGGCGTGGCCTTGTCGCACGATGCCCTGGCGCTTGAGATCGGCCGGCGCGGCTGGGATGAGAATGCCCGATACGTGGCCCTTTGGGGCAGGTGGCTGTTCTGGGATGGGGTGTGCTGGCGGCGGGACGAGTCTCGCGAGGACATGACCAAGGTCCGGGGTTTCCTGCGCCAGAAGGCCGATGAGGTTCTGGGCTGGGCTGACCGCAAGGCGAAAAGCCTCGGGCCGAAGGATGGCGAAAAGCTCAAGACCTGGGCGAAGGCGCGGGCCGAGACCCTGCGGCACAAGTCCACGGTCGCCAGTGTCGAGTTCCTTGCCCAGTCGAACAGCCCCAGCGCATCGCTGGCGGCGCAGTTCGATGCCGATCTGATGTTGCTCGGAACGCCGGGCGGCACGGTGGATCTTCGCACCGGAGAATTGCGACAGGCTCGGCGCGAGGACATGATCACGAAGCTGACTGCGGTGGCCCCGGCCGAGAAGGGGGCCGAGCCCGAGCGCTGGCTGACCTTCCTGCATGAAATCTTCGACAATGACCATGTGATCATCGATTTCATGCAGCGGGCCGCGGGCTACGCGCTCACGGGCATGACGAACGAACACAAGCTGCTGTTCCTCTACGGCACGGGCCGGAACGGCAAGAGCGTGTTCCTGAACACGCTGTTCTGGCTGTGGAACGACTATGCACGGAAGGCGGCTGCGGAGACGTTTTTGAATTCGCAGGTCGAGCGTCATTCCACCGATATCGCCGGCCTGCATGGCGCGCGCCTGGTCATGGGCAGCGAGCTTCCGCGCGGCAAGACATGGGATGAAAGCGTCATCAAGGACCTTACCGGCGGCGATAAGCTGAGCGCCCGGTTCATGCGGCAGGACTTCTTCGATTTCGACCCGCAACTCACCCTGATGATCGCTGGCAACACCCAGCCGTCATTCCGGGGCGTGGACGAAGCTATCCGGTCGCGCGTGGTCATGGTGCCCTTCACGGTCACCATCCCGCCCGACCGGCGAGATACGGGCCTGCCAGACAAGCTCAAGGCCGAGGGTCCGGCGATCCTGCGCTGGTGCATCGAGGGTGTGGATATGTGGCTGCGGCGCGGGCTGGATGTGCCCGACAGGATCGCAGCAGCATCGGCCGAGTATTTCGACAGCGAAGACACGGTCGGGCAGTTCATCGCTGACGAGATCGACCTTGTGGTCGGGGGCTTCGAAAGCTCGGCCGATCTGCACCAGCGCTTCACCCAGTGGATCGAAAGGCAGGGCATGAGCGCCTGGACACAGAACACGCTGGTGAAGGAGTTGCGCGGGCGCGGGTTCACCGATGCGAAGGGGACTGGCGGCAAGCGTGGGCTTAAGGGACTGAAAATTAAGTGTTAGTGGCAAAAGTGGCAAAATTTCCCTTATCAGACGTATGCGCGCAAGCGCGTGTGGTGCGCGCGTATACGGTCGATAAGATAAAATCTGCCACTTTTGCCACTCTATAGCCAAATCAACAGGTTACAGGTGGCGAGAATGAGGCGACCAGCGAAACTCTTCCGAAGAACGACCAGCGATGAGCAGGCCGAGGCCATCATCCAGCGGATCAAGGCCATCGATTACGAGCTTATGTCCCTCGGAACCGGCGGCTCGAACATGGGCCGGGCACCGCTCAACGCCAAGGCCTCGGACGTGCTGCTTCGGATACAGCGCGAGTTGCGCATCCTCCGCATCGACATGGAGGTCGAGCGCGGCATTGATTGCGCGCCTGTCGCCCCGGTTCCTCAACCGGCTCGCGCCTGGCCTCGGCCGTATCGGCAGAGGAAAGGCAGATGATCGGGCAGACCTTTGCGGCCGTTGACCGGATCGAGATCGTGGGCGGATCGGCAAGGGGGCTGCGCACCCGTCGCGGCGCGCTGGCCGCACTCGGGGTGCCGATGGCCTGCCCGGCTCGGTTCATGGTCCTGCTGATCGAGGACGATGGCGGGCAGGCGGTGCTTTGGGACGGTGCGAGCTATGCCGAGGCGATCCTTGAGGCGGAACGGTGCGCGGCCGACTGGCGGGTGCCGGTCCTCGACCGGGTGGTCGAGTGACCCCGGGGGTGGTTTCCGATTTTGGCCCTTTGGCGGGGACCGGCGGGGGGTGGCAAGCGCAACATTTGCGGGAAATAGGCTTTTTTCATTTCAGTTCAAAGAGATGAGAGAAGCGAAGGACAGGAAGGCAGGGAATGACGATGACGAAACAGGAAAAAATGGAACAACCGCCGCTGGATCGGTGGCGCGCGGATGCCGTGCTGGACCCCGAGCGGAAGATCTGGGGGCTGGGTCAGATCGCCGAAGTGTTGGGCGTGTCGGTGGACAAGGCCCGCGCCCTGGCAAAACTGCCCGAGGTCCCGATCTACCGGCCGGCCGGATCGGGCAGCTATTTTGCCTTCCGATCCGAGCTCATGACCTGGCTTCGTGGCAAGTGCTGACCACGAAAACCCATGACTTCCTATGATTTCCTAGGTTTTGCCAGCTTATCAGACCGGCGCGGCGGCGCGCATAAACTGGTCTATGAGCATCTGGACCCATCTTCGCAAAGCCTTCACGCCAGAGCGCAAGTCGCTGGCCTCGCCCGATGCGGCGCTGCTGTCGCTCTTCGGGCTGACGGAAACCACCTCGGCCGGCATCGTCGTCAACCAGGCCGAGGCGCTCAAGGTGCCGGTGGTCGCGAACGCGATCCAGCTGATCTCGGAAGCCGTCGCCTCGCTCGACGTGACCGTGAAGCGGATCGAGGGTCAGGACGAGGTGGACGTGCCCGACCATCCGCTTCTGGCGCTGCTGCGGGACGAGGCGAACGACTGGACCACGGGGTTCGAGTTGATCCGGCAAATCGTCCGGGACGCGCTGATGAACGACGCCGGCGGGCTGGCCTGGGTCAACCGGGTGAACGGCGAGCCGCGCGAGATCATCCGCTATCGCCAGTCCTTCCTGCAATTCGACCTCGACCTTGATACCGGCGAGCGCCGCTATCGGCTGAACAACCAGCCCGTCCCGGCCCGCGACGTGATCCACCTCCTGCCGCCCCTCGACCGTTGCCCGCTGTCCCTCGCCCGCGAGGCCATCGGCATCGCCGTTGCCCTGGACCGTCACGCCGGCAAACTGTTCACCCGTGGCGCCCGTCCCTCTGGCGCGCTGCTGATCCCCAAGGGCATGCAGGAAGAAGCCGTGAAGGCGGCACGGGCCGCCTGGCGGCTGGCGCATGAGGGCGAGGACCAGGGCCGCACGGCGATCCTCTATGACGGCATGACCTTCGAGCCGTTCACCTTCAACAGCACGGATGCGCAGTTCCTCGAAAACCGCCGGTTCCAGATCGAGGAGATCGCCCGGGCCTTCAACATCCCGGCGCCGATGGTGGGCGACCTGTCCCGCGCCACCTGGTCGAACTCGGAACAGAAGGGCCGCGAATTCCTGTCCTACACGCTGGAACCGTGGCTGCGCGGGCTGGAAGGCGCGCTGCGCCGGGCGCTGTTCTCGGACGAGGAGCGCGGCAACCATGTCATCCGCTTCGACCGCGACGACCTGACCCGTGCCGATCTGGCGACCCGCGCCACCACCATCAACAGCCTGATTTCCAGCCGCACCATCAACCCGAACGAGGGTCGGCAATGGCTGGGCCTGCCGCCGCGCGAGGGCGGCAATGAGTTCCTGAACCCGAACATCAGCGCGGCACCCGCGCCCGAACCTGCCGAGGACAAGCCCGATGCAGCTGAATGACATCCTGTCGAATGCCGAGGATCAGGACCGGGGCCGCTGGTTCGACCTGCTGGACCCGGTGACCGGCAAGCCGACCGGCATCCGCTTCCTGATCGCCGGCCCGGACAGCGCCACCCAGGCGCGCGCCCGGCTGAAGATGGTCGACGACCTCGCGGCGGCGGCGGATGACGAAGGCCGGGTCTCGGCCGAGGCGCGCGAGAAGTGCCGGCTGAACAGCCTCGGCCGCTGCGTCCTGGGCTGGGAGATCGCCGAGGACGGCGAGCCGGTCCCGTTCACCCATGCCAACGTGCTGCGCGTCCTGCGGGCGGCGCAGTGGGTGCATCAGCAGGTCGATGCCATGGCCGGCGACCGCGCGGCCTTCATGGAGGCGCGCTGATGGACCGCAGCTTCATCGAAACCAAGGTCCTGGCCGACCAGACCGGCGCCATCACGGCGCTGGCCTGGCCCTTCGGCGCGCCCGACCGCGTGGGCGACGTGATCACCAAGGGGGCCTTCGCTTCCGCCAGGATGCCCATCCCGATGCTGTTCGGCCACGACCCGAACGACCCGGTCGGGGTTTGGGAGGACGCCGAGGAGAAACCCGATGGCCTGCATCTGAAAGGCCGGCTTCTGGTCGAGGATCTGCCGCGCGCCCGCGAGGTTCGCGCCCTGGTGCAGGCCGGCGCCGTGCGCGGCATCTCCATCGGCTTCGTCGCCCGCAAGGCCGCTCGGCATGGCAAGGGCCGCACGATTTCCGCCCTCGACCTGATGGAGGCGTCCCTGGTGACGCTGCCCTGTCATCCCGGCGCGAAGGTGACTTCCGCCAAAGACGCGGTCGGCGCTCTGCGCCTTGCCGCGGCCCTGCAACGCGCTGCGGCGCAGCTTTCCAAGAGGAACTGATGAAACACCTGTCCAAAACCGCGCTGCTGGGTTCCGCGGCCGTCCTGATCCGCAAGGGGGAGGACGAAGAACCCGATGCCGTCGTCACGAAGGCGCTGGCCGACCTGACCAAGACCGTGGATGAACGGATGGCCGATATCGAAAAGAAGGCCGATGTCGCGCCTCTGATCGCACGGCTGGACAAGCTGGAAGCCAAGGCGAACCGGCCGGGCGGCGGCAACGGTGGCGGCGATGATGAACAGGCGGCCGAGCGCAAGGCCTTCATCGATTACCTGCGCACGGGCGATCTCGAAGGCAAGGCCCTGACCACGGCCAGCGATACCCCGAACCATGTCCTCGCCCCGGAACAGATCGAGACGGATTTCATCCGCAACCTGGTCGAGTTCTCGCCGATCCGCACCATCGCCGATGTGCGCAGCACCAGCGCCGCAAAGGTGATCCTGCCGATGCGCACCAGCGTGACAAACGCGGTCTGGGTGGGCGAAACCACCACCCGCACCGGCAGCGAACCGGCCTTCGATCAGGGCGATATCGAAATCCGCGAACTGGCGACCTTCGTGGATATCTCGCTGCAGCTGGCGGAAGACAGCGCCAACGTGCTGACCGAGGTCAACATGGCCCTTGCCGAGGACTTCGGCCAGAAGGAAAGCCTTGCCTTCGTCAACGGCAGCACGGCGCTGGAGCCCTCGGGCTTCATGACCAATGCCGATATCGTGACGCATGACAATGGTCATGTCGCGAATCTCGATCCCGATGCCCTGATTGCGATGATGTATTCGCTGCCGGCGACCTATCGCCAGGCGGGCACCTGGGTGATGAACGGCAACACGCTGGCGGCCGTGCGCACCCTGAAGGACGGCCATGGCAACTACCTGTGGCAGCCCTCCTATCAGGCCGGTCAGCCGGAAACGATCCTCGGCCGCCCGGTGGTCGAGGCGGTGGACATGCCCGACATTGCCGAGGATGCAGAACCGATCATCTTCGGCGACTTCAAGCGCGGGTATCGCATCTATGACCGGCTGTCGCTGTCGATCCTGGCCGATCCCTATTCGGTTCGGATCAACGGCCTGATGCGCTATCACGCCCGCCGCCGTGTCGGTGCCGGGGTGGTGCGTCCCACCGCCTTCCGCAAGCTGGCGATGGCGGTCTGATGCCGGTGCGCGCGCCTCGCCTGTGCGGTTGCGGCAAGGTGGTGCCCTCGGGCGCCCGCTGTCCGTGCGAGGCGAAGCGCGATGCCGAGCGCAAGGCCCGGTTCGACAAGGCCCGGCCGAACAGCAGCCAGCGGGGATATGGGCGCAGCTGGGAGAAGGCCCGCAAGGTCTTCCTCGCCCGGCCCGAGAACCGCTTCTGCAAATGGCCGGGCTGCGACCTGGGCCACAAGGGCGGGCCGGCGCTCGCCACCCATGTGGATCACGTCATCCCGCACAAAGGCGATGCGAGGCTGCGGGACGATCCCCGCAACTGGCAGGGCCTCTGCGCCCATCATCACAACAGCGCCAAGCAGAGACTGGAACGGCGCAGCACTCGAAAGGATCAGCAATGACCATCTATGCGACCAATGGCGCCCGGCTCTACATTGGGGGCGAGCTCGCGGCGAAGTCCACGGATTTCGTGGCGGCCGACTTCACCTCGCAGGTCTGGACCGAGATCGGCGAGACCGAGGGCCTCGGATCGGTGGGCGATACCTCGGCCGAGATCACCTTCGACGGCATCGCTTCCTCGCGCACCCGGCGCCTGAAGGGCACCCGCAATGCCGGTTCCATGGAGGTGGTCTGCGGCATCGATTACGAGGATGCCGGGCAGATCGCCGTCATCGCGGCCGAAAAGACCCCGCATGATTATGCCTTCCGCTTGGTGCTGAACGACGCCCCGCCCGGCGGCACCGGGTCCACGCGCTATTTCGTGGCGAAGGTGGCAAGCGCGGTCGAGGCGCTGGATACGGCGAACAACGTCATGAAGCTGAACACCACGCTTTGGGTCAACTCCAACGTGGTCAAGGTGGACGCGGCCGAGGCCTGATCCATGCTTTACCCCACCGCCGGAAGCCGCCTCTACATCGCCAACGCCCCCGTGGAAACGCCCGGGGCGCTTCCGGCTTCCGGCTGGATCGAGATCGGCGAAGCCGAGGCGATCGGCATGGTGGGCTCGCAATGGGACACCGAAGAAGCGGTCTATGTGGATTGCGAAGAAGGCAACCCGCAGCTTGAAACCGTAAAGAGCCTGGAACGCCGTCCCGCCTGGCAGATCATTCTCGGGAATGACCCGGAAGATACCGGACAGGCGATCCTGTGGTCGGCTTCCCGGTCCCGCGCGCATTATCCGTTTCGGCTGGTCTTCCCGGGCGGCGCGCACTGGCGAGGATGGTTCGGGCTCGTGACCGGGCTTTTCGAGGTTTTCGATACCGCGAACAGCATCATGAAACTGCAGGCCGATGTTCTGCCCACCTCGAAAACCTTCCGCAGCGAGGATGCCTGACATGGCTATCGTCACCCTTGAGGACATGAAGGACAACCTCGGCCTGACGCCCGATCAGGACGCGGACGATGCCCTGATCGAGGGGAAGATCGCGGCGGCGCAGAACCATATCGAGCGCATGCTGGGCTTCGTCATCGAGGAGCGTTTCGGGGGCGAGGACCAACCGGAAATCCCGCCCGCGATCAGGGAAGCGGTGATGCAACTTGCCACCTGGTGGTTCGAGAACCGCGAGGCGGCGACCGACCTGACGCGGGAACTGCCGTTCGGTGTCCGGGACATCGTGGACGGCTTCAGGGAGTGGACCTTCTGATGGCGGATGATGGCGGCTTGTCCCGGTTCCAGAAGCGCATGCGGGCCGTGCCCGTGGCTGCGCGGCGCGCCGTGGTGCCGGCGCTGGAGAAGTCAGCCGAGGAAATCGCGGACCTGATGCGCGTCACGGTGCCGGTGGACGATGGCGACCTGAAGGATTCGATCAAGGTCACCGGGCCGGGCCTTTCGACCCCGCCCTATTCGCAGCCGGGCGGCAGCATGGTGGTGCCGGAACTGACGGCGGCCGTCACCGCCGGCAATGCCGATGTGCGCTATGCGCATCTGGTCGAATACGGCCACGGCGGTGGTTTGCATGGCTCGACCGTGCCCCCGCATCCGTTCTTCTGGCCGTCCTTCCGGCTCGGCCGCAAGCCCGCCCTGGACCGTATCAAACGCGCGGTGGGCAAGGCGATCAGGGAGGCGAAATGAGCGTCGATCTGGAAGTTCAGAAAGCGATCCGCGCCCGCCTGACCACCTGGGGCGGCGTTCTCGCCCTGGTGCCTGCGGCGCAGATCCTCGACACGCTCCAGCGCCCCTCGGCCATGCCGGCAATCCTGCTGGGCGACAGCCAGGCGGTGGACGAAGGCACCAGCCTGCGCCGCACCCATACCCGTGTCTATCACAGCCTGCACGTCTGGCAGAGCGAGGCCTCGATGAAAGGCGTCAAGACCATTGCCGGCGAGATTCGCCGCGCCATCCATGCCGGGCGTCTCACCATGCCCGCAGGTATGCATTGCGCCGATGTGCGCGTCTCCTCGATGCGCTTCCTTCGCGATCCCGATGGCGAGCATTCCCATGGCGTCGTCGTGGTCGAGGCGCTGATCGCCGAGGTGGCGTCATGAAGTCCGGGCGCCTTGTCGAGACCATCCGCATCGACCGCGCCAGCACCGTGATCGATGACTACGGCACCCCGGTCGAGACCTGGACGCGCCTTGCCGTGCTGCGGGCCGAGCGGGTGGATCAGACCACCGAGGAATTCATTCGCGGCTACGGCGCCAGCGATGAGGAGCTGGTGATGTTCCGTTGCCGGTTCTTCGACGGGATCACCAATGCCGACCGGGCGGTCTGGCGGGGACAGGCCTTCAACATCAAGCAGGTGACGCCCATCGGCCGGCGCAAGGGCGTGGAACTGCGTTGCGTGAGGATCATGCCATGAGGGGCGCGAAACCGAACATCAAGACCGATCTGGACGCGCTGGAGGATATGCCGGCGCCGGACTGGTTTTCCGAGGATGCCAAGGAAGAATGGCGGCGCATCCTGCCGATGCTGGCGCAGCGCCGCATCCTGACCGAGGCCGATCTGGGCACCTTCGAGAACTACTGCGTTGCGCAGGGCACGGTTCGCGAGATGGAACGCGAAATCCGCAAGCTCGGCCATGTCCAGAAGATTTACGGCATCGACAAGGACGGCAATTCGCGCCTGATCAGTGCCCGCAAGAACCCGGCCGTGGCCATTCAGTCCGACGCCATGACCCGCGCCCGCCTGCTGGCGGCGGAACTCGGTTGCACCCCGGTCTCACGGTCCCGGCCCACGGTCGAGGACAGCGAGGGCAATGACGATCTGTTCACGGCAGGGTTGTTGGGCTGATGCTGCGACCGTCCTGGATCGACAATGACGACGAAATCCCCGATCCGCTGGGCCGGGGCGAGGCCGCGGTGAAGTGGCTGCGGATGCTCAAGCACCCGAAAAGTAAGCTTCCGGGCCGGGCCTTCCAGCTGGACCCGTGGCAGGAACGGATCATCCGGCGCATCTATGGGCCGCGCCATCCTGACGGCACCCGCGTGGTGCGGCGCGTGGTGCTTCTTCTGCCGCGCGGCAACCGCAAGACCTCGCTTTGCGCCGGCATCACGCTTCTGCATCTCCTCGGCACCGAGCGCGAGGCGGGCGGGCTGACCATCTCGGCGGCCTCGGCCCATGAACAGGCGATGGAACTGTTCAACGAAGCGGCGATGATCATCAACAACGACAAGCGTCTGGAAAAGCACCTGCAGGTTCGGGAATACGTCTCGCGCATTACCTGCCCCAAGGTTCCGTCCCGCTATGTCGCCATCGCCTCGGACGGCAAGACCCAGCACGGCAAGACCCCGAACGTGGTCATCGCCGACGAACTCCATGCGTGGGAAGGCCGGCCGGGCCTGAAGCAATGGGAGGCGCTGGATTCGGCGCTGGTCAAGGTGCCCGGCACCCTGATGATCGTCGCCAGCACCTCGGGGCGCGGGCAGGAGAACCTGGCCTGGAAGACCGTCGAATATGCCATGAAGGTGCAGAAGGGCGAGATTGACGACCCCGCCACCCTGCCGGTGATCTTCATGGCCGAGCCCGAGGACGATTGGCAGGACGAGGATCTCTGGTTCGCGGTCAATCCCGGCCTGGCGCATGGCTATCCCGACCTCGATGCCTATCGCGACAAGGCGAAGAAAGCCCTGCACTCGCCCTTCGACCGCGACAGCTTCCTGCAATTCAACCTGAACCGCTGGCTCGACCAGTCCACCTCGCCCTTTGTCGAGATGCAGGTTTACGACCAGGGCAATCGCGAGGTCGATCTGGAGGAGATGGAAATCACCCAGGCGCCCTGCTGGCTCGGGGTGGACCTGTCGAAGAACGAGGATCTGACCGTCGTCGTGGCCGCCTGGCGCGATGGCAACGGCTATCAGGTCTGGCCGTGGTTCTTCTGCCCCGAGGACAACCTGCGGGCCCGGGGCGAGTTGCATGGCGTCGATTACCTGCAATGGGCGGCGGACGGGTTCATCATCCCGACCCCGGGCAACACGGTCGATCTGCGCATGGTCGAGGATCATATCCGCGAGCTTTTCGCCCGGTTCAACGTGAAGGAATCGGCCTTCGACCCGACCTTCGGCCGCTCGATGATGGCGAACCTGAACGAGGACGGCTTGCCCGCTGTCGAATTCCGGCAGGGCTGGGTCAGCATGGCGCCGGCGGTGAAGGAGCTGGAACGCGCCATCCTGTCGGGCGGGTTGGCACATGGCGGCCATCCGGTGCTGCGCTGGAACTTCTCGAACATTCAGGTCGAGACCGACAAGGCCGGCAACCGCATGTTCCACAAGGGCAAGTCCGGCAACAAGATCGACGGCGCCGTTGCGGCGGCGATGGCCGTGGCCCGCGCGGCGGCCGGCGAGGAGCAATTCACCAGCAGCGCCAGCTGGTTCACCGAAGACATGTGGATGGCATAAGGGGGCCGCGATGAACGCGAGCGTGGGGGCGGCTGAACGCCTGGTGGTGATGCTGGAAGCCCGGATCTCGGAATTCGAGAAGCGGATGCGCCAGGCGGAAGGGCGCGGCACCCGGACCTATCAGAACCTGCGGCGCGGCTCGCGATCCGCGACCCGGCAGATGGAAGCCGACATGAACCGCGCGGCCGGCAGCATCAACGCCACGCTGAAGAGCATCACCGGCAGCATCGGAAGTTTCGGCAAGGGGCTGGCGGGGGGCATCCTCGGCGGGCTGGCCGCCGGCGGCGTGGCTGGCATCGCCAATGGCACCCGGCAGATGGTCAAGGGGCTGGCCGAGATCGGCAACGAGGCCAAGCGCGCCGGGATCTCGGCCCAGGCGTTTCAGGAATGGAAGTTCGTCGCCGAACAGAACCGCATCAGCGTCGATGCCTTGGTGGACGGGTTCAAGGAACTGTCGCTGCGGGCCGATGAGTTCATCGTGACCGGCGTCGGGCCGGCGGCCGAGGCCTTCACCCGCCTGGGCTTCAGGGCGCAGGACCTGAAAGCCAAGCTGAAAGACCCTTCGGCGCTGATGGTCGAGATCCTCGGCAAGCTGGAGGGTTTCGACAAGGCGGCGCAGATCCGTATCGCCGATGAGATATTCGGCGGCACCGGCGGCGAACGCTTCGTGGAACTGCTGGGACAGGGTCAGGGCGCGCTGGAAGAAACCATTCGCCGTGCCCATGAGGCGGGCGCGGTGATCGACAGCGATCTGATCGCCCGTGCCGACGAACTGGACCGTAAGTTCAACCAGCTGACCGCGACGGTCGGCGCCTTCGCCAAGCGGGTCAGCGTGGCCGTTGCCGAGGCGGTGGTGGACTTCACCGACCTGCGCGAACGGATCGAGACCGTGTTTCCCGACGAGGGTGTTGCGCGGGCGGTGCTGGGCGATGAGGTCTATGATGCCCTTGATCGCAGTCGCGACCTGGTGGACGAGAATGCCCAGGCGGTGCGCCAGCTCGATCAGGAATATGCCGCGCTTGCCGACGCGGCGGCGCAGCTGGTGCCGGCGCTGCAAGAGGCCGGGGCGGACCTGGAGTTCCTCGGCCATACCGAGGCCGGCCAGGCGCTGCGCGAGGCGTCCCTGGAGATGGAGGAGCTGGTCAATGCCTTCCGCCGGGGCGAGATGACCGGCGAGGATTTCCTATCCAGGCTCGGCGAGGTCGAGGCCGGGGCGCAGGATGCCTTCGACACGCTGGAAGCCGGGGACCGCATCCAGTTCACCGGGGTCATGGATCAGCTTTCCCGGCTCGGCGGGGTGATTTCCAGCGTCACGGCATTGGCGCGCGGCCTCGTTGGCGCCCTGGCGGCGGCCGCCGGCGTCGATCCCGCGTCCAGGGCAGGCGAGGCCATGCGCCAGCGCCACGCGGCCGAGGCGGCCAGCATGCAATCCCTCGATGCCATGCGCGAGGCCAACGAGCGTTTCACCGAATCGGAAAAAGCGCGCAATGCCGCGACCTCGGAAGGGCTGCGGCTGGCCCGCGAGGAGGAGGCGGTGCGCAAGCGGGCGCGCGAGGCCGGCGCCACCCTGACCGATGCCGAGGTGACCCGGCTTGCCCAGGCGTCCATCGCTGGCGATGAAGCCCGTTCGGCGGCGGATCGTGCCGGCCGGGGCGGCGGAAAGAGCAAGGGGCGCGGCGGCAAGGAAAAGCTCGACGAGTTCGAGCGGGATGCCAAGTCGATCCGCGAGCGCACCGAGGCCTTGCAGATCGAGGCGCAGGTTCTCGCGGCCGTCGCGATCTCAGGCGAGGATTACGGCGATGCCATGGCCTATGCCACAGAGAAGGCCCGCCTGCTCGCGGCGGCGCAGCAGGCAGGCCGGCAGATCACGCCCGAACTGGAAGCCGAGATCGATGCCCTGGCGGCCGGATATGCACGGGCTGGTCAGGCGGCCGAGGACGCGGCCGACAAGATGGAACAGATCCGCGGCGCCAGCGAGCGCGGCAGGGATGCGCTGGAAGATATGTTCGGGTCCATCATCGACGGATCGGCCTCGGCCAAGGACGCGGTGGCCTCGCTGCTGGCCGAGATTGCCAAGGCGCAGGTGATCAAGGGCATCATGGGGCTGCCCGGCATGGGTTCGCTTTCCAGCATGATCGGCGGGGCGCTGTCCTTCGACGGGGGCGGCTATACCGGCAATGCGCCCAGATCTGGGGGCATCGACGGCAAGGGCGGTTTTCTCGCTGTCATGCACCCACGCGAAACGGTGTTTGACCACACGAAAAGCACCCGCCCGGTCGGTCCCGATCAATCGGGCGGGGCCGTAGATGTTCGGGTCTCGGTGGATCAGAACGGCAACCTGCAAGCCTTCGTGGAAAAGGTGAGCGGCAAGGTGACAGCGCGGGTTGTCGCAACCAACGCGCGCCGCCAGTCGGACCAGCAATATCTCAGGGGTGGCCGCTGATGAACCGTCTCCGCAAGCAGCTGTGCGCCGCCGTGGTGGCCTCTCTCGCCGGCGGGAAGGTTGTTCCACCCGAGGCGGGGCGCGACCTCTGGAATGCCTTTCAGCGGCTTTCCCGGTCCCGGACCTATTCCATGCAGGGGCCGAACCCCATTCAGCCCTCGGAGATCCTCGCCTGGTGCCGGCTCATGCGCCAGCCGCTGGGGCCTCACCATGTCGAGATCATCCTCGCCATGGATGAGGCCTGGCTCGGCCGAGCCTACGCATCATCCAAGGCGCCCGAGGGCGTGAAGACCCTGCCGCCGGTCTCGAAGCACCCGATCAGCGCAGCGCTGCTGGATGCGGTGATGGGATGAAGGTTCAGCATGCAGACTTCGGAAACGCTCAGGCACGCCGGAGAAAGCTGGCGCGGCAGGAACGCGATGCGCGGCGCGGGCTCCTTGGGGCCGGGCGATTTGACTTCCTGGTGAAACAGCTGGGCGTGGTGATCCGGGTGGCATTCAACGCAGGCGTCATCGGATCGATGTTTGGGCTGGAGGGGCCTTTGCGGGCCGGCATCCGTGCGGATTTGTGTCGCCAGGGCTGGGGCTGGATGGGCGCCGATGCAATGGCGCGAGAAATGCTGGAGGAGGCTTTCCGCGCCGTTCGGGCAACGCGGCCGGGTTGGGATGAAGGGCAGCCGGAATGGACTATTCACGCAGGAATGCTGATCGAGCGGACCCGCTGCGCTCGCTGTCACGGGCCGTTGCCCGAGGGTCATCACAAGTTTTGCGGGACAGTCTGCGCGGCTTCGTACAACCAAAGACTTGCAACGCGCAAGCGGGCGCAGGGAGAGAAGGCCGTGATGCTAGCGACACGCTGGATCTGACCCATCGCTGCGAATACTGCAATGGGCCGTTCCCGGCAGGGACGCGAAGCAACCGCAAGTTTTGTTCGCCGCAGTGCAAGGCCGATGATCGCACCGACATGGAGCGCCTGGCACGAGGGCTAAGCAGAAAGCCACCGCGCGCCGGAAGAACCGGCCGAAAATGCGCCAACTGTGGGGATACTCTTCCCGAAAGCATGCGTGAGGGTGCGAGGTATTGCAGCACCGCATGCATATCTGCTGCGCAGACTCGGCGGCGCCTAGCGACGGTGGAGCCGCGGTTGTGCGATCATTGCGGTCAAAGCTTCAAGCCCGACAAGCCAAGCCGCCGGTTCTGTTGCCATCAGTGTTCGGTGGAGGCCACGAAACGGCACGGTGAGGTTGCATGCGCTCAATGCGGCGTGGTCTTCCGTGCCACCTCGGCGCGACAGCGGTTCTGTTCGCCGTCCTGCGTGGCGAAGCACAAGCACGCCACCGGAGTCTTGCGGTATTTTCCGCGCAAGCTGACCGCCAGGCTGGCTGACCGTATGTTTGCCGAGATGCGCCCCAAGCGCCCATATCGTCGGCGTCTCACGGCCGAGCGGTTCGATGCGATGCTTGGGCGGTGATCACTCGGCCGGGTGGTGCTTCTCGTGCTTCACTGCGCGCTCGTTGAGGCGCATGGCGACGTAGCCCACGGCGACCACGGTCAGCGGCATGGCGATGAAGGCAATGACGAACTCGCTCATTTCAGCCCTCCAAGGGTGCGTCTCGCCATCAAATGTAAGGCGACACAGGCAGAAATCCAACCGATTCCGCCCCCGAGCATGATCCACGCGGGCAGGCTCTCGCGCAAGTTGCTGATGTTATAGATATATCCGGCAACGGGTGTTGCGATGCCGACCGTGAAACAGGCCGTCGAGGCGCGGTCCAGCGCGTTCGCCAGCAGCTTCGTGCGCTCGTTGGGGATCAGGGTCATGGGTTAGTCGTCGGAGTCGGGCCTAGTTGGTCGAACCTTAAGCTTACGTCGAAGCTGGTTAAGGAAATCTATTGATCGTTCAAGCTCTTGCTTGAACGTATCCTCAATGATTTCGCTGCGCTCTGTCCAGTCTTCCATTCCCATCCTGCGAGCATCTTCAGGGCCTGCGCCCGCGCTGACCGCAAGTTCATAAGGCAGGTCCGCTTCAAGCCAATACTCCAGAGCCATGACGATTTCGGCGTTCATGCTTCTGTTGTTGCGCTCGGCGGCTTTCTTCAGGCGCTCTCGCATCCCGTCGGGCAGGCGCACCACGAACTTGTCTTGGTTCTGAGGGGATCGTTCGGACATAGTGGCAATGAGCCTTCATTTTTATGTTGACGCAAGTGGTGGCTATAAGCCATCAAGTGGCTATGAGCCACTATGAGGTTGATATGAAGACTTACCCCAGCAGGACGGCTGATCAGTATGTTGTGCGGTTCCCAGATGGAATGCGCGATGCCATCAAGAGGCGCGCCGCAGAGAACGGTCGTTCGATGAACGCTGAGATTGTGTTTCACCTGCGCCAGATTTTCGCGGCGGAGCGTGATGCACATGCTTCCCAATCCTAAAAAGAAAGAGACCGCTAGGGCGGCCACCCTGGCGGTCTCATGCAATCCCAATCTTCACAAAAGGATCTTGCCCATGAACATGGTGCAAACGTCGAACGAAATCAATCCCCGCAACGCGCATCATCTGAGCGATGCGCTGGACGAACTGGATCACGCCCGCGACCTCTGCCGGCTGATCCACTTCGCGATGGAGGGGCTGGACAAGCCGCGCGCCGCGGCGCTGCGCAGCGGTATCGAGTCGCTGGAAACGCGTCTGGATTGCGCCACGGAAAGCATTCGTTGGGCAAGGAGTGATGCGGCATGAACTCTGCGCTCGAAGCCTATCTTGCCGAACAGCAATCCCTTGCCTTGAAAGTTCGCTGCGCGGCAAGGGCGTTGGAGAACATGCTGGATGCCGGGTTCGGCGGCACGGAAGCGGCGTCGGAAATTGCCGGCCTCCTGGGTTCGCTGGCACATGATCTGCAGAACGCCCTTGACATCACCAACATCGAGAAGGTGGCGCCATGAAGCCCGTCATGTGGAAAATCGCGGTGCTGGGGCGGAAGCTCGGGCTCGATCTCAACTGGATTTTCGATCCGGTTGGAACGGCCCGGCAGGTCTGGGGTATCAGTAGCAGGGAGGACCGCTAGCATGAAGCACCGAACTCCGCTTCTTGCCTCCGAAAAGACTGCGGCTGAACTGCTGGACATGAAGCCGGCCGAGTTCCGCGCGCTGGTCAGATCAGGTCATCTTCCACCAGGCCGTGAAATCGCCCCTGGGTTGGAGCGATGGGACGCAGAGACCCTGCGCAGCGTCGGGCGCGGTGACGCCATCGAAGGGGGGATCGACTGGTGAGAAAAGCAGGCCGCAAGCCCTACGTTCGCGAGGTGAAACCGGGTTTTGTCTACTTCTATAGAGGCGGGAAATACCTGCATCGCTTCACAGCACCCGAGGGGACCGCTGAATTTGACCGCCAGTATTGGGAGGTCAGGACCGGCAAGACGATGGAAGCCAAGCGGTCCTGGGCGGCCGCCATTCAGATCCTTCGAGAGTCGGATCGGTGGGCGTCCAGATCGGCTCGATATCGACAGGATCTTGAGCCGGTCCTGACCTATCTGATTGAGAAGATCGGCAAGCGAGACGTGTCTAGGCTGACGCAAGCCGACATTTACGAGGCGATGGACAAGAACAAGCATCGGGTCCGTTTTGCCAACTACATTCCCGTCGCGATCAGCATGATCGCCAAGGAAGTTATCCGCCGGCGCTGGCTGGCGGATAACCCGGCCAAGGGCATTGAGCGATTGGCTGTCCCAAAGCATCGCCAGCAACCACATATCCCCTGGCCGGACACAGCGGTTGCCAAATGGCGAAAGGAGGCTGGGGCGCTGGAACTCCTGATCTTCGAGATCGGCGTGGGCAGCGTTCAGCGGCCAGGTGATTGGGTTGGCTTCACCTGGGGCGACTATGACCCGGCCGGCACAGGAACGCTAAGGCTGCGGCAGAACAAGGGCGACAAGCCGCTTGTCCTGCCCTGCACCGAGGCCCTGAAAGCCGCGCTGGATGCCGCGAAGGCCGCTCTGCCCTTCGCGCCTCTGCCGTCCCGGCACATCATCACCAAGCAGGACGGCAGCAAGATGGATTACCGACGCATGGCCGAGGTGATGCTGACCGAGCGGCGGCGCCTCGGGCTGGAGGCCTATGACCTGCATGCCCTGCGCTATCGCGGCGTGATGGAGCTTGCCTGGGCCGGCTGTGACGACGACGAGATCATGTCCTACAGCGGCCACAGCACCAAGGCCATGGTGCGGAAATACGCCGGTGAAGCCCGGCAGATCATGCGCGCTAAGCAGGCGCGAGCGAAGCGTTCCTGACCAAGGAACGGAACGGGACCAGAACAAGAAAGTGATAACCGGAATGATAACCCCCTTGACCCCGCGCCGCGAAAACCCTAGCAAACGCAAGGCTCCGGCGGGTTGGCGGAGAGGTTACGCAGCGGATTGCAAATCCGTGAAGACCGGTTCGATTCCGGTACCCGCCTCCAAGTCTTTTCAAGCTCTTGCGTTTTTCTTGCTGCTGCAAGCGCCACCTTCCGCCATCGCGGAAAGGTGCCCCCTTCGCAGCCGCGAACGCGCCTTCTTTCAGCCAAGCGCCCAGGGGCCGGGACGGAAAAAGGCGGGCCTGGGCCGGAGGAATGGAACATTCGCAGGCGCCGGACGGGCGGGCGCGTGCCTGCATGCTGCCGATCTTGCCGCAAGCGGCAGGGGGGCAGGGCGGGCGCACGGACGGCTTGGGGGAGGCCGTGCGCCCGCGCCGCGGTCAGAGCCGGCAGATCTCGGACCGCACCAGGAAGCGCCGCTCGCGCCCGTTGTCCAGGCTGAACATGCCGCCGCGGCCGGGCACCACGTCGATGACCAGGCGGGTGTGCTTCCAGGCTTCGTATTGGCTGGCCGAGATATAGAACGGCATGCCGCCGATCTCGCCCAGCTTCACGTCATGCTGGCCGATGCGGAAATCGCCCTGCGGATAGCACATGGGCGAAGACCCGTCGCAGCAGCCCCCGGACTGGTGGAACAGCACCGGCCCGTGATCGGCGACGATCTCGGCCAGAAGCGCCAGCGCGGCCGGGGTGGCATCGACCTGGTCCAGCCCCTCGGGATTGGCGACGGGTTCCATGTTCAGCCCGCCATGTCCAGCACCATGCGGCCCTCGATCTGGCCCTTGTGCATCTGGCCGAAGATGTCGTTGATATCCTCGAGCTTGGCGCGATGCACGGTCGCCTTGACCTTGCCCTCGCCGGCGAAATCCAGCGATTCCTGCAAGTCCAGCCGGGTGCCGACGATCGAGCCGCGCACGGTGATGCCGTTCAGCACCATGCCGAAGATGTCCAGCGGAAAGTCGCCCGGCGGCAGGCCGTTCAGCGCCACGGTGCCGCCGCGGGCGACCATGCCGATGGCCTGCTCGAACGCCTTGCGGCCCACGGCGGTGACCAGCACGCCCTGTGCGCCGCCGTCGGTCTGGCGCTTGATCGCGGCGGCCGGGTCGGGGTCGGTCGCGGCATTGACCGTCACCGTCGCGCCCAGCTTGCGCGCCAGCGCGAGCTTGTCGTCGTCGATGTCCACGGCGGCCACGTTCATCCCCATGGCCTTGGCATATTGCACCGCCATGTGGCCCAGCCCGCCGATGCCCGAGATCACCACCCAGTCTCCGGGCTTGGTATCGGTGACCTTCAGCCCCTTGTAGACCGTGACGCCCGCGCAAAGCACCGGGGCGATCTCGACGAAATCGACGTTCTTCGGCAGGTGGCCGACATAGTTCGGATCGGCCACGACATATTCGGCAAAGCCGCCGTTCACCGAATAGCCGGTGTTGAGCTGGCTTTCGCACAGCGTCTCCCAGCCGCCCAGGCAATGGCGGCAATGGCCGCAGGCGGTGTAGAGCCAGGGCACGCCGACGCGGTCGCCCTCCTTGACGTGCTTGACCCCGGCGCCCACGGCCGAGACGAAGCCCACGCCCTCGTGCCCCGGAATGAAGGGCGGGTTCGGCTTGACCGGCCAGTCGCCCTCGGCGGCGTGCAGGTCGGTGTGGCAGACGCCGGATGCCTGGATCTTCACCTGGATCATGCCGGGTCCGGGTTCGGGGACCGGCACCTCGTCGATGGTCAGCGGCTTGCCGAATGCGCGCACGACGGCGGCTTTCATGGTCTTGGCCATGAGAGGGAACTCCTTGCAGTTGCTCTTGGGGGAGGAAAGGGGAGGGGAAGGAAAGGGGTGTGCCGGGCGCGGGGTGACTCGCGCCCGGCCATTCCCTCAGAAGAAGCCCAGCTTCTTGGGGGAATAGCTGACCAGCATGTTCTTGGTCTGCTGATAGTGGTCCAGCATCATCTTGTGCGTCTCGCGCCCGATGCCCGACTGCTTGTAGCCGCCGAAGGCCGCATGGGCCGGATAGGCGTGGTAGCAGTTGGTCCAGACCCGGCCGGCCTTGATGCCGCGGCCCATCCGGTAGCAGGTGTTGGCGTCGCGCGACCACACCCCGGCGCCCAGGCCGTAAAGCGTGTCGTTGGCGATCTCCAGCGCCTCGGCCTCGTCCTTGAAGGTCGTGACCGAGACCACGGGGCCGAAGATTTCCTCCTGGAAGATGCGCATCTTGTTGTGGCCGCGGAAGATCGTCGGCTCGATGTAATAGCCGCCCGACAGCTCGCCGCCCAGGTCGGCCGCCTTGCCGCCGGTCAGAACCTCGGCGCCTTCCTTCCTGCCGATGTCGAGATAGCTGAGGATCTTTTCCTTCTGCTCGCTCGACGCCTGGGCGCCGATCATGGTGTCGCTTTCGCGCGGGTCGCCCTGCTTGATCGCCTGCACGCGCTGGACGGCGCGTTCCATGAAGCGGTCATAGATCGATTCCTGGATCAGCACGCGCGACGGGCAGGTGCAGACCTCGCCCTGGTTCAACGCGAACATGGCAAAGCCTTCCAGCGCCTTGTCGAAGAAATCGTCGTCTTCGCGCGCCACGTCGGCAAAGAAGATGTTCGGCGACTTGCCGCCCAGCTCCAGCGTCACCGGGATCAGGTTCTCGCTGGCATATTGCATGATGAGGCGGCCGGTCGTCGTCTCGCCGGTGAAGGCGATCTTCGAGATGCGGTTGCTGGAGGCCAGGGGCTTGCCGGCCTCGAGCCCGAAGCCGTTGACGATGTTCAGCACGCCCGGCGGCAGCAGGTCGCCGATCAGGTTGGCCCAGACCATGATCCCGGCCGGGGTCTGCTCGGCCGGTTTCAGCACCACGCAATTGCCGGCGGCAATCGCGGGGGCCAGCTTCCAGCAGGCCATCAGCAGCGGGAAGTTCCAGGGGATGATCTGGCCCACCACGCCCAGCGGCTCGTGGAAGTGATAGGCGACGGTGTCGTTGTCGATCTGGCTGATCGAGCCTTCCTGCGCGCGCAGCACGCCGGCGAAATAGCGGAAATGGTCGATGGCCAGCGGCAGGTCGGCGGCCATGGTCTCGCGGATCGGCTTGCCGTTGTCCCAGGTCTCGGCGGTGGCCAGCAGCTCCAGGTTCCGCTCCATCCGGTCGGCGATCTTCAGCATGATGTTGGCGCGCTCGGCCGGGCTGGTCGCGCCCCATTTGTCCTTGGCGGCATGGGCGGCGTCCAGCGCCAGTTCGATGTCGCCGGCCTCCGAGCGCGCGATCTGGCCGATCTCGGCGCCGGTGATCGGGGTGGTGTTGGTGAAATACTTGCCCGAGACGGGCGCCACCCATTCGCCGCCGATGAAATTGTCATAGCGTTCCTCGAAGGGCAGCGCGTTCACGCCCCGGAAAGGATGCGTCTGATCGTTCGGCATGATGTTCCTCCTGTCAGCCCGGCTCCTCCAGCCGGTTGCACAAGAGCCTGTGCCCTGAGGCCCCCTGGGGTCAACGCGGGGTTTCGCGCCGCGGGGCCGATGTGTTTCAGGGGCGAGACAGTTTGCCGGGATTTTCGTCGATGCCCAGCCGCGCCATGCGGCGGTATAGCGTGGCGCGTCCCACCCCCAGCGCGCGGGCGGCGGCCGAGACATTGCCCTCGGCCCTGGCCAGGGCGCGAATCACGGCGGCGCGTTCGGCGCGCTCGAAGCCGGTCGCCTCGTCCTGCCGGCCCAGCAGGTCCGAGGCCGGGCGCGGGCGCAACTGCCCCTCTTTCTCAAGGCCGAAGGCGCGGCGGGCGGCGCGGTTGGCGCCGATGGCCAGGTCGTCCTTGTCCACGGCGAGCAAGAGCGTGCCGTCCTCGGTCCCCACGGCCTCGGGGGTGACGATGCGGGCGCCGGGGAACGAGACGCGGAAGAAGGCGGCCTCGATCGCCCGCGCGCTATGCGCGACCTGCGCCGCGATCAGCGCGTTCAGCCGCTCGGTATGGTCGGCGCGGGCAGAGCTGATGTCCAGCGCCGCGATCAGCCGCCCGTCCGGGCCCCAGATCGGCGCGTCCATGCAGGACAGCCCGGTGTTGCGGGCATAGAAATGCTCGTCGCGGTGGATCGTGACCTGCCGCCCCTCGGCCAGGCAGGTGCCGATGCCGTTGGTGCCCTGCACCTCCTCGGACCAGTCCATGCCGCGCCACAGCCCCCAGCCGCGGAAGGTGGCGGCGTCGCCCTGGCTCACGCGGTGTTCCAGCACGATGCCCTGCGCGTCGGTCAGCAGCAGGTTGCAGCCGGTCGGGCAGACCAGCTGGAACAGCTGGTCCAGCTGCGGCCGGGCGACGGCGATGAAGCGGTCCATGCGCTCGACCCGCTCGGACAGTTCGCGCTCGGTCAGGCGGCGGGGGTCGGGGGGGCGAGTCGGGTCCAGCCCGTGCTTGAGCATCGAGCGGCGCCAGCTTGCCGCCAGCCGGGTGACGGCGCCGGGCGATTGCGACGCCTGGACCACGCGATCTTCGTGGCGGGTTGCGCTGGGCGTTGCCGGGCGGGTCTCGGGCAAGGCGTCCTCCCTTCCTTACGCGATGGCGGGATATTGCCCGCCCCGGCGCTGCGGGGCAAGCAATGCTTTCGTGAAGCGCCCGCGACGAAACACCCCGGCCGCTTCGGGGCCGGGGTGCCGACGGTTCAGGGCGTGACGGTCACGGTGCCGCCGTCCGACCAGGCGCGGAACTCGGGGCGATACATGTCCTCGACGCTGGCGGCCGGGTGGCGGAACTCGCCCTGCGTCACCGCGCGGACGATATAGGCCAGCCGGAAGCTTTCGGCCGAGGTCCAGGTCAGCGCCGCGGCAAAGCGGTCGGCGCGGAACTCGGTCATCTCGGCCGCGGTCTCGCCCTCCAGCCAGTCCAGCGCCGAGACGTCGCCGGCGCGCAGCAGGTTGGGGTTGTCGATCTCCCACCCGGCGGGCAGGGGGTCGGCGACGACCAGCCGGCCGCCGCCCTCGGATTGCGGCGCGATCTCCAGCACCACGACCATGCGCGTGCCCTGCGGCAGCTGCGCGGGGTCCAGCGCCTCGCCCTGCAGGCTGTAATAGCGCCGCGCGATGGCATAGCCCTTGCCTCCGGCCGCGACCGGACCCGAGGGCTTGCCGGTCGCGGTCAGCGTCACCTCCAGCGCGCCCTCGCCGGTATTGGCGATGCTGGCATCGGGGGGCAGGCTGGCGACCGGCTGGGCCAGGGCCACCCCGTTCAGCGTCGCGGGCGGGGCCGCGCCGAACAGCGACTGCGCCGCCAGCACCGTCCAGACCGATTCCTGCGTGGACAGGCTGCGGCCGTCCTCTTGGGCCTGCGCGATGCGCTCGGCGATCTGGCTGGTCAGGTCGGTGGCATCGACGGCCTGCGTCCTCGCCTCGGCCGCCAGCGCCAGCACGGCGGTCGCGTCGCGCAGCCGGGTGCCGTAATCGGCGCGGAAGGCATGGGGCTCGGGCGCGCCCAGGTTCAGCAGGTTGCGCGCCTGCGCAAACATCCGGTCCGCCCGCCCCTGGTCGCCGTACGAGGCCAGCGCCGCCCCCAGGCTGGCCGCGCCCATGGGCGTCGAGAACGACCCGGCGGCGGTATCGGCGTAATAGCGCAAATCGCCCACCGTCGCCGCCCGCTCCCGCGCCAGCACCGCCAGCGCATAGGCCAGCGCCGCGTTTTCCTCGGCCGAGGCGGCGCCGGGTTCGGTGGCGTAATTGGCGCGGTTGCGCAGGTTGTCGATGGCCATGCGGAAGCCGGTCTCGGGCACCTGATGCCCCGCCGCCCGCGCCCGCGACAGGAAGTCGGTGACATAGGCTTCCAGCCACAGGTCGCCCGAATCGGCCGACCACAGCCCGAAACCGCCGTTCGAGCCCTGCCGGGTCAGGATCTGGGCGATCGCCTTGTCCACCTGTTCGGCCGCATCGCCGCCCTCGACCCCCTCGGCGGCGGCAAGGCCGGGCAGGTAGATCAGCGGCATCGCGCCCGAGGCCAGCTGCTCGGTGCAGCCATAGGGATAGCGCGCCAGCCGCATCAGCGCGCCGGCCACGTCCAGCCGGGCATAGGGGCCAAGCGCCGCCGTCACCTCGGCGCCCGGCAACAGGCCCTGCGTCAGGCTGGCGGGCACGGCCAGGCTTTGTCCCGGCTCGACGACCAGCCGGTCCTGGCGCTGGATGTCGGCCTCGTTCAGGGCGACGGGGACGGCGATGTCCTTGGTCAGTTCCTCGCCATCGGGCGTGGTCAGCACCAGCCGCAGGTTGGCGGTGCCAAGCGCCTCGGTCGCGGTGACGGGGATGTCCACCTGCGCCTCGGCTTTTTCGTCCAGCTGTACCTGGGGCTCCACCCAATAGGTCAGCCCGCCCTCGCCGCCGACCTGCGACAGCGCCAGCCGCATCTCTCCGGCCGGCCCCGAGGTATGGGTCAGCCGCAGGCCCAGCCGGGCGCTGTCGTTCGGGGCAAGGAAGGCGGGGGCGGTCACGGTCATCACCACCGGATCGCGCACCAGCACCGAGGCATCGGCCTGGCCCACGCCCTTTTCCGACCAGGCCACGGCCATCACCCGCAACTCGCCGTTGAAATCGCCCACCGGCACCTCGATGGTCGCGGTGCCGTCCGCGCCCAGCGTCACCGGGCCGGAAAACCAGCTCATCAGCTTTTCGGTCGGCGGCGGCGCCTCGGCATTGCCGGCAAGGCTGGCGTCGCCCCCCTCGCGCAGCGCGCCGTCCGGCGCCCCGGTCGGCAGGATCAGCCGGCCGTAAAGGTCGCGCAGCGCCACGCCCAGCCGGCGCTGGCCGAAGTAATGCTGCGACGGGTCCGGCGGCTGGAAGCGGGTCAGGTTCAGGATGCCTTGGTCGACGGCGGCGACGGTGGCGTGGACCGTCTCGCCCGCCGCGCCCTCGACCTTCAGCGTGACCGGGACGGTGCCGCGCGGGCGGGTTTCGGCCGGGGCTGTGATGCTGGCCGTCAGCTTGCGGTCGCCGGGATCGACGGCGGCATGGGCCAGGCCCAGGGCGCGCACCGGCTGGCGGTCGCCCGGCCGCGCCTCGCCCAGGGGGCGGATGGCGCTGACGGTGACATAGACCCCGGCGCCCCAATCGTCGGTCACGGGCAGGTCGATCTGGTTCTCGCCCGCCTTCAGCGCCATGGTCTGCATCGAGACCAGCCGGTTCGACAGCACCGAGACCAGGCCCAACCCGTCGCTCGCCGCCTCGACCCGGACCCGCGCCGTCTCGCCGCTGCGATAGGCGGGCTTGTCCAGCACCACCTGCAGCCGGTCCGGCGTCTCGGTTCCCGCATTGGCGACCGCGCCCCAGCCGGCATAGAACTGCGCCGAGCTTTGCCCGCCCTGGCCCGATGCCGGCTCGGCCACAAGCTCGTATTGGCCCCATTCGACCTGGGCGGCGATCTCGGCCGGGGCCTCGCCCGGCTCGGCCACGCCTTCGGCGATGCGGGTGCGGCTGGTGATCACCTCCCAGTTCCATTGCCCGCCCAGCGAATACCATTGGTAATCGGTGTCGATGCGGTTCAGCACCCAGCGCAGCGGCTCGGCCGCCGGCTTCAGGTCCGGGCCGACCGCGACCAGCGCGAAACGCGCCTCGCTGTTTTCGGATACCGTGTCGCCCTCGAACAGCGGGCGGATGCCCGCGACCGGGGCCTCGGGCATGACCACGCGCGACTCGCTGCGCTCGACCGGGCGGCCGGCGCCTTCGCGGATGTCCAGCACCACCTCGGCCTCGACCGGACGGGGGCCGAGCTGGGCGGCCTCCGGCAGGTCGATCTGCGCCTGGTAATGGCCTTGGGCATCGGTTGTGCCGGCGGGCAGGCTGTCCGTGACCGGCGCGCTGTCGTCGTCGTGGCGGCCAAAGACATAGCCGTCGAAGCCGCTCAGGCTGCGGGTCGGCGACAGGCGCAACTGCCCCTCGACCGGCAGGTTCGCGGCCGGGGCGCCGAACAGCCAATGCGCGTCAAGCGACAGCTCCAGCGTCGCGCCGGCGCGGGACGGGCCTTCGGGCAGGCGCGGGGTGAAGTCGATGCGCTCGGGCAGGAAATCCTCGACCAGCATCCGCGCGGTGGCCAGGGCCGGGCCGTCGGCCTCGGCGCGCAACTCCAGGCGCCAGGTGCCGCGCGGGGCGTTGCCGGGGATCTGCCAGGCGACCACGCTGCCGCCGGCGCCCGCGTCCCTTGCGGGCATGCGGGTGGCCTCGACCCCGTCGGGGCGCAGGATCACCGCGGTCAGCGGCAGGTTTTCCAGCGCGCGGGCATCGGCATCGCGGGCCAGCACGGTGGCGTTCACCGTCTCGCCCACGCGATAGGCGCCGCGGTCGGTGGTCACGAACAGGTCGATGGGCGGCGCGGGGGGCTGGCCCTCGACGCCGCGGTCCGACAGGTCGAACTCGGGGTCCGACAGCGACAGGAAGGCCATGTCGCGCGGTGCGCGCTCGGCGCCCTCGCCCTGCCATTCCGTCACCGTGACCAGCGCCGGCGCCGCGCCGTCGCGGCCCATGGCAAGCCCCGGCGCGAAATGCGCCAGGCCCTGGTCGTCGGTCACGGCGCGGGCCAGCACCTCGTTCGAGCGGCTGACCAGCGCCACCTCGGCCCCCGCCTTGGCGGCGGTATCGGCCAGGCTGCGCACCGCGACGGTCAGCCCGTCCGCGCCCGAGAAGGTCGAGATCCCGAAATCCGAGATCACGAACCATTGCGTCGCCAGCCCGGTATCCGAGATGTCCTGGTTCTGGATCCCGGCCTCGACGATATAGATGCCGGGTTCCAGCGGGCCGGCCTCGGCCGGGATGGAAAGGCTGGTGGTCAGTTCCTGGTTCAGCGTCTCCTGCCCCATGGGCCGGGCCACCTGCGCCGTGCCCTTCCAGACCTCGCGCGCCATGCGGTCGCCGAAATAATCGGCCTGCCAGCTGTCCAGGGGTTTGGCGAACATGTCCTCGGCCATGGCGCGGATCAGGTTGCGGTCGGAAATCCGCAGGAGCCGCAGGTCGATCACCTCGGCATTGACCGTGACCATCGCCAGCCGCTGGTCGCCCGAGGCGGGCAGCACATAGGCGCGGCCGGGAAAGCGGACCGAGGGCGCGCGGTCGCGGACATAGCCTTTCAGCGTCACGTCGCGGGCCAGCGTCTCGCCATCGGCCGAGGGCAGGCCGGCGCGCAGGGTCAGCTCGACCTCTTGCCCATGGGTCAGCCCGGCCACGCACAGCCGGTCGCCATCGGCCTCGACGGTCAGGTCGCGGCCGGGCAGGCGCAGGAATTGCGCGTAATCGGTGCCCTCGGCCAGGCTGCGCGACATCACCGCGCAGAACCGCGGCATCCGGCCTTCGGATTCGACCTGGGTGTCGGTGACGCGCAGCCCGTTGCGGGCCTGCGATTCCTCCAGCGCCTGGGCGATGGCATTGTCGCCCGGCGAAAGCTGCGCCGCCAGCCGCAGCGCCGGCAGCGCGTCGCGGCCGCGGTCCAGCCGCTCCCACGCCATGGCCAGCCAGGACAGCGCGCGGGCGGCCACCGCATCCTCGACCGCCCGCAGATAGCCGTTGATCGCCATCGAGGCGATGGATGCCGACGCCTCGCGGTCGTCCTGGTCGCTGACATAAAGCGTCAGCCGCGCCAGGTTGGTCCAGTCCTCGGCCCGGTCGTCGCGCGCCGCCAGCGAGGCCATGATCCGCGCCGCCCCGGCCAGGTTGCCGGCCCGTTCGGCCTCGGCGGCCTGGGCGCCAGCATCGCCCGGACCCAGCGCCGGATGCATGGCGGGAAACAGCCGCGCCTGGGTCCGGGCCGCCTCGCGGTCCTGCGCGCTGACGAAGGGCGCGGCGGCGGCGCGCGATTCGGCGCGCAGCCGCGTTTCGGCCGAAGCCGTCGCGACATGGCCCGAGATCGCGCCCGCGAATGCCGAGGGCGCGCCCGCATCGCCGCCCTTGGGAAAGCAGGCGCGGGAGCGCTGGTTATAGGTCAGCGCGCGGCAGTCGTCGTTGCCAAGGCACGCCTGCACGCAGGCTTGCAGCGTGGTGTCGAAGATCGGGCCCAGGTCGCCGCCGGGCAGGTCGGTATCGGCCTGCAGGGACAGCCGCCGCTCGGGCAGGGGCGCGTCGTCCTGCGCCAGCGCGCCGCCCGCGATAAGAAGCCCGCCCAGGGCTGCCGCGATGAAACCGTGCCAGACGGGACGTGCCATGGCCTTCCTCCTTCTGCGCTCGGCATAGTTGTGGCATCCGGGCGCGGGCGAGGCAATCTATTCCCATTCCAGCTCGGCATAGGCCGCGGCGGCATTGCGCGCCGTGGTGTCGCGGAAATCGGCCCAGCCCTCGGATACCGGCATCATCGCCGCGACGATGGCCGGGATCGCCCGCGACAGCGGCAGGCCGGCGCCGATCGCCTCGCGCGTGGCGTCGCGCAGCGCGGTCAGGTATTGCCGCGTCGGCGTCACCGCCTCGTCCCAGCTTTCCGCGACCGGGCCGTGGCCGGGCACGATCAGCGCCGGCTCGGGGTCGGGCTTGCGCCCGGTCCAGTCGAGCCAGCCGGCCAGCGAACCGTCGAGCGCGGGCGTCAGGCCCAGAAACACCAGATCGCCGGTGAAGAGCGTGGCGGTTTCCTCGTCCAGCACGGTCATGTCGCTGCCGGTATGGGCCGGCGGCACCGGCGTCAGCCGCAGCTGCCGGTCGCCCAAGGACAGCACCTGCGGCGCCGCGACGGTCTGGTCCACGCCGGCGATGCGCGTGCCGGCAAAGGCATCCTCGCCGATCTGGCGCGGGGTCGACAGCATCCAGCTTTCCGCGCGCCGCGCCACCGCCTCGGGCAGGCGGGCATCGGCGACGATGGTGGCGCCGGCCTCGGAAAACACCTCGGCGCCCAGGATGTGGTCGGGATGCATATGGGTCAGGATCAGGTGGCTGACCGGCTTGTCGGTGATCCGGCGGATGGCGGCGTAAAGCGCCTCGGCCTCGGCGCGGCTGCCGCCGGCGTCGATCACCGCCACGGTATAGCCGACGACAAAGGACAGGTTGGCGATCCGCCCGCGGTTCTGCCTTGAGATCTGCGCCATCGCGCCCTGATGCACATGCACGCCCGCCGCCACCTCCTGCACGCTCAGGGCGGGCAGTTCGGCGGTCTCGACGCAGCGCGGCCCGTCGCCGGTCAGTTCGGGATGCCGGGCCAGCCAGTCGCGGGCGATGGGGGCGGCGCGCTCTTCGCATTCCTGGCGCGTGGCGGCGTCGCCGGCGGGCAGCAGGCGCGGCTGGCAGGTGGCGGGCTGGGCCGCCAGGCAGGCGGCAAGGACCAGATGGAACATCCGCTTTCCTTTCGCGGCGCAAGGCTAACACAAGCCCGCGACCGGGACCATCTACGACCTTTGGCGTGTTGACTGGTGGCCCGGTCGGCTTAGCATCGAAACAGCCGCATTCCCGCGGTGTCTTGAGGAGGAGGTTATATGGCCTGGACCAAACCCGCGCCGAGGGAAATCGCCTGCGGCATGGAAATCAACATGTATGCCCCGGCCGAGGACGAGCCGGTCCTGTTCTAACCCGCCGGCGATATCCCCGGCCCGGCCCCCGGCCGACGGGGGCCGGGCCTGCCGGAGCCTTTCCCATGCGTATCGTGATTCTCGGCAGCGGCGCCGGTGGCGGCGTGCCGCAGTGGAACTGTGGCTGCCGCAATTGCGAGGCCGCGCGCGCAGGACGCATTCCCGCCATGAGCCAAAGCGGGATTGCCGTTTCCGCGAATGGCCGGGACTGGGCGCTGGTCAACGCCTCGCCCGACCTGCGCCAGCAACTGGCCGCGACGCCGGCGCTGCGGCCTGGGGGGCTGCGCGGCTCACCGATCCGCTCGGTGCTGGTGACGAATGGCGACATCGACCACGTCGCCGGTCTGCTGACCCTGCGCGAGGGGCAGGGGTTCGACCTGTTCGCCACGCCCGCGATCCATGACGTGCTGGCCGCCAACCCGATGCTGGCCGCGCTGGACCCGCGGCTGGTCGCCCGGCGCCCGGTGGCGCTGGAGCAGGACTTCGACCTGGCGCCCGGCCTGGTCGCGCGGCTTTTCGCCGTGCCGGGCAAGGTGCCGCTTTATCTGGAGGGCGAGCGGGTCGAGACCGAGCTGATGGGCGAGCAGACCGTGGGGGTCGAACTGGCCGCCGGCGGGCGGCGGGTGTTCTATATTCCCGGCTGCGCCTCGGTCCCCGGCTGGCTGCGCGACCGGATCGCCGGCGCGGATGCGCTGCTCTTCGACGGCACGCTGTGGACGGATGACGAGATGCTGCGCGCGGGCCTTGGGGCCAAGACCGGGCGGCGCATGGGCCATGTGCCGGTCTCGGGCCCCGGCGGCAGCCTGGAGGCGCTGCGCGACCTGGCGCTGGGTGCCCGCATCTACGTGCATCTGAACAATTCGAACCCGCTGGTCGATCCGGCCAGCCCCGAGCGTGCGCAGGCGCAGGCGGCGGGCTGGCAGGTCGGCCATGACGGAATGGAGATCGCGCCATGAAACTTGCCGACCACCGCGCCCAGACCCGCGCCGAGTTCCACGAGCGCCTGCGTCGCATCGGCGCCGAGTGCTATCACGACCGCCACCCGTTCCACAAACGCCTGCACGGCGGGGAATGCACGCCCGACGAGGTGCGGGCCTGGGTCGTCAACCGCTGGCAATACCAGTCGCGCATCCCGATGAAGGACGCAGCCTTCCTGTCCCGCGTCGAAGACCCGCAGCTGCGCCGCATCTGGCGCAGTCGCATCGAGGATCACGACGGCGGCGTCGATCAGGGCGGCGGCATCCGGCGCTGGCTGGCGCTGGCCCGCGCCGTCGGCCTCGACCCCGATTACGTCGCCAGCGGCGTGGGCGTGATGCCGGCGACCCGCTTTGCCGTCGATGCCTATGTCCGCTTCGTGCGCGACATGCCGCTGCTGGATGCCGTGGCCGCCAGCCTGACCGAGATGTTCGCGCCCAGGATCCATGCCGAGCGGATCGAGGGCCTGCTGAAGCATTACGATTTCGCCGACGACGCCAGCCTCGCCTATTTCCGCAACCGGCTGGCCGAGGCGCCGAAGGACGTGGAGTTCGGCCTGAACTACGTGCTGGACCGTGCCGATACGCTGGAACGGCAGGACGCGGCGGCGGCGGCGCTGGTCTTCAAGACCGACGTGCTTTGGGCGCAGCTCGATGCGCTGTGGCACGGCTATGTGCAGGGCAACATCCCCCCCGGCGCCTGGCGTCCGGGCGAGGGGCTGCTGGACGCGGCCATCCCCGAGCCGGTCCCCGAGGCCGCGGGGGCCTCATGAGCGCGGATCGCATCAGCGGCGCCGCGGTGCCCTATCTGCCGCGCGGGGTGCGGCTTCACGACGACCGCGTGCGCGGCATCCGCGTGCTGCTGGCGCCCGAGCGGGTGATCCAGCTCGACCCGGTGGGCCATGCGATCCTGTCGGAACTGGACGGCAGGCGCAGCCTGGCCGAGGTGATCGAGACGCTCTGCACCCGCTACGACGCGCCGGCCGAGCAGATCGAGGGCGACGTGCAGGAGTTCCTGCGCGGCCTGATCGACCGGCGCATGGTGTTCCTGGAGGGGGAGGCGGCATGAGAGACGATCCCGCCCCCCGCGACATCGACGGCAACCCGGTCCGCGTCGGCCTGCCCATGGCCATGCTGGCGGAACTGACGCATCGCTGCCCGCTGGCCTGCCCCTATTGCTCGAACCCGGTCGAGCTGACCCGCGCCAGCGCCGAGCTGAAGGCGGCCGAATGGGCGGATGTGTTCCGCCAGGCCGCCGATCTGGGCGTGTTGCAGGTGCATCTGTCGGGCGGCGAGCCCGCCTCGCGCCGCGACCTGGCCGAGATCGCCGCCGCGGCCCGCGACGCCGGGCTTTACGTCAACCTCATCACCTCGGGCATCGGGCTGACCGAGTCGCGGCTGCGCGAGCTGGACGGCGCGGTCGATCACGTCCAGCTGTCCCTGCAAGGCATCGACGCCGAGATGGCCGACTGGATCAGCGGCTATGGCGGCAGTTTCGCGCGCAAGATGCAGGTGGCGGAATGGGTCCGCGCCATCGGCTTTCCGCTGACGCTGAACGCGGTGGTGCATCGCCAGAACCTGGACCGCCTGCCCGAGATGATCGACCTGGCCGAGCGGCTCGGCTGCCGCCGCATCGAGGTGGCGACCGTGCAGTTCCATGGCTGGGCCGAGCTGAACCGCCTGCCGCTGATGCCGACCCAGGCCCAGGCGATCCGCGCGCGCGAGGTGGTGGACGCCGCCCGCCTGCGCTTGCAAGGCCGCATGGTCATCGACTATGTGCCCGCCGACCACTTGGCGGCCTTTCCGAAAAGCTGCATGGGCGGCTGGGGCTCGACCGGGCTGAACGTGGCGCCGGACGGCACCGTGCTGCC
Organism: Paracoccus sp. pheM1; assembly: GCF_018499825.1. NCBI lineage: Bacteria > Pseudomonadati > Pseudomonadota > Alphaproteobacteria > Rhodobacterales > Paracoccaceae > Paracoccus > Paracoccus sp. pheM1. The sequence continues at coordinate 118,820 of NZ_JAGXCX010000001.1, forward strand.
CTGCCACGCCGCCCAGACCATCAAGGGCCTGGCGTTCGAGAACGTGCGCGCGGTGCCGCTGGCCCGGATCTGGCACGACGGCGCGGCCTTCAACGCCTTTCGCGGCACCGGCTGGATGCCCGAGCCCTGCGCCTCCTGCGAGCGGCGCGAGATCGACTTCGGCGGCTGCCGCTGCCAGGCGATGGCGCTGGCGGGCGACGCGCGGGCGACCGATCCGGTCTGTTCGCGCTCCAGCCTGCACGCCCGGTTGCGCGCGGCGGCCGAGGCCGAGGCGGCGAGCGATTCGACCGTGCTGGTCTATCGCCGCATGACAAGGGAGAAACGGGGATGAGGCTGGCTTGCCTGCTTGCCGCGATGATGCTGGCGCCGGGGGCGCTGGCGGCCGAGGTCGCCAATCCCATGCAGCCCTCGGCCCTGTGGGAGGACATGCGGCTTGCCGTGATCGGCACCGATGAGGAGCCGTCGGTCGATCCGGCGGTCTTCGACCTCGACGCGCCGCCGCGGGCCGACAACCCGGCGCTGGTGCCGGTGCGCATCACCCAGCCGCCTGGCGCGCCGGCGATCCGGGCGCTGGCGCTGGTGGTGGACGGCAATCCCGCGCCGGTCGCGGCCGAGTTCACATTCGGCGAGGCGCTGATGCCGCTGGATTTCGAGGTGCGGGTGCGGGTGGACAATTATTCCGACCTGCGCGCCATCGCCACGCTGGCGGATGGGCGCAAGGTCATGGCCGGCCGCTTCGTGAAAGCCTCGGGCGGCTGCGCGGCCCCGGCCGGCAAAAGCATGGACGAGGTGCGCGCCAGCATGGGCGAGATGCGCTTTCGCGCGGCCGAGGAGGAGGGGCGGCAGGTCGGCACGCTGATGATCCGGCACCCGAATTTCTCGGGCCTGCAACGCGACCAGGTGACGCTGCTGACCATCCCGGCCGAGTTCATCCAGACGCTGGAGGTCAGGCAGGGCGATGCGGCCCTGTTCACCATGGAGGCCGGGATCTCGATTTCCGAAGACCCGGTGTTCCGCTTTGCCCATGCGCCGGGCGAGGGGCCGGTGACGGTCCATGCCGAGGATACCGAGGGCCGGGTCTGGGATCAGTCCTTCTGAAGCCGCGCCGGATCGCCGCCCAGATGCAGGGGGCGGGCGCCTAGCGCCGCCGCCTCGGCCGGGTCATGCGTGACCAGCACCAGCCCGGCGCCGCTGCGGGTCAGCAGCGCATCGGTCAGCGCCAGCATCCGCGCCGCCGTGTCCCCGTCCAGCGAGGCGAAGGGCTCGTCCATCAGCAGGATGTCCGGCCCGGCGGCAAAGGCGCGGGCCAGCGCCAGCCGCCGCTGCTGGCCCAGCGAAAGCTGGCGCGGGAACTTCGCCTCGTGCCCCGCCAGCCCGACCTGCGCCAGCCAGTCCCGCGCCGTGGCCGCGTCGCAGCCTGTCGGGATGGCGATGTTGCCGACCGCATCGCGCCAGGGCAGCAACACCGGCTCCTGGAACACCACGGCAAGGCGCTCGGCGCCCTCCAGCCGGCCGCGATAGTCCGCGTCGAGCCCGGCCAGGATGCGCAGCAGTGTCGATTTGCCGATGCCCGAGGGGCCCAGGATTGCCAGCCGCTCGCCGCGCGCGACCGCCAGCGCCAGCCGGCCCAGCACCTGCCGCGGGCCGAAGGACTTGGCCTCCAGCTCAAGCCGCATCCTGCCTCCAGCGGTTGGCGCGGCGCTCCCACGGCCGCAGCAGGATGAGGTCGATGGCCAGCATGACGGCGACGAAGGCCAGCGCCCAGGCCAGCACGCCGGTCACGTCGAAGCTGGAAAACAGCAGGTGGATCTTGAAGCCGACGCCGTTCGAGCGGCCCAGGAACTCGACCACCAGCACGATCTTCCAGATCAGCGAGATCCCGGCCCGCGCCGAGGCGGCGACGTGCGGCGCCAGCTGCGGCAGCACCACATGGCGCAGCCGCGCCCAGGGCCGCATGCGAAAGGCGCGGGCCATGTCGTCCAGGTCGGGGCGCAGCGCCCGCGTGCCTTCGCGGATCATCACCGTGACCACCGGGATCTTGTTCAGCGCGACGGCCAGGACGGCGGCGGTCTCGTTCAGCCCGATCCAGATATAGCACAGCACGATCACCACCAGCGCCGGCACGTTCAGCAGGATGATGAGGCCGGGGTTCAGCCATTGGTCGGCGCCGCGGCTGCGGCCCATCCACAGCCCCAGCGCCATGCCCGCCGCCATGGCCAGCGCGAAGCTCGCGACCACGCGGAACATCGTCATCCCGGCGTTGAACCACAGCTCTCCGGTCGCGGCCAGGCGCATGATGCGCGCGGCGACGTCCCAGGGCGCGGGCAGGGTCTGCGGCCGGTCGGTCAGCTGCGAGGCCAGGGTCCAGACCAGCAGCATGGCCAGGATCGACAGCACCCCCGGCACCAGGCCCGGACGCAACGCAGGGGGTTTCGGCGCTCCGGCCAAGGCAGGGCTACTCCGGCCACCAGAACAGGCCCTCGGGCAGGGCGGAAAGGCCGCCGGTCAATTCGTCGCCGCCCAGTTCCGCCATGGTGGCGAACATCCTTTGCGCGTTCGCGGCATCGACCGGGCCGGGGGCGGGGATGCCGGCGCGCCAGCCGGCCTTCAGCGCCTGGAACTCGGCCTCGTCACCGGCCTGCATGATCGGGCGCAGCTCGTCCCAGGCGGCATCGTCCTGGGCCAGCAGATCCTTGGCCGCGCGGGATGCGCGCGCCAACCCCGCCGCCAGCGCCGGGTTGGCCGCGATCCAGTCGTCGCGCAGCACATAGCCCAGAAGCGGCGTCGAGGGGTCGAGGCCCAGGTCGCCCGCCGCCGTCTCGACCGAGATGATCTCGCGCATGCCGCGCGCCTGCATCCGGGCCTGGAAATGCCAGAAGTTGATCGCGGCATCGACCTCGCCGGTCTCGGCGGCGTTCAGGATCATCGGCGGCGCGCCGAAGACCTGCTGCGTCACGTCGGCCAGATCCTCGCCCAGCTTCTCGCGCGACCAGGCGCGCAGGATCAGCCAGCTCTTGTCCACCGGCCCGCCGGCGATGCCGATCTTCTTGCCCCTGAGGTCGGCCAGCACCCGCACCGGGCTTTGCGCCGGCACCATCACGCCGCCCACGGCGGTCGAATAGGGCAGGAAGCGAAAGCCCGTGCCGCGCGCCCGCTGCTGCGCCACCCACAGCCAGTCCGAGACGATGGTATCGACCTCGGCCCCCTGCATGGCGACCTGGGTGGCGGGGTTGCCGGCCAGGATCATCGGCTGCAGCCGAAAGCCGTTGGCGGTGTCCAGGCCGCGCCTGCGGATCGTCTCGATCTCCCAGGTGACGGTGCCGTTTTCCAGCGTACCGATGCGGATGGCGGGGGTCTGGGCCAAGGCGGGCCGCGCCAGCCCGGCCAGGGCGGCGGCCCCCGCCAGCAGGGCGATTCTGCGGCTGAACGGCATGGTGATTTTCCCCCTTTGCCCCGGTCAAATTGCCATGTGCCTTGGTTTCGGCCAATACAACCGAAGTCGTAGCCCGAAACCCGCCCCGGCGTCCAACGGACTTGCGCCGGCGGGCGGCGGTCTTAAGATGGATGGATAAAGGCCGGAGCGCCAAGGCCCCGGCCCCTGTCGTTTCTTGGGGAGGAGAACGATGGCCTCAGCCGAAATGCAGTCGCAGGACCGCGTCGCATCGCCAAGGCTTTCCGCCGACCGCGTCCGCGAGATCCTGATCGTGGACGACCATCCGCTGATGTGCGACGCCCTGGCCCTGACGCTGAAGATCAGCTTCGGGCTCAGGAACGTGCGCACCGCCCGCAGCCTTGCCGCCGCGCTGGAACAGATCCGCAACCAGGGCGCGCCGGATGCGGTGATCCTGGACCTGAACCTGCCCGATGCCAGGGGCGCCGAGGGGCTGGTGACGCTGCGCCGCCAGATCCCGGATGTGCCGATCACCATGATCTCGGCCGATCTGGAAAACGCCATGATCTCGGCCGCGATGGCGGCGGGGGCGCAGGGCTATATCAGCAAGTCGCTGGGCCGCGAGGCGCTGGTGGACAGCCTGCGCCGCATGTGGGAGGGCGAGCGGGTGACGCCCGACAGCTACCAGCCCGACCATGCCGGCGCCGAGGACGCGGCCCGCGCCGAACTGGCCCGCCGCTTCGCCACGCTGACGCCGCAGCAGATGAAGATCCTGCGGCTGATCTGCCAGGGCAAGGCGAACAAGGAAATCAGCTACGAGCTGTCCATCGCCGAGGCGACGGTCAAGACCCACATCACCGCGATCATGTCCAAGATCAACGCCCGCCGCCGCACCCAGGCGGTGCTGCTGGCCAATAGCGTCAGGCTGTTCGAACCGGCATGAGCGCGGCCTCGCCCGAACCCTGGCCCGGCGCGCGGTCCGAGGCGCGGCCGGCCGTGCCGCCGCCCGCGCCCGTCGCCGTCTCGGTGCCGGCCGCCGGCGACGACACCGCCCGGCGCATCGCCGCGGCCATGGCGCCGCTGGACCCTGCGCTGGTGCTTTTGTTCGGCATGCCGGCCGAGGGGCTGCCCGCCCTGGGCGGCGCGCTGCGCGAGGCGCTGGGGCAGGGCTGCCGGGTCGTCGGCTGTTCCTCGGTCGGCGAGATCGGCCCCGGCGGCTATTGCGCGCAGACGGTGACGGCGCTGGGGTTTCCCTCGGCCAGCTTCCGGGTCGGGGTCTGCGTGCTGCGCGACCAGGCGCTGGTGCCGGTGTCGGAATGGATGGCGACGCTGCGCCGCTTTCACGGCGATTTCCGCCCCGACCTGCGCCGCTCCAGCTTCGGCGTGCTGCTGGCCGATGCGCTGGCCCGGCAGGAGGACGTGCTGACCGCGACGCTGGACGCGGCGATTCCCGGCCTGCCGATCGTCGGCGGCTCAAGCGCCGAGGGCATGGGCTTCGGCCCGACCTGCCAGATGGTCGATGGCGCCGCCCATCCCGGCGCGGCGCTGTTCCTGCTGGTCGAGACCGACCTGGCGGCGGCCGAGGTTTCCTTCCAGCATTTCAGCCCGACCGACCGGCGCGCGGTCGTCACCGCCGCCGACCGCCACAACCGCATCATCCTGGAGCTGAACGACGAGCCAGCGGCGCAGGAATATGCCCGGCTGGCCGGCATCCCGGTCGAGGCGCTGACCCCGACCGAATTCGCCCGCCATCCCTTGCTGCTGCGCACCGGCAAGCGCCATCACGTCCGCGCCATCCGTGCCATCACCCCCGAGGGCGGCCTGCAGCTTTTGTCCGGGATCGAGGCGGGCAGCATCCTGACGCTGGGCCGGGCCATGGACATGACCCGCGGCTTTGCCGAGGCGCTGGACGCGCTGCCGCGCCCGCCGCTGATGGTGCTGGGCTTCGACTGCGTGCTGCGGCGGCTGGCGCTGGAACGCGCCGGCATGGACGGGCAGATGTCGGAGCTTCTGGCGCGCTATCGCGTCGCCGGCTTCAACACCTATGGCGAGCAGCACAGCGGCATGCATGTGAACCAGACCTTCGTCGGCATGGCCCTGATGCCGCCCGCGCCGGGCTGAGCCATGTTCCTGCGCGACGACGATCCCCCCGCCCGGCGGGTCGAGAAGCTGACGCGTATCGCCGATGTGCTGGTCGAGCGTATCGACCGGCTGGAGGAAAGCCGCGGCTCGGCATGGTCCATGTTCCAGGCCGCCGTGGCGCTGGAGCAGGAGGTGCAGGCCCGCACGCGCGAGCTGGAACAGGCGCTGGCCGACCTGTCCGAACGCAACCGCGAACTGGCCGTCGCCCGCGCCTCGGCCGAAGAGGCGAACCGCTCGAAGACCCGGTTCCTGCGCGCGGCGAGCCACGACTTGTTGCAGCCGCTGTCCGCCGCCAAGCTGTTCCTGTCGGCGCTGAAGGACACGCCGCTGGACGAGTTCCAGCGCGAGCTGACCGGCCGGCTTTCCGGCGCCTTCGAATCGGTCGAGGAGCTGATGCACGCGGTGCTGGACATCTCCCGCCTGGACAGCCAGCGCATCGAGTTCCAGCGCAAGCCCGTCGACCTGGGCGAGCTGTTCCGCCGCCTGGCCGTCGAATATGCGCCCATGGCCGAGGCCAAGGAACTGCGGCTCAGCTTTGCGCCGACCTCGGCGGTGGTGGAAAGCGATCCGACCTTTCTGCGGCGGATCGCGCAGAACCTCGTCTCCAACGCGATCAAGTATACCGACCGCGGCGGCGTGCTGGTCGGCGCGCGCAAGCGCGGCGAGCGGGCGTGGCTCGAGATCTACGACACCGGCATCGGCATCGCCGCCACCGACCGCGCCCGCGTCTTCGACGAGTTCCAGCGCATCGGCCGCGAGGGCGGCGCGCCCGGCATGGGGCTGGGCCTGTCCATCGTGCGCCGCGCCTGCGCCAAGCTGGGCCATCCCATCGCCATGGACAGCGAGCCGGGGCGCGGCACCGTCTTTCGCGTCAGCCTGCCGCTGGTCGCGCCGGGGGGCGAGGCCGCGCGGCCCGAGGGCGCCGGCCAGGGTCCGCATCTGCGCGGCCGGGTGGCGCTGGTGGTCGAGAACGACGACGCCATGCGCCGCGCCCTGCAACTGGTGCTGCAGGACCGGCTGGGCATGGTCGCCCGCGTCTCGGGCGGCATCGCCGAGGCCCTGGCGCAGATGGGCGACGAGCCGCCGGACGTGGTGATCGCCGACTACAACCTCGACAATGGCGACACCGGCCTGCAGGCCATCGCGGCCTTGCGCAGGGCGGCCGGGCAGGCGGTGCCGGCCATCGTCGTCTCGGCCCGGCGGGGGCCGGAGCTGGGCGGCGCGTGCCAGAAGATGGGCGTGCCCCTGCTGGAAAAGCCGGTGCGCCCCGAGGACCTGCAGGCCATGCTGCAGCGGATGCTGGCCTAAGACCAAAGCAGCAGGCGGCCGGCGGCGGGCTTTCGCCGCGGCCCGGACGGGGGCAGGGTCGCTGACAGGGAAGGAAGGACCGGGATGAACGTCTTGCGAGGACTGGCGCTGATCGCGCTGCTGGCCACGCCGCTTCGGGCGGGCGAGGCGGGCGACCTGGTCTTTGCCGAGCGTGGGCCCTGGGATCTGTCGCAGGGACCGCTGGTCTGGACGCTGCGCCAGACCGGCCCCGAGGCCGGGGGCTTTGCCCCGCTGGGCGAGGGCACCGTCACGCTGGCAGCCGTCGCCCCGGACGCCGCGGACGGCCCGCCGGCGCTGGAGCTGACCGAGCAGACGCCGCGCATCACGCGCAGGATCGGCCCCTTCCCGGCCTCGGGCGGCGATCCGGCGCTGACCTTCTTTCTGGAAACCATCGCGCGGGACATGGCGGCGCTGACCGGGGGCAGCCCGTTCTATATCCGCAACCGGCTGAAGGATGCGCTGTTTCGCGACGGCGCGGTCCGGCGCGAGGGCGAGGCGACCGTCGCCGTCTTCACGCCCTTCGCGCAGGACGAGAATCGCGGGCGCATGGCCGGCTTCGACACGCTGGAGCTGCGCTTCACCCTGGACGATCCGAAACGGCCGATCCGGCGCATGCTGGCCGAGACCGGCCCGCTGGCCGGCGGGCGGCCGGCCTATCACAGCGAAATGGTGTTGAAATGATCCGGGCAACCCTGACGGCAGCCCTGACGCTTTCGGCCGGCATGGCCTGGGCGCAGGCGATCAACGACTATCCGACCAATGCGCGGGCCGATTACGTCTTTGTCTGCATGGCGGCGAACGGCCAGACCCGCGAGATGCTGGAGCGGTGCAGCTGCGCCATCGACCAGATCGCCGAGATCCTGCCCTATGACGACTACGTCAAGGCCGAGACGGTGCTGGCCATGCGCCAGACGCCGGGCGAGCGCGCCGGCATCTTTCGCCAGGGCATCGCCGTCAACGACATCGTCGCCAATTTCCGCCGCGCCGAGGCCGAGGCCGAGATCCTCTGCTTCTGAACTGGACAATCCGCGCGCCCCGCGCTTCCTTGGCGGCGAACTGAACAGGAGGGAAGCCATGGATCTGGGGATCAGGGGCAAGAAGGGGCTTGTCTGCGCCGCGTCGAAGGGGCTGGGCCGGGCCTGCGCCGAAGCCCTGGCCGAGGCCGGGGTCGATCTGGTCGTCAACGCCCGCGGCGCCGAGGCGCTGGAGGCGGCCGCGCGCGACATCGCGTCGCGGCATGGCGTTTCGGTCACGCCGGTCGCCGCCGACATCACCACCGAAGAGGGCCGCGCCGCCGTGCTGGAGGCCCTGGGCGGCCAGGCCGACATCCTGGTCAACAATGCCGGCGGCCCGCCGCCCGGCACCTGGACCGACTGGTCGCGCGAGGATTTCATCAAGGCCATCGACGCCAACATGCTGACCGCCATCGCGCTGATGCAGGCGCTGGTGCCGGGCATGATGGAGCGCGGCTGGGGCCGGGTGGTCAACATCACCTCGCAATCCGTGCGCTCGCCCATCGCGGTGCTGGGGCTGTCGAACACCGCCCGCGCCGGGCTGACCGGCTTTGTCGCCGGCATGTCGCGGCAGGTGGCGCCGCATGGCGTGGTGGTGAACAACCTGCTGCCCGGCATCCATGCCACCGACCGCGCCGTCAGCCTCGATTCGGGCGTGGCCAGGGCCGAGGGCATCGACCTCGACGAGGCCCGCCGCCGGCGCGAGGCGACGATCCCGACCCGCAGCTATGGCCGCCCCGAGGATTTCGGCGCCGCCTGCGCCTTCCTGTGCAGCCAGCAGGCGCGGTTCATGGTCGGTCAGAACATCCTGCTGGACGGGGGCGCGCTGAACGTCACGGTCTGAAAAACCGGGCGGCAGAAGGCTCTTGCCAGAATCCTGCCGCCCGGCTACGACGAAAGTCGGAAATCGGGAGACATTGGCGAAAAGCCAGGGCCGAAGGAGCAACCGCCCCAGGAATCTCTCAGGCAAAGGGACCGTTTTCCGCCGAACGCTCTGGAGAGAGGCGGCATCAGCCGCCCGCCGAAGGGATAACGATATCAGGCGCCCCCGCTTCGGGGTAGGGACAGAGGGGGCATCGCAGCGGCCGGGACAGGTCCGTCCGCAGAAAAGGGGGATGCCCATGGCCGAGTTTCGGCGCACGACGCTATACGACCTGCACCTTTCGCGCGGCGCGAAGATGGTGCCCTTTGCCGGCTGGGAGATGCCGGTGCAATATCCGATGGGCGTGCTGAACGAGCATCTGCATACCCGCGCCCATGCCGGGCTGTTCGACGTCAGCCACATGGGCCAGGTGATCCTGCGCGGGCCGGGGGCGGCCGAGGCGCTGGAGGCGCTGGTGCCCGCCGACATCCTGGGCCTGGCCCAGGGGCGGCAGCGCTACGGGCTGTTCACCAATGAGGCGGGCGGCATCCTCGACGACCTGATGATCGCCAACAAGGGCGACCACCTGCTGCTGGTGGTGAACGCCGCCTGCGCCGAGCAGGACATCGCCCATCTGCGCCAGCTGGAGGCGCGGGGGATTTCGGTCGAGCCGGTGACGGATCGCGGGCTGCTGGCGCTGCAGGGGCCGGAGGCCGAGGCGGTGCTGGCGCGGCTGGTTCCCGGCGTGGCGGCGATGCGCTTCATGGACGTGGCCGAGTTCGACTGGCAGGGCGCGACGCTCTGGGTCAGCCGCTCGGGCTATACCGGCGAGGACGGGTTCGAGATTTCCGTGCCCGAGGACCGGGTGGTCGCCCTGGCCGAGGCGCTGCTGGCCGAGCCCGAGGTCGCGCCCATCGGGCTGGGCGCCCGCGACAGCCTGCGGCTGGAGGCGGGGATGCCGCTTTACGGCCATGACATGGACGGCTCGACCCTGCCCGGCGAGGCGGGGCTCGGCTGGTCGATCCCCAAGGCGCGGCGCGCCGGCGGCGCCCGCGCGGGCGGCTTTCCCGGCGCGGATGCCGTGCTGGAGGAACTGGCCCGAGGCCCCGCCCAGAGCCGCACGGGCCTGCGCCCCGAGGGCCGCGCGCCGATCCGCGAGGGGGTCGGGATCTTCGACGCGGCCGAGGGCGGCGCCCTGCTGGGCAAGGTCTGCTCGGGCGGCTTCGGCCCCTCGGTCGGCGGGCCGATCGCCATGGCGATCCTGCCCGCGCGGCTTGCCCCCGGCGCCACCGTCTGGGCCGAATTGCGCGGCCGGCGGCTGCCGGCGACGATCACCCCGCTTCCCTTCCATCAACCAAGCTACAGGCGCTGAGAGGCCAGGCATGTTGAAATACACCGAAGACCACGAATGGTTGAAACAGGACGGCGACGAGATCGTCGTCGGCATCACGGCGCATGCCAGCGAGCAGCTGGGCGACGTCGTCTTCGTCGAGCTGCCCGAGGTCGGCCGCGAGGTCGAGGCGGGCGAGGAGATCGTGGTGATCGAATCGGTCAAGGCGGCCTCGGACATCGTGGCGCCGGTCGCGGGCGTCATCACCGCCGTCAACGAGGCGCTGCCCGACGCGCCCGGCGCGGTGAACGAGGATCCGATGGCGGCCTGGTTCTTTCGCATCAAGCCGGCTTCGGTCGACCTGTCCGGTTTCCTGGACGAGGCGGGCTACCAGGCGCTGATCGGCTGAGATTGCCGGGCCTGGCGGCCCGGCGGAAGCCGGGGGCTGTCTGCCCCCGGACCCCCGAGAGTATTTGGAGAACGGAGAAAGGCGGGCGTTTCGGGCCCGCGCGATCTCCGGGACCGTCCCCGTGGATATACTGATGCATCGAGGCCAGTGATGGGTAAATGGACCCCGACCGACTATGATCCCGACGATTTCGCCAATCGCCGCCACATCGGGCCGTCCCCGGCCGAGATGGCGGCGATGCTGAAGGTCGTGGGCGCCGAGACGCTGGATGAGCTGATCGGCCAGACCGTGCCGGCCAGCATCCGGCAGGCCGAGGCCCTGGACTGGCCGGCGCTGTCCGAGGCGGCGCTTTTGCAGCGCATGCGCGAGGTGGCGGCCAGGAACCGGGTCATGACCAGCCTGATCGGGCAGGGCTATTACGGCACGGTGACGCCGCCGGCGATCCAGCGCAATATCCTGGAGAACCCGGCCTGGTATACCGCCTACACCCCCTATCAGCCCGAGATCGCCCAGGGCCGGCTGGAGGCGCTGCTGAACTTCCAGACCATGGTCGCCGACCTGACCGGGCTGCCGGTGGCCAATGCCAGCCTGCTGGACGAGGCCACTGCCGCCGCCGAGGCCATGGCCATGGCGCAGCGCGTGGCCAAGTCCAAGGCGCCTGCGTTCTTCGTCAGCGAGAGCCTGCATCCCCAGACCATCGCCGTGATCGAGACCCGCGCCGCGCCGCTGGGGATTGAGATCGTCCGCGGCACGGAATGCGATCCGTCGGCCGTGTTCGGGGCGATCTTCCAGTATCCCGGCACTTTCGGCGAGGTCCGGGACTATACCGCCGAGATCGCGGCGCTGCATGCCGCGGGCGCGGTGGCGATCATGGCGACCGACCTGCTGGCGCTTTGCGTGCTGAAGGAGCCGGGCGCGATGGGTGCCGACATCGCCATCGGCTCGGCGCAGCGCTTCGGCGTGCCCATGGGCTATGGCGGGCCGCATGCCGGCTTCATGGCCTGCCGCGACGAGATGAAGCGCGCCATGCCGGGGCGGATCGTCGGCGTGTCGATCGACGCCAAGGGCAACCGCGCCTATCGCCTGTCGCTGCAGACGCGCGAACAGCATATCCGGCGCGAGAAGGCGACCTCGAACGTCTGCACCGCGCAGGCGCTGCTGGCGGTGATGGCGAGCTTCTATGCCGTGTTTCACGGGCCGGTCGGCCTGCGCGCCATCGCCCAGCGGGTGCATCTGAACGCGGCGACGCTGGCCGAGGCGCTGCGCGCCGCCGGGGCCGAGGTCCAGCCCGAGGCGTTCTTCGACACCATCACCGTGCGGGTGGGCGTGGGGCAGGCGGGGATCCTGGCCGCCGCCCGGCATCGCGGCATCAACCTGCGCCAGGTCGGGCGCGACCGGGTCGGGATCTCGGTCGACGAGACCACGGATGCGGGGGTGATCGCGCGGGTGCTGGACGCTTTCGGCATCACCGACCCGGCCCGGCCGGCCGCGACGCCCGCGATCCCCGAGGCGCTGATCCGCGAAAGCGACTACCTGACCCATCCGGTCTTCCACATGAACCGGGCGGAATCCGAGATGATGCGCTATATGCGCAGGCTCAGCGACCGCGACCTGGCGCTGGATCGGGCGATGATCCCGCTGGGTTCCTGCACCATGAAGCTGAACGCCGCTGCCGAGATGATGCCGATCACATGGCCCGAGTTCGGTGCGCTGCATCCCTTTGCCCCCGAGGACCAGGCGGCCGGCTATCACGAGGTCTTTGCCGACCTGACCGAGAAGCTGTGCGCGATCACCGGCTATGACGCGTTTTCCCTGCAGCCGAACAGCGGCGCGCAGGGCGAATATGCCGGGCTGCTGACCATCGCCGCCTATCACAAGTCGCGGGGCGAGGATCGCGATATCTGCCTGATCCCGGTCAGCGCCCATGGCACCAACCCGGCCAGCGCGCAGATGGCGGGGATGAAGGTCGTGGTGGTGAAATCGGCGCCGAACGGCGACATCGACCTGGAGGATTTCGCCGCACATGCGGCGAAGGCCGGCGACCGGCTGTCGGCGGTGATGATCACCTATCCCTCGACGCATGGCGTCTTCGAGGACACGCTGCGCGAGGTCTGCCGCATCACCCATGACCATGGCGGCCAGGTCTATATCGACGGCGCCAACATGAACGCGCTGGTGGGGCTGGTGCGGCCGGGCGAGATCGGCGGCGATGTCAGCCACCTGAACCTGCACAAGACCTTTGCCATCCCGCATGGCGGCGGCGGTCCCGGCATGGGGCCCATCGGGGTCAAGGCGCATCTGGCGCCCTTCCTGCCCGCCGATCCGCGGACGGGTTCGGGCGCGGTCTCGGCGGCGCCCTGGGGCTCTGCCTCGATCCTGCTGATCTCCTGGGCCTATATCCTGATGATGGGCGGCGCCGGGCTGACGCAGGCGACGCGGGTCGCGATCCTGAACGCGAATTATGTCGCAAGCCGCCTGGCCGGCGCCTATCCGGTGCTGTTCATGGGCAATCGCGGCCGGGTGGCGCATGAATGCATCCTGGACACCCGGCCCTTCCAGGAGCATGGCGTGACCGTGGACGACATCGCCAAGCGGCTGATCGACAACGGTTTCCACGCGCCGACGATGAGCTGGCCGGTCGCCGGCACGCTGATGGTCGAGCCGACCGAATCGGAAACCAAGGCCGAGATCGACCGGCTGGTCACCGCCTTCCTGGCGATCCGCGACGAGATCACCGAGATCGCCGAGGGCCGGATCGGTGCCGAGGCGTCGCCCCTGCGTCATGCGCCGCATACGGTCGAGGATCTGGTCGCCGACTGGGACCGCGCCTATTCGCGCGAGCAGGGCTGTTTCCCGCCGGGCGCCTTCCGGGTGGACAAGTACTGGCCTCCGGTCGGGCGGGTGGACAATGCCTATGGCGACCGCAACCTGGTCTGCACCTGCCCCCCGGTCGAGGATTATGCCGAGGCGGCCGAATGATGCGTCCTGCCCCGCCGATGTTTCGGCGGGGTTTTCCCGCGGCAGGGGGCGGAGCAGAAAGCTTCGAAACAGGTCTTGCGGCCCCTTGACAAGCCCCGGCGCTTGCGCGAGATAGCACGCCGATGGGGCCGTAGCTCAGTTGGTAGAGCGCATCGTTCGCAATGATGAGGTCAGGGGTTCGATTCCCCTCGGCTCCACCAGAAAATCCGCATAGAATTATGTTTTTATAGGGTTTTCTGTGGGGTTTCCCGCATTCATCCCATCATCAAGGCCGGTCACGTTTCTGGTCTTGGCGAGGCCGAGAAGATTTCCTCGCCAGACTATGCGATGCCTCATGGAATTGGGCGAAAGTCGGGGCTTTCGATTCGGTGCAACGGGTGCAAATATTCCCCTGCACATCGCCTGATTCTGAAATCGGCCCCTCGATAACCCGAAATCATTCAGCCAAGTAACGCCACAGACATTGCCCACATCGGGCACTTTCCGATTGGTGCGCTGCTTCGACGGCTTGGGTGGCTCTCTCTTGACCACAGTGCGATCTGACTTGCCAATGGCTTAGGCGACGAGGAACGGGTCTTTTCCAATCTTCTGCATTTCGGTGGAATCCAGGTAGGAAGCATAGCCGTGAGCAACAACATGACGGAGGAACGTCACGTCGATCTTCTCTCCTATCCCCCATGCCAGCGCGCCAGTCCCCGCCCGCCGCGTAGCGATCAGCCAACCATGGGATGACGATGCAGACTGTGGCTCCGAATGCACTGTTTCATCCCGGAAGCTCCCCTTTCAACGCGTCCACCTCGGAGTATGTTTTTGCCATAAAGGAGGGGTGCAACGGCACAGAAGCGGCACAAGCCAGATGAGATCGTGGCAAAGCCGCAGCGGTTGAAGTGCTGCGCAGCCAGGCGGGCTGGGTAGTCAACGACAAGCGGATCGGCTGATGGAGCTTTTAACTCAGCTGGATCAGGACGTTGATATAATGATCTAACCGCGCGTCTCACGCGGCACCGGAGCCATATACATTCTTGCAGTTGGATAACGAAAAAGGTGGGTGTGGGTTTATTCCACGGCCGCCTTTCATTGAAGTGTCAGGTTCTAAGTGCAGAGATTGCGGAATTTTCCCATCGCAGCTGACGAGCCTTTCAGGCTATACGATCGCGAAGCTGCTTTCATCCTTACCGTTGCGGCGCCTTTTCCAATCAAGGTTTTCTCCTGCTTTTAGCTTAGCGGTTCATTTTTTGCCCTCTTGGGTGCAGTTTTTGATTTTATCCTTTTGAACGATTTTTTGCCGCGCCACGAACATATGCGACATGAACAAAGTGAATGGGATAACGGTAGAAAGATGCGCTAGCATCATTCCCCAGTGTGGATAGATCGGCTTTGGCAGCCTTCCAAGATTATCTGACATCCGGCAGCTATACCAGTATCGTATATTCTGGCCGCCCACTCGGAATAGCTCGCCCCGCCAGAAGTGATTATATAATTCCTGGCATAGCCGTTAAGATCGGACATGCCGGTAGTCAGCCCGATCGATAGGGCTATCGCTGCGGGAGCGGAAACCACGTCAAACATCGCAACGTAGTGATTTGCGTTGCTTATGGCAGAAATAGCGGCGCCGCCAAAAACAGCTACAGGCAAGATCTAGATGGAAAGGCTTGTCAGCCCCATGATCGGCTTGGATGTTTCAGGGGCGCGGAGCGTGGGCGCGCGCATGGCGGAAATGAACTCGATCACATTCATTTCCTTGAAGATGCCGATTATCATGTCCCTCGAGGCTTCATTTACGAAGTGGTCACCAAGGGCGATGCGGGGGGAGCAGCGCGAGCAGGACAATAAGACCGACAATCATCCTTATCAGGACTGCGGTTGAGAGAACTATATCGATTTACCAATCCCATTCATGGGCCTTCTCCTGATTGTGTCGCAGCGATATTCAGCATGCCGGCTTAGGGTATTGTGGGGAGTCAATAATTACATGGGCCGCACCGAAACATCGGTGCGGCTCACGGATGGATTGAGGGCAGATGACAGGTTCACCTCCAGGATGAGGGTAATCACAGATCGAGGATGTGTCGCCGATTTCCTCCTGATAGCGTCGTGCATAATCGACAAAGAGCTGAAAATAAGCATCAAGATTGGCCTTTGCCGTGCTCATTATCCCAGAGGGCGAACTGAATGCGTTTAGCGCGGTCGCCCGAAATCCCCGTGCCAAATTCAATGATCGGGACGACATCGCGCCGGCCGTTCTCATTAATGTTTTTAATCCCGGTCTCATCGCGTCCTTTGCCGATATACTCATAGCACTCATGCTCTTGATCAGCGCTATCGAGAACTTGGACGCCGTTCGCAAACTGCCGCCGATACTTGTGCCTAACCGTGGTGATCTGAAGCGGAGGGACACCAATCTTCGCCGTCAGATCAGCAACAATCTCGCTGATGCGCGGCTGATCAAATTGGCCGTAGTATTGGATCGTACGCGATGCCCTCAAACTGATGCCTGGAGGAAGGAGTGGATAATTCATCCGGATCCGTTCACTGGTGCGATTGTTCCGCCCAAAGCTACGTTTTAGCTAACACCGTCCCGGATATTCGATCTTGATAGGTGTCGATGTCGGCATATGGAATATCATCTTATATTCTTTAAAGGGTGCGCTTGTGTCACTATTGCTCAAGCTCTCAAGAACGGACGGTTCTCTGCCTTTGTCGGCCATATCTTGCGGCGCATATGCTGCAAGGGCAACTTTGACCTGATCAGGCTTGTGGCCGGGCGCTATTCCCAGAATGTCCAGAGGTTCGCGCGGCCTAAGCGGCAGATCCTTCCCGCCGGACCGGCCCTTCGACCCTGGAGGGATCGCCAGGCGGCCGACCCCGACAAGCAGCGCGCCTGGCGGATCGACCCTAGCCCGCCTTGCCGGGGTCGTGGCCCAGCAGGCGCAGGGCGTTGAGCGTGACCAGCACGGTCGCGCCGGTATCGGCCAGGATGGCGATCCACAGCCCGGTGATGCCGAGGACCGAGGTCACCAGGAACACCGCCTTCAGCCCCAGCGCGATGGCGACGTTCTGGCGGATGTTGCCCATCGTCGCCCGCGCCAGCCGGATCAGCGCCGGAACGTCCGCCACCCGGTCGCGCAGGATCGCCGCATCCGCCGTCTCCAGCGCCACGTCGGTGCCCGAGCCCATCGCCACCCCCACGCTCGCCTGCTTCAGCGCCGGGGCGTCGTTGATGCCGTCGCCGATCATCATCACGCCCCCCTGCGCGGCCATGTCGCGGATCGCGGCCAGCTTGCCTTCGGGCAGCATCCCGGCGCGATGGTCCATGCCAAGGGCGCCCGCGATGGCCTCGGCGGTGCGCGGGTTGTCGCCGGTCAGCATGACCGCGCCGACATCCAGCGCGCGAAGCTGGGCCATCGCCTCGGCGGCATCGGCGCGCGGCTCGTCGCGCATGGCGATCAACCCCAGGGGGCGGCGCGCGCGAAAGACCGCGACCACGGTCTTGCCCTCGCTTTCCAGCGCGATGGCGCGGCGGATCGCATCGGTTTCGATTCCGCCCTGCTCGGCGGCATGGCGGGGCGAGGAGACCCATGCGGGCTCGTCCGCGACGACCGCCTCGACCCCCCGGCCCACCAGCGCCCGCGCCTCGCGCGCGGGCAGCGGGGCCACGCCCGCCTCGGCGGCACGCGCCAGGATGGCCCGCGCCAGCGGATGGCTGGAGCCGGCCTCGACCCCGCCCGCCACCGCCAGCAGCCCGGCCTCGTCCACGCCGGCGGCCGGCACCAGGTCGGTGACCACCGGCCGGCCATGCGTCAGCGTGCCGGTCTTGTCGAAGGCGACTTGGTTGACCTTGGCCGCGGCCTCGATCACCGCGCCGCCCTTCATCAACAGCCCGCGCTTCGCCCCGGCCGAGAGCGAGGAGGCGATCGAGGCCGGGACCGAGATCACCAGCGCGCAAGGGCAGCCGATCAGCAGCAGCGCCAGGCCGCGATAGATCCAGCTCCCCCAGTCCGCGCCGAATGCCAGCGGCGGCACCAGCACCACCAGCGCCGAGACCGCCACCACGGCGGGCATGTACCAGCGACTGAAGCGGTCGATGAAGCGCTCGGTGGGCGCGCGGGCTTCCTCGGCCTCCTCGACCAGCCGGATGATGCGGGCGATGGTGTTGTCCGCAGGCTCGCGCATGACGCGCACGCGCAGCGCCGCCTCGGTATTGATCGAGCCGGCGAAAACCCCGTCCCCCGGTCCCTTGGTCACCGGCACGCTCTCGCCGGTCACCGGGCTGTCGTCGATGCCGCTCGTGCCCTCGGCGATCGCGCCATCGGCGGGGATGCGGTCGCCGGGACGGACCAGCACGACCTGGCCGATCCCCAGGCTGTCGGCGGGAACCTCCCGCGTCTTGCCGTTCACCTCCAGCAGCGCGGTCTTGGGCACCAGATCGGCCAGCGCCCGGATGCCGTCGCGCGCCCGGCCGGCGGCGACGCCCTCCAGCACCTCGCCCAGGGCGAACAGGAACACGACCAGCGCCGCCTCCTCGGCCGCACCGATGAAGAGGGCGCCGACGGCGGCGATGGTCATCAGGCTTTCGATGGTGAAGGGCTGGCCCATGCGCAGCGCCGCGAAGGCGCGCTTCGCCACCGGGGCGACGCCGATCACGCAGGCCAGCAGGAAGGCCCAATAGCCCCATTCGGCCGTGGTCAACAGCTCGAAGGCCCAGGCCGCGGCCAGCAGCACGCCGGTCGTGACGACCAGCCGGCCCTTGGCGGTGCGATGCCATCTCTGGCCGCGGGCAGCGCCATGGTCGTGGCCATGCGTGGCCGGGGCGGCTGCCGGTGCCACGGCCGCCGCAGGCGCGGCATCGGGCAGCACGAAGGCCTTCTTGCGCGGTGCCTCCTGCCCGCGCGGCGCGATGCCAAAGCCCAGGCGCCGAACCGTGTCCTCGATCTGGTCGCGGCTCGCCCCCTCCGGGTGCAGCGTCAGCGACAGCTTCTCGGCCATCAGCCCGACCGAGACCTCGCCCACCCCCGGCATCCGCTCGACCGCCGCGGTGATCTTGCGGGTGCAGGCGGCGCAGTCCATGCCCGTCACCGTCCATTCGACCCGTTCGGCATTTTCGTCACGCATCGTTCATCTCCTGCCCGCGCAGACCGCGGGCCTTGTCCTCGATGATTCGGGAACCTAGGTGCTCCAGCAACTAGAGCTTCAAGGGGTTTCTCATGCTCTCCATCGGAAAACTCAGCCGGGCGACCGGGGTGAAGGTGCCGACGATCCGCTATTACGAACAGATCGGCCTTTTGCCCCAGCCCGAGCGGACGGCGGGCAACCAGCGGCTTTACACGCCGAAGGTGCAAGAGCGGCTGGCCTTCATCCGCCATGCCCGCGACCTGGGCTTCCCGCTCGAGGCGATCCGCGAGTTGCTGAGCCTGTCGGACCGGCCGGACATCCCCTGCGCCGCCGCCGACGAGATCGCCGGCCGCCAGCTTGCGGCGGTCAATGCCGCATCGCCCGGCTGACGGTGTTGCGCGACGAATTGCAGCGCATGCTGGCGCAATGCGCCTGCGGCACCATCGCCGACTGCCGGGTGATCGAGGTGCTGGGCAACCATGATCTTTGCACCCATGACCACGGCGCGGCGGGGCAGGGCGATCCGGCCTGACAGCGGGATGCGACTGATGGCCTCGGGCCCCCTTCCCCCCGCCGCGCCGAAAGCCTAGATTGCCCCCATGCGCTGGACATTGCCCAATATCCTGACCGTTTTGCGACTTGCGGCCGCGCCGCTGGTGCCGCTGATGTTCTTTTTCCTCAGCCGGCCGTTCGCCGATTTCGCGGCGCTGGCGCTGTTCCTGGTCGCGGCCGTGACCGACTGGTTCGACGGCTACCTGGCCCGCGCCTGGGGCCAGGAAAGCCGCTTCGGTGCCGCCATGGACCCCATCGCCGACAAGGCCATGGTCATCATCGCCGTGGTGGTCATCACCGGCTATTCCGGCATGAATCCCTGGCTGATCCTGCCCGCGACGGTGATCCTGTTCCGCGAGGTCTTCGTCTCGGGCCTGCGCGAATTCCTGGGCGACAAGGCCCGGCTGCTCAAGGTCACCAAGCTTGCCAAGTGGAAGACCACGGCGCAGATGGTGGCGATCGCCGTGCTTTTCCTGGGGACCGGGCTGAACTATTATGAAACCGGCCACCCGCCCCTGGTGGGCGAGACCAGCCTGCCCTGGTCCGACAACTGGTCGGACCTGGCGACCCAGGCCGGGCTGGCGCTGATCTGGATCGCCGCGGTGCTGACCGCGATCACCGGCTGGGACTATTTCGCCAAGGCCCGGCCCTTCCTGAGGGATGACCATGGCGCTTGACGTGCTGTATTTCGCCTGGCTGCGCGAACGCATCGGCCAGCCGCGCGAGCGGATCGAGACCGAGGCCGCGACCGTGCGCGATCTGGTCGCGCAGCTTGCCGCCATGGACGAATGGCATGCCACGGCGCTGGCCGACCTGTCGGCGGTGCGCGTGGCCGTCGACCAGGAACTGGCCGACCTGGACGCGCCCCTGGCGGGGGTGCGCGAGGTCGCCTTCTTCCCGCCGATGACCGGGGGCTGAGATGTCGGCCAGGGTCCAGGCTGCGCCTTTCGAGCTTGCCGCCGAACTGGCGGGCTTCGGCGCGGGCTCGGGCGCGGTCGTCACCTTCACCGGGCTTGTGCGCGACGAAGGCGGCCGGCTGGTCGCGCTGGAGATCGAGCATTACCCCGGCATGACCGAAAAGGCGCTGGCCGCCTATGGCCAAGAGGCGGCGCGGCGCTTTGCGCTGGACGACTGGCGCATCCTGCACCGCCATGGCCGGCTGGCGGTGGGCGAGCCGATCATGATGGTCGCCACCGCCGCCCGCCACCGCGCGGCGGCCTTCGAGGCGGCGGAATACCTGATGGACTGGCTGAAATCCCGCGCCCCCTTCTGGAAGCGCGAGATCGGCCCGGACGGCCCCGGCGCCTGGGTCGATGCCCGAGCCGAGGACGAGGACGCGCTGTCGCGGTGGCAAGGCTGACGTTGCAATCCCGCCCTGCGGCGATCATATAGGGCGCGGACCAGACGACCGGATGACAGCGCGGAGCCCTGCATGACTTACCTGGAGTTCGAAAAGCCCCTTGCCGATCTTGAGGGCAAGGCCGAGGAACTGCGGGCGCTGGCCCGAAAGGGCGAGGGCGTCGATCTGGAAAAGGAGGCGGCGGCCCTGGACCGCAAGGCCGAGGAGATGCTGCGCGACCTCTACCGGCAGCTCGATCCCTGGCGCAAGACGCAGGTCGCCCGCCACCCCGAACGGCCGCATTGCCGCGACTACATCGAGGCGCTTTTCACCGAATACACGCCGCTCGCCGGCGACCGCGCCTTTGGCGAGGATCACGCGGTCATGGGCGGGCTGGCGCGGTTCAAGGACCAGCCCTGCGTCGTCATCGGCCATGAAAAGGGCAATGACACCAAGTCGCGCATCTTTCACAATTTCGGCATGGCCCGCCCCGAGGGCTATCGCAAGGCGATCCGGCTGATGGATGTCGCCGACCGCTTCCGCCTGCCGGTGATCACGCTGGTCGACACCCCCGGCGCCTATCCCGGCAAGGGCGCCGAGGAACGCGGGCAGTCCGAGGCCATCGCCCGCTCGACCGAGAAATGCCTGCAGATCGGCGTGCCGCTGGTTTCGGTCATCATCGGCGAGGGCGGCTCGGGCGGGGCGGTGGCCTTTGCCACGGCGAACCGCATCGCCATGCTGGAGCATTCGATCTATTCGGTGATCTCGCCCGAGGGCTGCGCCTCGATCCTGTGGAAGGATGCCGAGAAGATGCGCGAGGCGGCGCATGCGCTGAAGCTGACGGCGCAGGATCTGAAGAAGCTCGAGGTAATCGACCGCATCATCGCCGAACCCATGGGCGGTGCGCAGCGCGCACCCGCCGAGGCGGTCGCGGCGGTGGGAGAGGCGATCGCGGCCATGCTGGGCGAGCTGTCCGGCCGGAAGCCCGCCGAGCTGATCCGCGACCGGCGGCAGAAATTCCTGGCCATGGGCTCGAAGGCGCTGGCCTGAACGCCCGCCGCCTTCTGGTCGGCTAGTCGAAAAACGAAAACAGGTGTGCGACGCCTCCCCGGTCCGGCTCGTCATGATCCGGTGCCGAACCTTCGCATCTTCTCTGTTGTCCAAATACCCATGCGGCGGCGCCAGCGGTCACTGCCGCATGGGTATTTGGACAACGAAGAAGCACCGGGCGCGCCGCGGTTTGCGGGGCGGTTCTTTCCGTTTTCCAAATACCCAGCCGACGCTGCCCCTGGGCGCGGCCGCAGGAGTATTTGCGAAACGGTGAAAGCGCGCAATCAGCCGCGGGCGGCCTGGATGGATGCCTCGAGGATGTCCAGCGCCTCGTCGAAGACCGCGTCGGGGATGGTCAGCGGCGCGAGGAAGCGGATCACATTGCCATGGACACCGCAGGTCAGCAGGATCAGCTTGCGCGCCAGCGCCTCTTCCCGGACGCGGTTGGCGAAATCCGGGCTGGGCCTGTCGGTGCCGGCGATGTTGAACTCGACCGCGTTCATGAAGCCGGGGCCGCGGATGTCCACGATCTCGGGCACGGTCTCGGCGATCCCGGCCAGGCGCTGCTTGAGCCGCTGGCCGAGGCGGGTGGCGCGGTCGCAAAGCCCCTCGTCCGCGATCACGTCCAGCACGGCATGGGCGGCGGCGACCGCCAGCGGGTTGCCGGCATAGGTGCCGCCCAGGCCGCCCGGTGCAGGGCTGTCCATGACGTCGGCGCGGCCGGTGACGGCGCTGATCGGCAACCCGCCGCCCAGCCCCTTGGCCATGCAGGTCAGGTCGGTGGCGACGCCGTGGTGTTCCATCGCGAACAGCTTGCCGGTGCGGGCGAAGCCGGTCTGCACCTCGTCGGCGATGAGCAGGATGGAATACTGGTCGCAGATCTGGCGCAGGCGCTGGATGAAGCCCGGCGGCGCTTCGTAGAAGCCGCCCTCGCCCTGCACCGGCTCGACGATGATGGCGGCGACGCGCGAGGGGTCGATGTCGGCCTTGAACAGCCGGTCGAGCGCGGCCAGCGCGTCCTCGGCCGTGACGCCGTGCAGTTCGTTCGGGAAGGGCAGGTGCCAGATGTCGTTCATCATCGGTCCGAACCCGGCCTTGTAGGGCTGGACCTTGCCGGTCAGCGACATGCCCAGGAAGGTGCGGCCATGGAAGCCGCCGGCAAAGGCGATGACGCCGGCGCGGCCGGTGTGGTGGCGGGCGATCTTGACCGCGTTCTCGACCGCCTCGGCGCCGGTGGTGTAGAAGGCGGTCTTCCTTGGCCCCTCGCCGGGGACGAGCGCGTTCAGCCGCTCGGCCAGGGCGACGTAGTTTTCATAGGGCACGACCTGGTGGCAGGTATGGGTGAAGCGGTCGAGCTGCGCCTTCACCGCTTCGACCACCCGCGGGTGGCGGTGGCCGGTATTGACCACGGCGATGCCGGCGGCGAAGTCGATATAGCGATTGCCGTCCTTGTCCCAGATCTCGGCATTCTCGGCGCGCTCGGCATAGACCTGCGTGGTCATGCCCACCCCGCGCGAGATGGCGGCGTTCCTGCGGTCGGTCAGGCTGGTCATCGGCCCCTCCTCGATGCGATTCGCAGGTGATGCTATACGCGGCCCGGCGATCCGAACAGGCCCGCTTGCGCGCGCCCATGCGATGCTTCAGGCTGTGGCCATGTTCCCGATCCGCGACCATAACCCCTCGGCGCGCACGCCCTATGTCACCCATGCGCTGATCCTGCTGAACGTGGCGATGTTCCTGATCACCATGCCCTGGGCGGGCGGGCAGGTCGGGCTGTGGCACCGGCTGGCGCTTTACCCTGTCGCCATCGCCCATGGCGAATGGCTGTGGGGGCTGGCCACTCATATGTTCCTGCATGCCGGGATCCTGCATCTTGCCGGCAACATGCTGTTCCTGTGGGTCTTTGGCGACAACCTCGAGGACCAGATGGGCGGGCTGGGCTTCCTGGTCTTCTACCTGGCCTGCGGGCTTGCCGCGGCGGGGGCGCAGATCGCCGCGGTTCCGATGGACGACATTCCCATGGTCGGCGCCTCGGGCGCCATCGCCGGGGTGATGGGGGGATACCTGCTGATGTTCCCGCGCGCCCGCGTCGACGTGATCGCCATCATCATCGTCATCATCCGCCGCTTCACCATCCCGGCCTGGGTGCTGCTGCTGGCCTGGTTCGGCATCCAGCTCTTGGCCAGTGCCAGCATGGTCGACGACGGCGTGGCCTATGTCGCCCATGCTGCCGGTTTCCTGGCCGGGATCGTGCTGGCGGTGCCGGTCTTTTTGCGCCGGGGCGGGCCGGACTTCTGGCGGCGCACCCATGGCCGGCCGCCGCATGCACCGAGCTATGCCCCCTCGCGCATCCCGCGGGTGCGGCGCTAGAGCTGGCCGCGGCTCATGTGGCGCTTGCCGGCGAAGCCGGGGGCGCGGCTGACCGCGAAGCCCGCCGCCGCCAGCGCCCGGCGCACATGGCCCGCCGCGGTATAGGTGGCGAAGGTGCCGCCCGGCGCGGTATGGGCCGCCACCTCGGCCATCAGCGCCTCGCCCCAAAGCTCGGGGTTGCGGGCCGGCGAGAAGCCGTCGAGGAACCAGGCATCGGCGCGGCCCTGCCAGCGCGGCAGCGCGTCGCGGGCATCGGCGCGGATGATCTCGGCCGCGACGGTGCCCAGGGTGAAATGCGGCTGCGGCCAATTGTCGCGCAGCTGGCGCGCCAGCGGCTCCAGTTCGGGAAAGGCGGCATGGGCGCGGGCCAGTTCGCCCCTGCTCATCGGGAAGGCCTCGAAGCTGGTGAAGCGGATCGGCACGGTGGCGACCTGGGCCAGCGCCAGCAGGTTCAGCCCGGTGCCGAAGCCCAGCTCGGCTACGTGAAAGCCCGGCCGCAACCGAGCCGGCAGGTCGTTGCCGGCCAGGAAGACGTGGCGCGTCTCGTCGAGCCCGCCGTTCAGGCTGAAATAGGGATCGTCGAAGCGGCGCGAGACGGGGATCGCGCCCTCGCGCCAGTCCAGATCGGCGCTGCTCTGGTCGGACGGCTGCATTCGCGCTAACTCCTCTTTGCAGCGGCAGATGCGGCGAAAGGGACCGGATGGCAAGCGAAATCACGGTGGCGGGCGGCGGGATCTTCGGCCTGGCCTGCGCCTGGGAACTGACGCGGCGCGGCCGCAAGGTGCGGCTGTTCGAGGCGGATCGGATCGGCGCCGGCGCCTCGGGCGGGCACGTGGGCGCGCTGGCGCCGCATGCGCCCGAGAACTGGAACGACAAGAAGCAGGTGCAGCTGGACGCGCTGGTCGCGGCTACGGATTGGTGGGCCGAGGTCGGGGCCGCGGGCGGCGTCGATCCCGGCTATGCCCGCACCGGCCGCATCCAGCCCGTGGCCCCAGGCGCCGAGGCACGCATGGCCGAGCGGATCAGGGCCGCCCGCGCCCATTGGCCGCAATGGGCGGGGATGGAGCTGACCGAACGGCCGCAGGCGGCGCTGGTCCCGGTCTCGCCCTCGGGGCTGTGGCTTGTGGACCGGCTGACTGCCCGGATCAGCCCGCGCCGGGCCGGCGCGGCGCTGGCCGCCGCGATTCGCGCCCAGGGCGGCGAGATCGTCGAGGGGCAGGCCGCCCCCGATGCACCGGCGATCTGGGCGACCGGGGCGGCGGGGCTGGCGCCCTTTGGCGGCAATGGTGTCAAGGGCCAGTCGGCCCTGCTGGCGCTGGACATGGCCGATGCCCCGCAGGTCTTTGCCGACGGCATCCATGTCATTCCCCATGCCGACGGGACGGTGGCGATCGGCTCGACCACCGAACGCGACGTGCTGGACCGGCGGACGGACGAACAGCTCGAGGCGGTGATCGACAAGGCCCGCGTGCTGTGCCCGGCGCTGGCGGATGCCCCGGTGATCGACCGCTGGGCCGGCATCCGGCCCCGTGCCCGGTCGCGGGCGCCGCTGGTCGGGCCATGGCCGGGGCGGCCCGGCCATTACGTCGCGAACGGCGGCTTCAAGATCGGCCTGGCGATGGCGCCGGCCATTGCCGCGATGCTGGCCGACCTGATGCTCGAGGGTCGCGACCGCATCCCGCCGGGCTTCTGGCCCAAGCTCAGGGCAGGGGGCTGACGCCGATCACCGGCAGGTGCAGGTAAAGCAGCGCCGCCCAGGCCAGCGCTGCCAGGGCCAGGCGCGGCCAGGTCAGGCGCAGCGACGCGCCCCGCCGCAGACTGATCGCCAGGCCGAACAGCGCATAGGCCAGCAACAGCCCGAACAGGATGACATGCGCCAAATCGCCGTTCGCGACCAGATGCACCGCGCCCCACAGGGTAAAGCCGGCCATCAGCCCGGCCATGCCGCCCAGGGTCGCCGCCAGCACCGCAACCGGCATGACCAGGTTGACCAGCCAGCGCATCCAGGGCTGCTGCGGCCAGATCTCGACAAAGGGCGCCCGGCCCGCGGCCAGGATCAGCCAGTAAAGCAGCGCCAGCGACAGCAGGCTGTAGCCGGCGACATAGGCGCGCTTGCCCAGCCGCGCGACCAGCGGCCCGCGCAGCCGCGCCGGTATGACATGCGAGCCCAGGAAGGCCGCCAGCGCCAATACGAATTCGCCCCATTCCATGCCGGAAGCCTAGCCTTGCGCCCGCGGGACGGCAATCCGCGTTGACGCCGCGCGTTCCTGCGGCATGATGGCGCAAAAAGAGGACCGCATGACCCGCCTTCAGAAAGCCTTCGACGCCATCGACAAGGCCAATGCCGCCGATCCGCATCTCAGCCCCGACGGCCAGCCCGAGGCGCTGCTCTACGGCCAGCGCATGACGGCCGAGCAGCAGGCGCTTTATCCCGACGCCTCGGAACCGCTGCGCATCGCCTGCCGCGGCCAGCATGTCGAGCGCTGGCAACTGCCGCGCGACGCCTATCCGATGGACCGCGCCGGCTACCTGGCCTGGCGGACCGAACAGGGCCGCCGCCACGCAGCCCGCATCGCCGGCATCATGCGCGAGGCCGGCTATGGCGACGAAGACGTCGCGGCGGCCGAAAAGATGCTGACCAAGCAGGGCATCAAGCGCGACGGCGCGGTGCAGGCGCTGGAGGACGTGGCCTGCTTCACCTTCATCCGCTGGTACATGGGCCCCTTCGCCGAGGGGCGCGACGCCGAGGAACTGCAGCGCATCGTGGAAAAGACCGCGCGCAAGATGTCCGCCATGGCCCGCGCCCGCGCGCTGGAGGAATTCGCCATCCCCGAGCCCTTTGCCGCCGCCTTCCGTGCATAGGGTGCCGCCCCAGGTCTTGATCGTCGCCCATGGCCAGCCCGGCGACCCCGCCCCGCAGCAACAGGCCATCGAGGCGCTGGCCGCCCGCATCCATGTCCCCGGTGCGCAGGTCCGGGGCGCGACGCTGGCCATGCCCGGCGCGCTGGACCGGGCGGATGACGAGACGCTGATCTATCCGCTGTTCATGGCGACGGGCTGGTTCACCCGCAGCGAACTGCCGCGCCGGCTGGCGCTGGCCGGTGCGGCGCAGGCCCGCATCCTGCCGCCTTTCGGCAGCGATCCCGGCCTGCCCGCGCTCTGCCTCGCCCAGGTCGCCGGTGCGGCCGAGGCGCAGGGCTGGCGGCTGGCCGAAACCCATGTGCTGGTCGCCGCACATGGCTCCGGCCGCTCGCGCGCGCCGTCCGAGGCCGCACGGCAGATCGCGGCAAGCCTCGCCCCGCACGCCGCCGCCGCGACCTGCGGCTTCATCGAGGAAGCGCCCCATATCGCCGAGGCCGCCCGCGGCCTGCCCGCGCAGGCGATCTGCCTGCCGCTCTTTGCCACCCAGGCCGATCACGTCACAGACGACCTGCCCGCGGCCCTCTCCCAGGCGGGCTTCGAGGGCCTCCTCCTGCCCCCCGTCGGCCTTGCCCCCGAGGTTCCGGCGATGATCGCCAGGGCCATCGGCCGCGCGCTTTAGCTCTTCATGAACCGCCGCCGCGCCTCGATGGCGATGGCGCGGCGCATCTCCAGATCGGCGATTCGCGCCAGCGCCGCATCGCGCTCGGCCCCTTCCGGGACCCCGGCCAGCGCCGTGCGCTCGGCGTCGATACGCTTCTTCAGCACGATCTCTTCGGGCAGGACACCGGCCTCGGCCATGATCCGAAAGCCGATGGCCTCGCCCGTTTCGGGCTCATGCCGCTGCGGCAAGGGCTTGCCCTCGCCCTCCAGGCCCGAAAGCTTGCCCTCGGCCCGGGCCTTCAGCATCATCCGTTCGGCAATCCGTTCCAGCCAGCGCATCCCGCCCGCCTTTCCGTTTCCCCAATACCCATGCGACCGAGCCACCGGCACGGCGCAAGGGCCGGGGGCTTACATCGCCGCCAGCTGCGCCAGCGCCGCGCGGATGCGGGCCAGGTCGTCCTCGAGCGCGGCGAGCTTCTCGCGCGTCTCCTCGATCACCTCCGGCTCGGCATTCTCGACAAAGCGCGGATTGGCCAGCCGCCCGCGCAGGCCCGAGGCGTCCTTCTCGGCCTTGGCGGCGGCCTTTTCCAGCCGCGCGGTCTCGGCGCCGACGTCGATCATCGCGCCCACCGGCAGGGCAAAGCTCGCCCCCAGCGCCGCGACCGAGATCATGCCCGGTCCCATGACGCCCTCGACCGGCGCGTTCACCCGTGCCAGCCGCTCGATCAGCGGGGCGTTGGCGGCCAGCGCCGCCCGCGCCGCATCGTCGGCCTCGGTCACGATCAGGTCGGGGCGGGCGCCGGCCGGCACGCCGATCTGGGCGCGGGCCGAGCGGATGGCCTCGATCAGCGAGATCACCCAGTTCATCTGCCGATCGGCCTCGGCGTCGATCAGCTCGGCGCCATAGGCGGGCCAGTCGCCATGCACCAGCATCCGCTGGCGATCCCCGGTCAAGGACCACAGCTCCTCGGTGACGAAGGGCATGATCGGGTGCAGCAGGGTGTAGCACTGGTCCAGCACCCAGCCCATGGTGGCCTGGGTTTCCTCGCGATACTCGCCATCGAACAGGGGCTTCGAGAACTCGACATACCAGTCGCAGACCTTGCCCCAGACGAAGGCGTAAAGCCCCGAGGCCGCGTCGTTGAAGCGGAAGCCGGCCAGCGCCTCGTCGGTGGCCTGCCGGATGCGGGCGACCTCGCCGATGATCCAGCGGTTCACCACGTGCCGGGGCTGGGGCCGCGCACCGCCGCCGCGAACGCCGTTCATCTCGGCAAAGCGGGTGGCGTTCCAGATCTTGGTGACGAAATTGCGGTTCGCCTCGACATGCTTCGGCCCCAGCTTGGGGTCGCGGCCCATGGCGGCCATGCTGGTCAGGGTAAAGCGCAGCGCGTCGGCGCCGTATTCGTCGATCAGGGTCAGCGGGTCGATGACGTTGCCTTTCGACTTCGACATCTTGGCGCCCTTTTCGTCGCGCACCAGCCCGTGGACATAGACGGTGCGGAACGGCACCTGCCCGACCACGGCCAGCTGCATCATCATCATCCGGGCGACCCAGAAGAAGATGATGTCGAAGCCCGTCACCAGCACGTCGGTCGGGAAATACCTGCGCAACTCGGCCGTGTCCTCGGGCCAGCCCAGCGTGCCGATGGGCCAAAGCCCCGAGGAAAACCAGGTATCCAGCACATCCGCGTCGCGCCAGACCGGATAGACCAGCTTCGTCGGATCCTGGGTCAGGTTGTAATCGGCCAGCCCCTGGGCAAAGGCGTCGATGGCGGCCTCGCGGTCCGCGACCTCGACCACGCGTGCCATCTCCAGCGGCACCGGCAGTTCGGCGATGGAATCGCGGAACTTCTCGACCACCTCGGCAAAGCTCGACGCGGCATGGTGGATCTCGTCGCGATGGACCAGGCCCTCTTCCAGCAGGGCAAAGATCTCGACCTCGTCCAGCACGCCGTCATGGTCGTCCTCGACCTGGCCCTCCAGCCGCAGGTCGAGCCCGTACCAGACCGGGATCTGGTGGCCCCACCACAGCTGGCGGCTGATGGTCCAGGGCTCGATGTTTTCCAGCCAGTGGAAATAGACCTTTTCATGCTGCTCGGGCAGGATGCGGGTCTGGCCCGAGCGCACCGCCTCCAGCGCCGGGCCGACGATCCTGGCGGTGTCCACGAACCACTGGTCGGTCAGCATCGGCTCGATGACCACGCCCGAGCGGTCGCCAAAGGGCTGCATGATCGGCTTGCTGTCCACCAGGGCGCGGCGTTCCAGATGCTCGGCGCCGGTTTCCTTGTCGATGGACTTGTGCAGATAGGTGACGGCCAGCCCTTCGCCGGTGATCGCCTCGACCACGCGGGCCCGCGCCTCGTAGCGGTCGAGGCCGCGCAGCTCTTCCGGCACCAGGTTCACGTTCGAGACGTCGCCCACGTCCTCGCCCCGCGCGGCGCGGGTGGCGATCTCGGCGCTTTCCTCGTAGCCGAGGCCGTCGTCGCGCATCCGCCCCTTGCCGTCCATCAGCACGTAAAGCGGGATGCCCGCGCGCATGGCCACGGCATAGTCGTTGAAGTCATGCGCCCCGGTGATCTTGACCGCGCCCGAGCCGAAATCCGGGTCGGGATATTCGTCGGTGATGATCGGGATCAGGCGGCGGTGTTCCTTGGGCCCGACCGGGATCTCGCAAAGCTTGCCGACGATGGGGGCATAGCGCGCATCGTCCGGGTGGACCGCGACCGCGCCGTCGCCCAGCATGGTCTCGGGCCGGGTGGTGGCGATGGAGATATAGTCGCGGGTCTCGCGCAGGGTGACGTTGCCGTCGGCGTCGCGTTCCACGTATTCATAGGTCTCGCCGCCGGCCAGCGGATACTTGAAATGCCACATATGGCCGGGAACCTCGCGGTTCTCGACCTCCAGGTCGGAAATCGCCGTCTCGAAATGCGGATCCCAGTTGACCAGCCGCTTGCCGCGATAGATCAGGCCCTTGTCGTGCATGTCCACGAAGACCTTGATGACGGCGTCGTGGAAATTGCCTTCCTCGCCCTCGGGTGCGCCGGGGGCGCCGGACATGGTGAAGGCGTTGCGCGACCAGTCGCAGGATGCGCCCAGGCGCTTCAGTTGCTCGATGATGGTATGGCCGGATTCCTGCTTCCAGGCCCAGACCTTCTGCAGGAAGGCCTCGCGCCCGATGTCGCGGCGGTTCGGTTCCTGCCGCTCGGCCATGCGGCGTTCCACGACCATCTGCGTGGCGATGCCGGCATGGTCCTGGCCGGGCTGCCACAGCGTGTCGAAGCCGCGCATCCGGTGCCAGCGCACCAGGATGTCCTGCAAGGTGTTGTTCAGCGCGTGGCCGATATGCAGGCTGCCGGTCACGTTCGGGGGCGGGATCACCACCGAGAAGCTTTCCGCCCCCGGCTTCGCATTGGCGCCCGAGGCGAAGGCATTGCTTGCCGCCCATTCCTGCGCGATCCGCGCCTCGGCGGTCCCGGCGTCGAAATTCTTGTCCATGGCCATGTCGCTTACCCCTTGAATTGCCCAAGGGGATAGCGAAACCATGGCGAAAGGCCAAGAGGCGCTAGAGAAACCGCGCCGCAATCCCGTCCTTGAACGGGAACCAGCCGTAATAGGGCCGCGCGCCCTCGATCACCCGCTGGACCGAGGGTCGCGCCACCAGCCGCTCGAAATACGCGGTCAGGTGCGGATGATCCGCAAAGGGATGAATGGCGCCGGCATAGAACAGTGCCGGAAAGGCCGCGCAATCGGCCAGGCCGAAGCCCCCGGCGATCCAGTCGCGGCCGTCAAGCTGGCGGTCCAGCGCGGCATAGGCCAGGTCCAGCTTGCCGCGGGCAAAGGGCGCCACGCGCTCCTCGGCCCCCTCGGCCATGAAGATGCGGGCATCGACGATCTGCTGCATCATCTGCATGACCTGGAAATCCAGGAAGCGATCCCATTGCCGCGCCGGCAGCGAGGCGTCGGGGTCTGGGTCCAAGAGCCGCTGCGGCCCGGAATGATGCCGGTCCAGCCATTCGATCATCAGCGAGCTTTGCGACAGCACCAGATCGCCCTCGCGCAGCGCCGGCATCCGGCCCATGGGTTCGACCGAGCGCATCAGCGCCCGGTCGCTTTCGTCCCCCAGGTCGATGTGGCAAAACTCGAAATCCGTCCCCAGTTCGTGAAGCGCGATCAGCACCTTTTGCGTATAGGAGGACAGCGGGTGGCCATAGAGCGTCAGCATCACGCGGCCTGCGCAAAATGCGCGACCTGTGCGGCATGGGCGCGCTGGAAGGCCGGGCGGGCGGTGATGCGGTTCATGTAGGCCGCCAGCACCGGATAGGCGGCAAGCTCGCCCAGGCTGTCGACGAGGCGCAGCACGTCGGCCAGCAATATGTCGGCGATGGTGAAGCGGCCGGCGGCGATGAAATCCCGCCCCTCCAGCACCGGCACCAGTTGGGCCAGGCGTTCGCGCAGGCGCGGCAGGGCCAGTTCCTCGGCCCGTGCGTCCTGGTCGAAGATCCGCGCCAGCGCCATGGCCATCACCGGGGGCTCCAGCGTGTTGAGCGCGGCGATCAGCCATTGCTGCGTCTCGGCCCGCGCGGCGGCGTCGCGCGGCATCAGCGCCTCGGCGCGCTCGCCCAGGTAAAGCAGGATCGCGCCGCTTTCGAACAGCGACAGATCGCCGTCGCGCAGGATCGGCACCTGGCCAAAGGGCTGGCAGGCGAAATGTTGCGCGGTCTTTTCGCGCACGCTGGTGGTCTCGATCCGATAGGGCAGGCCGGCTTCCTCGCAGGCCCAGCGGATGCGCAGGTCGCGGACATAGCCCACGGCAAAGGGCGGCACCCAGTCATAGGTGGTGATGACGAAGGTCATGGCTTACTCCTGCCGGGCGAACTCGGCGTCGATTTCGATGGTGATCGGATCGGTGAAGAATTCGTTCATGCCATGGGCCTGCGGGTCGATCTCGGTCCGGGCATGGATGCCGATCAGGTCGCGGATGATCGGATTGCCGGATTCGTCGCCAGTATAGCCCTTGCCGGCGCCGATCAGGGTCACGTCGAATGTGGCGGGCCGGGTCTGGCCCAGCAGCGTCAGCTGGCCCGAAACCTTGCCCTGGGTCGGGCTTTCCGCCGCGAAACTGTCGGCGGTGAAGCGCGCGGTGGGGTTCGCCGCGCCGTCCAGATAGTCCGGGCCGGTCAGGATCTCGGCAAAGCCTGCGACCGGGGTCATGATCGAGGCGATCTCGACCTCGGCCTCGAGCCGGCTTTGCGCCGGGTCGTCCGGGTTCCAGTCGAGCTGGCCCGAGACCGCGCCAAAGCGGAACACGCTGACCGAAAAGCCCATATGCGGCACGCGGGCCTGCACCGCCGAATGCGCCGGGTCCAGCCGATAGGCCCCGGCGGCCGCGGCGTGATAGTCTTGCTGGCCGCGCGGGATGCTGTCCGGCGTCACCTCCTGGGCCGCAGCGGGTGCGGCCCAGAGGGCAAGCGCGATCAGGGATGCGCGGATCATGGCGTTTCGTCCTTGGGCCCGACCACGGCGAAATGCGCGCCCTGCGGGTCGCGCGCCACCGCGATGAAGGCCGAGCCCGGCACCTCGATCGGGCCGTGCAGAACCTCGCCGCCGCCCTCGCGGATGCGGGCGATGGCGGCATCGACGCCGTTCACGCCGAAATAGGCCAGCCAGCAAGGCACCGGCGCCTCGCCCAGGCCCATCATGCCGCCGATGTCGCCGCCCTGCCAGGAAAACAGCTGGTAGGTGCCCATCTCGCCCATGTCCATGGCGGTGGACTTGGTCCAGCCGAACAGCTCGGCATAGAAGTCGAAGCCCGCGGCGGGATCGGTGGACATCAGCTCGATCCAGTTGCCGTGGCCTTCCTTGCTTTGGTTCCAGGCCCCGGATTCGACCGGGGGCTGCGGGTCCATCGGCGCCGGTTGCAGGATGCCGAAAGTCGCGCCCTGCGGGTCGGTGAGGACGGCAAAGCGCCCGGTGCCGGGAATGTCGGCCGGCTCGCGGAACACCTTGCCGCCCAGGGTCTTGACCTTGGCCGCGGTGGCATCGGCATCGTCCACGTCGAAATAGATCATCCAGAAGGGCGGGACACCGGCGCAGTCGTCCGGCATTTCCATCAGCCCGGCGACCATGTCGTCGCCGTGGCTGGCGAGGTGATAGGTAAAGCCCTCCATCCCGGAATCGGCAGTGGTCCAGCCGAGGACCTTGCCGTAGAAGGTCTCGGCCGCGTCGAGCCCGCCCTTGGCGGTGGACAGCTCGAACCAGCAGGGTTTGCCGTGATACATCGTTCCCTCCGTCAGGCTTTCACGTCCACGATGGGCTCGAACCCGCCCCACATCATGCGCATGCCGTCGAAGGGCATCTCGGGCGGCGCCTGCATCTCGGGGTCGGAGGTCATCTTTTCCTGCGCCGCGTCCGAGGTCGCCTTGTCGGGCCATTCGATCCACGAGAACACGACGGTCTCGTCGTCCTTGGCCTGGGTGGACATGTAGAAGTCGTTCACCTTGCCGCGGGGCACGTCCACGCCCCAGGCCTCGACCATGCGCAGCGCGCCATAGCGCTTGAACATGGGCCAGGCCGCATTGGCCATGTCGATGTATTTCTGCTTGTTCGCGGTCGGAACCGCCAGCAGGAAACCGGAGTAGTAGGTCATCTCTCTTCCTCCTCATCGGGCGCGAGATGCGCCAATGAGTCGCAGGCTGGCAGTTGCAGTATGAAAAAGCAACTGCTAATATCCAAACATGACTGATACCGGCAAGATCTCGCGACTGCGCTATGAAGAAGGGTGCCTTGGCGCCCATGCGCTGAATTTCATCGGCGACCGCTGGGCGCTTCTGGTGGTGCGCGAATTGATGTTTGCGCCCAAGCGCTTCCAGATGATCCGCGCCGGGCTGCCGGGCGTCACGGCCAGCGTGCTGACCCAGCGCCTGACCCAGCTGGTGCAGGCGGGGGTGGTGGCGCATGACGACGTGCTGGGGCTTTATGCGCTGACCGATGCCGGCCGGGCGCTGCATCCGGTGCTGCGCGAGCTGTGCCGCTGGGCGCTGCTGATGCCGGGGCACGATCCGCGGAAATTCATCAGCATTTCCGCGCTGATGATCTCGATCTCGGCCACGGTGGACCAGACGGCCGCCGCCGGATTACCGCTGCGCGCGGGCTTCGTCTCGAGCAAGGAGGGGTTCGAGGTCACGCTTTCCGCGCAAGGTGCGCCGCAGGTGCGGGCGGTGCGCGCGCCCGAGGCGGATTTCGTGCTGGAGGGTTCGGGCAATGCGCTGGCGGCGGCGGTCTATGGGCCGGGGCCGGCGGTGCTGGCCTCGGCCGGGCTGGTGGCGCTGCGCGGCGACCGCAGCGCCGCGCAGCAGTTCACGGCGCTGTTCCGCCTGGAGCCTCAGACCAGGTCCAGCAGCGATTCGCCCGACGAGACCGAGCAGGCGCTGGGCGCCTCTTCGACCTGAAGCTCTTCGATGGTGCCGTCGTTGACCAGCATGGCATAGCGTTTCGAGCGGCCGTTGATCCAGCCCGCGCCCTGGATGTTCAGCCCCAGCGCCTTGGTGAAGCTGCCGTCGGCATCGGCCAGCACCTCGATTCCGGCATCGGCGGCGCCGGTATCCGCGGCCCATTTCCCGGCGACGAAGGGGTCGTTCACCGTGATGCAGACCAGGCGCGAGACGCCCTTGTCGCGGAAATTGCCGGCATTCTTCACGAAGCTGGGCATATGGGCGTTGGTGCAGGTCGGCGTATAGGCGCCGGGCACGGCAAAGATCGCCACCAGGCCCTGGGCCAGGTCGGCGGCGGCCACTTCCTCGGGGCCGTTGGCGCCCAGTTTCAGCAGCTTGCCTTCGGGCAGCTTGTCGCCTTTTGCGATGGACATGCGCGGTTCCTCCGTCAATTGCATCGTTCCGGGCGCGACTATAGGCTCTGCGCCGCGGGCAAACCAGCGAGGGCGAAGAATGAACATCGTGATCCTTGGCGCGGGGCAGGCGGCGGCCTCTCTGGCGGCGAAGCTGCGCGGGCTGGGGCATCGGGGCGGCATCGTGGTCATCGGCGACGAGCCCGCGCCGCCCTATCAGCGCCCGCCGCTGTCCAAGGCCTACCTTTTGGGCGAGATGGGGCTGGACCGGCTGACGCTGCGCGCACCGGACTGGTGGCAGGAACAGGGCATTGCCCTGCACCTGGGCGAGCGCGCCACGCGCATCGACCGCGACCGCCGCATGGTGGCGACGGGGCGCGGCGAATATCCCTATGACCAGCTTGCCCTGACGCTGGGCGCGACCCCGCGCCGCCTGCCGGCCGCGATGGGCGGCGAATTGCCGGGGGTGCATGTGGTCAGGAACCTGGCCGACATCGCGGGCGTCCAGCCGGCGCTGGTCGCCGGGCGTCGTCTGGTGGTGATCGGCGGCGGCTATATCGGGCTGGAGGCCGCGGCCGTGGCCCGCAAGCTGGGGCTGGCGGTCACGCTGGTCGAGGCCGCGCCGCGCATCCTGGGCCGCGTCGCCGCGCCCGAGACCGCGGAGATGATCCGCGCCCTGCATCGCGCCCATGGCGTCGAGATCGTCGAGGGCACCGGCATCGCCCGCATCACCGGCTCGGATGCCGCGGATGGGGTCGAGCTGACGGACGGCCGCCGCCTGCCGGCCGACCTGGTGATCTGCGGCATCGGCATCGCGCCGGAAACCGCGCTGGCCGAGGCCGCCGGGCTGGCCATCGACAACGGCATCGCCACCGATGCGCTTGGCCGCACCTCGGACCCGGCGATCTGGGCGGCGGGGGATTGCGCCAGTTTCCCTACTTCGGACGGCCGGCTGCGGCTGGAAAGCGTCGGCAATGCCATCGACATGGCCGAGGCGGTGGCGGCGAACATGCTGGGCGCCGATGCCCCCTATGTGCCCAAGCCCTGGTTCTGGTCGGACCAGTTCGACGCGAAACTGCAGATCGCCGGGCTGAACCTGGGTTACGACCGGGTGGTGACGCGGCCGGCGGCGAATGGCGGCTCGGTCTGGTATTTCAGGGGCGGGCGGCTGATCGCGGTGGATGCGCTGAACGATGCCCGCGCCTATATGATCGGCAAGCGGCTGATCGAGGCCGGCCGCTCGCCCGAGCCCGAGGCGGTGGCCGAGGCGGCCGAGCTGAAGGCGCTGATGGCATGAGAATTGTCGGCGGCACCCTGCGCGGGCTGAAACTGGCCGAGGTTGGCGCTGGCGATCCGGCGGCGCATCTGCGCCCGACCACCGACCGGGTGCGCGAATCGATCTTCAACCTGCTCATCAACGGCACGCATGGCAATCCGATCCCCGGCGCGCGGGTGCTGGACCTGTTCGCCGGCACCGGCGCGCTGGGGATCGAGGCGCTGTCCCGCGGCGCCGCCCGCGTTGCCTTCGTCGATGACGGCGTGGCGGCGCGGGCGCTTTTGCGCGCCAATATCGACAAGGCCCGCGCCATGGGCGTGACCGATGTCTGGCGCCGCGACGCGACCCGGCTGGGCGAGAACCGCGGCGCGCCCTATGGGCTGGTCTTCCTGGACCCGCCCTATGGTCAGGGGCTGGGCGAGCGGGCGCTGGAATCGGCGCTGGCCGGCGGCTGGATCGCACCGGGCGGCGTGGTGGTCTGGGAGGAATCGGCCCCGCCCGGCCCGGTCGCGGGGTTGGAGCAGATCGACCAGCGCAAATATGGCGACACGATTGTCACATTGTTGCGCAGGGGACACGATCAGGCGGCGCGATCCAGCTTGGTGGACAGGTGAATCAGGCTCTCGCTGGAGCGGACGCCGGTCAAACCGCCGATCTGGTCCAGCACATCGTCAAGCTGGCTGGTCGATATGGCGGCCAGTTGCAGCAAAAGATCGACGCGGCCGCTGGTGGTATGGATGCGCTCGACCTCGGGCAGGCTGCGCAGCCGGGCCAGGATCGCCGCTTGGGCGCGCGGCTCGATGGTCAGCAGGCAGGTGGCGCGGATGCGATGCTCGCGCGCGGAATCGCCCAGCCGCAGCGTATAACCCGCGATGGCGCCCGATGTTTCCAGCCGCTCCAGCCGCGCCTGCACGGTTGAGCGCGCCACCTTGAGCCGCCGCGCCAGAACCGCTACGGACATGCGTGCATCCTGCGCCAGATGGGCCAGAATCCCGCGATCAAGTTCGTCCACCCGCCCACCTGTCGATCTGCCGAAGCTTTCGGCATATTAACGAAGCCGCGGCCCATTTCCACCCTTTTCATTGCAGCAATCGGAACCCATAGGGCGCAGACTTGTTTCCACCCCCACACGCGCACAGGAAGGACATGCCGATGGGACTGACCGAGGGCCGCGGCCCCAAGACCGTCTGGAACAATCCCGCCGAGATCATCCGCAGGCTGGCGCCGGAAAATCCGGTCATGGTCTTTGCCCCCTCGGTCCTGCGCGCCACCGCCCAGCGGTTCCTGCAGGGCTTTCCCGGCCTCGTCACCTATGCGGTCAAGTCGAACCCGGACGAGGCGGTGATCCGCACGCTTTCCGCCGCCGGGATCAAGGGCTTCGACGTGGCCTCGCCCTATGAGATCGACCTGATCGGCCGGCTTGCCCCCGATGCGGCGCGCCATTACCACAACCCTGTGCGCTCGCAGGCCGAGATCGCCCATGCCGTCGAGGCCGGGATCAAGTCCTGGTCGGTGGACAGCCGGTCGGAACTGGACAAGCTTTTCGCCCGCGTGGCCCCCGAGGGCTGCGAGATCTCGCCCCGTTTCAAGCTGCCGGTGCTGGGCGCGGCCTATGACTTCGGCTCGAAATTCGGCGCTTCGCCGGAACTGGCGGCGGAGTTGCTGCGCGCGGTGGCGGATCGCGGCTATATCCCCTCGCTGACCTTCCATCCGGGGACGCAATGCGTCGATCCGCATGCCTGGGAAAGCTATATCACCACCGCGGCCGAGATCTGCGCCATGGCCGGCGTCCGGGCGCGGCGGCTGAACGTGGGCGGCGGCTTCCCCTCGCATCGCGTGACCGGGGTCGAGCCGGACCTGACCGCGATCTTCGGCCTGATCCGGCGCGTGACCGACGAAGCCTTCGGCGCTGACGCGCCGCAGCTGGTCTGCGAGCCGGGGCGCGGGCTATGCGCCGATGCCTTCGCGCTGATCACCCGCGTCAAGGCGGTGCGCGACGGCCAGAACGTCTTCCTGAACGACGGCGTCTATGGCGGGCTGTTCGAACTGCCCATCGTCGGCAACCTCGACCGGCTGCAGGTGCTGACGCCCGAGGGCACCCCGCGCGAGGACGAGCCGATGCCGCGCGTCATCTTCGGCCCGACCTGCGATTCGGTGGACCGGCTGCCGGGCGAGCTGCCCCTGCCGGCCGATATCCAGGAGGGGGACTATATCGTCTTCCACGGCGCGGGCGCCTATTCGACCGTCACCAATACCCGCTTCAACGGGTTCGGGCTGATGGCACACCTGACCGTGAACGCGCTTGAATAGGGATTAATCGACGCTTTGCGTTTCCATGCTAGCGTCGGACCATGGAA
This sequence comes from Paracoccus sp. pheM1, assembly GCF_018499825.1. Taxonomy (NCBI): domain Bacteria; kingdom Pseudomonadati; phylum Pseudomonadota; class Alphaproteobacteria; order Rhodobacterales; family Paracoccaceae; genus Paracoccus; species Paracoccus sp. pheM1. Next base: position 157,696 of record NZ_JAGXCX010000001.1, read on the forward strand.
TCGTCCCGCCCGCCGATATGCCAGGTCGTCCTGATGGACGGCACCTTCGCCTCGCTGACCGAGGGGCGAAGGTCGTCCATCGCCCGCATCCATGCCTTGCTGTCGGGCGAATGCGGGGCGCTGCCGGCGCCGCTTGGGGTGCATTATGCGCCCGGCCAGCAATGGGATGCCTGGCGCACATTGCCGGAACTGGCCATGGGCTCGGCGCTGGAACGGCATATCTGCGACGCCTATGCCTGGCTTGCCCGCGAATGGCGGCCGGGCAATCCGCTGTTCTTCTTTGGCTATTCCCGCGGGGCCTTTGCCGCGCGCTCGCTTGCCGGCATGATCGGGCGGGTCGGGCTGCTGACCCATGCCCATGCCTCGCGCCGCAACGTGCAGCAGGCCTGGCAGCTTTACCGCCAGGGCCGCGACCGGCTGGTCGGCCGGCTGGACCCCGCGCTTTGCCACCCGGTCGTGCCGATCCGCATGATCGGGGTTTTCGACACGGTGATGGCGCTGGGGATCCGGCTGCCGCTGCTGTGGATGCTGACCGAGCCGCGCTTTCGCTTTCACGACGCGCATCTGGGCGCCGAGGTCGAGCATGGCGTGCAGGCGCTGGCCCTGGACGAGACGCGGGCCGCCTTCCAGCCGCTGATCTGGGACAGCGCCTCGGCCCCCGGCCGGATCGAGCAGATGTGGTTCCGCGGCTGCCACCCGGATGTGGGCGGCCAGCTGTCCGGGCTGGAATATGCCCGGCCGCTGGCCAATATCCCGCTGGTCTGGATGATGTCTCGGGCCGAGGCCTTTGGCCTGCCGCTGCCCCAGGGCTGGCGCGGGCATTTCGACTGCGACGCGACCGCGCCCTCGGTCGGGTCGTGGCGCAACTGGGGCAAGGCCTTCCTGGCGCGTGCGCCGCGCCTGGCCGGGGCGGACCCGTCCGAGATGCTGCACCCTTCCGTGCCGCACCCCTATACCGGCCCGGCGCTGCTGGCCGGGGCGTTGGCCGATGCCGCGCCGCCGCGTCCGCATCGCCGGCTGGTCAGGGCAAGGCCGCGGCTTCCCGAAGCGCCGGCCCGGCCGGCGACTGTGCCGCAGCCGGAAATCGCCACGCCTGCGGGACAGGGGCCGGATGGCTGATGCCGCGGGGGCGCCGCTGCCGGTTCAGGCCACGCGCGAAAATTCGCCCTTGGGCTCGATTCCCAGCGCGGCGCAGACCTTCAGCACCAGCTCGGGCTTGTTCAGCGTGTAGAAATGCAGCTTGTCCACGCCGCCTTCGACCAGCCGCTCGCACAGCTTGACGCAGACATCCAGCGCCAGCTGCGCCTCGCCCTCCTTGCCGGCGGCGGCGAAGGCGTCCTCGGCCCATTGCGGGACCGAGGTGCCGCAGCGTTCGGCAAAGCGGCGGGTGCCGGCCCAGCTTTGGATCGGCAGGATGCCGGGGATGATCGGCGCCTCGATCCCCGCCGCGCGGCAGGCGTCGCGAAAGCGGAAATAGGTCTCGGCGTCAAAGAAGAACTGCGTCATCGCCGATGTCGCGCCGGCATCGACCTTGCGCTTGAGCCAGGCCACGTCGGCGGCGGTGTCGGGGCTTTCGGGATGCGGCTCGGGATAGGCGCCGCAGCGGATGGTCATGTCGCCGCGCGCGGCGATGGCCTCGATCAGCTCGACCGAATTGGCGAAACCCTCGGGGTGGGGGGTAAAGCGGTCCTGCCCCTGCGGCGCGTCGCCGCGCAGCGCCACGATCTCATGCACGCCGGCGGCGGCGTAGTCCTGGACGATCTGCAGCGTCTCTTCGCGCGTGGCATCGACGCAGGTCAGGTGCGCGGCGACGTTCAGCCCGTAATGGCTGGCCAGCGCCGTCACCGCCTCATGCGTCAATTGCCGGGTGGTGCCGCCCGCGCCATAAGTGACCGAGACGAAATCCGGCCCCAGCGGCGCCAGCGCGCGCGCCGTCTCCCACAGCCGGAACGACTGGTCCAGGTTCCGGGGCGGGAAGAACTCGAAGCTGATCGCGGGTGTCGTCATGGTGCCATCCTTTTGTCGCAGGTCTTGTGACATGCCGCGCGACGTGAGACAAATTCATAATCCTCAAGATCGTCATGAGTTCCAGTCAAGATGCACCTTGAACTTCGCCACCTGCGCAGCCTGCGCGCCATTCATGAACAGGGCGGCCTTGCCCGCGCCGCCGAGGTGCTGAACCTGACGCAATCGGCGTTGTCGCACCAGATCAAGGCGCTGGAAGAGCAGGCGGGGGTCGAGCTGTTCCTGCGCAAGACCAAGCCCCTGCGGCTGTCGGCGGCGGGGATGCGGCTCTTGCGCACGGCCGAGCAGGTCTTGCCGCTGATCGACGCGGCCGAGGCCGAGTTCCGCGCCGTCGAACTGGGCCGCGCCGGCCGGCTGCATATGGCGATGGAATGCCACCATTGCTTCGACTGGCTGTTGCCGGTGCTGGACCAGTTCCGCCGCGCCTGGCCCGAGGTCGATCTGGACATCCGCTCCAGCCTGGCGCTGAAGGCGCTGCCCGCCTTGCAGCGGGGGCAGGTGGACATGGTGATCTCGTCCGATCCCGAGGAAATTTCGGGCATCACCTTCCAGCCGCTCTTCGACTATGCGCCGACGATGGTGGTTGCCGCCAGCCATCCGCTGGCCGCCAAGGGCTATGCCGAGCCGGCCGATTTGGCGGGCGAGACGCTGATCACCTATCCGATGGAGCGGGCGCGGCTGGACGTGTTTTCGCAATTCCTCGACCCGGCCGGGGTCGAGCCCGCCCAGGTCCGCCAGGTCGAGCAGACCGCCATCGCGCTGATGCTGATCGCCTCGGGGCGCGGGGTGGCGGTGATGCCCGACTGGGTGCTGCGCGCCCAGGCCGGCAATCCCGAACTGGCGCTGCTGCCGCTGGGTCGCCAGGGCATGCTGCGCCGGCTTTACGCCGCGCTGCGGACCGAGGATCTGCAACAGCCCTATATGGCGCATGTGCTGCGCCTGGCCCGGACCGAGCCGGTCAGGATGATGCGCGCCCTGGCGCAGGGCTAGGGGGTGGCCGTCCTCGGGATCATGGTCAAAATGACACTCGTTCAGCCGGATCCCGAGGAGCCTTCCCCGGCATGGCCCTGGCCGCAGGGGCCGCGGGCGATGCCGCAAGCGATTTTCCTGGCCGGCCACGCCCTATGGACCCCACGGCCCGCAGCGCGTTTCGCCCCGGCCCGCCCGGTGCGGCACCGCCGCCCGCGCGAAGAAAACGGAATGCGCCCAACTAAACCAGAGCGTGTGTTCTAGTCAATATGCACAATTTGGGAACCTTGGTTAAATTTTCCTTTTCCGGCGGCTGCGTCGCCTGGGCCGGGGCGGATCGGCCACAGCCCTGGGCCGGAACGGTCCTGCGGATTTGACAAACCCGCGCAATCGCTGGATGAATCCCACTCACCCTTTGCGAACGGGACCGTCATGGCCAGCCTTCCCGCAGATCCCAAGCTCAGCGCCGCGGTTTCGGACGGCGCCTTGCTGCTGGCGGGCGAGTTCACGGTCTGGACGCTGGGCCAGCTGCCGCCCGAGGCCGGCGCGGCGCATCGGCTGGAACTGTCGGGGCTGACGCGCATCGACACCGCCGCCGCCTGGTATCTGGTCGGGCGCGAACGCCAAGGCGCGCAGCTGGACGGGCTGACCGGGGCGCAGGCCCGGCTGCTCGACACCGTGCGCCAGGCGCTGCCGCAGCCCGATGCCGAAACCGCCGCCCCCGCCGGCTGGCGGCGGATGCTGGAACAGACCGGCCGCCGCATGGCCGCGGCGCTGCTGTTCCTGCGCGAGATCGCGGAATACCTGGGCCGCTTCCTGGCCGCCCTGGCGCGCGGCATCCGGCATCCGGGCGATTTCCGTTTCACCTCGCTGGTGTATCACTGCCAGGAGACGGGCTTGCGCGCCGTGCCCATCGTGGCGCTGATGTCCTTCCTGATCGGCATCGTGCTGGCCTTTCAGGGCGCGGTGCAATTGCGCCAGTTCGGGGCCGAGGTCTTTGTCATCGACCTGATCGCCATTTCCATCCTGCGCGAGCTGGGCATCCTGCTGACCGCGATCATCGTCGCCGGGCGCACCGCCTCGGCGCTGACCGCCTCGATCGGCTCGATGAAGATGAACGAGGAAATCGACGCCATGCGCACGCTGGGGCTGGACCCGGACATGGTGCTGATCCTGCCGCGCGTGCTGGCGTTGATCATCACCCTGCCGATCCTGGGGCTGATCGCCAATATCGCCGGGCTGGTCGGCGGCGCGCTGATGTCCTGGATCGAGCTGGGCATCTCGCCCTCGATGTTCCGCTATCGGCTGCTGGCGGATACCAGCGTGGACCATGTCATCGTCGGCCTGTCCAAGGCGCCGGTCTTTGCGCTGATCATCGGCGTCATCGGCTGCCATGCCGGGATGAAGGTGGGCAAGGACGCGGAATCGCTGGGCGCCGAGACCTCGCGCGCCGTGGTCAACGCCATCTTCGCGGTGATCGTCGCCGATGCGCTGTTCTCGATCTTCTTCTCCGAGGTGGGGCTGTGAGCGGGAATATCATCGAGGTTCGGGGCTTGCGCACCCAGTTCGGCCGCCATGTGGTGCATGACGGGCTGGACCTCGACCTGCGGCAGGGCGAGATCCTGGGCGTCGTCGGCGGCTCGGGCACCGGGAAATCGGTGCTGCTGCGCACCATCGTCGGGCTGAACCGCCCCACCGCCGGCACAGTGCGGGTCTTTGGCCAGGACGTGGGCGCGCTGGCCGGCCCCGCGCGCGAGGCGCTGGAGCGGCGCTGGGGCGTGATGTTCCAGGGTGGCGCGCTGTTTTCCTCGCTGACCGTGCGCGAGAATGTCGAGGTGCCGCTGCGCGCCGTGCCGGGGCTTGCGCCCGAGGCGCGGCGCGGACTGGCGGAACTCAAGGTCTCGATGGCCGGGCTGCCGTGGAGCGCCAATGACAAATACCCCTCGGACCTGTCGGGCGGGATGAGAAAGCGCGCAGGGCTGGCGCGCGCGCTGGCGCTGGACCCCGAGATCCTGTTCCTGGACGAGCCGACGGCGGGGCTGGACCCGATCGGCGCCGATGCCTTCGACCGGCTGATCGTCGAGCTGCGCGATGCGCTGGACCTGTCGGTGTTCCTGGTCACGCATGACCTCGATACGCTGCATGCCTGCTGCGACCGCATCGCGGTTCTGGCGGAAAACAAGGTGCTGGTCAGCGGCACCATGGCCGAAATGCTCCGGGTCGATCATCCCTGGGTGCATGAATATTTCCACGGGCCCCGCGCCCGCGCCGCCATGGCCACCGGCCGCGCAAAGGAGTAAGCCCATGGAGACCAAGGCCAATTATGTCCTGATCGGAGCCTTCACCATCGCCGGCTTCCTGGGGATGCTGCTGTTCCTGATGTGGTTTGCCAAGCTGCAACTGGACCGGCAATTCGCCTATTACGACATCTATTTCCCGGAAGTGTCGGGCCTGGGCATATCCTCGGAGGTGCTTTTCGCCGGGCTTTCCGTCGGCAAGGTGGTGGACATGCAGCTGTCGCAAAGCGTGAACGGCGCGGTCCGGGTCCGCATCGAGGTGGCCGAGGATACGCCGGTGCGCACCGATTCCCGCGCCGCTATCGAGATCCAGGGCGTCACCGGCGTCGCCAATGTTGCGATCACCTCGGGCCGGCCCGATTCGCCGCTGCTGCGCGACGTGGACCCGGATTCGATCCCGGTCATCGCCGCCAACCGCTCGGCGCTGCAAACGCTGTCGGACCAGGGCCCCGAGATGATTTCGCGGCTGAACACCGTGGCCGAGCAGCTGACCCAGCTTCTCGGCGACGAAAACCAAAGCCGGGTGCGCAACATCCTGGACAATGTGGAACGCTCCAGCGCCAACCTGGACAAGGCGCTGGCCGACGTGACCACGGCCACCGATTCCATCGCCTCGGCCGCATCCGACATCTCGGCCTTCGGCGAGCGGCTGGACGGGCTCAGCGCCGCGGCCGAGACGACGCTGGGCAATGCCGACACCGCGCTGGCCAAGTTCACCGAAAGCGCGGCCAAGGTCGACACGGCGCTGGATTCGGGCACCGCCACGCTGGACGAGGTGCGCGCCTATGTCGCGGGCGACCTCAAGGCGCTGACGCAGCGGCTGGACCAGACCGCCGCCACGCTGCAATCCGACCTGACCCGGCTGGCCGGGCGCGCGGACCAGAGCCTCGACAACCTGGATGCGGCGCTGGAGGTAGGAAGCCGCACGCTGGCTTCGGCCGAGCGGGCCTTCGACGGCGCCGACCGGGTCATCAACAGCAATGTGGAGCCGGTGGTGGCCGACCTGCGCGTGACGCTGGGCAAGGCGAACGAGGCCATCGACCGCGTGGTCGCCGACCTGCCCGAGATCACCGAGCGGCTGCGCAATGCCGCCGACAGCGCCGAGACCGCCTTTGCCAGCCTGCGCGGGATGCTGGACAGCGCCCGCGCCCCGGTGCAGGCTTTCACCCGCGAGGGGCTGCCGCAATTCACCCGCATGGCCGCCGATCTGCGCGGGCTGGTGGGCAATCTGAACGAGCTGGTCTCGGCGTTGCGGCGCAACCCCTCGCAAATCTTCTCGGGGCCGCGCGCGCCCGAGTTCCGCCGCTGAGAGGTCCGCCATGCGTCTTGCCGCCGCCTTGCTTGTCCTGACCCTGACCCTGCCGGGCTGCGCCGCCTTGCGCGCGCTGGAGGGCGAGCCCGACCGCGACGTGTTCGAGCTGCGCCCGCCCTCGGACGTGCCGCGGAGCTGCGGCCGCGGCCGGCTGGCCGAGCTGGTGATCGAGCCGCCCAAGGCGCGCGGCACGCTGGACACCGATCGCATCATGATCCGGCCGAACCAGTTGCAGACGCAATACCTGCCCGATGCGCGCTGGGGCGACACGGTGCCGGTGACGCTGCAAACCCTGCTGGTGCGCGGCTTTGCCGTCTATGATGCCTTCACCCATGTCGGCCGCGCGCCGCTGGGCGCGGCGGGCGATTACGCGCTGATCTCCGAGATCAACGACTTCAACGCCGAGGTCGCGGGGCAGGGGGCCGTCATCAAGCTGTCCGTCGATGCGCAGATGGTGCGCGAGATGGACGCCCGCGTCGTCTCGCGCGGGCATTTCACCGCCACGGCCCAGGCGGCGACGACGAAGACGGCCGACCTGATCCCGGCCTTCGATGCGGCCGGCCAGCAGCTTGTCGCGCAGATGACCGACTGGGGCCTCAACGCGGTGGGGGTGAACCCGGCGCGCTGCCGCTGATCAGAGGATGCCGTGCTGCTTCAGCAGCGCCTCTTCGTCGCCCGTCACCCAGCCGAATACCCTGGGCGTGCCGTCGAGGATCTGCACCAGGTAATGCACCTCGAAGTCGATGGTCACATCCGGCCCCTCGCCCCGGTCATAGACGGCCCGCCAGCCGACATGGGCCAGGCAATGCAGCGCGTCCATCGGCGAAAGCCGGATCTCGCGGATCGTCATCGCCTTGGTGCCGATGGCGCGGTAATGCGCATAGCCCTGGGCCATCGCCTGCCTTAGCTGGTCGTCGTTCCGGCCCGCCCTGACGCCCGCCGGAGAAGCGGCGATGAACTCGGGCGCGTAAAGCGCGGCGACCTCCTCCATATCCGCCTCGCCGGCCAGCGCCTGCGTGAACAGCCGTTCGTAGCGGGCGAAGAATGCGCGGATGCTGTCCTCCATGGCTTCCTCCTGTCAGCCCTTGTGGAAGTGATCGACGATCTTCTGCGCCATGGATTCGCTGATCCCCTCGACCGCGACCAGATCGGCCAGGCCGGCGCGGCTGACCGCCTTGGCGCTGCCGAAATGCTGCAGCAGCGCGCGCTTGCGGGCCGCGCCGATGCCGGGGATCTCGTCCAGCGGGTTCGCCATCACCGCCTTGGCCCGCTTGGCGCGATGCGTGCCGATGGCCCAGCGATGCGCCTCGTCCCGCAGGCGCTGGATGAAATACAAGACCGGGTCGTTCATCCGCAGCGCGAAGGGGCGCTGGCCATGACGGTGGAACTCTTCCTTGCCGTGGTCGCGGTCCTCGCCCTTGGCGACGCCGACCATCGGGATGTCCTCGACTCCCATCTCGGCCATGATCTCATGCACGGCCGAGACCTGCCCGGCGCCGCCGTCGATCAGCAGAAGATCGGGCCAGGTGTCGGTCTGGCGGTCGGGATCCTCTTTCAGCAGGCGCGAGAAGCGGCGGGTCAGCACCTCTTTCATCATGCCGAAATCGTCGCCCGGCGTGATCTCGGTGCCCTTGATGTTGAACTTGCGATACTGGCTCTTGATCCAGCCCTCGGGGCCGGCGACGACCATGCCGCCCACGGCATTGGTGCCCTGGATATGGCTGTTGTCATAGACCTCGATGCGCTGCGGCACCGCGGGCAGGTCCAGCGCCTCGGCCAGCCCCTCCAGCAGCCGCTGCTGCGCGGCGCTTTCGGACATGCGCCGCGCCAGGCTTTCGCGGGCGTTGCGCAGGGCGTTTTCCACCAGCTCGGCCTTTTCGCCGCGCCGGGGCACGCCCAGCACGACCTTGCGCCCGGCCTTTTCCGACAGCGCATCGGTCATCAGGTCGGGATCCTCGATGCCATGCGACAGCAGGATCAGCCGCGGCGGCACCTTGCCGTCGTAGAACTGCGCCAGGAACGCCTGCATCACCTCGTCGGCCGATTCCACGCCGTTCAGCTTGGGGTAGAAGTCGCGGTTGCCCCAACTCTGGTTGCCGCGGATGAAAAAGACCTGCACGCAGGCCTGCCCGCCCTCCATGTGCAGCCCGATCACGTCGGCCTCGGGGACGCCGCGCGGGTTGATCGCCTGCACCGATTGCACGGCGGTCAGCGCCTTGATGCGGTCGCGCAGCGCGGCGGCGCGTTCGTATTCCATCGCCTCGGCGGCTTCGGCCATCTCGCGCGCCAGGTCGGCCTGGATGCGCGTGGTCTTGCCCTGCAGGAACAGCTCGGCATCGGCGACCAGGGTGTTGTATTCCTCCAGCCCGATGCGGCCGACGCAGGGCGCGCTGCAGCGCTTGATCTGGTAAAGCAGGCAGGGCCGCGTCCGGCTGGAAAAAGTGGCGTCGGTGCAGGACCGCAGCAAAAACACCCGTTGCAGCTGGTTCAGCGTCCGGTTCACCGCCCCGGCGCTGGCGAAGGGGCCGTAGTAATCGCCCTTTTCCGCCTTGGCGCCGCGATGCTTCTTGATCTGGGCGAAGGGATGCGACTTGGCGACCAGGATGTTCGGAAAGCTCTTGTCGTCGCGCAAGAGCACGTTGTAGCGCGGCTTGAGCTGCTTGATGAGGTTCTGCTCCAAGAGCAGCGCCTCGGTCTCGGTGCGCGTGGTCAGGAACATCATCGAGCAGGTCTCGCGGATCATCCGCGCGATCCGTGCCGAATGCCCGGTGCCGCGCGCATAGTTCGAGACCCTGGCCCGGAGGTTCCGGGCCTTGCCGACGTAAAGCACCGCCCCCTGCTGGTCCAGCATGCGATAGACCCCCGGCGAGCCGTCGAGCGTCCGCAGATAGTCCTGGATCAGCGCATGGCCGGTCTTGGAGGGGCGCGTTTCTGGGGTGGAATCGGTCATCTTGTTAACAAAATGATTCTCGGGCTCGGCTGCAAGTTCGGGCAGGAAAGTTCAAGCTGAATCCTGTCCACGGAATCTGTGGATAACTCTGTGAGTGAGCTTGGGAGTATCACATGTTCAATTAGCGTTTCTTGGGGTTTCGTTACTTTGCACAAATTCTAGGCAGTATTGTAACCGTTTGATTTATGAGAATATTTTTTCTCTCCTCCGCAATCGACTGAATTTCTTAGCAGAATCGTGAAGATTGCGTGAACGCCTTCCGCAAAGTGGACAACTTGCCGCGGACAGGCGATTTTCCGCCTTATTCGACGCCCAGCACGTCCGGGGTGCGCCAGGCAAGGTGCTGGCCGCCGTCCACGCAGATCAGCTGTCCGGTGACCGAGGGCGCGTCCATCAGGTAGCCCAGGGCGGCGCAGACATCCTCGGGCCCGGCGCCGCGTTGCAGGATGGTCGCGGCGCGCTGGTTGGCGAAATGCCGGTCGGATTGGCGGGTGCCCTGCATGGTCGGGCCGGGGCCGATGGCATTGACGCGGATCTCGGGCGCCAGGGCCTGGGCCGAGGTCCGCGTCAGCCACCACAGCCCGGCCTTGGCCAGCGAATAGGTCATGAACTCGGGCGTGGGCTTCAGCACGCGCTGGTCGATCATGTTGACCACCAGCGCCCGCGCCACCGGCTCGGTCCCGCTGCGGTCGGCCCTGGGGGCCTGCCGCGCGAAGGCCTGCGTCAGCACGAAGGGCGCACGCAGGTTCGAGCCCATGTGCCGGTCCCAGCTGTCGCGCGTCGCCGTGGCGATGTTGTCGTATTCGAAGATCGAGGCATTGTTCACCAGCAGCGCCAGCGGCCCCAGCGCGGCATGGGCGCGGTCCACCAGCGCCTCGCTCTGGTCCAGGTCCAGCAGGTCCGCGCCGAAGACCTCGGCCCGCACGCCCAGGGCGCGGGCCTCGGCGGCGGTGGCCTCGGCCTCGGCGGCCGAGCTTTGGTAATGGATCGCCACGTCCAGCCCGCGCCGGGCCAGATACAGGGTGATGGCCCGCCCCAGCCGGCGGGCGCCTCCGGTCACCAGCGCGGTCATTTCCGCCCGATCCCCAGCAGCCGCGCGATCACGCGGCGCACCCCCGGACCGGCGGCCAGCGCCAGCGCGATGATGATGAGCAGGCACAGGATGACGGTCTTGATCATCCGCGCCCCGCCCCGAAGCGCGCGAAGGCGGCGCGTTCCTCGATCCCGTCGATCAGATCATCGGCGGAAAGGCCGAAGCGGCGCAGCAGCGGCACGCGCTGGCCATAGGTCAGGAAGCGCACCTCCTTGCCGTAAAGCTCGCGCATCTTGGGCACCAGGTGGGCGATGCCGTCCGCCAGCCCCAGTTCGACCGCCTCGCGGCCGGTCCAGATCTCGCCGGTGAACAGGTCGCTGTCCTGCGGCAGGCGGTTGCCGCGCCGGGCCAGCACCTGCTGCTTGAAGGCGTCGTGGATCGGGCCCAGCAGGCGGTTCAGCCGGGCGACATCTTCGGGCGTCTCGGGGCGGAAGGGGTCCAGCATCGACTTCGAGCGGCCGGCGGTATGCACGCGCCGCTCGATGCCGTGGCGCTGGATCAGCTCGGCAAAGCCGAAGCCCGAGGAGATCACCCCGATCGAGCCCAGCACCGAACTGTCGTCGGCCCAGATGTAATCCGCCGCCGTCGCCAGCCAGTAGCCGCCCGAGGCGGCCACGTCCTCGACGAAGGCATGCACCGGAATCTCGCGTTCCTCGGCAAGGCGGCGGATGCGGGCGCCGATCAGGCTGGACTGCACCGGCGAGCCGCCGGGCGAGTTCAGGGCCAGCGCCACGGCGGCGGGCTTGCGCCGCTTGAAGGCGCGCTCCAGCAGCGGCGCCAGGGCGGCGTCGGACAGGCCGGGGCCGCCGCGGCCGGCAACCCCTATGGCGCCTTGCAGGCGCAGGACGGCAACGGTGGCCGGGCGGTTCAGGAACGGTATTCTCATGGGTTTCCAGATAGGGGGCTGCGGGGCTGCGGGCAAGCGGTCAGCGCTGCGCTTTCAGAAAGGCAAGGACTTCGGCGCGGTCGGGCATGGCGTCGCCCGCGCCCTTGCGGGTGACTTGCAGCGCGGCGGCTGCGGCGGCGTGGCGCAGGGCATCGGGCGGGGTCTCGCCCCGCGCCAGCCCGGCGGCGAACCAGCCGGTAAAGCAATCCCCGGCGCCGGTCGTGTCCACCGCCTGCACCGCGAAGGCCGGCTGGTGCCAGGCCTGGCCGCTGCGCAGGTCGCGGAACTCGGCCCCTTCGGCGCCGCGGGTGATCAGCAGGCCCTCGACCGGCAGGTCTTCGCCAAGGGCGGCGAAGGTGTCGCGGGCCTCGATCTCGTTCACCGCCAGGATCGAGACATGCGGCAGCACCTCGCGCAGCGCGGCGATGCTGAACGGGGCGGCGGAATAGATCACCCGCGCCCCGGCCCGGCGGGCGTGCAGGGCGGCTTCGGCCTGCAAGTTGGTTTCGTTCTGCATCAGCAGGATGTCGTCCCGGCCCAGCCCGGCGGGGCGGGCCAGCTCGGCCGGCAGGGCCAGGTTGGCGCCGCCATGCAGCACGATCGAGTTCTCGCCCGCCGCATCGACCAGGATGATGGCATGGCCGGTGGCGAGGCCTGGCAGCCGCGCGATGGCCGAGGTCTGCACCCCCGCTGCGGCAAGCCGCCGCGGCACCCAGTCGTCGCCCGCGCCCATGGCGCCCAGGTGGATGACGTCGGCGCCGGCGCGGGCGGCGGCGACGGACTGGTTCGCCCCCTTGCCGCCCAGCCCCTGGGCATAGGATTGCGCGTGTAGCGTCTCGCCCGGACGGGGCAGGGCGGGCAGGCGATAGACATGGTCGATGTTGATCGAGCCGAGATTATAGATCGTCATGTCTCGCCCCTCGCCGGTGTCGCGCTGGCCCATCTGAACGGCGCGCGGGCGGCTTGTCCATATCGGCCGGGACGAAAGCGCGTCCGGGCCATGAAAAACGCGCCCCGAGGGGCGCGTTTCAGGATCAGGAGCGGGCGATCATTCCGGCTTGCGCGGATGCTTGATCGGCTGCCACAGCTTCTTGTTGGTCAGGTAGAGCAGGGCCGACAGCACGATCAGGAAGATCACCGAGACGAAGCCGACCTGCTTGCGGTCCATCATCTTCGGCTCGGCGGTCCACATCAGGAAGGCGGCCACGTCGCTGGCCATCTGATCGACCGTCGCCGGGGTTCCGTCCTCATAGGTGACCTGGTCGTCGCTGAGCGGCGGCGCCATCTGGATCCAGTTCCCCGAGAAGGCGGCGTTGTGGTAAAGCACCGTCCCCGCCTCTTCCTTTTCCTCGCCGTCATAGCCGGTCAGGACCGCGTGGATGTATTCCGGGCCGCCGATGCCGTTGAACAGCTGCGACAGGCCGGTGCCATAGGGGCCGTGGAAGCCGGCGCGCGCCTTGGCCATCAGCGACAGGTCCGGGCCCATGCCGTCGCCGGACACGGTCGGGAAATGGTCGGTGGGAACGCGCGGGCGATCCTCGCCGGTTTCGGCATCGGTGATGTCGAAATTCGCGGCATAGGCGCGGACCTGGTCCTCGGGCAGTTGCGGGCCGCCTTCGTCGGCCAGCGTCCGCAGCGGCACATAGCGCAGGCCGTGGCAGGCCGAGCAGACCTCGGTATAGACCTGCAAGCCGCGCTGCAGCTGGTGCTGGTCGAAGGTGCCGAAGGGCCCCTCGAAGCTGAACGAGATGTCCTCGATATGCGCGACGGCATGGCTGTCGGCGGCCTCCTCGGCGTGTTCGGCCGGGGCTTCCTCGACAGCTTCCTCCTCGACAACCTCCTCTTCGGCCGGGGCTTCCTCGGCGGCAGCCTCCTCGGCGGGGGCTTCCTCCGCGGCCGCTTCCGGTTCCTCGGCGGCGGGCTCTTCGGCAGGGGCTTCTTCCGCGGCCGCTTCCGGTTCCGGAGCAGCAGGCTCTTCGGCAGCGGGCTCGGCCTCGGCGGCTTCGCCTTCAGCCGGAGCTTCCTCGGCTGCCGGTTCCTCGGCAGGGGCCTCTTCGACCGCCTCGGCAGGCTCTTCCGCAGCCGGCTCCTCGGCGGCCTCGGCCGGGGCTTCCTCGGCGGTTGCCGCCGGTTCCTCGGCAGCAGGCTCGGCCTCGGCGGCCGGTTCCTCGGCTGCCGCCGGAGCTTCCTGCGCCGCCGGCTCCTCGGCGGCGGGTTCTTCCGCGGGTGCTTCCTCTGCGGCTTCTTCCGTGGCTTCGGTTTCGGCTTCAGGCGCGGCGGTTTCCGCCGCCGGTGCCGGCTCGGCCGCCGGGGCGGCCGTGTCGTTGGTCTGGTAGCTCGAGCCCGCGGGGGCCGTCGTGCCCGGCGCGGTGCTTGCGTCCTGCGCCACGGCGCCGCCTGCCAGGGCAACCGTCAGGGCCGCAACAGCCGTGAGCGATGCGTTTCTCAGGGTCATTGTTGCCTCTCCTTACTCGGCAGGATGGGTTTCGGGCCCGTAATGGGCGTTGAAGTCTTCCTCGATGGTCTGCGGCATGGGATCGGGCTTCTCGATGATGCCCAGCAGCGGCAGGATGATGAGGAAATAGGCGAACCAATAGGCCGCCCCGGCCAGCGCGATATAGGGATAGATCCCCTCGGCCGGCATGGCGCCCACCCAGGTCAGGACCACGAAATCCACCGCCAGCAGCCAGAACCACCACTTGAACAGCGGGCGATACTGGCCCGAGCGCACGCGCGAGGTGTCAAGCCAGGGCACCAGCGCCATGACCAGGATGGCGCCGAACATCGCGATCACGCCGAAGAACTTGGCGTCGATGATGCCGAAGGACAGCCATTCGACCAGCATCACCAGCCAGACGTCGGCGGTGAAGGCGCGCAGGATGGCGTAGAAGGGCAGGAAATACCATTCCGGCACGATATGCGCCGGCGTCACCAGCGGGTTCGCCTCGGTGTAGTTGTCGGGGTGGCCCAGGTAGTTCGGCATGAAGCCGACGATCGCGAAGAACACCACCAGGATCACGGCCAGCGCGAACAGATCCTTGATCACGAAATAGGGCCAGAAGGGCAGGGTGTCCTTCTTCGCCTCTTCCTTCGAGGTGCGGCGGACCTCGACGCCGGTCGGGTTGTTGTTGCCGGTGGTGTGGAAGGCCCAGATATGCACCACCACCAGCGCCGCGATGACGAAGGGCAGCAGGTAATGCAGCGAGAAGAAGCGGTTGAGCGTCGGGTTGTCCACCGCCGGGCCGCCCAGAAGCCAGGTCTGGATCGCTTCGCCGATGCCGGGGATCGCGCCGAAGAGGCCGGTGATCACCGTGGCGCCCCAGAAGGACATCTGGCCCCAGGGCAGCACGTAGCCCATGAAGGCGGTGCCCATCATCATCAGGTAGATCAGCATGCCGACGATCCAGGTCACTTCGCGCGGCGCCTTGTAGGAGCCGTAATAGAGACCGCGGAAGATGTGGATATAGACGGCGAGGAAGAACAGCGAGGCGCCGTTCGCATGCAGGTAGCGCAGCATGTAGCCGCCGTTCACGTCGCGCATGATATGCTCGACCGAGGCGAAGGCCAGGTCGACATGCGGCGTGTAATGCATCACCAGCACGATGCCTGTGGCGATTTGCAGCACCAGGCAGAAGGCCAGCACGATGCCCCAGATCCACCACCAGTTGAGGTTCTTGGGGGTGGGGATCATCAGCGTGTCGTATACCAGGCTGACGACGGGCAGGCGGCGATGCAGCCAGCGCTCGAAACCCGTCTTGGGCTCGTAATGGTCGTGGGGAATACCGGCCATGTGCGCCTCCTCAGCCCAGTTTGATGGTGGTTTCGTCAAGGAATTCGGCAACGGGGATCCACATGTTCTCGGGCGCGGGGCCCTTGCGGATACGTCCGGCCTGGTCGTAATGCGAGCCGTGGCACGGGCAGAACCAGCCGCCGAAATCGCCGGCGCCGTCGCCGATCGGCACGCAGCCCAGATGGGTGCAGACGCCGATCATCACCAGCCATTCGCCGGCCTCGTCCAGCGTGCGGTTTTCGTCGGTGGCGGGCGCGTCGGGCTTGTTGGGGTTCTGGGCGCTCTGGTCGATCAGCTGGTTCAGCTGGACCGCGCGGCCGCCCTCGATCTCTTCCTCGGTGCGGCGGCGGATGAACACGGGCTTGCCGAGCCATTTCACCGTCAGCTGGGTGCCGGTCTCGACGCCGCTGACATCGACCTGGATCGAGGCGAGCGCCTGGACATCGGCCGAGGGGTTCATCTGGTTGACAAGGGTCCAGGCGGCGGCTCCGGCTGCGACGGTGCCGGCACCGGCCGTCGCGTAGTAGAGGAAGTCCCTCCGGGTGGCGCCGTGGTCGCCTGCGTGTTCGTCTGCGTGGGACACGGTTCTGATCTCCATTTATGCCCCGTAATCGGGGCGATACGACGGAACGGGTCGTGTTTATCGCACAGCCCTCGCCGGGCGGTTCTAGCGATCAAATCCGCGTCAGTCCAGCGGCCCCGGTGCGAGCCAGCGCCGCAAATCGACGCAGGTGTGGGATTTTGGTTGCGCGGGAAGCGCCGGCTTTTCGGCTGTTTGCGCTAAAGCAGTCCTTCGCTGCGAAAGCTCAGCTCGCGCGAGCGTCCGATGATCAGGTGATCGTGGACGGCGATTCCCATCACCTCGGCCGCGGCGGCGATGCGGGCGGTCATGCTGATGTCGGCCTGCGACGGCGTCGGGTCGCCCGAGGGGTGGTTGTGCACCAGGATCAGCGCGCTGGCGGTCAGTTCCAGCGCCCGGCGCATGATCTCGCGCGGATAGACCGGGACGTGATCGACGGTGCCGCGGGCCTGTTCCTCATCCGCGATCAGCACGTTCTTGCGGTCGAGGTAAAGCACGCGGAACTGTTCGATCTCGCGATGCGCCATGGCGGTGTGGCAATAGTCCAGAAGCGCGTCCCAGCTGGTCAGCACCGGGCGGTGCATGACGCGCGAGCGCGCCAGCCGCTGCGCCGCGGCCTCGACGATCTTCAGCTCCTGCACCACGGCGGGGCCGGCGCCCGCAACCTCGGCCAGCCGGGCGGGCGGGGCCGAAAGCACGCGGTTGAAATCGCCGAAATGGTCCAGCAGCCGGCGCGCCAGCGGCTTCACGTCCTGGCGCGGAATGGCGCGGAACAGCACCAGCTCCAGCAACTCGTAATCGGGCATCGCGGCCGCGCCGCCCTGCATGAAGCGGTCGCGCAGCCGGGCGCGGTGATCGGCGATATAGCTGGGCGGGCGGTTGCCGCGCGCCGGGAGGGCAGTCCCGGCGAGCGGCGCTTCGTCCCCCGCGGATCCTGGCACGGGGGCGAAAAGCGGAAGCGGAGCTTCGTGAAAGGCGCGATTCGGTTCCATGCCGCCAGACTGGCATGGAAAGATGAACGGGCGGTTAACGCCGGATCACCCTTTCATCTCGTCCCAGAAGCCCTTGATCTTCTGGAAAAATCCATGGGTTTGCGGGTTGTTGTCGGCGTGGATCGCCTCGAACTCGCGCAAAAGCTCCTTCTGGCGCGCGGTCAGGTTCACCGGGGTTTCGACCGCCAGCTCGATCAGCATGTCGCCGGGCTCGCCGTTCAGCCCCGGCCCGTGGCGCAGGGGCGGCATGCCCTTGCCGCGCAGCCGCAGCTGCTTGCCCGATTGCGTCCCGGCCGGAACCTTGACGCGCGAGCGGCCGCCGTCGATGGTCGGCACCTCGATCTCGCCGCCCAAGGCGGCGGTGGCCATGCTGACCGGAACCTGGCAGGCCAGCATGCGGCCGTCGCGCATGAAGATCGGGTGTTCCTTGACCTCGATGAAGATATAGAGATCGCCCGCCGGACCGCCGCGCATGCCGGCATCGCCCTCGCCGGCCAGGCGGATGCGGGTGCCGGTCTCGACCCCGGCGGGGATGTTCACCGAAAGCGTGCGCTCTTTCTGGACGCGGCCGGCGCCGCGGCATTCCTGGCAGGGATTCTTGACGATCTGGCCCTGGCCGTTGCAGGTCGGACAGGTGCGCTCGACGGTGAAGAAACCCTGCGTCGCCCGGACCTTGCCCATGCCCGAGCAGGTGGGGCAGGTGGCGGGTTCGACCGCGCCCTCGGCGCCGGTGCCGTTGCAGGCGCCGCAGGCGACCGAGCCGGGCACGGTGATGGTCTTTTGCACGCCGTTGAAGGCTTCCTCCAGCGAGACGCGCAGATTGTAGCGCAGATCCTGGCCGCGGCTGGCGCGCGAGCGCCCCCCGCCCCCGGCCCGGCGGCCCATCATGTCGCCGAACAGATCCTCGAACACATCGGCAAAGGCCGAGCCGAAATCGCCCTGGCCGTTGCCGCGGCCGAAGCCGCCGCCGCCATTCTCGAAGGCGGCATGGCCGAAACGGTCGTAGGCGGCCTTCTTCTGGTCGTCCTTAAGGCAATCGTAAGCCTCGTTCACTTCCTTGAACGCGGCCTCGGACAGCTTGCAATCCTTGTTGCGGTCGGGGTGCAGCTGCTTTGCCTTGGAGCGGTAGGCCTTCTTGATCTCGTCGGCCGAGGCGCCCCGAGGAACGCCCAGCACCTCGTAATAATCACGTTTCGCCATGTTCATCGCGTCCGGGGTCTTTCAAGAAATGACCGGCCCGTGCGGGTCTGCATCGGGCCGGCCGGGTGGCTCACATCGCGCTTACTTGCGCTTGTCTTCGCCGAGATCCTCGAAGTCGGCATCGACGATCTCGTCATCCACGTCGCGCGGGCCGGCGTCGCGCTCGGTCTCGCCGGCGCCCGCCTCGGCCTGGCTGGCCTTGTAGATGGCCTCGCCCAGCTTCATCGAGGCGTCCATCAGGTTCTGGATGCCGCCCTTGATCTTGCCGGCATCCTCGGACTTGAGGGCCTCTTCCAGCGCGCCCACGGCCAACTCGATCGCCTCGACGGTCGAGCCGTCCACCTTGTCGCCATGCTCTTCCAGCGACTTCCTGGTGGTGTGGATCAGGCTTTCGGCCTGGTTCTTGGCCTCGACCAGCTCCTTGCGCTGCTTGTCGGCCTCGGCATTGGCCTCGGCGTCCTTGACCATGCGGTCGATCTCGTCATCCGACAGGCCGCCCGAGGCCTGGATGGTGATCTTCTGCTCCTTGCCGGTGCCCTTGTCCTTGGCCGAAACCGAGACGATGCCGTTGGCGTCGATGTCGAAGGTCACTTCGATCTGCGGCATGCCGCGCGGCGCCGGCGGGATGTTTTCCAGGTTGAACTGGCCCAGCAGCTTGTTGTCCGCGGCCATCTCGCGCTCGCCCTGGAAGACCCGGATGGTCACGGCGTTCTGGTTGTCCTCGGCGGTCGAGAAGATCTGCGACTTCTTGGTCGGGATGGTGGTGTTGCGGTCGATCAGCCGGGTGAACACGCCGCCCAGCGTCTCGATGCCCAGCGACAGTGGCGTCACGTCCAGCAGAACCACGTCCTTGACGTCGCCCTGCAGCACGCCGGCCTGGATGGCCGCACCCAGCGCCACCACCTCGTCGGGGTTCACGCCTTTGTGCGGTTCCTTGCCGAAGAAGGCGGTCACTTCCTCGACCACCTTGGGCATGCGGGTCATGCCGCCGACCAGCACGATCTCGTCGATGTCGCCCTTGGACATGCCGGCGTCCTTCAGCGCGTCCTGGACCGGCTTCATCGTGCGCTTGATCAGGTCGCCGACCAGGCTTTCCAGCTTGGCGCGGGTCAGCTTCATGACCATGTGCAGCGGCGTGCCCGAATCCTTGTCCATCGAGATGAACGGCTGGTTGATCTCGGTCTGGCTGGAGCTGGACAGCTCGATCTTGGCCTTCTCGGCGGCTTCCTTCAGGCGCTGGAGCGCCATCTTGTCCTTGGTCAGGTCGACGCCATGTTCCTTTTTGAACTCCTCGGCGAGGTAGTTCACGATGCGCATGTCGAAGTCCTCGCCACCCAGGAAGGTGTCGCCGTTGGTGGATTTCACCTCGAACAGGCCGTCGTCGATTTCCAGGATGGTGATGTCGAAGGTGCCGCCGCCGAGGTCATAGACCGCGATGGTCTTGCTGTCCTTCTTGTCGAGGCCGTAGGCCAGCGCGGCCGCGGTCGGCTCGTTGATGATGCGCAGCACTTCGAGGCCCGCGATCTTGCCGGCGTCCTTGGTCGCCTGGCGCTGGGCGTCGTTGAAATAGGCGGGCACGGTGATGACGGCCTGGGTGACGGTCTCGCCCAGGTAGGATTCGGCGGTTTCCTTCATCTTTTGCAGGATGAAGGCGGAAATCTGGCTGGGCGAATACTTGTCGCCGCGCACCTCGACCCAGGCGTCGCCATTGCCGCCGTCCACGATGGCATAGGGGACCAGCTTC
The DNA here is from genome assembly GCF_018499825.1 of Paracoccus sp. pheM1. NCBI lineage: Bacteria > Pseudomonadati > Pseudomonadota > Alphaproteobacteria > Rhodobacterales > Paracoccaceae > Paracoccus > Paracoccus sp. pheM1. Next base: position 177,534 of record NZ_JAGXCX010000001.1, read on the forward strand.
TTGTCCTTCTCGACTTCCGCGTCGGTGGTGCGGCGGCCGATCAGGCGCTTGACGGCAAAGACCGTGTTCGACGGGTTGGTGACGGCCTGGCGCTTGGCGGGCTGGCCGACCAGACGCTCGCTGTCGGTGAAGGCGACGATCGAGGGCGTGGTGCGCGCGCCTTCCGAATTCTCGATGACCTTGGGTTGGCTGCCATCCATGATGGCGACGCAGCTGTTGGTGGTTCCGAGGTCGATGCCGATGACTTTGGACATGCAATAACCTTTCTTGCGGCGATATTCTGGGCCTTGGGTCCACAAGCGGCCCCCGAAGCCCGATCCCTGGGTTGACCGAAGGGCGCCTGGTTCGGGAACCCTTCGAACTTCATGGGCCTATATAGGAAGGGGTCTGGCGGGCTGCAAGCAGACCCGAGGGCAGAAAACATGCGTCCGGCGCCCGTGTTGCAAGCGCCCCTGCGGCGGCGGGCGCGACCCGGCGGGCGGGGGCGCAGGAGAGGGGGCGGGGGCCGCCGTCACCGGCCGGCCGCCCAGCTGATCGAGACCGCCTTGCGGGTCGCGTATTCCGCCATCAGCCCGATCATCAGCAGCGTCAGCGTGGCATAGAGCGGATAGTCCAGCGACGAGTTGCGCGGCGAATAGTTGATGAAGGCGAAGCCCCGCGTCTGGTCGATCAGGTGGAACAGCGGGTTCCAGGAAAACATCTGCAGCATCGCGCTGGGCATCAGGTTCGCCACGAACATCTTGCCGGAAAACACCATGTTGATGCGCTGGTAGAACTGCGTCAGCACCTGCGCCGCCTGCGGCCACCAGGGCCGCAGGGCCAGGAAGATCAGCCCGATGCAGCAGCCCGAGAACCAGGCCAGCACCAGCATGGCATAGCAGGCCAGCGGGTTGTCGATCTGGATCGGCTGGATCATGTAGTGATAGCCGCTCAGCACCACGACGGCCGAGAAGGTCTGCTTGTAGAGCGAGGCGAGCGCCGCGGCCGAGATCATCACCGCGGTGTTCATCGGCCCGTGCTTCATCATCTGGTTGTTGGGGTTGCCGGCCATGGCCACCGCGCCCATGGCCTGCGAATGGGCCATGAACATGAAGATCCCGGACATGATATAGACGATGTAGTCGCCCCGGATCGGCGCGTGGCGCATGCCCATGATGGCGAAAAGCAGATAGAAGCCCAGGATCATGCTGATGGCCTGCACCACCGTCATGATCAGCCCGACCACGGCGTTGCGCTGGCCCTTGCGCAGGTTGTTGACCGTCACGTGATAGATCAGCGACAGCGTGGTGAAAGCGGCCTCGACCATGTTGCGGCTGCGGTGCTGGGTGAACATGGTCGGGATGGCTCTGGCTGCGGTTTCGGTTATGGCTTTCGCGGGGTGCTTGCCCTGCGCGGTCCGCCGCATCATAAGGAAGCCGACAGCCGTGTTCAATCGGCGCCGCATCCCCGATGCTTCGGGACGGAAAGGAAAAACCATGCAATTCGATCGAATGATTGCCGAAATGCGACGTCTTGCCCTGCGGGCCGGCGACGAGATCATGAAGATCTATGGCGCCGAGGATTTCGATGTGCGCGCCAAATCCGACGCCTCGCCCGTGACCGAGGCCGACGAGGCCGCCGACGCGCTGATCTCGGCCGGGCTGCGCGCGGCCTTCCCCGACATCGCGCTGGTGACCGAGGAACAGGCGGCGACCCATGGCCAGAGCCTTTCGACCTTCCTGATCGTCGATCCGCTGGACGGCACCAAGGAATTCGTGCAGCGTCGCGGCGATTTCACCGTCAACATCGCCTATGTGGAAAACGGCGTGCCGCGGCTGGGCGTGGTCTATGCCCCGGCCAAGGGACGGCTGTTCTATACCACCGCGCAGGGCGGCTCGGTCGAGGAAAAGGGTCCCTTTGGCGAAGAACCGGGCGAGCTGACGCCCATCGGCGTCAACTCGACGCCCGACAACCGGGCGCTGATGGTCGTCGCCTCGAAATCGCATCGCGACGCGGCGACGGACGACTATATCGCCCGCTACGGGGTGCGCGACATGACCTCGGCCGGCAGCTCGCTGAAGTTCTGCCTGGTGGCGACGGGCGAGGCCGATCTTTACCCGCGCCTGGGCCGGACGATGGAATGGGACACCGCCGCCGGCGACGCGGTGCTGCGCGGCGCGGGCGGCGAGGTGGTGCGATTCGACGACCACACCGCGCTGACCTATGGCAAGCCGGGGTTCGAGAACCCGTTCTTCATCGCCTTCGCCCCCGGCGTGCTGCTGGTCAAGGACTGACTCCCATGTCCGTCGTCATCGTCATCCCCGCCCGCCACGCCTCGACCCGCTATCCCGGCAAGCCGCTGGTCGAGCTGCGCGGCGCGACCGGCGCGGGGCTGTCGCTTATCCGCCGCAGCTGGGAGGCGGCGCGAGCCGTCCAGGGCATCGACCGCGTGATCGTCGCCACCGATGACGAGCGCATCCGCGCCCATGCCGAGGGCTTCGGGGCCGAGGTCGCCATGACCTCGACCGCTGCCCGCAACGGCACCGAGCGCTGCGCCGAGGCGGTGGCCAATCTGGGCGTGTCGCCCGAGATCGTGGTGAACCTGCAAGGCGACGCGCCGCTGACGCCTTCCTGGTTCGTCGAGGAACTGGTCGCCGGGCTGCGCGCCGATCCCGGCGCCGACGTGGCCACGCCGGTCCTGCGCTGTTCGGGGGCCATGCGCTCGGACCTGATCGCCGACCGGGTGGCGGGGCGCGTCGGCGGCACCACCGCCGTCTTCGGCCACGACCGGCGGGCGCTGTATTTCTCCAAGGAAGTGATTCCCTATGCCGCGGCGGATTTCGGCCCCAGCGAGCCGACGCCGGTCTTTCACCATGTCGGCGTCTATGCCTATCGCCCGGCGGCGCTGGCCGAATACCCGACCTGGGACGAGGGCCGGCTGGAGGCGCTGGAAGGGCTTGAGCAGCTGCGCTTCCTGGAACGCGGCCGCCGCATCCTCTGCGTCGAGGTCGAGGCGAAGGGCCGCGAGTTCTGGGAACTGAACAACCCCTCGGACGTGCCCAAGCTGGAAGCGATGATGCAGCGCATGGGCATCGCCTGATGCCCGAAGGCGGGCTGCCTTCGATCAGCATCATCGTTGTCTCGCGCCACCGGCCGCAGGCGCTGGCGCGCTGTCTGGCCTCGCTGGCCGGCCAGGTCCATGCCGGTTTCGAACTGGTGCTGGTGGCCGATCCCGCCGCCGTCGGCATCTGCCCGGAACTGCCGGCCAAGCGGCTGGCCTTCGACCAGGCCAATATCTCGGCCGCGCGCAACGAGGGGCTGGCGCTGGCGGCGGGCGAGGTGGTGCTGTTCATCGACGACGACGCGCTGGCCGAGCCGGGCTGGGCCGGGGCGCTGGCCGCGCCCTTTGCCGATCCGCGCGTCATCGCCGCCACCGGCTTCACCCGCGGGCCCGACGGGCTGCGCTGGCAGGTCCGGGCCGAGCGAATCACGCCTTCGGGCGCCACCCTGCCGCTGCATGTCGCCGAAACCGCGCTGCTTGCGCCCGAGAACGGCTGCCCGGTCAGCACCATCGGCACCAATTCCGGCTTTCGTCGCGATGCGCTGCTGCAGATCGGCGGCTTCGATCCGGCCTTCGCCTATTACCTGGACGAAAGCGACGCGAACCTGCGCATGGCGGCGCGGTTTCCGCATGGGCTGACGGCGGTGGTCCCGGCGGCGCAGGTGATCCATGGCGCCGCCCCCGGCGCCGTCCGGGGCGAGGCCGGGGTGCCGCGCGATCTGACCGCCATCGGCCGTTCCGCCGCGATCTTCGCCACGCGGCACGGCGGCGATGCGGGCTGGCTGCGCGAAGGCCAGCGCCGGCGGCTCCTGCGGCATATGGTGGCCGGCCGGCTCGACCCTTTCGCCATCGCGCCGATCCTGGCGACGCTGGACCGCGGCCTGGCGCAGGGCCGGGGGCAGGCGCCCGCCCCGCCGGTCTGGAACCGGCCCCCGCCGCCGCCGTTCCAGCCGCTGCCGCACCGGGCGCCGGGCGGCAAGCCGCTGTTTCTGGCCGGCTGGCACTGGCAGGCGCGCGCCCTGCGCGCCCGCGCGGCGCAAGCCGTGGCCCAGGGGCGGCCCACCGAACTGCTGCTGCTGACCCCCAGTTTCCTGCCGCATCGGCGGACCCGCGCCGCGGGCGGCTGGTGGGAACAATGGGGCGGTGTTTGGGGCGCCTCGCTGCCCAGAGACCCGCCTGTCATATTTCTGAGCAAGAATGCGCGCATTCTGCGCGAGCGAGGAAATTTGCCTGGACGGCGGAGCGAGATCAGCGGAAAATCGCCGCAAAACGCAAAAATTGAATCGCTTTAACATTTTAAAGGAACGACTGTGCCGGCCAGGCGCTTGTTGCGCAGGCGCCCGCAAAAAGGGATAAATGCCCTGCGTCGGTGCAGAAATCAGGAGACCGAATTCATGACTCGCAAAGTCACCAAGGCCATCTTCCCCGTGGCTGGACTGGGCACCCGCTTTCTTCCCGCCACCAAGAGCATTCCCAAGGAGATCATGACCTTGGTGGATCGCCCGCTGATCCAATACGCCATTGACGAGGCACGGGCGGCAGGGATCGAGGAGTTCATCTTTGTCACCTCGCGCGGCAAGGGCGCGCTCGAGGATTACTTCGACCACGCCCATGAGCTCGAATCGAGCCTGAAGAAATCCGGCAAGAACGAATTGCTGGACATCCTGCGCTCGACCAACATGGAATCGGGCGCCATCGCCTATGTCCGCCAGCACAAGGCGCTGGGGCTGGGCCATGCCGTCTGGTGCGCCCGCCGCCTGGTCGGCGACGAGCCCTTTGCCGTCATCCTGACCGACGACGTCATCATGGGCGAGCCGCCCTGCCTGCAACAGATGATCGAGGCCTATCAGGAAACCGGCGGCAGCATGGTCGCCACCATGGAGGTTCCGGCCGAGAAGACCAGGGCCTACGGCGTGCTGGACGTGTCCGAGGACATGGGCGCCATCGTCCGCGCCCGCGGCATGGTGGAGAAGCCCAAGGACAACCCGCCCTCGAACCTGGCCGTGATCGGCCGCTACATCCTGGCGCCCTCGGTGCTGAGCAACCTCAACAAGCTCAAGCAGGGCTCGGGCGGCGAGATCCAGTTGACCGACGCCATCGCCGACGAGATCGCCGAGGGTCGCGACGTGTTCGGCCTGCGCTTCCGCGGCCAGCGCTTCGACTGCGGCTCGAAGGCGGGCTTCCTGCAGGCGACCGTGGCCTTCGGCCTGGCGCGCGACGATCTGAGGGATGAATTTGCCGACTATCTTTCCGACGTCCTGGCAATGCGCAAGGCGGCGGAATAAGCGGGCATGACGAACAAGGTTCTGGTGACCGGCGGCGCGGGCTATATCGGCTCGCACGCCTGCAAGGCATTGCGCGCGGCGGGCTTCGAGCCCGTCACCTATGACAATCTCTGCACCGGCTGGCGGCAGGCGGTGAAATTCGGCCCCTTCGAGCAGGGCGACCTCATGGACCGGGCCCGGCTGGACGAGGTCTTTGCCCGCCACAAGCCCGTCGCGGTGATGCATTTCGCCGCGCTGAGCCAGGTCGGCGAGGCGATGCGCGAGCCGGGCAAGTATTGGCGCGGCAATGTCAGCGCCTCGCTGAGCCTGATCGAGGCGACGCTGGCGGCGGGGGTGCGGAATTTCGTCTTCAGTTCGACCTGCGCCACCTATGGCGACCATGACGGTGTCGTGCTGGACGAGACGACCGCGCAGACGCCGCTGAACGCCTATGGCGCCTCCAAGCGCGCGATCGAGGACATGCTGAAGGATTTCGGCGCCTCGGACGGGCTGAAATCGGTGATCTTCCGCTATTTCAACGTGGCCGGCGCCGACCCGGATGCCGAGGTGGGCGAGTTCCACCAGCCCGAGACGCATCTGATCCCGCTGATCCTGGACGCCATCGACGGCAAGCGCGCAGCGCTGACCATCCACGGCACGGATTATCCGACCCCGGACGGCACCTGCATCCGCGACTATGTCCATGTGATGGACCTGGTGGACGCGCATGTGCTGGGGCTGAAACACCTGCTGGACGGCAAGGTGGCCGAGGGCGGGCACGAGGTCTTCTGCCTGGGCACCGGCAACGGTTTCTCGGTGCGCGAGGTGATCGACCATTCCCGGCATGTCACCAACCGCGCGGTGCCGCTGACCGAGGGGCCGCGCCGTGGCGGCGATGCCGTCAAGCTGGTCTCGGGCAGCGAGAAGGCGGTCTCGGTGCTGGGCTGGAACCCGGCGCGCTCGACCCTGCCGCAGATGATCGGCGACGCCTGGCGCTGGCACCAGAACGGCGGATATGAGGCCTGATCCGGCGGTTCTGCTGGATGTCTCGCGGCTGATCTCGCGGCTCGGCGGTGGCCCGGCGACGGGCATCGACCGGGTCGAGGCGGAATGGCTGGCCCATCTGCAAGACCACCCGCACCTGCTGCTGTGCCGGGTGCGGCGCGGGCAGTTGCTGCTGCCGCCCCAGGCCGGGGCGGCGATCCTGCGCTGGCTGGGCGGGGCGCTGGACGACCTGCCGCCGCCCGACCTGCTGGACCGGCTGCGCGGGCGGCGCACCCTGGCCGCGCGGGCCGAGGCGGCGTTGCGCGGCATGGCGCTGGCACGGGCCGGTCGCGACGGGCGGGGCCTGGGCCGCGCCGCCCAGGCGCATCTGGGGCAGGGCGTCTATGTCAACGTCGGCCATGCCAACCTGCAACCGGGGCTGCTGGCGAACCTGCGTCCCCTGCCGCGGGCGGTGCTGATCCACGACACCATCCCGCTGGACCATCCCGAATTCACCCGTGCCGGCCAAGCCGGGAAGTTCCGCGACCGCTTCGCCGCCGCGCTGGGGCAGGCAGAGCTGATCCTGACCGTTTCGCAGGCCACCCGCGCCGATGTGCTGCGCTGGCGCGAGCGGCTGGGGCTGCCGGGCCATGCGCCGGTCGTCGCCGCGCCCATCGGCACCAGGCTGGCCGCGCCCGATCCGGCCGGGCTGCCGGCCGGCCTGGACCTGTCGCGCCCCTTCTTCGTCACCCTGGGCACCATCGAGCCGCGCAAGAACCACGGGCTGCTGCTCGATGCCTGGCAGTTGCTGGAGCGCGGGCCGAAGCCGCCGCAGCTGTTCGTCATCGGCCGCCGCGGCTGGGAGAATCGCGCGGTCTTTGCCCGGCTCGACCGCCTGCCGCCGCGCGGGCCGGTGCAGGAGCTTTCCGACCTGGACGACGGCGCGGTGGCGGCGCTGCTGAACCGCAGCCATGGGTTGCTGATGCCCAGCCGGGCCGAGGGCTTCGGCCTGCCGCTGACCGAGGCGGCCGGGCGCGGCATCCCGGTCCTGGCCACGCCCTTGCCGGCGGCGCGCGAGATGCTGGGCGATTACGCGACCTGGCTGTCGCCCGACGCCCCCGCCGACTGGGCGGCCGAGATCGCGCGGCTGGCGGCCGCCCCGCCGCTGCGGCGGCCGGCCTTGCCGGTGCCGGCCTGGGACGGGCATTTCGCGCATTTCCACGCGGGGTTGAGCGAAACATTGCGCCTCTCGGAGGTTGCGTCTATGTGACGGGCAGTAAAAGGTAAAAAGAGTTCCCGTGCCGCGCCCGTTCAGGATTATCCGGCGTAAACTGAGGCTCCGCGCCCGCCGTCAATGGCTGCTGGGGCGCGCGATCCGCCGTCGCCGGCAGTTGCATCCGGTCTGGGACCGCACCGCCCGAATCGCGCCGGGCGACATCCTGCTGTTCATGACCATGCGCAACGAGGCGCCGCGCCTGCCGTGGTTTCTGGACTATTACCGGGCGATGGGCATCCGGCACTTCCTGGTGGTGGACAACGGCTCGCAGGATGGCGGGCGCGAATACCTGGGCGAGCAGCAGGACGTCTCGGTCTGGCTGACCCATGCCAGCTACAAGGCGGCGCGCTTCGGCATGGACTGGATGAACTGGCTCTTGCACCGCCATGGCGCGGGGCATTGGTGCCTGACGGTCGATCCCGACGAATTCCTGGTCTATCCCCATCACGACACCCGGCCCCTGCAGGCGCTGACCGACTGGCTGGATGCCAGCAACATCCGCGCCTTCTCGGCCATGCTGCTGGACATGTATCCCCAGGGCTCGCTGGCCGCCGAGCCCTATCGCGCCGGGCAGGATCCGTTCCAGATCGCGCGCTGGTTCGACCCGGCCAATTACGTCATCCGCAAGAACGGCGAATACGGCAACCTGTGGATCCAGGGCGGGCCGCGGGCGCGGGCCTTCTTTGCCGACGATCCCGAAAACGCCCCGGCGCTGAACAAGATCCCGCTGGTGCGCTGGCAGCGGGGCCAGGCCTATGTCAGCTCGACCCATATGCTGCTGCCGCGCTCGCTGAACCTGGTCTATGACCAGGACGGCGGCGAAAAGGCCTCGGGTTGCCTGCTGCATGCCAAGTTCCTGTCCAGCTTCGTCGAGAAATCCGCCGAAGAGCTGGGCCGGCGCCAGCATTACGCCGACAGCCAGGAATACCTGGCCTATCACGCCGGGCTGCGCGACGACCCGGATTTCTGGTGCGAGCAGTCCTGCGCGCTGCGGGACTGGCGCCAGCTCGAGGATCTGGGCCTGATCTCCAAGGGGAACTGGGCATGAGCGACGCGCCGGTGCGGCTGGGCGTGGTCATGCTGTGCCACGAGGAACTGCCCATCGCCGCCCGCATGGCGCGGGTCTGGGCCGAGGGCGGGGCGGCGGTCGCGGTCCATGTCGATGCCCGGACGGCCGAGGATGCGGTCCGGCCCATGCGCGCCGGGCTGGCCGACCTGCCGCAGGTGCTGTTCAGCCCGCGCCATCCCTGCGAATGGGGCACCTTCAGCCTGGTGCGCGCCACGCAGGACGCCGCATCCCTGCTGCTCGGGCGGTTCGGGGACGTGACGCATGTGCTGGTCGTCTCGGGCGCCTGCCTGCCCTTGCGGCCGGTGGCGGATCTTTGCGCCTATCTGGCGTCGCATCCCGGACGCGACTTTATCGAAAGCGTGACGGCCGAGGATGTCGGCTGGACCGTCGGCGGGCTGAACGAGGAACGCTTCACCCTGCATTTCCCCTTTTCCTGGCGGCGCCGGCACAAGCTTTTCGACCGCTATGTCGCGCTGCAGCGCCGGCTGGGCTACAAGCGCCGCATCCCGCGGGGCCTGGTGCCGCATCTGGGCTCGCAATGGTGGTGCCTGACGCGGGCCACGCTGGGCGCGATCCTGGCCGATCCGCGCCGGGCCGAGTTCGACCGCTATTTCAGCCGGGTCTGGATCCCGGACGAAAGCTATTTCCAGACCCTCGCCCGCCGCCATTCCAGAAGCATCGAAAGCCGCTCGCTGACGCTGGCCAGGTTCGACGACCAGGGCAAGCCCTATATCTTTTACGACGACCACCTGGAGCTTTTGCAGCAATCGCGCTGCTTTGTCGCGCGCAAGATCTGGCGGGGTGCGGATCGGCTTTACCGGCATTTCCCGCCCGCCGAGGCCGCGGCCCCCCCGGCCGCCGAGCCCCGCCCCGAGCGGGTGGAACGCATCATCGCGCAGGCGGTGGCGCGCCGGCGGCTGGGCCGGCCGGGGCTTTACATGCAAAGCCGCTTTCCGCTGAAGGACCGCGAGAACGGCAAGACCGCCGCGCCCTATGCCCTGTTCCAGGGCTTCACCGACCTGTTCCCCGGTTTCGAATCCTGGCTGGCCGGGCGGATCGACGCCGATGTGCATGGCCATGTCTTCGCCGTGCAGGGCGTCGAGTTCGCCGGCGGCAAGCCGCTGGGGCCGGGGGCGCTGCCCCACAGCGCCGGGCTGCGCGACCTGGACCAGCGCGGCTTCCTGGCCAACCTGATCCGCAGCTCGCAGCGGATGCAGGCCTGGCAGTTCAGCCCGCGCGACGGGCAGGAAATGAACTGGTTCCTCGCCACCGATCCCAATGCGCGCATCTTCGTCGTTACCGGCGCCTGGGCGGTGCCGCTGCTGCATTCCGACATGCCCTTCGACGACATCCGCCGGGTCGCCGCCATCCTGCAACGCACCGAGCTGGCGCAGATGGAGGTGCTGAACTCGGTCTGGCTCAAGGCGCGCACGCAGGTCTGGGATCTGGGCGATGTCTGCGCCCGGCCCGCGACCGTGCTGGGCGGCCTCCTGCAAGGGCTGGGCGGCGATGCCCGCGCCGCGGCCGACCTGCCCCGGATGTGCGACATCGCCGGCATGGGGCGGTTCCTGCAAAGGCTGCGCAATGCCGGGCTGCATCCGCGGCTGATGGGGGATTTCCCGGTGGCCGATCCCGCCCCACCGACCAGCCAAGGAAACCCCGCGCCATGATCCAGCCCTTTCGCAGCTTCGTCATCTTCGCCGAGATGCGCACCGGCTCGAACCTGCTCGAGGCGACGCTGAACGCCGTCAAGCGCGTCACCTGCTTTGGCGAGGCGTTCAACCCCTACATGATGGGCTGGCCCGACAAGGACGAGCTGAAGGGCATCACCATGGCCGAGCGCGAGGCCGATCCCCACCGGCTGCTGGCCGCGATCTTCGACAAGCCGAACCACCTGCCGGGGTTTCGCTATTTTCACGACCACGACCCGCGCGTCCTGGACGCCATCATCGAGGATCGGTCCTGCGCCAAGATCGTGCTGACCCGCAACCCGGTGGACAGCTATGTCTCGACCGCGCTGGCGCGGGCGACGAACCAGTGGAAGCTGAACGAGACCGAAACCCCGATCCCCGCCGCCGTGCGCTTCGACGGCGCCGCGTTCCGGCAGGCGGTGGGCGAGATCGAGGCGTTCCAGCTGAAGGTCATGCACCGGCTGCAAGTGACCGGCCAGGCCGCCTTCTGGCTGGGCTACGAGGATCTGCGCGACGCCGAGGTGATGACCGGCCTTTTGCACTGGCTGGGCCGCACCGACCTGGAGCGGGTCGAGCCGGCCAGCGACCAGGTGCCGCAAAACCCGCGCGAACTGTCCGAGAAGGTCGAGAATTTCGACGAGATGCAGGCGGAACTGGCGCGCCTCGACCCGTTCATGCTGCGCCGCATCCCGAATTTCGAGCCGCGCCGCGGTCCCGCCGTGCCCTCGTTCCTGGGGGCCGAGGCGGGCAGGGGGCTGATCTTCATGCCGGTCAAGGGCGGGCCGACCGGCCGGGTCGCGGACTGGCTGCGGGCGATGGGTGCGGTCGCGGGCGATTTCACCCAGGCCAGCCTGCGGCAATGGAAGCGCCAGCATGTCGGCCATCGCAGCTTCACCGTGCTGCGCCATCCGCTGCTGCGGGCCTGGAAGGCGTTCGAATCGCTGACCCAGGGTAGGAATGCCGAATTGCGCGACCTGCTGCGGCGGATCCATCGCGTGCCGCTGCCGCCCGATCCCGAGTTTGCGGCGCTGGACCAGGGCCGCAAGGCCGAGCTGTTCGCGGCCTTCCTGGACCTGCTGCGCCGCAACCTGAACGGTCAGACCACGCTGCCGACCTATCCCGGCTGGGCCAGCCAGTCCGAGGTGCTGGCCGGGTTCGCCCGCTTCGGCGCCCCCGACATGGTGCTGCGCGAGGCGGACCTGCCGCGCGAGCTGTCCTGGCTTGCCGCCAGCGCCGGCATCGGGGCGCCGGCCGACCCGCCCAGGGCCGAGCCCTTCCCGGATTTCCTGAACGACCAGGAACTGCGCGCCGCGGCGAAAAGGGCCTATCTGCGCGACTACGTCGCCTTCGGCTTTGCCGGCCAGCCCTAGCCTGGCCCGGCCCAGCCGTGACTAGCCCTGTGGGGTCATGGCCTTGCGCTGGCGGTTGCGTTCCAGCCCCAGCTGCCGCTCGCGCCAGATGATCAGTATGCCGGCGGTGATGACCAGCGCCGCGCCTGCCAGCATGACCAGCGTCGGCGCCTCGTCGAAGATGAACCAGCCGATCAGCAGCGCCAGCAGCATCGAGGCATATTCGAAGGGCGCGACCAGCGAGGCATCGGCATAGCGATAGGCCGAGGTCAGCAGGATCTGCCCCAGCCCGCCCAGCAGCCCGATCGTGACCAGCAGCGCGGCGGTCTCGGCATCGGGCCAGACCCAGCCGAAGGGCAGCGTCAGCAGCCCCAGCAGCGTCGACGTGACCGAGAACCAGAACACGATGGCCGAGGTGCGTTCCTCCTGCACCAGCTTGCGCACGAAGATCTGCGCCAGCGCCGTGCAGGCGGCGCCCGACAGCGTGACCATGGCGCCCAGGCTTTCCCTGTAGCCCATGGCGGCGCCGAAGCTCAGCCGCGGCGACAGCACGATGACCACGCCGACCAGCCCCAGCACCACCATGGACAGGCGGAACAGCCGCACGTCCTCGCCCAGGAACATGGCGGCGAAGATCACCGTCAGCAGCGGCGCGGCATAGCCGATGGCCGTGACCTCGGGAAAAGGCAGCAGGGCCAGCGCCCAGAAGCCCAGCCCCATGGCCGCAGTGCCGATCACGCCGCGATAGAAATGCCCCATCGGGCGAAAGGTCTTCAGCCCCACGCCCAGCTCGTGCCGGAAGGCCAGCCAGACCAGGATGACCGGGATGGCGAAGAGCGAGCGGAAGAACACCTGCTGGCCCGGCGGCACGCCCAGGCCCCCCTGGGCGGTGGCCTTGACGATCGAGGCCATGATGGTGAACACCAGCACGCTGAGGCATTTCAGCAGGATGCCGCGCAGCGGGCTTGGGGGCGTATGGATCATGGCAATCGCTCGCATGCCCAGCGTGCCGCATCGGCGACCGCGGGGTCGGGGTCATCGGCCAAGGATTCGGCCAGCGGGCGCAGATGTGCAAGCCCCGAATTGCCGATGGCGTAAAGCACGTTGCGCACCATGCGGTCGCGCCCGATGCGCTTGATCGGGCTGCCCGAGAAACGCTCGCGGAAACCCGCATCGTCCAGCGCCGCCAGTTCCGCCAGCGCCGGCGCGCCATGGGGCCCGTGATAGCGCAGCTCGGTCGCTTCCTGCGCGAACTTGTTCCAGGGGCAGGCGGCCAGGCAATCGTCGCAGCCATAGATGCGGTTGCCCAGGCTCGGCCGCAGCTCGGGGTCGACCGGCCCCTTGTGCTCGATGGTCAGGTAAGAGATGCAGCGCCGCGCATCCAGCTGGTAGGGCGCCGGAAAGGCCCCGGTCGGGCAGGCGTCGAGGCAGGCCCGGCACGAGCCGCAATGGCTGCGTTCCGCCGTGTCCCTGGGCAGCTCCAGCGTGGTGAAGATCGCGCCCAGGAAGAACCAGCTGCCCAGCTCGCGCGACAGCAGGTTGGTGTGCTTGCCCTGCCAGCCCAGGCCCGCCGCCTGCGCCAGCGGCTTTTCCATCACCGGGGCGGTGTCGACAAAGACCTTGATCTCGCAGCCGGTCAGCCCGACCAGCCAGCCGCCCAGGCGCTTGAGCCGCTTCTTGACCAGGTCGTGGTAGTCCTTGCCCTGGGCATAGACGCTGACCGCGCCGCGGTCCTTGTGGCCGATGGCCTCCATCGGATCATGCTCGGGCGTGTAGAGCTCGGCCAGCATGATGACCGAACGCGCCTCGGGCCACAGGCTTCCCGGCGAGGCGCGCCAATGCGCCCGCTCGGCCATCCAGCCCATCTGGCCGTGGCGGCCCTGCTCCAGGAAGGCGGCCAGCCGCTCGGGCAGCTGCGGGTTGGCGTCGGGGGCGCAAATGCCAAGGGCCGAGAAACCCTCGGCCCGTGCCTGCTGTTCCAGCCGCGAACGGATCTCCGCCGGGTCGGTCGGCCTAGAAGTCGAGCAGCGCATAATGCGGCGCCGGGTGGACGCCCGGCAGGTGGTCGGCCAAAAGGCTGCGGAAGGCGGGCCGCGACTTGATCTTGGCATACCATTCCTGCACCTCGGCCGAATGGGTCCAGTCCACGTCCGAGATATAGTCGAGGCAGGACAGATGCGCGGCGGCGGTGAAATCGGCCAGCGTCATCACGTCGCCCGCCAGCCAGCGCCGATGTTCCAGCAGGCCCTTCATGTAGTCCAGGTGATAGCGGATCGCCGAAAGCCCGGCCTTGACCGTGCGCGAATCCGGGTAGCCCAGGCGCATCACCTTCTTCCAGACCCGCTCGTTCATCACCGGGCGCGTCACCTCGGCGTTGAACTTGTCATCGAACCAGGCGCAAAGCCGGCGCACCTCGTAGCGCTCGGCCGGCAAGGCCGGCATCAGCGAGGGCTGCGGCTGGATTTCGTCCAGGTATTCGCAGATCGCCTGGCTTTCGGCCAGAAGCCGGCCGTCCATGCGCAGGACCGGCAGCTTGCCCGCCGGGTTGCGGCGCATGATTTCCGAGCCCGGCTCCCAGAAACGGTCCTCGACCAGCTCGACCTCGATGCGCTTTTCGGCCAGCACCAGACGGACCTTGCGGCAAAAGGGCGACAGGGCGACATGGTAAAGGCGAATCGTGGAACTGGGCGAGGGCGTGTTCATGGGTGGAAAAACCGGTTCGTTCTCGGGCTTCCGGTTGATACGCTTGGGGACGCGCAGTTTCAACCGCGATGCGCGGCAGGGCGCGGATCAGCGCCCAAGCCCCAGGCAGGAATCGCGGCCATCCGCCCGGATCGTCTCGGCGCCGCTGACGATCGAGCGGGTGCGGGCCGAGCCGGTCTGCGGGTTGCGCGTGCGCGGCGCCGGCAGGATCGAGGCCAGCGCCGCCGCCTGCCGCAGGCTCAGCTTGTCGGGCGTGGTCTTGAAATAATACTCCGAGGCGGCCTTGATGCCAAAGACGCCGCGGCCGAATTCGGCGATGTTCAGGTAGACCTCGACGATGCGGCGCTTGGACCACAGCGCCTCGATCATCGGGGTATAGGTCGTCTCCATCACCTTGCGCGGCCAGCTGCGCCCCTGCCACAGGAAGACGTTCTTCGCCGTCTGCTGGGTGATGGTCGAGGCGCCGCGCGACGAGCCCGAGGCGATCACCCGGCGGATCTCGACCATGTCGAAGCCCCAGTGGTTGCAGAAATTGGCGTCCTCGGCCGCGACCACGGCGCGGACCATATGCGCCGAGACCTGGTCCAGGCCGACCCATTCGCGCGTGGCCCGGCCGGGAAATTCGCGTTGGCCCTGGATGATGGTCCAGGTGGTCGGCGGGTTGATGAAGGAAAACAGAAAGACCAGCACGAACATCAGCGCCAGCAGCCGCGCGCCGATCCAACTGGTCCAGGACCAGAGCCACCGCACCAGGCGGCGCAGCGGCCGCCCGACGCGCAGGCCGCGGCGCCGGCGCGTCACCTGCGCCTCGGGGTTGTCGTCAAGGGTGTCCGTGCGGTGGGGCATGGGGGCGTCCTGTCACGCCCATGCCCCTTGCGTCAAGCGTCAGGCCGAGGGCGAGGGGTCCGATCCCTCCGCCGTGGCCCCAGGGTCCGGCCGGTCCACATGCGGCATGCCGAGTGCCGTGCCCAGCTTGCCGCCGGCAAAGGCCTTGCGCAGGCGATCCTCCTCGGCCTCGGGCAGCGAGCTTTGCAGCACCCGGCCCCTCAGGTGGAAGCTTTCCAGCCGCGCCAGCACCTTGTCGGCGGTCATCTTGCGCACCAGGATGAACACGGCCGAGCCGCCGGGCGGGACGGATTGGCCAAGCTCGCGCATGAAATCGTCGTTGATGCCGATGTCGGACAGCGTGCCGGCGATGGCGCCCGCGCCCGCGCCGACCGCGGCGCCGATCAGCGGGTTGAGGAAGATCAGCCCGACCAGCGTGCCCCAGAAGCCGCCGCCAAGCGCGCCCGCCGCGGTCAGGTTCACGGCCTGGTGCAGCTGGATATCCTCGGCCGAGGGGCGGGTGACGACCACGGCATCCTCAAGCTCGATCAGATATTCCTTCTGCATCTTGACCAGTTCGGTGCGCAGCTCGAAGCCGGTCGCCTCGTCGTCGAAGGCGATGACAAGCAGGTCGGACATGGCGGAAATCCCTCTTGGCTGATGGCGGGCCAACGCCCCGCCCGCATCGCGGGTTCCTTGCTGCGGCACAGGGTCGCGGCCGCCGAAATCCCCGCCTGCTTCTTTCGTGGCCAAATATCCTCGGGGGTCCGGGGGCAGACAGCCCCCGGCCGCGACGGAGCGGCCGGGCGCCGCCGCCCGCCTATTCGCCGCCCGCCTATTCGCCGCGCGGAAAGCGCTTGGCCTCCTCCAGCACGTTCAGGTCCATGTGGTTGCGCATGTAGCGTTCGGATGCCTTCATCAGCGGCTGGTGGTCCCAGGGGAAATAGGCGCCGTTGCGCAGCGCCTCGTAGACCACCCAGCGCCGGGCCTGGCTTTCGCGCACCTCGGCGTCATAGGCGGCCAGGTTCCAGCGCGCCCCGGCCATGTCCCGCATCCGCGCCAGCACCCCGGCCGCCGCCGGATCGGCGGCGCGGTTCACCCGCTCGTCCGGGTCCGCGGCCAGGTCGAACAGCATCTCGGGATCGGCCGCGCAGGCGATGTATTTCCAGTCGCCGTCGCGCAGGCAGACCAGCGGCGCGATGCTGCCCTCGGCCGCGTATTCCATCGCCACCGGCCCGCGCGCCCCGGCGCCCTGCGCCAGCGACCGCCCGTCGGTCCAGGGCGCGACCTCGGCCATCGAGATGCCGGCAAGTTCGCAGAGCGTCGGCAGCACGTCGATGGTCGAGACCGGCGTGTCCACCCGCCCCGGCGCCATGCCCGGCGCCGCGATCATCAGCGGCACCCGCGCCGCGCCCTCGAAGAAGTGCATCTTGAACCACAGTCCGCGGCTGCCCAGCATCTCGCCATGGTCCGACAGGAAGACCACGATCGCCTCCTGCCGGGTGCGCTCCAGCACGTCCAGGATCTCGCCCAGCTTGTCGTCGATATACGAGATATTGGCGAAATAGCCTTGCCTTGCGCGGCGGATGTGATCGGGCGTCACCTCAAGGCCCCGCCAGTCGCAGGCGTCCATCAGCCGCTGCGAATGCGGGTCCATCCGGTCATATGGGATGGCCTCGGGCGGCTCCAGCTCGGGGATGCCCTCGTAGAGATCCCAATACCTGCGCCGGGCGACGAAGGGGTCGTGCGGATGGGTGAAGCTGACGGTCAGGCACCAGGGCCGCGCGTCGCCGCCGCGCGCCAGGTCGTAGAGCTTGCGGGTGGCGTGATAGGCGACCTCGTCGTCGTATTCGTATTGGTTGGTGATCTCGGCCACGCCGGCGCCGGTGACAGAGCCCAGGTTGTGATACCACCAGTCGATGCGCTCGCCGGGGCGGCGGTAATCCGGGGTCCAGCCGAAATCGGCCGGATAGATGTCGGTGGTCAGCCGCTCCTCGAACCCGTGCAGCTGGTCGGGGCCGACGAAATGCATCTTGCCCGACAGGCAGGTCTGCCAGCCCGCCCGGCGCAGGTGATGGGCATAGGTCGGGATGTCCGAGCAGA
Source organism: Paracoccus sp. pheM1 (assembly GCF_018499825.1). NCBI lineage: Bacteria > Pseudomonadati > Pseudomonadota > Alphaproteobacteria > Rhodobacterales > Paracoccaceae > Paracoccus > Paracoccus sp. pheM1. Next base: position 194,838 of record NZ_JAGXCX010000001.1, read on the forward strand.
ACTCGGCCGCATTGTCATAGACCCGCGTGCGGCGCGGCAATTGCCCGGACATGAAGCTGGCGCGGCCGGGCGCGCAAAGCGGGCTGCCGGTATAGGCGTTGGCATAGCGGGTCGAGCGCGCGGCCAGCCGGCGCAGATGCGGCACATGCAGGAACTCGGCCGGGCCGTCGGGGAACAGCACCCCCGACAACTGGTCGGCCATCACGATCAGGATATTGGGTCGTTGCAATTACTTCACCGATGCCATGACTGCTTCCGCGCCGGGTTTTCCATCCAGCGTGGTCACGCCGTCAAGCCATGCCGCCACCGCATCCGGGTTCTCGGCGATCCAGCCCTTGGCGGCCTGGGTCGGGTCCATGCCCTCGTCCAGGATCTTGCCCATCAGCAGGTTCTCCATCTCCACGGAAAAGACCAGCTGGCCGAAGAGCCTGGCGGCATTGGGGCAGGCGGCGGCCCATTCCTTGCGGGCCAGCGTGTGGACGGTGGCGCCGCCGTAATCGGGGCCGAATTCCTCGTCGCCGCCCGACAGGTAGGTGATGTCCAGCGCGACGTTCATCGGATGCGGCGCCCAGGCCAGGAAGACCGAGGGCTGGCCGGCGGCGTCGTTGCGCTGGACCTGGGCCAGCATGCCCTGTTCGCTCGATTCGACCAGCTCCCAGTCGCCAAGGCCGAACTTGTCCGCCTCGATCATGGCCTGGATGGTCTGGTTCGCCGGCGCGCCCGGCTCGATGCCGTAGATCTTGCCCTGGAAGGCGTCCTTGTGGCCGTCGAGATCGGCGAAATCCTGGACGCCCAGGTCCGCGGCCGCGGCGGTGACGGCCAGGGTGAACTTGGCGCCGGTCAGGTTCTGCACCAGCTCCTCGGTCCGGCCCGAGGCGTCGAGGTCGTCGCGGAACCTCTGCTGCGCCGGCATCCAGTTGCCCAGGAACAGGTCGGTATCGCCGTTCTTCAGCGCCTCGTAGCCGACGGGGACCGACAGCGTGCGCAGGTCGGGCGTATAGCCCAGCCCTTGCAGCAGCGCGGTGGCGACGCCGTTGGTCGCGGTGATGTCGGTCCAGCCGGGGTCCGAGAAGCGGACGGTGCCGCAGCTGGCGGGATCGTCCGCCAGCGCGGGCGCAGCGGCAATCAGGGCAAGGGCAAGCGAGGGCAGCAGGGCGGTTCTGGACATGATCGGGCCTCTGGTTTCCTGCCGCGGCCGGGCCGCGGCTTCCTGCGCCATCAGCCCACAGGCGGGATGCGGGATCAAGAGCCGATGCCGGCCCGCCTGCCGCGGATTTCCCGCCATGCGACGTTCCCGGCCTTGACGCGGCCGGCCTGCTCGATCAATGGTGGCGCCGTTCGGGGCCTGTAGCTCAATGGTCAGAGCAGGGCGCTCATAACGCCTTGGTTGGGGGTTCGAGTCCCTCCGGGCCTACCACGAACATTTTATCGAATTGATATATAACGGAAATTTCGCGCGTGGGGCAGTATCCGCCTTGCCGTGGGTCACTTCCCCGTTCCCGGAATGATCTTCTCCAGCCGGTCCACAACCTGTTCGGCAAGCAGCGCGCGCTCGGCCGCCCTGATGTAGATTCGCGTCTCGGAGCTTCCCATTTCATGGCCCAGCAGCACGTCGATTTCGCCGCTTGTAGCCCCTCCCGAGGTCAGAATTGCCGATAGCCCCTTGCGCACCCCATGGAGGCTGCGGCCATGCAGGCCGGCATTTACAGCCCAGTCGCGGAACTTGTTTCCGAGCCCGGCTGCCGTGAACGGCGCCCCGTAGCCGTTGAGGATATAGGTCATGTTCCCGCTGCTGCGCAGTTCGCTGACCATTCCTGCCGGCATGGGCATCTCGACGGTGCCATGCGGGGCCTTGGCTTGCTTCCAGCGCAGCCATATGCGGCCGTCGCGGGTGAATTCGTTCTGACGCCCGAGCCGGCACAGGTCCCCGCGGCGCGCCGTGGTGGACATCGCGAGTATCAGCGTTCGCCGCGCCATCGAGCCTGGCTTGTGAAAGTCGAGGAACTGCCCGAAATCGTCAGCAGACCACGGCGCAAACCCATCGGTCTTGACCCGGTTCCGCTTCACGTCGCGGGTGGGATTGTCGCAGTCAACATGCTCGCGCTGGATGCCCCATTTGTAGAGGGCCGAGATGGCTTTCAACAGGTTGTCAGCCGCCCCAGGTGTAGCCATCAGCTTGTCGTGCAGCTTGATGACCGCGCTGCGCGGCATTGCGGCGTCTTTCTGGCCATATTCCTCCACCAGCCGGGCCAGGTGGTGCCGGTGGCCCTTCAACGTCAGGGGCGAGGCAAGATTTGTCGCCACGCGCTGCTCAAGGTCCTTGAGATAGATCCCGACCAGCCATTCGACCGAGCCCTTGATCGCGCTGCTTTTCGGCACCGGCACCCCGTCACGCAGGCTGGCGTAATGCTCAAGGAACTCCCTGCTGCCCGGCTGGCCTTTCAATGTCACCTTCACCTTGCCGCGCCGGAACCGGTAGCGGACAGCACCAGAGGGCAAGCGTTCTTCGGTGACAAAGGGCAGGCGCATCACGTCCACGGTTCAGGTTTCCCCGCATCCTGTGCCGTATTTTCTGACGTGTCTACATCGGTCGTGACAACGCGAACCATGCCGTCGCGCGGGAACTCGACGGCCGCAATCCGCAGCCCGGCCTTTCGCACCAGCGCGATGGCTTTCAGGGTTGCCGATTCGGTCGGTGAATAGCGGCGTCTCGTAGCCATCACGCCATCCTCCTGATCTGGTCGAGGGCGTATCCGCCCCATTGCTCTGCGCAGGCACGGGCGATGCCCGGAAACGTCCTGCTGCGGATTTTCCAGCGGTCGAGGCTGGGGCTGGCGCGGTGGATCGCCGACCATGCCTTGTGCCGCTCGGGCTCGGTGGCCTTCTTCGGCGGGATCAGCCGCTTGGTGGCTGTCAGCGCCGGCAGCCCGCGCAAGTAGAACCCGGTCGCCTTGAACGCCGGCTCACCGAACCACCAAGGCTGGACGATCTGGGGCTTGGGCAAATCCGCCGGCATCCGGGCGCGGCCGTGCTTGTGCATGACCGGGTTCTCGACCGCCACGCGCGGGACCGGCGCCTGCCAGCAGGCCGCGAACAACTCTGCGCCTTCGTCCAGCAGCCGCCACATGATAGCCAGCCGCGCTTCGCGCGAGAGTATCGGCCATGCCGCCCTCTCGACCGGGGTCGCATCGTTGGGCGGGTTCGTCGGCGGCTCGGACAGCCAGCGCACGCCGCTGTTGCAAAGCCGCGTGCAGGGCGGGTGGCAGACGATCAGAAGATCCCAGCCATAGTCGAGATAATCCCGCACGTCGCCGACGATATGGTGGTTGCTGCCGTCCTCGGCCGGCAGCAGGTCGATGGATGTAGCATCATGCCCGAGGGCAGCGAACGCTCGACGCATCTCGCCCGAGGTCTCGCACAGGACGCCGACGCGGAGGGCCTGTGTCATGCGCGCCTCCCGACGAAATCGCGAAACAGGAGCAGCTGCGTGGTGCCGTCGGGAAAGACCGGATCAAGCCAGGTGTCGGCGGTGGGTTCGGTGCCGTCCCATTTGTCGGGATAGGTGCCGGCCGCGATCAGCTCGCGGATGCGGAGTTCTTCCTCCTCGTTGATCAGATCGACGCCGGCGCGGCGCTGGATGTCGAGGATGCGGGCTAGCGCCACGGCGCGGGCCTCCAGCGTGATCGGCCCCATGCGTTGCGGATTTTTGGCGATGCTGCCATCCTTCAGCCGTTCGGCGCCGGCTTTGCGATGGCGCTGCGCCGGTTCCCGCAGCCAGCGATAGAGCGGCTTGAGCTCCAGCAGCGGCGACAGGCGCGCCCATTGTGGCAGCGCGATCACCGCCTCCAACGCCACGTCCTTGGACGCGAGCGGGCAGCCGACGCAGCCGGTGCGGGCATTGATCTCTTCCGCCTCGTCGCCGCCATAGGCATCGGCGAGGATCTGCGTCGGCCAGCCGCCGAACTCGGGCTGCGGGGCATAGACCTTGAGCCAGTCCCAGACGATGCAGACGCGCCAATGCAGAATCGGTGCCAGGGTGGCGATCCGGCCCCGGACCCCCTTCGCGTTCGGCAGGACCTGCTGATACCATCCCTGACCGCATTCGGCGCCATCGCGCGAGCATGACATGGCGATGCGGCCATCGCGGACAGCGCTTTCGCCCTCGCGGACCCCGGTGATCATCAGGGCGGTGCCGGCTATCTCGGCCGTGGCTGCCTCCAGCGCGGCCGACATGGGCTCAACCTTGATCTGGCGCGTGCACCAGCGCAGCGTATTGTTGTTCGGCGGCGGGACGCCGCGGCCGAGGATGTAGACCATGAAGCGCTTATCGATCGGCGCGCGCACGGTAACGACCTCGATCCAGTTCCGCCCGCGCAACTTCTCCATGATCGCTTCGGCTGCCTGCTGGAGCGGCGGCAGTTCCTGGCGGGTGTCGGCATAGAAGACATACAGCCGCTCAGGCTGGGGCAATTCCCCTGCCTCGATCAGATGCACGATCAGGGTCAGCACGGCGGTGCTGTCCTTGCCGCCTGACCATGCGACGGCAACATGCTGGTGCCGGTCCCAGTAGGCGCGCAGCGATGCCAGGGTCATATCCACAGCCTCCGCGTGGACCATGCGAGCGCCACCGGAGAACAGGGTTTCCATTTTAGCCATGGCGATCATCCTCCGGACGGCAAACCGGATCAGGCCCGCCCAGGTGGGTATTGATCTGCCGCTTGGCGTCGGCCAGCGTCAGCGCCATGCCGTGCGCATCGGTCTCCTCGTGCGTCCATTCATAGGGCGCGCCCGGCACCTCGGCCTGACGGATCGCGATGCCACGGTGGATGATGGGGAGGATCTGGTCAGCCATGGGCGCCTCCTTTCAGGGCGCGCAGGGCGGCGCGGATGCGATCCGACATGATGTCGAACACCTCCTGCGCGGTCCTGTTTTCGATACCGATGATCGGGCGCGTCAGGTCGCGCTGATGCACGTCCGCGACCGTCTCGCTGGGCTGGGGCGGGTGGGTATAGAGCGCTTCCATCAAGCAGCCTGTGAGGCGCTGATAGCACTCGGCCTGTCGCTTGTTCCCGTAGAGAACCCATCCGTCCGCATAGTCCTTGCATCTCCAAGCCACCGCCTCTTGCGCGGTCGGGGTTGCGGGGACCAGCATCAGCCCGTTCTGGGCCAGTTGCAGCGCCACAAAACGCGCATCTTCTCCGCTCAATCCCGCTGCCATAAGATCTTCCCCCATCGGTGGCATCGGCCGACCATCTGCGGCGTCGGGGAATGAGCGATGGCTCTGTCCCTCGGGCTGCGGGGCTGGCGTCAGGGCGGCGGGCGGTTCCATCCGCCGGATCTGCGCCGCGATTACGCCGCCGGTTGCGATGCCCAGCCGATAATCGCGGATCGCATCCGGTCCCGTGTCCCACGGTTCGATGTTGGCCTTTCGGAACGCGGACCAGTCCGTATCGCTTTCGGCGATGCTGGCGGCCGCGTCCCGTCCAGCAAGCCATGCCGCCCGCACCTGCTGGCCCGAAGCGCGGCCGTCACGCTCCCCAGCCTCATACCCCGCACTGAACGCGGCGCATTCTGCCATGTCGGCGTCCCGGTTGTCGGCGCGCCACGGCGCCTCCTCGGCCGGTCCCTGCCAGGTGCTGCGGCCAATCTCAACGGAAACGATGTCGCTGGTCATGCGTCACCGCCTTCCGCGGCTTTCGCCCAGGCCGCGATCTCGGGCTCATCGCTGCCGCTGAACCGCCAGGGCATCGGGGAAAGCTGATGCGCGACCTGCCATTCGTCGATTGCGGCGCGGACGCGGGATTGCAGGTCGAGGTTGATGGCGGGCGTGAAATCCAGGATTGGATCGCCTTCATCATTGGACTGATCGTAGAGCGATTCCTCTGCGGCCTCGAAGAAACAGCCCTGGCTGAAGAATTCCGACACCCGGACGGGCCATTTAGTGGCTCGCATGATCCATTCATGCTCCTCGGCCTTGGCGCCATCCTCGGCCTCTTCGCGCGTGGCATAGGGACCGCCGTGCCAGACCTCCGTGTCATTCGAGGAATACCAGGCCGTCTCGCTGGCCGTCAGTTGTTCGATGGTTTTCATGCGGTCCTCCGCAGCTTCTGGTTTTCGGGTTGATCGGCGTCGAGCAGGTCGAAGAGGCTGGGCATGCCGGCCTCGCGCGAGGCGGCCTCGACGTATTTGCATCCGTCGAGCCAATAGCCCTTGTTCAGTTCGACCCCGATGCCCTTGCGGCCGAGCTTCACGGCGCGGAAAGGCACGGTCATGAGCCCGCCGAACGGGTCGTAGACCCATTCTCCGCGCTCGGTGAACTGGGCGATGGCCCGGTCCACGATGTCGTATTGCAGCGGGCACAGGTGCATCTCGTTGCCCTTGCGCGCCTGCTCGGCATTGATGGTCATCATGCGCGCGACATCGGTCCACACGTCGGGATGCGCGCTATGCGGGGGCAGGAGCATGAAGGTCGGCGGCAGCCGGCCCTTCTTCTCCAGCGCCTCGCCGATCCGGACGTGATGTTCGAAATCGTAGACCTGCTGGAGGTTGTAGGCTTTCCAGACCTTGTAGACCTGGTCGGCGTCCAGCCCCTCCAGTTCTTCGGGCTGCAGGGTCCGGTCGCCGTTCGACCGCATGTAGCCATGCGCATCGATCTGCCAGCGTGCCCGGCTATAGCCCAGCTCGTGCTTCCAGTTCTTGGCCTCTGGGTCCCACTCCTTCTTGGCCTTCTTCACCGGCCGGTCGGCATAGCCGTTGCTGGTGTCGCTGGGCGGCCGGCGGAAGATCAGCAGGTATTCCGGCACGCCGCAGCCCATGCGGCTGCCGTCCTTGCACTGTTCCGACCAGCCGAGGCGATAGGTCTGGTTGTTCTCGCGCACGACATCGGTGGTGATGGTCTTCATCCCGAGATAGGCAAAACCATGGCGCTGGAATTCGCGCACGCAATCCATATGCAGGGTCGAGAGGGTCTGGAAGCCGAAGCCGTTGATGCCGCCGGGGATGATCCGGTCCTTGACGTGGATCGCGCAGATGCGCCCCGGCTCCAGCACGCGCAGAAGCTCGGGGATCAAGAATCCCATCTGCTGCCAGAAATGCGGGTCGTCGTCGGTATGGCCAAAATCAGCATAGTTCGGGCTGTATTCGTATTGGGTGCTGAACGGGATCGAGGTGACGATCAACTGCACCGAGGCGTCGGGCATGCTGCGGGTCTCGGCCACGCAATCGTTGTGGACGCAGCGGTAATCCGGCCCCGATGCCTCGACCCGCTCGACACCGAGGGCGCGCACCAGCGCCTGCTGCATCGCGACCTCGGACAGGCCGAATTCCTTGATGATGTCGATCATTTTCTGAACCATCTCGTTGTGCTGACGCCACTTCCGCTCCAGCGAGCGGCGGATTTCGCGTTCAGCCTCGGTGTAGATCAGGTCGAGCCGCACGCTGTCGGCGGGCTGGCCGAACCGCAGCAGGCGGTGGATCGCCTGGATGAAATCGTTGAACTTGTGGCCGATGCCGAGAAAGACGTGCCAGGCGCAGTGCCGCTGCAGGTTGGTGCCCGAGCCGAGCATCACCGGCTTGGCGCCCAGCTCCTGCACCCGGCCATCGGCGAAATCGCCGATCAGCTCCTCGCGCTGGTCAAGGTCCTGCGAGCCGTAGACCGTGGCGATGCCCGGCACCGTCTTTTCTAGCGCCACGCGTTCGGCTTCTAGGTCGTGCCAGATGATCCGGTGCGCGGCCGGGTCCTCGGCCCGGATCTCCATCAGCTTCTCGATCCGTGCCGGCAGGCTCTCGCGCTTCTCGCGCGCCGCGGCCGAGAGATCGGCCGCGGCATCCTTGAACATGCGCTTCTGGCCGCTCTTCTCGACTGCGGCGCCGGCGAGGTGATCGACCGGCAGCTCGTGCCAGCGCACGTCGAGCGGCGGCAGGTCGTAGCCCTCATCGCTGAGCGCCGGGTCCAGATCGGAAGGCTTGGTGACGAACAGCGCCCAGGACGCGACCCAGAGCCAGAACTCGCGCTCCTTGTGCTGCATCAGCGTGAGCTGGTCGGCCTTTTCCGAGTTGCGCTTGAAGAACCGGGTCTTGGCCTGGCCGATATCCATCACGTCGAGGAAGCCGGCATAGGACAGCAGCTCGATATAGTCGTTCGGGCTGGGTGTGGCGGTGGCGACGAAGCGATAGGGCACGCCTGCCGTCTTGATCCGGTTCGACTGGTCGCGCCGGTCGTCGCCGGCGAACAGCGCCATGAACTCCCGGAAGGTCTTGGTGCCGCCGAAGCCGCGCAGGATCGCCGCCTCGTCGAGGCTGACGCCGATGAACGGATCGGGCTGGACCTTGCCCTCTCGCACCGATTCGTAATTGGTGAGGTAGATGCCCGGGCCGTCGACCTGATCACTGTCGCGGATGAATTTCAGGTCCACTGCATAGGAACCCCGGAACCGCTCCTGCGCCTCGCGCATGAACTCGCGCCGGACACCGAGCGGGGCGGTGATCAGCGTCGGCCGGCCCGTCGTCTCGGTCAGCACGCGCATCGTCTCCAGCTGCGTCGCGGTTTTGTGCAGGCCGAAGCTCGCGAACCATGCGCGCCGGCCGCCCTGCAGGCCCCAGCTCACCATGCGGCGCGTGTGCGGTTTCAGGGCGGGGTTCAGGGTTGCCTCATCCACCTGCATGCCGCCGAAGCGCGGCGCGATGGCGGCTTTCGCGCGCAGGAAATCGTCATAGGAGGGCTGCTGTCCCATCGCTCACGTCCTCATCGGCATGAGGACGACCGTCAGGTCCGGGTCTTCGGTCAGAATCAGGGCGGCGTCGCTCGCGGTGCTGGCCTCGATGCGCAGGGTGTCGAAGATCTGCGCAATCTCGCGGACATAGCCTTCGTTGAAGCCGATGGCGAAATCCCCGTCGGCTTCGATCGGTATCTCGACATCAATCCCGAGGCCGACGCTGTTCAGGCTGGCGACGCGCTTGCCCAGGTCGAACTTCAGGGCGTCCCGCAGGAGATGCATTCTCCTGGTGTTCGGGAACCGCCGCAGCAAGGCGCGATTGATCACGGTATAGCCGCGCATCGTGCTGCGGTTTGGTATGACCCGCGTGTAATCGGGATAGGCGCCGTCGATGCATTTGACCGTCAGCGTCCAGCCGTCGCCGGAAATCTGCATCAGCAGCGGGCTGGTCGAGCCGCCGATCCGCAGCGGCTGATTGCCGCCGTCGGCCATCAGGTTGCGCAGCGCTGCCACCGAGTAGCGGGGGAAGATCAGGTCGGGCAGGGGCCATTCGGCATCGGTCTGATACAGCGCCAGCCGATGGCCATCCGTCGCTGTGGCCGCCAGACGCCCCTCGCGACCATGCATATAGATGCCGTTCAGATAATAGCGCGTCTCCTCGGTCGAGATGGCCCACCGCACGCGGCCGATCATCTTGGCAAGCGCTGCTTCCGGTATGCTGACCCACGACATGCCCTTGGTGCTGGGCGCCGTCGGCCAATCCGAGGCCGGGCAAAGCAACTGGACGCGGGCAACCGCCGGGCCGATCCGCAGCGTCGCGACATTCCCGTCCATGGTGATGCTGACGCTGTCGTCGCGCTCAGCGCCGGTCAGCAGCGCGAGCAGCAGGCGCGCGTCGATCACGAAGGGCTCGCCCTCGGTGCAGGTGGCCGGGCAGTCCACCATCAGCCAGCTATCGAGGTTGGTGCTTTCGATCCGCAGCTTGTCGTTCAACGGCTCGATACGCAGGCACCCAAGGACCGGGACGGTATTGCGCCGTTCGACCACGAAGGCCGCCGCGTTCACCGCGCGGCGCAGATCCGCGACGGTGCAGTTGATCCCGGCCGTGGCGGCGGGCTTGATGGGCTCCATCAGGGTCATGGTGGCCTCAAAAACTCTGGCCGAACCGGCCGGATTGCAGAAAAAAGCCCCCGGCCCGAGCAGAAGCCGGGGGCCAGTGAAGCCCGGCGGGACAGGCGCGTCGCGACCGGGCGAATTCGGGAAGGTGAAGGCGTCAGGTCAGGCCGAAGCTAAAATCTTGCGGGCCTCGACCAGCAGTTCGGTGTTGCCAAGATGGCTCAGCTGGTCGGCCATGCGCCGCACCAGGTCGCGCAGGCGCAGGTTCTCTTCGATCAATGCCGGCGCACGGGCGGCCATCAATTCCGGGTCGAGGATCGTCACGGCCGGTCCCCCGATCCCTCGGACAGCGCCACCCAGCCCGCGTCCAGCGATTGCGCGGCCGTCGGCGACAGGAAGTCCAGGATCGCGCCCACATCGGGCAGAGACGACCACAGCACGAAGCCTGCAAGGATGAGCCAGAAGACGATGCCGGCGATGAACAGGCTGCGGACGAACCAGCAGGCGGCGCAGGTGCGCCGGTCTCGCTCGGCGGGCACCCGGCGGGCGAAGCCCCGGAGCTGGAAGTCGATGTTGTCGATGGCAGCCATCACGCATCCTTCCGCGTATTCGCCGGCCGATGGCGCTGCCGCTGCATCACGCCATGCGCGCTGGCGGCGACCATGTAGGCGAGGCGCCGCAGGCTCTCGGGCGCGCCGGCTGCCAGCTCGGCATTGGAGATGATGGCGCGCGCCGCAGAGACCGCGCAGGGGGTCAACGTGAGGGAGGGGAGTTGCATCAGGCGCTCCATCCAAGGGTTGTGGATGGCTTGAAAATGACTGTCAGGAATATTCCTGTCAATCCTAAAAATTCTTGCTAGGAATTTTTCCAGAATGGGCAAATTATTGCCGGGTCCCCGCTTGCACGCATAGTGAGCAGCGGGGCAGTATTTGTTCACCTAATGTTCTTGGAGGCGGGTATGAGCAACGAGGAAAGGTTCGCTGCACTGTTGAGCGCTATGTCGGCCGACCAGCTTAGGGCTCTTGTTTCGACCCTGTATCGCCGTCGTGAGCTAGGGCCTCTGCAAGATCCAGCCATCCCTGCTGACGTTCGGGAGAGAGAGTTCGAAACGCGCGAATAAGTGCTGCCTCTGCGCGAGTTCGATCATCGGCAAAGAGGTCCGAGACCTCCACTTCAAGTGCGGCAGCGATTTGCTTCAGCACCCGCAGCGTAACCCCGTCGAAGCCACCTTCGATCTTGGAGATTGTCGACTGCTTAACGCCGGCCATTTCGGCCAGCTCATCTTGGTTTAGGTCGCGATCACGGCGCAAGCGTTCCAGGTTCATGGCGCGATGATCTTTTGTTTCGCGGAAAGGTGCAAACGCGCGACAGGAATATAATGCTTGACGGGAATATTCCCGACAGTCATATCATGCGCCATGACTATGCTCGAACATCATCTGAGAGCTTCTGAGGAAACGCAGGCACAATTCGCCTCGCGCATCGGGGTGCGGCAAGGAACCGTGTCCAAGCTGATGCGCGGGCTCGTGACGCCGAGCCTGAAGCTCGCACAGAGGATCGAGCGAGTCACTAACGGCGCTGTTCCCGTCTCGTCCTGGGTTGATCCTGACCCTGCAGACACATGGGACGCGCAACTCCCTCAACCCGCCGCCACGGCGGCACAACCCCAAGAGCATCCTTATGTCCCTGATCTGCAAAATCCCTGATCGTCCCCGATCTGTCCTGCCTTCGCGGCAAATGTCCTTCACGCCCCCGGTCGGCGGTCGCGGCCGCTCGGCTGCTGCCCGGCGCCGTGCGCATGTCCACGCGCAGCGCGATACCGACGATTTCCTGCGGCGCTGGTCGATGCTGATGATCGTCAGCTTCGCCACCGCCGAGGCCTGCGGCCAGCATTTCGGCGTGACCAAGCAGACCGGCTGCAACTGGCGCGAGGGCACGCATCGTCCCTGCGGCGATGCCGTGGATTTCGCCATGCAGACGCTGCCCCGCTACGCCGAGATCATGTGGGGGTGATGATGGGTTTCGGGCTTTCAGGTTGCCCGGGGCGGGGGAGTAAGCCGGGGCGCAGCACCTGGTCCACCCGTCACGATTCCGGCCGCCTCGGGCGGGATTGACCGGGATCGTGGAACCTGCGGCTGGCCCGGCCGAGAGCCACCTTGAGGCGGCAGGGCAAAAACACACGCCGGGATCGAGGCAGCGGGTCAAGGCGTGGCAGGCGGGGCGACCAATCCTCCTCCCTCGGGTCGCCCCGCCGATCAACGCGCCAAGAGGATTTGACCATGTATGCCCATCCCCGAGATCTGAAAAGCAACACCGCGGCGCGGCTGATGTCGATTGCGGCGATCCGGGCCCGGTTGTCGATGCTGTCGGTGGCCTATTCGGCCCGCATCGGCGCGGTGAACATGAACGACGTCCACGCGACGGTGGACCGGATCACGTCGGTATTCGGCCAGGATCATGAGCTGTCGCGTGAGATGCTCGCCTTCGTGGCGGGGCTGCCCGAGTTGCGCCGCCATGTTCCCGATCTGGCGGCCGCCGGTGATCGGCTGATCCGGGCGGTCGAGCGCACGACCTGGCCCGATGATGCTGGGAGGGCCGATATCCATGGCTGATCCGCTGCGCCTCTCGCTCGCCGACCAGGCGATGATCCATGCCCTGGGCGTGCTGTCCCGGCCGCCGATCACGGATCGGTCCGGTCTCGACATGGTCGTCGGCATCATGCGCGACCTGATGCCGGGCGTGACGCGCGAGAACCCGCGCCTGCTGGGGCTGACCCAGACGGCGGATCAGTTCCTGTCCTTCCGCGTATCCGTTCCGGGCTGCTATGGCGGTCTGCATGACCGGGCGCGCAAGGTGATGAACGACTGGGACCGCCGCCGGTTGGCCGAGGCCTGGGACAAGGCTCGAGGCGCGGCATGATCAAGGCCATTGCCGGAAAGGGCGCGAACAGGGCGCGGGCCATCTGCGACGACTGCGGTCGGGAAGAGGTCGTGACCTGCGACTATCTGGGCCGGTCCAACGGGGCCCAGAAGCCGAATGCCGGCCAGATCAACAGGAAGCTGACCGGGCAGGGCTGGGACGTTCGGAACGGAAAGTTGCATTGCCCGGCCTGCGCGGCCCGCAAGCGAGCCTTTGCACAACAGGAAAAGCAGGAGGTGACCGTGGCCCAGACCAGCGCCGAGACGTGCGATCCGCCTGAGGCGTCTCGCGAACAGAAACGCCTGATCATCATGGCGCTGGAAGAGGCGTATGACGTCTCGGCGCAGCGATATCGGGGCGGCCAGACCGACGCGACCCTCGCGTTCGAGCTGGGCAATGGCATTCCCGCGGGATGGGTCGCGGAAAAGCGTGAGGAGCTGTTTGGACCCGCGGGCGGAAACGAGGAGATCGACGCGATCCGCGGCGAGGTCGAGGCGATCGATGCCGCCATGGCCGAAGGGCTTGAGGTCTTGCGCAAGGATATCACCAACCGGATTTCGGCGCTGTCCAAGAGGATCGATGCGGTGTGTGCCGCGGTCGGTCCGCGTGCCGGGAAGGTGTGAGATGCGCACACACCGGGATCGCCACGGCAATGCGTATCGCGCGGGCGCCCGTGAGGGTGTCGGGGACTTCCTTGCCGACCTTCTGGCGCTGACGCCGCCATCAACCCATGACGATCTGAAAAAGCTGGCCCGCAACGTGCTGTCCCGGCCGAAATATCGGCGGGTTTCCCAGAAAACCGCGATGAATGGAGGTCCCAATGTCGCCAAGCAATAGCCGCGAGAACGGGGCGCACACGCCTCTTGAGGGCCATCTCATCCGTGAGAACGCGATGCTCCGGCGCCGCCTCAATGCCTTGGAGAGCGAGGTTCTGCTGCTCGCAAGTTCGCTGCGCCGGATGAAAAACCGGCTCGATGATCAGTTGCAAGCGGACGGGGCTATTCGGTGATCATGCGCCTCTCAAGCTTGAATATCAGCTCTTCGAGCGTATCCAGCTCCTCTTCGATGTCGTCCTCGCTGATGTCGCAGGCCGGGTTGGTTTCCTGCTGCATGCGCATGAATGATCGTTGCTTCTCGGCCGCTTCGCGCATGTCGGCGACAACGATTTCGCGCATGCCCGGGAACTTGTCTTCGAGCGTATCCAAGACCGCCAGGAGAGCGGTCTCCAGCGCTCCTGCGGTTCGTCTATGGGCATGGTGCAGTCCATACAGGTTGTCGATATCGTCCGCCATCTCGGCGATTTCCTCATCGCTCAGTTTGTTTGCCATCCCGCTGGTTCCTTCGCGTCGTGGGGTGGTTATGGGCACCGGGCTGCAATCCCGGTGCCCAACAATAGACAGCTATTTCAGGGCGGTGGTAGGGCTTAACTGCGGCGAGGTCGCCAAGCCATGACGCAGGACGATCACCGCCTCGACGAAGCCAAGGCCATGCCCATCGCCGATGTCGTTGCACGGCTGGAGCTATCTGGCCTGGTCCGCACCGGCGGCGAGCTGGTCGGGCCGTGTCCGCAATGCGGCGGTCGGGACCGCTTCGGGGTCAATTTGCAGACCGGACTGTTCCAGTGCCGCAAGGAATGCGGGCCGCACGCCAAGGGCGATCAGATCGCGCTGGTCCAGCATGCGCTCGGGATGGATTTCCGCGCGGCGCTGGAATGGCTGTGCGGCCCGGCGCAAGGCCTCTCCGATGCCGAGCGCGCCGAGCGGCGCCGCAAGGCCGAAGCGAATCGGCGCAAGCAGGACGATATTGCCCGCCGCGCGCGCGAGAACTCGATCCGCGCCGCGCGGGATATCTGGTTCACCGCCGGCCCGGCCGAGGGCACGCTGGTGCGAGACTACCTGACCCTGCGCGGTATCGATCCCGTGCTCTATCCTGACCTGCCGCAGGTCCTGCGCTTCGATCCCGCGGCGCGTTACATGATCCCGGTCGAGGGCAAGGCGCAGGAATGGCAGACCGTGCATGTCGGCCCCGCGATGGTCGCGGCCGTTGTCGATGCCGGAAACCGGGTCACCGCGGTGCATCGCACCTGGCTCGATCTGGATCAGCCCAAGGGCAAGCTGTTGCTGCCCGATCCGCGCAAGCCGGGCGAGACGCTGCCCAGCAAGAAGGTGCTGGGCTCGAAAAAGGGCGCCGTCATCAGATTCCTGACGCCGTCGGACTGCGACACCATGATCATGGCCGAGGGGGTCGAGACGACCCTTTCCGCCCTGATCGCGGAGGCCATGCCTCGGCGCTGCGCCTATTGGTGCGGTGTCGATCTGGGCAACATGGCCGGGCGCATGCAGCGCGGCCCCGGCCTGAAATATGCCGGCCTGCCCGACATGGACGATTCCGAGGCCTGGCTGCCGCCGGCTTGGGTCAAGACGCTGATCTTCGTCCAGGACGGGGACAGCGATCCGAAACTGACGCGCGCCAAGCTCCTCGCGGGCCTGCGGCGCGCCAAGATCAAGCGGCCGGGCCTGCGGGGCTACATCGTCCACGCGGGCGATGGCCGCGATCTCAACGACATCCTGATGGGACAGCGAGATGAGTGACGAGCAGGAGATTGTGAACGCCGCAAACCGATTCGAGGTGATGTTTCGCGGTATCGCGGGCCTCGACGATCTGTCGATTTCCGAAACGCGCGGCCTGTTCATCGCACTTTCGGACCTCATTGCGGAAATCGTGGTCAGCTGCAGCGACGAGACCGGCCCGTTCCTTGACCTGATCCGGGCGAAGATCGAGCGGTTGCGCGCGGTGGGTGACGCCCGGATCGATCCGGAGCGGCTGCAATGACCGATAGGAGCGATGACGACGCGCTCGGGCAGGTCCGGGCCGTGATGAGCAATGCCGAAGAGGTCGATCTGCCCGAGGGGATGGAGCCGGAGGCAGCGTCCGGGGACGGGAACGGGCATTCCCCCGGAACCCCTTCCGAGGACCGGCCCGACGATCCGTTTGCCGATTGCGCGCAATATCCGCTCAACGACCATGGCAACGGCCAGCGCTATGCCCGCCACTACCGGGACGAGCTGATCCATGTGCCCCGATATGGCTGGCACGTCTGGACCGGCCAGCGCTGGCAGAAGGACGAGGACGGCATAGAGGTTCGACGCCGTGCCCAGATGCTGGGTGATCTGATATCGCGGGAAATCCCTCACCTTCGGCTTGAGGACTGGCAGATGCAGATCCTCGAGGACGGCGTGCAACTGCGCCGCCGCGAACGCGAGCTTAGCCGGCTCATCAATGCCGAGGGCGAGGAGGCGAAGGCCGCGCAGCAGGAGCTGGACAGCATGGCACCCAAGCTCGCCCGGCTGGCCGGAATAGAGAAGGTGATGGGCTCGGTTCGCAAGGATCATCACGGCTGGGCGAAGACCTCGGGGAATACGACGCGCATCGACGCGCTGATCAAGGAAGCTGGCGTCGGCCTGGCGGTGGCGTTCGATCAGCTGAATGCCGCCCCGCTGGATGTCTGCTGCGAGAACGGCGTTATGCGGTTTTCGGTCATTCCGGGCGATCCCGAAAGCGGCATGAGCCCCATGGCGGACATGGAGTTCGTGCCGCATGCCCGGGATCAGCTGATCACCAAGATGATGCCGGTGCGATACGATCCGGATGCAGAGCGGCCGATCTTCGACAGGTTCATCGCCCGCATCCTGCCCGATCCAGAGGTCAGGCGCTTCGTGCAGCGCTGGTTCGCCCTTAACACTACGGCGCTGACCGGCGAGCAGAAGCTGGTTTTCTTCTACGGGCTCGGCGCCAACGGAAAATCCGTCCTGGTCGATCTGATCGCCCGCATGTTTGGCGATTACGCCGCCACGGCGCGGATCGAGACCCTGACCGGATCGACCAAGAAGGACGGCTCGGCCGCGACGCCGGACCTGGTGCCGCTGATGCTCGCCCGCATGGTGCGCACGTCCGAGCCCGAGGAGGGTGAGAAGCTGCGCGAGGGGCTGATCAAGCAGCTGACCGGCGGCGAGCCGATCAACGTGCGACCGAATTTCGGCGAACAGATCGAGGTCACGCCCAAGTTCAAGATCACCATCCAGGGCAACTATCGCCCCGAGGTGCGCGGCCGGGACGACGGGATCTGGCGCAGGCTGCTGATCGTGCCCTTTGACGTGACCATTCCGCCAAAGGAACGTGACCCAGACCTCGGTGCCAAGCTATGGGAGGAGCGATCCGGCATCCTCAACTGGCTGATCGAGGGGCTGATAGACTACCTGGAAGGCGGGTTGCAGGAGCCGCAGGCTGTCCTCAGCGCGACCAACGAATACCGCGAGGAGAGCGACCCACTCGGCTTCTTCCTTGAGACCTGTTGCGTTGTCTCGGGGCAGCCCGAGGACAGCGAGACGGCAAAAGACCTCGCGCTCGCCTTCCAGCTTTGGCAGGACGAGCAAGGTGGAAACGTCTGGCAGCAGGGCACGATCCAGCGCCAGATCAAGGACAAGATGCGCCGATGGGTCAGTCCGAGCACCGGAAAGAAGTTCTCCGAACGCAAGTCGAACGGCATCATGCGATATGACGGCATTCGCTTCTCGATGGAGTTCGGGCACCGCTTCCGAACCGCGCCGCGCGACGCGAACGGCCGTCCCATCGCTGGTCGCAGCGGAGGCCAAGATGGCGGTCTGTGATCCCCGCACCCCTGTTCCGACTGGCATGAGGGAGGAATTTGCCTCCCTCCAGGGAGGAAAGGGAGGGTCTGCCTCCCCGTGTTTTCCGACGACATTACAAGGGGTTCGGGGCGTCAGGGAGGATAGGGAGGAAAATTCCCGCATACGCGTATGCGCGAGAAGGGAAGGGGTCTGGGGTGATGAAGGCCCCATATGCGTGGACCCGGTTTTGCCTCCCTATCCTCCCTGACGGCATCAACTGTCTGTAATCTAAAGATAATCATCTCTGAAATACCTCCCTCAATCATCCCTCAAGATAATCCGATCCTCCCTATCCTCCCTGAAGAAACAGCGACCGAAACAATAGGCAGTATGATGAGCAAGAGGGACCACAATATGTTGAGAGCGGCGCAGAAGGCCGAAGCGGGGAAGTCGCTGATCATGGCCGCAAGGGAGGCTCGGGATGCCCGGAAAGCCGAGGAAGCCGCTCGGCTTGCCGCCATCCGGGGCGCCAGCGCGATCCCCGATCAATGCGGCCCGGATACCATTGCCGCCCCGGCGCGCGGCCCGTTCGTCGTTGAACGTCAGCTGACCATGGTGCCGAACGGCGTCGATGATCGCGGCCTGGAGAAATGGGCGGCGGCGCCGACAGGATTCGGGCATCGCGCCAGTGTCCGCGCCGCCGACGTGTTCGACCGGATGACCGCCTCGGCCCGGCGCCGCAAGAAGCCGTGCCCCCTGACGCCGGGCCAGATCGCGATGGGCCGCCGCTATGCGGCGCTGGTCGAACTGGCAGCGGCCGATGGCACCAAGGTCTCGCGGCTCGATGCGTCGCGGGCGGGCGGCGACAGCATGGGCTGGATGGACCGGCATCTCGATATCGCCCAGGAGTTGACGATCCTGCGCAATCGCATCGGCTTCAGCGCCGCCATGACCGTGCGCCGCATCCGCCCCACTGCTCGGGGTGAAACGCCCCGCGGCCCGATCATGGACAGGGTGCTGGTGGACATGGTCTGCATCAAGGGCTGCACGCTGGACGAAGTGCTGGCGAGCCATGGGTGGGCAGTGAAGGGCGACCACAGGAAAGCCGTCGCAGAAGCGCTGAGCGCGGCACTGGACCGCATGATCGGGTATCGGGGCAAAAAAACTTCTTGACGGCTTAAGTCCGTCTGTGAGACAGAATTGCATAGTATCACGAATTGCGCCCGCAGGGATCATGTCCCGAGCGGGCGTTGTCATTTCCGGGGTATCGATGGGCAGGCTCAAGCAACTCGCACCGCGCGTTGGCTCGTTGTCGGCGCGCGTAACGTCCATCGGTGCCGGGCCGGATCGGCTCAAGCGCCGGGACCAGATAGTGCCATGGCGCAAGTGGTATAAGACGGCAGAGTGGCAGCGGCTCCGTTGGGATTGCCTTGCGTCTGCGCTGTTCACCTGTGCCCGCTGTGGCGTCATTGGTCAAAGCCGCGAACTGGTGGCCGACCATATCCGTCCGCATCGCGGCGACCGTGATCTGTTCTTCGATCCGGGCAATCTGCAATGCCTTTGCGCGACCTGCCACAATCGGGACAAGCAGGCAGAGGAGCGCGCAGGTGCCGCCAATCATAGCGCCACCAACGGCGATGTCGGTCGGGGTTAGGCAGCCGGCCAACGGGCAGGCACCGTCGAAGCCATGCCCGTGGTGCGGATCGGCGGTGACGGGGCCGAGGTGCCAAGGATGCGGAGGCCCGACCGCTGCGTGACCGCGCGGATCACCGCGCCGACCTCGAAATCAGCCCGATCCGGTCGAAAATGCCTCGAAATCGGGCAGATCGACCCCTCGGACCCCCAAAGGAGGGGGTGGGTCGAAAGTCAGGGGGCCAATCCGGCCCGGACCCGCGCCCCCCTCATCTGGAGATTTTTTTCTGATGGAAGAGGTTTTCGACCTGTTCGGAAACCCCGTTGAAGCGGGGTCCGGCAAGCCCGGCCGTCCCCGCAAGGTGGCGACGCCGGAAGATCGCAATAAAGTCAAGATGTTGCTTGCGGTCGGCTGGTCCAATGAACGGATCGCGGCCGTGCTGCGCATGTCGCTGCCGACTTTTCGGCGGAATTTTTTTCAGGAGCTGAAGATTCGCCCGGTGGCGCGCGACATGCTCGACGCGCGCCGGCTGGAGCTGGCGCTTGCCGCCGCCCAGTCCGGCAATGTCGGCGCGATGCGCCAGGTGGATCGGCTGCTGGATCGGTTCGACCAGATGGAGGCGGAACGCGCCTATGCGTCGCGGCCTAAGGATCAGCCCGAGCCCAAGGAAAAGCTGGGCAAGAAGGTGCTCGACGAGGTGCTGGCGCTCGATGCCGACGCCGCGCTGATGAAAGAGCTGGACCTGGAGACCAAGGGCGGCGGGGGCAATGTCCGCCATTGAGGCTCTGCCGCGCTTCGCTTGCCCGGATTGGTGGGAAAAGCTTCAGGCCGGCGAGGTGCCGATCGCCGATGTGCCGGTCAACGAAGCGAAGGCGGCACGGGTGCTGGCGTTCTTCAACCGGTTGCGACTGCCGGACGTGCCAGGCAATCCGCCGATGTCGGAGGCCTGCGGCGACTGGTTCAAGACCATCCTGGTGGTGTTCTTCGCCAGCGAGGATCCGGAGACCCATCGCGAGCTGGTCTGGGAACTGCTCTGCATGGTTCCGAAGAAGAACTCGAAATCCACCTATGTGGCGGCGCTCGGCCTGACGGCGCTCTACATGGAGGAGGCGCCGAACCGGCAGATGCTGCTGGTGGGGCCGAGCCAGAACATCTCAGAGCGTTGCTTCGACCAGGCGCAGGGGATGATCAACCTGGACGACAAGCTGAAGCTGATCTTCAAGGTCCAGGAGCACCTGAAGACGGTGACCCGGCGCAAGACCGGCTCGAAGCTGGAGGTGAAGACCTTCGATACCTCAATCGTCACCGGGGAAATCCCGGTGCTGACGATCATCGACGAACTGCACGAGCTGGGCAAGAAGGCCAAGGCGGCGAAGGTGATGCAGCAGATCCGCGGCGGCGGCATCACCAAGGTGCGCGGCAAGGTCTTGATGATCACCACCCAGTCGGACGAGATGCCGACGGGGATCTGGAAGTCGGAGCTGAAGAAGGCACGGGCCATCCGCGACGGTAAGGCCGGATCATCGCCGATCATGCTGCCGGTGCTCTATGAGTTCCCTGAGGAACTCCAGCGCAACGAGAAATACTGGCGCGACCGGGACAACTGGCATCTGGTCTTGCCGAATCTCGGTCTGTCGATCGACGAACAGGCACTCGAGGACGATTACGAGAACAATGGCAAGGTCTCGAAGGAGGCCGAGCAGATCTGGGCCAGCCAGCATCTCAACATCGAGATCGGCGTTGGCCTCGGCGGCGATGCCTGGTCTGGCGCGGTGCATTGGGAACCGGCCGCAGCGGGTTGGATCACCCTCGACCGGCTGCTGGACGAAAGCGAGGTCTGCACCATCGGCGTGGACTGGGGCGGCGCCGACGACCTCGCGGCGCTCGCTGTGCTGGGCAGGCGGGCGCGGGACAAGGTCTGGCTGCTATGGGTTCGCGCCTGGGCGCGCGAGACGGTGTTCAAGTCCAGGCCGCAGATCGCCGACGCGTTGCGCGGGTTTGAGGAAGACGGCGACCTGCGCGTCGTGTCCTCGCCCGAGTTGCAGGCCGCCGAGGCTGCCGAGATCTGCGACCGGGTGCGGTTGGCCGGGCGGCTGCCCGAGGCCGGCGGCATCGGCCTCGACGCGGCAGGGATCGCGCTTCTGCTCGATGCGCTTGAGGAGATGGGCATGGTCTCGCCCCTGGTGCAGGCGGTGCAGCAGGGCTGGAAGCTCCAGACCGCGATTTCGACGGTGCCGCTGAAGCTGGAGTCGCGGCGCATGCTTCACGCCGACCAGCCGATCATGAATTGGGCGGTCGGCAACGCCAAACAGGAACTCAAGGGGAGCAACTACATGGTGACGAAGCAGGCCTCCGGCGCTGCCAAGATCGATCCCCTGATGGCGGCGTTCGATGCGGCGATGCTGATGTTCAACAACCCGCAGGCCGCGCCACCGATCGGCGACTTCCTGGCCAACCCGATCATGGTGATCTGAGATGGACCTGCCACGGGGCATCGTCGATCGCTTCGGCAGGCCGATGGCGGCGCTGTCCGATCTGACCAAGGAACAGCGTCTCACCCTGCAAGGCGGCGACCTCGGCTATTACGTCGCCAGCAATGCCTCGGGCAAGGTGGTGACGCTGTCGGCAGCGCTGACCATCTCGGCAGTATGGGCCTGCATCGTGCGCAGCGCCCAGGCCATGGCGTCCTTGCCGCTGGACCTTTATCGCAAGACCGCTGGCGGACGGCAGCGGCAGGACGGGGCGCTGGCCGACCTGATCAGCCTGTCGCCGAATGCCGACCAGACGCCGGTCGAGTTCTGGGAGGGCATGTTCTCCTGGATGCTGGCCACCGGCAACGCCTATGCCGAGATCGACCGGGTCAACGGCCGGCCATCCTCGCTGGTGCCGCTGCCCGCCACCCATGTCCGGCCGTTCCGCAACAAGGTGAGCGGCGAGTTGTTCTACGAGGTGCGCGAGCCCGGCACGTCGCGCCCGCGCGTCATCGGCCGCGAAGACATGTTCCATCTGCGGGGCTGGGGCTTCGGCGGCGACGAGGGCATGTCGCCGATCCGCTGGGGCACCCAGTCGCTCGGCGCCGCCATGGCCGCCGACGAGGCCTCGGCCAAGATGTTCGGCTCGGGCATGCAGGCTTCGGGCGTGCTGAAGACCAACCAGCGCATCTCGCCCGAACAGCGCCCGCAATTGCAAGCGATGATGAGCGAATACGCCGGATCGACCAAAGCCGGCAAGCTGATGATCCTCGAGGCGGGGATGGAGTTCGAGCAACTGACGCTGAACCCGGACGATGCCCAGATGCTGGAGACGCGGCGGTTCTCGATCGAGGAGGTTTGCCGCTGGTTCGGGGTGCCGCCCATCGTCATCGGTCATTCGGCCGAGGGGCAGACCATGTGGGGGACCGGGGTCGAGGCAATCTTCCTGTCCTGGATGCAGCTCGGCATCAACCCGGTGCTGAAGAAGGTCGAGCAGCGGATTCGCAAGCAGCTGATCCCGCTGCGCGAGCAGCGCGACACCTACGCCGAGTTCAACCGCGAGGCCATGCTCCAGATGGACAGCAAGGCGAAGGCGGACTTCATCCGCGCGATGGTGACGATGGGCGTCATGAAGCCCGACGAGGCGCGCGACAAGCTCAACATCGAGCGCGAGGGCGGCGCGGCCGATCTGCTGTGGATGCAGGGCGCCATGAAGCCCATGGACATGATTCTCAAGGGGAAGTGACGATGGCCAAGAACCATATGCCGGTCGCGCATTTCGGTGTGCGGCCCGATGACGTGCGCGCCGAATGCGCCCCGCCCAAGGCGTTCGAGAAATGGCAGCCCGAGCTGCGCGCCCGCGCCGAGGCTGTGGGCGATGATAGCGGCCCCTTCACCATCGACGTTATGGATGTGATCGGCGACACCTGGGACGGCTACGGCGTGACCGGGAGCAAGGTGGGGGCGCTGCTGCGCGCTGCCGGCGAGCGCGAGGTGGTGGTCAACATCAACAGCCCGGGCGGCGATGTGTTCGAGGGGCTGGCGATCTACAACATGCTGCGCGGGCACAAGGCGGATGTGACGGTGCGCATCGTCGGTCTTGCCGCCTCTGCCGCCTCGGTGATCGCCATGGCCGGGGACCGCGTTGAAATCGCCCGGGCCGGCTTCCTGATGATCCACAACACCTGGGTGTGGGCTGTAGGTGATCGGAACGACCTGATGACCGTTGCCGGTCAGCTGGCGGCCTTCGACGAGGTTCTGGCGGACCTGTATTCTGTTCGCACTGGCATCGATCCCGCGGAAATCGGCACGAGGATGGATAAAGAGTTCTGGGTGTCGGGGCGAGCGGCTGTCGAGCAGGGATTTGCCGACGACCTGCTCGAAGCGGATCATATCACGTCCTCGAGTGGGGCAAAGGCGCAAGTTCAGGGCCTGCATCGCAATCGCCGCGCCGAAGCGGCTATGGCGTTGGGTGGCATGCCCAGGTCCGAGCGTCGCGCGTTTTTCAAGGCTCTTACCAGCAAGCCGAGCGCTGCTGACGACGACATGCCGCGCGCTGTCGAGACCATGGCCAACCTGACCGGGTGGGCCAAATCGCTAACGGCCAAGATGGAGAACTGACATGGCCTTTGACATGGAACAGGCGTTCGGCGAGTTCAAAGCCGAATTCGACAAGGTCACCGACAAGATCAATCGCAGCGCCCAGAATGCTCTGGACGAGGCGAAGCGCCTTGGCGGCCTGACCGAAGAGACCAAGGCGAATGTCGATAAGGCACTTGCCGAGCAGGGCGATCTGAAAACCCGCCTCGACGACATGGAGGCTTCCGCCCGTGATCTCGCACAGCGCTTCGCCAGCGGCCGCCGCAGCGGTGCCGGTGGCGCGAAATCGCTGGGCCAGCTGGTGGTTGCCGAGGCCGA
Source organism: Paracoccus sp. pheM1 (assembly GCF_018499825.1). Lineage (NCBI taxonomy): Bacteria > Pseudomonadati > Pseudomonadota > Alphaproteobacteria > Rhodobacterales > Paracoccaceae > Paracoccus > Paracoccus sp. pheM1. The sequence goes on from NZ_JAGXCX010000001.1 coordinate 218,738, forward strand.
GGAGAAGATCAAGGCCGCGGCCAAGGGCGGCGTGAACGGCGACGTGTCGCTGGGCTTCTTCAACGCCATCACCTCGCTGCCTGGCTCTGCCGGCGAGCTGCTGCCCGAAAGCCGCGAGCCCGAGATCATCGCCGAGCCCGACAAGAAGCTGGTGGTGAAAGACCTGATCACGGTGGGAGAGACGGGCCAGCCGCTGATCAAGTATTTCCGCGAGGTATCGCGCACGGGCGCCGCCGGCATCGTGCCGGATGACGGCACCACGGTGAAGCCGCTGATCGACAAGACCTGGACCTCGGAATCGGCCGAGGTGAAGACCATCGCCGGCCGGATGGAAATCCACAAGCATATGCTGGATGACATCCCGGCGCTGCGGACCGATATCGACACCACGCTGACCTATGAGGTCAACAAGGTCGAGAACGCGCAGATCCTGGCGGGCGACGGCACTGGAGAGAACTTCTCGGGCCTGATCACCAATGCCACGGCCTATGGCCAGACCGCCCGCGAGCCCTCTGGCGCGACAATCCTCGACCGGTTGCGCCTTGCCATGCTGCAGGTGTCGGCGGCGGGCTATGTCGTCGATGCACATGTCCTGAATATCTGGGACTGGGCCGCGGCCGAGATGCTGAAGGACACGACCGGGCGCTACATCTTCGGCAACCCCTTCATGGAGACGCCGACGCCGCGCCTCTGGGGTCGTCGGGTGGTCGATACCGAGGACATGCCGGAAGGCGATTTCCTGACCGGAGCCTTCAAGCTGGCCGCCACCTACTACCAGCGCCAGGACATCGAGATCCTGCTGTCGTCGGAGAACCGCGACAACTTCGACAAGAACATGCTGACCGTGCGCGGTGAGAAGCGCGGCGTCGTGGTGGTCAAGCGCCCGCTGGCGCTCTGCTACTACACCGCCCCGGGCGGCTGATCATGGTTGCGGGCGCGGCATCGTCTGCGCCCGCCGCAACTCCCTTCACGAAAGGAATACGGACATGCCGAAGTTGAAAGCGCTCCGCGGCTCGATCGGCGCCTATGGCCGGGTCAAGGCCGGCGGCATCGTCGAGGTTGACGACGATGCGGCGAAAAAGCTGCTGGCCACCAAGCGTTTCGTCCCGGCCCGCGCCGAGGATATTGCGGCCGCCACCAAGGCGCAGGAGGAATACCTGAAGGTCGAGACGGTCGGCGTCACGCCGGGTTTCGCGCCCTTGCCCGAGGCGCCCCAGCCAATCGAAAGCGCCACGGCCGGTCTCGAGCTCGATGCGCGGGAGAAGCTGCTCGAGGAACGTGCCACACAGCTCGAGGCGGATGCCAAGCGCCTGCACGATCTGGAAGCCTCTTTGAAACAGCGTCAGGCCGAACTCGATGCGCGGGAGAAGGCGAATGCCGATCTGGATCAGACGACGGTGGCTTCCGCCGCTGCTGCCGAGGATGCGGCGACCGAGGCCAAGGACGCCCCGAAGGGCAAGGGCTCGAAATGATCGTTGCTCTGCCCGATCTGAAGCTGCACCTACGGGTCGATCCAGCGGATACCGAGGAGGATTCGATCATCGCTGCGTTCGGCCGGGCTGCCGAACTTCAGGTGCGGAACTGGATCGGGCGGCCCATTTATGCCTCGGCGGTCGATTTGCCGGCGCCGGGCGCGCCGGGCTATGACCGCTATCAGATCGTCGCGGACGAGGCGATCACGGTGGCCGTCAAGATGCTGGCTGAGCGAATGTACGAGGATCGCGGCGGCGAGGGCGGCACCTCGGATGATGCCGTGCCGCCGGTGACCGTTCGCGCGTTGCTTTCCGGGTATCGGGTGTTTCACCCGGTGCCGGAGCCGCAGGTCGGCACCCCATGATCCGCGCGGGCGCTCTGACCAAGCGGGCCGCGTTCAGCGCGCCGTTCAAGGAGACCGACGCCAACGGCAAGCGCATCCAGCGCTATGATCATCAGTTCACGATCTGGGCGAACGTCCGGCACCTGCGGGGCGGCGAGAGCGTCATGCAGGCGCGGCTGGTCTCCAGAAGCCCGGCCATCGTCACCGTTCGGGCCTTTGCCGGCTCGCGGCGGATTACTTCCGAATGGCGGATCGTAATCGACGGCCGGACCTATGACGTGAAGGAAGATCCGCGGGAGACGCAGGATCGGGCCTTCCTCGAGATGCTGGTGGAGTGCGTCGGATGATCGACATAGAGCCGTTGATCCAGACGATCCGCGCCCGGCTGATCGTCCAGGTGCCAGCCTTGGGAGGTCGCGTTTTCGACCGCGCCACCGAGGGCGACGAGACGCCCTATGCCGCTTTCGACACCTTCTATGGCGTGGCGGCGGATGCGGAATGCATCGAGGCCGAGGACTGGACCGTCCAGATCGGCATCTATCATAGCATGTCGAGCAAGGCCGAGGTCGGCAAGATCGCTGGCCAGGTGAAGGCCGCCCTGCATGGCTGGGCAGATACCGACGCGCTGACCATGCACCCGATGCGCGTCACGCTGGTGCGCGTCATGGACGATCCTGACGGCGTGTCGGCGCATGGCGTGGTGCAGGTAGAGGCGATGGTGGAGGGTTAAGGATAGTGTCGCTCCTGAGCCGCCTTGTAAATCAGGTTTGGGTTTCCGCCGATCTGCCTAACTTTGTCCATCACGAGCATGAGGATCTCTGAGCCGAAATCGTGTGCTGTGCCGGCCATGTCCGAGAGGGCATCCTCTTGGTCGATGGATAAGACATCTTCAATGCTCTCGATGTCCTCAATCGATTTATCGGTGCTCGCCATTGTCATCGCGATTTTGTCGATAAGATCCTCTCCATCCGCGAGGGTGAACGAACCGGACATCAGTAGCCCCTTAAGCTGCTCTGCAATCGCAGTGATGGCCTGCTGCTGCCCTTTGATCGCGTCGAATATCTCTTGTGGTGTAGTCACATCGGCCTCCGGTGGTTTTAGGAAGCTTATCCGGCAACCGTCTGATTCTGGGAGTCAAAAATGGTTAAGGGACTGGAAGCGGTTGAGGCTGATCTGATCCGGCGCCTCTACAACGTACGATTGACGGCAAAGCAAGAGGCGAGACGCCAAGGCGAAGGGGTTGCTACGGCTGCCCGCTACCTCGCCCCTCGCGACGATGGCAACTTGATCAGGTCCATTCGTGTCGAGAACGCAGACTCGGTCACGACCAGCAAGGGGGAGCGCGATTTCATCGGCGTGAAGGTGGTGGCTGGCGATGCGACGACCATGGTCACTAATGGCAGCGGGGGACGGTTCCAGAACGCCCGCATTCAGGAGTTTGGGACAAAGACGCGGGCCGCCAACCCGTATTTCTTCCCGGCGTGGAAGGCCAACCGCCGCCGGGTTCGGTCTGCGATCAGCCGGGCTATTCGGAAGGCTTGGACGAGCTAACCAGCGCCTTGCAATAATTGAGACGTTCGCGGGTTGCGAAAGTGGGCGCACTCTTGCTTTTGCTCCATGCCGCGATCAGCGCGGTGCAATCCTCGGCTTCCCCTACCGTTCCGGCTATGGACTTCGTGCAGGCGATCAAGTTTCCTTCGGTTCCAGCCAATTGCAGCGATCCCGGTGAATACCAATTGCGAATGCTGGCCCGGCATTCGGATGACATCTGTTCCGCCTTGGCTCGCTTTTGCCCGTCTGCCTCTGCTTTTGCAGCCTGTCGCATTTGGTTGCGGTCATGCAGCCAGAGCGATCCCGCAGCGATTGTGACGATGCAGGCGGCTGCGATCAGGATTTGAACGGACTTGTGCAAGGCATCCTCCATGGTTGCCGAAAGATAGTTCTATGCCTCGCCAAAGGAAATGGTTCGTTGTTCGGTCGTTTGAGTGGTCACCGAAGGCTAACGTCATCATGATCTTCCTCGCTGGCGAGATCCATGCGGGCTTGACGCGAGCCTGCCGCGAGAGGGCGGGCGACCGCATCGAAGAAATCCGGGGCTGATCCCGGTCGCCCATCATGCGCCCGTGGGCAGGGCAATCATCAAATGGAGCCTATCATGGCAAAACCAACTACTTATGTTGGCAGCACGGTTGCCATCTTCCTGGAGAGCGCAACTGTTCCCGGCACCTATCTGCGCCCCTGCGGCCTGACTAATCACACGGTTTCGTTCACGAAGAACACGACCGAGGTCAATGTGCCCGATTGTGACGATCCCGAACTTCCGTCCTGGATCGAACGTGGCGTCGAAAGTCTCGATTTCAGCGGCAACGGCTCGGGCATTCTCGCTGCGGAGGCGGTGGACGAGTGGTGGGCAGCGTTTAACACGGCCGAGAGTGTCAACGCCCGCATCTACATCGGCAAGCCTGACGACGCGACCAATGGCCGTTACTGGCAGGGCAAGGTCCATGTGACCGGGTTCGAAGTGACCGGCGAGCGTGGTAACAAGGCGCAGACCACGGTTTCCGTCGTCTCTGATGGCGAACTGACCTTCCATAGCGTTGAGGAATCGTAATGGAGCCGATGGCTTGGAACTGGCCGAGCGGCGAAGATGAGTTCCTTCTTCGGATTGGGGAGTTGGAGGCGCTTGACGATCTGACCGCAGCGGGCGTTCTGGATTTGCGATACCGGCTCTTGCAGGGCCACGAACAGCGTGGCGGATTTGAGAATGCCCCAGTCAAGGTCAGGGAGGTTCTTTCTTGCCTTCGCCTCGGCCTTATTGGCGCCGGGATGGATCGTCAGACCGCCGACCGGAAGGTCAAGCAGGCTTTCGAGGATGGAGATATCGCCGCCCTGAACCTCCTTGCCTTCACGATCATAAGCAGGGCCTTTGCCGCCAAGGAGCACGACCCATTGGGGGAGGAAAAGGCGGGGGGAGAGAAGGCCGAATCCGCTTCTCCCGCCTCTACGGAAACGGCGCGGCCCTTGGCTTCACCCCGGCGCAAGTCAAGGAAATGACGTGGTGGGAGTTCGGCGCCTGCGTTGACGGCTGGAACCGTTCGCAGGGCGGCAAGCACTACAGCGGTGATCCTCTGACAGACGAAGAATACGACGCCCTGTGCGAATTGGGAGATGCGTGGAATGGCGCAAACACCTGAGGCTGTTCTTGAATTGCCGATTGGCGTTACCGATCAGAAGGCGATTCAATCGGTCATTCGCATGGTCGGTCGGATAAAGCAGGAATCCCGTGCGGCCGAGCAGGCGGCGGTCAAGGCGAATGAGGGCATTACGCGCTCATTTACCAACATGTCGAGACAGTCGCGTGCACAGATCCAGAACGTCTCGTATCAGTTGCAGGATATTTTCGTGCAGATCAGCGGGGGGACGAGCGCGAGCCGGGCCTTGAGCCAACAGCTTCCGCAATTGCTTGGTGGCTTCGGGGCGCTGGGGGCTGTGCTTGGCACCGTCGCGGCGGCGGCAATCCCGCTGGCGGCTTCGTTCTTCACCTCCGGCGAGAAGGCCAAGGGGTTTGAGGATCGGCTGAAAGATTTGCGTGAGGCAGTGGAGGATTACCGATCCTCTGTTGCTGATGCCAACCTTACCCAAGCTGAACTGGCCGAGAAATACGCGGGCGCAACCGAGGAAGCCAAGAAGTTCCTTGCTGTTTTGCGCGACATATACGGCGAAAGGGCACGGTCTGCTGCTGCTACTGAGGCACAGGGGATTGCGTCCATGTTCGGCGGCTTTGGTCAGGGGATGGACCGGGCCTATACTGATATGACCGAATTGCAGGCAACGATTAAGCGAGTTCGGGATGAGCTTGGCTTGGCATATCCCGAAGCGCAAAAATTCGTAGTCGCCTTGCAGGGCTTGGCTCGTGCTGAGTCTCCCAAGGAGTATGTCAGTGCGCTTACGGATATCCTCGACCTGATGGAATCCGTTACAGTTGAGAGTGAGGACCAGAAGGAGCGCTTCACGGAAGTCCAAGAACAGGTTGCGCAAATCGCCAAGCAGATGGGCGGTTTGGTTGATGCAACATCAGATGCCACTGGCGCAACCGAGGCATGGGCAGCAGCCATGTCTGGCGTCAAGGCCGAAATTAATGCGATAGCTTCGGCGCTCGCGCAGATGGGCGGCGGCATGATTTCCAATGCGGCCAAATACGTTGAATTGAATGCGCTGCGGCAGGGAAAAACTATTGCCGAGGCCGCCAGAGCGCGCCAGCAGGCGCAGATGGAAGCCGAGTTTACCGCCAAAGAGATGGCGGCTGGAACATGGGCAGAAAGAATGCTCGTTCGGGGACAACGCGCCCTTGCAGAACAGGGTCTTGAGCTTGATGCACAACTAGATGCTGCGCGAGGTGCCGCAAGGGAGGCTGCCAAGTCTGGCCCCAAGAAGAAATCAAAAGGCAAGGGACGCGCCAAGAAGGAGTATACCGTCGATGACCTTCTGGATGCGGCCGAACGCGACCTGACCAATCTGCAACGGCAATTCGAACTGCTGGGCAAGAACACAGAGCAAGCCGAGGCTCTGCGCGCCAAGTGGCAGTTGCTGGACGAGGCGAAGCGGCGCGGCCTGACGGTTGACGAAAGCCTGACCGCTGAAATCGACCGCCAGTCTGCGGCTATCGGAAAGATGGCTGCGGAATACGAGAAGGCGGCCGAGGCAGCGGATTTCTACGCCGACATGAACGAACAGGCGAGGGACGGGTTTATCGACGCCATTGTCGAGGGCGAGAGCCTTGCCGGCGTGCTGGGTGACGTGGCGAGGGCATTTGCCAAGGCTGCGCTGCAAGCGGCGCTGTTCGGCAAGGGGCCGTTGTCAGGCGGCATGGGCGGGATACTGAGTTTCCTTCCCGGTTTCTCGTCCGGTGGCTACACGGGCGGCGCGGGGCGCAATCAGGTGGCAGGCGTGGTGCATGGCGGCGAATACGTCATGTCAGCGCCTGCGGTGCAGCGCATCGGGCTTGAGAACCTTGAGGCGCTGCACAAGGGCGGATCGGTCGGTGGGCAACCCAAGATCACCATCAACAACAACGCGCCCGGCGCTGTGGTATCGGCCGACTACGTGACCAAGGACGAGGTGATCCTGACTGTCTCGCAGGCCATCGCCTCGAATAATCGCCGCCAGTCGGACCAGAAGTATCTCAGGGGTGGCCGCTGATGCAGGTATCCTTCCCGTTCCCGGTCAAGCTGCAATCCTCGGTACCGCGGCTCGAAGGCCTGCGCTTCCAGCCGTTCACCAACATCGACGGCGAGACCTTCGCGAAGCCGGCGCTTAACGGCTTCTGGCGGCTGGACATGACGGTGCTGGCCCATGACATGCAGTCGCATCTGGCCCTGTCGTCGTTCATCACCCAGATGAGCGCGGCGGGAACCACCTGCGTCGTTCCGGTCTGCACGCAATGGCGCCCGAACGATCAGCGCGGCCGTCGGCTGACCGGTTGCGACATGGCGCCGCTCTACATGTTCGATCACGTCGGTTTCATGGGCGAGCCTTTCGACGGCTTCACCTTGCGCGCCGCCGCCGCCCATCGGGCCAGCTATATCGACGTCAACAAGCCGTCCCTGTCGCAGCTGTGGCCAGGCCATTTCATCACCCTGGGCGATCGACTGCACCAGGTGGTCAACACTACCTCTATCGGCGAGAGCGAGACGGCGATCCGGGTATCCATCATGCCGAGCGTCCGCGAGGCGCAGCCGTCCGGGGCCGTGGTGATCGTGGATCAGCTACGGCTCAAGGTGATGATGGAGACCGGCGACCAGATCGGCCTCGGGACGGGGCGCTTCCGTTCCTCGGCCCTGTCGCTGGTGGAGGCGTTCTGATGAGCATCCACGACATTCCCGACGAGGTGCTGCGCAACGGCGTCACCGGCTGCACGATCCTGTGCCAGATGGATTTCAAGACCAATCCCAAGAACTGGTGGCTCGGCTATGGCCCACTGACCGCCGGCGGAGTCGAATATCAGGGCACGGGCGACGTGATCCAGATCAGCGCCATGGAACTGACCTATGGCCTATCGGCGGGCATGGTGCGGTTCACCATCCCGAACGCCTCGCCCGAGATGATCGCGCTCTGCGACGATCAGGGTGCCGAGGTGAACGGGCGCCGGGTGCAGGTGCTGTATCAGCTTTTCGCAACGGACGAGCGCGACGGCGAACACCGGGGGCGGATGATCGGCGATCCGATGAGCGTGTTCGTCGGTCGCATGAAGGACATGACCAGCACGTCCAGCGCCGACGCCCGCACCATCGAACTGGAATGCTACGGGCGCATGTCGCAGCAGGGCAAACCGCCCTATGGGCGCTGGACGCATACGGACCAGCAGCGCCGCTATCCTGGCGATACCGGGTTGGAACTGCTGCCGACGCTCAAGGAAAAGGCGATCACATGGATTCCCGGCAGTTGATCAGGCACGCCGGGATGGATGACATCCCCCGCGTCATCGACCTGATCGAGAGGTTGGCCGCGACCGTCAACGGATTGCCGGTGGACCGGATCAAGACCGGCGAAACACTGGCTGGGCTGATCTGCGATCCTGCCGGCGCGGTTCTGGTTTCCGGCGCCGGGTTCGTCGCCGGCCGCCTCGGCGACACGTTCATCAGCCGGGATCTGGTGGCTTATGAGATGGGCTGGTTCGCCGAGGATCGCTCGGGTCTGCCCTTGCTGCGGGCCTTCGAGGCATGGGCGCAAAGCCGGGGAGCGGCGATGATCGCCATGTCCTGCAACGGCGGTGCCGCGCAGCGCATCCTTGAGCGCTCGGGATATGAGGTCATGGAAATCAAGATGGTGAAGCGCGCATGATTTTCACGGCCATCAGCTATGCAGCGGGTTGGGTGGGTGGTTTCCTCGGTGCCGCCGCTGGCCTGTCTTTCTCGGCCGCTGTCACGTTCGGGACCTATTTCGGGACCGTGGCGACGGCCGCCATCGCCATCGGCATATCTCGCGCGCTTGCTCCGAAGATCAACATCCCCGTTTCGGAAACCCAGGCGGTCATCAATCAGACCGACGCGCCGCGCCGGATCTACGTCGGCAAGAACCTCACGGGCGGCATCAGGGCTTTCTTCCACACCAAATCCGGCACTCTCTATCAGTTGGTCGTCATTGGACACGGCAGGATCAACAGCTTTGCCGAGTTCTGGGTTGACGGAGAGCCGGTTACGGTATCCGGCGGCGCTGTCGCCAGCACGGACAAGGCTGGGTTCATGTGGGTTGCCACTCGTGACGGATCGGGGCAGGGGGGCAATTACCCGGCGCTGTCGGATGCGTTTCCGGCGACCTGGGGCGCAAATCGCCGGTTGCAGAGTCAGGCCACCTTTCTAGTCCGCATGAAAGCGCCGGCGCCCGAGGATTTTGCGAAGATTTTCCCGAAATCCTACAATACGGCAGTGCAATGGGTGATCGAAGGCCAACGCATCCTGGACCCGCGCAGCAACGTCTCGGCCTATAGCGACAACGCCGCGCTGGTCATCGCGCATTACCTGACCCATGCCGATGGCTACCGGCTGGCATCGGTCGAGGTGGACTGGCCCAGCGTCGAGGCCATGGCAGACGTGGCCGACATGCCGATCCCCCAGAAGGCCGGGGGCACGGCGCCGAACCTGCGGCTCTGGGGCTACTGGACACTGGACGAAGGCCCGGTCGATGTGCTGGACCGCATGCATGCCAGCAGCGGAATCCGGGCCTATGAGGCGCAGGACGGCAAGATCGGCCTGATCGGCGGCAGTTTCGGCACGCCTGCGACCACGCTGACGGCCAAGGACATATCGTCCATCGTCACCAAGGAGGCGATCAGCGAGAGGGAGGGCTACAACGTCCTGGTGCCCTTCTTCATGAGCGAGGCGCAGAAGTTCACCGTCACGGAGCTGGAACCTTGGCGGGATGAGGATCGGCTGGCCGAGGAAGGCGAGGTATCGGCCGAATACCGCATGGAGATGTGCCCGAACCAGTCGCAGGCGCGCAGGCTGGCGAAAAAGCAGATCCACGACGACAACCGCGCCAAGGTCGAAATCGTCACCAATCTGGTCGGTCTGAAGGCCCGCTATCCGCGCTTTGCCGGCCAGCGCCACACCATCCTGCTGGACTACCGGCCCGAGGATGGCAGCGGCCGGCAGATCGTCGGGGAATACGAGGTGCTGAACCATCAGTTCGATCCGATCAATCTCGAATGCCGGATCGAACTGGCAAAGGTGGATCGCGCATCGGAGGCATGGGACCCCGAGGAAGAGGGCGAATTGATCGTCGCGCCGCCGACGCCGGAACTGGACGGCCCGCCCGAACTGGATGCGGTGGTGACGCAACGGATCATCAACACGACCGGCACGACGGCGCAGGCGGTGATCGAGGTTGCCGCGGTCCCGATCCCCGACCGGGACGATCTGGAATTGCAGGCCGAATACAGCATGGTTTCTCCGGAGGCGGGTTACTGGCAGCGAATGGTTTCGTCCGGGATGATCGCTACCTCGCCGGCAATCAGTGACCGCGCCATCTATGCTGTGCGGGCCCGCTGGACGGGCTTGTTTGAGGGCGTCGATGACTGGGAGAACCTTGGCAGCATCACCATCCAGGTTGATGCCACGCCGCCGGGCCAGCCGTCCGAGCTGATCCCATCGAACGGCTCGGGCTACGTCCACCTCTCGTGGCGCAATCCCGCCGGCGCCTTTGCCAGCATCCGCGTCTATCGCAACGGGGCGAATGATTTCGGCACTGCGACCATGATCGGCTCGACGGGCGGCGCTTCGGGCCAGATCAGCGAATATCAGGACGGCGCGATCAGCCCGGCGACGACCTATTACTATTGGGTCGTCGCTGCCAACGTCAGCAGCGTCGAGGGCACGCCGGCTGGCCCGGCGAGCATCACCACCCCCTGACACTGACCAAAAATCACTGACCTATAGGCTCGCTCTGGCGGGCCTTTTTCCATTGGAGGGGCCATGCCTTTCATCGACGACGTCAATCGCCTGCTGCGCGACCATGAGGGCTATACGGGTGACGGGCAGGGTGGTGTTGGACCCCTGCCGGTGGGCGACAGGTCCACGGCGCGCCGGGCAGTCTGGAAGCGCGACCTGCGCGATCTGTTTATCACCTTGGCGCAGACCATGGGCGATCCGTCGGCGCTGCAAGACATTCTGGACGAGTTGGACGGCAAGGCCGACCTCGCCAACAGCGGCGCGTTCTTCACCTCCCGCGCGGCAATGGTCAGCGCCGGCCAGGCAGCGCTGCCGGGCTCCAAGGCGCTGGCGTTTCATCCCGATGGTGACTGGCTGGTCGTGCGCGGGTTCGGCGCCTCAGCCGACGATCCTCTTTTTCCCGAGCCTGGGCCCCGCTGGGGTATCTTGATGCGGGTGCCGTCCGATGCGATCACCGCCGCGCTGCAAAGCGCGCTGGACGGCAAGGCGAGCCAGACCGCCCTGGACGACGAGGCGCAGGCCCGCGAGGCCGGCGACACCGCCTCCCGTGACCGCGCGAACCACACCGGGACGCAGCCCATGGGCTCGGTGGACGGCCTGGAGGCGGATCTGGAGGCGAAGCAAGAGGCGATCACCACCACCGACGGCATCGCCCGGCGCGCGGACGACAGGTCGGTAGGGGTGATCCCCTTCGGGACCCCCGGTCATCCTGACTATACCGCCGCGCTGGTTGGAGACGATGGGGGGCAGTGGATCGCATTCAACGAACCGCGCGGCGTCACGGAGGTTTCGACGCCCATATCGGTGGGGCTGAATGCGCCGATCATAAGTGGTGAAAGCGCCCTCTACCTGATGTCCATTGAGGACGAGGAGGGATATCCTTGCGCGGCCATAACCAGAGACGGCGTTGGTCTTGGGCTTTGGGCCGGAGGCGAGGGATCGTCTTCTTCATCCGGCGTCGACGTCGAGGGCTTTGCCGCCAAGCGCGCGGCCAACGAGCTGCCGGTGCTGAACGACGACGATCAGACCTATATCAAGTCCTTCACTGCTGACCGGGAAATCTATATCGGTGCGCCGTTCAGGGGCCTGAACTACGCCTCCGGCGCGGCCGGCGCCGGCGTCGATGTCGGCTGGCTGCCGCCGGCCGGCGAGGTCAACATCGAGTTGGCCCATGACAACGCCTACATCTACTCATCGCTCGGTTTTGGCGGCACGGCGCACAACACGCTGACCCGGACGCCCGGCGTCTATACCGTGGTGCGCGCCTTCCGGCTCGGGCAGAAGATCGTCCATCAGGCGCTGGTCGGCTCGGTCTTGGAATCGACCACCGCGCCGATCCGCGCCCGCAGCATCGCGTTTGGGGGGCAGTCCCACATCCAGGGCGGTTTTCGGCAGGGCGTGGTCGCGGGCCTGCTGGACGGCCTGGCCAACACGCAATGGCGGCCGGGTAACAACTGGATGCCGACCCCGGTCTATTGGACGCCGCATTGCATCAACGGGGCGACGGGCGAGACCGCGATCAGCAGCGCGTCGAAACCGCCGGGCTCCAGCAGCTACTGGTGGCATCGCGTCGACCAGACGGACGGGCCGGCGCTCACGACCTGGAAGACCAGGATCAGCGATGCGGTCACGGCCGGCCAGCCGGTGCCCGAGGACGTGATCTGGGCGCAAGGCGAAGGCGATACCGAATCCACGGCCAATGGCACGCTGTCGCTTGCCGATCTCTGGACCGACATGTCCGCCCTGTTCGCGGAGATGCGCGCCTTCCTGATCGGGGTGGGGGCGACGGACCCGCAGTTCTATATCGGCATGCTCGGCCGGGGCGAGGGCACCGCGCTGAAGGCCAAGGCGCAAGGCTATACCGCGGTGCGCCAGATCTACCTGCGGCTGATCGCTGAGACCGCATGGATCCATTACGCCTGCGAACTCTACGACCTGCCGGGGGCGTTCAACGACATCCATTACGGCTTCCTGGGCCACTACACGCATGGCTATCGCTACAGCCGCGCCATCGCCAACGTGCGCGAGGGGCAGAACAACAGCCTCGGCCCGCAAGTCACCAGCGCCACGCTGGAGGACGGCGGCCGCAGCGTGCGCCTGACGATCAGCGGCACCGACCTGCGCATGCCCAGCAACCCGGCGCCGCCCTGGATCATCCCGGCCGGCGGCGATGCGCAGTCGGCGCCGGTGGCGGTTACGCGAGTCCGCGTCGACGGCACCGATCTTCTCGTGACCGCAGCGCAAGACCTGACCGGCTGTCGGGTCATCTATCCCAGCGGCGCCGTGCCAAATCCCCGCGGGGACAGCATCGTCTACGACCTGGCGCATTCGCACGTCCAGATGCCGGGACTGCCGCTCCGCAGCTTCATCACCAATCCGCTCGCATAAGGAGGCCCAGCGTGACCTGCCAACAGATTGTATTTCCGGGCACGAGCTTTATTCAATTCGGCCTTCCGCAGAACATTCGATACGTTCCCGGAACAGAGCTGCCTTCTGCCGGCGCCCTCGGCGTATTCCTTCTGGATGACGGGGAGGTCAACTCCTGGCACGATGGCGATTTCGCCAACCTGGTACCCGGCTCGATGCCGGGGCGGGTGCTGCCCGGCTGGTCCCCGCCGCAGATGCGAAACTTTGGCAGCGCGCGCGGCGGCATGCGGATCACGAATGTCAACGGCACGCTGATCGACAGCCGCATCCCGGCGCAGCGGTCGCAGTTCACGGTGGCGATGCTGGTCTATACCCACGCCAAGCACGGGTCGCCCAGCCCTTATAACCTGATCCATCTGATGACCTCGGACAGCGCCAACGCCATGCCGGCCGACAACACCGGCAACCTCAACATGCTGGGCGCCAACGCCATCTGGGGCATCGGCGCGTCGATGAATACCGGCAAGGTGGGGCAGTTCATGCGCTACGGCCCGGCGATCTCTCTGGGCGGGGCCAACTTCACGGAGATGGCGGCCACGTTGGGGGTACAGGGGCAGTGGAACGCCTTTGCTATGTCGGTCGATGGCCCGGCGGGCGCGATCCGTTTCCAGACGCTGACCGATTATCGCACCATCTCGGACGCCGAGCAGGGCAATACCGAGATCTACGATACCTGGGTGACCAACCTGGCACAGCGCAACGGCACGTTTCTGTTCGGCTGTGCGGTCAACGGGCCCAACCGGGACAGCGAGGGGCCGCTGGCAGACATGATGGGCGCGGGATTCTATGGGCCGGCCTATAGCGCCAGCGGCATCGAGGCGCTGCTGCGCGGGTTGGCCAAGATCGGGGTGGATCGCGGCGTCACCGTGGCCGGGTATTGAGGGCGACCGGAGCGAGGTGGCGCAGAGCGCCCACGGTGGATAGGATGCTTGGAAATGTCCTAGTGAGCTATAGCATGACAGCAGAACAGCATTTCCTCGATCTGATTTCCAGCACGCACAAGGGGCCCGATGGCTTCATTGGTTCGGAGGGATATTCTCTTCCGAGCCTTCACGATTTGGCTAGGTATGATCTGGCTGAAATTCGAGAAGGGAAGGTGAACAATTTAGAGTTTGAAGGCAGATGCGGAAGCGGAAATGCCGTGTACGTTCCTAAAAAGGGTCTCATAAGGAAAGCGGTTATTGCCGCATCTCTCAAGCTTGAGAACTCCTGTTTCGTGTTTGATACTGATCTTACGCTCTCGCCAAAAATCGCCGCGCACAACTCAAATCAGCTGGCAATCTTTTCCGGCGGCATACCCACGGTAGGGCATGGCGGAAAACTGGTCCTCACTATGTTCGGGAAGAACCAGACTTTTTTCTGGGGGAGGGGATCGACAACCAACGGCACGCAAATACAGCTTTGCGGTGATGACAGGTATATCATCGTGGGAGACGACTGCATGTTCGCTCATAATATAGAGGTTCGAACGCATGACATGCATGCCCTGATAAGCATGAGCGATGGAAAACAGCAGAATTATCCAGAAAGCATTCTTGTCGAGCCTCATGTCTGGATTGGGCCGCAGGTTTCCTTTGGACGCGGCGTCACCGTGGGGTTGGGGTCGGTCGTTGGTGCCAAGTCATACGTCAGCAGGAATATTCCTCGCTTCTGTGTCGCTGCCGGCCTGCCTGCGAAAGTCTTGAAGACGGATGTGAGCTGGGACAGGAAAAGTTTCGCAGAAGATGGAACCTACCTTCATTTGCAGGAAATGGCGAAGGCCATTGAAGATCGAACACGAACATCAGACGACTGGTAAAAAGAGCCCGCTTCGGCGGGCTTTTCCATGCGCCGATGGCGCGCAACACATGAGGACGGGAGATGGGTATCGTGCCGTCGGTAGATAACAGGATCAGCATGGGCAACCTGATCGTCTTGGGGGGCATGCTGGCATCAGTAGCCGTCGCCTGGGGGGCGTGGACCACGAACACCAGCGCGCTGATGTCGAAGATGTCGGATCAGTCAGCGCAGATCGCGGCCAGCGAGGCGCGCATTAGGGCGCTGGAGACGGCAACCGCGCGACAGGACGAGCGCATGGTGCTGATCCTCGACAGCCTGCGAAAGATCGAGGCGCGGGTTGAGCGCGGGCCGAACCCGTGACGAGCGAGGTCAGCCCTCGTCAACCGTAACACCCAGCTCGGCCGCCAGCCCCTCCAGCGCGGCAATCGTCGCGTCGTAGCTGTTCCCGGCCTTCGGGAACCGCGCCTTGCGGCTGCGATACCAGCGCAGCCATTTCGCCAGCTCGTCCAGGGGATAGGTGGCCGACCAGATCTCGCCGGTCAGGGTGAAGGTGGTGTCGTCATGCGTTGCTTTCATGGCGGCGTTTTGCGGCGGAGCGCGGTCGGCTGCAAGGGGTGCCAGGAGAACGCGCGGGACCAAACCCAGACCAAAACTAAACCGATCAGTTCAGAACCGGGACCGAACCGGGAATGAACGCGGAACACCCCGCCCACGTCGCCCCGCCTCGCGCGGGGCTTTTTCATGGAGAAACGACATGATCCCAGCAGGGTTCAAGGGCCGCGCCACGCGGCTCACCGATATCGACGTGGCGCGCACTGTGCGGCTGATCGGCGCTGGCGAGGATGAAATCCGCGCCGTGATCGAGGTCGAGACCTCGGGCGGAGGCTTCGACGGCCAGGGCCGGCCGAAGATGCTCTTCGAGCCACATGTGTTCTGGCGCGAACTGGGGCCGGGGCAGAAGCGCGCCACGGCCGAGGCTTCGGGCCTGGCCTATCAGCGGTGGGGCACGAAGCCTTATCCAAAGGACAGCTACCCGCGCCTGGCGCTGGCCATGAAGGTCGACACCAATGCGGCGCTCCGCTCGGCCAGCTGGGGCCTGGGCCAGATCCTCGGCGGCAATCACAAGGCTGCGGGCTTTGCGACGCCCGGCGACATGGTCGAGGCATTCTGCCACAGCGAGGTCGCCCACCTCGAGGCGATGATCAGCTTCATCATCTCCGAGGGCCTGGACGATGAACTGCGCCGGCATGATTGGTCGGCATTCGCCCGCGGCTACAACGGCCCGGGATATGCGACCCATGGCTATCACACCAAGCTCGCCGCAGCGTTCAAGAAATGGCAGGGGACCCCCGACACGCTGGCGCCGGCCTGTCCGAAGATCGGCCTTGGCAGCCGCGGGGACGCGGTGCGCCACGCCCAGCAGCGCCTGACCGCGCTCGGCTTCGATCCGCGCGGGGTGGACGGGATCTTCGGCGCCAACACCCGCACCGCCACCATCGCTTTCCAGAAATCCTCCGGCCTCAAGCAGGACGGCATCATCGGGCCCGAGACCTGGCCCGCCCTTCTCAAGGAGAACTGATTCATGACCCTCTTCTACCTGTTCTGCCTCGCCGTCATCGCCTTCGCGGTCTGGGCCGTCGGCTGGGGCATGCCGCCCCGGGCGAGGATATTCTTCGGGATGCTCCTGGCCGCCCTGCTGTTCGTCAGGGCTGCCCACGCCGGTGTGCTGGATGTCCTCACTACCGCGGCCGCGCCGCATCTCATGGAACTGATCGGTCTCGCGATCACCGCCATCATCGGCTGGGGCGTGAGGCAGGCCAGCAAACGATGGGGCATCGAGGTCGAGGCGAAGCACCGCGAGGCGCTCCATTGGGCCCTTTTCACCGGCGCCCAGCTTGCGCTTGAGCGCAGGCTGACCGGGAAGGCAGCCCTCGACCTTATCCTTGCCTATGCTCGCAGAAGCGTCCCCGATGCGATCATCAATCTGCAGCCGACGCCCGAGGTGCTGACCGATCTCGCCAAGGCCAAGCTGGAGCAGGTCGCGGCCGAGAAGGTCAAGGAGGCGAGCAGCGCTGCCGTCGACAAGCTGGCCGATGCCTTGCGCCGAGCGGGCGCCGCCTGACCGTGCCGATCCTAATCCTCATGGTGGTGGCAGCAATGGCCGCCGCCGCGGTGATCACCATGCAGGCTGCTGGCCTTTGGATTGACCGCCGCACCGCATAGCGCTTACGCCCCCGTCCCGGTTCGCCCGGGGCGGGGGCTTTTTTTGCGTTTCAGGCACCTGATCATGCACGCTACCATCGTAGGACTGACGATTCGGAGGCCGCCCCCTTTGTGCAACCAGTATGTCCCGCCCGAGAGCTATGACGAATTCCGCCGGGTATATGACTATGAGGTCGAGAACCTGACCGGCAACGAACCGTGGTTCGATGAGGCGTTCCCGGATCGGACGTTGCCTATCGTGCGCAAGGGTGGGGCCGGGCTTCAGTTGGTCAAGGCGCGCTGGGGCATGCCGTCGCCGCCGCGATACCTGAGCAAGTCCGGACGCGACGCCGGTGTGACCAACATCCGCAACGTGGGCAGCCCCCATTGGCGCCGCTGGCTCGGCACCGAACATCGGTGTCTTGTCCCGGTCAAGCGGTTCGCCGAACCGGGCCCGGACGGACGCCCAGTCTGGTTCGAAAGCGCCGACGGCCGTCCCATGATGTTCGCCGGGATCTGCGTTGATGGATGGGTCAGCATCCGCAAGGTCCGCGACGGTGAGACCGAGGATGACCTGTTCGGTTTCCTCACCACCGAGCCGAATGCCGAGGTCGGGGCAGTCCATCCCAAGGCCATGCCGGTGATCCTGCGCACGCGCGAGGAATGGGACGCATGGCTCAACCTGCCTTGGGACGAGGTTCGCCATATGCAGCGGCCGCTGCCGGACGGTGCGCTGCGGATTGTGGCTTAACCCCGCTCAAAGAACCCCGGATGCGGCCGGTTGATCCCGAACTGGATCGTCCCGGGGCCGAAGCGCTGGTTGATGAAGTCCGCCGCGGCCGAAGCGCGCTCGCCCTGCGTCCGCTCGGCTGGTGCCACCGGCAGCAGCAGGTCGCCCGTGCGTGCGGTCAGATAGTCCACCTCGCTCAGGTGCACGCCGATGCTCAGCAGTTGCCTGCCGCGGATTTCGGGCCACGCTCGGCGCCAGAGCGCCCGGTTCATACGCAGGAACTCCAGCGTGTCCTGCGTCGGGGCGCAGCGCATAGACCGCGCCCATGGATAGCGACCGAGCGGGGACAGGTGCAGGCTGAACATGCCGGCCACGCGACCATCGCGCCGCAGCCGCGCCGAGGCTTTCTCCAGCAGCCAGCGCGACACCAGATAGGCCTCGGCCGGCGCCCGGAACTCCGGGGCCAAGACCTTGCTGTTGCCGAACCCGCCGCGCTGCGTCTTGACCAGCGGGATCGGCTCGCCTTGGAGCGCCCGGACGAAGCGCTCGCCCTCGACGCTGCGCCAGATGGCGCGGGCGTGGCGCGGATCGAGGCGGCAAAGCGACACGACGTCCCGCACGCCGGCCCGCTCTAGCCGGGCGCGCATCGAGCGCGAGATGCCCGGCAGATCGTCCAGGGTGAGGTGCGCGATGCGGTCGGGCATGTTGTCCCGGCCGAGGTGCTGGCAGCCGTTCGGTTTCTCAAGCTTCCCGGCGATTTTGGCCAGCAGGTGATTCGGCCCGATCCCGGCCGAGAACCGCAGGCATTCGCCGACCTCGGCCGCCACCGCGGCCTTGAGCCGCGCGACCAGTGCGCGGGCCCCATCCAATTCGGTGGCATCACCTGATAGAACGATCTGGAATTCGTCCACCGAGCGGATGCGCTCCAGCTCGGCATAACGGTCCAGCACCGCCGCGACACGCAGGTTGAACCGGACGTAGAGCCTGTGGCGCGAGGGCAAGAACACGATGCCAGGGCACAGCCGCCGCGCATCAGGCACGCTGGTGCCCGTCTTTACGCCGTGAGCCTTGGCCTCATAGCTGGCCGCGACGCAGCACCCCTTCTCGTTCTCCATGGCGGTGATCGCCACCGGCCGACCGCGAATCGCGGGGTTCAGCTGCTGCTCGACGCTCGCGAAGAAGCTGTTCATGTCGATGTATAGCGTGCGGAACGGTCCCATTCCTCAAGATCCTGCGGATGTTCATCGGGCCATTAATGTTCTATTTATGTTCTCATCTGGCAAGAGGACGAAATGGACAGGAAACAGCAGCTCAGCAACGTGTCATTCGGGGGCGCTTGGTCGGAGCAGATCGCCGACGACGAGGCGCTGGCGCTGGCCGTGGCGCGCCTTGATGGCGCCGTCATCGACACCATGGCCGTGGATCTGCGCGGTGATCCCGAACTGGAGGAGGCGCTCGCGCGCGCCGCCGCGTCGCATCCGAAGGGGGTGATGCTGGTCAAGGCTTGGGGCAGGGCGCTTGCAATGCCCAACCCCGACCTCCGCTCGGCCGAACTGAAACGGATTGCAACCGCGCTGCGGGTGGGTATTGGCGCCCGACTGCCAGCGCACGACAAGGGGGAATGACGATGGGTTTAAGACCATTGAACTGCAGACTTATGGCCTACGGCGCAACGCCTGAACAGCTGATCGCCGATGAGATCGGTATCGTTATTCCGGGAAGCGAGGTTAAGGGGATCCGCCATTTCGGCCTGGACCGCTGGATGGTCGATGTGCGTAAGACACGGCATGAGAAACCTGTGACAGTGTGGGTGAAAACGAGCGTCGTGGACGACACATTTCTTCAGATCCAGCTTGTCGACCAGCCGTCGCTTGCCGGGCTTTGAATTATTGATCTCAAGGGAAAGCCCCGCAGAGGTCGGGGCTTTGCGCTTGCGGATCGTGGTGTTGCCCCCTCCTAAAGGCATCTCCGGTGATGCGGGGCGGCGCGGTGTTTTCGTGGGACAGCGGGCGCCCTAACCGATTGAAAACTCCTGTCCCGCTCTCGTGGGTCAATGGGTCAACTTGTGATAATAATATCAATGGGTTCCATTAATTATTGGACGCCCTCCGGGCCTACCACGAACTTTGCAGAACGTTGAAGCATGACATATAATCGAGCCGTGGAACAGTATCCGCACTCGTGTGGGTCACTTCCCCGTTCCCGGGATATCTTTTCCAGCCTGTCGACCACATGCACGGCAAGTAGGGCGCGCTCCGCTTCTTTGATGTAGATACGGGTTTCCAAGCGTCCCATTTCGTGACCAAGCAGCACGTCTATCTCTCCGCTCGTCGCCCCTCTGGCCGTCAGAATGGACGATAGCCCCTTTCGCACCCTATGGAGGCTGCAGCCCTTGAGTCCGGCTGCAACGACCCAATCCTGAAACTTGTTCCCTAGCAGGCTGCTGAAAAAGGATCTTGAGAGGGCGACGCAGCGGAAATCGTTCTGGATCCAGCTAATATCGGCCCGAAAATGGGATGTTTTCGGCAAATTTGAGGCGGATTTCCCGGTTCCCCGCCCGCGCTGTCCTGTCGCAAGGACTTTTTCAGCAGCCTGCTAGGCCCGCGACAGTGAACGGGGCGCCATAGCCGTTGAGGATAGCCCTCGTTCGTTTCGTGGCACCCGGAACATGAGTGCCGGAAACCACCGCCCTTGGCCGCAACCTCTGCAACATCGTCTATGGTTGGCCATGCCACCGGCACCGCCTCCGTCTGCGCTGCATCCCAGGCAGCGGCCTGACTATCGGTGAGCGTTCCGGCCATGATCGCATGACGCATCTTCCCGCCGGTCAGAGGCTCCGCCCGCGCGGCGTCTGGCGCTTGTGTCGTATCTACGGGAGACAAAACAGGTTGTGTCTCAAGATCGAGGGTTTTCATCGCAGGGTGCGCGTCAATGCGGCCGCCACTGGTTTGCGGTGGGCGGCACAGGCTAGACACGTCGACGTCTCCTTATAATGGCGACAACGTCATTCAGAGAGCCCGGCGTAACACCTTCAACGGCACGCTTCGCGCCGCCTACCGGCACAACAACAATACCGCCATGCGCACTTGGTCCGCCTGGGTCCCTATCCAGACGAGGAACAACGGCACCACCCCGCAGCGCCCAGTCGATCCTCTGCTGGCCGAGCAGTATTTCGACACAACGCTGGATCTGGTTATCGTCTGGAACGATACTGCTTGGACTGATTCTTCTGGTAGCTCTGTCTGAAACTGGACCAGGCGCGAGGCAGCCATGTTTCTCGTTATTGGCGATATAGAAAAATATATGCTGCCGTATGATTTTAATAAAAAGAAGGTAAAATATATATATGGCGCATTAATGCGAACGATCTGGAATGGGCTGGGCCCCTGGCGTGGGGGGATGAGGATGAGGAAATCAATGGTGATGATCTCCTGATCCAAAGATGTGAGCAAGGGCTTTTGATCTCACCGATATCAGTCAGCCCCGATGCGTATGAATATGCCGTGTTGTGGCTGGTTTGGGGTGGTGACTGGAGCATGGGCAGTATCGACGGTCTGTCCTACCCGCTCCGCTGACCCGCTTCGACGGGGTTTTGCGACCAATGGGGGCGTGATGCCGAGGCGCTATTCGTGCCTCTCGACAATAATACCGGCAAGCGCGTCTTCTGCGAGGGTAATCACCGACCTCAATCTTGCGCTCAGCCCCTGCTCTGCGTAGACGACACCACCAGCGTTTATATAACGCATGGACAGTATGTCTCCCTCGCAAAACGACCAATTGCCAACGTTGTCCAAGTTCACCGCCTTTAGGATCGTCTTATCGTTTCTGCATGTAATGGATACTCTTGCGTCGGCGAGCACTGTGGATCGCCTGGTAAGGCGTATGCGAATCCCAGAACTATCCCCATTCCTGCATATAGCGACAATAGATCTAGCAACGCCATATCCATCCATACGAATGCGAACGGGCATTTCTGCTAGCGGGATTTTCATTATGGAGTTTTCAAAGATTGTTGACCATCTCAATCTAACCAAATCAATGTTGCCGTTTGCTAGCTTTGGTTGAGCGGAAAGAGGAATCCTGGCTTCTGGAAGGAATTTTTCAACTGCTCTTCCAATCTCTCCGCATACATCATCATCACGACGATAATGCACGGGATCCGCATAATAGGACGACGGGACACCTCCTAAACGGCGACGAAATTCATATGATGCATCTACGACGGTCAATCCGTATTGTTTAAACAAATCTAGAGCGTCAAAGTAATACCCAGGCATTACGTCGGATAATTCTTCCTTACGCGGGACAAGCATCAGCGGAAGGACCTTAAAACGCTTACGTCTCGCCAGTATCAGGAAGTGCTCAAGATTTCTCAGGATGGTTTCTGTGGTGTAAAGCATCCTGCTGTGAACAATTTCATTGAGACCATATTCCCATATGATCGTATCACCACTCTTCGGTCCATCGTCCAGCAGGCAGCGGAAGATGCCGCAGAGGGTGGTGTTCGCCCCCACAGACAGGTTGCGCGCGCCGGGGAGTTTCGCCGCCCAGCCATCCCTGAAAAGCGAGTTCGATCCGCCAACGATGAATAGCGCCATGCCGCGACCTCCGTCCCCATCGCCCACATAGCATAGGATTTGCTGAAGAAAAGCTCAGTCGCACTACTCCGCAGGCCAACATATATCACCTGACGCCTGCGTTGCATGATGGCCTCGAAGAAATCGAGAGGCCATCATGTGCACCGCCCCGGACGTTCCTGAACCGATGCAATACCAGGCCAGCAAGGCGCCGGTGTTCAACATCGCGTCGCGGCCCCGTTCGAAGTCTGGCCGGCAGGGCACAATCCTGACTAACGCCGCGGGCCAGAGCTACAGTGGGTTCCGGCATTTGTTTGACCCCTCGGGGCCTACCCTTTTTTTTTACTTTCTCCTTCGTCCTGAAATCGCCCTGTCCATCGACAGGGCGGCCGCCCGTCATCCCCCGCCTGCGCCCAGCCGTTTCAGACGCCGCGCCGGTCCAGGAAGCCTGCCAGCACATCGGACAGGCGCTCGGCCCAAAGCTGCTGGCCCGCCGCATCGGCGATCAGGTCGTTCCTGACCTCGATCAGCACGTTCGGGCGGCCATGCGCCAGCGCATGGCGGTCGATGGAATCGCCGTCGAGATGGCCGGAATAGGGCTCGTTCTCGCCGGTGATCCAGCCCAGGTCGCGGCATTCGCGCACCAGCGCCGGGCCGAGCCGCTTGTCGCGATGCGAATAAAGCACCCCCACCGCCCAGGGCCGGCGCGGCCGGCCGCGCAATTGCCGGGTAAAGCTGTGGATCGCGCAGATCGCCCGGCGCGGATGCTTTGCCGCCAGCCGGGCATAGGCCGCGTGATAGGGGCGGTAGAGCCGCTCGAGCCGCCTTTCGCGCTCGGCCACGTCGATATGGCGGTTGGCGGGAATCACCGTGCCGTCATAGATGCGCATCACCAGCGTCGGGTCGTCCTCGCCCCGGTTCGGGTCGATCACCAGCCGCGAGAAATCCGACAGGATCGCCGGCGCGTCCAGCCGCTCGGCCAGCGCGCGCGTCAGCCCCGCCGCGCCCACGTCATAGGCGATGTGGCGCGCCATGTCCTCGGGCGCGATGCCCAGCTCGCCGCCGCCGATCCAGCCCGGCACGCGGTTCGTCGCATGGTCGCAGGTGATGAGCCAGCGCGAGGGCCGGTCCTCTCCGATCGTTGAATAGGGCTGTGCCGTCATCCGTCCGTCGCCTTTCCGCTGCAAGGTTTAGGCAATCGCCGGACCAAGCACCAGTTGCCGCAAGCGCTCCGATAGGCCATAACAGCGGCGACGATAGCGCAAACATGCACGGAGAGACGGATGAGACGGCATCGCAAGGTCAAGATCGTGGCAACCCTGGGCCCCGCATCCAGCGATTTCGCCACCATCCGAGCCCTTTTCGAGGCCGGCGCGGACGTGTTTCGCCTGAACATGAGCCACGGCACGCATGAGGAACAGCGCGCCCGCTATGACATCATCCGCCGGGTCGAGGCCGAATCAGGCCGCCCCATCGCCGTGCTGGCCGACCTGCAAGGGCCCAAGCTGCGCGTCGGCACCTTCGCCGACGGCCCGCACGACCTGGCCGACGGGCAGGCCTTCCGCTTCGATCTGGACCCCGCGCCGGGCGATGCCAGCCGCGTCCAATTGCCGCATCCCGAGATCTTTGCCGCGCTGGAGCCCGGCGCCGAGCTTCTGGTCAACGACGGCAAGATCCGCCTGCGGGTCGAGGCCTGCGGCGCCGATTTCGCCGATTGCACGGTGACGGCGGGGGGCGCGATCTCGAACCGCAAGGGCGTGAACGTGCCCGACGTGGTGCTGCCGCTGGCGGCGCTGTCGGACAAGGACCGCGACGACCTGGAATTCGCCTGCGCGATGGGCGTGGACTGGCTGGCGCTGAGCTTCGTGCAGCGCCCCGAGGACGTGATCGAGGCGCGCGAGCTGACCAAGGGCCGCGCCGCCATCCTGTCCAAGATCGAAAAGCCCGCCGCCGTGCGCGCGTTTTCCGAGATCCTCAAGGTCTCGGACGGGATCATGGTGGCGCGGGGCGACCTGGGGGTCGAACTGCCGGTCCATTCCGTGCCGCCGATCCAGAAGCGGCTGGTGCGCGCCTGCCGCTCGGCGGCAAAGCCGGTGATCGTCGCCACGCAGATGCTGGAATCGATGATCGAAAGCCCGATGCCGACCCGCGCCGAGGTCTCGGACGTGGCCACCGCCATCTACGAGGGCGCCGATGCGGTGATGCTCTCGGCCGAAAGCGCCGCCGGGGCCTATCCGGTCGAGGCGGTCGCGACCATGGACAACGTCGCCCGCTCGGTCGAAAGCGATCCGACCTATCGCGACATCATCGAAAGCTCGCGCAGCGCCAAGCGCCAGACCGTGGCCGATGCCATCGTCGCCGCGGCGCGCGAGATCGCCGAGACCACCGACATCTCCTGCATCTGCGCCTTCACCCAGTCGGGCACCACCGCCAGCCTGACCGCGCGCGAGCGGCCGCGGGTGCCGATCGTCGCCATGTCCTCGGAACAGGACACGCTGCGCCGGCTGTGCCTGACCTGGGGCACGCATTGTGTGCAGACCCCCTCGCTCGAGCGCTTCAAGCAGGCGGTGGTCAATGCGGCCAAGGCGGCGCGGGATTTCGGCTTTGCCGACGAGACGAACCAGATCGTCGTCATGGCCGGCGTGCCCTTCAACGTGCCCGGCACCACCAACATCCTGCGCATCGCGCCATGCGACGAGCGCTTGATCTATCGTACCGATCCAGAATAAGGCGCGGGTTCAAAGAGATCCGCAACGGAAAGGTAATCCGATGATCGACATCCTGCTGCTGGCCGGCGTGGCGCTTTGCGTTCTTTCGGTCCTCATGGCCATCGTGTCGGTGGCCCGCACGCAGGCCCCCCGCGGTGCCGCCATCCTGCTGGTGCTGGGCCTTGCGATGCTTCTGGCCGGGGGGTGGCTGGACCAGCGGCCCTTCGGCGTGCAGTCCCTGCAGGAAAGCTGGCAGCGGCTGGTGAACGGGCAGGTGACGACGGGCACCGATCCGGTGACCGCCCCCGCGCCCGAGGCCCCGGCCGAGGCGCCGCCGGCGGAAACCCCGGCCGCCGATGCGCCCGCGACCCCGGCGGTTGAGGCCCCCGCTGCCGAGACCCCTGCGGTCGAAGCGCCCGAAGCGGATACGCCCGAGGCTGCGGCCCCTGCGGCGGAAGAACCCGCCACCGCAGAGCCTGCTGCCGAAGAGCCTGCTGCTGAAGCCCCCGCCGCCGATGCGGCCGCCGACGCCGCCGCCCCGGATGCGGGCGAAGGCGAGGCACAGGTTCCGGCCCAGGGCCAATAACCCTTGCCAATCCGCGCGTGCCCGCTTATAGCGCACGCTTCCACCCGCGCGGCCGGCCGATGGCATTGCCGAGTCGCGTGTTCACTCTGACCGCAAGGAGAGTAAAATGCCGAAGATGAAGACGAAAGCGGCCGCCAAG
The DNA here is from genome assembly GCF_018499825.1 of Paracoccus sp. pheM1. Lineage (NCBI taxonomy): Bacteria > Pseudomonadati > Pseudomonadota > Alphaproteobacteria > Rhodobacterales > Paracoccaceae > Paracoccus > Paracoccus sp. pheM1. The sequence continues at coordinate 244,647 of NZ_JAGXCX010000001.1, forward strand.
AAGCGGTTCTCGATGACGGCCTCGGGCAAGGTCAAGGCCGGCCCGGCCGGCAAGCGCCACGGCATGATCAAGCGCTCGACGAAATTCATCCGCGATGTGACCGGGACCATGATCCTGTCCGATGCGGACGCGAAGATCGTCAAGAAATACATGCCCTACAACCGCTAAGGAGAACCGGACATGGCACGAGTCAAATCGGGTAAGATCACCCACGCCCGCCACAAGAAGGTTCTGGACGCGGCGAAAGGCTATTACGGCAACCGTTCGCGGAACTTCCGCACCGCGACCCAGGCCGTGGACAAGGCCAACCAGTATGCGACCCGCGACCGCAAGACCCGCAAGCGCAACTTCCGCGCGCTGTGGATCCAGCGCATCAACGCCGCCGTCCGCGCCGTCGATGCCGAGATGACCTATTCGCGCTTCATCGCCGCGCTGGCGAAAGCGGGCATCGAGGTGGACCGCAAGGTTCTGGCCGACCTGGCCGTCCACGAGCCCGAGGCCTTTGCGGCCGTCGTCGCGCAGGCGAAAGCCGCCGCCTGAGTCGGGGCGAGAGGATGAAACGGATGAAACCCGCGCTGCTTCCGGCGCGGGTTTTTTCGTGGCCGGACCATGGGGGGCGAGGGGGGCTTTGCCCCCACGCCGGGCCGGCCCCTCGATGGGGCCGGCCCGGCGTTCCCCCAGGATATTTGGGCACGAAAGAAGCTGGGGGTCGTGACCTTTTCGGCGGAGGCCGGCGCTGATGTCCCCGGATCTGTCTTCCCCGCGCTATCCCGTTCGCGTGCCCTTGCAGCGCAAGCCGATCGGGGTGATCGCCAGCGCCCTGGCCGCGCGGCGCAACGTGCTGGAGCTGATCCCCGAGATCGCCACCCGCCAGCCCATGGTTTCCGGGCGGACGGGCGCGCGCTGGCACATGGTCATGGACCCCGAGGCATTGCGCCGCGTGCTGAAGGACCGGGTCGAGGATTATCCGAAATCGCTGGTCACCCGGCTGATCCTGGAGCCCGCCATCGGCAATTCGCTGTTCGTGGCCGAGGGCGCGCATTGGCGCTGGCAGCGCCTGGCCGCGGCACCCGCCTTTTCCCAGCGCCATGTCGAGGCGCTGGCCCCGGTGATGACCGCCGCCGCCGAGGCCTGCGCGCGCCGGCTGGCGGCGGCGTCGGGGCGGGTCGAGATCTTTTCCGAGACCGCCGCCGCGACCTTCGAGGTGATCTCGGACGTGACCTTTTCCGGCGACGAGGGGTTCGACCGCGACGCGGTGCATCGGGCGATCGACGCCTATATTGCCGGCGCGGCCCGGGTTTCGGTATTCGACGTTCTGGGCCTGCCCGGCTGGATTCCGCGACCGGGGCGGTTGTTCTCGGGCAATGACCTGCGGCGGATGAAGCGCCTGGCCGACCAGGCGATCCGGCTGCGCGCCCGGTCCGGCCCGCATCCGGTGCCGGACCTGCTGGACCTGTTGCGGGCAGGGGTGGACCCCGAGACCCGGCGCCGCATGAGCACGCCCGAGCTGCGCGACAACCTGCTGACCTTCATCGTCGCGGGGCACGAGACCACGGCGCTGGCCCTTGCCTGGGCGCTTTACCTGCTGGCCTTCGACGCCGATGTCCAGCACCGCGCCGCCATCGAGGCGGTCGCGGTGCTGGGCGGTCGCGCCGCGACCGCCGCCGACCTGCCGCGCCTGACCTATATCCGCCAGGTGGTCGAGGAGGCGCTGCGGCTTTATCCCCCCGCCGCCTTCCTGTCGCGCACCGCGCGCACGGCCGACGTCCTGGGCGGGCGCGAGGTGCGGCGGGGCGACACGGTCATGCTGCCGATCTATGCGCTGCATCGCCACCGCCTGCTTTGGGATGATCCCGACCGTTTCGACCCCGAGCGCTTCGCGCCCGGCGTGACCCGCGACCGCTATGCCTTCCTGCCCTTTGGCGCCGGTCCCCGGATCTGCATCGGCGCCAGCTTCGCCATGCAGGAGGCGGTGATCATCCTGGCCACGCTGGTCGCCCGCTTCCGCTTTGCGCTGACCGAGCGCCAGCCGCAGCCGCGCATGATCCTGACCCTGCGGCCGCATGGCGGGCTTTGGCTGCAGGTCGCGGAACGCTCTTGAAAGCCCGCGCGGGCCGGGCCAAAGTCGCGCCATGATCACCATCTATCACAAGCCGACCTGCTCGACCTCGCGCAAGGTCCTGCAGATGATCCGCGACGCCGGGCATGAGCCCGAGATCGTCGACTATGCCCGCGCGGGCTGGAGTCGCGGCCAGCTTCTGGGCCTGTTCGCCGCTGCCGACGTGACGCCGCGCCAGGCCTTGCGCGTCAAGGGCACCGATGCCGAGGCCCGCGGCCTGCTGGACGCCGGCGACGCCGATATCCTGGCCGCCATGGTCGAGAACCCGCTGCTGGTCGAGCGTCCCTTCGTCTGCGGCCCCGGCGGGGTGCGGCTGTGCCGCCCGGCCGAGCGGGTGGCGGAAACCTTCGCCCGCTGAGGCTTTTCCCTGCGGCGTCCGCGTGCTAATCGGCGCGGGCAAACCGCAAGGAAAGCCTGCCCATGTCCGACCAGTCCGACCTGACCACCCTTCGCCAGTCCTATCTCGACCGCATCTCGACCGCCGCCGACAGCGACGCGCTGGAGCAGGTGCGCCTGGCCGCCCTTGGCAAGAAGGGCGAGATCAGCGGCATGATGAAGGAGCTGGGCCGGATGACGCCCGAGGAGCGCCAGACCACCGGCGCCGCCCTGAACCGCCTGAAGGACGAGATCGACGCCGCCCTGCGCGCCCGCAAGCAGGGGCTGGAGGATGCGGCGCTGGATGCGCGGCTGAAGCAGGAATGGCTGGACGTGACCCTGCCCGGACGGCCGCGTCCGCAGGGCACCATCCACCCGATCAGCCAGGTGACCGAGGAGGTCACGGCGATCTTTGCCGACATGGGCTTCCGCGTGGCCGAGGGTCCGCAGATCGAAAGCGACTGGTTCAACTTCGACGCGCTGAACATCCCGCCCGAGCATCCCGCCCGGCAGGAGCATGACACTTTCTTCATGGCGCGCTCTGCCGACGACCCGCGCCCGCCGCATGTGCTGCGCACCCATACCTCGCCGGTGCAGATCCGCGCCATGCAGGCGACCGGCGCGCCGATCCGGGTGATCTGCCCCGGCCGCGTCTATCGCATGGACATGGACCAGACCCATACGCCGATGTTCCACCAGGTCGAGGGGCTGGCGCTGGGCAAGGACATCTCGATGGCGAACCTGAAATGGACGCTGGAGGAGTTCTGCCGCGCCTTCTTCGAGGTGGACGAGGTCGAGCTGCGCTTCCGCGCCTCGCATTTCCCCTTTACCGAGCCTTCGGCCGAGGTGGACATCCGCTGTTCCTGGGAAGGCGGCAAGCTGGCCATCGGCCAGGGGGAAAGCTGGCTCGAGATCCTGGGCTCGGGCATGGTGCATCCCAAGGTGCTGGCGGCCGGCGGCATCGACCCCGAGGAATGGCAGGGCTTCGCCTTCGGCATGGGCATCGACCGCATCGCCATGCTGAAATACGGCATTCCCGACTTGCGGGCCTTCTTTGAAAGCGATCTGCGCTGGCTGCGGCATTACGGGTTCGCGGCGGGGGATGTGCCGAGCGTGAGCGGTGGGCTGTCGCGGTGAACGATCATGCCGGAGGGGATTATATAAGCGCGGCGATTTCGCGGCTTTCCACCTATCTTGCGGCCTTGATTGCTGCGATGGTGGTGCTGTTCAGGGATTACAGCATCAACTTCTCCGCCAAGGCAGAGTCCGATGTCGCGGCGTTGCGGATTTTTGCGGAATTCGGCTATCCGTTCCTGCTGTTTCTGGTCGGATTTGCCACCTTCATGGTGTCCTTTGCGCTGGTCCTGGCCTTCCACGCCGACCATGCCTCGGGCAGTCTCGATCAGCAGGCGGCCCTTGTGTCGCGCCGCCACTGGGAAAAGAAGATCAAGTCCCTATTTGCCGTCGGAGCAAACCTGGTATTCTTTGTAATGGTAGTCGGCGCTGCCGTCTTCCTGTTGCTGGTTCCCGGCCTTTTCAGGATTGAAACGGTCTGGATCAACCTGTTCGTCCTGTTCTTCGTCTGCGTGGCCCTGCTGGTTTTCGAAGTCGTTACCGATGGCGTGATCGAGGGGCTGCTGAGGCGCGCGCAGGCATTCGTTAAACGGCTGCCGGAAACACTTCGGCGCAGGCAATAGGCGTTCTATCCGAACGCCGACCCCAACCGCCGCCGCATTTCGTCCTTGTCGTCCTGGATCATGCCGGGGATCAGGAACAGGTCGATCAGCGCCCACAAACACACCAGCCCGACCAGCGGCCAGCCGATCAGCACCGGCGTCAACAGCCAGCCAAGACCCCAGAGCAGCAGCATGACGACGCCGCTGGCCCAGCGGCCCAGATACATGCGATGCGCGCCGAAACCCCAAAGCAGGATCGCCAGCAGGTAAGCCACCAGCGGCGATTTCGCGTCATTCGCGACCCTCTGTTCGATCAGCAGTTCCCTTTGCGTGTCCATCGGTTCCGTCCATGTTAATGCAATTCACATATAGGCCGGATGGGCGTCGCAACAAGGGCGGGCCGATGTGCGGGATGCTTGCCCATCTCGCGGTGAGCCCCGCCGGATGCCGGGCCTTCGCATCCGGGTGGCACCACCCTACCAATCCGCCGCGCCATGCGCTAAGGGACGCGCAAACGTGACGGAGCCGCGCTCATGAAATTCACCCTCTCCTGGCTCAAGGAGCATCTCGACACCACCGCCAGCCTCGATGAGATCACCGAGGCGCTGACCGACCTTGGCCTCGAGGTCGAGGGCGTGGCCGATCCGGCGGCGAAGCTGGGGGCCTTTACCCTGGCCAAGGTGCTTCATGCCGAGCAGCATCCCGATGCCGACCGGCTGCGGGTCTGCCGCGTCATGACCGACGAGGGCGAGAAGCGGATCGTCTGCGGCGCCCCCAACGCCCGCGCCGGCATTACCGTGGTGCTGGCCAAGCCCGGCGACTACGTCCCCGGCATCGACGTGACCCTGGGCGTCGGCAAGATCCGCGGCGTCGAGAGCCATGGCATGATGGCCTCGGAACGCGAGCTGGAACTGTCGGAGGAGCATGACGGCATCATCGAACTGCCCTCGGGCGAGGTGGGCGACAGGTTCGTCGACTGGCTGGCCGCGAACCGTCCCGAGGCGGTCGATCCGGTGATCGAGATCAAGATCACCCCGAACCGCCCCGACGCGCTGGGCGTCCATGGCATCGCCCGCGACCTTGCCGCGCGCGGGCTGGGCCGGCTGAAGCCGGTCAGGGACGTGACCGTGCCGGGCAGCTTCGCCTCGCCCATCAAGGTTACGATCACGCCCGAGATGGCGGAAAAGGCGCCGTTCTTCAGCGGCCGGCTGATCCGCGGGGTCAGGAACGGGCCGTCGCCGGACTGGCTGCAAAAGCGGCTGACCGCCATCGGGCTGCGGCCGATCAATACGCTGGTGGACATCACCAATTTCTTCACCTTCGACCTGAACCGGCCGCTGCATGTCTTCGACGCCGACAAGGTGCGGGGCGACCTGACCGTGCGCGCCTCGGCCGAGGGCGAGGAATTGCTGGCGCTGGACGGCAAGACCTATGCCTTCGCCCCCGGCACCATGATCATCGCCGATGAGGCCGGCCCGGAAAGCATCGCCGGCATCATGGGCGGCGAGGAGACCGGCTGTTCCGAGGAAACGGTGAACGTCTTCCTGGAAAGCGCCTATTGGGATCCCATCGCCATCGCCACGGCGGGGCGGGCGCTGAAGATCAGCTCCGACGCCCGCTATCGCTTCGAACGTGGCGCGGACCCGGCCTTTACCCGGCCGGGGTTGGAGCTGGCGACGCAGATGATCCTGGAGCTGTGCGGCGGCGAGGCTTCCGAGGTGGTGACGGCGGGCGCGGTTCCCGACACGACTCGCAGCTACCTTCTGGAGCCGGCGCGGGTCAGCAGCCTGGTCGGCATGGACATCCCCGAGGCCGAGCAGCGCGCGACGCTGGCCGCGCTGGGTTTCCGGCTGGAGGGCGACCGGGCTTTCGTGCCCAGCTGGCGCCCCGACGTGCAGGGCAGCGCCGACCTGGTCGAGGAGGTGGCGCGCATCGCCAGCCTGACCAAGCTGCAGGGCCAGCCGCTGCCGCGCCCGCAGGCGGGCGTGCCGCAGCCGGTGCTGACCCCCCTGCAGCGCCGCGAACAGGCGGCGCGGCGCATGGCGGCCGCGCTGGGCTACAACGAATGCGTGACCTACAGCTTCATCGACCATAAGGCCGCGGCGCTGTTCGGCGGTGGTTCCGACGCGGTCAGGATCGAGAACCCGATCAGCAGCGAGATGACGCATATGCGCCCCGACCTGCTGCCGGGCCTGCTGGCGGCGGCGGCGCGCAACCAGGCGCGCGGCTTTGCCGACCTGGCGCTGTTCGAATGCGGCCCGGTCTTTTCGGGCGGCGAGCCGGGCGAGCAGGATCTGCACCTGTCGGGCATCCTGGTCGGGGCGAACGCGGCGCGCGACCCCTATGCCTCGCGGCGCAAGGTGGACATCTATGACGCCAAGGCCGATGCCGAGGCGGTGTTGCAGGCCATCGGCGCCCCCGCGAAAGCCCAGATCAACCGCAAGCTGGACGGCTGGTGGCATCCCGGCCGGGCGGGGAACATCGCGCTGGGGCCGAATACGCTGGCCACCTTCGGCGAGATCCACCCCCGCGTGCTGCGCCATTTCGGCATCAAGGGCGCGGCGGTCGGCTTTACCCTGCGCATCGCCGCCGTGCCGCTGCCCAAGGTCAGGACGCCCTCGCGCCCGGCGCTGGTGCTGTCGGACCTGCAGGCGGTCGAGCGCGACTTCGCCTTCGTGGTGGATGGCGGCGTCGAGGCGCTGGCGCTGGTCAATGCCGCGGCGGGCGCGGACAAGGCGCTGATCGAGCGGGTAACGGTCTTTGACCAGTTTACCGGGCTGGAAGGCGGCAAGAAGTCCATCGCCATCACCGCGCGGCTGCAGCCGCGGGAAAAGACCCTGACCGATGCCGAGATCGAGGCGGTCAGCGCCAAGATCGTCGAAAAGGTCGGCAAGGCCACCGGCGGCGTGCTGCGCAGCTAGGGCGGGCCATGGGGCCGGGGTCCGCGCCCCGGCCTGATGCCCCGGTTCAGTCGGTGAAATAGCCCAGCGTCTCGAAATCGCGGGCGTAATGGTCGCGCACCCGGATCCGGTCCACCTGGTCCCAGGCGATCTCCAGCGGGTCGGGGCGCAGGTCATGGGTCAGGCTTTCGGGCGGGGCGACGCCCAGCCATTCCGCCATGCGGGCAACCGGGGCCTGCAAGCCGTCCTCGAAGCGAAAGGTCTCGACCTCGCTGCCCAGGAACTCCCATTGCGGGCGCAGGTGGTTGTCCAGGCAGAAGGGTTCGCGCTTCTGGCGGTTCAGCCAGTCCTCGAGCCAGAGCGAGAAGACGGGCAACCCCTTGAAGAAGTTCTCTTTCGCCAGATGCGCCCGCATCCGGTATTCGCTGGCAACCCGGTCGTAGGGGTTGCGCACCACCGTCAGCGCATGGTCGAAATACCCCTCGCCCAGAAGCGCGCGGATGTCCTGCATGCGCAGGTGCTGCGGCGTGCATTTCATCGCCGCGGGAATGCCCTGGCTGAACAGGCGCAGCGGCGCGACGCCCTGCATCCAGTTCTCGATCGACGTGCCGCCGGTCTTGGGGATGTGGATGAAAAGGATACGTTTTCCGTTATACTCGATAAAAGGCATGCAACCATCCGGGAAAGTTTCCCGGACGGTCCATGAATTGCGCATCGGATGCAAGCCCTGCCGCGATGCCGGTCAGGCGGCGCCGACCTCGATGCCGCGCTGCACGGCGGGGCGGGCAAGGAAGCGGTCCAGATAGGCCCGCACATTGGCGAACCCGTCCATGCCGGTTTCGACCTCGGCCTCGTAGTTCACGCGCACCGTGCGCAGCCAGGGGCCGGTGGCCATGTCGGCGATGGAATATTCGCCGGTGATCCAGTCCCGTCCCTGAAGCTGCTTGTCCAGCACGCCCAGCAACCGCCGCGCCTCGTTGTAATAGCGGGTGCGCGGGCGGGGATCCTCGATCTCGCTGCCCTTGTAGCGGTGGAAATAGCCGACCTGGCCGAACATCGGCCCGACCCCGCCCATCTGCCACATCAGCCACTGGATCGTGTGATAGCGCGCAGCCCCCGAGGCGGGCAGGAATTTCCCGGTCTTGTCGCCCAGATAGATCAGCATGGCGCCGGTCTCGAACAACCCGATGGGCTGGTCGTCCGGCCCGTTCGGGTCGATCATCGCCGGGATCTTGTTGTTGGGGTTCAGCGACAGGAATTCCGGGGTGAACTGGTCCTCGGGGTCGCCGATGCTGATGCGGTGGGCGTCATAGTCCAGCCCGCATTCCTCCAGCATGACCGAGGTCTTGATGCCGTTCGGGGTGTTCAGCGTGTAAAGCTGGATCACGTCGGGACGCCGGGGCGGCCAGCGGCGGGTGATCGGAAATTCGGAAAGTGCCGTCATGTCGTTTCCTGTCGAGTCCTGTCTCATGTTGCAAGGGGTTAGCGTGATGTGGCAGCCTTTGCCGGAACGCGCGCAACAGGCTGGGAAAGGTAAGCCCATGTTCAAGGAGTTCAAGGAATTCATCGCCCGCGGCAATGTCATCGACCTTGCCGTCGGCATCATCATCGGCGCAGCCTTCACGGCGATCGTGAATTCGCTGGTCGCCGACCTGATCAACCCGATCATCGGGCTGTTGACCGGCGGCACGGATTTCAGCGGGCATTACCTGGTGCTGAAGGGCGAGGTTCCGCCGGGCGCCAGCCTGCAGGTGGCGCGCGATTCGGGCGCCTCGGTCTTTGCCTATGGCGCCTTCCTCTCGGCGATCATCAATTTCCTGATCATCGCCTGGGCGGTGTTCCTGCTGGTCAAGGCGGTGAACCGGGTGCAAAGCGCCGCCACCCGCAAGAAGGAGGCCGAAGAGGCCGCCCCCGCCGGCCCGACGCAAGAGGAGCTGCTGATGGAGATCCGCGACGAGCTGCGCGCCCGCCGCGCCTGAGGCGAAAGCGACCCAGGAAGGCAATGGCGCGGCCCCCTTGGGGTCGCGCCTTGTCGTCCATGGCGGCGATTTTCGCTTATATCCCGGCTCTGGCGGCGCTATGGTCGAAGAAACCGGCGCCGGCCGGCAGCCGCGAGACAGGGATCGCCCCGATGATCGAGCTTGACGCAACGGATCGCCGCATTCTTTCCGTCCTGCAACGCGACGGGCGCATGACCAATGCCGACCTGGCAGGCGAGGTCGGGCTGTCCCCCAGCGCTTGCCATCGCCGCGTGCAGCGGCTGGAAGAGGCGGGGGTGATCCGCGGCTATGTCGCGCTGCTCGACGCGCGCAAGCTCGAACGCCCGACCACGGTCTTCGTCGAGATCACGCTGTCCGGCCAGGCCGACGAGTTGCTGGAGGCTTTCGAGCGCGCCGTGCGCACCATCCCCGACGTGCTGGAATGCCACCTGATGGCCGGCTCGGCGGATTACCTGCTGAAGGTGGTGGCCCAGGACACCGACGATTTCGCCCGCATCCACCGCCAGCGGCTGGCCAAGCTGCCGGGGGTGCAGCAGATGCATTCCTCGTTCTCGCTGCGCACGGTGGCCTTCACCACGGCGCTGCCGGTGTGAATGTGCCGGCGTGAATGAAAAACCCCCGTGCGTGGCACGGGGGTTTTCCTGAAACGAACGTGTCGCTCGTCTTACAGCGCGCCTTCGCGTTGCGCTTTCTTGCGCGCCAGCTTGCGGGCGCGGCGGACGGCCTCGGCCTTTTCACGGGCCTTCTTGACCGAGGGTTTCTCGAAATGCTGCTTGAGCTTCATTTCACGGAACACCCCCTCGCGCTGAAGTTTTTTCTTCAGAGCACGAAGCGCCTGTTCGACGTTGTTGTCGCGAACACTTACCTGCATGTGGTTGTCACCACCTTCCTAGGTTAAAGTTGAGCTGATTTGCAGGACGCGGCCTTCTAGCAAGCCGAATCGGCTTTGTCCAGATTTTCTGGACCCGCGCTGCAGGAAGAAAAAAGGAGAGTGCCATGACGGATGACCGCGAGCGGCTGATCGAGGCCGCCCTGTCCCATGTCGTCTTCGAGGGCATGGGGGAAAAGGCCATCGCCGAGGGCGCGCGCGACATCGGCATGAACCCGGCGCTGGCGCGGGTGCATCTGCCGCGCGGCGGCGCGGATCTTGCCGCCGCCTATCACCGCCGGGGCGACCAGGCGCTGCGCGACTGGATGGCCGCGCATCCGCCCGAGGGACGGTTTCGCGACCGCGTCTCGGCGGCGGTGATGCAGCGGCTGTCGCTGAGCAACCGCGAGCTTGCGCGGGCGGGGGCGGCCATCCTGGCCCTGCCGCAGAACGCGGCGCTCGGCGCGCGCCTGGTCTGGGAGACGGCCGATGCGATCTGGGACGGGCTTGGCGACCGCTCCGAGGACGTGAACTGGTATTCCAAGCGCGCGACGCTGTCGGCGGTCTATGGCGCGACGGTGCTTTACTGGCTGGGCGACGATTCGCCCGAGGCCGAGGAGACGCGCCGCTTCCTGGACCGCCGCATCGAGGGCGTGATGCGCTTCGAAAGCCTCAAGGAACGGGTCGGCGGGCTGCCCGGCGTCTCGACCCTGGCCGGGCTTGCGACGGGCTGGATCAGGCGGCCGGAAAATCGCAATCTGCCCGGAGCGTTGCGCGCAAATCCGCGCGCCCGGACGGAAGGAGGCGACGGGTGATTCCCGATGTGATGCAGGCGATCGAGATTTCATCCCCCGGCGGGGCCGAGGTGCTGCGGCCGGTGACGCGGCCGGTTCCGGTGGCCGGGCATGGCCAGATCCTGATCCGTGTCGTCTGGGCGGGGGTGAACCGTCCCGACGTGCTGCAGCGCGCCGGCTCCTATGCGCCGCCGCCGGGGGCCTCGGACCTGCCGGGACTGGAATGCGCCGGCGAGGTGGCGGCCGTCGGCCCAGGCGTCACGCGCTGGAGGCCGGGCGACCGGGTCTGCGCCCTGCTGCCGGGCGGCGGCTATGCGCAATACGCGACCTGCCCGGCAGACCACGCCCTGCCGATTCCGCAGGGCCTGTCGCTGCGCCTGGCCGCCGCATTGCCGGAAACCGCCTTCACCGTCTGGTCCAACGTGGTCATGCGCGGGGCCTTGCAGCCGGGCGAGCGCTTCCTGGTCCATGGCGGCTCCTCGGGCATCGGCACCATGGCGATCCAGGTCGCCAGGGCGCTGGGCGCGCGGGTCTGGGCGACGGCGGGCTCGGCCGAGAAATGCGCGGCCTGCGAGAGGCTGGGCGCCACCGCGATCAACTATCGCGAGCAGGATTTCGTCGCCGTGCTGCGCAAGGCCGGCGGCGCCGATCTGATCCTCGACATGGTCGGGGGCGACTATATCGCCCGCAACGTCCGGTGCCTTGCGGATGACGGCCGGCTGGCCATGATCGCCTTCCTTGCCGGTCCCAAGGCCGAGATCAATTTCGCCCAGATCATGGCCCGGCGGCTGTCCGTGACGGGCTCGACCCTGCGCCCGCAATCCGACCTGGCCAAGGCCCGCATCGCAGGCGCGTTGCAGGAACGGCTCTGGCCGCTGGTCGAGGCCGGGGCGGTGCGCCCGCTGATCGACAGCACCTTCCCGCTCGCCGAGGCGGCCGAGGCGCATCGCCGCATGGAGGGCAGCGGCCATATCGGCAAGATCCTGTTGCGGGTTTCGGCCGAGGATTGACCGCTCCGGCGGTTTTGGCACGGCCCGGTGCCTCCGGCGGGGATATTTGAAGCACGAAAGAAGCCGTTAACCGAATCGCAAGGATTTTCTGCCAGTTTGGAATCACGGAACAGGCGGGGACGCCGATGGCCGTCACGGAAGAAGCCACACCCCGACCTTCAGCTCTGGCGGGCGGGGTGTGTGCTTTTCTTTCGTGTCTAAATATCCCCGCCGGAGGCATCGCAGCCGTTCCGTCAGCGCGGCGCCGGCATCAGGAAGCTGCCCTGGCAATCCCGCCTGGCAGCCTCGGCGCAGGCGCGGGGCTGCAGGTCGCGGGTCAGGCAGATGCGGATCTCTTGCAGGGCGCGGGCGCGGCAGGTCACGGTGATGCCGTCGCGCGCCAGGCCGGGATTGGCCTCGATGAAGGCGTCTTCGATCACCTGGGCGGGCAGGGTGACGTCGCGGTCGAGCCGGCGCAGGGTTTCGGGCAGGGCGATCCGGGCGGCGGCCTCGCGGGTCAGGGCGAAGTAGTCCCGCGCCGGCAGGCCCGAACAGCGCCCGTGCTTCTTCCATTGATGCCAGGCCAGGCCGCCCGTTCCCATCACATCCGCCATGGCGCGGGTTTCGCGGCGCGGGGGGTCGCGGGCCTCGGTCCGGCAATATTCTGGCCAGCCGCGTTCGTATTGCGGCCACAGGCCATGGACGACGAAGCCAAGCTTCCGTCCGCTCGCGCATTGCTCGGCATCGCGCTCGGCGCGGCACCAGCTGGGCGACCAGCTGAGCGACAGGACGTAATAGTCGAACCGTCCCGCGATGTCCTGGGCCAGGGCCATGGGGGCGAGCAGGAGGAAGGCGATCAGGATGGCCGGTTTCATGGTGGGGAACCTAGCGCCGGTCCTTGCCGCGCGCCACGAATTTCAGGCTTTATTTTGGCCCCTTCCGGCCCTATATAGCCTGTCAATCCCCCGAAAATGGAATGGCGCCCCGCCGAAAGCCGTTTTCCCCGGCCGGAAGAGATATTGTTAAGGAGAAGGTCATGAACAAGCCGCTGATGGCCAAGGCCACCGCCGTCTGGCTGGTCGACAACACGACGCTGAGCTTCAAGCAGATCGCCGATTTCTGCGGCATGCACGAGCTTGAGGTCCAGGGCATCGCCGACGGCGACGTGGCGGTCGGTGTCAAGGGCTTCGACCCGGTCGCCTCGAACCAGCTCGACGCCTCCGAGATCGAGAAGGGCCAGAAGAACCCGCTGCACCGGCTGAAGCTCAAGCACAATCCCGCCGCCGAGGGCGAGGAGAAGCGCCGCGGCCCGCGCTATACGCCGCTTTCCAAGCGCCAGGACCGGCCCGCCGCGATCCTGTGGCTGGTCAAGTTCCATCCCGAGCTGGGTGATTCGCAGATCTCGAAGCTGGTGGGCACCACCAAGCCGACCATCGCCTCGATCCGCGACCGGACGCATTGGAACATCCAGAACATCCAGCCCATCGACCCGGTGGCGCTGGGGCTGTGCCGGCAGTCCGAGCTGGACGCCGCCGTGCAGAAGGCCGCCAAGCGCAAGGCGGCCGAGGGCGGCGCCATGACCGACGACGAGCGTCGCAAGCTGCTTTCGACCGAGACCTCGCTTGCCATGTCGGACGAGCCGCGCCTGCCCAGCTCGATCGCCGGGCTGGAGAATTTCAGCCTCAGCAAGGACGACGACAAGCCCGAGCGGGACGACAACCTGGATGCGGACAGCTTCTTCAACCTGCCCGATGCGGATGACGACGAGGACGAGGATCACTGATCCCGCAAACCCCGGAGCTCGGCTCCGGGGTTTTTTCTGGCCGGTCAGATCGACAGGCAGATATATTTCATCTCCAGGTAGTCCTCGATGCCGTGGCGCGAGCCCTCGCGGCCGAGGCCGGATTGCTTGACGCCGCCGAAGGGTGCCACCTCGGTCGAGATGATGCCGGTGTTCACCCCGACGATGCCGTATTCCAGCGCCTCCTGCACGCGGGTGATGCGGCCGATGTCGCGGGCATAGAAATAGGCGGCGAGGCCGAAGATGGTGGCATTGGCGCGCTCGATCGCCTCTTGCTCGGTCTCGAAGCGGAACAGCGGCGCCAGCGGGCCGAAGGTTTCCTCGCTTGCCACCTTCATCCTGTCGGTGATGCCGGTGACGACGGTCGGGTCGAAGAACAGCCCCTCGCGCGGCTTGCCGCCGGTGACGACGGTGGCGCCGCCCTCGACCGCGTCCTGGATATGCTCCTGGACCTTTTCGACCGCGTCCCGGTTGATCAGCGGGCCGGTGGTGACGCCTTCCTCGAGCCCGTCGCCGACGCGCAGCTTGTCGACCGCTGCCGCCAGCCGCCTGGCGAATTCGTCATAGACCCCGGCCTGCACATAGATGCGATTGGCGCAGACGCAGGTCTGGCCGTTGTTGCGGAATTTCGAGGCCATGGCGCCTTCCACCGCCGCATCCAGGTCGGCGTCGTCGAAGACGATGAAGGGCGCGTTGCCGCCGAGTTCCATCGAGCATTTCAGCACCTGGTCCGCGGCCTGGCGCAGCAGGATGCGGCCGACCTCGGTCGAGCCGGTGAAGGTCAGCTTGCGGATCAGCGGGTTCTCGCAGAATTCCTTGCCGATGTCGGAGGAGCGCGACGAGGTCACGATGCTGAACAGCCCCTTGGGCAGGCCGGCGCGTTCCGCGAGCACGGCGAGCGCCAGGGCCGAGAGCGGAGTCTCGGCGGCGGGGCGGCCGACGAAGCCGCAGCCGGCGGCAATGGCCGGGCCGCATTTGCGGGTGATCATCGCGTTGGGAAAGTTCCAGGGCGTGATCGAGCCGACCACGCCGATCGGCTGGCGGATCACCGTCAGGCGCTTGTCGGGCTGGTGGCCGGGGATGGTTTCGCCGTAGATGCGCTTGGCCTCTTCGCCGAACCATTCGATGAAGCTGGCGCCATAGGCGATCTCGCCCTTGGCCTCGGGCAGGGGCTTGCCCTGTTCGGCGGTCAGGATCTTGCCCAGGTCGTCCTGGTTCTCCATCATCAGGTCGAACCATTTGCGCATGATCTGGGCGCGTTCCTTGGCGGTGCGGGCGGCCCAGCCCTTCATCGCCTCGGCTGCGGCGGCGATGGCGCGGGCGACCTCGGCGCGGGACAGGTCCGCCACCTCGGCGATCACGTCGCCGCGCGCCGGGTTCACCACCGAAAAGGTCTTGCCGTCATCGGCGTCGATCCATTCGCCGGCGACATAGGCGCGGGTCTGCAAGAGCGAGGGGTCTTTCAGCAGCATCTTCAGGTCGGTCGCATGTCTGGTCATGGCGGGCTCCTTCCGTTCGGGTCGGGTGCAGGCTTGCGCTTTTGCCGGGCCAACGCAAGCCGCAGCTGCCGCGTGCCGGGATCGAGCAATCGTGATGAACCGGATGGCGGGCTGCGGCGTTGCCTTGCCATCGTCAGGTTTTCCCTCTTGGCGTATTCGACTGGGCGGCGTCTCTCTCTGGCGCCGCCCTTTTTCGTCGCTTCTGTTTCGCCGCGACAGGGATTATTCCCTGGGCAAACCCGGTGATGGGCCGGATTCAGGGTATTTGGAAAACGGTGAAATGCGGGAGCTGGATGAGCTGAAGGCGCTGGGCGATCCCGGCAAGGCGGCCGAGATGGCGGCCTATCACAAGGCGCCGCGCGAATACCTGGGCGTGGCGGTGCCGGTGATCGACGCGCTTGCCCGCGGCTGGCGGGCGGGGCTGGACGTGCCGGGGCGGGTCGATCTGGCGCGGCGGCTTTGGGACAGCGACCTGCACGAGGCGCGCATCGCGGCGGCCAAGCTGCTGACCCAGGCGCGGATCCGGCCCGACGACGCGGCCTGGGATCTGATCGCCGGCTGGGTGCCGCAATTCGACGGCTGGGCGATTGCCGATCACGCCATGAAGGCGGGCGAGCGGCGGCTGCTGGCCCGGCCCGAGCGGCTGGACGAGGTCGAGACCTGGCTGGACCATCCCCGCTTCTGGGTGCGCCGCGCCGCGCTGGTCGGCACGCTGCCCTGGACGCATATCCGCAATCCCAAGCCGCAGGACCTGGAACGGCGCGAGCGTGTGCTGTCCTGGCTGGACCGGCTGGCCGACGACCGGGAGTGGTTCGTGCAAAAGGCCATCGGCTGGTGGCTGCGCGAACTGTCCAAGCACGATCCCGGCCGCGTGCGCGACTGGCTGGCCGCGCATGGCGCGCGGCTGAAGCCCTTTGCCCGGCGCGAGGCGGGGCGGTGGCTGCCGGAAAACCGCGGCGGGACGGGGCAGGATCGGCCGGGCGGCGATCAGCTGCCATAGACCTCGATCGTGGGCAGGTCGGTCAGGCTGACGCCGATCAGCTGCAATGCCGGCAACGAGACCTGGCTGCCGCCGCTGGCCGGGCCGTCCAGCGGGATCAGCCGCACCTTGGCGGATTTGCCGTTCGCCGGGTTCACGATGCGGCCGTCGGCTTCGGATTTCACCAGCGGCGTCTTGATCCAGAAGCCGGGCTGCGAGGGATCGCCCAGCGAGGCGATGGTGGTGCCGATCCGACGCTCGCCCGTGGCGGGCGGGGCGGCGGCGGCGGCTTTCTGCTCGCGGGTGGTGGTGTCGAATTGCGCCGCCGTGCGCGCCGCGGGCGAGGGGCGCGCGGCCGCGGTCAGCACCGAGCCCGCCGCGGTTCCGGTGCCGGCCGTTTCGCCGCCGCTGCCGGCGGTGGTGCCGGGCGTGCGGGGGGTGGTCTGCGTTGCAGGGGTGCAGGCGGCCAGTGCCAGCAGCGCCAGCGCGCCCAGCAGGGGCAGGATCGGCTTGGTCATCGGCATGCGCTTGTCCTTCATCCTTTTCAGGTCGGGGCGAGGCTAGACCCGGCCGGCCCCTGCTGTCCAGCCGAGCTTCCATTCATGGTTACGAGACCATCAACGGATCGGCCGGCTTGTGCCGATGCCGGCCCGTGCTTATCTTTGCGCCATGGATGTCCAGGCCCCGCTGATAGACCCCTTTGCCAGGCCGATCACCTACCTTCGGGTGTCGGTGACGGACCGTTGCGATTTCCGCTGCACCTATTGCATGGCCGAGCACATGCAGTTCCTGCCCAAGCGCGACCTGCTGACGCTGGAAGAGCTGGACCGGCTGTGTTCCGCCTTCGTGGGCCTGGGCGTGCGCAAGCTGCGCGTCACCGGCGGCGAGCCGCTGGTGCGGCGCAACATCATGGAATTCTTCCGCGCCATGTCGCGCCACTTGGGCGCCGGTCCGAATGGTGGGCTGGACGAATTGACGCTGACCACCAACGGTAGCCAGCTGGCGCGATTCGCCGACGAACTGGCCGATTGCGGCGTGCGGCGGGTCAATGTCTCGCTGGATACGCTCGATCCCGACCGTTTCGCCCGCATCACCCGCTGGGGCAGATTGCCGCAGGTGCTGCAGGGGATCGAGGCGGCGAAGGCGGCCGGCATGCGGGTCAAGATCAACACCGTCGCGCTGAAGGGTTTCAACGAGGATGAGCTGTTTCGCCTGGTCGACTGGTGCACGGACCAGGGCCACGACCTGACCTTCATCGAGGTCATGCCGATGGGCGAGATGGGCGAGGAAGAGCGGCTGGACCAGTATTGGGCGCTGTCCGACCTGCGCGCGCGCCTGGGCGAGCGCTTCACGCTGACGCCGCTGGCCGAGCGCACCGGCGGGCCGGCGCGCTATGTCCGCCTGGAGGAGACCGGGCAGAAGATCGGCTTCATCACGCCGCTGACGCATAATTTCTGCGAAAGCTGCAATCGTGTCCGCATCACCTGCACGGGCGAGCTGTTCATGTGCCTGGGGCAGGAGGACCGCGCCGACCTGCGCGCGCCGCTGCGTGCCAGCCAGGACGATGCCCCGCTGCGCGATGCCATCCGCGAGGCCATCGCCCGCAAGCCCAAGGGCCATGACTTCGACTATTCCCGCCGGCATGTCGCCGGGCAGGTCAGCCGCTTCATGAGCCATACCGGCGGCTAGTAGCTGGCGCCGTCCACCGCCTGGCTGGCCAGTGCGCGCGGGTTGACCCCTGCGAGGCAGTTCACGTTCACCGCCACCATCTCGGCCCCGTCCGGTCCCGTGCCGAAGGCATAGGATTCGACGCCGCAGGTCGGGCAGAAGCGGTGATGGATCTGCTTGCGGTTGAACAGGTATTCCGTCACCGGCCCGTCGCTGGTCAGGCGGAAATCCGCCCTGGGCACGAAGGTCAGCACGAAGCCCAGCCGCTGGCAGCGCGAGCAGTTGCAGGTGAAGGTCTGGTCCAGATCGGCATCCACCTCATAGGCGATGCTGCCGCATTGGCAGCTGCCTTGGTAGTGCTGTCGGGTCATGGTTTGCCTCCCGTTTTGCGACTCGGGTGCATGGTGGGGCAGGGCGGCGGGCATCGCAAGCGGAAATGTTCCCGAGTTGTTCCGTTTCGGGTTGCCATTTCGCTGCGGATGCCTATCTCATGCGCTTGGCGGAATCAGGACGTGATCAGGACTGGCGCGATGGAACAGAAGTTCATCGAGGTTCGCGGCGCGCGCGAGCATAATCTGAAGAACGTGGACATGGACATTCCGCGCGACCAACTGGTGGTCATCACCGGGCTGTCGGGTTCGGGCAAGTCCAGCCTTGCCTTTGACACCATCTATGCCGAGGGGCAGCGGCGCTATGTCGAAAGCCTGTCGGCCTATGCCCGGCAGTTCCTGGACATGATGGGCAAGCCGGACGTGGACCATATCTCGGGCCTGTCGCCGGCGATCTCGATCGAGCAGAAGACGACCAGCAAGAACCCGCGCTCGACCGTCGGCACGGTGACGGAAATCTACGACTACCTGCGGCTGCTCTTCGCCCGCGCCGGGACGCCCTATTCCCCGGCGACCGGCCTGCCGATCGAGGCGCAGCAGGTCCAGGACATGGTGGACCGGGTGATGGAACTGCCCGAGGGCACCCGCGCCTATCTGCTGGCGCCCATCGTCCGCGACCGCAAGGGCGAATATCGCAAGGAATTCCTGGAACTGCGCAAGCAGGGCTTCCAGCGCGTCAAGGTGAACGGCCAGTTCCACGAGCTGGACGAGCCGCCGACGCTCGACAAGAAGTTTCGCCACAATATCGACGTGGTGGTGGACCGCATCGTCGTGCGCGAGGGCATGGAGACGCGGCTGGCCGACAGTTTCCGCACCGCGCTGGACCTGGCCGACGGCATCGCCGTGCTGGAGACCGCGCCGTCCGAAGGCGAGCCCGAGCGCATCACCTTCTCCGAGAATTTCGCCTGCCCGGTCAGCGGCTTCACCATCCCCGAGATCGAGCCGCGGCTGTTTTCCTTCAACGCGCCCTTCGGCGCCTGCCCGGTCTGCGACGGGCTGGGGGTCGAGCTGTTCTTCGACGAGCGGCTGATCGTGCCCGATTCGGCGCTGTCGGTGGCGCAGGGGGCCATCGCGCCCTGGGCCAAGTCGAAATCGGCCTATCTGACCCAGACCGTCAACGCGCTGGCCCGGCATTACGGCTTCGACAAGAAGACGCCCTGGAAGGATCTGCCGGAATCGGTGCGCCAGATGTTCCTGCGCGGCTCGGGCCAGGACGAGATCCCGTTCCGCTTCGACGATGCCGGCCGCATCTACGAGGTGACGCGCCAGTTCGAGGGCGTGATCCCCAACATGGAGCGGCGGCTGCGCGAAAGCGACAGCGCCTGGGTGCGCGAGGAGTTCGAGAAATACCAGAACAACCGCCCCTGCGGCGCCTGCGACGGCTATCGGCTGAAGCCCGAGGCGCTGGCGGTCAGGATCGCCGGCAGCCATATCGGCAATGTCACCGAACTGTCGATCCGCGAGGCGCTGGCCTGGATCGAGGCGGCGCCCAGGCACCTGACGAAGCAGAAGAACGAGATCGCCGCCGCCATCCTCAAGGAGATCCGCGAAAGGCTGGGCTTCCTGGTGAACGTGGGCCTGGATTACCTGACGCTGTCGCGCGCGGCCGGCACGCTGTCGGGCGGCGAAAGCCAGCGCATCCGCCTGGCCAGCCAGATCGGCTCGGGACTGACCGGGGTGCTTTACGTGCTGGACGAGCCCAGCATCGGCTTGCACCAGCGCGACAACGACCGGCTGCTCTCGACGCTCAAGGGGCTGCGCGACCAGGGCAATTCGGTGGTGGTGGTCGAACATGACGAGGATGCGATCCGCCATGCCGACTATGTCTTCGACATGGGGCCGGGAGCGGGGGTGCATGGCGGCCAGGTGGTCGCCCGCGGCACCCCGGCCGAGATCGCCGCCGATCCCTGCAGCCTGACCGGGCAATACCTGTCCGGCGCGCGCGAGATCGCCGTGCCGTCGGAACGCCGCAAGGGCAATGGCAAGGCGATCAAGGTGGTCGGCGCCACCGGCAACAACCTCAAGAACGTCACCGCCGAGTTCCCCTTGGGCAAGTTCGTCTGCGTCACCGGCGTCTCGGGCGGCGGCAAGTCCACCCTGACCATCGAGACCCTGTTCAAGACCGCCAGCCTGCGGCTGAACGGCGCGCGCCAGACCCCGGCCCCCTGCGAGACGATCAAGGGGCTCGAGCATCTGGACAAGGTGATCGACATCGACCAGCGCCCCATCGGGCGCACGCCGCGGTCGAACCCGGCGACCTATACCGGCGCCTTCACCCCGATCCGCGACTGGTTCGCCGGCCTGCCCGAGGCCAAGGCGCGCGGCTACAAGCCCGGCCGCTTCAGCTTCAACGTCAAGGGCGGCCGCTGCGAGGCCTGCCAGGGCGACGGCGTCATCAAGATCGAGATGCATTTCCTGCCCGACGTCTATGTCACCTGCGAGACCTGCAAGGGCAAGCGCTACAACCGCGAGACGCTGGAAGTGACCTTCAAGGGCAAGTCCATTGCCGACGTGCTGGACATGACGGTCGAGGATGCGCAGGAATTCTTCAAGGCCGTGCCCTCGATCCGCGAAAAGATGGACGCGCTGGTCGAGGTTGGCCTGGGCTACATCAAGGTCGGCCAGCAGGCCACGACGCTGTCGGGCGGCGAGGCGCAGCGGGTCAAGCTGTCCAAGGAACTGTCGCGCCGCGCCACCGGCAAGACACTGTATATCCTGGACGAGCCGACCACGGGGCTGCATTTCGAGGATGTGCGCAAGCTGCTGGAAGTGCTGCATTCCCTGGTCGAGCAGGGCAATACGGTGGTGGTGATCGAACATAACCTGGACGTCATCAAGACCGCCGACTGGATCATCGACATCGGCCCCGAGGGCGGCGACGGCGGCGGCCGCATCGTCGCCACCGGCACGCCCGAGGCCGTGGCCGAGGTCGAGGCCAGCCATACCGGCCGCTACCTGGCGCCCATGCTGGCTGCGGCGCGCAGCCGCGCCGCGGAATAGGCGCGGCCGCAGGCCAAGGGGCTACATCGTATCTGCGGGCTCGACACCGGCTGGCGGCGCGGGCCGCGGCCAAGGGGTATGCGACCTCGGCGCGACCCGGTGCGGCTTGACCGAATATGGCGCGATCCTGCCCCCCTGCCGCCGGCCGGCACGCGGCCTTGCGGCGATGATCGCCGGCCGGCCCGGCCGGGCAAAATGCGTTCCCCTGGCTGCTGCCGCTTTTTCGATCTGGTCAGGCGTTCGATTTTCGCGTTATCTCCATTTTGCCTGCATTTGTCTTTAGGCTTGATTTCGATCAAGCGGGGCGGATGCAGGATTTCTCCAGTGTTTTCATCCGGCGCAGCGCATCGGATGAACCCGGTAACGAACGCAAAAGGAGCGCGAATTGCCTGTTACGACTGTTAACCTCATGTGGATCGGTAACCGGTCCCTGCTCGATCCCACCCCCTCCAGCAACATCAACCAGGACCAGGCCAATGCGATCGTCGGCTGGGAGGCCGAGGGCCGCGAGGAAATCGCGCCCCTCGCCTTGACCGGCGATTACTTCGGCTCAGGCGGCAACAGAAGCTTCAGAACCAGCTATCAGTCGGGTTTTCTGCAACCTGCCAGCCGGTTTTCCTATACCGACCCGGATGGCAGCCCGCAAAGCGACGTCACCCTCAACACCTTTCTCAGCGCTCGCTTTGCTGTTACCGTGCATGATGAGGATGGCGGTGCCAGCGTGGTGGAACTGAACGGCATCCTCATGCAGATGAGCAATGGCGATCTGTTCGTCCGTCCCTCGACGGACACGGCGGCTGCCTGGAGCGCCCATGCCCGCATCTCCAAGATCGAGATCTTGGGCGTGACCCGCTTGTCGGGCGACACGGGCGTCGCCACCATCGGCTTCAGCGCCGAGATCTTCGAGGCCGAGATCGTCTGCTTTACCCGCGGCACGCTGATCGAATGCGCCGGGGGGCTGCGGCCGGTGGAAAGCCTGCGCATCGGCGACCTGGTGCGGACGCTGGACAACGGCCTGAAACCGCTGCGCTGGATCGCCTCGCGCCGGCTGGGCCGGGAACTGGCGGCCACGCCCAAGCTGCGCCCGATCCGCATCCGCGCCGGGGCGCTGGGGCAGGGCGTGCCTTCGGCCGACCTGCTGGTCTCGCCGCAGCATCGCATCCTGGTGCGCTCCAGGGTGGCGATGCGGCTGTTCGGCTGTGCCGAGGTGCTGGTCGCGGCCAAGCAGCTGCTGATGCTGGACGGGGTGGACATCGCCCAGGATCTGGAGGTGGTGGAATATTTCCACTTCGCCTTCGACCGGCACGAGGTCGTCTTTGCCAACGGGGCCGAGGCGGAATCGCTTTACCCCGGCGCGCAGGCGCTGAAAGCCATCGGCCGCAGCGCCCGCGAAGAGCTGTTTGCGCTTTTCCCGGCCCTGCGCGAGCCGGTGGCCCCGCCGGTCGCCGCGCGCGAGATCGTCTCGGGCCGGCAGGGCCGCAGGCTGGCGTTGCGCCATCTGCGCAACGGCCGCCCGCTGGTCGCCGAGGCTGCCGGGCTGCATTGACGCCGCGAAACCGCGATGCAGGCCGCCCCGCCCGCCTGCATCGCCCGCCTTGCGCCGGGGGTGCTTTCTTCCGCCCCTGGCGCGGGCTAAGGTCGCGCCATGACGCAGAATGCCCTGACACCCGAAACCATAGCCGCCCTGTTCACCCGCGACGGGCGCTATCTTTGCGCGCGCTGGGGCCGGCCGGTGGCGCCGGTCATCTTCGGCCTGGCCGACGAAAGCCTGGCGGTGTTTCGCGACGCCACCCGCGCCGTCCTGGCCCATGCCCGCCATCCCATCGCCGAGACCGACCCCGAGATGGGGGCGAACATGATGACCTTTTTCCTGCGCGACTGGCAGGAATTGCGGGATCTGCCGGATCTCGACCGGCTGACCGGCCAGCCCGGTCTGGCGGCGCGGTTGCAGGGCGGCGATGCCGACCAGTATCGGCTGTTCCGCTTTGACGTCGACGGTGCCATCCGCGCCTGCATCGGCTTCGTGAACATGGGCGGACGGCTGGCCGGGGCCCATCCGGGCCAGCTTGCCGAAACCGTCGCCGTGCGGGCCATGCTGAGCTTTGCCCGCGACGTCACGCCCTCGCCGGAGCTGGCGGCGCTGATCCGGGCCGCCTATGACCCGGTGATGCCGCCCGCGGCGACCGATCCCTCGCATGCGCTGCGGCTGGCGGCGCGTCTGCCGCGGTGACGGCCCTGCGTCACGGGATCAGGACGACGGATCCTGTGGTCCTGTGGTCCTGCGGGCCTCGACCTCGGCCTGGGCCAGGGCGGCTTGCGCCAGCCGATAGGTCCGGGGCTCCGCGGCCCGGGGATGCCCCTCCTGCAGGGCCGCGAACAGCCGCCCGGCCGCCGCCTCGTATTCCGCGCGATCCGCCGTGTAATGCGCGATCGAGGGCCAGGGCAACTATCGCCTGAGAAGGCTGGGCGCGATCCGTTTCGGGCTTTATGCCGCGCCGGACCATGTGCGGCGGCACGGCGCCCCCGAGAGGCCCGAGGATCTGCACCGGCACCCGGTCATCGGCTGGACCGAGGATCTGGCCTATCTGGCCATGGCGAACTGGCTTGAGAGCCGTTGTCCGGGGCTTCGCCCGTGCTTGCGGCTGGCCTCCTTTGCCGCGCAGTTCGAGGCGATGCACAAGGGCGCCGGCTGGGCGGTGCTGCCCGACTTCGCCGCCCGCCGCGCGGGTTTGGTGCCGGCATTGCCGGGCGTGTTCCGCCCGGAGTCCGAACTCTGGCTGCTGACCCATGGCCAGTCCGGCGCTCTCCAGCGGGTCAGGCGGGTGCGCGACTGCGTCGCAGCGGCGATAAGGGAGGAGTTGGCGGCCAAAAGCGATGCCGGCCGCGTCTAGCCCGAGTTTCGGACATGGGCTTGGTCAGGCGGACAGGCGTTCGGTGATGCCGAAGGCGGCCGAGTTGTGGCCATAGGCCAGCGGGTGGCGGCTGCGGATGTCGGTCTTGAGCAGTTCGACCACGTCCTCGAGCCGCCCGGTCGGCGGAAACACCCGGTCATAGCCCATCTCGAGGAAGCGCTGCTCGACCTCGGTGAAGGCGCGCTTGCCGATCACCAGGTTGCCGCCGACGTAAAGCAGGATCTCGCCCAGCCCGCGCTCCGCGCAGCGGGCGCGCAGGCCCTGGCAGTCGATCTCGCCATGGCCATAGATCGACGAGACCAGGATGGCATCGGCCCTTTCCTCGATGGCGGCCTGGATGAACTCGTCCTGGCTGACCATGACGCCCAGGTTCACCACCGCGATGCCGTTCCGGCCCAGCACGGCCGCGATGATCTTGTTGCCGACCGCATGGCAATCGGCGCCGATCACCCCCAGGATGACCCGGTATTCCGAGACCGCCTCCAGCATGGTTCCTCCCCTTCGCAATGAACCTGCGAAAAGGGGTAGGGGAATCACTCCCATCCGGTCAAGTTTTGTGAAGTGATGTGATTAATAGATAAATACCCCTTATCTGTTTCCGGCAGGGGGTGGCCGCCGGCCGGACCTTGACCGGGGGCGTCAGGCCGGGTCGCCGGGTTCCAGATAGGGCAAGAAGGCCTCGACCAGCGCGGGCGGTATTCTCGCCGGTTTCATGGACTTGTTGATATGCACCAATTCTATCTCGATCCGCGCCAGCACCTGGCTTTCCCTGCGAAAGACATGCCGGATGCGCACGCCTGCGCCCCTGATGGAAATCACCGACGTCGCGCAAACGATCAGGTCGTCGAGGCATGCCGGCCTTTGCCAGGCAATATCGGCATTTCGCGCCACGAACTGCTCTCCGTCCGGGCTGACGAGGGGGTATCCGACATGCCTCAGCAATTCGGAGCGGCTTCGCTCGGCAAATTCAAGATATCTGGAATGATAGACGATGCCGCCGGCATCCGTATCCGCATAGTAAACGCGATAAGCCTGCGTGAATGCAGGGCCATCTTGAAGGGGTTGGTTCAGCTGCATCCCAGGCTTCCTCGCTTCTGCCGGCCTTGGTCGCGGCCGTGACGCCCCGGCCGGAACTGTTCCATTGCTTCGCAACCCTATCAAGCCCTCGCCCCTTTCGCATGGGGGTCGCGCCCGGCTTCTGCGCCCGCCATGAACAGTCGATCAAGAGCGCATGAAGGGGATCGCGTTTCCTGTCATCGGCCGGGGCCTTGGCGGGAGATTCACCCATGCAGGCCGGTTATCGCCCTTGGCCTGCGGCCGATATTCGGGGCCGCGACCCCTTCCCGCAATGGCGGCGCGCCGGTCCTTGCCCTGCATTCCGATGCGCCGCGGCCGAATCGCCGCCCTTGCCGCCCGCCCGGCGCGGACCCCGCGCCCCTCCGCCAGGCGGGGGTGCGGCGGCAGGCCCGATCTCGCGGGCAATTGACGCAGAATTGACGCGCCGCGGGGTTGCTCCGCTGGGCCGTTCTGCTAACTCCGGCCCAGCAGAAGCCGCATCCCAGCGGCCCAAAGGACAGGCCG
This sequence comes from Paracoccus sp. pheM1, assembly GCF_018499825.1. Classification (NCBI taxonomy): domain Bacteria; kingdom Pseudomonadati; phylum Pseudomonadota; class Alphaproteobacteria; order Rhodobacterales; family Paracoccaceae; genus Paracoccus; species Paracoccus sp. pheM1. The sequence continues at coordinate 270,197 of NZ_JAGXCX010000001.1, forward strand.
AATTTCATGGAACAACTCGCCGGAGCCGGGCAGCCGGTCGATTTCTCGCTTATCGCGCTGTTCGCGCGCGCCTCGCTGACGGTGCAGATCGTCATGGTGATCCTGATCCTGGCCTCGTTCTGGGCTTGGGCGATCATCATCCAGAAGTTCGTCGCCTTCAACGCCGCCCGGCGCGAGGCGGACCGCTTCGACCGCGCCTTCTGGTCGGGCCAGCCGCTGGACGACCTCTACGACCGCATCGGCGAGACGCCCTCGGGCCCGGCCGAGCGCATCTTTTCCGCGGGCATGGCCGAATGGCGCCGCAGCCATCGCGACGACGGCAACCTGATCGCCGGCGTCACCGCGCGCATCGACCGCGCCATGAACGTCACCATCAACCGCGAGAACGACCGCCTGACCCGCGGCCTGCCCTTCCTGGCCACGGTGGGCTCGACCGCGCCCTTCATCGGCCTGTTCGGCACGGTCTGGGGCATCAAGACCGCCTTCGAGGAGATCGCGATCTCGCAGAACACCTCGCTTGCCGTGGTGGCGCCGGGCATCGCCGAGGCGCTGGTGGCGACCGCGCTTGGCCTGCTTGCGGCGATTCCGGCGGTGATCTTCTACAACAAGCTCAGCTCGGACGCCGACCGCATCACCGGGGGATACGAGACCTTCGCCGACGAGTTCTCGACCATCCTCTCGCGCCAGCTGGACGACGAATAAGATGGGCGCGGGGATCGTCAAGCGGGGCCGCAACGGCAAGGGCCGCGCCCGCAGCCAGCCGATGGCGGAAATCAACGTCACGCCCTTCGTGGACGTGATGCTGGTGCTGCTGATCATCTTCATGGTGGCGGCGCCGCTTCTGACCGTGGGCGTGCCCTTGGAACTGCCCAAGACCGCCGCCCCGGCCGTGCCCGCCGAGCCCGAGGAGCCGCTGAGCGTCTCGGTCACGCCCGAGGGGCCGATCCTGGTCATGACCACCGAAGTCCCCGAAAACGAGCTTGTCACCCGGCTGCGCGCCGTCGCCGCCGAGCGGCAGAGCGACAAGATCTACCTGCGTGCCGACGGCGCCATCCCCTATGCCCGGATCATGGAGGTCATGGGGGCGCTGAACGCGGCCGGCTTCAACAATATCGTCCTCGTGACCGAGGCGGGCGGGCCGCGCATGGACGCGGGATCGGACGGCTGAGCCATGGACCGGGCGGAACGGATCGGCTTCTGGGTTTCGGGCGTCGCCCATGCCGGGCTGTTGGGCGCGGCGCTGGTCGGCGGCGCGCTGTTCCGGCCGCAGCCGCTGGAGGCCGTGCGCATGGCCGAGGTCGCGACCATGTCCGAGGCCGAGTTCCAGTCGCTGGCCGCCGCGGCCGCCGGGCGCGGCCCGGTATCCGATGCCGCCGCGACCATCCCGGCGCAGCCGCGTCCGCCCGCCGACGAGAACCGGCTGGGCGAGGTCGAGGCGGTCAGCCCGCCCGCCCCCGATGCGCAGGCGGCAGAGCTGTCCACGCCCCCCTCGCGGCCCGAGGCGCGGCCGGACCTGTCGGATTTCCAGACCCCGAACCGGCCTGTCGCCGTGGCGACCGATGCGCCGCGCCCCGCCGAGCCGCAGAATACCGTGGACCTGGCGGCGCTGCCGCAGGCGTCGGACCGCCCCGATCCGGCGCGCAATCCCGCCCAGCCGCAATCGCCGGCGCCGATCCCGCAGCGTTCGGCGCTGGCCCCGGTCGAATCCTCGCGCCCTCGCGGCCGTCCCGAAGGGCTGGCCGAGGCCGTCCAGGCCCGCCGCGCCGCCGCCGAGGCCGCGCGCCAGCGCGAGAAATTGCTGGCCCGGCAGGAAGCCGAGGCGGCTGCCGAACGCACCGCCGCCGCCAAGGCCGAGGAGGCCGCCACCCGCCGCGCGGCCGAGGAACGCGCCAGGGAAGAGCGCCGCGAAGCCCAGGCCCAGGCCGATGCGGAAGCCGCCCGCAAGGCCGAGGAAGCCGAGGCCCGCGCCCGCCGCCTGGCCGCGGCCGAAGCGGCCGATAAGGCCGCCGCCGAGGAAGCCGCCGCCGAAAAACGCGCCGCCGAAAAACGCGCCGCCGAGCGCAAGGCCGAGGCCGAGCGCCGCGCCGCCGCCGAAAAGGCCGCCGCCGAAAAAGCGGCAGTCGAGAAAGCCGCTGCCGAGAAAGCTGCGGCTGAAAAGGCTGCTGCCGAGAAGGCCGAGGCCGAGAGGAAGGCCGCGGAGGCCAAGGCCCGCAAGGAGGCCGAGGAACAGGCCGCCGCCGAACGCGCCGCAGCCGAGAAGAAGGCGGCCGAGAAGGCTGCCGTCGAAGCCAAGGCCCGCGAGCAAGCCGAGGCCGAGCGCAAGGCCGCCGAGGCCGCCAAGCAGGCCGCGCTGGCCGAGGCGATGCAGGACCAGGGCTCGGGCGGTTCGGGCGGCGGTGGCGCCGCCGCGAACGGGCCGCCGCTGAGCCAGGGCGAGAAGGACGGCTTCCGCGTGGCGGTCGAGCAATGCTGGAACCGCGGCTCGCTGTCGACCGAGGCCAGCCGGACCACGGTTTCGGTGCAGTTCTCGATGGCGCCGGACGGGACGGTGGAAAAGGGCTCGCTGCGCATGATCGGCCATGACGGCGGCTCGGACGCGGCGGCGAAACAGGCCTACGAGGCCGCGCGCCGGGCGATCCTGATGTGCGAAAAGGGCGGCTACAAGCTGCCGCCGGAAAAATACAACCGCTGGAAGGACGTCATCATCGACTTCAACGCCAGCGGCGGCGCGCGGGTCAAGTGACATGGCATCCCGCATGGCATCTCTCGGTGCGACACTCTATCCTGCAACCAAGACCTCCAGAGGGCGAAACATGTTGCGTAAATTCCTGCTGACCTCCGTCATGGCCCTTGCGGGTCTTGGGCTTGCCGCGCCGGTCCTGGCGCAGGACGGGCCCTTGCGGATCGAGATCACCGACGGCGTGATCGAGCCGATGCCCTTCGCCATCGCCCGCTTCCACGACGAGGGCGGCGCGGGCGAATACCTGGGACAGGTGCAGAACCTGATCGCCGCCGACCTGACCGGCACCGGCCTGTTCCGCGAGATCCCGGCCAGCGCCCATATCGCGCGGCCCGAAAGCTTCGACGCGCCGGTCTCCTACGAGGACTGGAAGGCGATCAACGCCCAGGCGCTGATCACCGGATCGGTCAAGGTCGAGGGCGGCAAGGTCGTGGTCAAGTTCCGCCTGTTCGACGTCTTCGCCGGCCAGCCGCTGGGCGACGGCATGCAGTTCGACGCCGCGACCGGCAACTGGCGCCGGGCCGCGCACAAGGCGGCCGACCAGGTCTATTCGCGCCTGACGGGCGAGGGGCCCTATTTCGACAGCCGCGTCGCCTTCGTGCAGGAAACCGGCCCGAAGGACGCGCGCCGCAAGCGTATCGGCATCATGGATTACGACGGCGCCAACGTGAAATGGCTGACCGACGATGCCACGCTGGTGCTGAAGCCGCGCTTTTCGCCCGACGGCTCGCGGCTGCTTTACACCAGCTATGCCACCGGCTTCCCGCAGGCGATGATGATGGACGTGAACTCGCTGGGCGTGCGCCAGCTGGGCGCGAGCCAGCAGGGCACGATGAGCTTTTCGCCCCGCTTTTCGCCCGACGGGCGCTGGATCGTCTATTCGCTGGAGAAAAGCGGCAATACCGACATCTACCAGATGGATGCCGCGACCGGGGCGCAGCGGGCGCTGACCAATGCGCCCTCGATCGAGACCTCGCCCAGCTACAGCCCGGACGGCAAGCAGATCGTCTTCGAAAGCGACCGCTCGGGGACGCCGCAGCTTTACGTCATGGGCGCGAATGGCGGCGAGCCCAGGCGGATCAGCTTTGGCGAGGGGCGCTATGGCACCCCGGTCTGGTCGCCGCGCGGCGACATGATCGCCTTTACCCGGCAGGTCGGCGGCAAGTTCCACATCGGCGTCATGCGCACCGATGGTTCGGAAGAGAAAATGCTGACGGAATCGTTCCTTGACGAGGGCCCGACTTGGGCCCCCAATGGGCGCGTCGTGATGTTCACGCGGGTGACGCCGGGCGGCGACGGCCAGCCGCGCCTGCATTCGGTGGACATCACGGGGCGCAACATGCGCCCGGTCAAGATCAACGGTGCAGCCTCGGACCCCGATTGGGGCCCGCTGCTGCCCTGAAGCGCGTAAGATGGACAGGATTATGAAAACTTTCATGAAAATTGCCGCGATCGGCGCTGTTCTCGCGCTTGCGGCCTGCGCCCGGCCGGCACAGGACATGCAGGTCCAGGATCCCTATGCCGGGGCGGGCGGCTTGGGCGGGGTGGGCGCGACCGCGCTGCCGGGCACGGCCGAATATTTCAAGGCCAGCGTCGGCGATACCGTCCTGTTTCCGCTGGACCAGTCCACCCTGACCGCCGAGGCGCGGATGACCCTGGCCAACCAGGCCGGCTGGCTGAACCAGAACCAGGGCTTCTCGGCCGTGATCGAGGGCCATGCCGATGAGCAGGGCACCCGCGAATACAACCTCGCCCTGGGTGCCCGGCGCGCCAATTCGGTGCAGGAATACCTGATTTCGCAAGGCATCGCGCCGGGAAGGCTGCGCACCGTCAGCTATGGCAAGGAGCGCCCGCTGGCGATCTGCTCGACCGAGGAATGCTTTACCAAGAACCGCCGCGCGGTGACCGTGGTCAGCCCAGGGGCGGGCATGTGATGGCGGCCTGGGGTTTCAGGGGGCTGCTGCTGGCCGCCGGTTTCGCGCTGGCGGCCTGGCCCGCGGCGGCGCAGGATGCGCGGACCTTGGCCGACATCCGGGCCGAGCTGTCCCAGCTTTCGTCCGACCTGCAAAGCCTGCGCGCGCAGCTTGTCGCCTCGGGGCCGGCCGGTTTCGCGGCGGCGGGCGGCGACAGCGCCATCGACCGCATGAACGCGATGGAGGCGCGGCTGGCGCAGCTGACCGGCCAGACCGAGCAATTGCAGAACCGCATCGACCGCATCGTCCGAGACGGCACCACCCGCATCGGCGACATCGAGTTCCGCCTGTGCGAGATGGAGGAGGGCTGCGACCTGGGCAGCCTGACCACGCCGACGCTGGGCGAGCAGGGCGGATCGGCGCCCCTGCCGTCCTCGGACCAGCAGGGCGCGCTGGCGCAACCCAAGACCCCTTCGGCCGGGGCTGCCGCGACCGCGGCGGAAAAGGCCGATTTCGACCGGGCTCGGGAGGTGCTCGGTCAAGGTGACTTTCACCGTGCTGCGGAACTCTTCGCGGCCATTGCCGAAACCCATGCTGGCGGCCCGCTGACCGCCGAGGCGCTGTTCCTGCGCGGGGCGGCGCTGGATTCCGCCGGCGACCTGGAAGGCGCGGGCGTGGCCTGGCTGGAAAGCTTTGCCGCCAACCCGAACGGGCCGCAGGCGGCGGATGCGCTTCTGGGCCTGTCGCGGGCCATGTCCGCCAAGGCCGGCCCGCAGGAAGGCTGCTTCTATCTTCAGGAAATCATCGCCCGCTTCCCCGCCGCCCCGCAGGCGGCCGAGGCCGAGCGGCGCATCGCCGAGACCGGCTGCGACGCGCCGGCCGAGCCGCTGGACGAGGATCTGGACCCCGAGGCCGCCGCGGACATGGCGGATGACGGCTGAGCCGGTCGCGGCGCGGGTCCATGCCGCGCTGGACCATCTGGCCGGCACCCGCCCCGCGTTGGGCATCGCCCTGTCGGGGGGCGGCGATTCCACCGCCTTGCTGCACCTGGCCCATGGCTGGGGCCGCGCGCGCCTGCTGGCGGCGACCGTCGATCACGGGCTGCGCCCCGGCTCGGCCGCCGAGGCGCAAGAGGCCGGGCGGGCGGCCGCGGCCCTGGGCATTCCCCATGAAACCCTGCGCTGGACCCGCCGGGACGGCGGCAACCTGATGGCCGCCGCGCGCGAGGCGCGGCTGGGCCTTCTGGCCGATTGGGCCGGGCGGCACGGCCTGTCCGCCGTGCTTCTGGGCCATACGCTGGACGACCAGGCCGAGACCGTGCTGATGCGCCTGAACCGGGGTGCTGGCGTGGACGGGCTTTCCGCCATGGCACCCGCGCGAGAGGCTTTTGGCGTGACCTGGCTGCGCCCCCTGCTCGACGTCGGCCGCGCCGAACTGCGGCAATGGCTTGCGGCGCGCGGGCTCGGCTGGGCCGACGATCCCTCGAACGAGAACGAGGGATTCGAGCGGGTGCGAGTGCGCAAGACCATCGCCGCGCTGGACCTGCCGATGCGGCAGCTGGCGCAATCGGCGGCGAATCTCGCCATGGCGCGCGATGCGCTTTGCGCCTTCGCCGCGCAGGTGGCCCAGGGGGCGCGAAGCCGCGCCGGCTCGCTGGCATTGCCGCTCGACCCCTTTCGCGCCGCGCCGCTGGAGATCCGGCGGCGGCTTCTTGTCGCAGGGCTGCGCTTCGTCTCTGGTGCCGCCTATCCCCCCCGGCGCGAGGCGGTGCTGCACGCGCTTGCGGCGCTGGAAACCGGCGCGCGCCTGACGCTGGAGGGCGTCATCGCCGAGCCGCGGGACGGGTTCCTGTGGCTGGTCCGCGAACCGGCCGCCGCCGCCCGCAGCCCCGCCGCCGAAGGTGCCGATGCGGTCTGGGACCGGCGCTGGCGCGTGGACGGCCTGCGCGCGGGCCAGCAGGTGCGCGCGCTTGGCCATGACCCGCTGCCGGGGCTGGACTGGCGCGGCGCCGGCCTGACCCGGGACGAGGCGGCCTCCAGCCCCGGCATCTGGGCGGGCGGGCGGCTGATCGCGGCGCCCGTGCTGCGGCCGGTGCCGGATTGCGGCGCAAAGCCGCTGCGCGGGATGGAGGAATTCGGCGCGCTGCTCTATACGCATTGAACCTGACGCCGGAATCCCTATTTTCAGGCGGAAGCCTGTTTACCCGCGGAGGACATGCCTTTGGGCAACGCGCGCAATATCGCCTTCTGGGTGGTGCTGTTTCTGATGATCCTGGCCCTGTTCAACCTGTTCAGCGACGGATCGGCCCAGATGAACAGCCGCCAGATCAGCTATTCCGATTTCATCCAGCGGGTGGAAAAGGATGAGATCACGGCCGTCACCATCGACGGCGAAAACGTCGGCATCATCGCCAAGGACGGCAAGCAATATGCCACCGTGCGGCCGCAGGGCGAAGAAATCGCGGACCGGCTGATCGGCAAGGGCGTCGAGGTCAAGGTCGAGCGCCAGCAGCAATCGGGCTTCATGTCGCTCCTGGGCGTCTGGCTGCCCTTCATCCTGCTGATCGGCGTCTGGATCTTCTTCATGAACCGCATGCAGGGCGGCGGCAAGGGCGGGGCCATGGGCTTCGGCAAGTCGCGCGCCAAGCTCCTGACCGAAAAGCACGGCCGCGTGACCTTCGACGACGTGGCCGGCATCGACGAGGCCAAGGAAGAGCTGGAAGAGATCGTCGAATTCCTGCGCAACCCGCAGAAATTCTCGCGCCTCGGCGGCAAGATCCCGAAAGGCGCGCTGCTGGTCGGCCCGCCCGGCACGGGTAAGACGCTGCTGGCCCGCGCCATCGCCGGCGAGGCTGGCGTGCCCTTCTTCACCATCTCGGGTTCGGATTTCGTCGAGATGTTCGTCGGCGTCGGCGCCAGCCGCGTCCGCGACATGTTCGAGCAGGCCAAGAAATCCGCCCCCTGCATCGTCTTCATCGACGAGATCGATGCGGTCGGCCGCGCCCGCGGCGTCGGCATCGGCGGCGGCAATGACGAACGCGAACAGACCCTGAACCAGCTGCTGGTCGAGATGGACGGCTTCGACGCCAACGAAGGCGTCATCATCATCGCCGCCACCAACCGCAAGGACGTGCTGGACCCGGCGCTTCTGCGCCCAGGCCGCTTCGACCGCCAGATCTATGTGCCGAACCCCGACATCAAGGGCCGCGAAAAGATTCTCGGCGTGCATTCGCGCAAGGTGCCGGTCGGCCCCGACGTGGATCTGCGCATCATCGCCCGCGGCACGCCGGGCTTTTCCGGCGCCGACCTGATGAACCTGGTCAACGAGGCCGCGCTGATGGCCGCGCGCATCGGCCGCCGTTTCGTGACCATGGAGGATTTCGAGAACGCCAAGGACAAGGTCATGCTGGGCGTCGAGCGCCGCAGCATGGTCCTGACCCCCGAGCAGAAGGAAAAGACCGCCTATCACGAGGCCGGCCACGCCATCGTCGGCCTGTCGCTGCCGAAATGCGACCCGGTCTACAAGGCGACGATCATCCCGCGCGGCGGCGCGCTCGGCATGGTGGTCAGCCTGCCGGAAATGGACCGGCTGAACTATCACAAGGACGAGGCCAAGCAGAAGCTGGCCATGACCATGGCCGGCAAGGCCGCCGAGATCATCAAATACGGCGAGGAAGGGGTGTCGAACGGCCCGGCCGGCGACATCCAGCAGGCGAGCGCGCTGGCCCGCGCCATGGTGATGCGCTGGGGCATGTCCGACAAGGTCGGCAACATCGACTATGCCGAGGCGCATGAGGGCTATTCCGGCAATACCGGCGGCTTCTCGGTCTCGGCCGCGACCAAGGAGCTGATCGAGCAAGAGGTCCATGACCTGATCGAGGAAGGCTATCGCGAGGCCTATCGCATCCTGAACGAGAAGCAGGAAGAGTTCGAGCGCCTGGCCAAGGGGCTCCTGGAATACGAAACCCTGACCGGCGAGGACATCGGCCGGGTGATCCGGGGCGAGCCGCTGGGCGGCGACGACGATGCGCCCGGCTCCTCGATCCCCTCGGTCAGCGCGATTCCGCGGGCGGGCGCCGCCAAGCCCGCGCCGGACGCCGCGCCCCAGCCGCAGGGCTGACGCCCCGGTCGGAAACAGGAAAGCCCCCGGATCGGCTCCGGGGGCTTTTTCATTGGCGGAGCCTGCGAGGGCCGGGAAAGATGCGGCGGGTCAGAACAGCAAAAGCGCGACCGCGCCCAGCGCGAGGCCCAGGCCGAAACCCAGGTTGATGACAAGGCTTGCTGGTTTCATCCGGTATCCTTTCCAAAGCGGGGCGGCTCCTTTCCCCAGTTGACGGCAAAACGCCGATTCGGGCCAAGGCGTTCCCTATTCGGCGGAAATCCGCCTATCGCCTGCGGCAATTTCGACACAGCCGGGGCTTGCACCGGACGGCGGGGCAGGGCATGGGACGGGATATGAGCCGCCCCGAACCCGAACTGCCGCCGAACTCTGCCATGCCCGAACTGCGCGCGCGCATCGACGCGCTGGATGCGCGGCTGGTGGCGCTGCTGGCGGAACGCTCGGCGCTGATCGACGAGGCGGCGCGGATCAAGCTGCGCGAGAACCTGCCCGCCCGCATCGACAGCCGCGTCGAGGAGGTCGCCGCCAATGCCCGCCGGCTTGCCCTGCGCCAGGGGCTGGATCCCGACCTGGCGGAACGGCTGTGGCGGGTGATGATGGAGCATTTCATCGCCCAGGAGGACCGGGTGCTTTCCGATCCCCGCCGCGACTAGGCTGCCGCCTGAACCGGATTTAGCCGATGATTCCGGTGCCTCAGGGCGGTAGCAGGTCGCCAGCGGAGGGGGCACCCAAGGGCCAAGCCGGTGCGCTGCGAAGGCGGATCAGCCCCGAGATCTGCGTAGCCGCCGATAGAATTCCGCTGTCCCTTGCACTCCATCGTGGCGCGGCAGGGCCTTTGCGATGTCACGACCAACCCCCAAAAACCGCCGCAAGCACCTCTGCCACTTCGCGCCAAACGGCCGCCGGGGCCGTCGGCCAACACTCGCCGGGGCCGTAAGGGTCCGGGGAATGCCCATTGTGCCGGTGATGAAGCGTGCCGGGGGCTTTGCCCCCGCGCGTTCCGCGCTCCCCCAGGATATTTGTCCACGAAAGAAGCCGGGGGACGATTGGCCCGTTCTTTCGTGGAAAAATATCCTGCGGGGGTCCGGGGGCGCAAAGCCCCCGGCTGCGACATTGCCCAGGCTGGACAAGGGGGCATTCTCAGACCGGAATCATCGTGCCCTGGAGCATGGCGACATGCTTGCGCCTGTCCCCGGTTTCGGCCCAGACATCGGTGGCGACCACCAGGATGCGGCGGCCGGGGCGGATCACCCTTCCCTCGGCCACCAGCCGGTCCCCGGTCGCGGGGGACATCAGGTTGATCTTCATCTCGACCGTCATCACCTCGGCCTCCGCGGGCATCAGCGTCAGCGCGGCATAGCCTGCCGCCGAATCGCCGATCGAGAAGGCGAGGCCGGCATGGCCCGCGCCATGCTGCTGCAGCGAGCCGGGCAGGATCGGCGCGGCGATGGCGACCTGGCCGGGCCCGACGCTTTCCAGCCGCGCGCCCAGGGTGCGCATCATGCTCTGGCGGTCGAAACTGGCGCGGATGCGGCTTTCCAGGTCATTCATCGAACAGGCTCTCCTGCGTGCGGGGGGCGTCGAGGCCCAGGTGGCGCCAGCCCAGCCGCGCCAGCATGCGGCCGCGCGGCGTGCGGGCGACCAGGCCCTGCTGCATCAGGTAGGGCTCGATCACCTCTTCGATGGAATCGCGGCTTTCCGACAGCGCGGCCGAAAGCGTCTCGACCCCGACCGGGCCGCCGCCGTAATGTTCGGCCATCAGCGTCAGGTAGCGCCGGTCGGCCATGTCGAGGCCCAGGTGATCGACGCCAAGCCGGGTCAGGGCGGAATCGGCGATCTGGCGGGTCAGCCTGCCGTCGCCCTCGACCAGCGCGAAGTCCACCACGCGGCGCAAGAGCCGGCCGGCGATGCGGGGCGTGCCGCGGGCGCGGCGGGCGATCTCGCGCGTGCCCTCGGGTTCCGAGGGGATGCCCATCAGCCGGGCGCCGCGGGTCACGATCAGGTCCAGTTCCTCGATGGTGTAGAATTGCAGCCGGGTCGGGATGCCGAAGCGGTCGCGCAGGGGCGTGGTCAGCAGGCCCAGCCGGGTGGTGGCGCCGACCAGGGTGAAGGGTTGCAGCTCGATCCGCACCGTTCGCGCCGCCGGGCCTTCGCCGATCACCAGGTCCAGCTCGAAATCCTCCATCGCCGGATAGAGGATCTCCTCGACCGCGGGGTTCATGCGGTGGATCTCGTCGATGAACAGCACGTCGCGGGCTTCCAGGTTGGTCAGGATCGCGGCCAGGTCGCCCGCCCGCGCCAGCACCGGGCCGGAGGTCATCTTGAAGTTCACCCCCAGCTCGCGTGCCATGATCTGCGCCAGCGTGGTCTTGCCGAGGCCGGGGGGGCCGTGGAACAGCGTGTGGTCCATGGCCTTGCCGCGCATCCGCGCGCTTTCGATGAAGACGCGCAGATTCGCCCGCGCCTCGGCCTGGCCGACGAAATCCTCGAGCCGCTGCGGGCGCAGCGCACGGTCCTCGCCGTCGCTTTCCAGCGGTTCGGGGCGCAGCATCGGGTCGGGCTGGCTCATCTTGCGCCCCAGGGGCCGGCGCCCGTGCCTGCGGCCATGGCTTGCAGCCGGGCGATGCGCTCCTCGGTCGGGGGATGGGTGGCGAAGAGCCGGTCCATGCGCAGCGCATGCAGCGGGTTCACGATGAACAGGCTGGCCGCGGCCGGGTTGCGCTCGGCCGGGATGTTCACCACCTGGCCTGCGGCGCGCGAGATCTTGGCCAGAGCGCCGGCCAGCGCCATCGGCCGGCCGCAGATCTCGGCGCCGATGCGGTCGGCCTCGTATTCGCGGGTGCGCGAGATCGCCATCTGCACCAGCGCCGCCGCCAGGGGCGCGAAGATCATCGCCAGGATCGCTGCCAGCCCGCCGCCGCGATTGTCGTCGCGCCCGCCGAACATGCTGGAAAACATCAGCATGTTGCCCAGCATGGCGATGGCGCCGGCCATGGTGGCCGTCACCGTCATGACCAGCGTGTCGCGATGCTTGATATGCGCCAGCTCATGCGCGATCACCCCGGCCAGCTCGTCGCGGTTCAGAACCCGCATGATGCCCTGCGTCACCGCGACGGCGGCGTTTTCCGGGTTGCGGCCGGTGGCGAAGGCATTGGGCTGTTCGGTTTCCAGCACATAGACCTTGGGCATGGGCAGGCCGGCCCGCTGCGCCAGCGCCGCCACCATGTCGACCAGTTCCGGCGCCTGCTGGCGCGTGACCGGATGCGCGCCCTGCTGGCGCAGCACCATCTTGTCGCTGTTCCACCAGGCGAAGACATTGCCCGCCCCGGCGACCAGCAGCGCGATCACCGCGCCGCCCTGGCCGCCGATCAGCCAGCCCATGCCCATGACCAGCGCCGTCAGGGCGGCCATCAGGATGAAGGTGCGCAGGTTTCCGGTCATCGTCCTTACTCCTTGGGCGCCAGCAGCCGCAGGGCCGCGCGGATCAACACGGCGGTCGGCGCGGCGGGTTCCCGTGCCGCGGCCTCGGCCACCGCCGAGGCGGCCTCGGACGGAGCATAGCCCAGATTGCCGAGCGCCGAGAGCGCATCCGCCGTCGCCTGCGCTGAGGAGGGGGCCGAATGCGCGGGGGCGGGCGCGGGGGCGGCGGTTTCGACCAGCTCGACCTCGGGCAGGGGGCCGGGATCGACGGTCAGCGCGCCGCCAAGCGCCATCACCGCCGGGGCCTTGTCCTTCAGTTCCATCACCACGCGCTGCGCCAGTTTCGGGCCGACGCCGGGGGCCTTGCGCAGCGCCGACCAGTCGCCAAGCGCCAGCGCCCGCGACAGCCCGTCGGGCCCCAGCGTGCCCAGGATCGCCAGTGCCACCTTGGCCCCCACCCCCTGCACCGAGGTCAGGAGCCGGTGCCATTCCTTTTCCAGAAGCGTCGGAAAGCCGAAAAGCTGCAGCAGATCCTCGCGCACCAGCAATTCGGCATAAAGCGCCGTTGCCTGCCCGGCGGGGGGCAGGCTGGCGGCGGTGCGTTCGCTGACATGGACGATATAGCCCACGCCGCGCACGTCGATCAGCACATGATCCTGCGCCCGGTGCAGGATCACTCCGGCGATGCGTCCGATCATTCCCCGTCCCTCATGCGCTGGCCTTGATGCGCAGGGCGCGGCCCTGCAGGTGATGGGCGTGGCAGATCGCCACGGCCAGCGCGTCTGCCGCGTCCGGCCCGGCGAATTCGACGCCGGGCAGCATGAAGCGGACCATGTGCTGGATCTGTTCCTTGGCGGCATGGCCGACGCCGACCACGGTCTTCTTGACCGCGTTCGGGGCGTATTCGCCGATCTCCAGCCCCGCCTCGGCCGGGGCCAGCAGGGCGATGCCGCGCGCCTGGCCCAGTTTCAGCGTGCCCAAGGCGTCCTTGTTCACGAAGGTCTGCTCGACGGCGGCGGCATCGGGGGCGTGCCGGGCGATCACCGCGCAAAGCCCGCGGTAAAGCGCGGCGAGGCGCGGCCCCAGATCGCCCGCCTCGGAATGGACGATGCCGTTGTCCAGGTGCCGCAGGCGCGGCCCCTCGACCGCGATCACCCCCCAGCCCATGTTGCGCAGGCCGGGGTCTATGCCGATGATCTTCATGCCTGTTCCCTTGTTTTGATCCAGCGTTAGCACGAAAGGCGAACATCGCCTAGTTGCTTTGTCAATCGCTTGACATCCCGGCCCCCCGCCGCGAACAGAGGGGCACGAAAAGGGGACGAGGGACAATGTCGCCAGCACTGATCGCCGCGCTTCCGTTCATCGGGGCGCTGCTGCCCGGATTGCTGATCCGTTCGGGACGCGACGTCGCGGCCATCTCTTGCGCGACGGCGACGTTCATCGCGCTTCTGGGGCTTTGCCTGCATATCCCGGCGGTCATGGCGGGCGAGGTCGTCACGGCGCGTTTCGAATGGCTGCCCTCGCTGGGGCTGAACGCGAATTTCCGCATCGACGGGCTGGGCCTTCTGTTCGGCATCCTGATCCTGGGCATCGGCCTGCTGATCATCGCCTATGCGCGCCATTACCTGTCGCGCCAGGATCCGGCGGGCGTGTTCTACACCTACCTGATGCTGTTCCAGGGCGCGATGCTGGGCATCGTGCTGTCCGACAACATCCTGCTGCTGCTGGTGTTCTGGGAGCTGACCTCGCTGTCGTCCTTCCTGCTGATCGGCTACTGGAAGCACCTGCCCGAGGGGCGGCAGGGCGCGCGCATGGCGCTGACCGTGACCGGCATGGGCGGGCTGGCCATGATCGCGGGGATGCTGATCCTGGGCAATATCGCCGGCAGCTTCGACATCACCGACATCCTGCAGGCGCGCGAGGCGATCCAGGCCAGTCCCTATTACCTGCCCGCGCTGCTGCTGATCCTGCTGGGGGCATTCACCAAATCGGCGCAGTTCCCGTTCCATTTCTGGCTGCCGCATGCGATGGCGGCGCCGACGCCGGTTTCGGCCTATCTGCATTCGGCGACCATGGTGAAGGCGGGGCTGTTCCTGATGGCGCGGCTGTGGCCGGTGCTGTCGGGCACGCCGGAATGGTTCTATATCGTCGCCACCACCGGGCTTGTGACCATGGTGCTGGCGGCCTGGATCGCCATCTTCCGCGACGACCTGAAATCGCTGCTGGCCTTTTCCACCGTCTCGCACCTGGGCCTCATCACCATGCTCCTGGGCTTCGGCACCGAGGCGGCGGCGGTGGCGGCCGTGTTCCATATCGTCAACCACGCCACCTTCAAGGCGGCGCTGTTCATGACCGCCGGCATCATCGACCACGAGGCCGGCACCCGCTCCATCGCCCGGCTGGGCGGGTTGCGCCGGCTGATGCCGATCACCTTCGTCATCGGCACCGTGGCGGCGCTGTCCATGGCCGGCATCCCGCCGCTCAACGGTTTCCTGTCAAAGGAGCTGATGCTGGAACAGGCCACCCATGCCGCGTGGCAGGGCCATCCGGGCCTGGTCGCGGCGATGGCCACGCTGGGGGCGCTGTTCTCGGTCTGCTATTCGCTGCGCTTCGTCTGGCAGGTGTTCCTGGGCCCCGAGCGCCAGGATTACCCGCACCGCCCGCATGATCCGGGCTTCGGCCTGTGGTCCGCCCCGGCGCTGCTGGCGGTGCTGGTGGTGCTGATCGGGCTGTTTCCCGACCCAATGGCCGGCTGGCTGGTCGCGGCCTCGGCCAGTGCCGTCACCGGCACGGCGCAGCATCCGCATCTGGCGCTGTGGCATGGCGTGACGCCGGCGCTGATGCTGTCGGCCGTCGCGCTGGCGGGCGGGGTGGCATTGCTGGCGCTGAACCGCCGGCTGCTGGCCCTGCGCGCGGCAATGGCATGGCCCGAGGCCCAGGCGATCTTCGATGCCATCACCCGCGCAGTCACCTGCGCGGCTGGCTTCCTGACCGACCGGCTGACGAACGGGTCCATGGCGCGGGCCTTTGCCGCCTTTTCGCTGACCGTGGTGCTTTGCGGGCTCTGGGCCTTCTCGACCGGGGGCTGGCAGGGCGCGACGCGGCCGATGCTGCCCATCCAGCCGGTGCCGCTGGTCGGCTGGGTGCTGCTGATGGTGGCGACCTGCTGCATGGTCGCCTTTCACCGCCGCCGCATCCTGGCGCTGGTGCTGGTCGGCATCATCGGGCTGATGGTCTCGGTCAGCTTCATCTACCTGTCGGCCCCGGACCTGGCGCTGACGCAGATCTCGGTCGAGGTGGTGACGGTGGTCCTGCTGCTGCTGGCGCTGAACTTCCTGCCCAAGTTCACCGTGATCGAAAGCCCCGACCGCAAGCGCGGCCTGGACGCCTTCATCGCCACGCTGACCGGGCTGGGCTTTGGCGCGCTGGCCTATGTCATCATGCGCAGCGACTTCGCCTTTTCCCCGATCTCGGAATACATGCTGGCCAACAGCTACAAGCTGGGCGGCGGCGACAACGTGGTCAACGTGATCCTGGTGGACTTCCGCGGCTACGATACCTTCGGCGAGATCACCGTGCTGGGCATCGCCGCGTTGACCATATTCGCCCTGACCGAGACGCTGCTGGCCGGCGCCAGCGGCCGGCGGCTGCGCAACTGGATCCATGACAGCCGCCGCGCCGGCGACCGCCATCCGCTGATGCTGGTGGTGGTGACGCGGCTGGTCCTGCCCATCGCGCTGGTGGTGGGGCTTTATATCTTCCTGCGCGGCCACAACATGCCGGGCGGCGGCTTCGTCGCCGGGCTGGTGGTTTCGGTGGCGCTGGTGTCGCAATACATGGCCTCGGGCTTTGCCTGGGCGCAGGAGCGGCAAAAGATCAACTATCACGCGCTGATCGGCGCCGGCGTCATCGCCGCCGGGCTGACCGGCATCGGCGCCTGGTTCGCGGGGCTGCCCTTCCTGACCTCGATCTATGGCTATGTGAAGTTGCCGGGGCTCGAGGAGTTCGAGCTGGCCTCGGCCATGGGTTTCGACCTGGGCGTGTTCCTGTGCGTGGTGGGGGCGGTGATGCTGGCGCTGAACTCGCTGTCGCGCATCGCGCGGACGGCGGGCGAGACAGTGAACCTGCACCCGATGGACATCGACCCCAGCAAGGAGGCGCGGCGCTGATGGAACTGCTGCTGTCAAGCGCGATCGGCATGCTGACCGCGGCGGGGGTCTATCTGATCCTGCGCCGGCGCAGCTTTGCCGTGGTGCTGGGCATGACCATGCTCAGCTATGCCATCAACCTGTTCCTGTTCTCGACCGGGCGGCTGGTGGTGAACGCGCCGCCGGTGCTGCGGGACGGGGCGGCGAGCTATACCGACCCGCTGCCGCAGGCGCTGGTGCTGACCGCCATCGTGATTTCCTTCGGCATGACCGCGGTGGTGGTGATGATGGCGCTGGGTGCCTTCCTGGAAGGGGGCGACGACCGCGTGGACATGCCGCGCGCCGACCGCCTGCCGGCCGATTCCCTTTCTGCCGATCGCATGTCCGGGGATGGTGACGCATGAGCCACCTGATCATCGCCCCCGTCGTCCTGCCCGCGGTCATCGGGCCGCTCATCATCCTGTGGATGCGCCACGACCTGCTGCTGCAGCGGGTGTTCTCGGTCGCCGCGACCGCGGCGCTGGCCGGGGTTGCGCTTTACCTCAACCTGCTGGCGGCGGGCGGAGAGGTGCAGGTCTATCGCCTGGGCAACTGGGCCGCGCCCTTCGGCATCGTCTTGATGCTGGACCGGCTGGCGGCGCTGATGCTGCTTCTGACCGCGCTTCTGGCGCTGGCGGTGCAGCTTTACGCCATGGGCTCGGGCTGGGACCGCAAGGGCCGGCATTTCCATGCGCTCTGGCAGTTCCAGCTGATGGGGGTCTGCGGCGCCTTCCTGACCGGCGACGCCTTCAACCTGTTCGTGTTCTTCGAGATCCTGCTGATCGCCAGCTACGGGCTGATGATCCACGGCGGGGGCGAGATGCGGCTGCGCGCCGGCGTGCAATACATCGCCTACAACCTCGCCGGCTCGACCCTGTTCCTGGCGGCGCTGGGGGTGCTCTATTCCGTCACCGGCACGCTGAACATGGCCGACATGGCGCTGCGCGTGGCGGCGATGCCGGCCGAGGACACGGCGCTCTTGCGCGTCGGCGCGGTGCTCTTGATGCTGGTCTTTGCGATCAAGGCGGCGCTGGTGCCGCTGCATTTCTGGCTGCCCTCGACCTATGCCAATGCGCCGGGGCCGGTGGCGGCGCTGTTCGCCATCATGACCAAGGTGGGGGTCTATGGCATCATCCGCTTCTTCACCCTGGTCTTTCCGCAGGATGCGGTCACGCAAAGCGTGGTGGCGGACCTGCTGCTGCCCGCGGCGCTGTTCACCCTGGCCATCGGCCAGGTCGGCATCCTCGGCACCCGCCACCTGGGCCGGCTGGCCGCCTTCGCCGCCATCGGCTCGATCGGCACGCTGATGATCGCGGTGGCGCAATTCACGCCGCAAGGCACCTCGGCCGCGGTCTATTATCTGGTCCATTCGACGCTGGCGGCCGGCGCGCTGTTCCTGGTCATGGACATGATCGGCGCGCGCCGTGGCGACCTGTGGCTGCGGCTGGACCGGGTGATGCCGGGCAACGGGCTCGTCGCGGCGCTGTATTTCGTCGCCGCCATCGCCGTGGTGGGGATGCCGCCCTTCTCGGGCTTCGTCGGCAAGCTCTTGGTGATGCAGGCGACCGGGGGGGCGCCGGCGATGGTCTGGATCTGGGCGATCATCCTGATCACCTCGCTGGTCGCGATCTATGCCCTGTCGCGGGCCGGCACCATCCTGTTCTGGAAAAGCTTCGAGCTTGGCTTGGCCCCCGTTCCGCCTGCGGCAGCCGCGGCTGGCCCCAAGCTGGAGCCGGACGAGCCGGTCCAGGATCTCGGCGATGCGCCGGCGAACTGGCTGGCGGTGGCCTCGGTGGTGCTGCTCCTGTCGGGCATCGTCGCGCTGACCGCATTCGCCGGCCCCGCCATGCGCCTGGCCGAGGCGACGGCGGCGCAGCTTCACGACCCCGACGCCTATGTCTCGGCCGTGCTGGAAGGGCAGGAGGGCACGAAATGATCCGCCGGCTGTTCCCGCATCCCTGGCTGTCCTTCACGCTGGCGCTGGTCTGGATGGCCCTGGTCAATCGCTGGGCCGTGGGCTCGCTGGTCTTTGCCGCGATGATCGGCGTGGTGGTGCCACTGGTCACCGCGCCCTATTGGCCCGGCACGAACGGCTATCGCGCGCCCTCCAGGATCCCCGCCTATCTGGCCATGGTCCTGTGGGACATCGCCAAGGCGAATTTCACCGTGGCGCGGATCGTGCTGTTCATGCCGCGCCGCGCGCTTCGGCCGGCCTGGATCGCCGTGCCGCTGGAGCTGCGCCACCCCGAGGCGATCACGGCCCTGGCCGCGACCATCACCCTGACCCCCGGCACGGTCAGCTGCGACCTGTCCGAGGACGGGCGCGCCCTGCTGGTCCATGCCATGCACGCCCCCGACCCGGATGCGGTGCTGGACGAGATCAAGACCCGCTACGAGGCCCGGCTGAAGGAGATCTTCGAATGATCGGATACGCGCTGCTCTTCGCCTATGGCTGCTTTTCGCTGGGGCTGCTGTTCTGCCTTTACCGGGTGGTCTTCGCGCCGGGTCTGTCGGACCGGGTGCTGGCGCTGGACACCATGGCGATCAACATGATCGCGCTCCTGACGCTGTTCGGCATCGACAAGGGCACGACGATGTATTTCGAGGCCTCGCTGATGTTCGCCATGGTCGGCTTCATCTCGACCGTGGCCTATGCGAAATTCGTCCTGCGCGGCGACATCATCGAATAGGGGATGGGCATGATCGCGGAAATCATCGTCTCGGTCCTGCTGGTGCTGGGCGGGTTCTTCGGCCTCGTCGGCTCCTACGGGCTGATCAAGCTGCCCGACCCGATGACCCGGCTGCACGCGCCGACGAAATCGGCGACGCTGGGCGTCGGGGCGGTGCTGGTCGCCTCGCTGATCTGGTTCCCGGCGCGGCACGGGGTGCTGACCTGGCACGAGTTGCTGATCACGCTGTTCCTGTTCCTGACCGCGCCGGTCACCGGCTATTTCATCGCCAAGGCGCATATGCACCTGGGCTGGAGCCGCGACGACCTGCCCCGCCCGGCGCCCGGCAAGGACTGGGCGACCTTCTGCGACCCGGACAAGGAAAGCCTGGTCGACCGGCAGCCAGGGGACTAGCCAGGCGGCACGCTTGCTGGGGGCTTTGCCCCCGCGCGTTCCGCGCTCCCCCAGGATGTTTATCCACGAAAGAAGCCAGGCGGGAAAGCCGGTGCGGCCGCTTCTTTTGTGCTTAAGTATCCTGCGGGGGTCCGGGGGCGCAAAGCCCCCGGCTGCGCCGGTCCCGCCGGTCCGGCCATGAAAAAAGGGCGGAAAGCCCGCCCCCTCTCGTTCCGGCCTGATGCGCGGTTCAGATCAGCCCGGCGTGGGCCAGCGCCGCGTCGACGCGGGCCTTGGTCGCATCGGTCAGCCCGACCAGCGGCAGGCGCACGGCGTCGCTGCAAAGGCCCAGCCGCGACATGGCGTATTTCGCGCCCGCCACCCCCGGCTCCAGGAAGATCGCCACATGCAGCGGCATCAGCTTGTCCTGGTAGTCCAGCGCGCGGGCGTAATCGCCCGCCAACGTCGCTTCCTGGAACGCGGCGCAGAGCCGGGGCGCCACGTTCGCCGTGACCGAGATGCAGCCGACGCCGCCATGGGCGTTGAACCCCAGCGCCGTCGCGTCCTCGCCCGAAAGCTGGACGAAATCCTTGCCGCAGGCCGCGCGCTGCATCGAGACGCGCTCGAGCTTGCCGGTCGCGTCCTTGACGCCGATGATGCGCGGCAGCCGGGCCAGTTCGCCCATGGTCTCGGGCGCCATGTCGATGACCGAACGGCCGGGGATGTTGTAGATGATGATCGGCAGGTCGCTTGCGTCGTGCAGCGCGGTGTAATGCGCGACCAGCCCGGCCTGGGTCGGCTTGTTGTAATAGGGCGTCACCACCAGTGCCGCATCGGCGCCCGCCGCCTGCGCGTGCTGCACCAGCCCGATCCCCTCGCGCGTCGAGTTCGAGCCGGCGCCGGCGATGACCGGGATGCGGCCGGCGGCCATGCGCACGACCTCTTCGATCACCTTGCGGTGTTCCTCATGGCTCAGCGTCGGGCTTTCGCCGGTGGTGCCGACGGGCACCAGCCCGTGGCTGCCCTGGTCGACATGCCACTCGACAAGCTTTTCCAGCGCGGGGAGATCCAGCTCCCCGTCCGGGGTGAAGGGCGTGACCAGCGCGGGCAGCGAGCCTCTGAACATGTGGGTATCCTGAATTTGCCTCTGATGGCGGCTTACATGCGGATGCGCGGATTGCCAAGGATGTGAGTTGCGCCGCGCGGCGGAACCTCGCAGAAATGGGGCCATGATGTATCCTTTCCGCGACAGGATCCTGGGGCCGGCACTGGCCCTTGCGCTGAGCCTCGCCCTGCCGGCCGGGGCCGAGGATGCCGGGCATCTGTCCCGCGCCCTGGCGGCGGCGGCGATGCGCGACTGGACCAGCGCCGCGGCCGCGGCCGAAGCCTCGGGGCCCATCGCTCGCGACCTGATTGCCTGGCAGCGGCTGCGGGCCGGGCAGGGCGGCTGGCCGGAATATCGCGACTTTGCCCGCCGCCATGCGGATTGGCCCGGCATGGCGCTGTTCTGGAAGCGCGGCGACGCGGTGCTGCGCCCCGACCTGCCTCCGGCCGAGGTGATCGAGTGGTTCGGCACCCGCCGGCCCGACACGCTGAACGGTGCCACGGCCCTGATCGTGGCCCTGCAGGCGACCGACCCCGCGGCCGCCAGGGCCGAGATCGCGCGGTTCTGGACCGAGCAGGCGCTGACCAAGCCCGAGGCCGACGCCTTTCTGGCCGCCCATGGCGCCGAGGTTGCCGGGCTGCACGATGCGCGGCTGATGCGGCTTCTGGATCTGGGCGAATGGCAGGCGGCACAGGTGGTGCTGCCCATGGCCTCGGCGCCGGCGCAAGCCCTGGGCCGCGCCCGGCTGGCGCTGCAATCGGGGCAGGCCGGGGTGGATGCGCTGATCCTGGCCCTGCCCGAGGTGCAGCGGGATGATGCGGGCCTCGCGCTCGACCGTTTCCGCTGGCGGGTCTGGGCCAAGATGCCCGAACTGGCGCGCGACCTGATGCTGGAGCGCTCGACCAGCGCCGAGGCGCTGCGCGATCCCGCGGCCTGGGCCGGCAAGCGCGCCGATTACGCGCGCCTTGCGCTGCGGCAGGGCGACTGGGCCCTGGCC
Source organism: Paracoccus sp. pheM1 (assembly GCF_018499825.1). Taxonomy (NCBI): domain Bacteria; kingdom Pseudomonadati; phylum Pseudomonadota; class Alphaproteobacteria; order Rhodobacterales; family Paracoccaceae; genus Paracoccus; species Paracoccus sp. pheM1. The sequence continues at coordinate 291,740 of NZ_JAGXCX010000001.1, forward strand.
GAAAGGCTGGCCGCCGGGCATTTCCTGCCGCCGGGCAGTGATGCCTTTTCCGACCTGGAGTGGCTGGCGGGCTATGCCGCGCTGCGCGGCGGCGCGGCGGACCGGGCGCTCCAGCATTTCCGCACGCTCGAGCAGGCGGTGGCGAGCCCGATCTCATTGTCCCGCGCGCATTACTGGCAGGGCAGGGCGCTGGAGGCCGTGGGTGACGGGGCCGGCGCCGCGGCGGCCTATGCACGCGCCGCCGCATACCAATCCGCCTGGTATGGTCAGCTGGCCGCCGAAAGGCTGGGCCTGCCGATGCAGCCCGCGCTGGCCGTCGCCGGGCGCAGCGAGGCCAGCCTGCCCGACTGGCGCGGCAGCCCGCTGCGCGCCAATCCGGTCTGGCAGGCCGGCACCTGGCTGGTCGCGGCGGGCGAGCCCGACCAGGGCGCGCGCTTCTTCCTGCACCTGGCCGAGACCGCCGCGCCCGAGGACATCGGCCGCATGGCGCGGATGATGCTGGAGATGCGGCAGCCCTGGCACGCGCTGCGCCTGGCCAAGGCCGCCGCCGCCAAGGGCGCGGTCTATCCGGCCGCCTATTTCCCGCTGACGGGCCTTGAGAACAGCGAGCTGGGCCTGCCGCCCGAGCTGGTCATGGCCATCGCCCGGCGCGAAAGCGAGTTCAACCATACCGTCTCTTCGCATGCCGGGGCGCTGGGGCTGATGCAGGTCATGCCCGACACCGCGCGTTCCATGGCGCGCAAGGTCGGCGAGCCCTTCGAACAGGCGCGGCTGACCCGCGACGCCGCCTATAACGCCCGGCTGGGCGCTGCCTATCTGGCGGGGCTGCGCGACCGCTTCGGTCCCTCGATCGCGCTGGTCGCGGCGGGCTACAATGCCGGGCCGGGGCGCTCGGCCCGCTGGCTGGACGAGTTCGGCGACCTGCGCGGGCAGGTGGACCCGGTCGATTGGGTCGAGATGATCCCCTTCGACGAGACGCGCAACTACGTCATGCGCGTGGCCGAGGCGCTGCCGGTCTATCGCGCCCGCATCAAGGGCCAGCCGGTGCCGCTGGTGCCGACATGGGATCTGACCGGGGGCGGCATGAAGCCCGCGCCGGCGCCGCCGCCGATCCGGCTGGTCGCCTCGTCCCGGCCGTCGATGCCGGCGCGCCGGCTGGCGGCCTATGCCGCGGGCGGCGTGCTGGCCGAGGTGCTGGGCCCGGCGCCGGTCGAGGAGGCCAGCGCCGCCCCGCTTAGTGCCGCCCGGCCCGCTCGCGCTGGCGAGCGCGCCACCAGGTGAACAGGCCGGCGCCGACGACGATGAGGCCGCCGAGGGCGACGTTCGGCGCCAGCGTCTCGCCAAAGATCACCACGCCAAAGAGGCTGACCCAGACGAGCTGGGTATAGGAGAACGGCTGCAAGGCCGAGGCTTCGGCCAGCTCATAGGCCTTGATGAGCATGAAATGCGCCACCACCGCCGCAAAGCAGAGCAGCAGGAGCCAGGGGATGTCGCGCCCGGCGATGGGCTCCCAATGCCAGATGCCGACCAGGGTGATGGCGACGGCCCCGGCGATGCCGGTCCAGAAAAAGCTGACCATGGCCGGATCGTCGCGCCCGACCATCCGGGTCAGCAGGCCATAGACCGCGAACATGGCCGCGCCGACGAAGGGCAGCACCGCATCGGCGCTGAAGACGCCGCTGCCCGGTTTCAGCACGATCAGGATGCCGACGAAGCCCACGGCGACCGCCGCCCAGCGGCGCCAGCCGACCTTTTCGCCCAGGACCGGCCCGGACAGCGCCGAGATCAGCAACGGGTAGCAGGCAAAGATCGCATGGGTGTTGATCAGGCCCAGCCGCACGAAAGCCTCGACCGTGACCACGACCTCCGCCACCAGCAGCACGCCGCGGAATATCTGCGTCCAGGGCCGTTTTGAACGGACGGCGCGGCCCAGTCCGCCCGGTGCCCGTGCGCAAAGCAGGATCACGAAGGCCGCGAAGAACCAGAAGCGCAGCATGATGACGAAGATCGGCGAATAGGTGGCGCCCAGATAGCGCGAGATGCCGTCCTGCGCCGCAAAGATCAGCGCCGAGGCACAGATCATCAGGATCGCCGCGCCCTGCCGTTCGGCGCGCGGCACGGCAAGCGGCGGCGGGACGGCAGGCGGGCTGGCTGCCGGGGCCATCAGCGGCCCCGTCTGGCGGTTGTTGGGCATTGCGGATATCCCAGTCTTGAGTTTCGCCCATGCCCTTGCACGCGGCAAAGGTCAAGCCGGGCTCAGTCGCGCTGACGCACCAATCCTGCGAACTCGTCGAAAAGCTGCGGGTTGGCGGCGACGATCGAGCCCGATTCGATCGCGCTCTGCTCGGGCCGGATCGATTCGACGAAGCCGCCGGCCTCTTTCACCAGCAGGATGCCGGCGGCCACGTCCCAGGACTTGATGCCGCGTTCCCAATAGCCCTCGTAGCGGCCGGCCGCGACATAGGCGAGGTCCAGCGAGGCCGCGCCCCAGCGCCGGACGCCCGCGGTCAGCGGCATCAGCCGCGACAGGTCGCGCAGCGTCGCGGGCAGGGTGCCGCGCCCGGCAAAGGGCACGCCGGTGGCAAAGATCGATTCGATCATCTGCCGGCGGCCCGAGACGCGGATGCGGCGGTCGTTCAGGAAGGCGCCGTCGCCGCGCTCGGCGGTGAACAGCTCGTCCTTGGCGGCGTCGAAGACCACGGATGCAACGATCTCGCCCTTATGCTCCAGCGCGATCGAGACCGCCCAATGTGGCAGGCCGTGCAGGAAGTTGGTGGTGCCGTCCAGCGGGTCGACGATCCAGCGCCGGGTCGGGTCTTCGCCGGCTTCCTCGCCGGTTTCCTCGCCGATCCAGCCGTAGTTCGGGCGGGCGGTGCGCAGCTCTTCCTTGATGATGCGCTCGGCCTCGCGGTCGGCGCGGCTGACGAAATCGCCCGCGCCCTTGACCGAGACCTGGAGGTTCTCGACCTCGCGGAAGTCCTTGACGAGGCTGCGGCCCGCCTTGCGCGCGGCCTTGATCATGATGTTGAGATTGGCGCTGGCCATGGCTTTTCCTTTTTGGGATTGCCAGCCTATTAGGCGAAGGGCCGCGCAAAGTGAAGCCGGCGCGGCGGTCAGTGCGTTGCGATCATGGCATAGCCGGGATGAAAGGCCACCCGGACCGAGGTGATGGCGCCCAGGTCGTTGAAGGTGGTGCGCTGCAGGATCAGAAGCGCGGTGCCCTGCCGCGTCTCCAGCAGCCGGGCGTCGCGGGCGCTGGCGTTCTCGGCCGAGAACGCCATGTCGGCGTGCAGCCAGGGAAAGTTCCTGACCAGCCATTCGTTGGCGGTGATGCGCTGGAAGTCCACCGCCTCGGCCCCCGGCGCGGCGGCGGGGTTGATCCAGCGGTCCTCGGCCTGGAAGGGCTTGTCGTCGCCGTAATGCACGGTGCGCAGGTGGATCAGCTCGCGCCCCTCGGGCAGGGTCATGCGGGCGGCGACATCGGCCGGCAGCGGGCTGCGGCGCTGCGCGACGACGCGGTGGCTGTATTCCATCCCCGCCTGCTCGATCTGCTCGCGCACGATGGGGATGGTCAGCGTGGCCTTGCGCGCCGGGTTCACCGTCACATGGGTGCCGGCGCGGCGCTTGCGGTCCAGAAGCCCCTCTTCGGCCAGCATCTGCAGCGCCTTGTTCACCGTGGCGCGGGCGACGCCGAACTCGACGGCCAGTTCGGCCTCGTCCGGGATGCGGTCGCCCTGCCGCCATTCGCGGTCCACGATGCGGCGGCGCACCTCGCTGGTGATGGCTTGCGCCTTGGAGGCGTTTCTTTCGGTCACATGCGATCCTGAAGCCGGGCTATGGTTGCCAGATAATCGGCGATGATGCGGTCGCGGTCCATATGCCTGCCGTCCCGCACGACATGGCGGCCCGCCGACCAGACGTCGCGCACCAGCCCGTCATGGCCGGCAAAGACCAGGCTGTCGAGCAGCTGGTCGCCCTTGCGCCCGGCCATGACCGGATTGTCCAGCCCGACCGCGACCAGGTCGGCCCATAGGCCGGGCCGGATCGCCCCCGTCTCGCGCCCCGCCGCCGTGGCGCCGCCGTCGAGCCCGGCCTCGTAGATCACCCGCCCGGTCGAGCGTTCCGGCTGGGCCAGGATCGCCCGGCCGCGGTCGCGCAGGCGCTGGCTGTATTCCAGCGTCCGCAGTTCCTCGACCAGCGAGATGCGGATGTTGCTGTCCGAGCCGAAGCCGATGCGGCCCTGCGCCTCGGCCCAGATGGTGCCGTTGAAGATGCCGTCGCCCAAGGACGATTCGGTGATCGGGCACAGCCCCGCCACGGCGCCGGTGGCGGCCAGGCGGCGGGTCTCGTCCTCGGTCATGTGGGTCAGGTGGATCAGCGTCCAGCGCCGGTCGGGCTGGTGGTTGTCCAGCAGCCATTCGACCGGGCGGCGGCCATAGGCGGCGCTGATTTCCTCGATCTCGGGCAGCTGCTCGGCCAGGTGCATGTGCAGCGGCCGGCCGGGGCGCAGCGCGACGCAGGCTTGCAGGCCCTCGGGGCTGACCGCGCGCAGCGAATGCGGGGCGACGCCGATGCCCGAATCGGCGGGCAGGGCGCGCAGCGCGGCCTCGCAACCGTCCAGCAGGCGCTGGAATTCCTCGGGCGTGGTGCCGAAGCGGTTCTGGCCGGGGGCGAGCGGCCGGCGGTCCACGCCGCCGAACTGGTAATGCACCGGCAAGAGCGTCAGGCCGATGCCGGTGCGCCCGGCGGCGGCGGCGATGCGTTCGCCCATCTCGGCGATATTGTCGTAATGCGCGCCGCCGGGGCGGTGGTGCAGGTAATGGAACTCGACATTGGTGGCATAGCCGGCCTCCAGCATCTCCATCTGCACCAGCGCGGCGATCGCCTCGACATCCTCGGGCGTCAGGTGGTCGAGGAAGCGATACATGATCTGCCGCCAGGTCCAGAAGGTGTCGCGCGGCTCGGGGCCCTTCGCTTCGCTGAGGCCGGCCATGGCGCGCTGGAAGGCGTGGCTGTGCAGGTTGGCAAGCGCCGGCAGCAGCAGGCCCGTGCGATGGCCCTGCGGGGCGGCGTCCTTTTCCACCGCCGCGATTCGGTCCTGTTCGACCGTCACCCGGACATTTTCTGCCCATCCATCGGGCAACAAGGCCCGCTCCGCCCAGATAACCGTCATCCCGTCGCCCTTCTTTGTGCCAAAATAAGTTTAGACATAGAGATGAAATAAGTTTAGACATAGAACGACCGAGAAATCAATCCGGGATGCGATCCGATGCAGCTTCTCCACCACGCCCAGCTTGTCACGATGGACGAAGAATCAGGTGGTTACGGCCTGATCGAGCAGGGGGCGCTGGTGATTGAGGCCGGGCGAATCGCTTGGATCGGCGCCGAATCGGATCTGCCCGCGCATTATGCCGATGCGACGCGGCATGACCTGGGCGGGCGGCTGGTGACGCCGGGGCTGATCGACTGCCACACCCATATCGTCTTTGGCGGCGACCGCGCCCGCGAGTTCGAGATGCGGCTGGAAGGCGCCTCGTATGAGGAAATCGCCCGCGCCGGCGGCGGCATCCTGTCGAGCGTCCGCGCCACCCGCGAGGCGGATGAAGAGGCGCTGCTGGCATCCGCCCTGCCGCGCGTCGATACGCTGCTGGCCGAGGGCGTGACCACGCTGGAGATCAAGTCGGGCTACGGGCTGGACGTGGACAGCGAGCTGAAGATGCTGCGCGTCGCCCGCCGCATCGGGCAGGCGCGCCCGGTGACGGTCCGCACGACCTGGCTGGCCGCCCATGCCCTGCCGCCGGAATACAAGGACGACCGCGCGGGCTATGTCCGCGATGTGGTGGTCGCCGGGATGCGGCGCGGCCATGCCGAGGGGCTGATCGACGCGGTGGACGGGTTCTGCGAAGGCATCGCGTTCACGCGCGAGGAAATGGCCGGCATCTTCGACCATGCGGCCGGGCTGGGCCTGCCGGTCAAGCTGCATGCTGAGCAGCTTTCCGACCTGGGCGGCGCGGCCATGGCGGCGCGGCACGGGGCGCTGTCGGCGGATCACCTGGAATATCTGGGCCAGGACGGGATCGAGGCCATGGCGGCCGCGGGCACCGTGGCGGTGCTGCTGCCCGGCGCCTTCTATACGCTGCGCGAGACGCAATATCCGCCGATGGACGCCCTGCGCGAGGCCGGCGTGCCGATCGCGCTGGCCACGGATTGCAATCCCGGCACCTCGCCGCTGACCTCGCTTCTGCTGACCATGAACATGGGCGCGACGCTGTTTCGCATGACCCCGGCCGAATGCCTGGCCGGCGTCACGCGCCACGCCGCCCGCGCGCTGGGCCTGGCGGATCGCGGCCGGCTGGCACCCGGCATGCGCGCCGACCTGGCGGTCTGGGACATCCGCCACCCGGCCGAGCTGACCTATCGCATCGGTTTCAACCCCCTTCATGCCCGCATCGTCGGAGGCGAATTTGTCTGAACTGATCCTTACCCCCGGTGAAACCACCCTGGCCGAGCTTGAGCAGGTCTGGCGCAAGGGGCTGGCCGTGCGCCTGGCCGACAGCGCCCGTCCCGGCATCGCCGAATCCGCCGCCCGCATCGCCGCCGCCGCCAATGGCGAGGCGCCGGTCTATGGCGTGAACACCGGCTTCGGCAAGCTCGCCTCGATCAAGATCGCGGCGCGGGATACCGCCACGCTGCAACGCAATCTGATCCTGTCGCATTGCTGCGGCGTGGGCGAGTCGGTCGAGCCGGAAACCGTGCGGCTGATCATGGTGCTGAAGCTTCTGTCGCTGGGCCGCGGTGCCTCGGGCGTGCGTCCCGAGGTGATCGCGCTCATCGAGGACATGCTGGCGCGCGGCGTGTTGCCGGTGATCCCGGCGCAGGGATCGGTCGGCGCCTCGGGTGACCTGGCGCCCTTGGCGCATATGGCCGCCGCCATGCTGGGCGAGGGCCGGGCGGTTTATGAGGGCCGCGAGATGCCCTCGGCCGAGGCGCTGGCGGCCGCGGGGCTTTCGCCCGTGGTGCTGGCCGCCAAGGAGGGGCTGGCGCTGATCAACGGCACCCAGGTCTCGACCGCCTTCGCCTTGGCGGGGCTTTTCGAGGCTTTCGCCAGTGCCCGCGCGGCGCTGGTCACGTCTTCGCTTTCGACCGATGCCATCATGGGCTCGACCGCGCCCTTCCTGGACGAGATCCACACCCTGCGCGGCCATCGCGGCCAGATCGCCGCCGCCCGCGCCATCCGGGCGCTGATGGAGGGGTCCGAGATCCGCGAGAGCCACCGGATCGGCGATACCCGCGTCCAGGATCCCTATTGCATCCGCTGCCAGCCGCAAGTGACGGGGGCCTGCATCGACCTGCTGTGGCAGGCCGCGCGCACGCTGGAGATCGAATCGAACGCCGCGACCGACAACCCGCTGGTGCTGGTCGGGGCCGACCGCATCGTCTCGGGCGGGAATTTCCATGCCGAGCCGGTGGCCTTCGCCGCCGACCAGATCGCGCTGGCCATCGCCGAGATCGGCGCCATTTCCCAGCGCCGCATCGCGCTGATGGTCGATCCGGCGCTGAGCCATGACCTGCCGCCCTTCCTGACCCCCGATCCGGGGCTGAACTCGGGGCTGATGATCGCGGAAGTGACCAGCGCGGCGCTGATGAGCGAGAACAAGCACCTGGCGACGCCGTGCAGCACCGATTCGACGCCGACCTCGGCCAACCAGGAGGATCACGTCTCCATGGCCGCGCATGGCGCGCGGCGGCTGAAGCGGATGAACGCGAACCTGGCGCAGATCCTGGGCATCGAGGCGCTTTGCGCCAGCGCGGGCGTCGAGTTCCGCGCGCCGCTGGCGACCTCGGCCCCGTTGCAGGCGGTGATCGCCGCGCTGCGCCAGACGGTGCCGGCGCTGGAACAGGACCGCTACCTTGCCCCCGACCTGGCCGAATCCGCCCGGCTGGTGCGCGAGGGCGTGCTGGTCGGCGCCGTCCCCGCCAGCCTGCTGGACGAGGTGCGGCCGTGAACCCCGTCGAAGTCGCGCAGGGCGACAGCCCGGTCATCCTGGGCCTGCCGCATACCGGAACCTGGCTGCCCGACGACATCCGCGCCCGGCTGAACCCGCGCGGGCAGGTGCTGGCCGATACCGACTGGCATATTCATCGGCTCTATGACGGGCTTCTGCCCGGCGCGACCACGGTGCGCGCGACCTTCCACCGCTATGTCATCGACGCCAATCGCGGGCCGGACGACGCGAGCCTCTATCCCGGCCAGAACACCACCGGACTGGTGCCGCTGACCGATTTCGACGGCGAGCCGATCTGGGAAACCGAACCCGCGGCCGAGGACATCGCCGAGCGCAAGGCGCGTTTCCACGCCCCCTATCACGCGGCGCTGGCCGCCGAGATCGAACGGGTGCGGGCGCGTCACGGGGTGGCGATCCTTTACGACTGCCACTCGATCCGCTCGGTGATCCCGTTCCTGTTCGACGGCGTGCTGCCGGATTTCAACATCGGCACCAACGGCGGGCGCTCCTGCGCGCCGGCCATCGAGGCCGCCACGCAGGAGGTCGCAGCCGCGACGGGCCGGACCCATGTTCTGAACGGGCGCTTCAAGGGCGGCTGGACGACGCGGCATTACGGCCAGCCCGGACAGGGCGTCCACGCGATCCAGATGGAACTGGCGCAGGCGACGCATCTGGAGACCGAGGCCCCGCCCTTTGCCTATGACGAGGCCAAGGCCGAAACCCTGCGCGCGACGCTGAAGGCGATCCTGGAGCGCCTTGCCGCGCTGGCGCCGGAGTTGCGGGCATGAAGCCGCTGCAAGGCATCAGGGTGCTGGATCTGTCCCGCGTGCTGGCGGGGCCCTATTGCACCGCGCTTCTGGCCGACCTGGGGGCCGAGGTCATCAAGCTGGAGCCTCCCGCCGGCGACGACTACCGCCATATCGGCCCGTTCAAGGACGGCGAAAGCGCGCTTTTCACGCTGAACAACCGCGGCAAGCAGAGCCTGGTCCTGGACCTGAAGGATCCCGCCGACCTGGCGCTGGCCAAGGCCATCGCCGCGCGCGTCGACGTGGTGGTGGAGAACTTCCGCCCCGGCGTCGCCGCCCGGCTGGGCCTGGGGGCCGAGGCGCTGCGGGCGGAAAATCCGCGGCTGGTCTATTGCTCGATCTCGGGCTTCGGCCAGCAGGGGCCGTTCCGCGACCTGCCGGCCTATGACCTGGTGGTGCAGGCCATGTCCGGGCTGATGGCCGGCACCGGCGAGGAAGGCGGCGCGCCGCTGAAGACCGGCGAAAGCATGGCCGACCTGATCGCCGGCCTGTTCGGCAGCTGGGCGGTCATGGCGGCGCTGGTCAACCGCAACGCCACCGGGCAGGGCGCCACGCTGGACGTGGCCATGTATGACGCGCTGTTTTCCATGCTGACCACCAGCCATGCGCTGCATCTCTATGCCGGCCAGTTGCCGCAGCGGGTGGGCAACCGCCATCCCCTGTCCACCCCCTTCGGCTGCTTTGCGACGCAGGACGGGCAGGTGGTGATCGCGGTGCTGAACCCGCGCCAGTTCGCCGCGCTCGCCACGCTGATCGGCGCGCCCGAGGCCGCCGGCGACCCGCGCTTTGCCAGCGACGAAAGCCGCACCGCGCATGAGCCGGACCTCAAGCGCCTGATCGAGAGCTGGTCGCGCCGGCTGACCACCGAGGAAGCCGTCGCCGCGCTGGCCGGCGCCGGGCTGCCTGCCGCGCCGATCTGGGACATCGCCCAGGCGGCGGGCAACGAGCATGCGCTGACGCGCGGGCTGGTCAGCCGCCTGCCGCATCCGGTGCTGGGGCTGGCGCCGACCGTCGGCCAGCCGGTGCGCTTCGATGCAGAGAAACCCGTGGCCGAGACCTCGGCCCCGCGCCTTGGCGGCGACCGCGCCGCCATCCTGCGCGCATTCGGATTGGAGGAGACCGCATGAGCGACGACTGGCGCATGCTGGCCGAGGAGGAACGGCTGTTCTGCGACGTGCTGGAGCGTATCTGCGCCGAGCGGATCGCGCCCAAGGCGGCGGAAACCGACGAGACCTCGGCTTTCGTCCACGACCAGCTTGCCGTGCTGGGCGAGGCCGGGATGATGGGCGCGAACCTGCCCGAGGAACATGGCGGCAGCGGCATTTCGGCCCCGGCGCTTTTGCGCGCGGTCGCCATCGTGGCGGGGGCCTGCGGCTCGACCGCCTCGGCGCTCACGGCGCATTACCTGGCGACCGATTCGATCCTGCTGGGCGGGACCGAGGCGCAGAAACAGGAATGGCTGCCGAAAGCCGCGGCGGGCGAGGCGCTGGGGGCCTTCGCCCTGACCGAGCCCACCGCCGGTTCCGACCCCGCCGACATGAAGACCCGCGCCCGCCGGACCGAGAGCGGCTGGCACCTGAAGGGCACGAAATGCTTCATCTCGAACGGCGGCGTGGCGGATTTCATCGTCGTCTATGCCGTGACCGATCCCGAGAAGGCGCATAGGGGCATCTCGGCCTTCATCCTGCCCAAGGGCACGCCGGGGCTGGAGCCGGGCGCGGCCGAGCGCACGATGGGGCTGAAGGGCGGGCATGTGTTCACCCTGAACCTCGACTGCCACCTGCCCGAGGGCGCGCTCTTGGGCGAAGAGGGCAGGGGCTTCCGCACCGCCATGCAGGTCCTGGACAACGGCCGCATCGAGGTCGCCGCGCAATGCCTGGGGCTGGCGAAAGCGGCGATGGACGCCGCCATCGCCTATGCCAAGGACCGCGTGATCGGCGGTGAGCGGCTTTCCGACCGGCAGGGTATCCGCTGGATGATCGCCGACATGGGCTTGGCCTATCGCCAAGCTCTGCTCTTGTCGCAGGACGCCGCGCGGCAGCGCCAGCACGCCCATGACCACGGCGGGCGCTTCTCGCTGGCCTCCAGCATGGCCAAGCTTGCCGCCAGCGAGGCGGCGGGCCGGATCGCCGACACCGCGCTGCAGCTGCATGGCGGCTATGGCTACACTCGCGACTTCCCCATCGAGAGGATCGCCCGTGACCTGCGCATCATGCGCATCTACGAGGGCTCCTCGGAAATCCAACGCATCATCATTTCCGGCAACATGCTGGCCTGAACGGAGAGAGACATGGACAATCCCCGTCACAACACCCGCGACATCTTCCCGCCCACCGGAACCGAGATCACCGCGAAAAGCTGGCTGACCGAGGCGCCGATGCGGATGCTGATGAACAACCTGCATCCCGACGTGGCCGAGAACCCGCATGAGCTGGTGGTCTATGGCGGCATCGGCCGCGCCGCCCGCACCTGGAAGGATTTCGACCTGATCGTCGACGCGCTGCGCAAGCTGGAAACCGACGAGACCCTGCTGGTGCAGTCCGGCAAGCCCGTGGGCGTGTTCAAGACCCACAAGGACGCGCCCCGCGTGCTGATCGCCAACTCGAACCTTGTTCCCCATTGGGCGAACTGGGACCATTTCAACGAGCTGGATAAGAAGGGCCTGGCCATGTATGGCCAGATGACCGCAGGTTCCTGGATCTATATCGGGTCGCAAGGCATCGTGCAGGGCACCTACGAGACCTTCGTCGAGGCCGGGCGCCAGCATTACGGCGGCAACCTCAAGGGCAAGTGGATCCTGACCGCCGGGCTTGGCGGCATGGGCGGCGCCCAGCCGCTGGCCGCCGTCATGGCCGGGGCCTGCTGCCTGGCCGTCGAATGCGACGAGACCCGCGCCGATTTCCGCCTGCGCACCCGCTATGTCGACGAAAAGACCCATTCGCTCGATGAAGCGCTGGAGATGATCGACCGCTGGACCAAGGCCGGCGAGGCGAAATCCGTGGCGCTGATCGGCAATGCCGCCGATGTGTTCCCGGAACTGGTCAAGCGCGGCGTGCGTCCCGACATCGTGACCGACCAGACCAGCGCCCATGACCCGGTGCATGGCTACCTGCCGCTGGGCTGGACCGTGGCCGAATGGCGCGCGCGCCAGGAAACCGACCCCAAGGCCGTCGAACGTGCCGCCCGCGCATCCATGCGCAAGCAGGTCGAGGCGATGGTGGCCTTCCACGACCAGGGCATCCCGACCGTCGATTACGGCAACAACATCCGGCAGATGGCGCTGGAAGAGGGTTTCGAGCGCGCCTTCGCCTTCCCCGGCTTCGTGCCGGCCTATATCCGGCCGCTGTTCTGCAAGGGCATCGGCCCGTTCCGCTGGGCGGCGCTGTCGGGCGACCCCGAGGACATCTACAAGACCGACCAGAAGGTCAAGGAACTGGTGGACGACCCGCATCTGCACAACTGGCTGGACATGGCGCGCGAGCGCATCAGCTTCCAGGGCCTGCCGGCGCGGATCTGCTGGGTCGGCCTCGGCATCCGCCACAAGCTGGGCCTGGCCTTCAACGAGATGGTCCGCAACGGCGAGCTGAAGGCGCCCATCGTCATCGGCCGCGACCATCTCGACTCGGGCTCGGTCGCCTCGCCCAACCGCGAGACCGAGGCGATGCAGGACGGCTCGGACGCGGTTTCCGACTGGCCGCTGCTGAATGCGCTGCTGAACACCGCCTCGGGGGCGACCTGGGTGTCGCTGCACCATGGCGGCGGCGTGGGCATGGGCTTTTCGCAGCATTCCGGCATGGTGATCTGCTGCGACGGGACCGAGGACGCCGATGCGCGCCTGGCCCGCGTGCTGTGGAACGACCCGGCCACCGGCGTCATGCGTCATGCCGACGCTGGCTATCAGATCGCGCTGGACTGCGCGCGGGAGCACGGGTTGAATCTGCCCGCCATTCTCTGATCCATAGGCGCGGCGCCGCAACGCACCGGGCCGCGCCCCCTACCGTCCAACAAGGAGACAGACATGACCTTCCACACCAGCCTCAAGGCCGCGCTCTTCGGGCTTTCCGCGCTTGCGCTCGGCTCGGCGGCCTCGGCCGACCAGCTTGACGACATCAAGGCGGCGGGCAAGATCGTCACCGCGACCGACATGCACTATGCCCCCTTCGACATGCTGAACAACGGCACCTACGAGGGGATGACCAAGGACCTGTTCGACGAGGTCAGCAAGGAAATCGGCGTCGAGCCGGTCTATCAGGACATCCCCTGGACCGCCGAGCTGCCGGGCCTCGAGGTCGGCAAGTTCGACATCGTGATCGCGCCGGTCACGATCACCCCCGAGCGGCTGGAGCGCTATACCTTCACCCTGCCGATCGCCGATGCCACCGTCTCGCTGGTCCGCGCCGCCTCGAACACCGAGCTGGCCAAGCCCGAGGACATCAAGGGCAAGACCGTCGGCGTCCAGCAGGGGACCGCGCAGTTCCGCCAGCTGCAGGCCTATGGCGAAAGCCTGGGCGGCGTGAACGTCAAGGAATACGGCACCACGGACGAAGCCTATGCCGACCTGGCCGCGGGCCGTCTGGACGCGGTGGCGGGTTCGCTGCCGAACCTGACCTATCTGGTGAAGAACCGCCCCGAGACCTTCGCGCTGTTCGAGCCGGCCCAGTTCGGCCAGCCCACCTATTTCGCCTGGGTGCTGCGCAAGGAGGAAGGCAGCGAAAGCTTTGCCAAGGCCATCAACGACGCGCTGCTGAAGATGACCGATGACGGCCGCGTCAAGGCGATCCAGGAGAAATGGCTGGGCAGCTATACCGAACTGCCCCGCGAAGTCCCCGCGAACTAAGTCGCTGGCGAGCGGGGCCTGGTCCCGCCCGTTCCCCCAAGGGCCAAGGCGAGGCGCGCATGTTTTCGATCCCGGTCTTTCTTCAAAGTTTCGAGCCGCTGTTCTGGGCGGCCCGCTATACGCTGCTGATCTCGGGGCTCGGCATCGCGCTGGGGCTGGTGATCGGCACGCTGGTCTGCGCTGCGCGGCTGTCGCCCTATCCGGTCCTGCGCGGCCTCGGCGGGATCTGGGTCAGCTTCCTGCGCGGGGTGCCGCTGCTGGTGCAGCTGCTGGTGTTCTACTACACGCTGCCGGTGATCGGCATCGACGTGCCGGCGATCTTCGCGGCGGTCGTTACCGTGGGCATCTGCGCCAGCGCCTATATCTCGGAGATCTGGCGCGGCGCCATCGCGGCGCTGCCCAGGGGCCAGGCCGAGGCCGCCGTGGCCATCGGCATGACCCCGCGCGACGTCTGGATGCGGGTGATCCTGCCGCAGGCCTTCACCCTGTCGCTGCCGGCGCTGGTCAACGAGCTGATCCTGCTGGTCAAGGCCAGCTCGCTGGTCTCGGTCGTCGGCATCCTGGAACTGACCCGCGCCAGCCAGGCGCAGGCCGCGACCACCTTCCGCCCGCTGGAGGTCTATATCGCCGCCGCCTGCATCTACCTGGCGATCAACCTGTGCCTTGCGGCGCTGGGACGTTACCTTGAACACAGGACGGCCGTCTGATGGAATGGAGCATCCTTGAACAATACGGCCCCGCCCTGCTGAGGGGCTTCGGCGTCACCGTGCTGTGCTGGATCCTGGGCACCATCTTCGGCATGGCGCTGGGTCTGGTGATCGCGCTGATGCAGCGCTACGGGCCGCGCTGGCTGGGCTGGATCATCCAGGCCTATATCGAGGTGATCCGCGGCACGCCCTTTCTGGTGCAGCTGTTCGTGCTGTATTACGGCGGGCCGCTGGTCGGGCTGCGGCTGGACGCGCTGCCGGCGGGGCTTCTGGGCCTGACCATCTATGGCAGCCCCTATTTCGCCGAAATCTTCCGCTCGGGCTTTCGCGCCGTGCCGCATGGCCAGATCGAGGCCGCCCGCGCCATCGGCATGGCCGAGCCGACCATCGTGCGCCGCGTCCTGCTGCCGCTGGGCCTGGTCTCGGCGCTGCCGGCGCTGGTCAATTTCTCGATCATCCTGACCAAGGAGACGGTGATCCTGTCCATCATCACCGTGCCAGAGCTGATGTACCAGGTCAGCCGCATGTCCACCGAGACCTTCCGCTATCTCGAGGCGAACCTGGTGCTGGCGCTGTTCTTCTGGGCGCTGGTCGAGACCATCTCGCGCGTCGGCCGCCGGTTCGAGGCGCGCATCACCAAACACCTGATCGAAAGGACCTGAGCCGATGCAGGCTTCTGCCGTCGATATTCGCAAGGTCAACAAGTATTACGGCCCCTTCCATGCGCTGAAGGACGTGGACCTGGCGATCCCGCCTGGCAAGGTGACCTGCCTGATCGGGCCCTCGGGCTCGGGCAAGTCCACGCTGCTGCGCTGCATCAACTTCCTCGAGGAATACGATTCGGGCGAGATCCGCATCGACGGGCAGTTGATCGGCTACGAGGCGCCGGGGCGAAAGATGTCGGGGCGCAAGCTGCGCGAGATGCGGCGCTCGATCGGCATGGTGTTCCAGCAGTTCAACCTGTGGCCGCACATGACGGCGCTGGGCAACGTGGCCGAGGGGCTGGTCCGGGTGCGCGGCCTGTCGAAAGCCGAGGCCCAGGCCCGCGCCGCCGAGGCGCTGGCCAAGGTCGGGCTGGCCGACAAGATGGGCAACCACCCCGCGCGCCTGTCGGGCGGCCAGCAGCAGCGCGTCGCCATCGCCCGCGCCATTGCCATGGAGCCGCGGCTGATGCTTTTCGACGAGCCGACCTCGGCGCTCGACCCCGAACTGGTGGGCGAGGTGCTGAACGTGATGAAGACGCTGGCCGGCGAGGGCATGACCATGGTGGTGGTCACGCATGAGATGGGCTTTGCCGCCCATGTCGCCGACCAGGTCGCCTTCATGGAAAAGGGCGAGCTTGTCGGCGTGGACAGCCCCGGCCGCATCCTGCACCACCCCGAGGATCCGCGCATCCAGGGCTTCCTGCGCACCTATCACGAACGCAACAGCTTCTGAGCGGGAGGGGGGCTTTGCCCCCACGCCGGGCCGGCCCCTCGACGGGGCCGGCCCGGCGTTCCCCCAGGATATTTGCACACGAAAGAAGCGCGCGGGCCGGGGCTTGCGGCCGGGCGGCTGCGGTTTATCTGAGACGGGTAGCAGCAAGGATGCCCCTCATGCCCCAACCCAAGCTTTTCGAGCCGATCGCCATCGGTGGCCGGACCCTTGCCAACCGGATCGTCGTCGCGCCCATGTGCATGTATTCGGCCGAGGACGGGCGGATGACCGACTGGCACCTGATCCACCTGGGCGCGCTGTCGCATTCCGGCGCGGCCATCCTGACCATCGAGGCCACCGCCGTCCTGCCCGAGGGCCGCATCTCTTATGCCGACGTCGGCCTGTGGGACGATGCGACCGAGGCGGCGATGGACCGGGTGCTGAAGGGCGTGCGCGCCTGGTCGGACATGCCCATCGCCATCCAGCTGGCCCATGCCGGGCGCAAGGCCTCGACCGCGAAGCCCTGGGAGGGCGGGGCGCAGATCGCGCCGGATGCGCCGCATGGCTGGCAGACCGTCTCGGCCTCGGACCTGGCCTTTGCCGAGGGCGAGAACCCGCCGCTGGCGCTGGACCGCGCCGGGCTGGCGCGGGTGCGCGACGCCTTTGCCCAGGCCGCGCGCCGCGCCGTGCGCCTGGGGATCGACGCGATCCAGATCCATGCCGCGCATGGCTATCTGCTGCACCAGTTCCTGTCGCCGCTGTCGAACCGGCGCGAGGACGACTATGGCGGCAGCCTGGAAAACCGCATGCGCTTTCCGCTGGAGGTCTTCGAGGCGGTGCGGGACGCGGTGCCGGCGGGCTATCCGGTCACGGTCCGCATCTCGGGCACCGATTGGGTCGAGGGCGGCTGGGACATCCAGGGCAGCATCGCCTTTTCCCAGGCGCTCGCGGCGCGGGGCTGCGCGGCGATCCATGTCAGCAGCGGCGGGCTGGACCGGCGCCAGCAGATCCCCGTCGGTCCCGGCTACCAGGTGCCCCTGGCGCGGGCGGTCAGGCAGGCGGTCGGCATCCCGGTCATCGCCGTCGGCCTGATCACCGAGCCCGAGCAGGCCGAGGCCATCGTCGCCACCGGCGATGCCGACATGGTCGCGCTGGCCCGCACGGTGCTTTACGATCCGCGCTGGCCCTGGCATGCGGCGGCCAGGCTGGGCGCCAGCGTCTCGGCGCCGCCGCAGTTCTGGCGCAGCCAGCCCTCGGGGCTGCGGGATCTGTTCCGCAAATAGCCGGCCCGCGCCGGGCGCCGGCATGGCGGCGGGGGCTCAGACCGCCTTCGCCTCTTGCCGGTGCGGGTCGTGGAGGTCGAAGATCATCAGCCCGTCCTCGGGCACCTGCCGCTGGGTCCAGCGCGGATCGGCAAGCGAGCGTTCCGCGTCCTGCAGCCCGTCTCGCCAATGGTCCAGCATAGACAGGCGCGAAAATTCGTAGTCCTTGGACGCGCTTTCGTAATCGGCATGGCGATAGATCAGGTGCATCAGGCTGACCGGATGGGCCGGGCCGGATTCGATCAGCATGGCCAGGTCCGGGTCGTCGCGGAACGGGGCCGGCAGCCGCGCGTGCAGCCGCCGCGCCGCGCTGGCCAGCGCATGGCGGATGCGGAATTCGTCGGTGTTCAGCCGGGTGCGGCTGGAAAAGCGGATCTCGCGTTCGCGCTGCTCGACCTGGGCCATGGTGCGGGGCAGGATGTCGCGCGACGGGTAGAGGTCCACCTGGTAGATGCACAGCGGCCGGTCGCAGGGCTTGGCCAGCACGAATTGCAGCGGCGAGTTCGAGACCAGCCCGCCGTCCCAGTAGTGCCGCCCCTCGATCTCGACCGCGGGAAAGCCCGGCGGCAGCGCGCCCGAGGCCATGACGTGATCGACGGTGATCCGCGTCTCGCGGCTGTCGAAACAGGTGAAGTTGCCGGTCTCGACATCCACCGCGCCGACGGACAGGCGCGGGCCCTGGGCGTTGAGATAGTCGAAATCCACCAAGGCCAGCAGCGTATCGCGCAGGGGCGAGGTGTCATACCAGCTGGTCTGCCGCATCAGGCCGGGCAGGAAGGAGAACAGGTCCGGGATGCGCGGGCGGAAAAAGCCGGGCGCGCCCAGCATGGTGGACATGGTGGCGCGGCTTTCGTTGCAGACGGCCCGCATCTGTTCGTGCAGCGGCCCGCCCTCGAAGCACGAGCCCAGCAGCCAGGGCGCGCCCGTCACCTCTTCCCAGAAGCGGCGCAGCGCCTCCAGCCGCTGGCCGGGGCGGTTGCCGGCGATCAGCGCCGCGTTGATCGATCCGATCGAGATGCCCGCCAGCCATTCCGGTTCCTGCCCGGCGCGGCAAAGTGCCTCATATGCGCCGGCCTGGAACGCCCCCAGCGCGCCGCCGCCCTGGAGGACGAAGACGATCTTCTCGGTAACTTCCCCGGTTCTGTCCTTCATCTGCCCCCTCGAATCCTGTGGTTCGGTCCCGTCGCGCCATGGCCGGGGATGGAAAATTTCCATAATGCCGCGGGAAACGAAAGAAAAAAACGCAAAAAATCGCGTAAAAAAGCGCGAGTGACGTTGCGTCCTGCGCAATTTCCGCCTGGGTGATTGTCACGGCCGCGCCAGCCGATATATTGGGGCATGACACAGCCGGAGCCAGCCGCCGACAAGCGCATGATCGACGACCCTTCCGACAGGCGCGGCCTGCTGCGCCCCGCTGCTTCCCGGCATCCCCCTGACCCGAGCGAGCCCCTTTGATGTGGATCGAAGTCCTTGTCGTCCTTGTCCTGACCCTGCTCAACGGGCTTCTGGCCATGTCTGAACTGGCCATCGTCTCGGCCCGGCCGGCGCGGCTGAAAGTCCTGGCCGAACGCGGCGACCGGGCCGCCGCCACCGCGCTGGCGCTGGGGGAGGAGCCGGGGCGGTTCCTGTCCTCGGTCCAGATCGGCATCACGCTGGTCGGCATCCTGTCGGGCGCCTTTTCCGGCGCGACGCTGGGCGCGCGGCTGGCGGCGGCGCTGCCGGGCTGGGGGGTGCCGCCCTCGCTGGCGCAGCCCTTGGGCATGGGCGGCGTGGTCGTGGCCATCACCTACCTGTCGCTGATCGTGGGCGAACTGGTGCCCAAGCAGCTGGCGCTGAAGGCGCCCGAGCGCGTCGCCGTGCGGATGGCGCCCCTGATGCTGGCCATCTCGCGCGGGGCGGCGCCGTTGGTCTGGCTGCTGGACCGTTCGGGCAAGCTGGTCCTGGCCGCGCTGGGGCAATCGGGCGAGGACCGGCAGACCATCAGCGACGAAGAGATCAAGCTGGTGATCTCGGAGGCCGAGACCGCGGGCGTCATGCACCGCGCCGAGACCGAGATGATCGCCGGCGTCATGCGCATCGCCGACCGCAGCGCGCGCGGGCTGATGACGCCCCGGCGCGAGATCGAGGCGGTGGATGTCGGCGACAGCTGGGAAGAGATGGCGCGCAAGTTCCGCGACGGCCGCCGCACCCGCCTGCCGGTCAGCGACGGCGACCCGAACAACCTGATCGGCGTGATCGCCAGCGTGGACCTGATGTCGCAAAGCCGCGCCGAGGCGGTGGACCTGCGCCAGGTGATGCAGCCCGCCCCGATCATCCCCGAGACCATGGACGCGCCCGAGGTCATCGCGCGCCTGCGTGCCGCGCCGGGGCAGATGCTGCTGGTCTATGACGAATACGGCCATTTCGAGGGCGTGGTGACGCCGATGGACGTGCTGGAGGCGATCACCGGCGAGTTCGCCGGCCTCGACGACGACGAGCCGAAGCTGGTCGAGCGCGACGACGGCAGCCTGCTGGTCGCAGGCTGGATGCCGGTCGACGAATTCGCCGACCGGCTTTCGGTCTCGCTGGACGAGGATCGCGACTATTCCACCGTCGCCGGGCTGGTGCTGGACCTGGCCGGCCGGTTGCCGCAGGCGGGCGACCGCGTGGATTGGCAGGGCTGGCGCATCGAGGTGGTGGACATGGACCATCGCCGCATCGACAAGCTGCTGGTCCAGCGCCTGCCGGGCTGATCCGCAGGGCCGCGCCGGCGGGCGGGAAAGAACGCTTGTGATTTCCCGCGGGTTTGATAACGCTTGGTTATGAACTTCACCCTGCGCCAGATCACCTATTTCCTTGCCGTCGCCCGGCTGGGCCATTTCGGCCGCGCCGCCGAGACGGTGCATGTCTCGCAGCCGGGCCTGTCCAGCCAGATCGCCCAGCTCGAGGCGCGGCTGGGCGGGGCGCTGTTCGAACGCGGCGCCGGCGCGGGGCCGGTGCGGCTGACCGCGCTGGGCGAGCGGCTGTTGCCGGTGGCGCAGGAGCTGATGGATACCGCCAAGCGGCTGGAGGCGCTGGCGCGGGCGGGGCGGCTGCCCTTGTCGGGGCGGCTGCGGCTGGCGATCATTCCCACGGTCGCCCCCTATCTGATCCCGCACCTGGTGCCGGCGTTGCGTGCCAGCCATCCGATGCTGAACCTGGAATTGCACGAGATCGCGACCGACGAGGTGGTCTCGGGCGTGCTGAGCCACCGTTTCGATGCCGGGATCATGGCCCTGCCGGTCAACGAGCCGGGGATCGAGGCCGAGACGGTCTTGCGCGACGCCTTCCTGGTCGCGTTGTCGGGCAGCGACACCACGCTGCTGTCCGGCCCGGCCCGGCCCGAAAGCATCGAGGCGGACCGCCTGCTGCTGCTGGCCGACGGCCATTGCCTGCGCGACCAGGCGCTGGAGGTCTGCGGGCTGCGCAGCCCGCGGCGCAAGCTGAACCTGGAAGCGGCCTCGATGACGACGCTGATGCGGATGGTGGCCAGCGGCATGGGCATGACGCTGATCCCGCGGCTGGCCCTGGCGGACGAGAACCGCGACGGCCGGCTGCGCATCGTGCCCTTTACCGAGCCGGCGCCCTCGCGCGATCTGGCCGTGGTCTGGCGCCGCAATGCCGAGGCCGGGGCGGATGCGCGGGCCCTGGCCCAGGTGGTGCGCGATCTGGCCCCGGTGCTGGGGGTCGAGCCGATCCCCTGCCCGGTGCCGGATCCGGCACCCGATGCGCCGGCCCGCAAAAGGATCAGCGCAGCACGATCTTGACCGGCAGCACCAGCGCGGTGGTCTTGCCCGAGGGCGGCGCCGGCAGGCGCGGCATGCGCGAGGCCTGGCGGTTCAGCGCAGAATCGATCCTGGCATCCCCGGTCGAGCTTGCCAGCGACGCCCCGGCCACGCGGCCGCTGGGATCGACGCTGAAGCGCACGGTCACGGTCATGGTGTCGCCGCGCCCGTTGAAGCGGGTGCGCTGCATGTGGCGCGCCACCGCGGCCTGCACCTTGGACTGCCAGCTGGCCACCTGCCGCGGGCTGGGCGTGCCGGCCTGCGCCTGGGGTGCGGCGGTGCGGTCGGATTGCGGCGCCCGGACCCTGGTGGTGGCCTGGCGGGCCGGCTGCTCTTCCGGGGCCTTTTCCTTTTTCTCGCGCTTCTTGGGCTCGGGCTGCTTTTCGACGACCTTCCGCTCGGGCTCCGGCTCGGGGTCGGGACGCTCGGGCGGGCGTTCGGATTTCTGCAGCACCACCGCATCGGGCGGCGGCGGGAACAGCGAGTTCATGTCCGCCAGCGGTTCCAGTTCCTGAAGCGGCGGCATGGCGAGTTCCGGTTCGGGCTCGGGTTCCGGTTCGGGCTCGGGTTCCGGTTCGGCCTCGGTCATTTCCGGGGTCTCGGCCTCGTCCGGCGGGGCGGCCGCCTCGGGCATCGGTGCCAGCTCGACATAGACCGGGTCGGGCAGGCCGGGGGGCGCGGCGGCTTCGGCGCGTTGCAGGATCCACAGAGCGCCGCCCATATGCGCGGCCAGGGCCACCGCTGCGGCGGTGCCCCATAGCGCGCTGTCGCGCAGGGCCGGGGAAGGCTTCCAACTCATGGCGTGGGGGCTCCTCCGCTTGACGGGGTCGAGGCGGTTTGCTGGGCCGGCGCTGCGGCGGGTGCTGCCGCGGGCGCATCAAGCTCGGCATCGGCGGGCTGGGCGGCGGGCGCCACCCCCCCGCCGGTGGTTTCAAGCCCGACCAGGGCGATCTTGAGATAGCCGGTTTCGCGCAGGGTGTTCATGACGCCCATCAGGTCGCCATAGGACACCTCCCTGTCGGCGCGCAGGAAGATGCGCTCCTCGCGGTTGTTCTGGGTCGCGGCGGCCAGCGCCGTGGCCAGCCCGCCGGCCGGCACGTCCTCGTTGCCCAGGGCAAGCGTCAGGTCGGGCTTGACGGTGATATAGACCGGCTGGTCGGGGCGCTGCGCCGGGGTCGCGTTCGAGACCGGCAGGTCCACGTTCACATCCACCGTCGCCAGCGGCGCCGCCACCATGAAGATGATCAGCAGCACCAGCATCACGTCGATGAAGGGCGTGACGTTGATCTCGTGGTTCTCGACCAGATCGTCGCCTTGGGTTTCGCGGATGCCGCCGGCCATGGCTCAGACCTCCGTGCGCGAGACGGTGCCGCGGAAGTCGAGGTCGCGGCTGACCAGGCGCTTGACCCCGGCCGCGGCATTGGCGAGCCGCAGGCGGTAGCCGGTGATGGCGCGGGCAAAGACATTGTAGATCACCACGGCCGGGATGGCCGCGACCAGGCCGATGGCGGTGGCCAGCAGCGCCTCGGCGATGCCCGGCGCCACGACGGCAAGGTTGGTGGTCTGCGCCTGCGAGATGCCGATGAAGCTGTTCATGATGCCCCAGACGGTGCCGAACAGGCCGACGAAGGGCGCGGTCGAGCCGATGGTGGCCAGAACGCCGGTGCCCCGGCTCATGCGGCGGCCGGCGATGGCCTCGATCCGGTCCAGATGCGAATCGACGCGCTCCTTGACGCCCGCGTCGCCGGCCTGGTCCAGCGCCGGGGCCGAGCGGTCGTATTCGGCGGCCGCGGCGCGGATCATGCGCGAGACCGGGTCGCGGCGGTTGCCGGCCGAAGCCAGCGCCGAGGGCAGGTTCGCCGCCGCTTCGACCCGGCGGATGCCGGATTGGGCGCGCTGCATGGCCCCCAGCAGTTCCAGCACCTTGGCGACCAGCACCGTCCAGGTCACGACCGAGGCGAAGGCCAGGCCGATCATCACCGCCTTCACCACCCAGTCGGCGGCAACGAACATGCCCATCGGCGACAGGTCGTGCGGCAGGTTCGGGTCGCGTTCCGGCGGGTTCAGCATCGGCGACAGCGCGTCCTGCACCGCCTGCGGCAGGATGCTGGAGCCGGCGGGCTCGGCCGCTTCGGGCGCGGTGGGGGCGGGGGCTTCCGGTGCCGCCGGGGTTTCCGATGCCGCCGGGGCCTGGGCGGTGGCGGGCGCGGTTTCGGGCGCCGCCGCGGGCGTATCGGCGGCGGGGGCCGGTGTGGTTGTTTCCTGCGCGGTCGTTACCGGCGCGGTGGTTTCCTGCGGGGCGGCTTCCGGTGCGGTTGCCGCGGGTGCGGGGGTTTCGGGCGGGGTCGTCTCGGCCGCCGGGGCGGGGGTCGTGCTTGCCGCTTCGGGTGCTGCCGTGCCGGGGGCCGCCGCTTCCGGCGTCGCGGGCTGCGGGACTTGGGGCTGCGGGGCCGCGGTTTCGCCGGCGGGGGCGGCCGGCTGGGTCTGGACCTCGGGCGCCGGGCTGGTCTGGCCGCCCGTGGCGGCTTCCTGCGCCGCGATCGGCGTGGCAAGCAGCAGGCAGGTCAAAGCAACGGCGGTCCCCGCGCTACGGCGCGGCAGTGACTTCTGGGTCATGGCGATCCTTATAGTTCCGGCATTCGATCCGTCCGCATCTTGCTGGGCGCGGCACATGCAAACTGGCATGCCGCCGACCCTCTGGCCGCGGTTTGGGCTTCGTATCGATCACCAAGGTAAAATTGTCAACTATTCCGCGGACGGGCTGCCGCGCTTTATGCCGACCAATAGGCGGCCAGGTGGCTTTGCGCCCTGTCGTGGCCCAGCGTTTCCAGCAGCAGGGCGCGAAGCGCGGCAATCTCGGATTTTTCCGCTGCCGCCCACAGATAGCTGCCGGGCAAGGGCGGCTCGTCGCGCAGCAGGGCGCAAAGCGCCGCGGTTCCGCCGGGCAGGTGGCATATGCGGAAGCCCGCGGGCCGGGGCAGCGGATAGCCGGGCCGGGCGCCGAGCAGGAAGACCTGGCCCCGCGCGCTGCCGGCGCGCGATTCGAGGATGCGGGCCATGGCGGGCCAGGCGGTCTCGTCCCCGGCAAGCATCAGCTGCGCGGCTTGCGGGATGCCGCCGCCGCTGGGGCCAAGCAGGCCGATGCGCGCGCCCGGCCGGGCACTCTGTGCCCAATGCGCCGCCCGCCCGCCGGGATGGTCGAAAACGTCCAGCTCCAGCCAGCCGGCATCGGCGTCGATGCGGCGCACGGTATAGACCGGGCGGTGCAGCGCCTTGTCGCCCCTGGGCCAGAGGATCTGGCCGTTGGCGCCGAGACGCGGCCATTCCGGCGCGTCGTCGCCGGGCTGCGGCAGGACCAGCCGGAAATGCAGCGAATCCTCGGTCGCAAGCCGGTGCAGGTCGGGCGCGGCCAGCCGCACGCGCAGGAAATCCGGGCAGAGCGGCTGGACCCCGACGACCTCGGCCAGGCTGAAATTGCCGGGCGGCTTGCCGGCATCGGCGGCCGAGGGCCAGCGCAGCGCTGCCGCCGCCGCCGGCAGGTGCTGGCCAAGATGTTCGGAAATCGCCTGCTGCATCGCGCCCAGCCATTCGGCGCGATGGGCGCGGGCAAAGACCAGCACGCCGTCGCCGCGCCGCTTGGCGCCGAACTCGCCCATCTCGACCTGGCACCAGATCGAGCGGCCATGGCCGGTATGCAGCTCCAGCCCGTGTTCCTGGGCCTCGTCGCGGATCAGCCGCTCGATCGGGGCGAAATCCTGGCCGGGCAGCAGGACCTCGGACTGGAACTCGGGCAGGGGGGTGATGCGCATCTGTCGCCTTTCGTGCCTTGCCCCGGAAAGGTTGGGTCTGCGGCGCCCTGCCGCAAGGGCTCAGGCGAGCCGCGCGATCTCGGCCGCCGCCGCCTCGAGCGCGCCCTTGCCATGCGGGATCGCCAGCGCCGTCATCCCGGCCTCGACCACCGCCAGCACGCCCAGCAGCTGATGCGCATTGGCATGGCCCATATGGGCGATGCGCAGCGCGTTGTCGGGATCGGCGGCGCCCAGGCCGATGCCCAGCGTCACCCCCGCGCGGGCGGCGGTCCATTCGCGCAGGGCGCCGGCCTGCGGCAGCCGGGCCGCGGTGACCGAGCGGGCGCGGCCGGCGGGATCGGCGATCAGCGCGCCGATGCCGGGATGGTCCGCGCCCCAGCGCTCCAGTGCCGCCCATGTCGCCCGCGCCAGCCCCTCGTGCCGGGCCCAGGCGGCGGGCAGGGTTTCCTCGTCCAGAAGCATCCGCAGCGCCTCGTTCATGCCGAAGATGTGCTGGACGGGCGGCGTGCCGCCCCAGAACTGCCACAGCGCCTCGGCCTCGGCCCGCGGGGTCCAGTCCCAATAGGGCGTGGCAAGGCCGCTGCGCCCGCGCGCCTTCACCCGGTCCGAGAACCACACGAAGGCCAGCCCCGGCGGCACCATCAGCCCCTTCTGGCTGGCCGAGACCAGCAGGTCCACGCCCCATTCGTCCATCCGCAAGGGCTCGCAGCCCAGCGAGGCGATGGCATCGACGGCCAGGAAGGCGGGATGGCCGCCCATGGCCGCGCGCAGGGCGGGAATGTCGGCGCGGGCGGAACTGGCGGTATCGACCTGGCAGACCAGCACCGCCCGGATCCGCCCCTCGCGGTCCTGCGCCAGCCGGTCGGCCAGCCGCTGCGGGTCGGGGGGCGCGAGGCCGAAGTCCAGCTCCTCGACCTCGATCCCAAGCGCGCGGGCCGTGGCGGCCCAGCCGCGGCCGAAATGGCCCGAGACCAGCGCCAGCGCCCGCTCGCCCCGGTCGAGCAGGTTGACGTTCGCCGCCTCCCAGCCGGCATGGCCGTTGCCGATATAGGGCACGACATGGCCCGTGGTCCCGGCCAGCCGCCTGAGCCCGGCGATCATCGCCCGGTTCTCGGCCGCCAGCGCTTCGCCGTAGATGTCGGGCGAGGCGCGGTGCATGGCGCGCAGCACGCGGTCGGGCGCGGGCGAGGGGCCGGGAATGGCAAGGACGGCGGCGCCTTGGGCGAAGCTCATGGGAAATGCCTTTCTGATGATCCGTCATCCGTAGGACGGGCCCCGCGCCGGGTCAACCGGGGGCGGGCGAGGTGCGGGGCATGGGTATTTGGGCAACGAAGAAGGGCTGGGCCTGGGGCGGCGAGGCCGGGGCGGGCAGCACGGGCGGGATGGGCATTTGGGAAACGGAAAGGGCCGGGTGGGGCCTTCGGCAGGGCCCGCCGGGGCACTGCGTCGCGGGCGGCTTGCCCCCGCGCGGCTTGCGCCTTATCCCTTGCCCTGACCGAGGATCGGGGATGCGATGGCGGACAGACTTCACAGGACGGCCAATCTGTTCGCCCGCATGTGGCGCGACTATCTGCGGCCCTATTGGGGCCGCATCCTGCTGGCGCTGCTGTTCCTGGTCATCGAGGGCTCGACCCTGGGCATGCTCAGCTGGATGCTGAAGCCGCTGTTCGACCGGGTCTTCGTCGGCGGCGACACCGATGCGATCTGGTGGGTCGGCGGCGCGATCTTTGGCCTGTTCCTGATCCGCGCCACCACCTTCGTCGTCAACCGCAGCCTGATGACCTCGGTCTCGCTGGCGGTCTCGACCTCGATGCAGACCGACCTTTTGCGCCATATCATGACCTTGGACGGCGGCTTCTTCCAGCAGAACCCCCCCGGCGCGCTGATCGAGCGGGTGCAGGGCGACACCATGGCGGTGCAGGGGGTCTGGACCACCTTCATCTCGGGCGCGGGGCGGGACATGGTCTCGCTGGTGTCGCTGTTCGGGGTGGCGCTGGCCGTCGATCCGTGGTGGACCATGGCGGCGCTGGTGGGCGCGCCGCTTCTGATCCTGCCGACGCTGGTGGTGCAGCGCTATATCCGGCGCAAGATGCGGCAGAACCGCGTCAACGCCAGCCAGCGCGCCACCCGGCTGGACGAGGTGCTGCACGGCATCAACGCCGTCAAGCTGAACCGGATGGAGGATTACCAGGCCGGCCGCTTTGCCCAGATCGTCACCCGCATCCGCCAGGCCGAGGTCAAGATGTCCGGCATCGGCGCCACCGTGCCGGCGCTGGTCGATGTCGTCACCGGCCTGGGCTTTATCGGCGTGCTGGCGCTTGGCGGTGCCGAGGTGACGCGGGGCGAGCGTACGGTGGGCGATTTCATGTCCTTCTTTACCGCCATGGCGCTGGCCTTCCAGCCGCTGCGCCGGCTGGGGGCGCTGACCGGCACCTGGCAGGTCGCCGCCGCGAGCCTGGAGCGCATCTATGCCGTGCTGGACCTGCGGCCGACCATCACCTCGGGCTCGCGGCGCGAGCCGCCGCCCGACACCACGATCCGCTTTCAGGACGTGCGGCTGGCCTATGCCAACCACCCGGTGCTGAACGGGCTGAGCTTTACCGCCGAGGCGGGCCGGACCACCGCGCTGGTCGGGCCTTCGGGGGCGGGGAAATCCACGGTCTTCAACCTGCTGACCCGGCTGGTCGACCCGGAATCGGGGCAGATCACCCTGGGCGGCGTGGCCTTGCGCGACTATGAGCTGGGCGTGCTGCGCGACCAGTTCTCGACCGTCAGCCAGGATGCGGCGCTGTTCGACGAGACGCTGCGCGAGAACATCCTGCTGGGCCACGACCAGGACGACGAGGCGCTGCGCCGCGCCGTCGTCGCCGCCCATGTCGCCGATTTCACCGACGCCCTGCCGATGGGGCTGGACACGCCTGCGGGCCCGCGCGGCTCGGCCCTGTCGGGCGGACAGCGCCAGCGGGTGGCCATCGCCCGCGCCGTGCTGCGCAATGCGCCGATCCTGCTTCTGGACGAGGCGACCTCTGCGCTGGACGCGCAAAGCGAGCGGGTGGTGCAGCAGGCGCTGGACGAGCTTTCGGCCGGGCGCACCACGCTGGTCATCGCGCACCGGCTTTCGACCGTGCGGCAAGCCGACAAGATCGTGGTGGTCGAGGCCGGCAGGGTTGTCGAAGAAGGCAGTCACGACCAGCTTATGGCCCAGGGCGGCGCCTATGCCGCGCTGGTCCGGTTGCAATTCGGAGAGGATTGATGCGGCGCATTCTGGCGGTTTCGGGCGAGGACCGGGTCGAGTTCCTGCAAGGGCTGGTGACGAACAAGGTCGGCCCGGCGCCGTGCTGGGCGGCGTTGCTGACGCCGCAGGGCAAGTATCTGGCGGATTTCCTGGTCGTGCCCGAGGGCGAGCGGCTGCTGATCGACGTGGACGCGCGGCTGGCGGACGACCTGGCGCGGCGGCTGTCGATGTATCGGCTGCGCTCGAAGGTTGCGATCGAGCCGACGGATCTGGCCGTCGCCCGCGGCACCGGGCCGGCGCCGGCGGGGGCGATCGCCGACCCGCGGCACCCGGCGCTCGGCTGGCGGCTTTACGGCGCCGAGGGGGACGACGGCACCGACTGGGACGCCATCCGGGTCGCGCATTGCATTCCCGAAACCCTGGTCGAGCTGATCCCGAACGAGACCTTCATCCTGGAAGCCGGGTTCGAGCGCCTGCATGGCGTCGATTTCCGCAAGGGCTGCTATGTCGGGCAAGAGGTCACGGCGCGGATGAAGCACAAGACCGAATTGCGCAAGGGGCTGGTGACGGTCGGCATCGAGGGCGCGGCCCCCGTCGGCACGCCGATCCTGATGGCGGACGGGCGCGAGGCCGGCACGCTTTTCACCCAGTCCGGCGGCCGCGCCATCGCCCATATGCGCTTCGACCGCATGGGCGAGGGATTGACGGCGGGGGATGCCCGCATCATCCCGTGACCGGCCCGGCCGAGGAACGCGTCCGCCGCATCGTGCATGTGGACATGGATGCCTTCTATGCCTCGGTCGAGCAGCGCGACGACCCGGCGCTGCGCGGCAGGCCGGTCGCCGTGGGCGGCATCCAGCGCGGCGTGGTCGCCGCGGCCAGCTATGAGGCGCGGCGCTATGGCGTGCGCTCGGCCATGCCCTCGATGCGGGCGATGCGGCTGTGCCCCGACCTGGTCTTCGTGAAGCCGCGCTTCGACGTCTATCGCGCCGTCAGCCAACAGGTCCGCGCGATCTTTGCCGAATACACCCCGCTGGTCGAGCCGCTGTCGCTGGACGAGGCCTATCTGGACCTGACCGATCACCTGGACGGCCGCACCGCCACCCGCATCGCGCAGGAAATCCGGGCGCGCATCCGCGCGGCGACGGGGCTGACAGCCTCGGCCGGGGTCAGCTACAACAAGTTCCTGGCCAAGCTGGCCTCGGACCAGCGCAAGCCCGACGGGCTTTTCGTGATCCCGCCCGAGGCCGGGGCGCAATTCGTGCAGGGCCTGCCCATCGGCCGCTTCCACGGCATCGGCCCGGCCACGGCGGCGCGGATGGAGGCGCATGGCATCCTGACCGGCGCCGACCTGGCCCGGCAGAGCCTGGAGTTCCTGACCGCGCGCTTCGGCAAGTCGGGCAGCTATTACTGGAACATCGCCCGCGGCATCGACACGCGCGAGGTCAAGCCCGACCGCATCCGCAAGAGCATCGGCGCCGAGAACACCTATTTCGAGGATCTGCGCCAGATCGCGGCGGCGCATGAGGCGCTGGCGGTGCTGGCCGACAAGGTCTGGCGCCATGCCGCATCGGCCGCGCGCCGGGGCCGCACGGTGACGTTGAAGGTGAAATACGGCGATTTCCGCCAGATCACCCGCGCGCGCTCGCTGCCGCGCCCGGTCGAAAGCCGCGACGAGATGCTGGAGATGGCCTGCGAATTGCTGGCCCCGGTCTTTGCCGATCCGCATGGGGTGCGGCTCTTGGGCATCACGCTGTCGGGGCTGGAAGAGGCGCGGCAGGACGAGCCGCCGCGCCAGCTGGGCCTGTTCGATCAGGCGTAAAGGTTGATCACCCCGACCTTCTGGTGGATGCCGTTCACGGTTTCCTTGTCGAGGCCGAGGCCCTGCGCCAGAGTGTGCAGGTATTCGGCCTCCTTGCGGTTGTCGAACTCGATCGCCATCAGCGACATCAGGTAGACCTGCGGGCCGAAGCCCTGCGGCACCTCGCGCGCCAGGGCTGCGGCATCGACCGGGGCGGCCATCTGTTCGCGGATGAAGGCGCGTTCCTCGTCGTCCAGCTCGCCGAACTCGGCCATCAGCTTGGCCTTTTCCGCCTCGTCGATCTCGCCGTCGGATTTCGCGGCCTGGATCATCGCCTTCAGCATCAGCCCGGCCAGCGCGTTCTGTTCCGGCGTGGGCGCGGTCGAGGGCTCGTCGCCGCTGGCCAGCGCCTCGTTGAAGAGTTCGCCGAAACTGGCGTCGTTCTGCGGCTGCGCGTCCTTTTGCGCCAAGCCGCCCCCGCCTTGCGGGGCCTGCCCCTGCGGCTGCTGGCCCTGCGGCTGCGCGCCGCGACCGCCCAGCAGGTCGCCCAGCATCCCGCCCAGGCCACCCGCCGCCGCGCCGCCCAGCACGCCGCCAAGCCCGCCCGATCCCGTGCCCGAGCCGCCGCGACCGCCGGTCAGCTGGTCGAGCAGACCGCCCAGCCCGCCCTGGGCCGTGCCGCTGTGGCGGGGCGAGTTCGGCCCGCCATAAGCCGTGCCGCCGCCCGAGCGCCCGCCCAGCACCTGGCCCAGCATGTCGCCCAGCCCGCCCGCGCCGC
This sequence comes from Paracoccus sp. pheM1, assembly GCF_018499825.1. NCBI lineage: Bacteria > Pseudomonadati > Pseudomonadota > Alphaproteobacteria > Rhodobacterales > Paracoccaceae > Paracoccus > Paracoccus sp. pheM1. The sequence continues at coordinate 322,260 of NZ_JAGXCX010000001.1, forward strand.
TGCGGCGGTCGCCGGCCTGGCCGGTGTTGTTGCCGAACAGCTCGTCGAGCAGCCCGCCGGGGCTGCGCCCGCCGCCCGATTGCGGCCGGTTCTGGGCGTTCTTCATCATGGTTCCGATCCCCTTGGCCAGCATGACGCCGGCCGCGACGCGGGCGAGGGATTTCATCAGGCTCATCTTGGTCCTCCGAAAGCGCTGCGGGGCCGCGGGCCGGGCAGCCTTGTTGCGCAATTCCAACGTATTCGCCGGGTTCCGGTTCCACCGCCACAGCCCCGGCGGCAAAGGCCCGGCCGCCCTTGATTTTTCCCCGGCACGATTATAAGTCGCGGCGGATGTTTCACGACGGGGGCTGTCGCGCGGGTGGCCCCCCCGATAGGAGGCCATGATGGCAAAGGCAAAGTTTGAACGGACGAAACCGCACGTCAACATCGGGACGATTGGTCACGTTGACCACGGCAAGACGACGCTGACGGCTGCGATCACGAAGTATTTCGGTGAATTCAAGGCCTACGACCAGATCGACGGGGCTCCTGAGGAGCGTGCCCGGGGGATCACGATCTCGACCGCGCATGTGGAATACGAATCGGCCAACCGGCACTACGCGCATGTGGACTGCCCCGGCCACGCGGACTACGTGAAGAACATGATCACGGGCGCGGCGCAGATGGACGGCGCGATCCTGGTGGTGAACGCGGCCGACGGCCCGATGCCGCAGACGCGCGAGCACATCCTGCTGGGCCGCCAGGTGGGCATCCCCTACATGGTGGTGTACCTGAACAAGGTGGACCAGGTCGACGACGCGGAACTGCTGGAACTGGTCGAGATGGAGGTGCGCGAGCTGCTGTCGTCCTACGACTATCCCGGCGACGACATCCCGATCATCAAGGGCTCGGCGCTGGCGGCGCTGGAAGGCCGCGACAAGGAGATCGGCGAGGATTCGATCCGCGCGCTGATCGCCGCCGTGGACGAATACATCCCGACGCCCGAGCGCGCGGTGGACCTGCCGTTCCTGATGCCGATCGAGGACGTGTTCTCGATCTCGGGCCGGGGCACGGTGGTGACGGGCCGTGTCGAGCGCGGCGCGGTGAACGTGGGCGACGAGCTTGAGATCGTCGGCATCCGCCCGACCAAGAAGACGACCTGCACCGGTGTCGAGATGTTCCGCAAGCTGCTGGACCGCGGGGAAGCCGGCGACAACATCGGCGCGCTTCTGCGCGGCGTGGAGCGCGACGGGGTGGAGCGCGGCCAGGTTCTGGCCAAGCCCGGCTCGGTGACGCCGCATACCGAGTTCGAGGCCGAGGCCTATATCCTGACCAAGGAAGAGGGTGGCCGTCACACGCCGTTCTTCGCGAACTACCGTCCGCAGTTCTACTTCCGCACGACGGACGTGACCGGGACGGTGAAGCTTCCCGAGGGCACCGAGATGGTGATGCCGGGCGACAACCTGAAGTTCACGGTCGAGCTGATCGCGCCGATCGCGATGGAGGAGAAGCTGCGCTTCGCCATCCGCGAGGGCGGCCGCACGGTCGGCGCCGGCGTGGTGTCGAAGATCCTGAAGTGATCCTTTGGGGCGGCGGCTTCCAGCCGCGGCCCCGCCTGGAGCATCGGGTGATGAGCATCGGGTGATCCCACGAGGGATATCGCGATGAGGGGCCGCTCCGCAGGGGGCGGCCTTTTTCCTTGCCGCGGGGGTGGTGGCCGCGGGGTTGCTTGCCGGGCGCGGCTGCCGGGGCTCTGCCCCGGACCCCGGGATATTGGGGCACGAAAGAAGCAGCGCACGCCGCGCCGGGCGGGAGAGCGGCGCGGGAAAAAGAGCGGAGAGGGGGTTTCATGCTATCCTTGCGCCAGCAGGCAAAGGGAGAGGACGATGACCGAACGCAGGAAGGCTTCCGATTTCCATCCCCGCATCCTCGAGATATTCGACGGCTACGTGCATGGCCGAATCAGCAAGCGGGATTTCATGGTGCAGGCGGCGCAATTCGCCACCGCCGGGATGAGCGCCGCCGCGATCTTCGAGGCGCTGCGGCCGGATTACGCCCTGGCCCAGCAGGTGCCGCCCGACGATCCCGCCATCGCGACCCAGACCGCGAGCTATGACAGTTCCGCGGGCAATGGCCGCATCAGCGGGCTGATGGCGCGGCCGGCCGGGGCGCAGGGCAAGCTTCCCGCCGTGCTGGTGGTGCATGAAAACCGTGGGCTGAACCCCTATATCGAGGATGTCGTGCGCCGGCTCGGCAAGACGGGCTACCTGGCCTTCGGGCCGGACGGGCTGAGCCCGCTTGGCGGCTATCCCGGCAATGACGACCAGGGGCGCGAGATGCAGGCCAGCCTCGACCCGGTGAAGCTGATGGAGGATTTCTTCGCCGCCCACGAATTCCTGCGCGACCATGCCGATTCGACCGGCGAGGTGGGCGCAGTCGGCTTCTGCTATGGCGGCGGGGTCTGCAACGCGCTGGCGGTGGCCTATCCCGAACTGGCCGCCTCGGTGCCCTTCTACGGCCGCCAGCCCCGGCCCGAGGAGGTGGCGCAGATCCAGGCGCCGCTGATGCTGCATTACGCCGAGAACGACGAGCGCGTGAACGCGGGCTGGCCCGCCTACGAGGCGGCGCTGAAGGAGCAGGGCAAGGAATACCAGGCCTTCTTCTATCCCGGCACCCAGCACGGTTTCCACAACGACACCACGCCGCGCTACGACGAGGCGGCGGCGGAGCTTGCCTGGCAGCGGACGCTGGACTTCTTTGCCGAAAAGCTCTCCTGACGCGAATTGTCAGCAGGGCGGGGCGATCCTTGCCGGGAAAGGAGATTTCGCATGATCGACCATATCGGATTTCCCGTCTCGGACCTTGCCCGCTCGCGCGCCTTCTACGACCGGGCGCTGGCGCCCCTGGGGATCGAGCTGCTGATGGAGGTGACCGCGGAGATGACCGGCGGCCATGGCGCGCATCTGGGCTATGGCCGCGCGGGCAAGCCGTTCTTCTGGATCGGCAGCGGCCGGCCCGCGGGTCCGGGCACCCATGTCGCCTTTGCCGCGCCCGACCGCGCCACGGACGACGCCTTCCATGCTGCCGCGCTGGCCGCGGGCGGGCAGGACAACGGCGCGCCGGGGCGGCGGCCGGAATATCATCCGGGCTATTACGGCGCCTTCGTCCTCGACCCCGACGGCAACAATGTCGAGGCCGTCCACCACGGAGAACCGGCATGACCCTCTATCGCGGATCCTGCTTCTGCGGCGCCGTCGGCTTCGAGGCCGAGGGCGAGCTGTCGCAGGGCACCATGCGCTGCAATTGCAGCTTCTGCCGCAAGATGCGCTATTGGGAGATGCGCCTGCCCGACCCGGAGCGCTTCCGCATCACCCATGGCGCCGGCATGTTGGCCGAGACCCCGCGCCGGCAGCAGGACGGGGTGGACATGCACCACATGTTCTGCGCCCGTTGCGGCACGCGGCTGTGGACCGAGGGCAACCTGGAAGAGATGGGCGGTCGCTTCGTCCAGGTCTGCGTCGGCGCCCTGGACGACGTGCCCGAGGCCGAGCTGATCGCCGCGCCGGTGTTCTATGCCGACGGGGCGCATGACGCCTGGTGGAATCCCGCGCCCGAGACGCGGCACCTGTGACCGCAGGCCGCGCGCCGCATGCGCCTTCTCCGTTTTCCAAATACTCCGGGGGAGCCCCGCAGGGGCGGGGGCAGAGCCCCCGATCGCAGGCGCCGCGCCCCCGGTTGCCTCGGCGGCGAAATCCGGCTATGGTGCCCGCCGCAACAGGGGAGAACGGTGTCATGGACAACTCGCAGATCTGACCTTTCACGGACGGATTGAAGAGGATTCCCATGACGGCTGACTTCCTTGATGCGGCTTTGCCCCATCCCATGCGCTTTCCCGACGGCACCCTGAACCGGGGGCTGGTGCATCTGAACCGGGTGATCGACCATCCGAATATCGAGATCGGCGATTTCACCTATGCCAGCAGCTTCGACCCGCCGCAGGACTGGGCGGCGCGGCTGGCGCCCTATACCTATGCCGGCGCGCCCGAGCGGCTGGTGATCGGGCGGTTCTGCCAGATCGCCGATCGGGCGCGGATCGTCACCGCCTCGGCCAATCATCCGATGGCCGGGATCTCGACCTATCCCTTTGCGATCTTCGATCACGCGCGGGTGGGCGACTATATCGACCAGATCAGCGGCCTGCCGGATACGGTGATCGGCCATGACGTCTGGATCGGCGACGGCGCCATCATCCTGCCCGGCGCGCGGATCGGCAGCGGCGTCATCATCGGCGCAGGCGCCGTGGTCGGCGGCGTGGTGCCGGATTACGCCGTGGTCGCGGGCAACCCGGCCCGTGTCATGCGGATGCGCTTTGACGATGCCACCATCGCCCGGCTCATGGCGTTGCAATGGTGGCACTGGCCCGTGGCGCGGATCGCCCGCGCCACCGCCGCGCTGGCCCGTGCCGATGTCGCGGCGCTTGAGGAACTGGCCGCCTGAGGCGGTGCGACGAAACGAACCGGGCAAGGGCCCGGCCTGATACGAATGAGGTCTGTCATGTTCAGCTGGTTCGAGCGCCGGCTTGATCCCTATCCCGCCGATCCGCCGCGGATGCCGCCGCAGGGGCTGTGGCGGTTCATCCTGCATTTCTCGCGCGGGGCCGAGGGCTACATGCTGTCGATGGCCGCCTGCTCGGCCCTGATCGCCGTGGCCGAGGTGGTGCTGTTCGGCTATCTGGGCGAGCTGGTGAACCGGCTGGCCGCGGCCGACCGCGAGAATTTCTGGGCGCTCGAGGGCAATCGCCTGATCCTGATGGGCGCCATCCTGGTGATCGGCCTGCCGTTGCTGCAGGTTCTTTTCTCGCTGCTCATGCACCAGACGCTGATGGGGAATTTCCCGCAGCGCATCCGCTGGCAGGCGCATCGCTATCTGCTGCGCCAGTCGATGAGCTATTTCCAGGACGAGTTCGCCGGCCGCATCGCCACCAAGCTGATGCAGACCGCGCTGGCCGTGCGCGAAGTCGCCATGAAGTTCATGGACGTGCTGACCTATGTCTGCGTCTATTTCATCGGCGCGCTGGTGCTGGCGGCCTCGACCGACGGCTGGCTGGCGCTGCCCTTCGTCGGCTGGGGCGTGTTCTATGGGCTCTTGCTGTGGTGGCTGATCCCGCGCATCGGCCGCATCAGCGAGGCGCAGGCCGATGCCCGCGCGCAGATGACCGGCCGGGTGGTGGACAGCTATACCAATATCTCCACGGTCAAGCTGTTCTCGCATTCATCGCGCGAGGAGGCCTATGTCCGCGAAAGCATGGACGGTTTTTTGCAGACCGTGCATGGGCAGATGCGGCTGGCCTCGATCCAGAACATCCTGCTGTCGACGCTGAACTCGGGCCTGGTCTTTGCCGTCACGGCGCTGGGGCTGTGGCTGTGGACCCATGGCCAGATCGACGTGGGCGCGGTGGCCGTCGCGATCCCGCTGGCGCTGCGGCTGGGCAACATGTCGCATTGGATCATGTGGGAATTCGCGACGCTCTTCGAGAATATCGGCACGGTGCGCGACGGCATCGGCTCGCTGTCCTTGCCGCGCATGGTGACGGATGTGCGCGGCGCCCGGCCGCTGGCGGTGCCCGAGGGCCGGGTCGAATTCGACCGCGTCACCTTCCGCTATGGCGAGGTGGCGCGGCCCGGCCGCGGCGCGGTGCTGGACGACCTGAGCCTGACCATCGCGCCGGGCGAGCGGATCGGGCTGGTCGGGCGCTCGGGCGCGGGCAAGTCGACGCTGGTGAACCTGATGCTGCGGTTTCACGACCTGGAATCGGGCCGTATCCTGATCGACGGCCAGGACATCGCGCAGGTCACGCAGGAATCCCTGCGCGCGGCCATCGGCGTGGTGACGCAGGACACCTCGCTGCTGCACCGCTCGATCCGCGACAATATCGCCTATGGCCGCCCGGATGCGTCCGTGGCCGAGATCCTGCGCGCGGCCGAACTGGCCGAGGCGGATTTCATCGCCACCCTGACCGATTCGCAGGGCAGGCGCGGGCTGGAGGCGCATGTGGGCGAGCGCGGGGTCAAGCTGTCGGGCGGCCAGCGCCAGCGCATCGCCATCGCGCGGGTGCTGCTGAAGGACGCACCGATCCTGGTGCTGGACGAGGCGACCTCGGCGCTGGACAGCGAGGTCGAGGCGGCGATCCAGTCGCAGCTCGACATGCTGATGCAGGGCAAGACGGTGATCGCCATCGCGCATCGGCTGTCCACCATCGCGCGCATGGACCGGCTGGTGGTGATGGAGCAGGGCCGCATCGTCGAGCAGGGCACGCATGAGGCGCTGCTGGCGCGCGGCGGCATCTATGCCGGCCTTTGGGCGCGGCAATCGGGCGGGTTTCTTGAGGCCGAGTGATCTTCCCTCTTGAACCGCGCCCTCACCTGCCGTAATCAGACGCGCGGCTTAGGGGTTTAGCTCAGTTGGTAGAGCATCGGTCTCCAAAACCGAGGGTCGTGGGTTCGAGTCCCCCAACCCCTGCCAGCCGCCTTCCGTGTCATGCCGCGTGCCTTCCGATCCCTGCCGAGATCCCATGGCGCTAAGCATACATCTGGGGGCGCACAAGACCGCCTCGACCCATCTGCAATTTTCCCTGCGCCAGGTGCGCGACCGGCTGCTTTGCGCCGGGCTGGCCTATGTCGATCCGGCCATGCTGCGCGGCCAGCCGCTGTCGCTGTCCGCGGTCCTGGCCCAGGGCATCGGCGGCCGGGACCAGGAATCCGCCCGGCAGATGCTGCTGGACATGCGGCAGGGCTGCCGCGATCTGCTGATCTCGGAAGAGAACATCCTGGGCATGACCCATCGCAGCCGGCTGTTTTCCCGGCGCGGCGAGATCTATCCCCGCGCGGCGCAGCGGCTGCGGCATGTCATCGCGCTGGCGGGCGGCGGGCCTGCGGTGGTGTATCTGTCGCTGCGCGACCCGGCCTCCTTCATCGTCTCGGCCTTCGCGCTCCAGGTCGCCGGCGGCAAGGAAATCGACATCGCCGCCTATCTGGGCGACCGCGATCCGGCCCGTTCGGCCTGGGCGGGGCTGGTCGGGCGGCTGGCGGCGGTCGAGGGCGTCTCGCGCATCGTGCTGTGGCGCTACGAGGATTATCCCGCGCTGCGTCTGCGGCTGCTTGAACGGCTGCTGCCCGCCGGCCTTGCCGCCAAGGTGCCCGACCCGCCGCCCGCCAACGTCAGCCTGACCCAGGCCGGCTATGACTGGCTGCTGCGCCGCGCCGCATCGGGCGAGGGCGTCGACCAGTGCACCCTGGCGCGACGTGCGCGCGAGCGGTTCCAGCCCGCCTCGGGCCATGCCCGGCTGCGCCTGCTGGATGACGAGACCCATGCCCGCTCGGCCCGCAACTATGCGCAGGACATCGCCGCCCTGCGCGCCATGCCGGGGGTCGAGTTCCTGGAGCCGTGATCGCCGCCGCTCAGATCGGCGCTTGAAATGCCGGCCGACGCAGGCTATCTGACCCGCTGCAAGACCGAAGGAAAACCCATGGCCAATCCCGTCCAGTTCATCAGCCAGGTCCGCGCCGAGCTTGGCAAGATCACCTGGCCCACCCGCCGCGAGGTGGTGACGACCACGATCATGGTCTTCATCATGGCGACGCTGGCCTCGATCTTCTTCTTCCTCGTCGACCTGCTGATCAAGACCGGCCTTTCGGTCGTCATCAACCTGGTCGGCAGCTGAGGGCTTGCATTGAAGGGCAGGGGGCGTTATGTCCGCCCGACCTGCCCGTGATACGGCGTGCATCGATTCGGTCGTGCGCGCCGATTTCAATTTGGCCGGCGCCTGCGGCGATTGCCAAGGGGTAGGCCGGGGCGGACAAGGAATTCAATGGGTTGGCCTTGGCTCGCCCGGAAGGAAACAGGGGTCGATCGAGACATGGCAAAGCGTTGGTATTCGGTCAGCGTCCTGTCGAACTTTGAAAAGAAGGTCGCCGAGGCGATTCGCCAGGCCGTGGTCGAGAAGGGCCTCGAGGACGAGATCGACGAAGTGCTGGTCCCGACCGAGGAAGTGATCGAGATCCGCCGCGGCAAGAAGGTCACGTCCGAGCGCCGCTTCATGCCCGGTTATGTGCTGGTGCGCATGGAGCTGTCGGACAAGACCTATCACTTGGTGAACTCGATCAACCGCGTCACCGGCTTCCTGGGCGCGCAGGGCAAGCCGATGCCGATGCGCGACGACGAGGTGAACGCGATCCTGCATCGCACCGGCGAGGGCGGGGCCGAGGTGGCGCCGCGCAACCTGATCCGGTTCGACGTGGGCGAAAAGGTGAACGTGACCGACGGGCCCTTCGAGGGCTTCTCGGGCATGGTCGAGGAAGTGGACGAGGCCGCGAACCGCATCAAGGTCACGGTGTCCATCTTCGGCCGCCCGACCCCGGTCGAGCTGGAATTCACGCAGGTCTCCAAGACCGCGTGATCGTCTGCGGGAGGCGCCGGCCCTTCGGGGCCCAGCCGCACCGCTAAGTCGGCCCCTTTTCGGGGCGTGATGATAAGGAGAGGGCCAGATGGCCAAGAAAGTTGTCGGCAGCCTCAAGCTGCAAATCAAGGCGGGTCAGGCGAACCCGTCCCCGCCCGTCGGCCCGGCCCTGGGTCAGCGCGGCATCAACATCATGGAATTCTGCAAGGCGTTCAACGCGCGCACGCAGGAGATGGAGCAGGGCTCGCCTGTTCCGGTCGTGATCACCTATTACGCCGACAAGTCCTTTACCTTCGAGACCAAGACGCCCCCGGCCTCGTTCCTGCTGAAGAAGGCCGCCGGCCTGAAGCCGCAGGGCAAGCGCAACCGGGCCAAGGGTTCGGAAAAGCCCGGCCGCCAGGTCGCCGGCACCGTGACCGTCAAGCAGGTCCGCGAGATCGCCGAAGCCAAGATGAAGGATCTGTCCGCGAACGACGTGGAGGCCGCGATGCAGATCATCCTGGGCTCGGCGCGTTCGATCGGCATCGAGGTGAAAGGCTAAGCCATGGCTAAACTGTCGAAAAAACAAGCCGCCGCCCGCGCCGCCTTTGCCGGCAAGGCCAACCTCGCGGTCGAGGAAGCCGTCAAGCTGGTCAAGGAGAACGCCAGCGCGAAATTCGACGAGACCGTCGAGATCGCGATGAACCTGGGCGTCGATCCCCGCCATGCCGACCAGATGGTCCGCGGCGTCGTGACCCTGCCCAACGGCACCGGCAAGGACGTGCGCGTCGCCGTCTTCGCCCGCGGCCCCAAGGCTGACGAGGCGAAGGCCGCCGGCGCCGAGATCGTCGGTGCGGAAGACCTGATGGAGACGATCCAGTCGGGCAAGATCGAGTTCGATCGCTGCATCGCCACCCCGGACATGATGCCGCTGGTCGGCCGTCTGGGCAAGATCCTGGGCCCGCGCAACCTGATGCCGAACCCCAAGGTCGGCACGGTGACGATGGACGTGAAGGGTGCCGTCGAGGCCGCCAAGGGCGGCGAGGTCCAGTTCAAGGCCGAGAAGGCGGGCGTGGTCCATGCCGGCGTCGGCAAGGCCTCGTTCGACGCCGAGAAGCTGGCCGAGAACATCCGCGCCTTCGTGGATGCGGTGAACCGGGCCAAGCCCTCGGGCGCCAAGGGCACCTATGTCAAGAAGGTCTCGATCAGCTCGACCATGGGTCCGGGCGTGTCGCTGGACCTGGCTTCGACCGCCGCGCAGTGACGCGGCAGGAATTTCGCCGGCTTCCTTCAACAGGGCGCCGGCGGATGGCGGGGCAGCGATGCCCCGTCCTGTCCGAGACGGAGGGTGCGGGACGCGATCATTGATCCGGGCCGCTTAATCGTCCTTCCTGAGATGGGATCAAGACCATTTTCCGGGCCTCGCTCCGGGTGATCTTGGGACCGTCACGGACCCTCCAGTCGCTGTTCGGGCGGCTGGAAAGTGAGAGCCGGGGGGAAACCCCCAACTTGGAGTGAAACCGTGGATAGAGCGCAAAAAGAACAGGTGGTCGAAGAACTCGGCCAGATCTTTGAAGCCTCTGGCGTCGTGGTGGTTGCCCGCTACGAGGGAATGACGGTTGCCCAGATGCAGGACCTGCGCGCGCAGATGCGCGAAGCCGGCGGGTCCGTTCGCGTTGCCAAGAACAGGCTCGCCAAGATCGCCCTGGATGGGAAGCCTTGCGCAAGCATCGCCGACTATCTGACGGGTATGACCGTGCTCGCCTTTTCCGAAGACCCGGTGGCTGCCGCCAAGGTCGCGGATAAATACGCCAAGGGGAACGACAAGTTCGTGATCCTGGGCGGTGCCATGGGCGACACGGCGCTTGACCCTGCCGGTGTGAAAGCCGTGGCCCAGATGCCGTCGCGCGAGGAGCTTATCGCTTCGATCGTGGCCTGCATCGGTGCCCCTGCTTCCAACATCGCGGGCGCGATCGGCGCACCTGCCAGCAACATCGCGGGCATCCTCTCGACTCTGGAAGAGCGCGAGGCCGCCTGAGGCAATCCCCATTCCGTCGTGGGGTTGAAACCCCGACGTTGGAACACTTAATGGAAAGAACGGAAAAATGGCTGATCTGAAGAAACTCGCCGAAGAAATCGTGGGCCTGACCCTGCTGGAAGCCCAGGAACTGAAAAACATCCTGAAAGACGAATACGGCATCGAGCCCGCCGCTGGCGGCGCGGTCATGATGGCCGGTCCGGCTGCCGGCGCCCCCGCCGAAGCCGCTGAGGAAAAGACCGAATTCGACGTCGTCCTGCTGGACGCCGGCGCCAACAAGATCAACGTGATCAAGGAAGTGCGCGGCATCACCGGCCTGGGCCTGAAAGAAGCCAAGGATCTGGTCGAAGCCGGCGGCAAGGTGAAAGAGGGTGCCTCGAAAGCCGACGCCGAGGAAATGAAGAAGAAGCTCGAAGCGGCTGGCGCCAAGGTCGAGCTGAAGTAATTGGCCGTTTCGGCCGATTGACTGCAAGAAATGGGCAGGGTCCGGGGTTTTCCCGGACCCTGCCGAACCTGTCTTGAAGGGCGGTTTGTCCGCCAGACCTTCCTTCAGGGCATGTTCGGGGTTCGGGAGCCTCGCGGTGGGACGCGCGGCACGAATGGAACCCCGCCCCTCATTCGCCGCCTTGCGCCGGTCGGGCCCCGACGGCCGCTGCAAGCGAAAGACGAAAGGTAAGACCCTCTATGGCGCAAGCTTATGTCGGCCAGAAACGCATCCGGCGTTACTATGGCAATATCCGCGAAGTTCTGGAGATGCCGAACCTGATCGAGGTTCAGAAATCCTCCTATGACCTGTTCCTGCGCTCCGGCGACGCCGAGGGCCATCAGGACGGCGAAGGCATCCAGGGCGTCTTCCAGTCGGTGTTCCCGATCAAGGACTTCAACGAGACGGCGACGCTGGAATTCGTGAAATACGAGCTGGAAAAGCCGAAATACGACGTGGACGAGTGCCAGAGCCGCGACATGACCTATGCCGCGCCGCTGAAGGTGACGCTGCGTCTGATCGTGTTCGATGTCGACGAGGCGACCGGCGCCAAATCGGTCAAGGACATCAAGGAACAGGACGTCTACATGGGCGACATGCCGCTCATGACGCAGAACGGGACGTTCATCGTGAACGGGACCGAGCGCGTCGTGGTGTCGCAGATGCACCGTTCGCCCGGCGTGTTCTTCGACCATGACCGCGGCAAGACCCATTCCTCGGGCAAGCTGCTGTTCGCCTGCCGCATCATTCCCTATCGCGGCTCGTGGCTGGACTTCGAATTCGACGCCAAGGACCTGGTCTTTGCGCGCATCGACCGCCGCCGGAAGCTGCCGGTGACGACGCTGCTCTATGCGCTCGGCATGGACCAGGAGGGCATCATGGATGCCTTCTACAATACCGTGGACTACAAGCTGCAGCGCGCCGGCAAGGGGCAGGCCGCGGGCTGGGTCACGAAGTTCTTCCCCGAGCGCGTGCGCGGCACCCGCCCGACCTATGACCTGGTGAACGCCGAGAGCGGCGAGGTCATCACCAAGGCCGGCGACAAGGTGACGCCGCGGCTGGTCAAGCAGCTGATCGAACAGGGCGACGTGAACCTGCTGCTGCCGTTCGAAAAGATCATCGGCCGCTTCGTCGCCAAGGACATCATCAACGAGCAGACCGGCCTGATCTATGCCGAGGCCGGCGACGAGATCACCGTCGAATACGACCGCGACGGCGAGATTTCGGGCGGGCTGCTCAAGGTGCTGCTGGACAACGGCATCGAGGAGATCCCGGTCCTCGACATCGACCATGTCAACGTCGGCCCCTATATCCGCAACACCATGGCGGCCGACAAGAACATGAGCCGCGAAGGCGCGCTGATGGACATCTATCGCGTCATGCGTCCCGGCGAGCCGCCGACCGTCGACGCCGCCTCGGCGCTGTTCGGCAGCCTGTTCTTCGACAGCGAGCGCTATGACCTGTCCGCCGTGGGCCGGGTCAAGATGAACATGCGCCTTGACCTGGATGCGCCGGACACCCAGCGCACCCTGCGCAAGGAGGACATCATCGCCTGTATCCGCGGGCTGGTGGAACTGCGCGACGGCAAGGGCGAGATCGACGACATCGACCACCTGGGCAACCGCCGGGTGCGCTCGGTCGGCGAGCTGATGGAGAACCAGTATCGCATCGGCCTGCTGCGCATGGAACGCGCGATCCGCGAGCGCATGTCGGGCGTCGAGATCGACACGGTGATGCCGCAGGACCTGATCAACGCCAAGCCGGCCGCGGCCGCGGTGCGCGAGTTCTTTGGCTCCTCGCAGCTGTCGCAGTTCATGGACCAGACCAACCCGCTGTCGGAAGTCACCCACAAGCGGCGCCTGTCGGCGCTTGGGCCGGGCGGCCTGACCCGCGAGCGGGCCGGCTTCGAGGTGCGCGACGTCCATCCGACCCATTATGGCCGGATGTGCCCGATCGAGACGCCGGAAGGCCAGAACATCGGCCTGATCAACAGCCTCGCGACCTTTGCCCGCGTGAACAAATACGGCTTCATCGAGACCCCCTATCGCAAGGTGGTCGAGGGCCAGGTGACGGATGACGTGATCTACATGTCCGCCACCGAGGAGATGCGCCACACCATCGCCCAGGCCAATGCCGAGCTGGACGGCGAAGGCCGCTTCGTGCAGGAGCTGGTCTCGACCCGCCAGGCCGGCGACTTCATGCTGAACCCGGTCGAGGCGGTGGACCTGATCGACGTGTCGCCGAAACAGCTGGTTTCGGTCGCCGCGGCGCTGATCCCCTTCCTTGAAAACGACGACGCCAACCGCGCGCTGATGGGCTCGAACATGCAGCGCCAGGCGGTTCCGCTGCTGCGGGCCGAGGCGCCCTTCGTCGGCACCGGCATGGAAGCGACCGTGGCGCGCGATTCCGGGGCGGCCATCATGGCCCGTCGCGGCGGCATCATCGACCAGGTCGACGCGCAGCGTATCGTTATCCGCGCCACCGAGGACCTGGGCGCGGGCGATGCGGGCGTGGACATCTATCGCCTGCGCAAGTTCAAGCGTTCGAACCAGTCCTCGACCATCAACCAGCGCCCGCTGGTCAAGGTAGGCGACAGGGTGGTCAAGGGCCAGGTCGTGGCCGACGGTCCCTCGACCGACCAGGGCGAACTGGCGATCGGCCGCAACGTGGTCGTGGCCTTCATGCCCTGGAACGGCTACAACTACGAGGACTCGATCCTGATCTCCGAGCGGATCCACCGCGACGACGTGTTCACCTCGATCCATATCGACGAATACGAGGTTGCGGCGCGCGACACCAAGCTGGGCCCGGAAGAGATCACCCGCGACATCCCGAACGTCGGTGAAGAGGCGCTGCGCAACCTCGACGAGGCCGGCATCGTCTATATCGGCGCCGAAGTGGGTCCGGGCGACATCCTGGTCGGCAAGATCACCCCGAAAGGCGAAAGCCCGATGACGCCGGAGGAGAAACTGCTCCGCGCCATCTTCGGCGAAAAGGCGTCGGACGTGCGCGACACCTCGCTGCGTCTGCCGCCGGGGGCCTATGGCACCATCGTCGAGGTCCGGGTGTTCAACCGCCACGGCGTCGACAAGGACGAGCGCGCGCTGCAGATCGAGCGCGAGGAAGTCGAGCGCCTGGCCCGCGACCGCGACGACGAGCTGGCGATCCTGGAGCGCAACATCTATGCGCGCCTGAAATCGCTGATCATGGGCAAGGAAGTCGTCAAGGGGCCGAAAGGCATCCGCGCCGGCGCCGTGGTGGACGAGGACCTGCTGGGCCAGCTGAGCCGGGGCCAGTGGTGGCAGCTTGCCGTCGCCGACGAGGACACCGCCAAGGAAGTCGAGGCGCTGAACCAGCAATTCGACGCGCAGAAGCGGGCGCTGGACAACCGTTTCGACGACAAGGTCGAAAAGGTGCGCCAGGGCGACGACCTGCCTCCGGGCGTGATGAAGATGGTCAAGGTCTTCGTCGCGGTGAAGCGCAAGCTGCAGGCGGGCGACAAGATGGCCGGCCGTCACGGCAACAAGGGCGTCGTCTCCAAGGTCGTGCCGATCGAGGACATGCCCTTCCTGTCCGACGGCACCCCGGTCGACCTGGTGCTGAACCCGCTGGGCGTGCCCTCGCGGATGAACGTGGGCCAGATCCTGGAAACCCACATGGGTTGGGCGTCGCGCGGCCTGGGCATCAAGATCGACGAGGCGCTGCAGGACTATCGCCGCAACGGCGACATGAGCCCGGTGCGCGAGGCGATGCGGAACGGCTATGGCGACGACTTCTATGCCGAGACCTTCGAGGGCATGGATGACGAGACCCTGCTGGAGCATGCCGATGCGGTGCGCGGCGGCGTTCCGATCTCGACGCCCGTCTTCGACGGCGCGAAAGAGGCGGACGTGAACGACGCGCTGCGCCGTGCGGGCTTCGACACCTCGGGCCAGTCCATCGTCTTCGACGGCCGCACCGGCGAGCAGTTCGCGCGCCCGGTCACCGTCGGGATGAAATACGTCCTGAAGCTGCACCACCTTGTCGACGACAAGATGCACGCGCGTTCGACCGGGCCTTACTCGCTTGTCACGCAGCAACCGCTGGGCGGCAAGGCGCAGTTCGGCGGCCAGCGTCTGGGCGAGATGGAGGTCTGGGCGCTGGAAGCCTATGGCGCCGCCTATACCCTGCAAGAGATGCTGACGGTCAAGTCGGACGACGTGGCCGGCCGGACCAAGGTCTATGAGAGCATCGTCAAGGGCGAGGACAATTTCGAGGCCGGCGTGCCGGAATCGTTCAACGTCCTGGTCAAGGAGGTCCGGGGTCTGGGCCTCAACATGGAACTCCTGGATGCGGAGGACGAGGAGTGACGGATCGCTTCGGGGGTGCGCCAGGGCGCACCCCGCCGGTCCGTTGCCACGCCCCCGCGCCCCTCATTAGGATTTGAAAATGAACCAGGAACTCGCCACCAATCCCCTGAACCCGCTGGCTGCGCCGCGGCAGTTCGACGAAATCAAGATCTCGCTGGCCTCGCCCGAGGAAATCCTCGCCTGGTCCTATGGCGAGGTGAAGAAGCCCGAGACCATCAACTACCGCACGTTCAAGCCCGAGCGTGACGGTCTGTTCTGCGCGCGCATCTTTGGCCCGATCAAGGACTACGAATGCCTCTGCGGCAAATACAAGCGCATGAAGTATCGCGGCCTGGTCTGCGAGAAATGCGGCGTCGAGGTGACGCTGCAAAAGGTCCGGCGCGAGCGCATGGGCCATATCGAGCTGGCCGCCCCGGTCGCGCATATCTGGTTCCTGAAGTCGCTGCCCTCGCGCATCGGCCTGATGCTGGACATGACGCTGCGCGACCTTGAGCGCATCCTGTATTTCGAGAACTACGTCGTCATCGAGCCGGGCCTGACCGACCTGAGCTATGGCCAGCTGCTGACCGAAGAGGAATTCCTCGACGCGCAGGACCAGTATGGCGCCGACGCCTTCACCGCCAATATCGGCGCCGAGGCGATCCGCGAGATGCTGGCCAACATCGACCTGGCCGCCACCGCCGAACAGCTGCGCGAGGAGCTGAAGGAAGCGACGGGCGAGCTGAAGCCGAAGAAGATCATCAAGCGGCTGAAGATCGTTGAATCGTTCCTCGAGTCGGGCAACCGTCCCGAATGGATGGTGCTGACGGTGATCCCGGTCATCCCGCCGGAACTGCGCCCGCTGGTGCCGCTGGACGGCGGCCGCTTTGCCACGTCCGACCTGAACGACCTGTATCGCCGGGTGATCAACCGCAACAACCGCCTGAAGCGGCTGATCGAGCTGCGTGCGCCCGACATCATCGTGCGCAACGAAAAGCGGATGCTGCAGGAATCGGTCGATGCGCTGTTCGACAACGGCCGCCGCGGCCGCGTCATCACCGGCAACAACAAGCGCCCGCTGAAATCGCTGTCGGACATGCTGAAGGGCAAGCAGGGCCGGTTCCGCCAGAACCTTCTGGGGAAACGGGTCGACTTCTCGGGCCGGTCGGTCATCGTGACCGGGCCGGAGTTGAAGCTGCACCAATGCGGCCTGCCGAAGAAGATGGCGCTGGAGCTGTTCAAGCCCTTCATCTATTCGCGGCTTGAGGCCAAGGGGCTTTCCAGCACCGTCAAGCAGGCCAAGAAGCTGGTCGAGAAAGAGCGTCCCGAGGTCTGGGACATCCTGGACGAGGTGATCCGCGAGCATCCGGTGCTGCTGAACCGTGCGCCGACGCTGCACCGCCTGGGCATCCAGGCCTTCGAGCCGATCCTGATCGAAGGCAAGGCGATCCAGCTGCACCCGCTGGTCTGCTCGGCCTTCAACGCCGACTTCGACGGCGACCAGATGGCCGTCCACGTCCCGCTGTCGCTTGAGGCGCAGCTGGAAGCGCGCGTGCTGATGATGTCCACGAACAACGTGCTGTCGCCCGCCAACGGCGCGCCGATCATCGTGCCGTCGCAGGACATGGTCCTTGGTCTCTACTACACGACCATGGAGCGCGAGGGCATGAAGGGCGAAGGCATGGTCTTTGCCAACCTCGAGGAAGTGGAACACGCGCTGGCCTCGGGCGCGGTGCATCTGCATGCCCGCATCACCGCCCGCCTGCCGCAGATCGACGAGAACGGCAACGAGGTCATCAAGCGCTTCGAGACCACGCCCGGCCGCATCCGCCTGGGCGCGCTGCTGCCCAAGAACGCCAAGGCGCCCTTCGAGCTGGTCAACCGCCTGCTGCGCAAGAAGGACATCCAGAACGTCATCGACACCGTCTACCGCTACTGCGGCCAGAAGGAATCGGTGATCTTCTGCGACCAGATCATGGGCCTGGGCTTCCGCGAGGCGTTCCGCGCCGGCATTTCCTTCGGCAAGGACGACATGGTCGTGCCGCCGACGAAATGGGACCTGGTCGAGGAGACGCAGGACCAGGTCAAGCAGTTCGAGCAGCAATACCTGGACGGCCTGATCACCCAGGGCGAGAAATACAACAAGGTCGTCGATGCCTGGTCGAAATGCAACGACCGCGTCACCGACGCCATGATGAAGACCATCTCGGCCACCAAGAAGGACGAAAACGGCGCCGAGCTGGAGCCGAACTCGGTCTACATGATGGCGCATTCGGGCGCGCGGGGCTCGGTCAGCCAGATGAAGCAGCTGGGCGGCATGCGCGGCCTGATGGCCAAGCCGAACGGCGAGATCATCGAGACGCCGATCATCTCGAACTTCAAGGAAGGCCTGACCGTTCTTGAATACTTCAACTCGACCCACGGCGCGCGCAAGGGCCTGTCGGACACCGCGTTGAAGACGGCGAACTCGGGCTACCTGACCCGCCGCCTGGTGGACGTGGCGCAGGACTGCATCATCCGCGAGCATGATTGCGGCACCGAGCGGGCGATCACCGCATCGGCCGCGGTCAACGACGGCGAAGTCGTCAGCCCGCTTTCCGAGCGCGTGCTGGGCCGCGTCGCGGCCGAGGACGTGCTGGTTCCGGGCGAGGACGTGGTCATCGTGCGCAAGAACGAGCTGATCGACGAGCGCAAGGCCGACGAGATCGAGGTGGCGGGCGTGCAGAACGTGCGCATCCGCTCGGCCCTGACCTGCGAATCGGACGACGGGGTCTGCGCGCTGTGCTATGGCCGCGACCTGGCCCGCGGCACGCTGGTCAACATCGGCGAGGCGGTCGGCATCATCGCCGCCCAGTCCATCGGCGAGCCGGGCACGCAGCTGACGATGCGGACCTTCCACATCGGCGGCATCGCCCAGGGCGGCCAGCAGTCCTTCATCGCCGCGGCGCAAGAGGGCACGGTGGCTTTCGAGAACGAAAGCACGCTGGAAAACGCCAATGGCGAGCTGATCGTGATGAGCCGCAACATGCAGCTGCACATCAAGGGCGCGACGGGCGACACGCTGGCCAGCCACAAGCTGTTCTACGGCTCGAAACTGTTCGTGCGCGAAGGCGATGCCGTGGCGCGCGGCCAGAAGATGTTCGAATGGGACCCCTATACCCTGCCGATCATCGCCGAGAAGGCGGGCATCGCGAAATATGTCGACCTCATCAGCGGCATTTCGGTCCGCGACGAGACCGACGACGCGACGGGCATGACGCAGAAGATCGTGACGGACTGGCGCTCGGCCCCCAAGGGCAACGAGCTGAAGCCCGAGATCATCATCGTCGACCAGGATGGCGAGCCGGTGCGCAACGAACAGGGCAACCCGGTCACCTATCCGATGTCGGTCGAGGCGATCCTGTCGGTCGAAGAAGGCCAGGAGATCCGCGCCGGCGACGTGGTGGCGCGTATCCCGCGCGAAGGCGCCAAGACCAAGGACATCACCGGGGGTCTGCCCCGCGTGGCGGAACTGTTCGAGGCTCGTCGTCCCAAGGATCACGCGATCATCGCCGAACTGGACGGCTATGTGCGCTTCGGCAAGGACTACAAGAACAAGCGCCGCATCGCCATCCAGCCCGCCGACGACACGCTGGAGCCGGTCGAATACATGGTGCCGAAAGGCAAGCACATCCCGGTGCAGGAAGGCGACTTCGTGCAGAAGGGCGACTACATCATGGACGGCAACCCGGCGCCGCATGACATCCTGCGCATCATGGGGATCGAGGCTCTGGCCGATTACCTGATCGACGAGGTGCAGGACGTCTACCGGCTGCAAGGCGTGAAGATCAACGACAAGCACATCGAGGTGATCGTTCGCCAGATGCTGCAAAAGATCGAGATCCTCGACAGCGGCGACACCACGCTGCTGAAGGGCGAGCATGTCGACCGCGACGAGTTCGAGGAAGAGAACGCCAAGATCGAAGCCAAGGGCGGCCGTCCGGCCACCGGCGAGCCGGTGCTGCTGGGCATCACCAAGGCGTCGCTGCAGACCCGCAGCTTCATCTCGGCCGCCTCGTTCCAGGAGACGACCCGCGTGCTGACCGAGGCCGCCGTCCAGGGCAAGCGCGACAAGCTGGTCGGGCTCAAGGAGAACGTGATCGTCGGCCGGCTGATCCCGGCCGGCACCGGCGGGGCCACGGCCCGCGTGCGCCGCATCGCCACCGATCGCGACCACGAGGTGATCGAGGCGCGCCGCGCCGAGGCGGAAGCCGCCGCCGCGCTGATCGCGCCGGAAGACACCCCGGCCGAGGTCGGCGGCGACGAGTGATCGCCCGCGGATGAAACTGGAAAGGCCCGGCAGCGATGCCGGGCCTTTTTGCTGGGGCGGGCTTGCCTCCGTTTCGGCAATCTGGGATTGCATGGCACGGGCATTATCCGCCGAAGGTTGCCTGGGCGCCTTCTTGCGGTGAACGGCCCGCCGTCCTGCCGATGTCCCTTGCGTTTCCGGGCTTCGGCCGGCCGGGGTAACGCCAGGGTAACGATTGTCGAGGAGGAACATCCATGCAGCTGTGTGGGCATTGCGGCTCGGAGGTTAAGGAAGGTTTTACGGTTTGCGCCGGCTGCGGGGCCAACCTGCGACGCAGCCTGTGGCCGATCATCATCGGCGGGCTTGCGGTGGTTTTCGGCGTGGCCATGCTGCTGGACGCCTTGCTGGCCTTGACCTCCAACTTCTCCTGGGCGCTGAGGAATGGCGGCATCGGCGGCGTTCTGGTTCTGGTCGGCTATCTGATATTCCGATCGGGCTGGAAGAAGCAGTGGTACAGGCGCAACGCCTGATCGCGGTTTCCCATGGGCCGGACAGCGGCTCGCGGCCGGGGTGCCAGGGCGGTTCGTGGCCAAAAGGCCGCGGAACCGCCGACCGGCTGCGGGTGCGCTTGACAGGCTATGGCTTTCTTTCTGCGGCTTTCCTAAGCATTGGAAAACC
Source organism: Paracoccus sp. pheM1 (assembly GCF_018499825.1). Classification (NCBI taxonomy): domain Bacteria; kingdom Pseudomonadati; phylum Pseudomonadota; class Alphaproteobacteria; order Rhodobacterales; family Paracoccaceae; genus Paracoccus; species Paracoccus sp. pheM1. The sequence continues at coordinate 342,489 of NZ_JAGXCX010000001.1, forward strand.
GCCGGGAATCGCCATGCGCACGCCGCTTCTTTCATCGGGTCGAAAGGGTCGGCCGCCCGCCGAGCCGCAGGTCTTTTCGGCCAGTGCCGCCGACAACCTGCGCGGCTCGGCGCTGATGATGCTCAGCATGGCGGCCTTTATCTGCAACGACGCGCTGATGAAGGCGGTGACGCAAAGCCTGCCGCTCTACGAATCCATCGCCATCCGCGGCGCCATGGTGCTGCTGACCATGGTGCTGATCGCGCGGGCGCAGGGCGGCGTCCGGCTGCGGGTGCCGCGCGGCGACGTCTGGCCGCTGGCGCTGCGCACGGTGGCCGACGTGATCTCGACGGTGTTCTACCTGCTGGCGCTGCGGCGCATGGCGCTGGCCGACATCTCGGCGATCATGCAGGCGCTGCCGCTGGCGGTGACGCTGGCGGCGGCGCTGTTCTTTCACGAAAGGCTGGGCTGGCGGCGGCTGCTGGCGGTCGGCATCGGCTTTCTGGGCGTGCTGCTGATCCTGCGGCCGGGGACCGGGGCTTTCGACCTGTGGTCGGCGGTGGCGCTGGCGGCGATGCTGCTGATCGTGCTGCGCGACCTGGTGACGCGGACCTTCTCGGTCGGGGTCGGCTCTTCGGCCATCGCCTTTTACGCGGCGCTGGCGGTGATGCTGTCGGGCTTCGTGCTGGGCTGGACGGAAAGCTGGCGCATCCCCACCCTGGCCGAGTTCGCGCTGCTGGCGATGGCCGCGGGGTTCCTGACCGTGGGCTATATCACCGCCGTCGCCACCATGCGGGTGGGCGAGATCTCGGTCGTCGCGCCCTTCCGCTATACCTCGCTGGTCTGGGCGGTGGTGCTGGGGCTGGCGATCTTCGGCGAATGGCCGGACCTGTGGACCTGGGCCGGCTCGGCGCTGGTGGTGGGGGCGGGCATCTATACCATCCTGCGCGAGCGACGGTTGCAGGGGAGGGGGTGATGCGGGTGCAGATGCTGGGCCTGTGCCGGTTTTCCTATCTCGGCGGGCGCGGCTTCCAGGTCGCGCACGAGTCGCTGGAGGAGCGGCGGGCGTTCCTCTATGACCCCGCGCGGCTGGCGCGGCGCTGGTTCTGGTTCGAGCATGTCGCGCTGCCCGGCTGGCTGGCCCAGACCGATCCGGATTTCACCCTGGTGCTGATGACGGGGCCGGACCTGCCCGAGCCCTGGCTGTCGCGGCTGCGCGAACTGGCCGGGATCATGCCGCAGGCGCGGCTGGCCCTGGTCCCGCCGATGGAGCGGCATGTGGAGGCCTGCATGGCCGCCGTCGCCCCCCATGTCGAGCCGGGGGCCGATGTCGTCGGCCATTTCCGCCATGACGACGACGATGCGGTGGCGGTGGACTATATCCGCGACGCCCGCCGCGATTTCGCGGCGATGCAGCCGCTTTGGCGGCAAAGGCGCCGGCTGTCCTGCGACTATTCCCGCGGCGTGGTCCTGCGCGCGGGGGCAGGGGGGATCGGCGCGGAACTGCGGATGATCCACAATGCCAGCGCGGCGCTGACCATCTACCTGCCGCCCGATGCCGGGCGCTGCGCGCTGCATTTCCCGCATTGGAAGGTGGCGATGTCCATGCCCGGCGTGACCATGCCCGGCAAGGTGATGTATGCGCGGATGCTGCACCGCGACAACGATTCCGGCGCGGTCGGCGCGGGCTATCCGATCGAGGGGCAGGGGGCCGTGATGCCCGCCTTGCTGGCCGACCGTTTCCGCATCGACCTGCCCGGACTGGACGAGGGCGCGCGGCGCCTGTGGCCGGGGTGAAGAGCGGCGGCGGGGTTGTTGACTCACCCCCGGTTTGCCCATATACGCGCCTTCACCCGTCAGGAATCTGATCGGGGCCCAGAACCTCTGTGGTCATGATCCGGGCCGAATGCCCCGATCCTCTGGTAATTCAGCCCGTCCTCCCCGGTTTCGGGGACAGGATGGGTTGTGGCGTTTCACGATAGGCGTGATTCGCCGTCGAGAAGTGGCGCAGCCGATGGCTGCGAGTATTGACGAAAGCAAGACGGGGAACCGAATGCCGACGATCCAACAGCTGATCCGCAAACCGCGGCAGCCCAAGGTGCAGCGCTCGAAGTCGCAGCATCTGCAATCCTGCCCGCAGAAGCGGGGCGTATGCACGCGCGTCTATACCACGACGCCGAAAAAGCCGAACTCGGCCATGCGTAAGGTGGCCAAGGTCCGCCTGACCAATGGTTTCGAAGTCATCTCCTACATTCCGGGCGAAAAGCACAACCTGCAGGAACACAGCGTCGTGCTGATCCGCGGCGGCCGGGTGAAAGACCTTCCGGGTGTCCGCTATCACATCCTGCGCGGTGTGCTGGATACCCAGGGCGTCAAAGACCGTCGCCAGCGTCGTTCGAAATACGGCGCCAAGCGTCCGAAGTAAGGAGATCCGCATATGTCTCGTCGTCACGCCGCTGAGAAGCGCGAAGTCCTGCCCGACGCCAAGTATGGCGATCGCGTGCTGACCAAATTCATGAACAACCTGATGATCGACGGCAAGAAATCGGTTGCCGAACGCATCGTCTACAGCGCCCTCGACCGCGTCCAGGGCAAGCTCAAGCGCGAGCCCATCGAGGTCTTCCACGAGGCGCTCGACAACGTGAAGCCCTCGGTCGAGGTGCGTTCGCGCCGGGTCGGCGGCGCCACCTACCAGGTTCCGGTCGAGGTTCGCCCCTCGCGCCGCGAGGCCCTGGCGATCCGCTGGCTGATCGACGCTTCGAAAAAGCGCAACGAACACACCATGGAAGAGCGCCTCGCGGGCGAGCTGGCCGACGCGGTGAACGGCCGCGGCACCGCCGTCAAGAAGCGTGAGGACACGCACAAGATGGCCGACGCCAACAAGGCGTTCAGCCACTACCGCTGGTAACCGGAAGGAAGGCCCTTTATGGCACGCGAATATCCGCTGGAGCGCTACCGGAACTTCGGGATCATGGCCCACATCGACGCGGGCAAGACCACGACGACCGAGCGCATCCTGTTCTATACCGGCAAGAACCACAAGATGGGCGAGACGCACGAAGGTGCGTCCACCATGGACTGGATGGAGCAGGAAGCCGAGCGCGGCATCACCATCACCTCGGCGGCGACCACCACCTTCTGGCAGCGCCACGAGGATGCGGACTTCACCCCCGATGACAAGGAGCGTTGCCGCTTCAACATCATCGACACCCCCGGCCACGTCGACTTCACCATCGAGGTCGAGCGTTCGCTGGCCGTGCTCGACGGCGCGATCTGCCTGCTAGACGGCAACGCCGGCGTCGAGCCGCAGACCGAGACGGTGTGGCGCCAGGCCGACCGCTACAAGGTTCCGCGGATCGTCTTCGTCAACAAGATGGACAAGATCGGTGCCGATTTCTTCAAATGCGTCGCCATGATCAAGGACCGCACCGGCGGCACCCCCTGCCCGATCGCCCTGCCGATCGGCGCCGAGGACAAGCTGGAAGGCATCGTCGACCTGATCAAGATGGAAGAATGGGTCTGGAGGGGCGAGGATCTGGGCGCCTCCTGGATTCGCCAGCCGATCCGCGAGGATCTGCAGGACGTCGCCGAGGAATGGCGCGGCAAGATGATCGAACTCGCCGTCGAACAGGACGACGAGGCGATGGAAGCCTACCTGGAAGGCAACGAGCCCGACGAGGCGACGCTGCGCAAGCTGATCCGCAAGGGCACGCTGTCGCTGTCCTTCTTCCCGGTCATGGCCGGCTCGGCCTTCAAGAACAAGGGCGTGCAGCCGCTTCTGAACGCGGTGGTGGACTTCCTGCCGGCGCCGACCGACGTTCCCGCCTACATGGGCTTCGCCCCCGGCGACGAGACGGAAGAGCGCAACATCGCCCGTCACGCCGCGGATTCGGACCCGTTCTCGGCGCTGGCGTTCAAGATCATGAACGACCCCTTCGTCGGCTCGCTGACCTTCACGCGGATCTATTCCGGCGCCCTGAAGAAGGGTGACCAGATGCTGAACTCGACCAAGGGCAAGCGCGAGCGCGTCGGCCGGATGATGGTGATGCACGCCATCAACCGCGAAGAGATCGACGAAGCCTTCGCCGGCGACATCATCGCCCTGGCGGGCCTGAAGGAAACCACCACGGGCGACACGCTGTGCGACCCGGCGAAACCGGTGGTCCTGGAAACCATGACCTTCCCCGAGCCGGTGATCGAGATCGCCGTCGAGCCGAAGTCCAAGGCCGACCAGGAAAAGATGGGCCTTGCCCTGCAGCGCCTGGCCGCCGAAGACCCGTCCTTCCGCGTCGAGACCGACCTGGAATCGGGCCAGACCATCATGAAGGGCATGGGCGAACTTCACCTCGACATCCTGGTGGACCGCATGAAGCGCGAGTTCAAGGTCGAGGCGAATATCGGCGCCCCGCAGGTGGCCTATCGCGAGACCATCTCGCGCGAAGCCGAGATCGACTACACGCACAAGAAACAGACGGGCGGTACCGGCCAGTTCGCGCGCGTCAAGCTGGTCATCACGCCCACCGAGCCGGGCGAGGGCTATTCGTTCGAATCGAAGATCGTCGGCGGTGCCGTGCCCAAGGAATACATTCCGGGCGTCGAGAAGGGCATCAAGTCGGTGATGGATTCGGGTCCGCTGGCCGGCTTCCCGGTGATCGATTTCAAGGTGGCGCTGATCGACGGTGCCTTCCATGACGTCGACTCCTCGGTCCTGGCCTTCGAGATCGCCGCCCGCGCCGCCATGCGCGAAGGGCTGAAGAAGGCGGGCGCCAAGCTGCTCGAGCCGATCATGCGCGTCGAAGTGGTCACGCCGGAGGAATATACCGGCTCGATCATCGGCGACCTGACCAGCCGTCGCGGCATGGTCCGCGGCCAGGACACCCGCGGCAATGCCAATGTCATCGACGCGATGGTGCCGCTGGCCAACATGTTCGGCTATATCAACAACCTGCGTTCGATGTCCTCGGGCCGCGCGGTGTTCACGATGCAGTTCGACCATTACGAGGCCGTGCCGCAGAACATCTCGGACGAGATCCAGAAGAAATACGCGTAATCCCGGCGGTGCGTGGGAAACCGCGCACCCTACCAACCCCGTAGGGTGCGTGGCTGCACGCACCGTCAACATAAGGAGCCATGCCCATGGCAAAGGCAAAGTTTGAACGGACGAAACCGCACGTCAACATCGGGACGATTGGTCACGTTGACCACGGCAAGACGACGCTGACGGCTGCGATCACGAAGTATTTCGGTGAATTCAAGGCCTACGACCAGATCGACGGGGCTCCTGAGGAGCGTGCCCGGGGGATCACGATCTCGACCGCGCATGTGGAATACGAATCGGCCAACCGGCACTACGCGCATGTGGACTGCCCCGGCCACGCGGACTACGTGAAGAACATGATCACGGGTGCGGCGCAGATGGACGGCGCGATCCTGGTGGTGAACGCGGCCGACGGCCCGATGCCGCAGACGCGCGAGCACATCCTTCTGGGCCGCCAGGTGGGCATCCCCTACATGGTGGTGTACCTGAACAAGGTGGACCAGGTCGACGACGCGGAACTGCTGGAACTGGTCGAGATGGAGGTGCGCGAACTGCTGTCGTCCTACGACTATCCCGGCGACGACATCCCGATCATCAAGGGCTCGGCGCTGGCGGCGCTGGAAGGCCGCGACAAGGAGATCGGCGAGGATTCGATCCGCGCGCTGATCGCCGCCGTGGACGAATACATCCCGACGCCCGAGCGCGCGGTGGACCTGCCGTTCCTGATGCCGATCGAGGACGTGTTCTCGATCTCGGGCCGGGGCACGGTGGTGACGGGCCGTGTCGAGCGCGGCGCGGTGAACGTGGGCGACGAGCTTGAGATCGTCGGCATCCGCCCGACCAAGAAGACGACCTGCACCGGTGTCGAGATGTTCCGCAAGCTGCTGGACCGCGGGGAAGCCGGCGACAACATCGGCGCGCTCCTGCGCGGCGTGGAGCGCGACGGGGTGGAGCGCGGCCAGGTTCTGGCCAAGCCCGGCTCGGTGACGCCGCATACCGAGTTCGAGGCCGAGGCCTATATCCTGACCAAGGAAGAGGGTGGCCGTCACACGCCGTTCTTCGCGAACTACCGTCCGCAGTTCTACTTCCGCACGACGGACGTGACCGGGACGGTGAAGCTTCCCGAGGGCACCGAGATGGTGATGCCGGGCGACAACCTGAAGTTCACGGTCGAGCTGATCGCGCCGATCGCGATGGAGGAGAAGCTGCGCTTCGCCATCCGCGAGGGCGGCCGCACGGTCGGCGCCGGCGTGGTGTCGAAGATCCTGAAGTGATCCTTTGGGGCGGCGGCTTCCAGCCGCGGCCCTTCCGGGAGCATCGGGTGATGAGCATCGGGTGATCCCGCGAGGGATATCGCGATGAGGGGCCGCTCCGCAGGGGGCGGCCTTTTTCCTTGCCGCGGGGGTGGTGGCCGCGGGGTTGCTTGCCGGGCGCGGCTGCCGGGGCTCTGCCCCGGACCCCGGGATATTGGGGCACGAAAGAAGCAGCGCACGCCGCGCCGGGCGCTTGGAGGGGCCCTGCCGAAGGTGCCGCAAAGCGTCAGGAGGGAACAGGGATGCCCGCCGTATCGAATGCTGTCCTGATATGCGCTAGGGTCTTCTTGCGGTGAATGATTCTCCGCCTCATGACGCCCCGATACCATGCATGAGCATCCACCTTCATGGCCTGCCGATAGGCTTCTTCGTCCCAATATGGCGTAATGTCGATGCCGTTGCGTCGCAGCGTATTAAGCAGCGGATCCTTGTTATAAAAGGCAATACCGTAGGGATGGACGGGGACGCCCTGAGGGGGAGGGGCATAGCAAAGGCCTTGATGATCGGCGCGTATTCCAGCTTACGGCACCTCGGCTCCAACTGTGCCCAAGCCATCCGGGATTGTGGGCGCCGCCGAAGGACAAGGATCTTCTGGTCGACGCGTCCCAACAGCTGGCGCCCATGCATCGCCGATCCCTCGGCGAAGATCAGGAGCCGAGCGGCGGCGTAGAGCGCCATTTGCCGCATCAGTGTTTCTTTTCCTGGATCCAGGATGGCGACGCCCGCCCGCGACATGGCTTCGACCGGCGGGCGCTCTCCGGCATGGCCACGTCGTGTGCCGGGACAGATCAAGAGCGCCTTGATAGCCCGCGCAATGAGGGCAGAGTTCGGCGTGAAGATAGCTTGACCGCAGGTCGTGAACCGGATAAATCCCCGCAATCATCGCCGGTTTTCCAAGAATCGGCTTGTCAGGGCCGGGCCGCCACGCAAGGCGGCCTGCTCTTGTTTATACGGTTCGACGCTGGCGGTGCGTGGTGTGTCGTCAGCCTCTCAACTTGAACTCCCCGCAAGAGGGATGAGAATGCAAAGCCAGAATATCCGCATCCGGTTGAAGGCGTTCGATTATCGCGTCCTGGATGCCAGCACGCAGGAAATCGTCAACACCGCCAAGCGCACCGGCGCGCAGGTCCGCGGCCCGATTCCGCTGCCCAACAAGATCGAGAAATTCACCGTTCTGCGCGGTCCGCACATCGACAAGAAATCCCGCGACCAGTGGGAAATCCGCACGCACAAGCGCCTGCTGGACATCGTCGACCCGACCCCGCAGACCGTTGACGCCCTGATGAAGCTCGACCTCGCCGCCGGCGTGGATGTCGAGATCAAGGTTTAAGGAGGCCATCATGCTGCGGACTGGTGTTATCGCCAAGAAGCTGGGCATGACCCGGCTGTTCCTGGAGGACGGGCGTCAGGTGCCCGTCACCGTGTTGCACGTGGACAACGTGCAGGTCATCGCTCAGCGCACCGCCGAGAAAGACGGCTACGTGGCGCTGCAGCTCGGCGCGGGCGAGGCGAAAGCCAAGCGCACGACCGCCGCGCTGCGCGGCCATTTCGCCAAGGCGAATGTCGCGCCCAAGCGCAAGATCGCGGAATTCCGCGTCTCGGCCGAGAACCTGGTCGAGGTGGGCGAGGAGATCGTCGCCGACCACTACTTCGAGGGCCAGTATGTCGACATCGCCGGCACCTCGATCGGCAAGGGCTTTGCCGGTGCGATGAAGCGGCACAATTTCGGCGGCCTGCGCGCCTCGCACGGCGTGTCGATCAGCCACCGCTCGCACGGCTCGACCGGCCAGTGCCAGGATCCGGGCAAGGTGTTCAAGGGCAAGAAGATGGCCGGCCACCTGGGTGCCGTGCGCGTCACCACCCAGAACCTCCAGGTCGTCAAGACCGATGCCGAACGTGGCCTGATCATGGTCAAGGGCTCGGTTCCGGGCTCCAAGGGCGGCTGGGTCACGATCAAGGACGCCGTGAAGAAGCCGCTGGCCGAAAACACCGTTTTCCCGGCCGCGACCCGTTCGAAAGCTGCCCAGGCCGAGGCTGCCGCCCCTGCCGAGGCCGCTGCGCCCGAAGGAGACAACTGATGAAACTCGACGTTATCACGCTCGATGCCGGCAAGGCCGGGGACATCGACCTGAGCGATGACATCTTCGGGCTTGAACCGCGTGCGGACCTGCTGCACCGCGTCGTGCGCTGGCAGCGTGCGAAGGCGCAGGCGGGCACCCATTCGGTGCTGGGCAAGTCGGATGTCAGCTACTCGACCAAGAAGATCTATCGCCAGAAGGGCACCGGCGGCGCCCGCCACGGTTCCCGCAAGGCGCCGATCTTCCGTCACGGCGGCGTCTACAAGGGCCCGACCCCGCGCAGCCACGCCTTCGACCTGCCCAAGAAGGTTCGCGCGCTTGGCCTGAAGCACGCGCTGTCGGCCAAGGCCGCGGCGGGTGAGCTGGTCGTGGTGGAGAGCCTGAACATCGCGGAAGCCAAGACCGCGGCCGTCGCCAAGGCGGTCAAGGAAAACGGCTGGAAGCGCGTCCTGGTGATCGACGGGGCCGAGGTGAACGAGAATTTCGCCCGCGCCGCCCGCAACCTGGAAGGCGTCGATGTGCTGCCCTCGATGGGTGCCAACGTCTATGACATCCTGCGTCGCGACACGCTCGTGCTGACGCGCGCCGGTGTCGAAGCTCTGGAGGCTCGCCTGAAATGAGCGTGAAACCCGAACATTACGACGTGATCGTCAAGCCGGTCATCACCGAAAAAGCCACCCTGGTGGGCGATGCGAACGCCTATGTCTTCCAGGTGGCCAAGGAATCGACCAAGCCGGCGATCAAGCAGGCCGTCGAGGCCCTGTTCAACGTCAAGGTGAAGGCCGTGAACACGACCATCACCAAGGGCAAGACCAAGCGTTTCCGCGGCCGCCCCGGCGTCCGCTCGGACGTGAAGAAGGCCTATGTGACGCTGGAAGCTGGCAACAGCATCGACGTCTCGACCGGCCTCTGATAGAAGCCTGCGAATCGACGGCCCCGGCAGCGGGGCCGTCGCCATTTGACTGAAACGGACCTAGCTTTGGTCCAAAGCAACGGAAGACAGAAAGCATGGCACTCAAGTCGTATAAGCCGACGACGCCTGGCCAGCGTGGGCTGGTTCTGATCGACCGTTCGGAGCTTTGGAAAGGGCGCCCGGTCAAGTCCCTCACGGAGGGGCTGACCAAGAACGGCGGCCGGAACAACACCGGACGGATCACGATGCGCCGCAAGGGCGGCGGGGCGAAGCGTCTCTATCGCATCGTCGATTTCAAGCGCACCAAGTTCGATGTCCCGGCGACCGTCGAGCGGATCGAATACGACCCGAACCGCACCGCCTTCATCGCGCTGATCAAATATGAAGACGGCGAGCAGGCCTATATCATCGCGCCCCAGCGTCTGGCTGTCGGCGACAAGGTGGTGGCCGGCGCCAAGGTGGACGTGAAGCCCGGCAACGCCATGCCCTTCAGCGGCATGCCGATCGGCACCATCGTCCACAACGTCGAGCTGAAGCCCGGCAAGGGCGGCCAGATCGCCCGCTCGGCTGGCACCTATGCCCAGTTCGTCGGCCGCGACGGCGGCTATGCCCAGATCCGCCTGTCCTCGGGCGAGCTGCGCCTGGTGCGCCAGGAATGCATGGCCACCATCGGCGCCGTGTCGAATGCCGACCATTCGAACCAGAACCTCGGCAAGGCCGGCCGCAACCGGCACCTGGGCATCCGCCCGAGCGTGCGCGGCGTGGCCATGAACCCGATCGACCACCCGCATGGTGGTGGTGAAGGCCGGACTTCGGGCGGTCGTCACCCGGTTACTCCCTGGGGCAAGGGCACCAAGGGCAACCGCACCCGCACGAACAAATCGACCGACAAGTATATCCTGCGGTCGCGTCACGCGAAGAAGGGGCGTTAATCCATGGCACGTTCTGTTTGGAAGGGCCCCTTTGTCGATGCTTATGTGCTTCGCAAGGCCGAGAAAGCCCGCGAGTCCGGCAAGTCGGACGTCATCAAGATCTGGTCGCGTCGTTCGACCATTCTGCCGCAATTCGTCGGCCTGACCTTTGGCGTCTACAACGGCCAGAAGCACATCCCGGTCTCGGTGACCGAAGAGATGATCGGCCAGAAGTTCGGTGAATACTCGCCGACGCGGACCTATTACGGTCACGCCGCCGACAAGAAAGCGAAAAGGAAGTAAGCGTCATGGGTAAGGAACAAAATCCGCGCCGCGTGGCGGAGAACGAGGCGTTTGCGAAGACCAAGATGCTTCGCACCTCGCCGCAGAAGCTGAACCTGGTTGCGGCGATGATCCGCGGCAAGAAGGTGGACAAGGCCCTGGCCGACCTGACCTTCTCGTCCAAGCGCATCGCCGGCGATGTCAAGAAATGCCTGCAGTCGGCCATCGCCAACGCCGAGAACAACCATAACCTCGACGTCGACAACCTGATCGTTGCCGAGGCCTGGGTCGGCAAGAACCTGGTCATGAAGCGTGGCCGTCCGCGCGCCCGTGGTCGTTACGGCAAGATCATGAAGCCGTTTTCGGAAATCACCATCAAGGTCCGTCAGGTCGAGGCCATCGAAGCCGGGGAGCGCGCGTAATGGGTCAGAAGGTAAACCCCATCGGGATGCGTCTCCAGGTCAACCGCACCTGGGACAGCCGCTGGTATGCGGATGACAAGGATTACGGCAATCTGCTGCTGGAAGACCTGAAGATCCGCGACTTCATCCACAAGGAAGCCAAGCAGGCCGGCGTCAGCCGCGTGGTGATCGAGCGTCCGCACAAGAAATGCCGCGTGACGATCTATGCCGCGCGTCCGGGTGTCATCATCGGCAAGAAAGGCGCCGACATCGAGACCCTGCGCAAGAAGCTGGCGAACTACACCGCCTCGGAACTGCACCTCAACATCGTCGAGGTCCGCAAGCCCGAGCTGGACGCCCAGCTGGTGGCCGAGTCGATCGCCCAGCAGCTCGAGCGTCGGGTGTCGTTCCGCCGCGCCATGAAGCGCGCGGTGCAGAACGCCATGCGCATGGGCGCCCTGGGCATCCGGGTGAACGTGTCGGGCCGCCTGGGCGGCGCCGAGATCGCCCGGACCGAATGGTATCGCGAAGGCCGGGTGCCGCTGCACACGCTGCGCGCCGACATCGACTATGCGCTGTCGGAAGCCTCGACCCCCTACGGGATCATCGGGGTGAAGGTCTGGATCTTCAAGGGCGAGATCATGGAGCATGATCCGCAGGCCCGCGACCGCCGCGCGACCGAAGCGCAGGACGGCCCGTCGCCCCGCGGCCCGCGCCGTGATCGCGACCGCGACGCGCGCTAAGGAGAAGAAGCAATGCTGCAACCGAAACGGACCAAGTTCCGCAAACAGCACAAGGGCCGCATCCACGGTGAGGCCAAGGGCGGGTTCAACCTGAACTTCGGCTCCTATGCGCTGAAGGCCATCGAGCCCGAGCGCGTCACCGCGCGCCAGATCGAGGCGGCCCGCCGCGCGATCACCCGCCACATGAAGCGTCAGGGCCGGGTCTGGATCCGGATTTTCCCGGATGTGCCGGTTTCCTCGAAGCCGACCGAAGTGCGGATGGGTAAAGGCAAGGGTTCGGTGGATTACTGGGCCGCCCGCGTCCATCCCGGCCGGATCATGTTCGAGATCGACGGGGTGAACGACGTCATCGCCCGCGAGGCGCTGCGCCTGGGCGCGCAGAAGCTGCCGGTGCTGACCCGCATCGTCGCGCGCGAAGACTGGTAATTCGCCACCGCTTCCAGATTGCGCCCCGCCGCGACAGTGGCGGGGCGCTGCATTTCCGGCCTCCTCGGGACAATCGGGGTTGCCAAAATCCGGCCGAGCCTGTATGGGCAGGCCTTCATCATGAAACTCCACCGGAATCAGGGTGGCCCTGCATGGCAGGGGCTCGCCGGTGATGTTGAAAGGAAAAGGCGCATGAAAGCGCAGGAACTGAAAGACAAGACGCCCGACCAGCTGAAGGAACAGCTGCTCGCGCTGAAGAAGGAAGCGTTCAACCTGCGCTTCCAGCAGGCCACCGGCCAGCTCGAATCGACCGCCCGCATGCGCTCCGTCCGCCGCGACGTGGCCCGTGTGAAAACCATTCTGAACCAGAAAGCGGCTGAAGCCGCGGCGTCGAACTAAGGAGCCCGGTCCATGCCCAAACGCATCCTGCAAGGCAAGGTCGTCAGCGACAAGAACGAACAGACCGTCACCGTTCTGGTCGAGCGTCGCTTCAAGCATCCGCTGCTGCACAAGACCGTGCGTTCGTCCAAGAAATACCGCGCGCATGACGCGCAGAACCAGTTCAAGGTGGGTGACATCGTTCGCATCGTCGAATGCGCGCCGATCTCGAAGACCAAGCGCTGGACCGTGCTGACCGAAGCCACCGAGGTTTCGGCCTGAGGCCCAGTTTAATCGATACCCTGGGGCCGGCCCATGATCAAGGTCGTGCCGGTCCCCAAAGGTCGGGAGTAACCAAATGATCCAGATGCAGACCAATCTGGATGTCGCTGACAACTCCGGCGCACGCCGGGTGCAGTGCATCAAGGTTCTGGGTGGTTCGCACCGTCGCTATGCGTCGGTGGGCGACATCATCGTCGTCTCCGTCAAGGAAGCCATTCCGCGCGGCCGCGTGAAGAAGGGCGACGTCCGCAAGGCCGTCGTCGTGCGCACCGCGAAAGAAGTGAAGCGCGAGGACGGCACCTCGATCCGCTTCGACCGCAACGCCGCCGTCATCCTGAACAACCAGGGCGAACCGGTCGGCACCCGTATCTTCGGGCCGGTCGTGCGCGAGCTGCGGGCCAAGAACTTCATGAAGATCATCTCGCTTGCGCCGGAGGTGCTGTGATGGCTGCGAAGCTCAAGAAGGGCGACAAGGTCGTCGTGCTGACCGGCAAGGACAAGGGCAAGCAGGGCGAGATCGCCGCAGTGTTCCCGAAAGAGAACAAGGCGGTCGTTGACGGCGTCAACATCGCGATCCGTCACCAGCGCCAGACCCAGACGAGCCAGGGCGGCCGCGTGGCCAAGGCCATGCCGATCGACCTGTCGAACCTGGCGCTGCTGGACAAGAACGGCAAAGCGACCCGCGTCGGCTTCCGCGTGGAAGACGGCAAGAAGGTCCGTTTCGCCAAGACCACGGGAGACGTGATCTGATGCTGGACCAAGCCAATTACACCCCGCGCCTCAAGTCGCTCTACAAGGACCAGATCCGCGCCGCGCTCAAGGAAGAGTTCGGCTACAAGAACGACATGCAGATCCCGCGCCTGGACAAGATCGTCCTGAACATGGGCATCGGCGAGGCCGTCAAGGACACCAAGAAGGTCAAGCAGGGCGCCGAGGAACTGTCGCTGATCGCAGGCCAGAAAGCCGTCATCACCAAGGCCAAGAAGTCGATCGCCGGCTTCCGCGTCCGGGAAGAGATGCCGCTGGGCTGCAAGGTCACGCTGCGCGGCGACCGGATGTATGAATTCCTGGATCGCCTGGTCAACATCGCGCTGCCCCGCGTCCGCGACTTCCGCGGCGTCAAGGGCACGGCTTTCGACGGCCGCGGCAACTACGCCATGGGCCTGAAGGAGCATATCGTGTTCCCGGAAATCAACTTCGACAAGGTCGACGAAGTTCTGGGGATGGACATCATCATCTGCACCACCGCGCGGACCGACGCGGAAGCGAAGTCGCTGCTGAAGGCATTCAACATGCCTTTCAACGGCTGATCGCGGAGGGAAGAAGATATGGCAAAGAAATCCATGGTCGAGCGCGAGAAGAAGCGCGAGCGTCTGGTTCAGAAATACGCCGCCAAGCGCGCCGCGCTGAACGAGATCGTCCACGATCAGTCCCGTCCGATGGAAGAGCGCTTCAAGGCCAGCCTGAAACTGGCCGAACTGCCGCGCAACTCCTCGGCCACGCGTCTGCACAACCGGTGCCAACTGACCGGCCGTCCGCATGCGTATTACCGTAAACTGAAACTGTCGCGGATCATGCTGCGCGAGCTTGGCTCGTTCGGCCAGATCCCCGGCATGGTCAAATCCAGCTGGTAAGGGGGCAATATGTCGATGAACGATCCTCTCGGCGATATGCTGACCCGCATCCGCAACGCGCAGATGCGCGGCAAATCGACCGTCCGCACTCCGGCCTCCAAGCTGCGCGCCTGGGTCCTGGACGTGCTGAAAGCCGAAGGTTACATCCGCGGCTATGAAGAAACCACGACCGAAGCCGGTCACAAGGAACTGGAAATCAGCCTGAAGTACTACGAAGGCACTCCGGTCATCCGCGAACTGGCCCGTGTGTCGAAACCCGGCCGCCGCGTTTACGCCGGCGCCAAGGAAATCCCGATGGTCCGCAACGGCCTGGGCGTTTCCATCGTCTCGACGCCGAAAGGCGTCATGTCGGACGCAGCGGCTCGCAACGCCAATGTTGGCGGCGAAGTCCTCTGCACCGTGTTCTAAGGAGGGCAGAGATGTCTCGGATTGGTAAGAAACCGGTCGCCCTCCCCAAGGGCGTGACGGCCGAAATCAAGGGCCAGACGATCGAGGTGAAGGGGCCGAAAGGCGCCCGCACGTTCACCGCGACCGACGACGTGACCCTGTCGGTGGAAGAAGGTTCGGTCAAGGTGACGCCGCGCGGCACCTCGAAGCGCGCCCGCCAGCAGTGGGGCATGACCCGCTCGATGGTCGAGAACCTGACCGTCGGCGTGTCGGAAGGCTTCAAGAAAGAGCTCGAGATCCAGGGCGTGGGTTATCGCGCCACCATGCAGGGCAAGACCCTGAAGCTGGCTCTGGGCTATTCGCATGACGTGAACTTCGAAGCGCCGGACGGTGTGACGATCACCTCGCCGAAGCAGACCGAGATCGTGGTGGAAGGCATCGACCAGCAGCTGGTCGGCCAGGTCGCCGCGAACATCCGCGAGTGGCGCCGCCCCGAGCCCTACAAGGGCAAGGGCATCCGCTACAAGGGCGAGGTCGTCTTCCGCAAGGAAGGCAAGAAGAAGTAAGGGGCGCGAGAAATGGCACTGAACAAGAGAGAGCTGTTCCTGAAGCGCCGCCTGCGCGTGCGGAACAAACTGCGGAAGATCTCGGACGGCCGTCCGCGGCTGTCCGTCCACCGTTCTTCCAAGAACATCAGCGTCCAGGTGATCGACGACGTGAAGGGGGTCACCCTGGCCGCCGCCTCGTCGCTCGAGAAGGATCTGGGCGTGGTCGGCAAGAACAACGTCGAGGCCGCGGCCAAGATCGGCGCGGCCATTGCGGAACGCGCGAAGAAGGCCGGTGTCGAAGAGGTGATCTTCGACCGTGGCGGCTTCCTGTTCCACGGCAAGATCAAGGCGCTTGCCGATGCGGCCCGCGAAGGCGGCCTGAAGTTCTGACGAATGCGGGTGGCGGCAGCGCCACCCCGATGATCCGGGGGCCGTCCGATCCGTCGGCGGCCCACCAGGATTGGCTTCAACGGCGCGGAACGCGCGCCAGCGTATGAGGAATGCCTTATGGCAGAACGTGAAAACCGTCGGGGTCGCCGCGAAGAGCGCGAGGAAACCCCGGAATTCGCCGACCGTCTGGTCGCGATCAACCGCGTGTCGAAAACCGTCAAGGGCGGCAAGCGCTTCGGCTTCGCCGCTCTGGTGGTCGTCGGCGACCAGCGTGGCCGCGTCGGCTTCGGCAAGGGCAAGGCCAAGGAAGTGCCCGAGGCGATCCGCAAGGCGACCGAGCAGGCCAAGCGCTCGCTGGTTCGCGTGCCGCTGCGCGATGGCCGCACGCTGCATCACGACATCGAGGGCCGTCATGGCGCCGGCCGGGTGGTGATGCGGACCGCGGTTCCGGGGACCGGCATCATCGCCGGCGGCCCGATGCGCGCCGTGTTCGAGATGCTGGGCGTCCAGGACGTCGTGGCCAAGTCGCTGGGGTCGCAGAACCCCTACAACATGATTCGCGCCACCATCGACGGTCTCAAGAAGGAAGCCTCGCCCCGCAACGTCGCGCAGCGCCGCGGCAAGAAGGTGGCCGAGATCCTGCCGTCCAACGACAAGCCGGCCGAAGCCGCCGTCGAAGCGTAAGGAGACAGGCATATGGCTAAAACCATCGTCGTGAAGCAGATCGGCTCGCCGATCCGCCGCCCGGCCGTCCAGCGCGAGACGCTGAAGGGCCTGGGCCTGAACAAGATGAACCGCACCCGCGAGCTGGAAGATACCCCGGCCGTGCGCGGCATGGTCGCCAAGATCCCGCATCTGGTGACCATCGTGGAAGAGCGCGGCTGATCCCGCCACGCCCTTCCCAGGCATTGCATCGAAAACGCCCCGGAGCAGCTCCGGGGCGTTTTTTCTTGGCCGGTTAACCCTTTGCTAACGGCTTGTCCCTAGGCTGCCGCCAGGACCGCGCCCGCAGGAAAGGAGCCAGATGTGCCGCGCCCCCTGCTCTGCCTTGCGCTTGCCGTCCTGCTGCTGGCCGGCGCGGCCTCGGCCAGTCCCTGGCCGCGGGCGGTGAATGGCGTGTTCCTGGCGCTGTCGGGCGAACGCGACGCCGCCGGGCACAGCTATGCCGGGCTTTACGCTGAACTGGGGCGTCGGCCGCGGCTGACGGTCGGGGTCGAACTGGGCCGCTCCAGCGCCGGCGAGACCAGCAGCCTGGTCTGGCTGCAGCGCGCGCTGGACCGGGGCAGGGGGCCGGACCGCTGGGTCGCCTCGTTGGGCCTGGGTGCGGTGGAACGTCGCGGCCAGCCGATGCCGGTGGCCCAGGCCGCGCTGGGTTGGGGCAGGGTTTTTGACGACCTGCCCTTGCTGCGGCACGTTCGGGGCGGGGGCTGGGTATCGGCCGAGCTGCGCCACAAGCTGGCGGGCGCGCTCAGGGATGAAGAGGAAATGGCTGCGCTGGCCGCTCGGGGTGCCAGCGCGCTGAGCTATCTGACGGCCGAGGCGACGACCAAGGCCGAGGTGACGGTGGGGTGGCACATGACCGAGGCGCTGATGCTGATCCATCAGCTGCGGCTGGAGGATCGCGAGGACACCGGCTTTTCCGCCAAGCTCGCGGTCTCGGCGGTGCGCGACCTGTTCGGGCCTGCGAAGCTGGAACTGGGCCTGGTCGAGCCGCTGTCGGGACCGGGCGAGCGCGCGGTCAGGCTGGGGCTGTGGGTGGAGTTCTGAGACGGCCCGGGCCCGCGCAACGGGCTGGCCGCGGCGCTGAGCGGGCGATGGGCTTGCCGGAGCGGCGGGGCGCGGGCGCTTCGGCCATGCCAACTTGACCCAGCCGTGAACAGCCGATAGAAGCCGCCGGTGTTCCGTTGGGATCACGACTCGAACAAGCAAGAAACGCCGCGTTCGCCCCCTTTCGCTTCATGGGGCGTTTCCGGCCAAGGAGAAGCGACATGAAACTGCATGAACTGCACGACAATCCCGGCGCCAACCGCAAGAAAAAGCGCGTGGCGCGCGGCCCCGGCTCGGGCAAGGGCAAGACCGCCGGCCGTGGTATCAAGGGCCAGACCTCGCGTTCGGGCGTGGCGCTGAACGGCTATGAAGGCGGCCAGATGCCGCTGTATCGCCGCCTGCCCAAGCGTGGCTTCAGCAAGCCGAATCGCCTGGAATTCGCGGTGGTGAACCTGGGCCAGCTGCAGGCCTTCGTCGAAGCGGGCAAGCTGGATGCGAAAGCCGACGTGACCGAGGACGCGCTGGTCGCCGCCGGCGTCATCCGCCGCAAGCTGGACGGCGTGCGCGTGCTGGCCAAGGGCGAGATCAAGGCCGCGCTGAACCTGACCGTGGCCGGTGCGTCGAAAGCCGCGGTCGAGGCCATCGAGAAGGCCGGCGGCAAGATCACCGTCACCCGCCCGGCCAAAGAAGCAGCCGCGGCCGAATAAGTTGTTGAAGGGCGCGCCCGCGCCCCATAGATAGCTGTCAAGTTTTCCAGGCGCCGCGGGATCGGGAAACGATCCGGCGGCGCTGCCACGAAGGGGCACAAGCATGGCGTCAGCCGCAGAACAGATGGCCGCGAACCTTTCCTGGGGCGCGCTCGGCAAGGCGACCGAGTTGCGCCAGAGGATCTGGTTCACGCTCGGACTTCTCATCATCTATCGTCTCGGCACCTATATCCCGGTGCCTGGCATCGACGGCGCCGCGCTGCGCAACTTCATGGAGCAGGCCCAGGCCGGCATCGGCGGCATCCTGTCGATGTTCACCGGCGGCGCCCTGGGGCGGATGGGCGTCTTCGCGCTCGGCATCATGCCCTATATCTCGGCCTCGATCATCGTGCAGTTGCTGGCCTCGATGGTGCCGGCGCTGGAGCAGCTGAAGAAAGAGGGCGAGCAGGGCCGCAAGAAGATCAACCAGTATACCCGCTACGGCACGGTGGCGCTGGCGCTGTTCCAGGCCTGGGGCCTGGCCGTCAGCCTGGAACACGGCAACCTGGCGCATGAGCCGGGGATGTTCTTCCGCGCCTCGGTGGTCATCACCCTGGTCGGCGGCACCATGTTCCTGATGTGGCTGGGCGAGCAGATCACCGCCCGCGGCATCGGCAACGGCATCTCGCTGATCATCTTCGTCGGCATCGTGGCCGAGATCCCCGGCAGCCTGGCGCAGTTCCTGGCGCAGGGCCGTTCGGGCGCCGTCTCGACCCCGGTGATTCTGGGCGTGATCCTCATGGTCGCCGCGGTGATCGCCTTCGTGGTGTTCATGGAGCGCGCGCTGCGCAAGATCCACATCCAGTATCCGCGCCGCCAGGTCGGGATGAAGGTCTATGACGGCCAATCGTCGCACCTGCCGATCAAGGTGAACCCGGCTGGGGTGATCCCGGCGATCTTCGCCAGCTCGCTTCTGCTGCTGCCGGTGACGATCTCGACCTTCTCGGGCAACCAGACCGGCCCGATCATGTCCACGATCCTGGCCTATTTCGGCCCCGGCCAGCCGCTCTACCTGCTGTTCTTCGCGGCGATGATCGTGTTCTTCACCTATTTCTACACCTTCAACGTCAGCTTCAAGACCGAGGACGTGGCCGAGAACCTGAAGAACCAGGGCGGCTTCATCCCCGGCATCCGGCCCGGCAAGCGCACCGAGGATTACCTGACCTATGTGGTGACGCGGGTGCTGGTGATCGGCTCGGCCTACCTGGCCTTCGTCTGCCTTCTGCCCGAGATCATCCGCGACCAGCTGGCGATCCCGTTCTATTTCGGCGGGACTTCGGTGCTGATCGTGGTCAGCGTCGTCATGGACACGATCAACCAGGTGCAAAGCCACTTGCTCGCCCATCAATACGAAGGTTTGATCGAGAAATCGCAACTGCGCGGCAAGCGCGGCAAGGCCGGGGCGGCGGCCAAGCCGCGCAAGGCGCCGGCGCGCCGTTAAGGGGTAAACCCACCAAAAAGGGTAGGAGAGGGACGACGACATGGCGATCAACATCATTCTGCTGGGCCCGCCCGGCGCAGGCAAAGGCACCCAGGCCCGGCGGCTGATCGAGGAGCGCGGGCTCGTCCAGCTCTCGACCGGCGACATGCTGCGCGAGGCCCGCAACTCGGGCACCGAGATGGGCAAGCGCGTGGCCGAGGTGATGGACCGCGGCGAGCTGGTGACGGACGAGATCGTCATCGGCCTGATCCGCGAAAAGCTGGGGCAGGGCGGCAAGGGCTTCATCTTCGACGGCTTCCCGCGCACCCTGGCGCAGGCCGACGCGCTGCAGGCGCTGATGGCCGAGATGGACCAGCGCATCGATGCCGTGATCGAGATGCGGGTGGACGATGCGGCGCTGGTCTCGCGCATCTCGGGCCGCTTCACCTGCGGCAATTGCGGCGAGGTCTATCACGACGTGACCAAGCCGACCAAGGAGCCGGGCAAATGCGACGTCTGCGGCTCGACCGACCTGCGCCGCCGGGCCGACGACAACGAGGAAAGCCTCAAGACCCGGCTGATGGAATATTACAAGAAGACCTCGCCGCTGATCGGCTATTACTATGTCAAGGGCAACCTGAACCCGGTGGATGGCCTGGCCGAGATCGACGAGGTGGCCGCCCAGGTCGCCAAGGTGATGGACAAGATCCCGTCCTAGGCTTGACCTCGGACGGCGAATCCCTTATTTCGCAGCATCTCGCAAGAGAATCACCCGGATGTCCTGGGTGTCGCTTCAAGGCCCGGAGGCTTGGCTTTCGGGTCTTTGGTTGTGAAAAAAGGTTCCGGCGCTACGGAACCGCAACATGGAAAAGGAAACACGCGTGGCTCGTATTGCTGGCGTCAACATTCCGACCGGGAAACGCGTCCCGATCGCCCTGACCTATATCCACGGGATCGGCTCGAAATTCGCCGACGAGATCGTCACCGCCGTCGGCATCGACCCGACCCGCCGCGTGAACGAGCTCTCGGATGCCGAAGTCCTGAAGATCCGCGAATACATCGACGCCAACTATACCGTCGAAGGCGACCTGCGCCGCGAGACGCAGATGAACATCAAGCGCCTGATGGACCTGGGTTCCTATCGTGGCCTGCGCCACCGTCGCGGCCTGCCGGTCCGCGGCCAGCGCACCCACACCAATGCCCGCACCCGCAAGGGCCCGGCGAAGCCCATCGCCGGCAAGAAGAAGTAAGGGGGAACGGACATGGCACGCGATAAAACCCGTATCAAGCGCAAGGAACGCAAGAACATCGCCACCGGCGTGGCGCATGTGAACTCGTCCTTCAACAACACCAAGATCCTGATCTCGGACGTGCAGGGCAATGCGATCTCGTGGTCGTCGGCCGGCACCATGGGCTTCAAGGGCTCGCGCAAATCGACCCCCTACGCCGCGCAGATGGCCGCCGAAGACGCCGGCAAGAAGGCGCAGGAACACGGCGTCCGCACGCTGGAAGTCGAAGTGCAGGGCCCCGGCTCGGGTCGCGAATCGGCGCTGCGCGCGCTGGCCGCGGTCGGCTTCAACATCACGGCGATCCGTGACGTGACCCCGATCGCGCATAACGGCTGCCGCCCGCCGAAGCGCCGCCGGGTCTGATCCTTTGGGATTTTGACGCGTCCTGCGCGGGGCTGTCCCGTGCGGGGCGCGCTTTACGCATTTCACCTCGGGCGTTTCCGGCCACGGTCATGGGGCGGGAACTGGTATGGAGGCAAACGCATGATCCACAAGAACTGGGCCGAACTCATCAAGCCCACCCAGCTTGAAATCAAGCCGGGCGCCGATTCGTCCCGCGTGGCCACCGTGGTCGCGGAACCGCTGGAGCGTGGCTTCGGCCTGACGCTGGGCAATGCGCTGCGCCGGGTGCTGCTGTCGTCGCTGCAGGGCGCGGCCATCACCTCGGTGCAGATCGACAACGTGCTGCACGAATTCTCGTCCGTCCCCGGCGTGCGCGAGGACGTGACCGATGTCGTGCTGAACCTCAAGGGCGTGACGCTGAAGATGGACGTCGATGCGCCCAAGCGCCTGACGCTTTCGGCCAAGGGTCCGGGCGAGGTCAAGGCGGGCGACATCCAGGAAACCGCCGGCATCACCATCCTGAACCGCGACCATGTCATCTGCCACCTCGACGAGGGGGCGGAGCTGCACATGGAACTGACCGTCGCCAACGGCAAGGGCTATGTCGCCGCCGACAAGAACCGCCCCGAGGACGCGCCCATCGGCCTGATCCCGATCGACGCCATCTTCTCGCCGGTCAAGCGCGTCAGCTACGAAGTCACGCCCACCCGCGAGGGCCAGGTGCTGGACTATGACAAGCTGACCATGAAGGTCGAGACAGACGGTTCGCTGACCCCGGAAGACGCCGTGGCCTATGCCGCCCGCATCATCCAGGACCAGCTGTCGGTCTTCGTCAACTTCGACGAGCCGGAAACGGCCACCCGCTCGGATGCCGAGGACGGGCTGGAGTTCGATCCGCGCCTGCTGAAGAAGGTCGACGAGCTGGAGCTGTCGGTGCGTTCGGCGAACTGCCTGAAGAACGACAACATCGTCTATATCGGCGACCTGATCCAGAAGACCGAGGCCGAGATGCTGCGCACGCCGAACTTCGGCCGCAAGTCGCTGAACGAGATCAAGGAAGTGCTGTCCGGCATGGGCCTGCACCTCGGCATGGATGTCGTGGACTGGCCGCCGGAAAACATCGAGGATCTGGCCAAGCGTTTCGACGACCAGTTCTGAGTTCCGGGGGCGGCGACGCCCCCGCAAGACCGGGCATCCCGCCCCAAGGAGAGCGGCCCGCACGCATGGGCCGCCGGACAAAGCAAAAAGACGTCATAGGAGATCATCATGCGTCACGCCCGCGGCTATCGCCGCCTGAACCGCACCCACGAGCACCGCAAGGCGCTTTTCGCCAACATGGCCGGCTCGCTGATCGAGCATGAGCAGATCAAGACCACCCTGCCCAAGGCCAAGGAACTGCGCCCCATCGTCGAGAAGCTGATCACCCTGGCCAAGCGCGGCGATCTGCACGCCCGCCGGCAGGCCGCCGCCCAGCTGAAGCAGGACGCCCATGTCGCGAAACTGTTCGACGTGCTTGGCGCCCGCTACAAGGACCGCCAGGGCGGCTATGTCCGCATCATGAAGGCCGGCTTCCGCTATGGCGACATGGCCCCGATGGCGATCATCGAATTCGTCGAGCGCGACACCAGCGCCAAAGGCGCGGCCGACCGTGCCCGCCTGGAAGCCGAATCGGCTGCCGACGAATCGTAAGAAATTTAACCCTTTCTTAGGGTTAAGCGATCATTGACGCCCGCAGCCATCGCCATGGCTGCGGGCTTTTTGCAACAGTCCACGATTCATGTGATCGGCGGCGAAAGGGAACGAATCCGTTCATTTTCGTGCGAAAGTTGCACCGTCCATTAGGAAACGCACGGGAATTGCAGCAAGCGCGACGGCTTGCGCCCGGAGGGCAAAGACGGCTATGCCTTGCCGTGCCGACGGGCTGACCCGACGGCATTCCGAAAAACGTCGCTCGCAAGCACGGTATTGCTTGAATACACTGAGAACCGTGCCATTTTTCGTTGTAACCCGAAGAAAACGCAATCTGTCCAAAAAGTCATGTCGTCTCGCGCGGAAATCAATGCAGCACTCGCCAAGCTGAAAAAGCTTGCTCCGGCGGGCTATTTCATCGGGCTGCACATTCGTTTCGCTGCACCGTTGATGCAGTTCCAGACCTATAACAAGGAATGGGCCCAGCGCTATTCCGAACGGGCCTATGCCCTGCGCGACCCCACCATCGCCTGGGGCTTCTCGACCACCGGCGCCTGCCGCTGGAGCGTGCTGCCCATTCCAGACCCGTTTTCGATTCTCCAGGACGCGGCCGATCACGGGCTGCACTATGGTCTGGTCGTGGCGCATGGGCCGATCAAGTCGCGCACCATCGCGGCCTTCGCCCATGACAAGCGGGAATTCACGGATGACGAGATCGATGTGATCTCGGCAACGCTACGACGGCTTCACGAAATCACGGAGCCGCCGGAGAGCCTGACGAAGGCTCAGCAAGAGGCCCTTCGGTGTATCGCAGAGGGGGATCGTCATGCAGCGGCGGCTGCCAAGCTTGGTATAACGGAAAGCGCATTCAAGGCACGTCTCATCTCGGCACGCGAACGACTCATGGCGCGCACGACGGCCGAGGCGCTGCAACGGGCCAAGGATTACCGCTTGCTGTAATACGGTTCGTCCGCCGTTGCGGTTTACACCTGGGGGCCACCACCACCAAGAACCCCAGGAGAAGACCATGCAGACCACCACACTTTCCTTCGCCAACCTCCACAACCACGGCGAGCTGTTCGCCAACATCTTCCGCGCCCGCAAGCAAAGCTTCATCGTCCAGAAACGCTGGAACCTGCCCCAGACCGACGACATGGAGTTCGACCAGTACGACACGCCGATGAGCCGCTGGGTGGCGATCCACGAAAACGGCCGGGTTCTGGCCGGCGTGCGCCTGACCCCCACCACGGCGCGCTGCGGCATGTATTCCTACATGATCCGCGATGCCCAGCTTGACCTGCTGGGCGGCTCGATCCCGCAGAACCTGCTGGACGAACAGGCGCCGGTCGAGCCGGGCACCTGGGAAGCCAGCCGGCTGTTCGTCGACCACACCATCCCGCAGCGCGAACGCCGGCGGGTGCATTTCAACCTGGTGCAGGAGATGACCAATTCGGCGCGCGAACTCGGCGCCTCGCGTCTGGTGTGCCTGGTCGCCTCGACCTGGCCGCGCTGGCTGGTGCCCTGCGGGCTGGACGCGCAGGCCATGGGCCCGGTGGTCTGGATCGACGACGGCTATTTCCAATGCGTCTCGATCAACCTGGCGGCCAAGATGCACTGATGCGGCGCGCAGGGTGGAGGGCCTTTCGCGCATGATGCGGGCGGCGTAACATGTCGCCCGCATGGCAGACCTATTCGACACCGCGCCCGCCTCGGGCGAAGCTGCGCGCCCGGTGGCGCGTCCCCTGGCCGACCGGATCCGCCCGGCCAGGCTGTCCGATGTCATCGGCCAGGACAAGGTTCTTGGCCCCGACGGCCCGCTGGGCGCCATGCTGGGCGCCGGCAGCCTGTCCTCGCTGATCCTCTGGGGCCCGCCGGGGGTCGGCAAGACCACCATCGCCCGCCTTCTGGCGCAAGAGACGGACCTGGCCTTCGTGCAGATCTCGGCGATCTTTTCCGGCGTGCCGGAACTGCGCAAGGTGTTCGACGCCGCCCGCCTGCGCCGGAGCCAGGGCCGCGGCACCCTGCTTTTCGTCGATGAGATCCACCGCTTCAACAAGGCGCAGCAGGACAGCTTCCTGCCGCATATGGAGGACGGCACCATCACCCTGGTCGGTGCCACCACCGAAAACCCCAGTTTCGAACTGAACGCCGCGCTTCTGTCCCGTGCCCAGGTCATCGTGCTGGAGCGGCTGGGCCTGGCGGACCTCGAGCGTCTGGCGCAGCGCGCCGAGCAGGAACTGGGCCGCGCCCTGCCGCTGACCGGCGAGGCCCGCGACCGGCTCTTGGAGATGGCCGACGGCGACGGCCGCGCGGTGCTGAACCTGATCGAGCAGGTGATGGCCTGGAAGGTCAAGGGCAAGCTCGACCCCGAGGCGCTGGCGCAGCGGCTGATGCGGCGCGCGGCGAAATACGACAAGTCGGGCGACGAGCATTACAACCTGATCTCGGCCCTGCACAAATCGGTGCGCGGCAGCGACCCGGACGCGGCGCTCTACTGGCTGTCGCGGATGCTGGAGGGGGGCGAGGATCCGCGCTATCTCGCCCGCCGCCTGACCCGCATGGCGATCGAGGACATCGGCCTGGCCGATCCGGCCGCGCAGCGCCATTGCCTGGACGCCTGGGCGCTTTACGAGCGGCTGGGCAGCCCCGAGGGCGAACTGGCGCTGGCCCAGGCCACGATCTATCTGGCGCTGGCGCCCAAGTCGAATGCCGGCTATGCCGCCTACAAGGCGTCGCGCGCCCTGGCGCGGCGCTCGGGCAGCCAGATGCCGCCTAAGCATATCCTGAACGCGCCGACCGGGCTGATGTCGGAACAGGGCTATGGCGCCGGCTATGCCTATGACCACGATGCCGAGGACGCCTTTTCGGGCCAGAACTATTTCCCCGACGGCATGAAGCGCCCGGTCTTCTACCTGCCCGTCGAGCGGGGATTCGAGCGCGAGCTGAAAAAGCGCGTTGAATGGTTCGCCGGGCTGCGTCAGAAGCGGCGGGCAGAGGACAAAGCATGAAACACACCTTCCTTCAGGTCGCGCTGGGTGGGGCCTTGGGCTCCGCGGCGCGCTATGGGGTCAATATCCTGGCCGGGCGGCTGACCCCCGGCTTTCCGCTGGGCACGCTGAGCGTGAACATCGCCGGCTGCCTGGCCATGGGGCTGCTGGCGGCCTTGCTGGCGCATCGGGGCGGGCAGCACCTGGCGCCCTTTCTGCTGACCGGGGTGCTGGGCGGCTTCACCACCTTCTCCGCCTTCGCGCTGGACACGATGACGCTGTGGGAGCGCGGCGCCGCCGCCACCGCGCTTGGCTATGTGCTGGGCTCGGTCCTGCTGTCGCTGGCGGCGGTGATCGCCGGGCTGGCCATCGGCCGGGGGCTTTTCGCATGAGCGGCGTGCAGACCATCCGCGTCGGCGCGGACGAGGGCGAGCAGCGCATCGACCGCTGGCTCAAGAAGCGATTCCCGCAGTTGACCCAGGGTGCGGTCGAGAAATGGTGCCGCACCGGCCAGTTGCGCGTCGACGGCGGCCGGGTCAAGGCCAATACCCGCATCGAGGCCGGGCAGGAGGTGCGCGTGCCGCCGCTGCCCGAGGGCGCGCCGCCGCCCGCCCAGCCGAAAGCGTCGGTGAAGCAGTCCGATGCCGAGATGATCCAGTCCTGCGTCTTGTGGCGCGACGAGCATATCATCGCCCTGAACAAGCCGCCGGGCCTGCCCTCGCAGGGCGGCTCGGGGCAGGGCGACCGGCATGTGGACGGGCTGACCGCGGCGCTGATGTTCGGCTACAAGGACCGGCCCAAGCTGGTGCATCGGCTGGACAAGGACACGTCGGGGGTGCTGCTGCTGGCGCGCACCGACCGGATCGCGCGGGCGCTTTCCGAGGCGTTCCGCCACCGGCTGACCCGCAAGATCTACTGGGCCGCCGTGGCCGGGGTGCCGCATCCGCGCATGGGCTCGATCAAATACGGGCTGGTCAAGGCGCCCGGCCGCGGCAGGGGCGGCGAGGGCGAGAAGATGATGGCCGTCCACCCCTCGGCCGTCGCCACGACCGAGGGTGCCAAGCGCGCCCATACCGACTATGCCGTGCTGGATGCGCTCGGCGGGCGCGTCAGTTGGGTTGCCATGGTGCCCGTCACCGGCCGCACCCACCAGCTGCGCGCCCATATGGCCGAGATCGGCCATCCCATCGTCGGCGACGGCAAATACGGCGGCTCGGGGCAAGAGAACCTGGGCGACGGCTGGGGCGCCCAGCTGGGCGGAGAGATCAGCCGCAAGCTGCACCTGCACGCGCGCATGATCCGCTTCGAGCATCCGATCACCAAGAAGCTGATCACCGTGACCGCGCCCTTGCCCGATCACATGAGCCGCACCTGGAAGACGCTGGGCTGGTCGGAAAACGACGTGCCCGAAGACCCCTTTGCCGAGACAGCATGAAACTGGTCATCTTCGACATCGACGGCACGCTGGTCGACAGCCAGCTTGAGATCACCCAGGCGATGAACCGCGCCATGCAGGGCGCGGGCCTGCCCGAGATGGAGCCGGCCCGCATCCTCTCCATCGTCGGCCTGTCGCTGCCGGTTGCGGTGGCGCGGCTCTTGCCCGGCGCCGGTCCCGACCTGCACGAGCGCGTCGTGGCCGGCTATCGCGAATCCTTCATCGCCTCGCGCGCGGCGGGGGCGCTGCCGCCGCTTTATCCGGGCGCGCTGGACTGCCTGGACGCGCTGGCCGCGCGCGACGAAATGCTGTTGGGCATCGCCACCGGCAAGCCGGCGCGCGGGCTGGCGGCGATCCTGGACGCGCATGGGCTGACCCGGCGCTTCATCACCCGGCAATCGGCCGACGGCCATCCATCCAAGCCGCATCCGGCGATGCTGGAAAGCGCGCTGTCGGAAACCGGCGTCGCGGCGGGACGTGCGGTCATGGTGGGCGATTCCACCTTCGACATGGAAATGGCGCGGGCGGCCGGGGTTGCCGGCTACGGCGTCGGCTGGGGCTTTTGCCCGGCCGAGGAACTGCATGCCGCCGGCGCGCATCTGGTCGCGCCCGACTATCCCGCGCTGACTCGCGCGCTGCTGGAGTGGGCCGATGAGTGAATGGAAGGCGCGCCGTTTCTGGGCATCCGTCGCGATCCACAAGGAAGCGGACGGCGGCTGGAGCGTGCTTCTGGACGAACGCCCCCTGCGCACGCCCGGCAAGCAGCCGCTGCGCCTGCCGACCGAGGCGCTGGCGCTGGCCGTGGCCGAGGAATGGCAGGCGGTGCGGGATGTGATCGACCCCAACGCCATGCCGCTGACCCGCGCGGCCAATTCCGCCATCGAAAAGGTCATGCCGCAATTCGACGCGGTGGCGGCGATGCTGGGCGAATATGGCGGCACCGACCTGCTGTCTTATCGCGCCGATGCGCCCGAGGCGCTGGTGCGCGCCCAGGCCGAGGGCTGGGATCCGCTGATCGACTGGGCGGCGACCGAGCTTCGCGCGCCGCTGCGCATCACCCATGGCGTGATCCCGGTGCCGCAGGATCCGGTCGCGCTGCTGAAACTGCGCGCAGAGGTCGCAGCCCTCGATCCCTTCGGCCTGACGGCCTTGCACGATCTGGTGACCTTGCCCGGCTCGCTGGTCCTGGGGCTGGCGGTGATCCGCGGCCGCATCGACGCCGAGGCCGCCCATGCCCTGTCCCGGATTGACGAAGAATTTCAGGCACAACGCTGGGGCCGCGACGACGAGGCCGACGAGGCGGCCGCCGGCCGGCTGGCCGCGATGCGCGATTCTGAGCGGTTCTGGCTTCTCAGCCGCGGCTGACGGGCGCGTTTTGGTTCTTTCTTGACGCATCCGCCTCCATCGGCACAATGCCGCTTATGGGGGTAACGAATGCCCCTTGCTCAAACGGGCTCGCCAACGGCCCTATAGACGGCGCATTCCTGGGCGAGACCCGGAACAACAGTGGGGAAATCAATGAAGAAATCTGTATTCTTCGGCTCTGTGACGGCGGTCGCGCTGGCGGCCTCGGGTGCTTTGGCCGCAGAGGGCGACACGCTGAAAGAGGTCAAGGCCCGCGGCGTGCTGAACTGCGGCGTGAACACCGGCCTGATCGGCTTTGCCGCCCCTGACGCGAACGGCAACTGGTCGGGCTTCGACGTCGCCTTCTGCAAGGCCGTGGCCGCGGCGGTGCTGGGCGACGCGACCAAGGTGAAATACGTGCCGACCACCGGCCAGACCCGCTTCACGGCGCTTTCCTCGGGCGAGGTGGACCTTCTGGCCCGCAACTCCACCTGGACCTTCCAGCGCGACACCGACCTCAAGCTGGATTTCATCGGCGTCAACTACTACGACGGCCAGGGCTTCATGGTGCGCAAGGATCTGGGCGTTTCCTCGGCCAAGGAGCTGAACGGGGCCACGATCTGCATCCAGACCGGCACCACGACCGAACTGAACCTGGCCGATTACTTCAAGGCCAACAACATGGACTATCAGCCGGTCAACATCGACAGCAACGCCGAGGGCGAACAGCAATACATGGCCGGCGCCTGCGATGCCTATACGACCGACGCCTCGGGCCTGGCCGCGACCCGCGCCAGCTTCGCGGACCCGGAAAACCACATCATCCTGCCCGAGATCATCTCGAAAGAGCCGCTGGGCCCGGCGGTGCGCCATGGCGACAACAACTGGGGCGACATCACGCGCTGGACGCTTTACGCGCTGATCGCGGCCGAGGAATACGGCGTCACCTCGGCCAATATCGACGAGCTGGCGAAAAGCTCGAACAACCCCGAGGTCCAGCGCCTGCTGGGCACCACCGACGAGCTGGGCACGATGATCGGGCTTGACGCCGAATGGGCTAGGCGCGCCATCAAGGCCGGCGGCAACTATGGCGAGATCTTCGCCGCCACCATCGGCGAACAGACCCCGATCGGGCTGGCGCGCGGGTTGAACGCGCAATGGACCCAGGGCGGTCTGATGTATGCGATGCCCTTCCGGTAATCGCATCTGAACAAGGGCGTGCGGGGGCGCGTGCCCTCCGCGCGCCCCCGAACGAAAACCGGCAAGCCAGAGGCCAAAGGCCCGACATTTCCGCCGGTCACAGGGGGTTACTACATGGTCGCTTATACGGGGGCGGACAATCCGCCGTTCCGGTTGTCGATGCTGATCTATGATCGGCGCTATCGCTCGCTGACCCTGCAAGCCATCGTCTTCATCCTGGTGATGCTGGCGGCGAGCTGGCTGATCGACAACACGCTGCGCAACCTGTCCGCCATGGGCAAGACGCTCAGCTTCGATTTCCTGTTCCGGCGCGCCGGATACGACATCCCGCAGCAGCTGATCCCATACAATTCCGACGACACCCATCTGCGCGCGACCGTGATCGGGCTGCTGAACACGCTGCTCGTCTCGGTGCTGGGCTGCATCGCGGCGACGGTCCTGGGCGTGATCGTGGGCGTGCTGCGGCTGTCCTCGAACTGGCTGATCGCGCGGCTGATGACGGTCTATGTCGAGGTCTTCCGCAACATTCCCCTGCTTTTGTGGATCCTGGTCTGCCTTGCGATCTTTACCGAGGTGATGCCGCCGCCCAACGCCTATCGCGGCGAGAACCCGGCCGCGAGCATGATCCTGTTCGACACCATCGCGCCGACCAACCGTTATACCGCCATCCCCTCGATCGGCATGACCAACCCGCCCGGCACCATCTCGCTGGGGCGCGAGGGGATCAGCTGGGCCTTCGTCGCCTTCGTCGTGGTCATCGCCGCCGCCTTCGTCGGGCGCCGGCTGCTGCGGAGCCGGGCGCAGCGCATCCAGGACCGGACCGGCAAGCGGCCGACGACCTGGTGGATCAGCCTGGCGATGTTCGCGCTGCCGGTGCTGTTCCTGACCTGGTATTTCGGCCTGCACCTGATCCCGCCGGTGCTGCGCGGCTTCAACTTTGCCGACGGCATCAACCTGGACAACGCCCTGGTGGTGCTGTGGCTGGCGCTGACGCTTTATACCGGCGCCTTCATCGCCGAGATCGTGCGCGCCGGCATCCTGGCCGTCAGCAAGGGCCAGACCGAGGCGGCCTTTGCCCTGGGCCTGCGGCCGCGCCGGACGATGTCGCTGGTGGTGCTGCCGCAGGCGCTGCGGGTGATCGTGCCGCCGCTGATCTCGCAATACCTGAACCTGACCAAGAACAGCTCGCTGGCCATCGCCGTCGGCTACATGGACCTGCGCGGCACGCTGGGCGGCACCACGCTGAACCAGACCGGGCGCGAGATGGAGGCGATGGTGCTGATGATGGGCATCTACCTGGCGCTCAGCCTGATCATCTCGGCCGGGATGAACATCTTCAACGCCCGCGTCAAGCTGAAGGAGCGGTGAGATGAGCGAGACGCATTCCGAAACCGTCGCCTATGTGCGCGAGACGATGCTGCCGCCCGAGCCGCCGCCCCTGGCCGAGACCGGCGCGATCAAATGGCTGCGCGAGAACCTGTTTTCCGGGCCGCTGAACATCGCGCTGACCTTCGTCGGGCTGGGCATCGTCTGGCTGGTGGTCAGCACCGTGGGGCCGTGGCTGTCGCATTCGGTCTGGAACGCCGGCAGCATGGCCGAGTGCCGCCAGATCATCGCCCAGACCTGGGGGGAAGGCGCCACGGGTGCCTGCTTCGCCCTGATCAAGCATCGCTGGAACCAGTTCCTGTTCGGCTTCTATCCGCAGGCGCTTTACTGGCGGCCGGTGCTGGCCTTCGGCCTGCTGTTCCTGGCGCTGGCGCCGGTCTTGTTTTCCGAAAGCACCAGGGCGCGGCGCGTGGTGCTGGGCTTGTCGCTGGCGCTGACCTTCGTCTTTGCCGCGCTGCTCGGGGCGCCCATGGGCGCGCTGCTGGGCATGGCGGTGCTGATGCTGCTCTGGGCCGCGCTGATCGAGACGCGCCCGCGCTGGTCGCTGCTGGCGAGCCTGGCCTATCCCTTCATCGCCGTCTGGCTGCTCTGGGGCGGCTCGCTGTGGAGCGAGGCGATGGTGCTGGCGGGCTTCTGCCTGGGGTTCGTGGTCTGGCGGCTGCTGGCGGCGCGGTTCGGGCTGCTGGCCTTTGCGCTGGCGGTGGTGGCGACGGCGGCCTGGTGGCTGCTCTTGGCCGGCCCGCTGGCTTCGGCGCTGGCCGGGGTGCTGCCCTTGCGGCTGCGTCCGGTGTCTTCGGACCAGTTCGGCGGCTTCGTGCTGTCGATCACCATCGGCGTCGCCGGCATCGCGCTCTCTCTGCCGCTGGGGGTGATCCTGGCCTTGGCGCGGCGCTCTGACCTGCCGGTGATCAAGCTGCTGGCGGTGATGTTCATCGAGTTCATCCGCGGCGTGCCGCTGATCACGCTGTTGTTCGTGGCCTCGCTGCTGCTGAACTATTTCCTGCCGCCGGGGACGAATTTCGACATCATCCTGCGGGTCATCATCATGGTGACGCTGTTTGCCGCCGCCTATATGGCCGAGGTGATCCGCGGCGGCCTGGCCGCCCTGCCCAAGGGCCAATACGAGGCCGCCGACGCGCTGGGGCTGGACTACTGGAAGGCGCAGCGGCTGATCGTGCTGCCGCAAGCGCTGAAGATCAGCATTCCCGGCATCGTCTCGACCTTCATCGGCATGTTCAAGGACACGACGCTGGTCGTCTTCGTCGGGCTGTTCGACCCCTTGAAGGCCATGGCCGACACCATCCGCGCAAGCTTCGAATGGAAGGGTGCCTATTGGGAGCCCTATATCTTCGTCGGCGCGATCTTCTTCATCCTCTGCTTCGGCATGTCGCGCTATTCCATGTATCTGGAACGCCGGCTGAAGCGCGACCACCGCTGAGGAGGCGCATATGACCACCCGAACCACCGCGATCCCCGCCGCAAGCGACGAAGCCGCGATCGAGATCGTCAAGCTGAACAAATGGTATGGCACCTTCCACGTGCTGCGCGACATCGACCTGGTCGTCGGCAAGGGCGAGCGCATCGTCATCGCCGGGCCCTCGGGCTCGGGCAAGTCCACGCTGATCCGCTGCATCAACCGGCTGGAGGAACACCAGTCCGGCAAGATCATCGTGGACGGGACCGAGCTGACCCACGACCTGAAGAACATCGACAAGGTGCGCTCCGAGGTCGGCATGGTGTTCCAGCATTTCAACCTGTTCCCGCACCTGACCATCCTGGAGAACTGCACGCTGGCGCCGATCTGGGTGCGCAAGATCCCCAAGCGCGAGGCCGAGGAGACGGCCATGCATTTCCTGACCAAGGTCAAGATCCCCGAGCAGGCGCATAAATACCCCGGCCAGCTGTCGGGCGGCCAGCAGCAGCGCGTGGCCATCGCCCGCGCGCTGTGCATGCGCCCGCGGATCATGCTGTTCGACGAGCCGACCTCGGCGCTGGACCCCGAGATGATCAAGGAGGTTCTGGACACGATGATCGAACTGGCCGAGGACGGCATGACCATGCTTTGCGTGACCCATGAGATGGGCTTTGCGCAGGCGGTGGCGCATCGGGTGATCTTCATGGACCAGGGCCAGATCGTCGAGCAGAACACGCCGAAGGAGTTCTTCAACAACCCCCGGTCCGAACGCACCAAGCTGTTCCTGAGCCAGATCCTGGGGCATTGAGCGGCGCAAGCGGCGCGGCCGCGGGGGACTTCGCGTCCCCCGTCCGCCGCGGGCGCGGCGGACTCCCCCTGCGGGATATTTCTCCACGGAAGAATGCCAGGCGGGCGGGCCGGCGCCGGGAATGACGAGATCGACCTGGGGAGCGACGACGATCTTTACGGCGCCCATGACCTGGGCGCCCTCGACGGCGGCTCGGGCAATCACGAGATCATCGGCGGTGCGGGCCGCGACCGGATCGAGGATCACGGCGGCGCGGTCTTCATCGAGGGCGAGCATGGTAACGACCTGATCCTGTCGTCCGACGCCTCGGACCCCGAGCGGCCCGACACGTTGCTGGGCGGCACGGGCGACGATACGATCCATGCCGGGGCGGGCGATCTGGTCGAGGGCGGCGATGGCGCCGACCTGATCGTGCTGCGCAGCGATGCGGGCGGTGCGGCCGACATCGCCTATGCCGGCGGGGACACCATCGCCATCACCCTGGCCGAGGACTATGCAGGCGCCGAGGAATATGTGCTGGTGCAGGACGGCGACGATATGCGCGTGGTGCTGGATGGCGAGGACATGGCCATCCTGCGCGATACCCTGGTCCGCGACGTGGGCGCGATCACCCTGGACGCAAGGGCGCGGCGACCTGATCGGGGGCAGGGGTCATGGAGAAGGCGCGCGGGGCCGGCCCGTGCGCCTTTTCGACTATCTGCGCCCAGGGGGTCAGATCGCGGACTGGCGCGATTCCTCGAGGTAGATCTCGCGCAGGCGGGTCGCCACCGGGCCGGGCCGGCCGCTGCCCAGCGCCACGCCGTCGATCTCGACCACCGGCATCACGAAGGCCGAGGCCGAGGTGAAGAAGGCTTCGTCCGCCGCCTGCGCCTCGGCGATGGTGAAGGGGCGTTCCTCGATCTGCATCTGCGCCTCGGCCGCATAGCGCAGCAGCGAGGCGCGGGTGATGCCGTGCAGGATGTCGTTGGACAGCGGGCGGGTGACGATCCGGCCGTCCTTGACGATATAGGTGTTGTTCGAGGTGCCCTCGGTCACGAAGCCGTCCTCGGTGAACCAGGCGTCGTCGACGCCCTGGTGCTTGGCCTCCATCTTGGCCATCGAGGGATAGAGCAGCTGCACCGTCTTGATGTCGCGCCGGTGCCAGCGCAGGTCGGGGATCGAGATCACCCGGATGCCGGTCTTG
Source organism: Paracoccus sp. pheM1 (assembly GCF_018499825.1). Lineage (NCBI taxonomy): Bacteria > Pseudomonadati > Pseudomonadota > Alphaproteobacteria > Rhodobacterales > Paracoccaceae > Paracoccus > Paracoccus sp. pheM1. The sequence goes on from NZ_JAGXCX010000001.1 coordinate 377,202, forward strand.
GCCTGCGGATTGTCGGCAAGGCCGGGCTTGGACTGGGTGAACATGACCACGGTCTGCGGCGTGTCCTCGGGCGGATAGGCGAAGTCGCGGTCGCCGGGATTGCCGCGGGTGACTTGCAGGTAGACCATGCCCTCGACCACCTCGTTCAGCGCCACCAGCTGGCGATGCGCGGCCAGCCATTCGTCGTCGCCCAGCGGATTGCCCATGCCGAGTTCGGCCAGCGAACGGGTCAGCCGCGTCATGTGGCCGGCAAAGTCCAGCAGCTTGCCCCCCAGCACGCTGGTCACTTCGTAGACGCCGTCGCCCATCACGAAGCCGCGGTCGAAGATCGACACCTTGGCTTCGGCTTCCGGCAGATAGTCGCCATTCAGATAGACGGTGCGGGTCATGTCGTTTCTCCTGTCCCAGGGCCTGCTAGCGCGGTCCTGCGCCGAAAGCGGCAGGGCGTCAAGATGCGGGGGTTTTCGCAGGTGCAAAATCAGCTTGATGCAGCCGCAGCAATTATCTATCAGTTTCGCAGCGCCGTTTGAAACATCCTTACCCGAAAGGCAAGCCATGTCCTTCCGCACGCAACCCCCCGCGCCCGCCCGCCTGAACCGCTGCCAGCTTTTCGGCCCCGGCTCGCGCGCGGCGCTGTTCGAAAAGATGGCCGGCTCGGCCGCCGACGTCATCAACCTGGACCTGGAGGATTCGGTCGCCCCCGACGACAAGGAGCAGGCGCGCCGCAACGTGATCCAGGCCGTCGGCGACATCGACTGGGGGACCAAGACCCTGTCGGTCAGGATCAACGGGCTGGACACGCCCTGGTGGTATCGCGACGTGGTCGACCTGCTGGAGCAGGCCGGCGAGCGGCTGGACCAGATCATGATCCCCAAGGTCGGCAATGCCGCCGACATCTATGCGGTGGACGCGCTGGTGACGGCGATCGAGGCGGCCAAGGGCCGGCAGAAGCGCATCGGCCTAGAGGTCATCATCGAATCCGCCGCCGGCATCGCCCATGTCGAGGAGATCGCGGCATCCTCGCCCCGCCTGCAGGCGATGAGCCTGGGCGCGGCGGATTTCGCCGCCAGCATGGGCATGGCCACCACCGGCATCGGCGGCACCCAGGAAAACTACTACATGCTGCATGAGGGCGCGAAATACTGGTCCGACCCCTGGCACTGGGCGCAGACCGCCATCGTCGCCGCCTGCCGCACCCATGGCGTGCTGCCGGTGGACGGCCCCTTCGGCGATTTCAGCGACGACGAGGGCTTCCGGGCGCAGGCCCGCCGCTCGGCCACGCTGGGCATGGTCGGGAAATGGGCGATCCATCCCAAGCAGGTGGCGCTGGCCAACGAGGTCTTCTCGCCCAGCGAAAAGGCCGTGACCGAGGCGCGCGAGATCCTGGCCGCGATGGAGGAAGCCAAGCGGACCGGCGCCGGCGCGACGGTATACAAAGGTAGACTGGTTGACATAGCGTCCATCCGTCAGGCACAAGTGATCGTGCGTCAGGCAGAGTTGATCGAAGCCTGATCGGCAAGAGATACCTGGGCGGCTACGCGGGGAGGCTGGCCGCCATGACAGGGGAGGAGCAACAGGCCCTGCGGCTGCGCGGGGCCTGTTGTCATTCAGGCCCCGCGGCTGGGATTTCGCCGATTTTCATGCAGATTCAATGCGGTTGCCGCAGCGTTCCCCGCGCGCCGGCAGGGGTTCGGCTTCCCGCGCCGTCCATGGCCGGGCGCGGCTGCAGCGGATCGGGCGTGCGGTTGCGCCGGGCCAGGTCGGGAATCGGTGATTCGGGCATGGCCGGCAGGCCGCTGCCCATCAGGGAACGGAAGGCGGGCTTTCCCGCGGAAGCCGGGCGATTCCTGCGGCCGGCGGCGGGGCCCTTGCCGTGATCTTCGCGTGTCATGTCCCGTCTCGCTTAGAACAAGTCCGCAGCAGTTATGGAGCGGGCGGCGAAAGCGCAAGGCCGTTGACCGGAATGTGAGCCTGCCACGCCGCCGGGATGCGGGGCGTCGCCGCCAGCAGGCTTTGCGTATAGGGATGCTGCGGCTGTCCGAGCACCTGGTGGGTGGGGCCGGCCTCGACGATGCGGCCCTTTTCCATCACCAGCACCCGGTCGGTGATCTGGCGCACCACCGACAGGTCGTGGCTGATGAACAGATAGGCCAGCCCGTGGCTGCCCCGCAGCCGCGCCAGCAGGTCCAGCACCTGCGCCCGCACCCGCACGTCCAGCGCGCTGACCGCCTCGTCCAGCACGATCAGCCGCGGCTTGATGATCAGCGCGCGGGCGATGGCGATGCGCTGGCGCTGGCCGCCGGAAAATTCGTGGATGTGCCGGCGCATGGCGTCGCCGGTAATGCCGACCTCGTAAAGCGCCTCGGCCACCTGCTCGCGCCAGTCGCGGGGCAGGCCGGTCAGGTGAAAGGGCTCGGCCACCAGCCGCTCGACCCGCCAGCGCGGATCGAAGCTGCCGAAGGGATCCTGGAACACCACCTGCATCCTGGCGCGCAGCCCCGCGGCCATAGCGCGGCCGGCGCGCACCTCTTGCCCGTCCAGCAGGATGCGGCCGCCCTGCAGCGGGTCGAGCCCCAGGATCGCCCGCGTCAGCGTCGATTTCCCGCAGCCGGATTCGCCGACCAGCCCGACCGATTCCCCGGCGTCGAGGCGAAAGCCGACCCCGTCCACCGCCCGCAGGGTTTCGCGCGGTGCGGCCAGGCCGCGGCGGGGCAGGGGGTATTCGCGCACCGCCCCCTCGACCTGCAGCAGCGGCCGCGGCTGCGCCGGGGGCAGCACCAGCCGCGGCTGGTGGGTCGAGGCGGCGAAAAGCGCGCGGGTATAGGCGTGGCGGCGCTGGCGGAACACCTGCTCGGTCGGGCCTTCCTCGACGATGGTGCCGCGCTGCATGACCGCCACATGGTCGGCGATGCCCGCGACCACCGCAAGGTCGTGGGTGATCAGCAGCAGCGCCATCCCCTCGTCCCGGACCAGCCCCTTGAGCAGGTCGAGGATGCGGGCCTGCGTGGTCACGTCCAGCGCCGTCGTCGGCTCGTCGGCGATCAGCAGGTCGGGACGCAGCGCGATGGCCAGGGCGATGGCGACGCGCTGGCGCTGGCCGCCCGACAGCTCGTGCGGGTAAAGCGTCAGCGGAAAGCGCGGCGCGGCCAGGCCGACGCGGTCCAGCCGGTCGCGGGCACGCTCCTGCGCCGTCTTGCGGTCCAGGCCCTGGTGGATGCGCAGCACCTCGGCCACCTGGTCGCCGATGGTCATCAGCGGGTTCAGCGCCGTCATCGGCTCCTGGAAGATCATGCCGATGCGCTTGCCGCGGATGCGGCACAGCTCGCGCTCGGGCAGTTCCAGCAGGTTCTGGCCGTCCAGCTCCACCCGGCCCTCGGCGGCCATGCCCTGGGGCAGCAGGCCCATGATCGCCAGCGCCGCCATGGACTTGCCCGAGCCGCTTTCGCCGACCAGCCCGGTGATGCGGCCCGGCGGCAGCGCCAGGTCGATGCCGCGCAGGATGTCATGCCCGCCGATGCCGACGGCCAGCCTGCCGGTCCTGATCATGGCGACCTGCGCGATCTGGGGTCCAGCGCGTCGCGCAGCCCGTCGCCCAGCAGGTTCAGCCCCAGCACGGTCACGACGATGGCCAGGCCGGGGATGACGGCGACATGCGGGGCCAGCGCCACCATGGTCTGCGCCTCGGCCAGCATCCGGCCCCAGCTGGGCGTCGGCGGCTGCGCGCCAAGGCCGACATAGGACAGCCCCGCCTCGGCCAAAATCCCCAGGCTGAACTGGATGGTGCCCTGCACGATCAAGAGGTTGGCGATATTGGGCAGGATGTGCTGGATGCTGATGCGGCTGGCGCCCTTGCCGGCCACCTGCGCCGCGCGGATATAGTCGAGCGTCCAGATCGGCAGCGCGCCCCCGCGGGTGACGCGGGCAAAGACCGGGATGTTGAAGATGCCGATGGCGATGATCGCGTTCAGCGCCGAGGGCCCCAGCGCAGCGGTGATCAGGATGGCGATGACCAGGCTGGGGAAGGCAAAGACCAGGTCGTTGCCGCGCATGACCACCTCGTCGATCCAGCCGCCCCGCGCTGCGGCGAGCAGGCCCAGCGGCACGCCGAATCCCATGCCGATGCCCACCGCGACCAGCGCCACCGCGATCGAGGTGCGCGCGCCGACCATGATCATCGACAGCATGTCGCGGCCGAAATGGTCGGTGCCCAGCCAATGCTGGCCCGAGGGCGGCAGCAGCTTTTGCGCGATGGCAAGCTGCGTCACGTCGGCCGGCGTCCACAGGAACGAGACCAGCGCCGCGACCAGCGCCAGCCCGGAAAGCAGCGCGCCCAGGATCAGCGATGCCCTCATCTGCGCAGCCTCGGGTCGACCAGCGCATAGGACAGGTCCACCAGGAAAGTGACCAGGATCACCGCCGCCACCAGCACCAGCACCGCGCCCTGCACCACGATCAGGTCGCGCTGGGTGATGGCCTGGAAGATCAGCCGGCCAAGGCCGGGCAGGTAGAACACGTTCTCGATGATGATCGCCCCCGCCAGCAGGAAGGAAAACTGCATCCCCATGATGGTCAGCACCGGGATCAGCGCATTGCGCAGCGCGTGGCGCGACAGCGCCTGCCCGGCGCTCAGCCCCTTGGCGCGGGCGGTGCGGATGTAGTCCTGGCCCAGCGTCTCGACCAGGGCCGAGCGCAGCACGCGCGCCAGGATCGCCGCCTGCGGCAGGGCCAGCGCCACGGCGGGCAGCAGCAGCGATTTCAGCGCCGCCGCGGGATGGTCCCAGCCGGGAAAGCCGCCGGCGGGCAGCCAGCGCAGCTTCACCGCGAACAGCAGCACCAGCAGCATGGCGAACCAGAAATTCGGCAGCGCGATGCCGACCTGCGTCGCCGCCATGACCCCGGTGTCGCCCGCCCGGCCGCGCCTTGCGGCGGCGAACATGCCGATGGGCAAGGCGATCAGCACCGCCAGCGCCAGCGCCATCAGCGCCAGCGGCAGCGAGACCTGCATCCGGTCGAGGATCATCCCCGCCACCGGCGTCTTGTAGGTGAAGCTGTGGCCCAGGTCGCCCGCCAGCACGCCCCCCAGCCAATGCAGGTAGCGCAGCGGCAAGGGCAGGTCCAAGCCCATCTGCTGGCGCAGCGCCGCCACCGTCTCGGGCTGGGCGCCGGTGCCCAGCATGAAGCTGGCCGGGTCGCCCGGCACCAGCTCGACCACCGAAAAGATCAGCGCCGAGGCCAAAAGCAGGCTCAGGCCAAGCGAGATCAGGCGGCGGATCACATAGCGCAGCATGGGGAAACGCTAGTGCGGCGCCGGGGCGCGGTAAAGCGGCCTTTGCGCTCAGGGCACTTCCAGCTTGCCGATCAGCGGCACGTCGTCGTCCAGGCTGACGGTGTGGCGCTCGATCATGCGGTGGACCACGGGCGGTTCGGTCCCGCGATGCAGCTTGTTCAAGTCCTGGTAGGTCTCGAAATCGGCCTTGGTGCGGCGCAGGTTGTGGCGCACATATTCGTCCCAGGTGGCGATGTGATAGCTTTCGGTCCAGCGCTCGGGATGTTCCAGGTCGCGCAACAGCGCCCAGTTGCGCGCGCCGTCGCGGCGGCGGATGTTGCGGCGCAAGGCCATCAGCCGCAGGAACTCGGGCACGTCGAGCTGGTCGATCTCATAGTCGATCATCACCATGATCGGCCCCGAGCGGCCGCGCAGGTCCAGCGCCAGCTCGGGCTCGCGAAAGCGGTTCACCGGGTCCAGGTCCAGCGTGCCGAATTCGGGGATGCGCAGCCAATGGCCCAGCACCGCGCCCAGGAACAGCGGCACCGAGGCGGCGATCAGCGCCGTGTTCACGTCGTAGTTGTTGGCGACCGAGCCCCAGATCCAGGCCCCCGCCGCCATGCCGCCGAAGACCGCGGTCTGGTAAAGCGCCAGCGCGCGCGCCACCACCCAGCGCGGCGTCGAAAGCTGCACGGTGACGTTGAACAGCGACAGCGCCAGCACCCAGCTGGCCCCGGCGGGCAGCATGGCCAGCGCGTGCAGCCAGGTGCTTTCGGTCAGCGCCAGCATCAGCGCCGAGGCGCCGAAGGCGGCAAAGGCGACGCGGACCACGTTCTCGTTGTCCAGCCGCTCGCGCACCAGCGGGTTGATCAGCGCGCCGGCGATCGCGCCCAGCCCGAAGCAGCCCAGCAGCAGCCCGAACAGCAGCGAGCCCCCGGCGGGGTTCTGCTTGGCCACCAGCGGCAGAAGCGCCATGACCACGATGGCCGAAAAGCCGAACAGCGCCCCGCGCGACAGCACCCGCATCAGGTTCGGCGACAGCGCCACATAGCGCAGGCCCGCGCCCACGGCGGCGACGAAGGGCTCGGGCGTGGTGGTGCGGGGCGGCGTCACCGGATGCCAGCGGATCAGCGCGCCGAGCAGCGGGATATAGCTTGCCGCATTGACCGCGAATGCCGCCGCCGCGCCGAAGGCGGCGGTGATGATCCCGCCCACCGCCGGCCCGACCGAACGCATCAGGTTGAAGCCCACCGAGTTCAGCGACACCGCCGCCGGCAGGTCGTCGCGCGGCACCAGGTCCTGCATGCTGGCCTGCCAGGGCGGGTTGTAGATCGCCTGCCCGACTCCGATCAGGAAGGTCAGCGACAAGAGCAGCAAGGGCGTCATCCAGCCCTGCCAGGTCAGCACCGCCAGCAGCACCGAGACCGCGGCCATGAAGACCTGCGCCCCCAGCAGCAGCGTGCGGCGGTCGAAGATGTCGGCCAGCGCCCCCGAAAGCAGCGCGAACAGCATGATCGGCAGCGTGTTCGACGCCTGCACCAGCGCGATCAGCGTCGCCGAATCGGTCAGCTGCGTCATCATCCAGGCCGCGCCCACCGCCTGCACCAACCCGCCGAAGTTCGAGATCAGCGTCGCCGACCACAGCAGCCGGAAGTCGCGGTGGCGGAACGGGGCAAAGGGGCTCTTGCGGGCTGTTGCTGGCATGATCCGAAAAACCTGGGACAATCCGGCCAAGCTTAGGCAGAGCCCCGCCGGGCCGCAATCCGGCCGGCCGATTCTTGCCGTATCGCGGCGATCTTTCGTCTATCCGCAATATGATCGAAGAATATTCGAGAAAATACCGTAGATACGATGATTATGTGATGCATGAAGCCTATTTTCCGCCGGAATCGGGATTTCATTTCCGCGCCGGCTGCTATCCTTGCCCTCGACTCGGATTTTGGGGGGTGCGCGACTATGAAGATCATCGTTCTTGGGGCCGGTGTCCTGGGCGTCACGTCGGCCTGGTATCTGGCCAAGGCCGGGCATGAGGTGACGGTGATCGACCGGCAGGACGGGCCGGCGCTGGAGACGAGCTTTGCCAATGCCGGCGAGATCTCGCCCGGCTATTCCTCGCCCTGGGCGGCGCCGGGCGTGCCGCTGAAGGCGCTGAAATGGATGTTCCAGCGCCATGCGCCGCTGGTGATCCAGCCCAGGCTGGACTGGCAGCGGGTTTCCTGGATGGCGCGGATGCTGGGGAACTGCACCTCTTCGGCCTATGCCGTCAACAAGAGCCGCATGGTGCGGCTGGCCGAATACAGCCGCGACTGCCTGGGCGAGCTGCGGGCCGAAACCGGCATCCGCTATGACGAGCGCACGCAGGGCACCTTGCAGGTCTTCCGCAAGCAGCAGCAGCTGGATGCGGCCGGCAAGGACATCGAGGTGCTGCGCGCCGATGGCGTGCCCTTCGAGGTTCTGGACCGCGACGGCTGCGTCGCCGCCGAGCCGGGGCTGGCCGGTTCGGCCGAGCGGATCGTCGGCGGGCTGCGCCTGCCGGGGGACGAGACCGGGGACTGCTTCCTCTTTACCAACCGCCTGGCCGAGATGGCCGTGGCGGCGGGCGTGACCTTCCGCTGGGGCGTCGGCATCGAGGCGCTGGAGGCCGAGGGCGGCCGCATCAGCGCCGTGCGCACCGACAAGGGCCGGCTGACCGCGGATCGCTATGTTCTGGCGCTGGGCTCCTATTCGCCGCGCATGGTGCGGCATCTGGGCCTGAAGCTGCCGGTCTATCCGCTCAAGGGCTATTCGCTGACCATCGACATCCAGGACGAAAGCCGCGCCCCGGTTTCGACGGTGATGGACGAGACCTACAAGGTCGCGATCACCCGCCTGGGCGACCGAATCCGCGTCGGCGGGCTGGCCGAGATCGCCGGCTACGACCTGAGCCTGAATCCGCGGCGCAAGGAAACGCTGGCGAAATCGGTGGGCGAGCTGTTCGGCGGCGCGGGCGATGCGGAAAAGGCGCTGTTCTGGACCGGGCTGCGGCCGATGACGCCGGACGGCACGCCCATCGTCGGCGCGACGCCGATCCCGAACCTTTACCTCAACACCGGCCACGGGACGCTGGGCTGGACCATGTCGGCGGGCTCGGGGCGGCTGATCGCCGACCTGATCTCGGGGCGCAAGCCCGACATCGCGGCCGAGGATCTGGGCTATGCCCGTTACCTGCGCGGCGCCAAGGCCGCGGGCCGGCCGGCGCTGCAACCCGCCCGCGCCTGAAAATCGCGGCAAGCATGGAAAAAGGGGGCCTTTCAAAGGCCCCCTTTCGCCGTGCGGCGCGGTGTCAGGCCCGCTTGACGAGGCGCAGCACCACCAGCAGGATCACCGCGCCCAGGGTGGCGAAGATGATCGTGCCGAGGATGGGGGCCGAGGCGCTCATGCCCAGGCCGAGCATCGGAAACAGCCAGCCGGCGATCACGGCGCCCAGGATGCCGATGACGATGTTCATCAGCAGCCCCTCGCCATGGCCCTTGACGATCAGCCCGGCCAGCCAGCCGGCGATCGCCCCGATGATGAGCGTGATGAGCAAGGCGGTCAGGGTCATGAAAAGCTTCCTTTCCTTGCGGGTTTGCGGCGCTTGGCCGATCGGCAAGCCAACGTCGCTGGCCCCGCGCCGGTTCCGAATCCCGCGGATCGGGCCCGGCAGGCGCGGAAAATCGCGCGTTTGGGCAACAGTTCGGCAACGATTGCGCATGTCCGGCGGGTCCAAGGCTTGACGCCGCAGAACCGGAAGGGCTGATAAGGGGTTGCAACTCTTGCCCGCCCTCTGCTCGGGTCGGGCGCGTCATTCGACGCAATCTCACAGCTGCCACCGCCGCGCCCCTGGGCGCGGTGCGCTATGAAGGGAAAAACGATGCGCCTTGTTCCGCTTTTGCTGGTGGTGGGCCTTGGCCTTGCCGCCTGTGCGCCTGCCGCCGAGACCCCGACCCAACCGCCGCCCGACCACGGCGTCTATGGCGCGCGGACCGATACCGGCCCCAACGGCGAGCCGATCGAGATCAACGCCGTCCGCCCCGCCTATCTGACCGAGCGCAACCGCCGCCAGCGCGTGCCCTACAACGGCCCCGAAGGCGCCGGCACCATCGTCGTCGATCCCTATGCGCGCTTCCTTTATCACGTGCTGGGCAGTGGCGAGGCCATGCGCTATGGCGTCGCGGTCGGCCAGGCGGGCAAGAACTTCCAGGGCAGCGCAACCATCGGCCGCAAGCATGCCTGGCCCAGCTGGACGCCCACCGCCAACATGGTCCGCACCCAGCCCGAGCTTTACGGCCCGCTCAAGGGCGGGCTGCGCGGCGGGGTGGACAACCCGTTGGGCTCGCGCGCGCTCTATCTCTACAAGGGCGGGCGCGACACCATGTATCGCATCCATGGCACGATGGACCCGTCCTCGATCGGCAAGGCGACCTCGGCCGGCTGCATCCGGCTGTTCAACCAGGACATCATGGACCTGTTCGACGAGATCCCCAGCGGCACCGCGGTCAAGGTCCGCACCCGCGCCGAAAGCCTGGCGCTGGAAGGGCCGCTGGTCGAATTGCCCAACGGCTACCTGGCGCCCGCGGGCGAGGTGCAGACCGCCGAGGCCCAGGCCGCGCAATAACCGCGCCTTCCGGTTCCGACCCCATGCCCGCCCCGGCCCGTCCACGGCCGGGGCGTTCTTTTTCTGGCCAGCGCCGGCCGGGCGTGGCAGATTCCGCCCTGATCCGCCCAGCCTGAAAGGAGAGAGCCCATGGCCAAGCCCGCCGATCCGACCGCCTCCGCCTCGCGCGACCTGGATGCGATTGCCGAGCAGACCCAGACCGCGGCGCTGCGCCTGCTGGATCAGGCCGCGCTGGCCGCCTTGCAGCGCGACCTGCGCGCGATGAAGCAAAGCGAACAGGACGAGGCGGTGCGCAAGGCGCTGGCCCAGGCGATGCGCCGCGCCGCCGCCGAAAAGCGCCGCCGCGCCGAACAGGCCGAGCCCGCCGCGGATGTGGCTGCCGAGCCTGCCGCCCCCGCTTCTGCCGCGCCGTCCAAGTCCCCGCGCCCGGTGCGGCCGCTGCCCGACAAGGCCGAGAGGAAGCGCATCAAGGAGGCCGAGAGGGCCGAGAAGAAGCGGGTGAAGGAGGCCGAGAAGGCCGAGCGCAAGGCCGCGAAACAGGCGGCCAAGGCGGCCGAGAAAGAGGCCGCCCGCGCCGCGCGCAAATCGGCCAGGGCGGCGGAAGCCGGAAAACCCGCCGCGAAGGGCAACGGGCAGGGCGGCAAGGGCAAGGGCAAGAAGGCCCAGTAAGCGCGCAGGCACGGTTCCCAAGCCGCGCCTTGCCTGCTATTGGACATCCGACCACTCCATCCGGGTTCACCATGCGCCGTCCGGTTCTGGCCCTTGCCGCCGCCGTTTCCGCCGCTTTCCTTACCCTCCCCGTCCAGGCGGCGGAGGACGCGGTCCATGGCCCGCCGCCGCCCCCGGACCAGCTGCGCTGCACGGATGACGGCACCTATTGCATTTCGGTCGCCGCCTATGTGCCCGATGTCTGCTCGGCCATCGAGCGGGCGGCGGGGAAGAACGGGCTCGACCCGCATTTCCTCGCCCGGCTGCTGTGGAAGGAAAGCCTGTTCGAGCCGGGCGCGATCAGCCCGGTCGGCGCCATGGGCATCGCGCAATTCATGCCCGGCACCGCCGAGATGGTCGGGCTGGACGATCCCTTCAACCCGGCCAAGGCCATCGAGGCCTCGGCGCGCTACCTGGCGACGCTGACGGCGAGCTTCGGCAATGTCGGCCTGGCCGCGGTGGCCTATAACGGCGGCGAGAACCGTGCCGCGCGCTTCGTCTCGCAGGGGGGCGGCCTGCCCTGGGAGACGCAGGACTATGTCCAGGCGATCACCGGCCAGACCGCCTGGATCTGGCGCGACGATCCGCCCCAGCGGCTGGACGTGCGGCTGGACAAGGAGCGGCCCTTTCGCCAGGCCTGCATCGACCTGGCCAGCGCACGCAAGCTGCGCGAGTTCCAGACCCCCGACCATCCCTGGCCCTGGGGCGTGATCGTCGCCACCCATCCCAGCCAGTCGGGGGCCAGCGCGCAGGTCGCGCGGCTGAACCGGCAGCTGCGGCCGATCCTGGGCGGCAAGCGCGTGAGCTATGTGCATCGCAAGATCTCGGGCGGGCCGAGGAAGCTTTTCACCGCGCAGATCGGCTATTCCTCGAAGTCCGAGGCCCATGCCTTCTGCAACCGGCTGCGGGGCCTGGGCGGGCGGTGCCTGGTGCTGAAGAACTGAAACGCCGCGCGGGTGGCGGCGTTCCTTGGGTATTTGGGGAACGAAGAAGCCGGACTCGACGCCCCTATTTCGTCCAGTGCACCTGGGTCAGGTCGTTTGCGGGCATCGGGGCGTTTTCCCACAGCCCCTCGATTTCCGCCTTGGCGACGCCGGTCTTCGCCAGCTGGAACAGGAAGGCGTTGGCATGATCGCCGGCGATGATTTCCTGCGCCTGTTTCAGCAGCGCCGAGCGTTCCGCCGGGTCGGTGGCGGCGTCGAGCCGGGCCATGGTTTCGTCGAAGGCCGGGTTCTGGTAGTTGAAGTAATAATCCTTGCGGGCGTAGATGCCGATGTCCATCGGCTCGACATGGCTGATGATGGTCAGGTCGTAATCGGCGTTCTTGAACACCTGTTCCAGCCATTGCGCCCATTCCATGTTGGTGATCTGGGTCTGGATGCCCACGGCGCGCAATTCGGCCGCCACGATCTCGCCGCCGCGGCGGGCATAGGGCGTCGGCGGCAGGGCGAGGCGCAGGGCCGGGATCTGGGTGCCCGACTCGGCCAGCAGCGTTTTCGCCAGTTCGGGATCGTATTGCGATTTCGCGGTCAGGTCGACGTAATCGGGATGGTGGGGGGCGAAATGCGTGCCGATGGGCGTGCCATAGCCGAACATGGCGCCGTCGATGATTTCCTGGCGGTTGACGGCATGGGCGATGGCCTCGCGTATTTTGGCCTGGGCCAGCGCGGGGTGCTTGTGGTTCATGGCCAGGATCGTCTCGCCCTCGGTGGTGCCGACCAGCACCTTGAAGCGTGGATCGGCCTGCAGCTGCGCCAGGGTTTCCGGGGCGGGATAGATCGGGAAGGCGTCGATGTCGCCCGCCATCATCGCCGCGAAGGCGGCGCTGGGATCGGCGATGAAGCGGAAGGTGGCGGTTTTCAGCGCCGGCTTTTCGCCCCAGTAGCCCTCGAAGGCGTCGAGCCGGATATGGTCGCCCTGCCGCCATTCGCCGAAGCGGAACGGGCCGGTGCCGACGGGCCTGGTGGCGATCCCTGCCACGCTGGCCTCGTCCACCATCACCGCGTCGCCCCAGGCCATCTTGAACGGAAAGCCGCCGTCCGGCGCCTTGAGCGTGACGCGGACGGTCAGCGGGTCCAGGGCCTCGACCGTCTCGATGCCCTCGAACAGGGCCTTCTGGGCGTTGGTGCTGTCGGGCGCGCGGGCGCGGTCGAGCGAAAAGACCACGTCCTGCGCGTCGAAGGCGGCGCCGTCGTGGAAGGTCACGCCGGGGCGCAGGCGGAAGGTGTAGGTCTGGCCGTCGGCGCTGTCCCAGCTTTCGGCCAGGCCGGGCTTGACGCTGCCGTCGGGGGCGATGCGGGTCAGGCCCTCGAAGACATTGGCATAGACCACCTCGTCGATGGCGGCGGCGGCGCCCCCGGTCGGGTCCAGGTTCGGCGGCTCCAGCACCATGGCCAGCGTGATCGAATCCGGCGCCGCCAGCGCCGGCGTGGCCAGAATCGCCGCCAGCGCGGCCGTCTGCATCAGTTTCGCAAGCATCCCCGTCCCCCTTGGGCTGATCCCTGGGCGCAGCTTCCCGGCAAAACGGCCGGCGATCAAGCCCGCCGCTCGGTCAGCTGCTGGGCGAGGCCCGCGAACATCAGCCACAGCGAGCTGAGCAGCAGCCCCCAGCGGGCAAAGCTTTCGGGGTGGAAATCGACCAGCACCGCCCAGACCGAGAACCCCACCCAGGCCACGGTGACGGGCAGCGAGACCAGGCGCCAGCGTTCGGTGCGCATCGGGTGGATGAACTTGAGATTGGTGAACATGGCGATCGCCAGCGCCACGACGATGGCCAGCGTCAGCCAGAAATCCGGCTTGATCGCGAACAGCACCAGCACCACCATGTTCCAGCAGGCGGGGAAGCCGGCAAAGGAATTGTCGCGGGTCTTCATCCGGGTGTCGGCGAAATAGATCACGCTGCCATAGGTGATGGCGATGATCGCGATCCAGCCGGTCCAGCCCGGCAAAAGCCCCGACATGAACAGCGCATAGGCCGGGATGAAGACATAGGTCAGGTAGTCGATGATCAGGTCCATCAACACGCCGTCATAGGTCGGCCAGTTGGTCTTGACGTGATAGCGCCGCGCCAGCGGGCCGTCGACGCCGTCCACGATCAGCGCAATGACCAGCCAGAAGAACATCTGCGACCATTCGCCCCGGACGGCGGCCAGCAGGGCAAGCATGGACAGCACCGCTCCGGTCGCGGTCAGCAGGTGGACGGTCAGGGCTTTGAGGCGCGGATTCATCCCCTGCTTCTGTCACCGATGGGTCATGATCGCAAGTTCGTGCGGGTCCGTGCCCTGCGCTTTTGCCGCGGGGTGATGCGGGCGGCCGACGGCCCTATGCGGCAAATTCCTCGGCCGCGTAGCCTTGCAGATAGAGCAGCGCGGTCAGGTCGCCGTGGTTGATTCGCAAGCCCACCTGGGCTGCGACCACGGGTTTGGCGTGCAGCGCGACGCCCATGCCGGCCAGCTTGAGCATGTCGAGGTCGTTGGCGCCGTCGCCCACCGCCAGCACGTCGGCGGGGGCCAGGCCGCGGGCGGCGGTGATGTCGCGCAGCGCCTCGACCTTGGCCTCGCGGCCCAGGATCGGCAGGGCGACATGGCCGGTCAGCACGCCTTCCTCGGCCAGGAGCGTGTTGGCGCGATGCTCGTCGAAGCCGAGCGCGCGGGCGACGGGGCCGGTGAAATCGGTGAACCCGCCCGAGACCAGCGCGGCATAGCCGCCCTGCGCATGCATCGTCGCCACCAGCTGCCGGCCGCCGGGGGCCAGGGTGATGCGGCTGTCCAGCACCTCGGCGATGGCCGATTCGCGCAGGCCGGCCAGCAGGCCGACGCGGGCCAGCAGGGCCTCGTGGAAGTTCAGCTCTCCGTTCATGGCGCGGGCGGTGATGGCGGCGACGCGCTCGCCCACGCCGGCGACATCGGCCAGCTCGTCGATGCATTCCTGCTGGATCATGGTCGAATCCATGTCGGCCAGCAGCACCGCCTTGCGCCGGCCGCGGGTGGGCTGGATCGCCAGGTCGAAGCCCTCGGCCTGCAGCCGTTCCCATGTCTGCCAGAAATCCGCCGGCTCGGCGGCGAGGGGAAATTCGGCGGCGATGCCCTGGGCCAGCCAGATGACATGCCCGCCATCCCAGGCGCGGCGCAGGTCGTCGACCAGCGCGGCGGACAGGTCCGCGCGGCTGGGCGCGGCAAGGATGGTGACGGTGAACATGCTGGCCCCCTTGGCGGTTGTTTCCGGCAGCACTAGCCAAAGCGCCGCGGGGGATCAATCAGTCGGATTCATGCCGAAAAACTGTCGCATGCATGGCTTGCAATTTTTTCTTGCGGGAATCCTTCGGCGGCGCTAAGGCCATCAGCGGGACACGCCGCCCCAACGCGGCGCTTCATAGCTGGAAGGCTAACATCATGGGCAAGACTGCTCCGGCCGCGCGGCCGGCCAATCCGCGCTTTTCCTCGGGCCCCTGCGCCAAGATCCCCAATTTCTCGCTGGACATGCTTGCCGACGCGCCGCTGGGCCGCTCGCATCGGGCCGCCGTGGGCAAGGCCAAGCTGGCCGAGGCCATCGACCTGACCCGCGACGTGCTGGGCGTGCCGGCGGATTACCGCATCGGCATCGTTCCCGCCTCGGACACCGGCGCCGTCGAGATGGCGCTGTGGTCGCTTCTGGGCGTGCGCAAGGTCGAGATGCTGGCCTGGGAAAGCTTCGGCGAGGGCTGGGTCACGGATGTCGTGAAGCAGCTCAAGCTGGATGCGGTGGTCCGCAAGGCCGATTACGGCAAGATCGTGGATTTCGCCCAGGTCGATTTCGACAACGACGTGGTCTTTACCTGGAACGGCACCACCTCGGGCGTGCGGGTGCCGAACGGCGACGCGATCCCCGCGGACCGCGCCGGGCTGACCATCTGCGACGCCACCTCGGCCGCCTTCGCGATGGAGCTGCCTTTCGACAAGCTCGACGTGGTGACCTTCAGCTGGCAGAAGGTGCTGGGCGGCGAGGGCGCGCATGGCGTGCTGATCCTGAGCCCGCGCGCCGTCGAGCGGCTGGAGAGCCATACCCCCGCCTGGCCGCTGCCGAAGATCTTTCGCATGATCAAGGGCGGCAAGCTGATCGAGGGCATCTTCAAGGGCGAGACCATCAACACGCCCTCGATGCTGTGCGTCGAGGACTACCTGGTGGCGCTGAAATGGGCGCAATCCCTTGGCGGCCGCAAGGCGCTGGTCGCCCGCGCCGAGGCCAATGCGAAGGCCGTGCGCGGCTTCATCGCCGGCAAGGATTGGATCGCCGACCTGGCCGAGGATCCGGCCACGGCCTCGACCACCTCGGTCTGCCTGAAGTTCACCGATCCGCGGATCCGGGACGGCGCCGCCTTCGCCAAGGCCGTCGCCAAGCGGCTGGAGAAGGAAGGGGTGGCGCTGGATGCCGGCGCCTATCGCGACGCGCCCCCCGGCCTGCGCATCTGGTGCGGCTCGACCGTCGAGACGGCCGATGTCGCGGCGCTGATGCCCTGGATCGAACATGCCTTCGAGGCCGAGATCGAGGCGCAGGCGGAAGTCGCCTGAGCGCGCTGCCGGGCCGGGGCGCTGCCCCGGACCCCGGGATATTTGGACACGAAAGAAGCCGAGTTGCAGCGCCTGCGGCGCGCTGCCGGCCCCCGCATATCCAGAGGATAGAGAAATGCCCAAGGTTCTTGTTTCGGACAAGCTTTCGGAAACCGCCGTCCAGATCTTTCGCGACCGCGGCGTCGACGTGGACTACCTGCCGGATGTCGGCAAGGACAAGGAAAAGCTCGCCGAGATCATCGGCCAGTACGACGGGCTGGCCATCCGCTCGGCCACCAAGGTGACGGCGAAGCTGCTGGAGAACGCCACCAACCTGAAGGTGATCGGCCGCGCCGGGATCGGGGTGGACAATGTCGATATTCCGGCCGCCTCGAAGAAGGGCGTCATCGTGATGAACACGCCCTTCGGCAACTCGGTGACGACGGCGGAGCACGCCATCGCGCTGATGTTCGCCGTGGCGCGGCAATTGCCCGAGGCCAGCGTCTCGACCCATGAGGGCAAGTGGGAGAAGAACCGCTTCATGGGGGTCGAGGTCTTCAACAAGATCCTGGGCGTCATCGGCGCGGGGAACATCGGCTCCATCGTCATCGACCGGGCGCTGGGGCTGAAGATGAAGGTGCTGGCCTATGACCCCTTCCTGTCCGAGGAGCGGGCCAAGGAGCTGGGCGTGAAGAAGGTCGAGCTGGACGAGCTGCTGGCCCGCGCCGATTTCATCACCCTGCACGTGCCGCTGACCGAGAAGACCCGCAACATCCTGTCGCGCGAGAACCTGGAGAAGACCAAGAAGGGCGTGCGCATCGTCAATGCCGCCCGCGGCGGGCTGATCGACGAGGAGGCGCTGGCCGCGCTGTTGAAATCGGGCCATGTCGCCGGCGCCGCGCTGGACGTGTTCGCCACCGAGCCGGCGACCGAGAGCCCGCTGTTCGGCCTGCCGAACGTGGTGGTGACGCCGCACCTGGGCGCCTCGACCACCGAGGCGCAGGAGAACGTCGCCCTGCAGGTCGCCGAGCAGATGTCGGACTACCTGCTGACCGGCGCGGTGCAGAATGCGCTGAACATGCCCTCGGTCACGGCCGAGGAAGCGGCGGTGATGGGGCCCTGGCTGAAGCTGGCCGGGCACCTGGGCGCCTTCATCGGCCAGATGACCGACGAGCCGATCAAGGCGATCAACGTGCTTTACGACGGCGTCGCCTCGGAGATGAACCTCAAGGCGCTGAACGCCGCGGTGATCGCCGGGGTGATGAAGGCCACGAACCCGGACGTGAACATGGTCTCGGCCCCGGTCATGGCGGCCGAGCGCGGGGTGCAGGTGGCGACCACCACCCAGGCCAAGTCGGGCGTCTTCGACGGCTATATCAAGGCCACCGTCGTCACCGACACGCGCGAGCGGTCCATCGCCGGCACCGTGTTCAGCGACGGCAAGCCGCGCTTCATCCAGATCCGCGGCATCAATGTCGATGCCGAGATCGGCGAGCATATGCTTTACACCCGCAACCGCGACGTGCCGGGGGTCATCGGCGCGCTGGGCATGACCCTGGGCGACCTGGGCGTGAACATCGCCAATTTCACCCTGGGCCGGACCAAGACCGGGGACGATGCCATCGCCATCCTCTACCTCGACGAGACGCTGAAGCCCGAGGCGCTGGAGGCGCTGCGCGCCACCGGCAAGTTCCTGCAGGTGCGGCCGCTGCAATTCGAGGTTTGAACCTTGCGAACCCCCGGACTAGGCTCCGGGGGTTTTCATTTGCGGGGCTTGCATGCGGACCTATGCCATCGGCGACATTCACGGCCATCTCGACCTGCTGCGCGCGGCGCATGAGTTGATTGCGCGCGACGATGCCGCGCATGGCGGCGGCGGCAGGCTGGTCCATGTCGGCGACCTGCAGGACCGCGGCCCGGATTCGCGCGGCGTGGTCGACTACCTGATGCGCGGCCAGGCCGAGGGGCTGCCCTGGATCGTCCTCAAGGGCAATCACGACCGTTTCCTGCCGCGCTTTGCCTGGCAGCCGGAATGGATCGACCCCGGACTGGCCTCGGGGCGGCACTGGCTCGAGCATCCCTCGCTGGGCGCGGCCGAGACGCTGGCCTCCTACGGCGTCGAGATCCGCGACCCCGCCCGCACCCATGCCGAGGTGCTGCGCGCCGTGCCGGAGGCGCATCTGCGCTGGCTGGATGCGCTGCCGCTGTGGCACCTGGTCCCGCAGGCGCTGTTCGTCCATGCCGGCATCCGCCCCGGCGTCGACCTGGCCCGGCAGACCGAGCACGACCTGGTCTGGATCCGCAAGGGTTTCCTGGACGATGCCAGCGATCACGGCCTGCTGGTGGTGCATGGCCACAGCCCGGTCAAGCAGGTGACGCATTTCGGCAACCGCCTGGCCATCGACACCGGCGCGGCCTATGGCGGGCCGCTGAGCGTGGTCGTCTTCGACGAAACCGGGCTGCATCTGCTGACCGAGGCGGGGCGCGAGCCGATCCCGGCCCCCTGAGCCCGGCCCCCTGAGCCCGGCCCCCTGAGCCCGGCCCCCTGAGCCCGGCCCTGTGGCAGGCTTGCCAGGGCACCGGCGGGAAATGTCTCAAATCCTACGCATCCATTGACCCCTTGGCACGAGGGGCCAAATATCAGCCCTATGCGCCATGCGTGGCGTGTCAGGAGGTGAGGCGCCGTGCAGTCCCTTTCCGTCATCTTCCAGCTCGCCGGGGCCGTGGCGCTGCTGCTTTTCGGGCTTGGCCTGGTCCGCGACGGGATGGTGCGCGCCTTTGGCGTCAGGCTCAAGATGGCGCTGGGGCGGGGCACGCGCACCGGGCTGCGGGCCTTTGCTTCGGGGCTGGTGGCGACGCTGGGGCTGCAAAGCTCGACCGCGACGGCGCTGATGACGGCCTCATTCGTGGATCGCGGCATGATCCGGCCGCGCATGGCCCAGATCGTGTTGCTGGGCGCCAACCTGGGCACGGCGCTGACCGCCTGGATCGTCGCCTCGGGGATCGAGGCGCTGGTGCCGGTGCTGCTGCTGGCCGGCTATGCCATGCGCCGCCAGTCCCGGCGCGGCTGGTCGGGCGGCGGGCTCGCGCTGATCGGCATCGCGCTGATGCTGCTGTCGCTGGGCCTGCTGGGCCATGCGACCGAGCCCCTGCGGGAATCCGCGGCCATGGCGACCTTCCTGGCCATGCTGGGCAATGCCTGGCCGGTGGCGCTGGCCATCGCGGCGGGGCTGGCGGTGATCTGCTCGTCCTCGCTGGCGGTGGTGATGCTGGTGCTGTCGCTGGGGATGGAGCCGGCGCTGACCGTGGTGCTGGTGCTGGGCGCCAACCTGGGCGGGGCGATCCCGCCAGTGCTGGCCACGGCCGGGCAGGGCATCGCCGCCCGCCGCGTCGCCCTGGGCAACCTGGTCGTGCGCGCCGTCGGTTGCCTTGTCGCGTTGCCCCTGGCGGGCCAGGCGGCGCAGGTGCTGACCGCCGTGCCCCTGCCGGAAACCGGGCTGGCGGTCGAGGCGCATCTGGCCTTCAACCTGGTGCTGGCCGCGGCGATCTGGCCCTTCTCGGGGCTGGTCACGCGGCTGACCGGGCTCATCCTGCACGAGGATGAGGCGCCGCCGCCGATCGAGGCGCAGCTGCTCGACGGGCAGGCGCTGGACACGCCGGCGGTGGCGCTGGCCCGCGCCAGCCGCGCGGCGCTGGCCATCGGCGATGTGGTCGAACGGATGCTGCAGCAAGCCCACACCGCCTTCGACCGCGGCGACGATGCGCCGCTGGCCGAGGTTTCCGTGCTGGAAGAGCGGGTGGATCGCATGCAGCAGGAGGTGAAGAGCTTTCTCTCCCGCCTGGGCCGCGAGGCGGGCGAGGATCAGCGGCGCCAGGCCATCACCATCCTGGATTACGTCATCAACCTGGAACATGTCGGCGACATCATCGACAAGGGGCTCGGCCCCGAGATCCGCAAGAAGGCGGCGCTGGCCCTGCGCTTTTCCGACGAGGGCTATCGCGAACTCGACGGGCTGTTCCTGATGACCATCGAGAACCTGCGGCTGGCCCAGACCGTCTTCATGACCCGCGACCGCGACCTGGCGCGGCAGCTGATGGAGGAGAAGGTCGAGATCCGCCGGCTGGAGCGCATGTCGGCGCAGCGCCACCTGATGCGGCTGCGCGAGGGGCGGGCGGAGAGCCAGCAGACCTCTTCGCTGCACCTGGACATCCTGCGCGACCTGAAGCGGGTGAATGCGCATATCGTCTCGGTCGCGCATCCGATCCTGGACGAGGCCGACCTGCTGATCGAAAGCCGGCTCAAGCGGGGCTGACGGCCGGATCGGGCGAAGCCATCGGGCTGACGCGGCCGGACCGTTCGCGAGCGCATCGCGGGTTTCGGTCCTGGCGGAAGCCGCTGTCCGGCGAGCCGCGCGGCCCGGACCGGCTGGATGGCCCGCCGTGCCGGGTGGTGGAGATTCATCGGCCGAGCGCGGGAAACCCTTATCCGGCGGGGTGGGCGTTTCGGTGCGCGGCCTTTGGATTTTGTGCGGCGTGTGTCCAGGGATCCCGCGCGGCCGGCACGGGTCAGCCCCGGTCTTGCGCGGGCCGGTTCTCGGGGGCCGGCATGGCGATCCTGCCGGCAGGGGACGGGCGGCTTTTGCGCCGCGCTTTGCCGGGGCGCCGCGGGTGGCGCGATTCGCCCGCGGTGCCGGGCCCATGCCTGGGGGTGCCGCGGGCAGCGGGGCTTGCGGCGGCGGTGCGGGCTTGCCATGCTTGGTCCGGTTTCGCTGCCCCGGAGAACGAGATGAAGACATGGATTGCCGCCCTGGCGCTGATGGCCGCGCCCGTTTCGGCCGAGGTGGTCGGCAAGGTCGGCGTGGATTGGGTCGGCAACGACATCATCGTCGAGGCCATCGCCGATCCCCAGGTGCAGGGCGTGACCTGCCACCTGGCCTATTTCGACCGTTCGGTGATCGACCGGCTGAGCCAGGGCAACTGGTTCGAGGATCCGTCGAACTCGGCCATCGAATGCAGCCGGACCGGCCCGGTCACGATCGGCGACATCCGCCGGGGGCCGAAGGGCGAGGACGTGTTCAGCGCCTCGCGCTCGCTGATCTTCAAGTCGCTGCGGGTCAAGCGGATCTATGACGAGGAAAACCAGGTGCTGGTCTATCTTGCCCATGCCGATCAGGTGAAGGAAGGCTCGGCCAAGATGTCGATCTCGACCGTGGCGCTGGAGCCGGGCGAGGCCTTGCCGGCCCGGTGAAACTGCGGCATTCGCAGCCCGCAGCCCGCAGCCCGCAGCCCGCAGCCCGCAGCCCGCAGCCCGCAGCCCGCAGCCCGCAGCCCGCAGCGCCGGTTCGCGCGGGCCTGGCCGATGGGGCCAAGCCGCAGCGCGGGCACGGCCGTCGATAGGGCGGGCACTGTGGCCCGGCGCTGCGGCCCCGTCCCGATGCGGAATGTCCCGGCCCTCGCGTCAACGCCAGGGCGGGCAGGTGGTTTGCGGCCCCACAGGTGGACAGCGGCGCCCGGTGGTTGTAAGAGCCGCGCCAAACAGGAACGGTGAGATGCGGATTCCGTCCAAGAGCGCGAAATACAGTCTGGGCCAGGTGGTGCGCCATCGCGAACATCCGTTCCGCGGCGTGGTGTTCGACGTGGACCCGGAGTTTTCCAACACCGAGGAATGGTACGAATCCATCCCCGAGGAATCGCGCCCCTCGCGCAACCAGCCGTTCTATCACCTCTATGCCGAAACCGAGGCGACCTATTACGTCGCCTATGTCTCCGAGCAGAACCTGGTGCCGGATCATTCCGGCGAGCCGCTGGAACATCCCGAGGTGACGGAGATGTTCGGCGAATTCCAGGACGGCCGCTATCCGCTGCAATTCGGCCTGAACTGAGGTCAGGCGTCCGGGGGGGCGGGCGCGGCTTGCGGCCCCGGATCGGCTACCGGAACGACGAAGGCCAGGAAGTTTCGCCGCCCCTCGCGGAAATAGCACAGCGAGGCGGTCAGTTCCTGGATCAGGAACCAGCCGAAGCCGCCCTCGGGCAGCAGCAGGATCGCCTCGGCATCCTGGGGCGGCGGGCCGGTCCAGGGCAGGTCGTGCATGTCGAGGCAGGAGGAGGGCAGCGGCCGGCCGTCATCCGTCACCGCGCAGGCGATGCCGCCGACATGGCGCGCGACGCACAGGTGGATCAGCGGCGCATGCGGCCGGCCGCCCAGGCGCAGCGCCTCGTATCGGGTGCCGTGTTCGCAGATGTTGTTCAGCACCTCGGCCAACGCCAGTTCCAGCTTGGCGATGACCTCGTCCCCGGCGCTGCCGTCGAACCTTTCGCGCAGGAACAGCAGCGCGGCGCGCACCGTGGCGGGATCGGCGCGGAAGATGCGGTGGAACATCGGTTGGCGGGGTGGCGGGGGCTGGCGAAGCCGCTTTCCGGCCGGTTCGGGCGAAACGCTCATCTTTCTGGGCCTTCGGGGCGCGCGGCGGGGATCTCGGCAGACTTGCGGATCGTCAGCACGGTGTCCATCCGCGTCAGGTGGAACACCCGCTCGACATTCGGGGTCAGCCCGGTCAGCGTCAGCTTTCGCCCCGCGGGCATGGCCTTGTAGATCGCGATCACCGCGCCAAGGCCGGAACTGTCCATGAACTCGACCCCGCGCAGGTCCAGCGTCACCTGCGCGCCGCCGCCGGCGATCATGCCGCGCACGCGGTCCTTGAAGGCGGTGGCAATGGCGGCGTCGAGGCGTTTTTCATCGACGCGGATCGTCAGCCCGTCGGGCTGGGGCAGCAATGTCAGTTGCATTCTGGCTTCCGCTGTTTTCTGTATGCTCGCCCCCGTTCTAGACCGGCAATCGTTACCGGCTGGTAAGCGTCGCACGGATTTTCGCGCCGGAAGACGCGAAAATAGGGCGCATTTTCATGATCCTTGCGACCGGCACCGGCCCGGTCGGGAAAACCCGAGGAAGCGGATCGGGCCCGCCGGTCCGGCCCCCGCCGTTTACGCCTCGCCCTCCAGAATCCCGCGCAGCTCATAGACCAGGTCCAGCGCTTCGCGCGCGCTGATCATGTCGGGGTTGAGGCCGCGCAGGCGGTCTTCGACCGCCGAGGGCTTGGCCTTGGCCGCGGGCGCCGGCGCGGGGGCGGCGCGGAACAGCGGCAGGTCGTCGAGCAGCGCGGCGGGCTTGCCGGTGCCCTGCCGCTCGCCGCTTTCCAGCTGGTGCAGGATGTCGCGGGCGCGCTCGACCACCGCGGGCGGCAGCCCCGCCAGCCGCGCCACCTGCACGCCATAGGAGCGGTCGGCGGCGCCCTTCCTGACCTCGTGCAGGAAGATCACCTCGCCCTCCCATTCGCGCACGGCGACGGTGGCGTTCTCGACGCCGGGCAGGCGGGCCGACAGGCTGGTCATTTCGTGGTAATGCGTGGCGAAGAGCGCGCGGCAGCGGTTCTTGCCGTGCAGATGCTCCATCACCGCCCAGGCGATGGAAAGCCCGTCCCAGGTCGCGGTGCCGCGACCGATCTCGTCCAGGATCACCAGCGCGTGGTCGTCGGCCTGGTTCAGGATCGCCGCGGTCTCGACCATCTCGACCATGAAGGTGGACCGCCCGCGCGCCAGGTCGTCCGCCGCGCCGACCCGGCTGAAGAGCTGGCTGACCAGGCCGATATGGGCGCGGCGGGCGGGCACGAAGCCCCCGGCCTGCGCCAGGATGGCGATCAGCGCGTTCTGGCGCAGGAAGGTCGATTTGCCGGCCATGTTCGGCCCGGTGAGCAGCCAGATCGCCGGGGTTTCGCCCTCGGTCAGGGCGCAGTCGTTGGCGACGAAAGCCTCGCCCTTGCGCTTGAGCGCACGCTCCACCACCGGATGCCGGCCGCCCTCGATCACGAAGGCGCGGCTGGCGTCGACCTCGGGGCGCACCCAGCCCTCGCCCGAGGCGAGGTCGGCGAAACCGGCGGTCAGGTCGATCTCGGCCAGGGCGCGGGCCGCTTGTCCCACGGGGCCGGCCTGGTCCAGCACGGCGCGGGCCAGGCGGGCGAAGATCTCGCGCTCGATCTCCAGCGCGCGGTCGCGGGCGTTGAGGATGCGGGTTTCCAGCTCGGACAGCTCGACCGTGGTGAAGCGGATCTGGTTCGCGGTGGTCTGGCGGTGGATGAAGCGCCCGTTCAGCGGCGGGGCCAGCATCCGCTCGGCATGGGTCGAGGTCGTTTCGATGAAATAGCCCAGCACGTTGTTGTGCTTGATCTTGAGGCTCTGGACGCCGGTCTCGGCGATGTAATCGGCCTGCATCCGGGCGATGACGCCGCGGCCCTCGTCGCGCAGGCGGCGGGTCTCGTCCAGGTCGTCGTCATAGCCCGGCGCAACGAAGCCACCGTCGCGGGCGAGCAAGGGCGGCTCGGCCACCAGCGCCTCGTCGAGCAGGTCGATCAGCGCGTCATGGCCGGTCAGGTCGCGCGCCGCCTCGGCCAGCACGGCGATCTGGTCGCAGCCCAGCATGGCGGCGATGGCCGCGCCCTGCGTCAGCCCGGCGCGGATCGCGGCCAGGTCGCGCGGCCCGCCCCGCTCCAGCGCCAGCCGCGACAGCGCTCGATCCATGTCGGGGGCGCGCGACAGCGCCTCGCGCAGGTCGGCGGTCAGGCGCGGGTCGTCCACCAGATGCGCGACCGCGGCCTGGCGGGCGTGGATTTCGCCCAGGTCGCGCGATGGTGCGCTGATGCGGCGTTCCAAGAGCCGCGCGCCCCCCGCCGTCACCGTGCGGTCGATGGCGGCCAGCAGCGACCCCTCACGCCCGCCCGACAGCGCCTGGGTCAGTTCCAGGTTGCGGCGGGTGGCGGCGTCGATCTGCATGGCGCCGCCAAGCGCCTCGCGCACCGGCGGGCGGATCAGCGGCATCCGGCCTTTTTGCGTCAGCTCCAGGTAATCGGCGATGGCGCCCATGGCGGCCAGTTCGGCGCGGGAAAACTGGCCGAAACCGTCCAGCGTCTCGACCTGGAACAGCGCGCAGAGCCGGCGCGTGCCGGCGGCGCTGTCAAAGCTCATCGCCGGCAGTTCGGTCAGCGCCGCGCCCGCCTCGGCGGCGGTCTCGTCCAGCCGCGAACCCTCGGCGGCCAGCAACTCGCGCGGGGCATGGCGGGCGAGTTCGGGGCCCAGCCGCGCCGGCGGGCAGGGCATGACGCGGAAGGCGCCGGTGGAAATATCGACCCAGGCCAGCGCCGATTCCTCGCGCACCGTGGCGAAGCTGGCCAGGAAATTGTGCCGCCGCGCCTCGAGCAGCGATTCCTCGGTCAGGGTGCCGGGGGTGACGAGGCGGACCACGTCGCGGGCGACCACGGATTTCGAGCCGCGCTTCCTGGCCTCGGCCGGGTCTTCCATCTGCTCGGCGATGGCGACGCGGAAGCCCTTGCGGATCAGCGTCAGCAGGTAGGACTCAGCGGCATGGACCGGCACGCCGCACATCGGGATCGGCTCGCCCAGATGCGTGCCGCGCTTGGTCAGCGCGATGTCGAGCGCGGCGGCGGCGGCCACCGCGTCCTCGAAGAACATCTCGTAGAAATCGCCCATGCGATAGAACAGCAGCGCGCCGGGGTTGGCGTCGCGGATCGCAAGATACTGCGCCATCATCGGGGTGGGTTGGTCGCTCATGTCCAGCCTTGTCGCCTGCGGTCCCGTTCTTCTAGGGGATGCGCGGGCCGATGCAAACAGGATGCGGGCAAGTTGCGCCGGTGACGCAAGAATCCCGGTGACAGCCGCCCTTTGTTGCGGCATCGTCTGGCGGAAAACAGTCTTTGGGGCGAGGCGATGAAATCGTTGATTCTGGGCGCAATCATGCTGCCATTGGCGGGCGTGGCCGTCGCGGCCTGCCCGGATGTCTCGTTGATGCAGAATGCCGCGCGCGGCTGGATCGCCGGCCAGCGCCTGCCCGACCCCCTGGTGCGCACGCTCGAGGAGGGGGCCTGCGCCTATGCCAGCTTCCGCAGCGTGCTGGAGGCCGAGCTGGGCGCGCCGGTGGGGGTGAAGGTCGGCTTCACCTCGAAGCCGGTGCAGGAACGCTTCGGCGTGACCGAGCCGGTGGCGGGCGCGCTGTTTGCGCCCATGCTGCTGCCGGACGGGGCGCGGCTGAGCCTTGCGGGCAGCCGCGAGCCGTTCTTCGAGGCCGACCTGGTCGTGACCGTGGGCAGTTCCGCCATTATGCAGGCCCGCACCCGCGAAGAGGTGGCGGCCGCGCTTCGGGACGTGCGGCCCTTCATCGAGCTGCCCGACCTGGCGCTGCAAAAGGACGTGGTGCCGACCGGGCCCCTGATGGTGGCCTATGGCGTGACGCCCTGGCGCGGCGTGCTGGGCCGCGGCATCCCGATCTCGGATCTGCGCGATCCGGTCGCCGACCTGGCGGCGCTGACGGTGAACCTGAAGCTCGACGGCAAGAGCGTCGCGACCGGCTCGGGCGAGATGCTTCTGGGCCATCCGCTGGACGTGGTGCTGTGGCTGGTCCAGCAGGGCGGCTATGAGCTGAAGCCTGGCTCGGTGATCTCGCTGGGCTCGCTGGGCGGCCTGCATCCCGCCCGGCCCGGCCACCGGATCGAGGCCGAATATCGCATCGGCGGCCGGGCCATGAAGGTGGGGCTGGCGCTGGTGCCCTGACCGGGCGGCTAGGGCAGGCTGGAAAAAAACCTTTGCCAACAGGGGAGTTCCGTCGCAAGACTGTCACGGGGGGCCGCTAGGTGGCATCCAGCCGCCTATGGGGCGTGTTCTGGAACGGAGTTGACCAATGACCATTCAATCGACCGCGGCGGGGCTGGCCGCGCTGAGCCTGCTGGCGGGTGCGGGTGTCGCCTCGGCGCAGGATCTGGCGGCGCTGGAAGAGGCCGCCAAGGCCGAGGGCATGCTGACCACCATCGCCCTGCCGCATGACTGGTGCAACTATGGCGGCGTGATCGAGGGCTTCAAGGCGAAATACCCCGAGATCCAGGTCAACGAGCTGAACCCCGACGCGGGCTCGGCCGACGAGCTGGAGGCGATCCGCGCCAACAAGGACAACAAGGGCCCGCAGGCGCCCGACGTGATCGACGTGGGCCTGTCCTTCGGCCCGCAGGCCAAGGCCGAGGGGCTGATCCAGCCCTACAAGGTCGCGACCTGGGACACGATCCCGGACGATGCCAAGGACGCCGAGGGCTATTGGTATGGCGATTATTACGGCGTGATGGCCTTTGGCGTGAACAGCGACCTGATCGACGCGGCGCCGAAAAGCTGGAAAGACCTGACCAAGCCGGAATACGCGAACGCCTTTGCGCTGGCGGGCGATCCGCGCGCCTCGGCCCAGGCGATCATCTCGGTCATGGCGGCCGGCATCGCGAATGGCGGCGAGCCGGGCGAGGCCTCGGGCCAGAAGGGCATGGAACTGATGGCCGAGGTGAACAAGGCCGGCAATTTCGTCCCCGTCATCGGCAAGTCGGCGACCATCGCCCAGGGCGCGACGCCGATCGTCACCGCCTGGGACTACAACCTGCTGTCCTGGCGCGACAGCCTGAACGGCAACCCGCCGGTCGAGGTCGTCATCCCCGAGGACGGCGTGGTCGCGGGCGTCTATGTCCAGGCGATCTCGGCCTATGCGCCGCATCCGAACGCGGCCAAGCTGTGGATGGAATACCTGTATTCGGACGAGGGCCAGCTGGGCTGGCTGAAAGGCTATTGCCACCCGATCCGCTTCAACGACCTGGTTGCGGGCGGCAAGGTGCCGCAGGAGCTGCTGGACGCGCTGCCCCCGGCGGACGCCTATGAAAAGGCGATCTTCCCGACGCTGGAGCAGCAGGAGGCCAACAAGAAGGTCGTGACCGAGGGCTGGGACGCCACCGTCGGCGCGGCGGTCCAGGAATAAGGCGCGGCGGCCCCGCCCGCACCGGCGGGGCCGCCCCGAACGGGCGAGGCGGAATGAGACAGATCGGCTGGAACTGGCTGGGCGTCCTGCCCTTTTTCGCCTTCGCGCTGCTGTTTCTGGTGCTGCCGACGATGAACATCGTCATCGGCGCCTTCCAGAACCCGCAGGGCGAGTTCACGCTGGCCAACCTGGCTGGGCTCGCCTCGCCGCGGATCGTGTCGAGCTTTGCCATCTCGATCAAGATCTCGCTGGCCTCGGCGCTGCTCGGTTGCCTGATCGGCTTTGCCATGGCGGCGGCGGTGGTGATGGGGGGCGTGCCGGGCTGGATCAAGGGGCCGCTGATGACCTTTTCCGGCGTCGCCTCGAATTTCGCCGGCGTGCCGCTGGCCTTTGCCTTCATCGCCACGCTGGGGCGGGTGGGGCTGGTCACGATGCTGCTGCGGCAATGGTTCGGCATCAACATCTATGCCATGGGCTTCAACCTGCTGTGGTTCTGGGGCCTGACGCTGACCTATCTGTTCTTCCAGATCCCGCTGATGATCCTGATCATCACCCCGGCGCTGGAGGGGCTCAAGCGCGAATGGCGCGAGGCGGCCGAGGTCTTGGGCGCCAGCACCTTCCAATACTGGCGCATGGTGGCGCTGCCGATCCTGTTCCCGTCGCTTCTGGGCACCTTCGCGCTGCTCTTTGCCAACAGCTTCGGCGCGGTGGCGACGGCCTATGCGCTGACCGGCTCGTCGCTGTCCATCGTGCCGATCATGCTGTTCGCGCAGATCCGCGGCGACGTGCTGCAAGACCCGCACCTGGGCTATGCCATGGCCTTCGGCATGATCGTCGTCACCGGGCTGGCGAACCTCGCCTATGTCGTCATGCGCGCCCGCGCCGAGCGGTGGATGCGATGAGGCGGGTCTGGTCCTGGGCGGCGCTGATCGTCGGCGGGCTGTATTTCCTGCTGCCGCTGATCGGCACCATCGAGTTCTCGCTGCGGATGCGGCGCGGGGAATATTCGCTGGATGCCTATCGTTCGGTGCTGTCGGACCCGAATTTCCGCGCCACCTTCAGCTATTCGGTGGCCATGGCGGCTCTGACCATTCTGCTGGGGGTGCTGATCGTGGTGCCGACCGCCTATTGGGTGCGGCTGCGCCTGCCGCGGCTGCGCCCGGTGATCGAGTTCATCACCCTGCTGCCGCTGGTCATTCCGGCCATCGTCGTGGCCTTCGGCTATATCCGGCTCTACAACACCAGCTCGATCCTGCCGCTGACCGGCACCGCGTCGGGCACCAACCTGCTGCTGCTTTGCGGCTATGCCACGCTGGCGCTGCCCTATATGTATCGCGCCGTCGATACCGGGCTTTCCACGCTGGACGTGCGCTCGCTGACCGAGGCGGCGCAATCGCTGGGCGCCGGCTGGGCGCGGATCATCGGCCGGCTGATCCTGCCCAACGTGCTGGGCGCGGTGATGTCCGGCGCCTTCCTGTCCTTCGCCATCGTCATCGGCGAATTCACCATGGCGGCGCTGCTGAACCGTCCCGCCTTCGGCCCCTACATGCAGCTCCTGGGCGCGAACCGCGCCTATGAGCCGGCGGCGCTGGCGGTGATCGCCTTTGCCGTCACCTGGGGCTGCATGGGGGTGATGCAGCTGATCTCCCGCCTGTTCGGCACACGGATGCAAGCGAAATGACCTTCCTGACCCTCGACCACCTGCAGAAATCCTTTGGCCCGACCAGGGTGGTCCACGACTTCGACCTGGGCGTCGAGAAGGGCGAGTTCGTGTCCTTCCTGGGCCCCTCGGGCTGCGGCAAGACCACGGTGCTGCGCATGGTCGCGGGGTTCGAGACGCCGACGGCGGGCCGGGTGGTGATCGACGGGCGGGACGTGACGCGCCTGCGCCCGAACCAGCGCCAGATTGGCATGGTGTTCCAGTCCTATGCGCTGTTTCCGAACCTGACCGTGGCCGAGAACGTGGGCTTCGGCCTGCGCACCGCGGGCGTGCCACGCGCCGAACGCGCCGGCCGCGTGGCCGAGATGCTGGCGCTGATCGGCCTGCCGGACCTGGGCGGGCGCTATCCCTGGCAGCTTTCGGGCGGCCAGCAGCAGCGCGTCGCGCTGGCCCGTGCGCTGGCGCCGCGCCCGCGCGTGCTGCTGCTCGACGAGCCGCTGTCGGCGCTGGACGCCAAGATCCGCGTCAGCCTGCGCAACCAGATCCGCGAGATCCAGCAGCAGCTGGCCATCACCACCATCTTCGTCACCCATGACCAGGAAGAGGCGCTGTCGATCTCGGACCGCATCGTGGTCATGCACAAGGGCATCGCCGACCAGACCGGCACGCCGGCGCAGATCTACAACCAGCCCGCGACCGATTTCGTGGCCGGCTTCGTCGGCACGCTGAACCGTTTCGAAGCCGAGGTGCTGGACCCGGCCCGCGGCCTCGTCCGCGTCGAGGGGGCCGAGATCGCGCTGGACCGCCCCTTGCCCGCCGGCCGCATCACCCTGGCGGCGCGACCGGAAAGCCTGCGCATCGCCGCCGAGGGCATCCCGGCCGAGATCACCGGCGTCGAGTTCCTGGGCTCGGTCCAGCGGCTGCGGGCACGGGCCGCGGGGCGCGAGGTGGTGCTGGACCGTTTCAACGAACCGGGGGTGGCATTGCCCCAGCCCGGCGCGCAGGTGCGCCTGGCGGCCGCGCAGGCCGGATGGCTGGTCCTGCCGGGCTGAGGGGCCGGGCCTATTTCCGGTTTTCGCCGCGGATGGCCAGTGCCCGGCGCAGGTGGCCGGGCAGGATGGCGAAGCCCTTGGCATAGCGCAGGAACAGCCGGCGCGGGTTGGACAGCATCCGCCACAGCCATTCCAGCTTGATCCGCCGCACCCATTGCGGCGCCCGGCGCTGGTGGCCCGACAGGAAGTCGAGCCCGGCCCCGATCGAGGCGAAGCCCACATCGCCAAGCGCGTCGCGGGCGCGGATGGCGAAAAGCTCTTGCCGCGGGGCGCCGAGCGCCAGGAAGCACAGCCGGGCGCCCGAGGCGCGGATGCGGGCGATGATCTGGGCCGCTTCCTCGCCCGTCGGGTCGAAGGGAAAGCCCGGCGCATGGGTCAGCGCGACGCGCAGCCCCGGCACCGCCGCCTGCATGCTGCGCGCGGCCAGCGCCAGCGATTCGTCGTTGCTGCCGATCAGCGCCACCGGCAGGCCGGCCCGCGCCGCCTCGGCGGCCAGGGGCAGCACCAGGTCCGAGCCGGGCGCCAGCGCCACCGGCCGGCCGGCGATGCGCGACAGCCAGACGATGGGGTTGCCGTCGGCGCAGACCAGGTCATGCGCCCCGTAGGCGCTGCGAAAGCGGGCGTCCTCGCCCAGCCTTTGCAGGTGGTCCACGTTGATCGTGGCGATGGCGAAGCCGCGCCTCTCGGCCAGCCGCTGCCGCACCGCGGCCAGCAGCGCGGAAGAATCCCGACAATTGACGCGGACGGCATTGCCGTCGGGAAAGCTGAAATGCATGATAAGCCCTCGGGTCCGGCCGGAATCGACGGCAGGATGTGTTGGCGGCGAGGGGATTGCAACGTCCTTCGCACCGCCGGTCGACAAGGCGGGGACGGGAGTCGGGCCATGCCCATATTGGCCTTCATGGTGCTGGTGACTTGGCCGGTGGTGGTGGCGGTGCTGTTCCAGCGCATGGAGCGGGCGCAGGCGATGATCTGGTCGATCTTTGCCGGCTACCTGCTGCTGCCGCAGCTGGTCGAGATCGACGTGCCCGCCTTTCCCGGCCTGAACAAGCACATGGTCCCGGCGCTGGCCGCCGCCATCATGGTCTATTTCGTCACCAAGGAGCGCGCCCGCAACGAGCCCGCGCCGCCGCCCATGGGGCCCTGGGTGATGCTGCTTCTGGCGATGAACTTCGCCGCGCCCATCCTGTCGGCGCTGACCAATCCCGATCCGCTGATCGACGGCGTCAATTATCGGCCGGCCATGTCGATCAGCCAGGGCGTGGCCGACCTGATCGTGCAGACGCTGCTGCTGCTGCCCTTCTTCCTGGGCTACAAGCTGTTGTGGAATGCCAGGGGCGCCCAGCTCTGGGCGCGCAGCCTGCTGCTGGGCGTCCTGTGCTATACCGTTCCCATGCTGATCGAACTGCGGATGAGCCCGCAGATCAACGTCTGGGTCTATGGTTATTTCCAGCACGATTTCGTCCAGACCATCCGCTATGGCGGCTATCGCCCCATCGTCTTCCTGGAGCATCCGCTGTGGGTGGCGCTGATGACGATGACCGCCTTCCTGGCCGCCATCGCCTTTGCCCGCAACGAGCCGACGCGGCGCAACATCCTGATTGCGGTCTACCTGGCCTGCATCGTCTTTCTGTGCAAATCGGCGGGGGCGCTGGTGCAATCGCTGATGGCGGCGCCGCTGGTGGCCTTTGCGCGGCCGCGCACGATGGTGCTGGTGGCGGCGCTGGTGGCCACCGCCGCCGTCTCTTATCCCACGCTGCGCACCACCTCGTGGATGCCGCTGCAGGGCATCGTCAACCTGGCCATGTCCATCTCGCCCGAGCGGGGGCGCTCGCTCGAGTTCCGGCTGATGAACGAAGAGGAGCTGCTGGAGCGCGCGATGGAGCGGCCGGCCTTCGGCTGGGGCGGCTGGGGGCGGTCGCTGTTCTACGATCCCTATAACGGCCGGCTGACCTCGGTCCCGGACGGGCAATGGGTGATCCTGATCGGGGCGCGGGGCATCTTCGGCTACCTGGCGCAGTTCCTGCTGCTGCTGACGCCGATCCTGGCGCTGCTGCGGGCGATGCCGGGCGGCCGGCATCCGCCGCGCAAGGCCGAGATGGTGGTGCTTGGCGCGATCTCGCTGATGCTGGCGATGAACATGCTGGACCTGATCCCGAATGCGACCCTGACGCCGCTGACCTGGCTGACCGCCGGGGCGCTGCTGGGCAATGCCCGCCGGCTGCGGCAGGGCGCGGGCGAGTCGGCCGATCTGCCGGCGGTCCAGCGGATTCTGCCTAAAAAGGCAGGCCTGCGGACGGTTTTATAGGTTGGTCCGAAGCGCGGGATTCGCTATGCCGGATACGCGCGCCAGTTGTTAAGTCATTGCTGCCCACAGGGGCATTCCACGAGTTCAATGAGGCACCGCATGGCCTTTGACAAACCCGCCGTCGAAGACGGTGATATCGCTATCATCGGCATGGCCGCCCAGTTGCCGGGGGCCGCGGGGATCGCCGAATACTGGGACAACCTGTGCCGGGGCGTCGAGGCGATCCGCCGCATCCCAGAGGCCGAGCTGATCGCGCGGGGCGAGTCGCGGGCGCGGCTGTCGGACCCGAACTACGTCCCCTCGGCCGCCGTGCTGGAGCAGTTCGACGAGTTCGACGCCGAGTTCTTCGGGCTTTCGCCCAAGGAAGCGGCGATCATGGACCCGCAGCACCGCAAGTTCCTGGAAACCTGCTGGCACGCGCTGGAGGATGCGGCGCATCCGCCCGAGCGTTTCGCCGGCAATATCGGCGTCTGGGCCGGCTGCGGCATGGGCAGCTATTACTACTGGAACGTCTGCTCGAACCGCGACCTGGTCGATGGCGTGGGCCATTTCCTGCTGCGCCACACCGGCAACGACAAGGATTTCCTGTCCACCCGCGTCAGCCATGTCTTCGACCTCAAGGGGCCCAGCATCAGCGTGCAGACCGCCTGTTCCAGTTCGCTGGTGGCGATCCACATGGCCTGCCAGTCGCTGAACTCGGGCGAATGCGACATGGCGCTGGCCGGCGGCGTGACCATCGAGCTGCCGCATGGCCTTGGCTATCTCTACAAGGAAAACGAGATCCTGTCGCCCGACGGCCATTGCCATGCCTTCGACCATCGCGCGCAGGGCACCGTCTTCGGCAGCGGCGCGGCGGTGGTGACGCTGCGCCGGCTGCGCGACGCGCTGGCCGATGGCGACCATATCTGGGCGGTCATCAAGGGCTCGGCCATCAACAACGACGGCGCGGCCAAGGCCGGCTACCTGGCCCCCAGCGTCGAGGGCCAGGCGCAGGCGGTGGCCGAGGCGCTGGTCATGGCCGGGGTTTCCTCGGACAGCATCGGCTATGTCGAATGCCACGGCACCGGCACTGCGCTGGGCGACCCGATCGAGGTCGCGGCGCTGAACCAGGCCTATGCGCGGGTTTCGGACGGCACGCGGCAGGGGCCGTGCCGCATCGGCTCGGTCAAGACCAATATCGGCCATCTCGACACCGCCGCCGGCAGCGCCGGGCTGATCAAGTCGGCCCTGGCGGTGCATCACGGGCAGATCCCGGCCAGCCTTGGCTACGAGGCGCCGAACCCCGCCATCGACTTCGAGGGCGGGCCGTTCCAGGTCAACGACCGGCTGTCGGACTGGCCGGTGCCGGGGCCGCGCCGTGCCGGGGTGAACTCGCTGGGCGTCGGCGGCACCAATGCGCATGTGATCGTGCAAGAGCCGCCCCTGGCCGAGGCGTCGGGGGAATCCGACTGGCCGTTCCACATCATCGCCGTCTCGGGCCGCAGCAAGGCGGCGCTGGACGCCAATTCGGCCGCGCTGGCGGGTTGGCTGGCGACCAACCCGGCCGTGGACATGGCCGATCTGTCCTTTACCCTGACGCAGGGCCGGCGGCAGTTCGACCGCCGGCGCGTGCTGGTCGCGCATGATGCGGCCGAGGCGGCGCGGCTTCTGGCCGATCCCGACCCGCTGCTGGTCTTCGACCACCAGCAAGCCGGCGACCCGGCCGAGGCGGTGTTCATGCTGCCCGGCGGCGGTGCGCAATATGCCGGCATGGCGCGCGGGCTTTACGAAACCGAGCCGGTGTTCCGCGAATGGATGGACCGCGGCCTCGACCACATGGCGGCCGCGCATGGCGCCGACCTGCGCGCGCTGTGGCTGCCCCAGCCGGGGGCCGAGGCCGAGGCGGACCGGCGGCTCCTGCAGCCCTCGCTGCAGCTGCCGCTGCTGATGATCACCGAATATGCGCTGGCGCAGCTGTGGATCAGCTGGGGCGTGACCCCCGCCGCGCTGATCGGCCATTCCATGGGCGAGAATACCGCCGCCTGCATCGCCGGGGTGATGAGCTTCGAGGATTGCATCGGCCTGGTGCGCCTGCGCGGCCTGCTGTTCGACCGGGTGCCGGCGGGCGGCATGCTGTCGGTGCCGCTGGCGCCCGAGGATTTCGCGGCCGAGCTGGCCGAGCTGGGGCTGGACCTGGCGGCGGTGAACGGGCCGGGCCTGTCGGTGGTCTCGGGCCCCGATGCCGCGCTGGACCGCTTTGCCGAGCGCATGGCGGCGCGCGAGGTGGAATGCCAGCGCATCGCCATCTCGATCGCGGCGCATTCGCGGCTGCTCGACGGGATCCTGGCCGAATTCCGCGCCTATCTCGCCTCGATCCCGCTGAATGCGCCGCAGATCCCGATCATCTCGAACCGCTCGGGCCAGCCGCTGACGGCGGCCGAGGCGACCAGCCCCGACTATTGGGTCGCGCATCTGCGCGGCACGGTGCGCTTTGCCGATGGCATCGCCCATCTGGCGCAGGTGCCGGGGCGGGTGTTCGTCGAGGTCGGGCCGGGCCGCGCCATGCAGGCCATGGCCAAGGCGCATCCGGCGGTCGCCGCCAACCAGGTGATTTCCACGCTGCGCCACCGCGACCATGCGACCAGCGACGACAGCTATTTCATGGGCGCCCTGGCGCGGTTCTGGGCCTGCGGCGGGCAGATCGACTGGGACCAGGTCTGGGGCGGCGCGCGGCGCCAGCGCCTGTCGCTGCCGGGCTATGCCTTCCAGCGCAAGCGCTATTTCATCGAACGCGCCACCCATGCCGCGACCGAGGCGGCCTCGGAACTGGCCCGGATCGACGCGCCCGCCGATTGGGGCTGGCGTCCGGCGTGGAAACTCGCCTCGCCGAATATCGAGATCGGGCCGCAGGGGCCGGTGGCGCAGGGCGCGCGGACCTGGCTGGTCTTTGCCGACGAGCTGGGCCTTGCCGCGCGCCTGACCGAGGCGCTGCGCGCCCGCGGCCAGCGCGTCGCCGTGGTCGAGGTGGGCGATACCTTCGCCGACAAGACGGTTGCGGGCGGCGACGGCCGTTTCCTGCTGCCGGTCGAATCCGACCGCGAGGGCTATGAGATGCTGCTGGCCGCGCTGGCCGGGCAGGACATGGTGCCCGACCGCATCCTGCACCTGTGGTCGGTGACGCAGGGGGCTAAGTTCCGCCCCGGCTCCAGCCTGCTCAACAGCCAGCTGGAGCGCGGCTTCTTCGGCCTTCTGCACCTGGCCCAGGCCATCGGCGCCGAGTTGCCGGATGCAAAGCTGGACCTGATCGCCATCTGCAACGACGCGCTGCGCGTCGCGGACGAACCCGCCCCGGTGCCGGAAAAGGCCACCGCAGCCGGGCCGATCCGCGTCATGCCGCATGAGATGCCGAATATCCGCGCCCGCCTGGTGGACATCCGCCTGCCGGCGAAGGGCCTGGACGCGCTGGCCGCCAACCTGCTGGAAGAGGCGCTGGCCCCCTCGGGCGCCGCCGTCGCCGCATGGCGCGACGGGCGGCGGTTCGAGCAAAGCCTGGAGCGGGTGGCGCTGGAGGATGACGGCATGGCCGCCATCCCGCAGGGCGCGGCCTGCCTGATCACCGGCGGCTTCGGCGGCATCGGCCAGGCCATCGCGCGCGAACTGGCGCAGCGCGGCGGCGCGAAACTGGCGCTGACCACGCGCGGCCGGGTGGATTCGCCCGCCGTCATGGCCTCGGTCCGGCAACTGGAATCGCTGGGCGCCGAGGTGCTGGCGATCCGCGCCGACGTGACCAGCCCCGAGGACATGGCCCGCGCCGTGGCCGAGACGCGGGCGCGCTTCGGCAGCCTGGACGTGGTGCTGCATGCCGCGGGCGTGATCCGCGACAGCCTGATCGCGGCCAAGACCGACGACGAGGCCTGGGACGTGCTGGCGCCGAAGCTGCTGGGCACCCGCGCGCTGATCGAGGGGCTGGCGGACAATCCCGCGAAGCTGACGGTGCTGTTCTCCTCGACCTCCTCGGCGATCGCGCCGGCGGGGCAGGCGGATTACGTCGCCGCCAACGAATACCTGAACGCGGTGGCGCGCTCGGCACCGCAGGCGCTGGGCCGGGTTGTCGCGGTCAACTGGGGCGTCTGGGCCGATGCCGGCATGGCGGCGCGGGCGATGGGGCTGGACACGGCCTCGGCCGTGGCGGTGCCGCAAGGGCGGCCGCTGCTGGACGAAAGCCTGCCCATGCCGGGCGGGCGCGAGTTCCGCACCGCGCTGAAGATGCAGGACTGGATCATCGGCGGCCACAAGACCGCCCAGGGCCAGGCGCTGATGCCCGGCACCGGCTGGATCGAGCTGGTGGCCGAGGCCGCGCTGGAATGCGGGCTGAGCCTGCCGCTGGCGATCCGCGACCTGGAATTCCGCCGCCCGGTGCTGGTTTCCGACACCGCGCTGGTCAGCACCCGCGTTTCGCCCGAGGGCGATGCCATGCGCATCGATATCCTGGACGATCCGCAGGGCGAGCCGAATGTTTCGGCCCTGGTCGCGGGCTTGCAGGAACCGGCGCCCGAGCCGCTGGCCGTCGGCGGGCCGTGGGACCGGGACGGGCAGGGCGCGGCGCTGCCTTCGGCGCAGGAAGGCCGGATGGCGTTCGGCCCGCGCTGGCAGGTGCTGCGCCGCTATCGCGTCACCGGCGACGAGGGCGTGGCGGAACTGTCGCTTGCGCCCGAATACGCCGCCGAGGCCGGGGAATGGCTGGCGCATCCGGCGCTGATGGACATCGCGACCGGCTGGGCCATGCAGCTGATCAAGGGCTGGACGCCCGAGAACCTATGGGTGCCGATGGGCTATGGCGCGATCCGGCTTTACGCGCCCTTGCCGGCGCAGGTGGTCAGCCGCATCCGCAATGCGGGCGAAAACACCGATGCGCAGGGCATGGCGCAATTCGACATCACCCTGGCCGCGCCCGACGGCACGGTCGTCGCCGAAATCCGCGGCTTTGCCCTGCGCAAGCTGGCGGCGGCCATCGCCGCCACGCCCGCGCGCAGCCAGCCGCCGTGCAGCCTGTCCCCGGCCGAGCGCCGCTTGCAGCACAACATCAGCCAGGGCATCCCGGCCGCCATCGGGCCTGCGATGCTGAGCCGGGCGATCTCGACCGGGCTTTCTCAGGTCTATGTCTCGTCGCTGGACCTGCCGGCGCTGATCGCCGAGGCGGGGGTGGTCGAGGATGCCGCGCCCGCCGAGGGCGGGTTCGAGCGTCCCGACCTCGACAGCGATTTCGTCGCCCCGGCGCCGGGCATCCAGGCGGAACTGGCCGCGATCTGGTCCGGGCTGCTGGGCATTGCCCAGGTCGGCGCGGCGGACAGCTTCTTCGACCTGGGTGGGCATTCGCTGATCGCGGTGCGCATGTTCGGCCAACTGCGCAAGGCGTTCGGCGTCGACCTGCCGATCTCGACCCTGTTCGAGGCGCCGACCATCGCGCAGCTGGCCGCGCTGGTCGAGGAACGCACCGGCCCGCGCGAGCTGGTCTCGCCCGACAACGTGCGCGAATTGCCGGTCGCGGCCCGGCCGCGGTTCCGCTTTCTCGTCGACATGGGCGGGCGGGGCGAGGGCACGCCCTTCTTCATGGTCGCCGGCATGTTCGGCAATATCATGAACCTGCGCCAGCTGGCGCAGCGGCTGGGGCCGGATCGCCGCTTCTGGGGCATCCAGGCGCGCGGCCTGCTGGGCGACGACAAGCCGCATGAGGATTTCGCCGAGGCCGCCCGCGACTATATCGCGGAACTGCGCCAGGTGCAGCCGACCGGCCCCTATCTGATCGGCGGCTTCTCGGGCGGCGGGCTGACCGCCTATGAGATGGCGCGGCAGTTGCGCGCGGCGGGCGAGGAGGTGGCAATGCTGGTCATGCTCGACACGCCCCTGCCGCTGCGCGAGCCGGTCGGCCGCAAGGACCGGCTGATGATCCGCCTGGGCGAATTGCGCGAGGGGGGCGCGGGCTTCGTCTGGAAATGGCTGCGCGACCGCGTGGCCTATGAATTCCAGCGCCGCAGCAAGGCCAAGGCGGTCGAGGCCGAGGTCGGCGCCGAGGCGACCGGCGCCTTCCACGACCTGGCCATCGAGGCGGCCTTCCTGGCGGCGCTGCCCCGGATGCGGCTTTCGGTCTGGGACGGGCCGGTGGCGATGTTCCGCCCGCCGCTCGACAAGCGCTGGAAGGTGACGGGCGGGCGCTGGATCAATTCCGGCCGCGACTATGTGGTCGAGGACAACGGCTGGACGCCCTGGATGCCCGACCTGCGGGTGATCGAGGTGCCGGGCGACCACGATTCCATGGTGCTGGAGCCGAACGTGCGCCGCCTTGCCTCGGTCCTGCGCGAGATCCTGCGCGATGCCGATGCGGACGCCCCGGCAAGGATCAAGGCGGCAGAGTGACCATGGACCCCGATGCAGCCCCG
Source organism: Paracoccus sp. pheM1 (assembly GCF_018499825.1). Classification (NCBI taxonomy): domain Bacteria; kingdom Pseudomonadati; phylum Pseudomonadota; class Alphaproteobacteria; order Rhodobacterales; family Paracoccaceae; genus Paracoccus; species Paracoccus sp. pheM1. The sequence continues at coordinate 416,621 of NZ_JAGXCX010000001.1, forward strand.
CCCAGCGTTCATGTCATCGTGCTGAACTGGCGCACGCCAGAGATGTCCTTGCAGGCCGCCGAGGCCGCATTGCGCGAAATGCAGGGCATCGACGGCGGGTTGACCATCGTGGACAACGATTCCGGGGACGGTTCGTTTGAACGGATGCAGGCGGGCGTGCAGGCGCGCGGCTGGCCTTCGGGTCGCGTCGCGGTGGTGCAATCGGGCTGGAACGGCGGCTTTGGCGCCGGCAACAACCATGGCATCCGCCAGGGCCTGCCGGACGGGCGCCGCGCCGACCTGGTCTATCTGCTCAATTCGGACGCCATCCCGCAGCCCGGTGCGATCCGGGCGCTGGTCGATTACCTGGGCGCGCATCCGCGGGTCGGGATCGCCTGCTCGCGGCTGCGCGGCACCGACGACATGCCGCACAGCACCGCCTTTCGCTTTCCCTCGGCCTTGGGCGAGTTCGAATCGATGAGCCGCACCGGGCCGATCTCGCGCCTGCTCAGCCGCAAGGTCGTCTCGCTGCCCCAGCCCCAGGTCTCGGGGCGGGTGGACTGGTCGGCGGGGGCCTCGATGATGATCCGCATGGAGGTGCTGGACCGCATCGGGCTCTTCGACGAGGGGTTCTTTCTCTACTACGAGGAAACCGACCTGTGCCGCCGCGCGGCGCGGGCGGGCTGGCAGACGCATTACGTGGTCGAAAGCCTGGTGCTGCATATCGGATCGGTCAGCACCGGCATGAAGGAATGGAAGCGCGCGCCGGATTACTGGTACGATTCGCGGCGGCGCTATTTCGAGAAACATCATGGGCGGCTGGGTGCGCTTTGGGCCACGGTCGCCCATCTGGGGGGCGCGGGGGTGTTCCGCCTGCGCTGCCTTATGTCGGGGCGCAAGCCGGATGGGCCGCCGGGCCATCTGGCGCAGTTGACGCGCCACGCCTTTCGCCCGCAACCAAAGCCCGTTCATGTTGAAAAGGGTAAGCCATGACGCAATTTTCCGCGATTCTGGTGGGTAACGAATCCTTGCTGCGCCACGCGGCCGAGACGCTGCTGGCGCGCGGGCATCGCATCAATGCCGTGGTGACGCGCAATCCCGACCTGCGCGACTGGGCGCAGGGCGCCGGGCTGGCGGTCGAGGACCAGGATGCGCCGCTGCCCGCCGATGCGCCCGCGGCCGACTGGCTGTTCAGCGTCGCCAACCTGTCGATCCTGCGCCCCGAGATGCTGGCGCGCGGCCGGCTGGGCGCGATCAACTTCCACGATGGGCCGCTGCCGCGGCTGGCGGGGCTGAACGCCCCGGTCTGGGCGATCATCGGGGCCGAGCCGCAGCACGGCGTCACCTGGCACATGATCGAGGGCGGCGTGGACGAGGGCGACATCCTGACCCAGCGCCTGTTCGAGATCCGCGAGGATGACACCGCGCTGACGCTGAACGCGCGCTGCTTTGCCCGCGGTGCCGAAAGCTTTGCCGATGTGGTGGCGCAGCTCGAGGGCGCCGGCCCGCAGCGGCAGCGCCAGGATCTGTCGCAGCGGACCTATGTCGGCCGCGACAAGCGCCCCGAGGCGGCGGCGGTGCTGGACTTCACGGCTGCCGCGGCGCGCATCGGCGCCTTGGTGCGCGGCCTTGACCATGGCGGCTACTGGAACCCGCTGGCCATGCCCAAGGTCCGGCTGGCCGACCGCGTGCTGCTGGTCGCGGGTTTCGAGGGCATCGAGCCCGCCGTGGCCCCGCCCGGCACGGTGCTGTCCCATGACGGCGCCTCGGCGCTGATCGCGGCGGCGGACGCGGCGGTGCGGCTGCGCTTTGCCGGCGACTTGCCCCCGGTGGGCACGGTGATCCCGCCGCTTTCCAGCGAGGAGGCCGCGCGGCTGACCGACCTGGCCGGGCAGGCGGCGAAGCATGACGGTTTCTGGCGCGCGCGACTGGCGCGGATGAACCCGGCGGTGCTGCCGGGCGAGGGCTCCGGTTCCAGCCAGCGCGTGCAGCTGATGCCCGGCGCGGGGCCCGCGCGGATCGCGCTGGCCGCCTCGCTGATGGCGCGGCTGGCGGGGCAGGCCGCCTTCGACCTGGCGCTGCGGCCCGCAGCCCAGCCCGAGGCGGCCGGGATCGTCGCCGACTGGCAGCCCCTGGCGGTCGAGGCGCCGGGCGAGCGGACGCTGGCCGATCTGGGGCAGGCGCTGGCGGCGCAGATCGCCGAACAGGCCAGGCGCGGCTTCTTCATGGCCGACCTGCTGCACCGCGCGCCCGAACTGCGCGACATGGCCACGCCGGACCTGGCGATCAGCCTGGATGCCCGCGGCCCGGTCCGGGATGCGGCGCTGTGCGTGACCCTGACCGAAACCGGCGCCTGGCTGGACCATGATCCGGCCCGCGTCACGCCCGCGCAGGCGCAGCGGCTGGCCCGCGCGCTGGACGGCGGCCTGGCACTGCCCGGCTCCACCACGCTGCGCGACATCCCCCTGATGGACGCGGATGAGCGCGAGGCGCTGCTGGTCGCCCGCAACGCCACCCAAGCCGAGGTGCGGCTGGCCTGCATCCACGGGCTGATCGCCGAGACGGCCGCGGCCGACCCGGATGCCGTGGCGCTGGCCTTCGAGGATCGCACCCTGACCCGCGGCCAGCTTGACCGCGCCGCCAATGCGCTGGCGGCGAAGCTGGTGGCGATGGGCGTGGGCCCGGACCAGCCGGTCGGGCTGTTCGCCCGCCGCTCGCCCGAACTGGTGATCGGCGCGCTGGCGATCTGGAAGGCGGGCGGCGCCTATGTGCCCCTGGACCCGGACTATCCCGCCGACCGCATCGAGCTTTACATTCAGGACAGCGGCGCCGGGGTGGTGCTGGTGCAGGACGGGCTGGCCGACCGGCTGCCGGCGCATGGCGCGCAGGTGGTGGGCATCCCGACCGACCTGCCGCATGGGCTGGTGGCGGCGCCGGTCAGCGCCGTCGGGCCGCAGAACCTGGCCTATCTGATCTATACCTCGGGCTCGACCGGCCGGCCCAAAGGGGTGATGGTCGAGCATCGCAACGTCGCCAATTTCTTCGCCGGCATGGACGCGGTGATCCCGCACCGGCCGGGCGATGCCTGGCTGGCAGTCACGAGCCTGTCCTTCGACATCTCGGTGCTGGAGATCTTCTGGTCGCTGGCGCGCGGCCTCCGGCTGGTGATCGCGGGCGAGGAATCGCGGCTGGCGGTGTCCTCGGTCCCCGCCCAGCCGCGGCGCGAGGTTTCGGGCGGCATGGATTTCAGCCTGTTCTATTGGGGCAACGACGACGGGCCGGGGCCGAAGAAATACCAGCTGCTGCTGGAGGGTGCGCGCTTTGCCGACCAGAACGGTTTCGTCGCGGTCTATACGCCGGAACGGCATTTCCACGCCTTCGGCGGTCCCTATCCGAACCCGGCGGTTTCGGGCGCGGCGGTGGCGGCGGTGACGAAGAACATCTCGGTGCGCGCCGGCAGCTGCGTGCTGCCGCTGCACCACCCGGCCCGCGTGGCCGAGGAATGGGCGGTGATCGACAACCTGACCTCGGGGCGGGCGGGGCTGGCCATCGCCTCGGGCTGGCAGCCGGACGATTTCGTGCTGCGCCCGGAAAACGCGCCGCCGAACAACAAGGCGGCGCTGGCCCAGGGCGTCGAGCAGTTGCGCCGGCTGTGGCGCGGCGAGGCGGTCGAGTTCCCGCGCAAGGACGGCAGTCTGTTCGGCGTGGTGACGCAGCCGCGCCCGGTGCAAAGGGAACTGCCGCTGTGGTTGACCGTCGCCGGCAACCCGGAAACCTGGATCGAGGCCGGGCGGCTGGGCATGAACGTGCTGACCCACCTGCTGGGGCAAAGCATCGACACGGTGGAAAGCCGCATCAAGGATTACCACGCCGCGCTGCGCGAGGCCGGCCATGATCCGGCGCGCTTCACCGTCACGCTGATGCTGCATACCTGCCTGGCCGAGGATCGCGAGACGGCGCGCGAGATCGCCCGCGAGCCGATGAAGAACTACCTGAAGAGCGCCGCGGCGCTGGTCAAGCAATATGCCTGGGACTTCCCGGCCTTCCGTCGCCCGGCGGGCATGACCAACCCGATGGCCATCGACCTGGGCTCGCTCTCCGAGGAAGAGCTGGACGGCATCCTGGAATTCGCCTTCCTGCGCTATTTCGAGGATTCGGGCCTGTTCGGCTCCCTCGAGGATGGGATCGCGCGGGTCGAGCAGCTGAAGGCCATCGGCGTGGGCGAGATCGCCTGCCTGATCGACTATGGCATCGCGCCCGAGCAGGTGATGGCCGGCTTTCCGCTGCTGGCGCGGCTGCGGGCCGAGGTGAACCCGCATGGCGCCGAGCCCGAGGAGGGCGATTTCTCGATCGCGGCGCAGATCCGGCGCTGGAAGGTGACGCATCTGCAATGCACCCCCAGCATGGCGCGCATCCTGGTTTCGGACCCGCAGGTGGCGGCGGCCATGGCCGGGCTGACATGCGTGATGGTGGGCGGCGAGGCGCTGCCGCCCTCGCTGCTGGCCGAGATCAAGGCGGCGACGCGGGCGCGGGTGCTGAACATGTATGGCCCGACCGAGACGACGATCTGGTCCACGGTGGCCGACCTGAGCGACGGCGGCGCGGTGACGCTGGGCGGGCCGATCGCCAATACCCAGGTCTATGTGCTGGACGGCGACGGCGTACCGGTGCCCCCCGGCGCGCAGGGCGAGCTGTGGATCGGCGGCCATGGCGTGACCCGCGGCTATTGGCGGCGCGAGGATCTGACCGCGGCGGCCTTTCGCCCCGATCCCTTCGTGCCGGCGGATCGCGCCGCGCCTTGGGGCGCGCGCATCTATCGCACCGGCGACCTGGTGCGCTGGCGCGAGGACGGCGGGCTGGACTATATCGGCCGGGCCGACCACCAGGTGAAGCTGCGCGGCTTCCGCATCGAGCTGGGCGAGATCGAGGCGCAGCTGGCCAGCCTGCCCGGCGTGCGCGAGGCGGTGGCGCTGGTGCGCGAGGACGTGCCCGGCGACAAGCGGCTGGTGGCCTATGTCACCGGCGTGGCCGAACTGTGCGAAAAGGCGCTGCGCGAGGCGCTGCTTGCGCATTTGCCGGCGCATATGGTGCCGGGGCGGATCCTGCGGCTTGAGAAGATGCCGCTGACGCCGAACCGCAAGATCGACCGCAAGCATCTGCCGGTGCCGGGGGCCGTCGCGCAGGCTCCGGCGGGGGCGGCGCCGGCGGCGGCCATCGAGGCCGCCACCGCCGCTGCGGCTGTCGCCGCAAGCGCCGCCCCGACCGAGGATCTGGCGCAGGCGGTGCAGGTGCTGTGGTCCGAGGTGCTGGGCGTCGAGCAGATCGGCCCGCGCGACAATTTCTTTGCGCTCGGCGGGCATTCGCTGCTGGCGATCCAGCTGCACCGGACCATGCGCGACCGGCTGGCGCTGCCGCGGCTGGGGGTGACGGACATCTTCCGCTTCCCGGTCATGGCGGATTTTCTGAAGCATGTCGCCTCGCTGGCGCCGCTCGGCACGGTCGCCGCCCCGGTGGCGCCCGCGCCTGCGCCCGCGCCCACGCCGGCAGCGGTGGTGCCCGAGCCTGTGCTGGCGGCCGAGGATGCCATGGCCCGGCGCCGGGCGCTGCGGGCGCAGTTGCGCGGCGGGCGGTGAGCGGGACCGCCGCGCTCGACGCGCTGGCCCGGCGCCTGCTGCCTGCGGGCTACGGCTGCGCGGTGCTGCCGCTGGCGGCGGAGCCCGCGCCGCTTTTGCCCCAGGAGGCCGAGGCCATCGCCCGCGCCGTTCCCAAGCGGCGGCGCGAGTTCGCCCTGGGCCGCATGGCGCTGCGGGCGGCGATCCGCGAGGCGGGGCACGACCTGCCCGCCGGCCGGCCGATCGCGGCGCGGCCGGACCGCCAGCCGGACCTGCCGCCGGGCCTGCGCGCCAGCCTGTCGCATAGCGGCGATTACTGCATCGCCATCGCCGCCCCGCCGGGCGGGGCCAGCGTGGGCGTCGATCTGGAACCCTGCGACCGCTCCGTCCCGCAGGGCCTGGCCGAGACGGTCATGCCCTTTCGCCTGCAGGGCGCGGGGGATGCCCTGCTGGCCTTTTGCGCCAAGGAGGCGATGTTCAAGGCGCAATATCCGCTGACCGGCCAAATGCTGGATTTCCGCGCGGTGCCGGCGGTGGTCGGACCCCGGCGATTCCGCGCCTGTATGGGCGAGCGGTTGATCGGCGGGCGCTGGGGGCAGGCGGCGGGCTGCTGGCTGGCGCTCAGCCTGTGGCGCGGCTGAACAGCGCCGCCAGCCGCCGGGCGGATTCGCGGATGTCGTGGCGTTCCATGACGCGGGCGCGGGCGCGGGCGCCCATGGCTGCCAGGGCCTCGGGCGCAGCCTCGGCGGCTTGCAGCATCGTCTCGGCCAGCGCCGCGGCGTCGCCGGCGGGGACCAGCCAGCCTTCCAGGCCCGGACGGACCAGCTCGGGGATGCCGGCGATATAGGTGGCGATCACCGGGCGGGCGCAGGCCATGGCCTCCATGATGACCACCGGCAGGCCCTCGGCGAAGCTGGGCGTGACCAGGGCATGGGCGGCATCCATGGCGGCGCGCACGCCGGCCTCGTCCTGCCAGCCGAGCAGGCGGACGGCATTGCCCATGCCTTCGGCGGCGATCAGGGATTCGACCTGCGGGCGCAGCTCGCCGTCGCCGACCAGCGACAGGCGCAGCGCCGGATTGCGGCGCCAGGCCAGGGCGAAGGCGCGGATCAGCAGGCCGAAGCCCTTCTGCTCGGCAAAGCGGCCGACGGCGACCATGTGGAAGGGGCCTGCCGGCAGGGTCTGCGGTTCGGCCCAGCGGGCCAGGTCCAGGCCGCAATGCACGACATGGACCTTGTCCCAGTCGCCGGGCGCGGCCCAGCGGCAAAGCTGCGAGCGGCCATAGCTGCTGACGGCGACGCAGAACTCGGCCAGGGCCAGCTTGCCGCCCAGGTCCAGCGCCTGGGGATTGTCGAATTCCTCGGGGCCGTGGACGGTGAAGCTGAAGCGCGGACCGCCGAGCAGGCGCACATAGGCGGCGACCCTGGCCGAATTGGTGCCGAAATGCGCGTGAACATGCGCAAGCCCCAGCGCCCGTGCCCGGCCTGCCACCCGCGCGCCCTCGGCCAGGTAGATCAGCTGCCGGGCAAGGCTGCCTTCGCCGGCTCGCGCCCGGCGCCGCGCCAGCCGCAGGGCGGCGGCGAATTGCGCGGGGCTTGCCGCGCCGCGTCCGGCCAGATCGGCCAGAAGCCGCGCGGCCCCGGCCTCCAGCACCCGCTCGGTGCGGGCATGTTCGGCAAGGTCGGCGGGATCGCTGAGCGCGCCGCCGTCGCCGCGCATGGCGAATCGGTGGATTTCGAGCCCCTCGTTCTCAAGCGCCGCGATTTCCCGCCGGATGAAGCTGTGCGAGGGGCGAGGGTAGGTATTGATCAAATAACCGATTCGCAAGCTGACGGTCCCTAATCCATGAAGAAAAGCCCTTGCGCCCCGTTATCGTCCCGAGATTTCGGCTGGTTGGCGCCTATTTTTGCTGAACAATGGGCGGATATGCCATATTACCGCAAGACGCACCAAAGTTTGTCTAGCGATTTCCGGTTTCTTTGGCACTATTGTTCTGAGGATTTGTACATTTGAGGAGAAAGCCTCTGACTGGCATCCTGACCCTTGGTGTCGCAATTGCCTTGGCCAGCGCGCTGATCGGGTTTGCTGCCTTCGATCTGTCGTTCTGGGCCGCGCTGCTGATCTATATCGTCAGCGGGACGGCCGCCACCCTTTTCGTCGCCTGGCGGCGTTTCCGGTGTATCGAGCGGCACGAGATGCAGGCCGAAATAGGGGCCGGACGCGGCCGCACCATTCAGTAGCCGGTGCAGCGCAGAACCACGCCCACGGTCTTGGCGATGATGGCGACATCGCCGCTGAAGCTCAGATCGGCTGCATAGCGCGCGTCGAAGGTCGCGCGGGCGGCGAAGGTGCTGTCGTTGCGATCCGAGATCTGCCACAGCCCGGTGACGCCCGGCCGCAGGTGATAGTAATCCGCCCCCGGATAAAGCGGGGCCTGTTCGATCATCATCGGCCGCGGGCCGACGATGCTCATGTCGCCGCGCAGCACGTTCCACAGCTGCGGCAACTCGTCCAGCGAGGTCTTGCGCAGGAAGCGGCCGGTCGAGGTGATGCGCGGATCGTTCTTCAGCTTCTGCGTCAGATCCCATTCCGCCCTGGCCTCGGGATTGGCGGCCAGGTATTCCTCCAGCCGCCGGTCGGCATCCTCGACCATGGTGCGCAGCTTCCACAGCCGGAAGCTGCGGCCGGAACGGCCGACCCGCAGCTGGGTGTAGAAGGGCTTCTCGCCGTGCCACAGGATGACGAGCGCCAGGATCAGCACCACCGGCACGATGATCGGCACCGCCAGAAGCACGGCGGTGATGTCCAGCGGACGCTTGATAAAGCGGGAGTAAAGGGATCGGGCGCCCAGGGGCTGATTGGTGTTTCCTTTTGCGACCGTTTGCAGGACCGAGTCGATTGTCTCGATATCGAAATCCGTGGTGTGCCGCATTTGAAAACCCGCCCTCATCACTACCCTCGCAGTATAGCCGGGCATTTGAATAAAACTAGAACGAATTTGGACACTGACGAAAAGTATAGGTTCATTTGAAAACAATGCTTTACAGCAGGTTCTCGGCCGGGCGGAACCGCCTTTACCTAGGGTAAACATATTGGGCGAAACCCGAGAGTTTTGCTGGTCGTGCGGCGTATTGGTTGTCGCAGCGCTATATTGGCAACTGTCGGTTGAATTGGGTGGAATTCGCGATGCCGGGATGCGATGCTGGGCAAAAGCATTTCACAATCGAGGGTTGTCGATATGGCGGGTGTCCTGCAATTTTTAATTGAAAGCGTCTCGGCTTTCTACATCGGCCACAGCCTGATGGGCACGACGGTGCCCGGCATGATGCAGGGCCTGCTGGAAGAGCCGGTGGAAATGCAGATCCTCAACGGCGCCCCGCTGGAATGGCAGTGGAAGGAGGCGCATCACGCGCAAGGGGTGAACGGGCGCAAATGGCTGCCCGGCCATGCCGTCGAGGCGCTGGTCATCACCGAGCGCGTGCCGCTGGCCCCGGCGATGGAATACCACGACAGCCTTGGCTATGCCGCGAAATGGGTCGAACTGGCGCGGCAGTCGAACCCCAGGGTCAAGCCCTATCTCTACCAGACCTGGGATTACATCGAGCCGGGCTCGACCAGGGCCTGGCGCGACCGCATCCTGGCGGATCTGCCGCAGTGGCAGGCGATCGCCGACCATGTGAACCGCGACCTGCCCGAGGGGGCCGAGCCGATGCGGCTGGTCCCGGTGGGGCTGGGCATGGTGCGGCTGCATGACGCCGCCGAAGCGGGCAAGGTTCCCGGCGCGACCTCGATCCGCGACTTTTTCCTCGACGACATCCACCCGACCGAGAAGGGCGGGTGCTATTACATCGCCATGATCAATTACGCGACCCTGACCGGCAAAAGCCCGGTCGGGCTGACCAACCGGATCCCCGGCGGCGGCGGCCCCTATCCCCAGGTGCCCCAGGAGCAGGCGGCCGTGCTGCAGGAGCTTGCCTGGCAGGTGGTGCAGGAATTCGGCGCCGACTAGCGGCCGCGCGCCCATTCCTGGCTGTTGCGGCCCAGCCGCACCGCCAGTGCGACGGCGGCATAGGCGGCAAAGCCCGGCGGATCGGCGGCGGCAAGGCGGGCGAGTTCCGCCCTGCCGGGGCGGACATGGCCCTGTCGCGGGGGCAGGTCGGGGAACAGCCGGGCGATCTCGGCCACGCCCGCGTCCTGGCGACGCCGGACCCGGACCAGCGGCCCGAACCCCTCGACCAGCGGCCATTCATAGGGCTCGTCCACCAGGAAACGCTCGTCCTGCGCGAATTGCAGCCGGGCGAAGGTGTCGTCCGAGATGACCTGCGGAAAGGCCCCCCAGCGCGCGCGCCCGGCCTCGTTGACCGCGAAAAGCCCGGCGCCGGTGACGCCCTGGGCCACGAAGGGCAGTTTCTGCCAGAACCGGGCATAGGCGCGCGACACCGCGCTGCGGGCAGGCGCCACCACCAGCCGCCCGCCGGCATAGCGCGGCCGGGGCACGTCCAGCACCCGCATGATCCCCGACAGAAGCCGCGGTCCCATGCGGATGTCGGCGTCCAGATACAGCCGCACGCCCGGCCCGGCGCAGGCGTCGCCGTGGTTCAGCGCGCCGATCTTGCCGCCCTGCGCCAGTTCCTCGACCCGCAGCCGCCAGCCGCGCGCGGCAAAGGCCGGCGCATGGGCGCGGGCGCGGGCGGCGGTGTCGTCGCGGCAGCCGTTGGCGACCAGGACCAGCGCGACCGGGCCGGCATGGTCCTGCGCCAGCACATGGTCGAGGCAGGCGTCGATATAGCCGGCCTCGTCATGGGCGGGCAGGATGATGGTGCAGGGCGTCATCGGGCCGGCACCGGGCCTTCGGATGGGCCGCTGCCGAATCGAGCGGCAGGGCAATCGGCGGCTGAGAATCGCGCGCCGGCGCCGGTCGCCGGCCGGAACGGGGGGAAACGGCACCGCGACACCGGGAAATGCGGGGCATTGTCGGGATCGGGCCGGTTTTGGGTTGTCGCGTTCATGGCGCCGACGCTACCATGCCGCTGCCGGGAAAGTCACCGGCAGGCCGCCGCCCCCGTGGGCGGCGCCGTTTCACCAGAGGCAGAGGGGCAACAGGTTTGACGCCCGCGACAGGGAACGACCCGGACAGGACGCCGGTTGGACAGGCTGCGCCCGATGCGGCGCAGGGCCATGTCTCCAGCAAGTTCATCCGGCGCGAGGCGGCCTTGGCCGCCATGGACGCGAAACATGCCAAGATCAGCGCGCAGCGTTTCTCGCTGCTGCGCACCCGCATCCTGCGCGAGATGCGCAGCCGCGGCTGGAGCAGGCTTGCCGTGGTGCCGGTGACGCCGGGCGCGGGCGGCACTTTCGTCGCGGTGAACCTGGCCCTGGCGCTGGCCCGCCAGCCGCATACGCAGGTGACGCTGATCGACCTGGACCTGGGCAAGCCCAGCGTGGCCGGCCAGCTGGGCATTCCGGGCTGTACGGCGGTCTCGGCCGCGTTGCGCGAGGGCGGCGGCGGCCTGGGCGCGCTGGTCTCGCGCGTGGACGAGGCGCCGAACCTGTCGGTCCTGGCCCCCGACCGGGCCGAGCCGGACGCGGCCGAGCTATTGCAGGACGAGGCGCTGGCCCAGGCCATGCGGCAGCTGCACGACAGCCACCCCGCCCGGATCGCGGTCATCGACACCGCCGCCCTTTTGGGCGAGGATGCGGCGCTGGCCGCCCTGCCGCTGGCCGATGCGCTGCTGCTGGTCGCCGACGGGCGCAGCGGCACCGCCTCGGACATGGCGGAATGCGAAAGGCTGCTGGTCGGCATGCCGCCGGTGATGGGCGTGGTCCTGAACAAGTCGGAAGACTGAACAACGAAAGACAGGGTTCAAGATTTGGGACCGATTCAATCCTTGCAGGATCTGATCTCGATGCTCTGGCGGCGGCTGCCGCTGGTGCTGACGATCGTGGTCCTGGGCGTGCTGACCTCGTTCTACATGATCGTTTCCTCGCCCCGCGTCTATGAGGCGTCGGCGGTGATCCAGCTGGACATGCCGGCCGCCATCGACCAGGGCACCGACAGCTCGCTGCCCGCCTCGCGCCGGGTGCAGCTGATCGAACAGCGCCTGATGGCACGCGCCAACCTGCGCGAGGTGATCGAGCGGCTGGGGCTTTTCGCCGACACCCCGCTGAGCGAGTCGGAAAAGCTGGTGGCGCTGCGCAGCTCGACGCGGATCGAAAGCATCGCCGCCCCCGGCGTTTCCGTCGATTCCCGCATGTCCCTGGCCGCCATCGTCATCACCGCCCAGGCCGAGACGCCGGCGACCGCGGCCGCCATCGCCAACGACTTCGCCAACAGCGTCGTCAACCGCGACCGCGAGAATCGCCAGGCCCGCATCCTGGAGGCGCAGGAATACCTGCGCAGCGAGGAACGCCGCCTGAACGAGCAGCTTTCCGAACAGGAACGCAAGCTGGTCGAGTTCAGCGCCCGCAACGAGGATGCGCTGCCCAGCTCGCAGGAGTTCCTGCAAACCCAGCTTGCCCAGCTGACCGAGACCGAGACGGCGCTGGACCGCGACATCATGACCCTGCAGCGCGAACGGCTGTCGCTGGAGGCGGGGGGGCTTGCGGCCGAGATGCGGCCCCCGGCCTCGCTGGTGCAGCAGATCCGCACCGCCGAGATCGAACTGGCGCAGGCGCGCCGGACGCTGGCGCCCGACCATCCCGAGATCCGGCGGCTGGAAGAGAACCTGAAGCTGCTGAACAGCGGCACCGGCAGCGGCGGGCCCGACGTGATCCGCCGCCAGACCGAGCTGATCCAGGCCCAGCTGACCAAGCTGAACGAGCAGAAGGCCGGGATCGCGCTGCGCCGCACCGAGATCGGCCGCGCCCGCGCCCGCGCCCCCGAAGTCAGCCGCGAGCTTGAGGCGATGACCCGCCAGCAGCGCCGCCTGCAGGACCGCTACAACGAGATCTCGCGCCAGCTGGCCCAGGTCGAAACCCAGCAGATGCTGATGGAAAACGACCAGACCGAGCGTTTCGTGATGCTGGAGCGCGCCCTGCCGCCGGAATATCCCGCCATGTCGAACCGCAAGAAAAGCGCGGTGATGGGGGCGGGGGTCAGCGTCGGGCTGGCGCTGGTCGCGGCCTTTGCGCTGGAGCTGCTGAATCCGGTGCTGCGGCGCAGCGAGCAATTCGCCCGCGCCACCGGCACCCGGCCGGTGATCTCGCTGCCCTATCGCCAGACGGCGGCCGACCTGCGCCGGCGCCGGCTGCGCAACCTCTACATGGTCGTGGTTCTGGTGCTGGGCGTGCTGGTCGCCCTGTGGATGATCGGCAAGGTTCCCGGCCTGCCCTCGCCCGGCGTCGTGCCGATGCCGACCGACGGGATGGGCTGATGAGCGGGCAGGAGGGCGGAAGCGAGGCCGCCGCCGCCGCGCCGGGTCGCAGCTTTGCCTCGCGGGCCCTGGGCAGCGGCGCATGGTCCATGGCCAATTTCGGCCTGGGCCAGATCATGCGGCTCGGCTCGAACCTGATCCTGACCCGCATCCTCAGCCCCGACGATTTCGGCCTGATGGCGCTGGTGACAAGCTTCCTGATCGGGCTGACCATGTTCAGCGACATGGGATTCGGCCCCTCGATCATGCAAAGCAAGCGCGGGGACGAGCCGGATTTCCTCGACACGATCTGGACGCTCAAGATCATCCGCGGCTTCATGATCTTCGGCGCGGCCATGGTCATGGCTTGGCCGCTGGCGCTGTTCTACGACGCGCCGCTGTTCGGCTGGGTGTTTCCGGCGGCGGCCTGCTCGATGATCGTGGGCGGCTTCCTTCCCACCCGGATCGACACCGCCGCGCGCCACCTGCAACTGGGCCGGCTGACGGTGATCGAGCTTGGCAACCAGTTGATCGGCATCCTGCTGACCATCGCCGCGGCGCTGGTCCTGCAATCGGTCTGGGCGCTGGTCTGGGGCAATGTGCTGGGCGCCCTGGTCCAGCTGCTGATGTTCCGGCTGTTCCTGCCCGGACACCGCAACCGGCTGCGGATGGAGCCCGAGGCCCGCGCCGAGGTGATGAAATTCGGCAAGTGGATCTTTTTCAGCACCATCTGCGGCTTCTTGCTGTTCCAGGGCGACCGGATCATCCTGGGCCGGGTGCTGACGCTGAACCAGCTGGGCATCTACAATATCGGCCTGTTCCTGGCGACGGTGCCGGCCATGCTGGGATCCTCCATCGCCGGGCGGCTGTTCATCCCGATGTATCGCCAGCACCCGCCGGCCGAAAGCGCCGAGAACACCCGCATCCTGGCCCGCACCCGCGGCGGGCTGACGGCCTTGCTGCTGGCCGTGGCGGTGATTCTGGCCTGGGCCGGGCCGCCGCTGGTCGAGCTGCTCTATGACCCGCGCTATGCCGCGGCGGGCGGCATCCTGGTCGCCATCGCCTGCATCCAGATGCTGCAGGTCATTCCGCTGAGCTATGAATCCGCGGCGCTGGCGGCGGGGGATTCGCGCGGCTTCTTCGTCGTGCAATCCACCCGCGCGGCGATCTATTCCGCGCTGGTCGCCGGGGGCGCGGTGCTTTACGGCCTGCCGGGGCTGCTGATCGGGCAGGCGCTGGCGCAGGTGCTGTGCTATCCGGCGACGGTCTGGCTGGCGCGTCGGCATGGCTGCTGGGATCCGCGCCACGACCTGGTCGCCGCCACGCTTGCCATCGTCGCGGCGGCGACGGCGCTGAACGGCCATCGCGACGCGGTGCTGGCCGCCATGATACCCTGAGCCGCGCCGCCGGGCATTTTACCCCTTCCGGTTCCGCTTGGGCTGGCGCTATTGCTGCCGGAACGTCACGAGGAGGAGGCACCGGATGAGCGACGACAACACCCCGCGCAAGTCCCGCATCACGCGGGAAGAGGCTCTGGCCTATCACCTGGAACCCCGTCCGGGCAAATACGACATCGTGGCCTCGACCCCGATGGCGACGCAGCGCGACCTGTCGCTGGCCTATTCCCCCGGCGTGGCGGTCCCGGTCGAGGCCATCGCCGAACGGCCCGAGACCGCCTATGACTATACCGTCAAGGGCAACATGGTCGCGGTCATCTCGAACGGCACGGCGATCCTGGGGCTGGGGAACCTGGGCGCGCTGGCCTCGAAGCCGGTGATGGAGGGCAAGGCGGTGCTGTTCAAGCGCTTTGCCGACGTGAACGCCATCGACATCGAGCTGGACACCGAAGACCCCGAGGCGATCATCGACGCGGTGCGGCTGATGGGCCCGACCTTCGGCGGCATCAACCTCGAGGACATCAAGGCGCCGGAATGCTTCATCATCGAGCAGCGGCTGAAAGAGGTCATGGACATTCCGGTCTTCCATGACGACCAGCACGGTACGGCGGTGATCTGCGCGGCGGGGCTGATAAACGCGCTGGAGCTGTCGGGCAAGCGGATCGAGAATGTGCGCATCGTGCTGAACGGCGCCGGCGCCGCCGGCATCGCCTGCCTGGAGCTGCTGAAATCCATGGGCGCGCGGCATGAGAACTGCATCATGTGCGACACCAAGGGCGTGATCTGGCAGGGTCGCACCGAAGGCATGAACCAGTGGAAATCCGCCCATGCCGTCGTGACCGAGGCCCGCACGCTGGAAGAGGCGATGAAGGGCGCCGACGTGTTCCTGGGCGTCTCGGCCAAGGGCGCGGTGACGCAGGAGATGGTGCGGGGCATGGCCGAGAACCCGGTCATCTTCGCCATGGCCAACCCGGACCCCGAGATCACCCCGGAAGAGGCCCATGCCGTCCGCCCCGACGCCATCGTCGCCACCGGCCGCTCGGACTATCCGAACCAGGTCAACAACGTCCTGGGCTTTCCCTATCTGTTCCGCGGCGCGCTGGACATCCATGCCCGCGCCATCAATGACGAGATGAAGATCGCCTGCGCCCGCGCGCTGGCGGAACTGGCGCGCGAGGACGTGCCGGACGAGGTTGCTGTGGCTTACGGCCGCAAGCTGCAATTCGGCCGCGACTACATCATCCCGACGCCCTTCGACCCGCGGCTGATCCATGTCGTGCCGCCGGCGGTGGCGCGCGCGGGGATGGATACCGGCGTCGCCCGTCGCCCGATCATCGACATGGAGGGCTATGTCCAGTCGCTCAAGGCGCGCATGGACCCGACCGCGGCCATCCTGCAAGGCATCCATGCCCGCGCCCGCCAGGCCCAGGCCCGGATGATCTTTGCCGAGGGGGACGACCTGCGCGTGCTGCGCGCCGCCGTGGCCTGGCAGCGCGGCGGCATGGGCCAGGCCATCGTCGTCGGGCGCGAAAGCGACGTGCGCGAAAAGCTGGAGGCGGCGGGCCTGGGCGAAGCCGCGCGCGAGGTCGCCGTGGTCAATGCCGGCAACTCCCGCCACCTGGAGCAATATCACGAGACGCTCTATGCCCGCCTGCAGCGCAAGGGCTATGACCGCGAGGATGCGGTCAAGCTGGCCAATCGCGACCGCCATGTCTTTGCCTCGCTGATGCTGGCGCATGGCCATGGCGACGGTCTGGTGACGGGGGCCACGCGCAAGAACGCGCATGTGCTGGCCCAGATCGGCACGGTTTTCGACGTGACCCCGGCCGACGGCGCCGTGGGCATCACCGCGGTCCTGCACAATGGCCGCGTCATCCTGATGGGCGACACGCTGGTCCATGAATGGCCCGAGGCCGAGGATCTGGCCGACATCGCCACCCGCGGCGCCCATGTCGCGCGCGGGCTGGGGCTGGAGCCGCGGGTGGCCTTCCTGTCGTTTTCCAACTTCGGCTATCCGATCAGCGAGCGGGCGGTGAAGATGGCCCATGCGACCGAGGTGCTGGACGCGCGCCGCGTCGATTTCGAATATGAGGGCGAGATGACCGTGGACGTGGCGCTGAACCCGTCGCAGGCGGCGAAATACCCGTTCTCGCGGCTCAAGGGGCCGGCCAACGTGCTGGTGGTGCCGGCGCGGCACTCGGCCTCGATCTCGGTCAAGCTGCTGCAGGAAATGGCGGGGGCGACGGTGATCGGCCCGATCCTGACCGGCGTGCCGCTGCCGATCCAGATCTGCTCGACCGGCTCGACGGTGAACGACATCCTGAACATGGCCGCCATCGCCGCGGGCCGGCTGGGGCAGGTGAAATAACCCGCCCGGCTAAACGAAAGGCGCCCCCGAAGCGGGGGCGCCTTGCTTCTTGCGGCAGGATCAGAACCGATACGAGGCGCGCAGCTGCACCAGGTCGGTGTCCAGGTCGCGGCCGCTGATGCCGGTTTCGTCTTCCAGCACGTCCTTGAAGTCGCTGCGGCTGTATTCCGCGCCGACGGTGAAGCGCTCGGTGACCTTGAAATCGGCGCCGAGGCCATAGGTCAGCCCGGTTTCCGAGAAATCGTCGACCGAGATCTTGGCCGCGCCCAGCGTGACATAGGGCAGGAAACGGCCCATGTCGGCGCCCGCGCGCAGCCGCAGCCGGGTCAGGTCGCCGTCGTCATAGTTCTCGTCGGGCGAGATCTTGTTGTAGTCCAGTTCGCCGCCCAGGACGAAGCGGCCCAGGTCGCGCTGATAGCCCGCATGCAGGCCATAGCCGTCGTAATCGCCGAAATCGGCCAGCGCGCCGCGATTGCCAAGATCGCCGCTGCCCTTGCCGTATTGCAGACCGGCATAGAAGCCCGTCCAGTCGCTGTCCGAAACGGTCGTCACGGGCGGCGGCACCGCGACCGGCTGCTCGACCACGGGGGGGACATAGCCACCCGCATAGGCACCACCGGCGACCAGCGAAACCAAAGCTGCGTATCCGACTTTCTTCATGGTGAGTTCTCCATTTAACTCGGACCGCCTGCCTACCACCCGGCGCCCGGATTGGAAGGCTTGCCGGCGTCGCGGCACGGACAAGTGACGGCCCGTTAGCCGCAGGGATGCGGGGCGCGAAAAAAAGCCCGCCGATACAGGGGCTTCGCGCTCAAGCCAGCGTGATGGGGCGTGATGCGGGAACGGAGATATTCCCTAACGCACTGATAACGATGTTTTTTCAGCTTTCCGTTTCGACGGTGTCGCCAAAGCACTCGCCGCGCTCGGCCTGGCGCTGGCGTTCCCGGAAACGGGCGCGGTCGGCCTCGGTATATTCGCCCGCGCAGCGGTGGCAGCAGACGCCGGGCTCGTATTCCGGGCGGGCGCGATCCTCGGGCGCGAGCGGCCGGCGGCAGGCATGGCAAAGCTCGTGGCGGCCCTGCCGCAGCCCGTGGCCCAGGCTGACCCGCTTGTCGAAGACGAAGCACTCGCCGCGCCACAGGCTGTCCTGTTCCGGCACTTCCTCGAGGTATTTCAGGATGCCGCCTTTCAGGTGGAACACCTCGGGCACGCCCTCGCCCAGCAGGAAATTGGTGGATTTCTCGCAGCGGATGCCGCCGGTGCAGAACATGGCGATGCGCTTGTTGTGGAAGCGATGCGCATTCTCGCGCCACCAGGCGGGAAAGTCGCGAAAGCTGCGGGTGCCCGGATCGACGGCGCCGGCGAAGGTGCCGATCTCGACCTCGTAGTCGTTGCGGGTGTCGATCACCGCCACGTCCGGCGCGCTGATCAGCGCGTTCCAGTCCTGCGGCGCGACATAGCGGCCGACGGCGGCGGTGGGGTCCACGTCGGGCTGGCCCATGGTGACGATCTCGCGCTTCAGCCGCACCTTCATGCGGCCGAAGGGCATGGCCTCGGCCGTGCTTTCCTTCCATTCCAGGCCCGCGCAGCCGGGCAGGGCGCGGATATGGGCCAGCACCGCGTCGATGCCTTCGCGCGTGCCGGCGATGGTGCCGTTGATCCCCTCGGCCGCCAGCAGCAGCGTGCCCCTGACCCCGTTCGCGCAGGCGCATTTCGCCAGCGGCGGCTTCAGCGCCTGCGGGTCGGGAAAGGGGGTGAAATGGTAAAGCGCGGCGACGATCAGCATGGGCTGGCCATAGCGCCGCGCGGGGGTGCAATCAAGTTGCCGCATTGACGCCCCCGCCGCCTGCGCCTACCAATTTTCCTGGGATAACAGGAGAGGCGCCATGGCAAAGGCCCTGATCGTCATCGACATGCAGCTGGATTTCTGTCCCGGCGGCCGACTGGCCGTCGCCGGCGGGGACGAGATCGTGGCACCGATCAACGACCTGATGGCCGATTTCGACGCCGTGGTGCTGACCCAGGACTGGCACCCCCACGACCATGCCAGCTTTGCCGACAACCATCCCGGCGCGGCGGCCTTTTCGGTCGTGGACATGGCTTATGGCCCGCAGGTGCTGTGGCCCGCGCATTGCGTGATCGGGACCGAGGGCGCGGGCTTTCACCCGGCGCTGGCCGCCGATTGCGCCGACCTGGTGATCCGCAAGGGGTTCCGGCCGCAGATCGACAGCTATTCCGCCTTCTACGAGAACGACCACCGCACGCCCACCGGCCTTGCCGGATACCTGCGCGACCGCGGCATGGAGGATCTGGCCTTCGTCGGGCTGGCGCATGACTTCTGCGTCGCCTGGTCGGCCATCGACGCGGCCAAGCTGGGCTTTCGCGCCACCGTGATCGAGGATGCCACCCGCGCCATCGACCTGAACGGCTCGCGCGAGGCGGCGCGCGAGGACATGCGCAAGGCGGGGGTGGTGCTGGCATGATGATCCCGACCGTCGACATCGCCACCCGCGTCTATAACCACAAGTGGAAGATCGACCCGATCGTCCGCTCGCTGATCGACGACGATTTCTACAAGCTGCTGATGTGCCAGTCGGTGTTCCGCAACCGGCCCGACACGCAAGTCACCTTCAGCCTGATCAACCGCACCAGCCGCATCCGCCTGGCCGAGCTGATCGACGAGGGCGAGCTGCGCGAGCAGCTGGACCATGTGCGCGGCCTGACGCTGACGCGGGGCGAAAGCACCTGGCTGCGCGGCAATACCTTCTACGGCAAGCGGCAGATGTTCCGCCCCGATTTCATGGAGTTCCTGGAGAACCTGCGCCTGCCGGCCTATCACCTGGAAAAGCGCGACGGCCAGTACGAGCTGATCTTCGAGGGCCGCTGGCCCGAGGTCATGCTGTGGGAGATCCCGGCCCTGGCGATCATCATGGAACTGCGAAGCCGCGCCGTCCTCAAGGACATGGGCCGGTTCGAATTGCAGGTGCTTTATGCCCGCGCCATGGCCCGGCTTTGGGAAAAGATCGAGGAATTGCGCAAGCTCGGCCCCGACCTGCGCATCGCCGATTTCGGCACGCGGCGGCGGCACAGCTTCCTGTGGCAGGACTGGTGCGTGCAGGCCATGGTCGAGGGCCTGGGCGACCAGCGCTTCATCGGCACCTCGAACTGCCTGATCGCCATGCGCCGCGACATCGAGGCCATCGGCACCAATGCCCATGAACTGCCCATGGTCTATGCCGCGCTGGCCGACAGCGACGCGGAATTGCGCCAGGCGCCCTATCGCGTGCTGGCCGACTGGCACGAGGAACATGACGGGATGCTGCGCATCATCCTGCCCGACACCTATGGCACCAAGGGGTTCCTGGACCATGCGCCGGACTGGCTGGCCGGCTGGACCGGCATCCGCGTCGACAGCGGCGACCCGGCCGAGGGCGCCGAGACCGCGATCCGCTGGTGGCAGGACCGCGGCGAGGATCCGCGCGACAAGCTGATCATCTTTTCGGACGGGCTGGACGTGGACAAGATCCGGGATCTGTTCCAACGCTTCCACGGCCGGGCCAAGATCAGCTTCGGCTGGGGCACGCTTCTGACCAACGATTTCCGCGGGCTGGTGCCGGGCGACGGGCTGGCGCCGTTCTCGCTGGTCTGCAAGGCGGTCGCGGCCGAGGGACGCCCGACCGTCAAGCTGTCCGACAATCCCGAAAAGGCCACCGGCCCGCAGGACGAGATCGAGCGCTACAAGCGCGTCTTCGGCGTCGGCCAGCAGCAGCGCATGGCGGTGGTGGTCTGATCCGCCAGCTCGGTCGGTGCCTTGCCGCTGCCGTCGCATATTCCTTGCCCGAGGCGCCGGATGCCGTCGAACGAGATCGCGCCGTCGTCACCGTCGTCTTGCAGCAAGACCCGGCTAATTGCGCGCCAGCGGCGCCAGCCCCCGGTTTCGGCGGCTGGGGCAGGGCGGTCGCGCCGCGCTAGAGCCGGTCTCGCCAGCGGTTCACCAGCGGATAGCGGCGGTCGAGCCAGAAGGCCTTGGTCGAGATGCGCGGCCCCGGCGCGGCCTGGTAGCGCTTCCACTCGCTGCCATAAAGCAGGGTCTCGACCTTCTTGACCGTCTCGGGCTCGAAGCCCTGCGCGACCAGATCCCTGAGCGCCAGGTCCTTCTCGACCAGCCCTTCCAGGATCGCGTCCAGCACCTCATAGGGCGGCAGGCTGTCCTGGTCCTTCTGGTTCGGGCGCAGCTCGGCCGAGGGGGGCTTCGAGATGATCTGCGGTGGGATCACCTCGCCCGCGCGGCCCAGCATCCAGTCGCGGTGGTTTTCATTGCGCCAGCGGCAGGTCTGAAAGACGCGGGTCTTGTAGAGATCCTTGATCGGGTTGTAGCCGCCGGCCATGTCGCCATAGATCGTGGCATAGCCCACCGCGACCTCGGACTTGTTGCCGGTGGTCAGCAGCAACTCGCCGAACTTGTTCGACAGCGCCATCAGCATCACGCCGCGCAGGCGGGACTGGATGTTTTCCTCGGTCGCGTCGGGCTGGGTGCCCGCCATCAGATGCGCCAGCGCGTCGCCCACCGCGTCGCGGGCGCCCTCGATATGCACCGTGTCCAGCCGCGTGCCCAGCCGCGCCGCGCAATCGGCGGCATCGTCCAGGCTGGCCTGCGAGGTGTATTCGCTGGGCAGCATGACGCAGCGGACGTTTTCCGGGCCGATGGCGTCGGCGGCGATGGTGGCGACCAGCGCCGAGTCGATGCCGCCCGACAGCCCCAGCACCACCTTGCGGAAACCGGACTTGCGCATGTAGTCGCTCAGGCCCAGCGTCATGGCGCGATAATCCTGTTCCCATTCGTCGGGCTGGTGGTCCATGCGCCCGGGCACCGCGCGCCAACCGGCGGGCGTGCGGGCGAAATCGACATGGGCCAGCATTTCGTCGAAGGGGGCCAGCTGCATGACCTTGACCGCGCCGCCGTCCTCGCCGGGGTTCAGCACGAAGCTGCCACCATCATAGACCTGGTCGTCCTGCCCGCCGACCGAGTTCAGGTAGATCAGCGGCAGCCCGGTCTCGACCACGCGGGCGACCATATGGCCCATGCGCAGGTCCAGCTTGTTGCGGTGATAGGGGCTGCCGTTCGGGACCAGCAGCATCTCGGCCCCGGTTTCGGCCAGGGTTTCGGCCACTTCGGGCCACCAGGCGTCCTCGCAGATCGGGCTGCCGATGCGCAGGCCGTCCAGGCTGTAGGGCCCCGAGATCGGGCCGACGTTGAACAGCCGCCATTCGTCGAAGAGCTGCTTGTGCGGCAATTCGTGCTTGAGCACCCGCGCCGCCACCCGGCCGCCCCTGAGGATCCAATAGGCGTTGTAGAGCCGGTCCTCCTCGGCATAGGGGCCGCCGATGCCGATGGCGGGGCCGTCGACGCAATCCCGCGCCAGATCGACGATATGCGCCATGGCTTCCTGCGTGAAGCCGGGCTTCAGCACCAGGTCCTGGGTCTGGTAGCCGGTGATGAACATCTCGGGCAGGGCCAGCAGGTTGGCGCCGGCCTCGCGCGCCCTGGCCCATGCCTCGCGCGCCTTGGCGGCATTGCCGGGCAGGTCGCCCACGGTCGGGTTCAGCTGTCCAAGGGTGATGCGGAACGTGTCGGTCATGGCGCTTCCTTACCGGATCTTGCCCCCGTTGATAGGCGACGGCGCGGCAAAGGAAAAGTCGGGCTTTGCGCCGGCGCGCCCCTTGCGATAAACCGATGGCAAAAGCAGCAACGAGGCGGAGTGCAGCACCCATGAAGGCAGCCCTTGTCGCCTGCGCGGTGATCCTGGCCGGCGCGGGCATGGCCGGCGCGCAGGCGGTCATCACCAAGCAATATGACGACGGCGGCGTCTACGAGGGCACCTTCCGCAACGGCAAGCAGCACGGGCGCGGCACCTACAGGCTGCCCTCGGGCTATGAATATACCGGCGACTGGGTCGAGGGCGAGATCCTGGGCCAGGGCGTGGCGAAATTCCCCAACGGCTCGGTCTACGAGGGCGCTTTCGCCGGCGGCAAGCCGCATGGCAAGGGCAAGATCACCTATGCCGACGGCGGCAGCTACGAGGGCGACTGGCAGGACGGCCAGATCGTCGGGCAGGGGGTGGCGCGCTATGCCAACGGCTCGGTCTACGAGGGCGGCTTCCTGAACGCGCTGCATGACGGCAAGGGCGTGCTGACCCAGCCCAACGGTTATCGCTACGAGGGCGACTGGAAGCAGGGCGTCAAGGAAGGCTTCGGCAAGATCACCTATCCCGACGGCGCCAGCTACGAAGGCGAGATGCGGGCGAACCAGCGCTCCGGCCAGGGCAAGCTGACCATGCCGGACGGGCTGGTCTACGAGGGCGGCTGGTCGGCGGGGCAGATGGCCGGGCAGGGCAAGCTGACCCAGCCCTCGGGCGACGGCTACGAGGGGCGCTTTGCCAATGGCAAGCGCGAGGGCAAGGGCGTCGCCACCTATGCCAACGGCGACCGCTACGAGGGCGATTTCCGCGCCGACAAGCGCTGGGGCGTCGGCACCTTCACCGGCACCGACGGCTATGTCTATACCGGCGACTGGGTCGAGGGGCGGATGGAGGGGCTGGGCCGCATCACCTATCCCGACGGCTCGGTCTATGAGGGTGCGCTGATGGCCGACCTGCCGCATGGCCGCGGCCTGATCACCTACCCGGACGGCGCCAGCTATGACGGCGAATGGGTCGCGGGCGTGATCGAGGGGCAGGGCGTCGCCAAATACGCCAACGGCCTGGTCTACGAGGGCGGCTTCAAGCGCGGCCGCAACGAAGGGCAGGGCCGGATGACCTATCCCGACGGCTATGTCTATAACGGCGCCTGGCGCGACGGGCAGCGGCACGGGCAGGGGCAGGCGACCTATCCCGACGGCACCACCTATGACGGCTCGTTCGTGGACGGGCTGCGCCACGGCAAGGGCCGGCTGATCGCGCCGGACGGCTTCCGCTACGAAGGCAGCTGGAAGCAGGGCGAGATCGACGGCGAAGGGGTGGCGACCTATGCCAACGGCGACGTCTATACCGGCCATTTCGTCATGGGCAAGCGCCAGGGCGCGGGCGTGATGCGCTATGCCACCGGCCAGGTCGCCTCGGGCGAGTGGGAAGACAACCGGCTGGCCGTGCCCGCCGAGGGCGCGACAGTGCCCGAGGGCGCCGAGACGCCCGAAGGGGCGGTGCCGGCCGAGCCGGCCGTGGCAGAATAGGCTAGGGTTCGGGGCGGCCGTCCGCCTTCGCCTTGTTCGCGTCGGATGAGGCGGGCGGCTCCCGCCATGATCTGTCATCGCAGGGCCGGTCGAACCAGGCACGGTTCTTCAGCGCCGGATTGTCGAGATTTCGCCATTCGCAGGGCGGCAGGAGCGACGAGTATTTCTGGCCATCGAGCAGAAAAACGGCACCAAGGAGGCCGGTGTAATAGCCGTTGCACGCTTTGCGGCGCGCGTGCATCAGGAGATATTCCACGGAGTCCTGTTCTTCCTCTCGAACCTTGGCGTTGGTCTGGGCATCGTAAATGCCGGAATCACCGAGTTTGTAGGATGTGATGCTGACATAGCGATCATCGAAGCAAACGAACTCGATATCGCGCGCCAGAATCTTTCTGCCATCGGTAGCGAACAATGCGATAGGCGCTCCGGGAAAGTAGTATTCCAGCTTGAACATCATTCCATTTGGCAACGTCACGCTTTTGGGCGCGTGTCTGACCCATTGCACACCGGCGACCAGCGCCCACAGCAGGAAAAGAAAGACCGGAAGCAAAAGCAGGTGGCGGCCAAACTTGCGCAGCATTATCGCGATTCCTTGGGATCAAAGTAAATGCTGCGCTTGCGGTCCTTGAGCACTTCTGCCGAGAAAGTCGTGCACCACCTTCCGCTGATGTGATAGGGCGTGCCCCCAGGTTCGAAATTCATATCCAGCGGATCGACGAAATCGTCAGTGAATTCGAAACTGATGTCGCCGGAAATACGGAAGATATCGCCATAATCCTCGGCCCATCCTATGAACAATCCTTTGACGGTCCCGTCGCCATGGGAAAACGCGACACTACCAAAATCGTAAGTAAACCGGAAATCGTAAGCAACTGGTCCGGCTCCCTGCTTTCTGGCGGCATCAGCAATCTGCCCCGAAAGTCTGCGAAAAGCACCTTCTGCGCCATCGCGATACGCCTACTGCTCGACAATCCCGCGCAAATGCCCGATCTCATCGAGGGTCACGGCGCGGCCGCCGCCAAAACAGTAGTGGAACACGAAATCCAGGTCTACCTACCGAACGGAACTGCGCGGGAAACCGGACGTGAACTCGTGAGACGCGAACTCTGTCTCGCCGGGCATATAGGGCACGGCCTCGCAGCGGCAGTTGTAATCCTCGCCCGGATGGCCGGTGTCAGGCGGATCGTTCCATGAAAACACCCGGCATCGTTCGCGCGACGGGTCGTCCGCACCCGATCGTCGTTCCGGCTGCGCCAGACGTATTGCTCTGCCGGCCCAGCCTGTGCTTCAGGGTCAGCCGAATCGGAATGCCCTTGCGCAGATAAGCATCGAACGCCGTCCGATACGCTTCCGTATAGATCATGCTCATGCCAGAGAACCCCCGTGTCGCCGGGGATACTCCAACAGAAACTGCCAAGATTCGGTTAATGGTGCGGGCGTTGCGGCCCGTTCTAATCCACCAGCCGCATCGCTGCACTCTCGCCCCAATGCGCGAAGGGCAGCACCCGCCCGTTGCGGCGGCTTTCGGCCACGAGGTCCAGGTCCACCTCGGCCTTGACCCATCCGGGTACGTCCATCAGCCCCTCGGCCAGGACACCGCTTTCGGGCCACAGCCCGTCCGGGGGCGCATAGATCGCCGCGGCGCCGCGGTTCTCGTCGATGGCGGGGTTCCAGTCCACATCGCCCACGGTCGGCGCCTGCACCACGACGCATTGGCTTTCCAGCGCGCGGGCCATGGCGCCGATGCGGACCCGGTTGAACCCCGCCACCGTGTCCGTGCAAGAGGGCACCAGCACCACCTCGACCCCCGCCTCGGCCAGCACGCGGCCCAGCAGCGGAAACTCGCTGTCATAGCAGATCAGCACGCCCAGCCGCCCGACCTCGGTGTCAAAGACCCGCAGGCCGGGGGCGCCGACCACGTCCCAGTCCTCGCGCTCGAACCGGGTCATGACCTGCTTGTCCTGATGGCCGATCCGCCCTCGCGGCCCGAACAGCACCGCGCGGTTGACCGGGCGCGGCCCGTCGAAACAGGGCCCCGAGGCGGCCAGGATATGCACCCCATGCCGCGCCGCCAGGTCCGCATGCAGCGCGTCGCGCGCGGCCTCGTGCCGGGCGACCTCGTGCAGCGAGGCTTCCAGGTCGCCCGCGACCAGCGGCCCGCCCAGCGAGGCCAGCTCCATCGCGCCATATTCGGGAAAGACCAGCAGGTCGCAATCGGCCGCCTGCTCGACCCAGGCCGAGATCTTGGCGCGATAGGCGTCCAGATCCGCCAGCCAGTCGAAGGGATAGGCGGCGGCGGCGATTTTCACGATCCGACTCACAGGGTTTTCATCCAGAATTGCAGGGGTTTGCGGGAAGGTTCGGCCTCGCCGATGTCCTTCCATTCGAAGCCGGCGACCGCGCCCGGCAAGGACGCATAGCCGCGCTTCAGCCAGAACCCGTCCAGCGGGCGATAGCCCTGGGGCCGCAGCGGGTGGTCCTCGGGGCGGATCACGCTGCAAAAGGCGCTGTAGCGGCGGCCAAGCGCCCGGCCCTGCGCCTCGCGCCCGTCGAAGAAGGCGTGGCCCAGGCCATGGCCGCGATATTCGGGCAGCAGCACCGATTCGGCGCAATAGAAGATCTCGTCCAGCCGCTCGGGCCGGTTGGCGAAGGCGGCGGCGAAATCGCCGGCATGGTCCTCCATCGGCGCGCCGGTCGCGGCGCCGACCATGCGGTCGCCGTCCCAGGCCGCGACCACCACCGCGCCGGGCGACTGATAGGCGCGCAGGTAGTCGCGTTCATAATCCAGGTCGCCGTCGTAGAGATAGGGCCAGTCGCGGAACACCGCGATGCGCAGCCGCGCCAGGTCGTCCAGCGCGGCGGCGACCGCCTCTCCGGTCAGGCATTCGGTGCGGATCACGCCGAGACCTGCCCCGAAACCTCCCCCGAAACCTGGCGCGTCCAGTCGGCGAGGTTGTAATAGGTCGTGACCCGCGCGATCCGGCCGTCGCGGATGGTGAAGAAGGCGCCGGCGGGCAGGACGTATGTCTGGCCCTGCGCCTCGGGCAGGCCCTCGTCGGTCGCCAGATAGGTGCCGTTGACCACGAATTCGGCCGCCGCCCGGTCGCCCGCCTCGTTGGCGAAGATCACCATGTCGGTCAGTTCCTCGCGATAGCTGCGGGTCATGTGGGCGTTGAACGCGGCGAAGGCGGCCTTGCCGCGGCGGATGCCGCCCTCGTTGACGTGATGCTCGACCTCGTCATGCAGATAGCCCAGCATCTCGTCGGTGCGGCCGGCGTTGAAGGCGTCGTAATAGGCGGCGATCAGGGCCTTGGTATCCATGGCGGTCTCCTTCTTTGGTCCCCCCTCTAGCGCGCCGGGTGCCTGTCGTCACCTCCGCCCTTTGGCGGAGATGGCCCCCTTTTCACCTTGCTTGAGGGAGTCTGAGGATTTCCTCGTGCGTTTTGATTGCGTCCTCGATGTTTTCGAAGAGGATGAGGCCTGCGTTGTGCAGGACGGCGCCCATGGAGCACATGGAGCGGATCATCGGCATGGAATGGCTGACGACGATGGCCGAGGAGCGGGCCATGCGCTCGGCGAAGACGCGCTGGGACTTGGCGCGGAAATTGGCGTCGCCGACGCTGGTGACCTCGTCCACCAGGTAGGTGTCGAAATGGATGCCCATCGAGGTGCCCATCGCCAGCCGCGAGCGCATCCCCGAGGAATAGCTGCCGAAAGGCTGGTGGTAATGCTGGCCCAGCTCGGCGAAATCGGCGACGTAATCGACCAGCTCGTCGGTGTCCACGCCGTAGATCCGCGCCACGAAGCGCACGTTCTGCGCCCCGGTCAGCTCGGGGTGGAAACTGCCCGAAAACCCCACCGGCCAGGAAATCGTGCCGTCCGACAGCACCCGGCCCGCGGTGGGCAGCACCGTGCCGGCGATGATCCGCAAGAGCGTCGACTTGCCGGCGCCGTTGCGGCCCAGCAGCGCCACCGAGGCCCCGGTCGGGAACTCGGCGTTCAGGTTGTCCGCCACCAGCGTCTCGCGGCCCTTGAGCCGGTAGATCTTGGTCAGGTTCTCGAGCCGGATCATCGCGCTAGCGGCGGTCGCGGACGCTGTAATAGACCAGCACCAGGATCGACCAGCCGGCCAGCAGCATGCCGGTGATCATCGCCCAGAGCCAGGGCCGGTTCGGCTCGGTCGCGCTTTGCGCCACCTTGGGCTCGATATGGGCGGCCAGGTAGCGGGCCTGGCGCTGCGCCTCGGCCAGCGCCGTCTCATGGGCGATGCGGGCCGAGCGATAGGCGCCCTCGGCGAATTCGCGGTCCACGGCCAGCTTTTCGTATTCCGCCATCAGCTGGGCATAGCTTTCGCCGGCCGGGCCCTGGCCCTCGGCGCCGAACTTGGCCCGCTCGGCCTCGATCAGCCGGCGCAGCGCGTCGATCTTCTGCTGGGACTGGGTGACGCGGTGGTCGGTGGGCTGGGCATTGTCCAGAAGCAGGTCGTGGGCGACCAGCGCCTCGGCCAGCTGCGCCTGCAGCCCGCTCAGCACCCCCATCTGCCCGGCGAGGTCGGCCTCGGGGTCGACGATCTGCGAGCGCATGCGGAAGGCGGTCATCGCCTGGCGGGTCTCGGTCAGCTCGGCGCGGGCCTTGTCCAGCTCGGCCTTGGCCAGGCGGGTGGCGTCGTCCTGGGCGATGGTCGAGAGCGCGTTGATCTTGTCCGAGCTTTCCTGGAACACCGCGGCGGCGATCTCCTGCGCGTCCTGGGCGGTGAAGGCGCTGACCTTGAGCGTGATCAGCTGGGTGCCGCTGTCGTAGAGCACCTTGACCTGGCGCTGCCAGTAGTCGGTCAGCTCCTCGACATGGCCCTCGGGGTCGAAGGCGAAGACGAAGTCATGCGGCCAGGCGCGCGCGTAGCGGGCGCGCAGGTCGAGCCGGGCGTCGATCCTTTCGACCATGTCCTGGCTGCGGATGTATTCGTAGAGGATGTCGGTGTCCGAGGCGCTGCCGCCGGCGCTGGCCAGCGGCGCCAGCCCGCCCAGGAGGTCGATGGCGGGGGTGGATTGTTCCTTGCGCACCGAGAAGCCGACGGTCGAGACATACTGGTCCTCGGCGCGCAGCCAGAGATAGCCGGCCCAGATGAGGCTCGGCAGCACCACCAGCGCCAGGAACGATCCCAGGATCAGCCAGTGCCGGCGCCGCGGCTCGGCCATGCGGGCGGGCGGGCGCAGGGGCTGGGCCGGGGCGGGGGCCGCCGGCCGGCGCGCGGGCGGCTGGGCGGCAGGCTGGGCGGCGGGCTGGGCCGGCGGCATGGGCCGGACCGGGATCGGCTGGCCCTGCGGGCGCAGCGCCGGCGGCTTGGCCTGGGACTGCGCCGCCAGCCGGCGCGCCCGCGCCGCCCTGCGCTCCCGCGCCAGTTCCTGCGCCGTCCTCTCCTGCGCCGTCTTTTCCTGGGCGGCCTCCTGCGGTGGCTCCGGCTTCGCCTGCGCCGGGTCCTGCGCCGGTTCGGGCTGGCGCTTCGTCTCCGCCCGTGCCCCTTCCCGTGCCCCTTCCGGCGGCTTCGGCGGCGTCACGCCCAAGCCCTGCCGGTTCTGGAAGGGGCGCTGCGGGCCAGCCTGGGCGGTAGTCTGCGAGACAGCTTGCGGCCCCGGCCGGGATGCGGCCTGGGTTGCGGATTGCGGTGCGGGCGCGGCCGGCCGGGGCGCGACAGCCTCGGCCTCGGCCTGCCGCGGCAGGGCGGCGCCCGGCTGCCGGGTGGCGGGCTCGGCGGGCTGGCCGGCCTTGCCGCCGGCCGGTGTGGAGGGGGTGGTCACGGGCAGGTGCGCTTTCGCTGGTTTACCTTTCGGGCGCAGTTGTTACATATTGCCGCCCGTCCAGACCAGTGTTTGCGTTCACATGTCCGATACCGCCCCGGAAATCCGCCACCCCCAAGGCCCGGCCGGCCAGGCCCGTGCCGGCCAGACCCGTGCCGGCGAAAGCCCAGCCGACGAAAGCCCAGCCGGCGCAGCCCATGCGGGCCCGACCCGCCGGCCGCAGCGCCCGTCGCGCAACGGGCCGCGCTTTCGCATGCCGCGCACCGTGGTGGCCCTGATGCTGCGCGAGATGGCCACCAGCTACGGCCGCTCGGCCGGCGGCTATGTCTGGGCGGTGCTCGAGCCGGTGCTGGGCGTGGCGCTTTTGTCGGTGCTGTTCAGCATGGCGCTGCGCAGCCCGGGCCTCGGCTCGAACTTCCCGCTGTTCTATGCCACCGGCTACCTGCCCTTTGCCATGTTCACCGACCTGGCCAACAAGACCGCCGCCTCGATCCGCTTCTCGCGGCCCTTCCTGGCCTATCCCAGCGTGACTTTCCTCGATGCGCTGCTGGCGCGGGTGGTGCTGAACGCGCTGACCCATGTCGCGGTGATCGCCATCGTGATCGGCGGCATCTTCCTGGCCTACCAGCTGCCGGGGCCGGTGGACATGGCCGGGGTCTTCGAGGCGCTGCTGCTGGTGGCGCTGCTGGGCACCGGGGTGGGGACGCTGAACTGCTACCTGATGAACGCCTTCCCGGTCTGGGAGCGGATCTGGCACATCCTGACCCGGCCGCTGTTCCTGATCTCGGGGGTGATCTTCCTTTACGACATGATGCCGGTCCGGGCGCAGGACCTGCTGTGGTACAACCCGCTGATCCATTGCACCGGGCTGATGCGCCGCGGCTTTTACGCCACCTACGAGGCCAGCTATGTCAGCCAGGCCTATGTCGTCGCCATCGCCCTGGTCTTCCTGCTCGCCGGCCTCGCCCTGCTCGAGAGAAACCACCAGAAACTCCTCGAACGATGATGCGCGGGGGCGGCGTCGCCCCGGCCCGCCGCCTTTCCGTGATCCGGGCCGTGATCCGGGCCGTGACGCACGCCATGTCCTGTGCCGTGCCCTCGCCGCCCAGGGCCGGATCGGAGCGCGCACCAGGCAGGCGCACAGGCATCGGCCCCGCCGAGAGCACGAACCCATCGGCTCCAGGCCCGCCGGCACCGGCAGCGCCTCTGCATCCGGCCATGCCCAGGCTTGAACCGCAGGCTCCAGGCCCGGCGCCGATCACGGGGCAATGCGCTGCGCCCCCCGACCGCCACCGGAAAGCGGATGCGGCATTCGTGCAGGACGGCGCGCAGCGCCTCCGGGATCATCGCCGCATGATGCTGGAACACGCCGTGCAGGCCGCCGACCGCGACATCCCTTGGCCAGCAGGGCCGGGCGATGCGCTGCCGAGGGGGCGAGGGCGCGCCACCCCGACCTTGTCGACCGGCTGCTGAGCGCCTCTCCGATCACGGGGCAATGCGCTGCGCCCCGCGACCGCTAGAGAAGCAGGTCCGAGGCGTTCAACTGCTCCAGCCCGCCCAGCGCGATCGTCAACTCGGCCGTGCCATCGCCGTCCAGGTCGACCAGCAGCCGATGCGCGCCGGCCTGCGACCAGTCGGCGCGAACCTGCCCCAGCCCGGAAAAATCATCGGTGCCGATGAAGGTCAGCCACAGGCCAGAAAGGTCGATCCTGTCCTCGTTCGACTGGAAATCCAGGATGACATCGATGCTGCCGTCCAGATCCTCGGCGGCCGAGAACACGAACACATCGGCCCCAAGCCCTCCGGCCAGCGTGTCGGAACCCGCCCCGCCAGCCAACGTGTCGCTGCCGTCGCCGCCCTGAAGCAAGTCGTCGCCCGCCCCGCCGAACAGACTGTCATGGCCGGCCCCGCCGATCAGGGTGTCGTTGCCCTCACCGCCGAAAACGTCGTCGTTGCCTGGGCCGCCGTCGAGCAGGTCGGCGCCGAGATCGCCGAACAGGCTGTCATGGCCTGCCCCGCCAAGCAGCGTATCGTCTCCGTCGCCGCCATGGATCAGGTCGTGGCCTTCGTCGCCATGAAGTACATCCGCCCCTGCATCGCCGTAAAGCGTGTCATGGCCGGCCCCGCCGTTGAGCGTGTCATTGCCGTCGCCACCCCAAAGCATATCGTACCCATTGCCGCCGAGGAGCGTGTCGTTTCCCGATCCTCCTTCAAGGATGTCGTCGCCCGCATCGCCACGAAGCAGATCATTGCCGCCGTCGCCTCGCAGCGTATCGTTGCCATCGCCTCCATAGATGAGGTCGTCACCGTTTCCGCCCCAGAGCAGGTCGCTTCCGTCTCCGCCGTAGAGCAGGTCGTTTCCGTCGTCGCCGCTTAGCGTGTCGTTTCCAACCTGGCCCCAGAGCGTATCGTGGCCCGCTCCCCCGACGAGGCTGTCGTTTCCGTCTCCGCCGAAGAGCAGGTCATCGCCCGCATCGCCACGAAGCAGATCATCGCCGCCGTCGCCTCGCAGCGTATCGTTGCCATCGCCTCCATAGATGAGGTCGTCACCGTTTCCGCCCCAGAGCAGGTCGCTTCCGTCTCCGCCGTAGAGCAGGTCGTTTCCGTCGTCACCGCTTAGCGTGTCGTTTCCGACCTGGCCCCAGAGCGTATCGTCGCCCGCTCCCCCGACGAGGCTGTCGTTTCCGTCTCCGCCGAAGAGCAGGTCGTTGCCTTCATGGCCGATGAGGGTGTCTTTGCCCGCATCACCTCGCAATGTGTCGCTGCCGGTGCCCCCGGCCAGGTTGTCATTGCCGTTTCCGCCCCAGAGCAGGTCGTTTCCGTCTCCACCCCAGAGCAGGTCGTTTCCGTGGTCGCCACTTAGCGTGTCGTTTCCGACTTGGCCCCATAGCGTATCGTCGCCCGGCCCCCCGACGAGGCTGTCGTTTCCGTTCCCACCGAAGAACAGGTCGTTGCCCTCATGGCCGATGAGGGTGTCGTTGCCGGCGTCGCCTCGCAATGTGTCGCTGCCGGCGCCCCCGGCCAGGTTGTCATTGCCGTTTCCGCCCCAGAGCAGGTCGTTTCCATCTCCGCCCCAGAGCAAGTCGTTTCCGTCGTCGCCGTAGAGCAGGTCGTTTCCGACCTGGCCCCAGAGCGTATCGTCGCCCGGCCCCCCGACGAGGCTGTCGTTTCCGTCTCCGCCGAAGAGCAGGTCGTTGCCTTCATGACCCATGAGCGTGTCGGCACCGGCCTCTGCCCTCAGCGTGTCGTTGCCCGCCCCGCCCTGGAGGTTGTCGTCCCCCGGTCCGCCCAGAAGCAGGTCGTTGCCGGCATGGCCGAAGACGTCCGAGCCGTTGCGGCTCGCGTTCAGCGTGTCGTTTCCCGCCGTGCCGGCCACCGTCGTGCGCATGTCGGGGGCCGCGTAATGCGCGATGGGGAAAAGCGAATTGTCAAAGGCGCTCGCCTGCAGCATCGTGTTGTCCCGTGTCATGACCCAGATAACCGAATTTCCGTAAAATATCCTGATTCCATAGCTTTCCGGCCGGAACCCCAGCTGCCCGACATTGCGGACCATGCCCAGGAAGGACAGGTCCAGCCGGTCCACTCCCGGCTCGAAATCGGTGATGGTGATCTTGCCGTTGACCTCGGCCGCAACAAAGATGTCCGCGCCGGCGCCGCCGGTCATCTGCACCGGGCTGCCGCCGGCGATCAGGATGTCGTCGCCGGCGCCGCCGTCCAGGCCGCGCGTCTCGGCGCTGGCCTGCATCATGTCGTTGCCCTCGGTTCCCGACTGCCAGCCTGCGCCGACCACCCGCGTCAGGCCGATCCCGCCCGGTTCGAAGACGAATTGCGTGATGCCGCTTTCCCGCCGCGACGAGGCGAAAAGCGCGATCTTGCCCTCGATCACCAGCGCCGAAAGCGCCGAGACATCGGCCAGCGCCCGGTCGTCGGTATCGACCAGCGTGGCCAGATGCATCAGCCGCCCCTCGGGCAGGACGGTGAAGACGCTGAGGCCGTCGTCGCCCCCGCCCACGAAGACGAAGGCGCGGCCGTCCAGGGTCGCGGTCGCAAGCGCGGTGGCGCCGGCAAAGCGGGTGCTGCGTTCGTCGATGACGTGATCGGCCGGCAGAAGCTCGCCCTCGTAGGTCAGGCGCATGGTGGTCAGGGACGAGCTTTGCGCCGCCGCGACCACCAGATAGGTCACGCCGCCCACCGCGACCGTGGCCAGGTGGCTGGGCTGGTCCATGCCAAGGCCGTGCCAGGACCACAGCATATGCGCCGTGCCGACCGAGCCGTCGGCATGGATCATCTGCACCGCGACGTAATTGCCCGTGGCCGAGGCCGAGATGAGGAAGCTGCGGTCGGCCAGCGTGGCCACCAGCATGTCGTCGATCTCGGTCCCCTGCACGCCCGAGCCGAGCGGCAGTGCCGCCTGGGTGACATGGGCGATGGTGCCGTCCGCGGCCTGCCGCCAGATGTCGAAGGCGGTCTGCCCGTCGCGGGCCGAATACAGGAAATTGCCCTGCGTCGTCTGGAACTGGCCCAGCCGGATCACGTCGCCGGGCAGGCCGGCCGGCCCGGCCAGGGGCGCCTCGGCGCGAAACCCGCCCTGGTCGTCCAGCCGGATGCCGGCGCCCAGCGCATCGCGCAGCCCGGTGCCGAACAGCACCGGCCCGTCCTTCAGCGTGACGATGCTGGCGTCCGGGGTGCCGCCGTAGCTCAGCGAGGCGGCATGGGGCTGGGCGCCGATCATCTCGATCGGCAGGTCGGCCGCGGTGACGCGATAGGCCGCGATGCCGCCGCCGACATGGGTGATGCTGTAGAGCGCATGCCCGTCCGGCCCGGAAAAACTCCGCAGATTCGTGATGTTGGTCACGAAGGGGGCCTGAGGGCCGATATAGGTGGCAACGTGACGGTATCGCATCGCGGGCTTCGTTGGTGGCGGGTCTGGTTCCTGTCCCGACAAGGTGCCGAACCGGCCTGCGAAGTCACGCGCAATTCCCCGTGCATTTTAATCTCCGCAGGCATAGGTTCGGCGCCAGCGCGCCGCTTGCGCGCCTTTGGGAGTTCCTCCATACGCATCCTGCGCAAGGCAAATCTGGTAGAGACAGATGCAGATCCAAAAGACCTCGCTTCCGGGCGTCCTGGTCCTTGTTCCGCGGCGGTTCGGCGATGATCGCGGGTTCTTTTGCGAAAGCTGGAGCCGCAAGACCCTGCACGAAGCGGGGCTGGACCTGCCGGAATTCGTGCAGGACAACCACTCGCTGTCGGCGGCGGCGGGCACCTTGCGGGGGCTGCATTTCCAGGCCCCGCCCCATGCCCAGGGCAAGCTGGTGCGCTGCGGGCGCGGGCGGCTTTTCGACGTGGCGGTCGATATCCGCAAGGGCAGTCCGACCTATGGCCAATGGACCGGCTGCGAGCTGTCCTTTGAAAACGGCCGGCAGCTGTGGATACCGGCGGGCTTCCTGCACGGCTTCGTCACCCGCGAGCCGGACACGGAAATCCTGTATAAATGTACTGATTATTATGCGCCGGATTGCGACGGATCGGTGGTCTGGGACAGTATCGGCATCGACTGGGGCATCGCCGGCCGGCCGATCCTGTCGGCCAAGGACGCCGCCGCCCCGTCTTTGAACGAGTTCGACAGCCCTTTCACCTATGAAGGGCCTTTTGATTACGAGGCGAGATTATGAAGATTCTGGTTACCGGCGGCGCGGGCTTCATCGGTTCGGCGGTGGTCCGGCTGGCGGTGGCGCGGGGACATTCGGTGGTGAACCTCGATTCGCTGACCTATGCCGCCAATCCCGAAAACGTGGCCTCGGTTGCCGGCAGCCCGCTCTATGCCTTCGAGCGGGCCGACATCCGCGACCGTGCCGCGCTGGACCGCATCCTGGCCGCGCACCGGCCCGACGCCATCATGCACCTGGCCGCCGAAAGCCATGTGGACCGCTCGATCGACGGACCGGGCGCCTTCATCGAGACCAACGTGACCGGCACCTACAACCTGCTCGAGGCGGCGCGCGCCTGGTGGACCGCGCAGGGCCGGCCCGAGGGGTTCCGTTTCCACCATATCTCGACCGACGAGGTCTTCGGCTCGCTGGGCGAGGCCGGGCAGTTCACCGAAGCCACCCCCTATGACCCGCGCAGCCCCTATTCGGCCTCGAAAGCCGCCTCGGACCACCTGGTCCGCGCCTGGCACGAGACCTATGGCCTGCCGGTGGTGCTGACCAATTGTTCCAACAATTACGGGCCGTTCCATTTCCCGGAAAAGCTGGTGCCGGTGGTGATCCTGAACGCGCTGCACGGCCGGCCGATCCCGGTCTATGGCGATGGCGGCAATATCCGCGACTGGCTTTACGTCGAGGATCACGCCGACGCGCTGCTGCTGGTCTTGGAAAAGGGCGTCATCGGCCGCAGCTACAACATCGGCGGCGAGAACGAGGCGAAGAACATCGACCTGGTGCGCACGATCTGCGCGCATATGGACCGGCTGCGCCCGGATGCCGCGCCGCATGACCGGCTGATCACCTTCGTCACCGACCGGCCGGGCCACGACCGGCGCTATGCCATCGACCCGACCCGCATCCGCGAGGAACTGGGCTGGCGCCCCTCGGTCACGGTCGAGGAGGGGCTGGCACGCACCGTCGAATGGTATCTGGAAAACGAGGACTGGTGGCGGCCGCTTCTGTCCCGCCAGGGTGTCGGCGAAAGGCTCGGCAGGGCATGAAGGGCCTGCTGGTCTTTGGCCGCAGCGGGCAGGTCGCGACCGAGCTTGCGCGGCTGGCGCCCGAGGCGCGCTTCCTGGGCCGCGATCGGGCCGACCTGGCCGATTCCGCGGCCTGCGCCGCGGCGATCCGCGCCTCGGGCTGCGCGGCGGTGCTGAACGCGGCCGCCCATACCGCCGTGGACCGCGCCGAATCCGAACCCGACCTGGCCCGCGCCGTCAATGCCGATGCGCCGGCCGCCATGGCGCGGGCGGCGGCGGAACTGGGCCTGCCCTTCCTGCATATCTCGACCGATTACGTCTTCGACGGCTCGGGCGAGCGGCCCTGGGTCGAAACCGACCCGACCGGCCCGCTGGGCGTCTATGGCGCCAGCAAGCTGGCCGGAGAGCAGGGCATCGCCGCCGCCGGCGGGCAATGGGCGGTGCTGCGCACCTCCTGGGTCTTTTCGGCCCATGGGGCGAATTTCGTCAAAACCATGCTGCGGCTGGGCGCCGAGCGCGAGGAATTGCGCGTCGTCGCCGACCAGCAGGGCGGCCCGACCCCGGCCGCCGACATCGCGGCCGCCTGCCTGGCCATGCTGGGCGCGATGCGCGGCGACGCCTCGCGCGGGGGGATCTATCACTTCGCGGGCAGCCCCGACACCAGCTGGGCCGGCTTTGCGCGCGAGATCATGGCGCAGGCGGGCCTGTCCTGCCGCGTCAGCGACATTTCAACGGCGGATTATTCCACCCCCGCCCGGCGCCCGGCCAATTCGCGCCTGAACTGCGCCGCCATTCAGCGGGATTTCGGCATCAGTCGCCCCGACTGGCGTGCCGGTCTCGCCAAGGTCTTGCAGGAGCTGAAACCATGACCCAATCCCAGACCCCACCCAGCCGCCGCAAGGGCATCATCCTGGCCGGCGGCTCGGGCACCCGGCTTTATCCGATCACCATGGGCGTGTCGAAACAGCTGTTGCCGATCTATGACAAGCCGATGATCTATTACCCGATCACCGTGCTGATGCTGTCGGGCATCCGCGAGATCGCCATCATCACCACGCCCGAGGACCAGGACCAGTTCCGCCGCCTGCTGGGCGACGGCAGCCAATGGGGGCTCAGCTTCGACTACCTGGTGCAGCCTTCGCCCGACGGGCTGGCGCAGGCCTATCTTCTGGCCGAGGAATTCCTGGCGGGCGCGCCCTCGGCCATGGTGCTGGGCGACAATATCTTCTTCGGCCACGGCCTGCCCTTGCTGCTAGAGGCGGCGGACCGGCGGGACACGGGCGGCACGGTCTTCGGATACCAGGTTTCCGACCCCGAGCGCTATGGCGTGGTCGATTTCGACCAGGCGGGCCGGGCGCGCGCCATCGTCGAGAAACCGGCCCAGCCGCCGTCGAATTTCGCCGTCACCGGGCTTTATTTCCTGGACGGCACGGCGCCGCGGCGCGCGGCCGAGGTCCGTCCCTCGGACCGGGGCGAGCTGGAGATCACCACGCTTCTGGAAAGCTATCTGCACGACGGCCAGCTGAGCGTCGAGAAGATGGGCCGCGGCTTTGCCTGGCTGGATACCGGCACCCATGCCAGCCTGCTGGATGCGGGGAATTTCGTGCGCACGCTGGAAAACCGCCAGGGCCTGCAAACCGGCTGCCCCGAGGAGATCGCCTTCCAGGCCGGCTGGATTTCCGCCGATGAGCTGCGGGCCAGGGCCGGGCAATGCGCCAAGAATGCCTATGGCCGCTATCTGTTGCGCCTGCTGGGCGAGGCGGAGTAGCTGGCCCGCGATCCCGACGGCGCCTGTCCGGGGCAAAGCTTGCCGGGCAGGCCGCCTGCCGCGGCGTTCGGATCGTTGCGCGGCTTGCCGCGGATCGGCCGCCTGCCGCCCAGGCCGCTGCTTTATCCCCGCCGCGTCTCTTGCTAAGAAGCCCCGGTTCTGCGCCCCTTCCGCCAGCCAACCCGTGAGCCCGTCTTGATCCAGCCTGATCCTTCCCCTCCGGTCGTCGCGGCGGTCGTCGTCACCTTCAACCGGCTGGCGCATCTGGAAAAGACCCTGACCCGCCTGCTGGCCGAACCGCTCGATCACGTCGTGGTGGTCGAGAACGGCTCGACCGACGGCACGCGCGAATGGCTGGCCGGCCAGGACGACCCGCGGCTGCTCGTCATCGAGATGCCGCAGAACGGCGGCGGTGCGCTGGGGTTCGAGGTCGGAATGCGCGAGACCGGCCGCAGGCTGGACCCCGACTGGATGGTGCTGATGGACGACGACGCCCGCCCGGCGACCGGCGCCATCGTCCGGTTCCGGCAAGGCCTGGCCGAGGGCCGCTGGCCCGGCGCCGAGGCGCTGGCGGCGGCGGTGCGCTTTCCCGGCGGCCGGATCTGCGAGATGAACCGGCCCTGGGTCAACCCCTTCGGCGACCTGCCGGTTTTCCTGCGCGTGCTGGCAGGGGGCGGCCGGGCGGCGTTTCACATTCCCGACAGCGACTACGATGTGCAGGCGCCGCGGCCCCTGGACGGCACCTCCTTCGTCGGCTTCTTCGTGTCCCGCGCCGGGGTGGCCCGCGCCGGCTATCCCGATGGCCGGCTGTTCATCTATGGCGACGACGTTCTGTATTCGCTGGGGCTGACCCAGGCCGGCGGGCGGTTGTTTTTCGCCCCGGACCTGGAGTTCGAGCATGATTGCGCGACGCAGACGGTGGGGGCGATGCCCCAGCCGCTGTGGAAGGTGTATTACCTGCATCGCAACGCCTGGTTCGTCTATCGCCGGGTCGCAGGGCGGCTGTTCTTTCCGCCGCTGATGGCGCTGATGCTGCTGAAATGGCTGCGCAAGGGCCGCCTGCTGCCACCGGCCGAGCGGCGCATCTGCCGCCGGCTGATTCGCCTGGCGGTGCGGGACGCCTTTCGCGGCGAGCTGGCGCGAAGCCATGCCCAGATCATGGCCCTGGCCAATGGTGCCGGAACGGCCGCCGCACCGGCCAATGGCGCCGGCACCGGCCCGGCCGCCGCCGGCGACGAGCGCTGAGCCGCTCGGCTATCCGAAGCCGCTCTCCGGCCCCGGCTTGGCGGATCCCGTGCCGTTGCAGGACCACTTGGCGGCCGAAAAATGCATTGCCCCGGCTGTCGTGGAAGGCATCGCCCGAGTGCAGGGGGTCCAGAAGATGCGAAAACAGGCTGCCGGCTGGGCGCCCGCGTGAAACGGTCCGGCCATGGCTGCCGGCCCGGATTGCCGAGCCTTACTGGATCTGCTGGCCGATATCCTCGATCAGGATGCGCCTGACATTCGGCCCCGCGGCTTTCCGGCCTGCCGCAAGCAGGGCTGCGCGCAGGCGTTGCATGGCCGGTTCGGCGGTGAAATTGCCGTCGAAGCCGCCGGTATTCGCCTCGATCATCAGCGCGTTCAGCAAGGCGTCCCGCAGCCGATGTTCCTGCGCCTCGATCTCTGCGCGGGCCGAGGCGGGCATCTCGACGCTCAGCGACAGGATCATGATGGCCGAGGGCGTGCCGTTGCGCAGGATCGGCACGAAGAACTGGTTGGGAAAGGCGAACCAGTCGAGGCTGGCCCCGGTGTCGGCCGCCTCGCCGCCGCCGTCCTCGCTGCCGTGGTCTGGGGCGGGATCGCCGGTCTCCGCCGCGCCCGGCTCGGCCGCCGTGGCGGCATCGCCCTGGGCAGGCTCGGCCGGTTTCGAGCCGCCCAGCATGTCGCCCCCGACCGCGCCGCCCAAGAAGGCCAGCAGGGGGACCAGGATAAGCAGGAGCTTTTTCACCGCGACCCCCTTTCAGTAAGGCAGGAGGATGTCGGCAAGCTGCTGGCCATAGCGCGGCTGCTGGACATCGCTGATCTGGCCGCGGCCGCCATAGGAAATGCGCGCGCCCGCGATGCGGTCATAGGCGATCTCGTTGCGCCGCCCGATGTCCGAGGGGCGCACGAAGCCGCTGACGGTCAGTTCGCGCACCTCGTAGTTCACCCGCACCTCCTGCGTGCCCTGGATGCGCAGCACGCCGTTGGCCAGCCGGTCCACCACGGTCGCCGCGACGCGCAGGGTCAGCTTGTCGCGGCGCGAGATATTGCCGCTGCCCTTGTAGCTCGAGGATGCCTTGGCCTCGGCCAGTTCCTCCATGCTGGCGCCTTCGGGCAGGATGCGGTCGATGCGCTGCGGCAGGCCCGCCAGCGAGGGGATGCCGACCTTGTCGGCCGAACTGCGGCTGCGCCCCGAGCTGTTCTGGATTTCGGCGCTGTCGTCGATCTCGATCACCACGGTCAGGATGTCGCCGCGGTCCGAGGCACGCCGGTCCGCCACCAGCGAATTCTGCGACACGCGCCAGAGCGAGGCCGTGCTGTCGGCCCTGTAGGGCAGTTCCTGCACGCCATGGCCCGACGAGGTCATGGCCTGGAATTCGACGCTGCTTTCGGGGGCGGTCATGTCGGGCACCTGCCCGATCTGCGTGACCCGGCCGCAGGCGGAAAGCGACAGGGCAAGGGCCAGGGCGCCGATCAGCGGGGCGGGGCGGGGGAACATGTGCTTGGGCATGGGCTGCCTTTCAGTTTTGCCGGACGATGACCGTCCCGTCGGGGGCCACGCGCCCCGAGACGGTCACGCGCGAGGTGTTGTTCATGACGCGGATGACCTGCCCGGCGCTGCCTGCCGAAAGCGCGCGGCCCTCGGCCTCGATCCGCAGGGCGGCCTTTTCATAGGCGATGGTGACGATCTGGTTGCGCCCGACCAGGGTCGGCGCGGTCAGGGCCGAGGGGTCGATGCGGCGGCCCTGGTAGACCATGACGCGCAACTGCTGGCCCAGGACCGGCGCGAGATCCTCGATGCCGCCCTGCTGGTCCGGGACCAGCGTGACGTCGCCGGCCGCGATCACCGTGCCGGCAGGCAGCGTGCGGTTGGCCACCACCGATCCGGCCAGCACCCCTTGCGGCAGCAGCATCAGCAAAAGGACGAGGCCCCGCATCAGCGCACCTGCACCGTGGTGCCGAGCATCTGGTCCGCGGCGGTGATCACCTTGGAGTTCAGCTCGTAGCCGCGCTGCGCCTTGATCAGCTCGGCGATCTCGCGCACCGGATCGACCGAGCTTTCCTCGAGGAAGCCGGCGCGGATCGTGCCCAGCCCCTCTTGCCCCGGCGTGGCGACCTGGGCCGCGCCCGAGGCCGGGGTTTCCAGGAACATGTTCGAGCCGATCGCCTCGAGCCCCTTGGCGTTGACGAAATTGGCCAGCGTGATCTGGCCCAGGTTCTCGGGCTCGACCCGGTCGTCGAAATAGGCGAAGATCTGGCCGTCGGCATTGATCGCGATGCTGCGGGCGTCCTCGGGGATGGTGATGTCGGGGACCAGCGGATAGCCTTCCGAGGTGACGACCTGCCCCTCGGCCGAGCGTTTCAGGCTGCCGTCGCGGGTATAGGCCGAGATGCCCGACGGCATCGTGACCTCCAGGTAGCCGTTGCCGTCGATGGCGATGTCGAGGTCGCCGTTGGTCTGGACCGGGGTGCCCTGCGCCAGCATGACCGCCACGCTGGCCGGGCGCACGCCCAGGCCAAGCTGCACGCCCGCCGGGACCATGGTGCCGGTGGCGGCGGTCAGCGTGCCGGGCCGGGTGGCCTGCTGGTATTGCAGGTCGGCGAACTCTGCCCGCCGGGCGTTGTAGCCCGTGGTGGACATGTTCGCGAGGTTGTTCGAGATGACATCGACGCGCATCTGTTGCGCGCTCATGCCCGATGCCGCGATTTGAAGTGCCCTCATGGCTTGTCCTTTCACCGGGTCAGCGAGGAGATGGTCTGGCGGATGCGCTGGTCTTCCTGGTCAAGGAAGCTCTGGCCCAGCTGATAGGCGCGCTGGACCTCGATCATGCGGGCGACCTCCAGCACGGGATCCACGTTGGATTCCTCCAGGAAGCCCTGGCGCAGCACCGCCTGGTCCAGCGGCTCGACCGCGCCGCCGGGGTCGAAGAGCGTGCCTGCCGTATGGCGCAGCCTTGCCGGGTCGGGGCTGGCGAAGACGCCGATCCGGCCGATCGGGTTGCCGTCGGCCGAGATGGTGCCGTCGATGCCGATCCCGACGCTGCCGACCCCGGCCGGGATCACGATCGGGGCCTCGCCGTCGTCGAGCAGCGGGTAGCCGTCGGGGTTGACCAGCTCGCCCTCGGCATTGGTCATGAAGGCGCCGGCGCGGGTCAGGCGGTTGCCCTGCGGGGTCTGGACCATCAGGAAGCCCTCGCCGTCGATGGCCAGGTCGAACTGGCCGTTGGTCTGGGTCATGCCGCCGGGGGCAAGATCGACCATGCGGCCGCGGCCATTGGCCATGGCGAGGGTTTCGCCGCGCCCGTCCAGCGGCACCATGTATTCCGAGAACACCACGCCCTCGCGCCGGAAGCCGGCGGTATTGGCGTTGGCGATGTTGTTGGCGACGGTGCGCATTTCGCGCATCAGGCCGGATTGCCGGGTCAGGGCGGCATAGATCGCGTTGTCCATGGCCTATGACCCCGCGATCTGCGGCAGGATCTGGTCGGTGAAGAAACTGGTCAGCGTCGCTGTCATGAAGCTCATGCTGACCCAGAACACCACCAGCATCAGGCCGATCTTGGGCACGAAGGTCAGCGTCATCTCCTGCACCGAGGTCAGCGCCTGGAACAGGCCGATCACGACGCCGGCGACCAGGGCCACGATCAGAAGCGGCGCCGACATGCGCACCGCGATCCACAGCGCCTGCCGGGTCAGGTCGAAGATCAGGTTCTCGTCCATGATTGCCCCTCAGACCGGCATGCGCAGGATTTCCTGGTAGGCCTCGACCACCTTGTCGCGGATGGCCACCACGGTCTCGAGCGCGATCTCGGCCTGGGCGATGCTGTGGACCAGCTCATGCGTCTCGGTCTTGCCGGTCATGGCGCCGGTGGCGGCGAGGTCGACCTGCTCCATCACGCGGGCGAAATCCGCCGCGGCGTTGGTCACGCCCTGCGGCAGCCCCTCGGCCGGGGCGACGGCA
The DNA here is from genome assembly GCF_018499825.1 of Paracoccus sp. pheM1. Classification (NCBI taxonomy): domain Bacteria; kingdom Pseudomonadati; phylum Pseudomonadota; class Alphaproteobacteria; order Rhodobacterales; family Paracoccaceae; genus Paracoccus; species Paracoccus sp. pheM1. The sequence continues at coordinate 460,008 of NZ_JAGXCX010000001.1, forward strand.
TGGCGGGCGCGGTCATAGGCGGTTGCGGCGATTGTCGGTGAAATCATGGCATTGCCCCTTAGCGGCGGATCAGATCCAGCAGCGAACTGCCCATCTGGCGGGATTGTTCAAAGACGCGCAGATTGGCCTCGTAGCTGCGGCTGGCCTCTTTGGCGTCGGCAATTTCGACGATCAGGTCCACGTTGGAGCCCGCGTAATAGCCTTCGTCGTCGGCCATCGGATGCGCGGGGTCGTAGACGCGCGGCAATTCGCGCCGGTCCAGCCGGGTCGGCCCCGCGCTGACCGCGCCGGTCGGACGGCCGAAATCGACCTGTTCCTGGAACGCCACCAGCTTGCGGCGATAGCCGGGCGTGTCGGCATTGGCGATGTTTTCCGAAATATGGCGCAGGCGCACGGCCTGGGATTTCATCCCCGACACGGCCAGTTCGGTGGCGGAAAGCGGCTGGGTCATGATCGCCCCCCTCAGCTGCGGCGGCCAAGGCTGGTGCGGACCAGCGAAAGCGAGGATTTGGTCACCGCCAGCGACAGGTCGAACTGGCGCTTGGCGGCGGCGCTGCGAAACATCTCGTCCTCGAGCGAGACGGAGTTGCCGTTGGGCGCGGGCTCGCCGCCGGCATCGGCGACGCGCGCGGAGCCTGCGCCCCAGCCGGCCCCCGCCAGATGGCCCGGCCGCGAGGCGCGCATCCCCATGGCCCCCTGGCTGCGATAGGTCTCGGCAAAGCCGGCAAGATCGCGTGACCGGAAGCCGGGCGTGTCGGCATTGGCGACGTTCCGGGCGATCAGCTTCTGCCGTTCGGCGGCATGGGCCGTCAGCGAACTGGCCATCCGCAGGGTGTCGATACGGTCAAACATCGAGGCTTCTCCTCAGGTTCCGATAAACCCGGTCTTAACCTCGACTGGTTTAGAAACCCTTTCGAGGCAGGGGCGCCGGCCGGAAAAAGCGAGGACGAAATGGATAAAATGCAATCTATCGCGACGCGGATACGGCGGGTCCGCCTGACCCGGCATTTCGGCCAGGTCAGCGCGATCCAGGCGGGGGTGATCCTGGCGTGCGGGTTGAACAGCCACGCGTCCCTGGGTGATCGCGTTGTCTTTTCAATGCGTTCCGGCGAAAACCTGCGCGGCGAGGTCATTGCGCTGCATTCCGACCAGGCGGCGATCCTGCCCGAGGGGCCGATGGACGGGCTGTCGATCGGCACGCGGGTCGAACTGGTCTTTGCGCCCATGCTGGCGCCGGCGAATGCCTGGATCGGGCGAATCATCGACCCTTTCGGCAGGCCGCTCGACAGCCGCCCCCTGGTCGCAGGCGGAGAGGAGCGCGGCTTTCGTCCCGCCCCGCCGCCGGCCGCGCTGCGCAACCGGCTGGGCGGGCGGCTGGATACGGGGCTTGCGGTCTTCGACACGCTGCTGCCCCTGGTGCGCGGCCAGCGGATGGGGCTGTTTGCGGGTTCCGGCGTGGGCAAGTCCACGCTGCTTTCGGCCTTGGCCAAGGGGGTTTCGGCCGATGTGGTGGTGATCGCGCTGGTCGGCGAGCGCGGGCGCGAGCTGCGCGAATTCGTCGAGGAGACGCTGGGCAAGGAAGGGATGGCGCGCGCGGTCGTGGTCGCGGCGACCTCGGACCAGTCGCCGCTGATGCGGCGGCGCTGCGCCTGGGCGGCGATGACCGTGGCCGAGTATTTCCGCGACCAGGGCCGGCATGTGCTGTTCCTGGCCGATTCGATCACCCGCTTTGCCGAGGCGCATCGGGAAATCGCGCTGGCGGCGGGGGAAAGCCCCAGCTATCGCGGCTTTCCGCCCTCGACCTCGCATCTGATCATGTCGCTGGCCGAGCGTTCCGGGCCGGGCCCCGAGGGGGCGGGCGACATCACCGCGATCTTCAGCGTGCTGGTCGCCGGTTCCGACATGGAAGAGCCGGTGGCCGACATCCTGCGCGGGGTGCTGGACGGCCATGTCGTGCTGGACCGGGCCATCGCCGAGCGCGGGCGGTTTCCGGCGGTGGACGTGCTGCGCTCGGTCTCGCGGTCCCTGCCGCAGGCGGCAAGCGCGGCCGAGAACGCGCTGATCGCGCGGGCGCGGGCGACGCTGGGCACCTATGCCGAATCCGAGCTGATGATCCGCGCCGGGCTTTATGCGCCGGGCTCGGACCCCAGGCTGGACGAGGCGGTGCGGCTTTACCCGGCCCTGGACGCCTTCTTCACCCGGCAAGGTGCCGATGCGACGCAAAGCTTCGCGCTTTTGGCCGAGGCTTTGGGCGTTGCGGCGCCGAAACCGGGCTGAACGCGAAAGAAGTCTATGAATCCGGCGGGGTTATGGCATGATTGATGAATGTTAACCGGAGTCCCGAGGTCATTGCGCAGCCCGCGGCGCGTTGACAATCTCCTGCGGTCGAGCCGAGGAGCGTCATGGCCATCACCGAATATTTTGTCCGATATTTGCAAAGACGAGACCTGCTTTCCGAATGCGATATTGCCTGCCTGCGCGCGATTCCGACCCAGCATGCCTGTTTTCGCCCCGGCGAGGTGATCGTGCCGCGCGGGCGGATGGCCACGCGCAGCTGCATGATGCTGCGCGGCATGTCGGCTCGCCAGCACGAGCTGGTCGGCCGTCCGGGCGAGCGGGTGATCACCGCCCTGCACGTTCCGGGGGATTTCGTGGACCTGCACGCCTTCGTGCTGGCCGGGCTGGAACATGACGTGATCTCGGTCGGGGAATCCGAGGTCGAATTCGTCGATCACGCCGAGCTGCGGCAGATCACCCAGAACTTTCCGCATCTGACCCGGCTCTTGTGGATGTCCACCGCGATCGACGCGGCGATCCACCGGCAATGGCTGGTCGCGGCGGCCTCGCTGCGCTCCAGCGCGCATCTGGCCCATCTTCTGTGCGAGCTTTACACGCGGCTGGCCAGCGTGGGCGCGGCGCAGGACCACCGCTTCGTGCTGCCGTTGCTGCAAAAGGAACTGGCCGACATCCTCGGCTATACGCCGATCCATGTGAACCGCGCCGTGCGCGACCTGCGCGCGGACGGGCTGATCCGCTGGAACGGCGCCGAGGTCGAGATTCTCGATTGGCAAAGGCTGGCGCGGCTGGCGCGGTTCGATCCCGAATATCTGGAGCTGGGCCGGGCCCGGCGCTAGGCCCTATTGGCACAGCCGGAAGCCGCCGCGCCGGGCCTTGATGTCCAGGTGCAGGTGGTCGTCATGCGCCGCATTGGCGCCGGGGCCGAGGACGGTGGTGAAATGCAGGCAGGCGGTGCCGCGCGCCGCGCGCTGGAAGGCCTCTTGCAAGTCGCCGTTGTCCTGGCGCGGGCCGATCTCGATGCGGGAGCCGTCCTCGAAACGGAAGGCGGCGATGTCGAAGGCGTTGCCGAAGGCATGTTCGGACAGGTTCTCGCCCGCGGTCCCGACGGTCGCCCGGCATTGATAGGTCGAGCCCGGCTCCAGCGCCACCAGCCGCGGCTGGCCCGGCAGCAGCGCCGCGGCGGGGCGGACGAAATCGCGCAGCCAATGCGCCAGGTGCCGCGCCAGGTCGCAGCGCATGGGTGCGCCGCCCGGAATCTCGATCCCCGGCAGGGGCTGGCGCAGCAGGACCGGCCGGTCGATGCCGCAATCGCGCTGATCGGGGTCGAGGATCGGCGGCGCCTCGCTGTAATCGGCGCCCAGCAGCGTCAGCTCCAGCAGGCAGGCGGAATGGTCGAAGTCGCTTTCGCGCAGGGTCGCATGAACCGGCGGGCCGGTCGGGACGGGGGCTGCGGGCGGGGGCTCGGCCTCGGCTTTCTCCGGGGTTTCGGGATCCGGGGCGGCCTCGGCGGGCGGCTCGGGCGCTGCCTTTGCCTCTGCCTCCGCCTGGGGCTCTGCCTCCGCCTCCGGGCGGGGCGCGGGGCGGTCGGCGGCGGGGTGGTCTGGACGCGGCGCGGGGGCGTCCTGCGCCGATGCGGGGGCGGTCAGCAGCGCCGCCATCGCCACCAGAATCGGCGCCAGCCAGCGCATCCTCAGGGCTGCCCGGCTTGGGGATACAGCGTCACGCTGCCCGGCGCCTGTCCGGGCAGGCTTTCCGGCAGCACCGCGTCCGAGGGATATTCCGGCTCTTCCTGGACGGGCAGGGCGGGGGCCGCCTCGGGGACCAGCGGCTCGTTCGAGGCCGGGACGTCGGGGGTGATGACCAGCGGCTCGGGCGTGACCACGGCGGCGGCGGTCGCGGCGGCGGCCTCGGCCATGGTCGCGGCGGCGGGGATGGCGACTGCCGCGGGCGCGGCCGGCGGCAGCCGGTCGCCGCGGGCCGGCGGGCGCGTGCTGGCGATGGCCGCGACCGCCGCCGTCTGCGTTGCCGCCGCCACGGGCGAGATCCCGGTCACATCGGCGATCCGCACGCCGGGGGGCAGGAATTCGACCGTCGTCACCTTGGGCTTGACCATATGCGCCAGCTCCCATGCGTCCCAGTTGGTCAGCCGCACGCAGCCATGCGACTGGTTCAGGAACAGCTGCGACGGCGTCGCGGTTCCGTGGATGCCATAGGTCGGCTCGGACAGGTCGATCCAGACATTGCCGACCGGCGCGTTCGGCCCCGGCGGGATGATCAGCACCCGGTCGTTCTCGCCCTGCTTGAAGTTGCGGTGCGGATTGTAGGTATAGGTCGGGTTCAGCGCCACCGCATCGACCACGTGGTTGCCGTGGGGCGAGGGCGTGTCGGCCGAGCCGACGGTGGCCGGGTAGTCCGCGACCATGTTGCCCTTGGCGTCATAGGCGGCGACGCGGCGGGTTTCCTTGTCCACGATGATGCGGGTGACGCTGGCGCGGATCGGCTTGGCGGGCACGGTGGCATGGATCGTCTCGCCGGGCTGGAAGCGGGCGCCGGGGTTCAGCTTGGCCAGGAACTTCTCGTCCATGTGGAAGCGTTCGGCCAGCTTTTCCAGCACGCTGGTATAGCCCTGCGAACTCATCGCCGCCTTTTCGGCATAATCCGAGGGGATGCGGTCCACCAGGCCGGTCGCGTCCTCTTCGGTGATGGTATAGGCCATGGTCAGCGGCGCGGCGGCATAGCCCTGGAGCAGATCCCAGACCGCGTGATCCATGCGCCCCGTCATCGGCAGGCCAGAGCGGCGCTGGAAGGCCATGATGGCGCTTTCGCTCATGCCGCCGCGCCAGCCGTCCACCACGCCGGGCGAGATGCCGGCGCGGTCCAGCAGGATCTGCACCTTGGCGGTCAGCGCGGATTGGCCCGCGGGCAGGTCGGTGCCGTCATAGACGGCCGCCTCGATCTCGGCCGGGGTGATCGAGGCCAGGGCCCTGGGCTTGGGCGCCGCGACCTGCGCCGAGGTGCCGGAGGCGGGCGCTGCCGTCTGCGCCCAGCCGGCGGAAAGCGGCAGCACAAGGGTGGCCGCGGCCAGCGCGAGATGCGGAAAAAGGCCCGTGCGGGGTCGGGTCGGGAACATGCTCGGAACCGTTCTGTTTGCCTGTGGTCTTTTGCTTTTGTCGGGCACATTTGGCCAAATGTGCCGCGCAAGGCAAGCAAGAGCCGGTCAACTCGGGTTGAACGCCCGGCTCAGATCGTGGCGGCGAAGCGGTGGTGTTGCGGGAAATAGCGCCGCGTCAGCGAAACCGGCATGTTGTTCAGCCAGTCGATCCGTTCGGTGACCAGGACCGGATCGCCCGGCGCCAGTCCCAGCGCCTCGGCCACGAAGCCCGAGCCGGCCAGCGTCGCCCCGATCGCCATGCTGGCGCGGTTGATCGGCACATGGCCCAGCAGCCATTCGCAGGGGCTCATCTGCAACAGCGCCTCGCGGGTCAGGCCGGGGGTGGCGTAGCTGTTGATCCAGCGTTCCTCGCAGCAATAGGGCGCCTCGTCGGCGCTGAACCGGGCCTTGATGCGCAAGAGGCTGTCGTCGGTGCGCAGCAGCATGGCCTGCGCCACGTCGGCCGGGGGCGAACATTCCTGGTAGTCCAGCAGCGCATAGCCATAGGCCTTGCCCGCCGCCTCGATCTCGCGCCGCAGCAGGAATCGCACCATCTGCACGCGCGGGTGCTGGGCGACGCGGGTGCCGACCTTGCGCCGGCGCTCCAGGACGCCGCTTTGCGCCAGGGTCTGCAGGGCGCGGTTCACGGTGGCGCGGGCGCAGCCGAATTCGGTCGCCAGCTCGGCCTCGGTCGGGATCAGTTCGCCCTCGGGCCAATGGCCGTCGTGGATCCGGGTCAGAACCTCTTCCTGGACGGCCTGCCAGGTCATGTTCCGACGCTTGCGCTCTTGTTGTTCGGCCGAAAGTGCCTGGGCAAGGTGGCGGGGAAGTTCAATCATCTCTGGAATATGTCTTTGCGTCGAGGGGGCGGCAGAACTCGATACGTCTGGATCAAACGGTTCGCGGCACCGAGGCTGCAACAAGGCCGTGCCACATGTCTCGCCCGACCAGAGGCTTAAGTAAACTTATTGGTTTAGTTTTTGAGAGCAAATTCCCGTGAGGGTCAAGGACAATCGCGCCGGCCGGCCGTGTTCCGCCTGCCACGGTTGACATTTTGCCGGCCGGACGGGACAAATCGGGCGATTCTCAAGAGGTGTTGCCGTGTCGGAAGCTTCGATGTTCCGCGGCCAGGGCGTTTCCGCCACGGCCTGGACGGTTCTGGTCGCGATCAGCCTGTGCCACATGATCAACGACATCATGCAGTCCATGCTGGCCGCGATCTATCCGCTGCTGCGCGAGGAATTCGCGCTGTCCTATTGGCAGATCGGCATGATGACCTTTGCCTTCCAGGTCACGGCCTCGCTTTTGCAGCCGGTGGTGGGCATGGTCACGGACCGCAACCCGATGCCGCGTTCGCTGGCCGTCGGCATGGGCTCGACCTTCGTCGGGGTGCTGCTGCTGGCGCTGGCGCATGAATATTGGGTGCTCCTGTCGGGGGCGATGCTGATCGGCATCGGCTCGGCGGTGTTCCATCCCGAAAGCTCGCGCGTGGCCCGCATCGCCTCGGGCGGGCGATTCGGCACGGCGCAGTCGCTGTTCCAGCTGGGCGGCAATTTCGGGGCGGCGCTGGGGCCGCTGCTGGCGGCCTTCATCGTGGTGCCGCTGGGCCGGCCCTCGGTCGCGATCTTCTCGATCGCGGCCATGGCGGGATCGGCGATCCTGTGGCGGATCGGCACTTGGGCCGACGGGCGGCGCAAGGCCGCTTCGGCGCGTCCCGCCGAGGCCCTGCCATTCACCCGCCAGCGGGTGGCGCTGGCCATCGTGGTGCTGGCGCTGCTGACATTCACCAAGAACATCTATACCGCCAGCATTTCCAGCTATTACACCTTCTTCCTGATCGAGAAATTCGGGCTCAGCACCCAGCATGCGCAGGTGATGCTGTTCCTGTTCCTGGGCGGGATGGCGGCGGGCGTCATGCTGGGCGGGCTGGTCGGCGACCGGGTCGGGCCCTTGAAGGTGATCTGGTTCTCGATCCTGGGCATCCTGCCCTTTACCCTGGTGCTGCCGCATGTCGGGCTGGTCGCGACCGGGCTTCTGACCGTGGTGATCGGGGTGATCCTGGCCTCGGCCTTTCCGGCCATCGTGGTCTTTGCCCAGGAGCTGGTGCCGGGGCGGACCGGGATGATCGCCGGCATCTTCTTCGGCTTCGCCTTTGGCATGGGCGGGATCGCCGCGGCGGTGCTGGGGGTGATCGCCGATGCCAGGGGGATCGAATTCGTCTATCAGGTCTGTTCCTATCTGCCGCTGATGGGCCTGCTGACCATCTTCCTGCCGCGGATGGGGCGGTTGTAGAGTTCGGGCCGGGGGCGCTGCCCCCGGACCCCCGGGATATTTGGGCACGAAAGAAACATGACGACGATCAAGGCAAGGCCGATCACGGCCGATGAGTTCGCCCCTTTCGGCGAGTTGCTGACCCCGCGCGAGGCACCCAGCAAGATGATCAACGCCGGGCGCTGCGAGCGCCATCACGCGCTGGCCACGGTCGAGCGCGGCGGGGGCGAGGCGATCATCTCGATCTTCCGGTCCGAGCCGGTGAGCCTGCCCTATGACTGCGCGCTGCTGGAGCGGCATCCCTTGGGCTCGCAGGCCTTCGTGCCGCTGGGGCCCGATCCCTGGCTGTCGATCGTCGCCCCGGACGAGGGCGGGCGGCCGGGCGCGCCCATCGCCTTCCTGGTGCCGGCGGGCATGGGGGTGAACCTGCGCGCCGGGGTCTGGCACGGCGTGCTGACGCCGCTGGACCGGCCGGCCGATTTTCTGGTCGTGGATCGCGAGGGCGGGGGCGTGAACCTGGAGGAGGTCGCGATCGCCCCCGTCACCGTCGAGGCATGAGCCTGCCCGACTATGCCCTGGAGGAGGCCGCGCTGCGCGAGGGCGCGCGGTTCGTCGCCGGCGTCGACGAGGTCGGGCGCGGACCCCTGGCGGGGCCGGTGACGGCGGCGGCGGTGATCCTGGATGTCACCTGCATTCCCGAGGGGCTCAACGATTCCAAGAAGCTGACGGCGAAGCGCCGCGAGGTGCTGGCCGAGCTGATCATGGCGCGCTGCGACTGGGCCGTCGGCCATGCCAGCGTCGAGGAGATCGACCGGCTGAATATCCTGCGCGCCTCGCACCTGGCGATGTGCCGGGCCATCGCCGGGCTGCGCCGGCGGCCCTGCCTGGTGCTGGTCGACGGCAACATGCTGCCGCGCGAGCTGGACCTGCCGGGGCAGGCCGTGGTCGGCGGCGATGCGCGTTGCCTGTCGATCGCCGCGGCCTCGATCCTGGCCAAACTGTTGCGCGATCGCATCATGGTGGATTTGGCGCAACAGCATCCCGGATACGGCTGGGAGGCGAATGCCGGTTATCCGACCCCGGCGCATCGCCAGGCGCTGCTAGATCTGGGCGTGACCCCATATCATAGGCGCAGCTTTGCCCCGGTCCACAAGATATTGTGTAAAGAAGAAACTGCAAGCTGTTGATTCGAAAAAGAATTTGACGGCGAATCGGCTGTGACTCATTATCGGCCCCAGCAAATCGGCAAACCAATAGCCGAAACCCGAGGCAGTGATGACCAAGCTTGACACCAAATCCCGCGCTGCGGCGCGAACGCTTCCGCTTAACCAGATTCTCGCCGGCGATTGCATCGAGATCATGAACGCGCTGCCCGAGGCCAGCGTCGACCTGATCTTTGCCGACCCGCCCTATAACCTGCAGCTGAAGGGCGAGCTGCACCGGCCGGACAATTCCCGCGTCGATGCGGTGGACGACCATTGGGACCAGTTTTCCGGTTTCGCCGCCTATGACCGCTTTACCCGCGACTGGCTGGCGGCGGCGCGGCGCATCCTCAAGCCCGACGGGGCGATCTGGGTCATCGGCTCGTATCACAACATCTTCCGCGTCGGGGCCGAATTGCAGAACCAGGGCTTCTGGATCCTGAACGACGTGGTCTGGCGCAAGGCCAACCCGATGCCGAATTTCCGCGGCAAGCGGCTGACCAATGCGCATGAGACGATGATCTGGGCCAGCAAGTCCGAGGGCGCGAAATACACCTTCAACTACGAGGCGCTGAAGTCGCTGAACGAGGGCGTGCAGATGCGTTCCGACTGGGTGCTGCCGATCTGCACCGGCGGCGAGCGGCTGAAGGACGCGGAGGGCGCCAAGGCGCATCCGACCCAGAAGCCCGAGGCGCTGCTGCACCGCATCCTGGTCGGGTCCACGAACCCCGGCGACGTGGTGCTGGACCCGTTCTTCGGCACCGGCACCACCGGCGCCGTGGCCAAGATGCTGGGCCGCGACTTCATCGGCATCGAGCGCGAGCAGGCCTATCGCGAGGTGGCCGAAAAGCGCCTTGCCCGCATCCGCAAGTTCGACAGCGAGGCCATCGCCACCATCAAGCCCAAGCGCGCCGAGCCGCGCGTGCCCTTCGGCCAGGTGGTCGAGCGCGGGATGCTGCGGCCGGGCGAGGAGCTTTATTCGCTCAACAACCGCCACAAGGCCAAGGTGCGCGCCGATGGCAGCCTGATCGGCAATGACGTGAAGGGCTCGATCCACCAGGTCGGCGCCGCGCTGGAAGGGGCGCCCAGTTGCAACGGCTGGACCTATTGGCATTTCCGGCGCGAGGGGCGGATGGTGCCCATCGACATCCTGCGCCAGCAGATCCGCGCCGAGATGGAGGCCGAGGAAGGCCGCGCCCACTGAGTTTTCCGCTTTCGCCAAGTCCCGAGGCTCCGCAAGCTCTGGTGCGGCCGGGACCGCCTTGCCCCGTCCTGCGGCATGCCGCCGGGCGGGGCCTTTTCAGCTTTGCCGGAACCGGCGGGGCGGCCTGCGCAGGCGGCGCTAGAGCGCCCCGCGCGGCATCGGCAGCTTGCCGCGGTTATAGGGCTGCCAATCGGTGATCTCGGGATAGAATTGCCGCCGCCAGGCCCGGACGCGGGGATTCATCCGCCGCCGCCACAGGGGCGGGACCATGGCCAGGAAGGTCATGGCCGGATAGCCCATCGGCAATTGCGGCGCCTCTTCCTCGCTATAGTTTTGCAGCAGCGGAAAGCGGCGGTCGGGCTTGTAGTGATGGTCGGAATGGCGTTGCAGGTTGATGAGCAGCCAGTTCGTCGCCGTGTGCGCGCTGTTCCAGCTGTGGCGCGGCAGCACATGTTCATAGCGGCCCTCGCCCAGATGCTTGCGGGTCAGCCCGTAATGTTCGACGTAATTGGTCAGTTCCAGCTGCCAGACGGCGACGAAGGCCTGCCAGAGGAACAGCAAGATCCCCTGCCAGCCGCCAAGCGCCGCCGCCAGGGCCAGCATCGCCAGTTGCAGCGCGCCATAGCGCCAGAACGGGTTGCGGCGGTCGAATTTCGACCGGCCGGCACGGGTCAGCCGCCGCGCCTCGGCCTGCCAGGCGCTTTTCGGGCATTCGGCCAGCACGCGCAGGAAGAAGCGGAAGAACCCTTCGTTGTAGCGGGCCGAAACCGCGTCGCGCGGCGTCGCCACCCAGGAATGATGCACCAGCAGGTGCTCGGTGCGGAAATGCGAATAAAGCGTCGAGGCCAGAAGCAGGTCGCCCATCCAGCGCTCCAGCCGGTTCTTCTGGTGGAGCAATTCATGGGAATAGACGATGCCGATGGTGCCCGATGCCACGCCGATGCCGAAGAACAGGCCGAGCCTTTCCCAGCCGGTCAGGCCGCTGCGGGCGGAATACCAGATCGCGCCGAAGATCATCGCCGCCTGGATCGGGAACCAGATCACGGTGATGGCGCGATACCAGAACAGCTGCGCCTCGGGTGTTTCGGTGTCGGGGTTTTCCTCGTTCAGGCCCAGGATCGCGTCCAGCATGGTCATCAGATACCAAGCGTAGAGCGGCATCAGCAGGAACCACCAGCCGCCGAAATATGCGGCGATGAGGAAAAGGGGAACCATGCCCAGCGAAAGCCAGAAGGGCAGGGCGTCGATCAGACGGGAACGAAAAGCGGTTTGCATGGGGGCAACGAAATAATCGGTCTTGATACGGGGCTTGAGCAGCCGGGAGAAATGCGTGTCACGCGGGGGACTGTGGCGGGTTTCGCCATGGCTTGCCACGGCGACCGGTTGTCGCAGACCCGGTTGCGGTTTCGGGGCGGGCAAGCGCCCAGGCCTTGCGCATCAGCCCTGGCAGGGCGGAAGGTCTGAACTCGCTGAACGGTGCCAGACTGCCGCGCTGCGGCGCCGCGGTCAAGGGGGCGGACATCACCGTCAGGTCCAGCGCGAAATGGGTGAAGACATGGCGGACGAGCCCGATCTCCTGCCAGTCCGCGGGCGCCGGGGGCGGCAGGTCCGAGCCGTCCCAGCCCGTCGAGGGAAAGGCCAGCGTGCCGCCCAGCAGGCCCCTGTCCGGCCGGGTCTCGACCAGGACCGCGCCCTCGGCAAAGCCGATCCATACGATGCCGCGGCGCAGGGGCTTGGCCTTCTTCGGCGCCTTGCGCGGCAGGTCCGCGGCGATGCCCTGCGCGCGGGCCGCGCAATGGGGGATGATCGGGCAGATGCCGCAGGCCGGGCTGCGGGGCGTGCAGATGGTCGCGCCCAGGTCCATCATGGCCTGGGCGAAATCGCCCGGCCGCCGGGGCGGGGTCAGGCGGGTGGCCAGCGCGACCAGTTCCGGCTTGGCGGCGGGCAGCGGGGTTTCGACCGCGAAAAGCCGTGCGACCACGCGCTCGACATTGCCGTCCACCACCGTCTCGGGCCGGTCGAAGGCGATGGCGGCGATGGCGGCCGAGGTATAGGCGCCGATGCCGGGCAGGGCCGCCAGCCCCTCGCGCGTGTCGGGGAATCCGCCCATGGCCGCGACCGCGCGGGCGCAGGCGACCAGGTTGCGGGCGCGGGCGTAATAGCCGAGCCCGGCCCATTCCGCCATGACCTGCGCGTCCTCGGCCGCGGCAAGGTCGTGGACCGTGGGCCAGAGGCTGGTGAAGCGCTGGAAATAGGACTTTACCGCGGCGACGGTGGTCTGTTGCAGCATGACCTCGGACAGCCAGACGCGATAGGGGTCGGCCGCGCCGCCGCCCGGCGGCATGCGCCATGGCAGCACGCGGGCGTGGCGGTCGTACCATGCCAGCAGCTCGGTCGGGATCACCCTGGGGTCACGCAATTTTCAGCCTCGTCTCTCTGGTATCCGGGCGCGCCGCGGTCCAGACTGCGCGCCAGATAAACCATATGGTCGCCCGATGGCCCAGAAGAAACCCGAAACCCAGCCCCGCCGCCGGATGCGCGGCTTCGAGGCCGCGGCCCAGCTGGTCGCGCATCGGGTCAAGGCGGTGGGCGAGGGCCGGGGCTTTGCCGCGACCCGGCTGCTGACCCATTGGCCCGAGGTGGTCGGCCCCGAGCTTGCCGCCCATACCCGCCCGGTCAGGATCAGCCATGGCAAGTCCATGGGCGCCACGCTGACGCTGCTGGTGCCGGGGGCGCAGGCGCCGCTGATCGGCATGCAGCTGGAACAGATCCGCGCGCGGGTGAACGCCTGCTACGGCTTCAACGCCGTCTCGCGCATCGTGCTGACCCAGACCGCGCCCGTCGGCTTTGCCGAAGGGGCCGATGCCCAAGGGGCGGAAGGCTTTGCCGAGGGGCAGGCCGCGTTCCTTGCCGCGCCGCGCCGCGCCGCCGCGCCGGGTCCGCAAGACCTCGCCCAGGCCGAGGCCATCGCCTCGGGCTTCGACAATCCCGCGCTGTCCGCCGCCATGCGGCGGCTGGCGCTGAACATCCTGTCCCGCCGGGACGCCAACGACCGAAAGGCCAATCCATGATGCTGCTTCGCCGCTCCCTGATCGCCGCCGCCACGGCCGCGCTGACCCTTTCCGCGCTGCCCGCGATGGCGCAAGAGGCGAAACCCGCCGAGAATGCCGCCGAGCCGGCGCCCGAGGGCAAGGTTCTGCCCGACATCGCGCTGGGCCAGGCCGACGCGCCGGTCACGATCATCGAATATGCCAGCTTCACCTGCAGCCATTGCGCGGTCTTTCATGACGAGAACCTGCCCAGGCTGAAGGCGGAATACATCGATACCGGCAAGGTGCGCTTCATCCAGCGCGACGTCTATTTCGATGCGGTCGGGCTTTGGGCCGGCATCCTTGCCCGCTGCGGCGGGGACGAGAAATACTATGCCGTCTCGGACCTGATCTTCGACGACCAGAAGAACTGGCTGAACGCGAAATCGGGCGACGAGATCGCGGCGAACCTGCGCAAGATCGGCGCCAAGGCCGGGATGACGACCGAGCAGATGGATGCCTGCTGGAACGACAAGCAGAAGGTCGCGGACCTGGTCGCCACCTTCCAGACCCATGCCACCGCCGACCAGGTCGAGGGCACGCCGACCTTCATCATCGCCGGCGAAAAGGTGCAAAACCAGCCCTGGGAAGAGCTGAAGAAGATCATCGACGCCAAGCTGGCCGAGAAAGGCTGAGCGATCTCCGGGCGGCGCGGCCGCGGGAGTATTTGGAGAACGGAGAAAGCGGAAGGCCCCGGACCCGTTTCGGGGCCTTTCACAATCCCAGCGCGGCCAGCCGGTCGGCAAGCGGCGCCGGGTCCTCCAGTTGCAGCCGCACCGGCAGGGCCAGCACCTTGGGCCGGAAGCCGCGCGGCAGCCGCACCGCGTCCTTTTCCGTCGTCACCAGCTGCGCGCCGATCAGCCGCGATTCGGTTTCCAGCCGGGTCAGCAGCTGCGGCGTGAAGGGCTGGTGGTCCTCCAGCGCCTCGGCGCGGGCCACCTCTGCGCCGAGGTCGCGCAGGGTGGCGAAGAATTTCTCGGGATGGCCGATGCCGGCAAAGGCCAGCACGCGCTGGCCCTGCCAGTCCATGCCGGTCTGCAGGGGCACAAGCCGGCCGGTCAGGTGCGGCAGGGACAGATGCGCCCCCCAGGCCGCGGCGAATTGCGCCTGGGCCGGGGCCTCGCCGATCGAAAGCAGCAGGTCGGCGCGGGCGAGGCCGCGTTCCACCGGCTCGCGCAGCGGCCCCGCGGGCAGGCAAAGCCCGTTGCCGAAGCCCTTGGCCGCATCGACCACCACCAGCGCCAGGTCATGCGCCAGCGCCGGGTCCTGGAAGCCGTCGTCGAGCAGGATCGCCTGCGCCCCGGCCTCGACCGCCGCCCTTGCGCCCGCCTGCCGGTCGTCCGCGACCCAGACCGGGGCGAAGGCGGCCATCAGCAGCGGCTCGTCGCCGACCTCGGCCGCCTTGTGGCGCGATTCCTCGACCCGCAGCGGTCCCTTTTCGCTGCCGCCATAGCCGCGCGAGACCACATGCACGGCGATGCCGCGGTCCTGCAAGAACTGGGCCAGCATGATGGCGGTGGGCGTCTTGCCAGTGCCGCCGGCGTTCAGGTTGCCGATGCAGATCACCGGCACCCCCGGCCGCGTGCGTGGCCCCCGCGCCAGGCGGCGGGCGGTGGCCGCGGCGTAAAGCGCGCCCAGCGGCGCCAGCAGCCGCGCCTTGAGCCCCGGCGGCCGGAACCAGAAATCGGGGGCGCGGCGGCTCATTGCGGGTTCTCCATGGCCTCGAGGACGGTATCGGCGATGCGGCCCAGGACGGCGGCGCCGCCGGTGCTGACCGACCAGGCGTTGCCGGCCAGCATCGCCGCCTGATCCGGCGCCGAGAGATCTGCGACCGCGCGCGTCAGCCCGGCCGCCTCGGTCACCAGCCGCGCGGCCGAGGCCCCGTCGAGCTGTGTCCATTCCGGGCCATGCGCCTCGGTAAGCGGGCCGTGGATGATGGCCGAGCCAAGCGCCGCCGGCTCGAACGGGTGGCGCGGCGCCAGGCCCGGACCGGGCAGAAGCGTGCCGCCCATGAAGCAGACCGGTGCCAGCCGATACCACAGGCCCATCTCCTGCGTGTCCTCGGCGATCAGCACGTGATCGTCGGGCGAGGGGTCTTCGTCGTCCGAGCGCAGCACGGCGGCCAGGCCAAGCGCCTCGACCTCGGCCCGGACCTGGGGGATCGTCTCGGCCGGCAGCCCGGCCAGGATCAGCAAGGCGCGGTGGTTGTGGTGCAGCGCGGCCTGGTGCGCGGCCAGCGCCGCCTTGGCCTCGGGCAGCGTGGGACAGGCCGCCAGCCAGATGTGGCGGCCGGCCAGGATCTGGGCCAGTGCGCGCCGCTCTGCCTCGTTGGCGGCCAAGGGCGGCCGTGTCTCGGTGATCGGGCCGGTCAGCTCGATCCGGCCGGGCGGGGCGCCCAATTGCCGGGCGGCGGCGGCGGCGGTCGGGTCGGGGGCGAGGATGCGGGCGATCTTGCCCATCAGCCCGCGATTGACCGCGCCGCGCCACGATCCGCGCCGGGCATGGGCCACGAGCCGCGCCTCGCACAGGATGACCGGCAGGTTCTGCTCGGCCGCGCCCGAGATCAGCGCGGCCGGAAGCTGGTCGCCCAGGACCAGCAGCGCCCGCGGCTGCAGCGCCCGGATCACCTCGCGCACCGCGGCCGGATCCTGCGGCCGGGGCAGGGTCACGGCGCGCAGCCCGGCAGGCAGGGTGTCCGGGGCCAAGGGCGCGCCGAGGAAGGCGAAGCGCAGCCCCGGCCGCCGGGCCAGCAGCGCCCTGACCAGCGCGCCCGGCTGCGGCGGCTCTTCGGCCTGTTCCGCCAGATGCACCATGACCAGCGGCCCCTCGCCCGGCGGGGCCTCGGGGAGTTCGACCGGGCCGCCGGCCAGCGCCGCGCGGCGGCGCAGGTGCAGCCAAAGCGCCAGGGACGCGGTTGCATCGGCGGGAAGCATCGCGATTCGCGGGGGCCTAGCTGCCCAGTTCCTCGGTCGGGCTGACCTCGCGCTCTTCGTCGCGCAGCCGGTGCAGGTGGGCGATGAAATAGCGGGTATGGGCGCTGTCCACGGTGCGTTGCGCCTCGGCCTTCCAGGCGGCATGGGCCTGGGCGTAGTCCGGGAAGATGCCGACGATATGGATGTCCCTGGTGTCGCGGAACTCGGTGCGGGTGGGATCGACAAGTTCACCACCGAAAACGAGGTGGAGGCGCTGTGCCATCATGTTCTCCTGGGTTCGGATTCCGGCGCGAACCTAGCCGAGCCGGGCGGGGGAACCAAGGCGATTTGTTTAAAATCGCGCGTGGTTGGCGTTTGCCGCGAAAGGGCCGCCGGGGTAGGGATGGCATGCGGTGCAAGCGGCACCCCCGGACAGGCCCGAGCGTGGTGGTAAGGGCCTTTCGGGCGGCAGGGAAAGGCGAACCGGTGCGCTTTTCCTTGCCCCTTTTCGAGGGCCAGGCGGCGACTGGTGCTGGCAAAGGGATATGCCGCCGGCAGGGGCCGGAAGGGATTGGTGGTGCGGATCAGGCTATAGGCCGCCGGACCATGGGGGGAAGGATATGCGGGAATATGGTGCGGGCGGCGGGACTCGAACCCGCACAGGCTTGCGCCCCAGGGAGTTTAAGTCCCATGCGTCTACCATTCCGCCACGCCCGCGCCGGGGAATTGGCTAGCGGGCGGGCGGGGGATTGGCAAGCCTCCGTCGCGACGGGGGCGCGGCGGGGGCCGCAGGTTGCGGGCTCAGAAGCTGCGGGTCGGCCGGTCGAAGACCTTGCGCCCCATCAGCGAGCCGACCAGGTCCACCATCAGCTTGGCGGTGCGGCCGCGTTCGTCCAGGAACGGGTTCAACTCGACCAGGTCGAGCGAGGTCATCAGCCCGCTTTCGTGCAGCAGTTCGCAGACCAGATGCGCCTCGCGGAAGGTGGCGCCGCCGGGGACGGTGGTGCCGACGGCCGGCGCGATCGAGGGGTCGAGGAAATCCACGTCCAGGCTGACATGCAGCATGCCGTTTTCGGCCCGGACCCGGTCCAGGAATTCGCGCAGGGGCGCAATGATGCCGCGTTCGTCCAGCACGCGCATGTCGTTCACGACGATCTCGGTCTCGCGCAGCGCGGCCAGCTCGGGGCCGTCCACGCTGCGGATGCCGAACATGCAGATGTTGCGGCCTGGGATCGGCGCGGGAAAGGCGGGGAAGGGTTCGAATCCCGGCCGCCCCGAGGCATAGGCCAGCGGCGTGCCGTGCAGGTTGCCCGAGCCCGTGGTCTCGATGGTGTGAAAATCGCTATGCGCGTCCAGCCACAGCACGAATTGCGGCCTCCCCGCCGCGCGGGCATGGGCCGCCACCCCGGCGAGCGTGCCAAGGGCCAGCGCGTGGTCGCCGCCCAGGAAGATCGGCATCCCCTCTTCCATCGCGGCGCAGCCGGCGGCGCGCAGCGCCTCGGTCCAGGCGACGATCTCGGGCAGGTGATGCACGGCGGGATTGGCGCAGGTCTGGCCGCGGCCGGCGGCGGGAAGAAGGTCGCCGCGATCCTCGACCGTGTGGCCCAGCTCGGCAAGCGTCGAGGCCAGCCCCGCCACGCGATAGGCGGCCGGGCCCATCAGACAGCCGGGCCGCCGCTGCCCCTCGTCCACCGGGGCGCCGATCAGGATGCAATGGGTCATGCGCGTTCCTTCCTGTCTCCTGCTTTTCGAAAAGAACATGCCCGGCCGTGGAAAGTCCACAGCCGGGCAGGCAGGTGTTTCGGGAAAAAGGGACGCCTAGAAGTTCGCCGTCAGGCCCAGCCAGAGGCGACGGCCTTCCTGGACGGTGTTGAACTCGGTCTCACGAACCTCTTCGTTGAAGACGTTGTAGACGGCCGCGTTGAGGGTGGCCATCTCGTTGATCCTGTAGTTCGCGCCGATGTCGACCGTGGTGTAGGGCGAATATTTGCGCCCCGTCTGGCCGTCGATCTCGACTTCGCGGCCGTTGCTGCCGATACGCAGGCCCGAGGCGATTTCCGAGCCGTGGTAATTGGCGGAAAGCCAGCTATCCAACCCTTCCACCGGGGTCATCCAGTCGAAACGCAGGCTGGCCATGTGTTCCGGCGTGCGCGCCAGCGGGAAGCCTGCAAATTCGCCGGTCTTCTGCTCGGACTTCGTGTAGGTATAGGAGGCGCGCGCCGACAGGGTCGGGGTGATGTCCCAATCGCCGGCCAGTTCCAGGCCGCTGATCTCGGCCTCATCGACGTTGAAGTTCTGGATAACGCGGCGGTAATACAGCCCGCCGTCGGTCCCGCGATACTGCGGTCCCCCAGTCCAGTATCCGTCTTCAATGCCGTTGGCCGGGTCGTTGTCGCCGACGCCCAGGCTTTTCTGCTGAAGCTTGTTGTCGAACTTCGTATGGAAGGCCGTGGCGCTCAGGGTGAAGGCGTCGGCTTCATAGACGGTGGACAGCTCGAAGTTCAGGGTTTCTTCCGGCTTCAGGTTCGGGTTGCCCAGGATGACGGCGCAGGAAGGCGGCGTGTTGCTGGCGCAGCCGGCGCCGCCGCTGGTATAGGCGTAACCTGGAATGATCGAACGCAGCTCGGGGGTCTTGTAGCCGGTCGAGATGCCGCCCTTGACGGTCAGGTTCTCGGTCGCGTTCCAGACCCCGTAGATACGGGGCGCGACATGGCCGCCATAGAATTCGTTGTCGGTATAGCGCAGCCCCAGCGTCAGGGCGAAATCGTCGCGCAGGCGCCACTCGTCCTCGACATAAAGCGACCATTCGTCGCCTTGGAACTTCTCGTCACGGGGTTCCGCGCCCGGAGCCACGGCGCCGGGGTTCTGGTCGGTGATCTCGGTGCGCATGAACTGGCCGCCGATGGTCAGCCGGTGTTCGCCGTTCCAGGACAGGGTCCGGGTCGCCTTGCCGTCCAGGACCGAATTGCGCACTTCCGGCGAACGCAGGTTCTCGACGAAATCGGTGCCGGCCGCGGTCCTGCTGTAGGAAGTGCGTTCGCCGGTTTCCTGCGAGAAGCTGAGTTCGGTATCCAGATCCGCGTAGCTGCCCTTGTGGGTCAGCGACCAGTGGTCGCGGTCATGGTCGCGATAACCCAGGTCGCCATAATCTTCGCTGGTGATCTGGGTGCGGCCGGCCTCCAGCAGCACCTGGTTCTGGTCATCCGCATGCCAGGTCAGCCGCGCGCCCAAGTCGTAATCGTCCGATCCGCCGGGGCCACCCGAAATCGACGAGGCGTCCTGGTCGAACTTGCGGCCCCAGACTTGCAGGCCCAGCACGTCGGCGACCAGCGGGCCCGAGGCGTAGAACGAGGTCTGCCGGCTGTTTTCGAAGCCTTCCTCGTCCTGGAGAACCGTCTCGACCGAGACCGAGCCGGTCCAAGTGTCGGCGACCGGCTTGGTGATGATATTAATCACACCGCCCATGGCGTCCGAGCCGTAAAGCGAGGACATCGGCCCGCGCACGACCTCGATCCGGTCGATGGCAGCGATCGGCGGGATGAAGCTTTGCTCATAGCCGGCATTGCCATTGGTCCGCGAATCGCGGGTGCTTTGCCGCTTTCCGTCCACCAGGATCAGGGTGTATTGCCCCGGCAGGCCACGGATGAAGATGTCGGATTCGTTCGCGGTTCCGGTGGTGACGACGCCCTGCACCTCTTTCAGCGCATCGGTCAGGCTGGTGAAATTGCCCTTTTGCAGTTCCTCGGCGGTGATGACCGAGATGCTGGCGGGCGCTTCCTTGATGTTCTGCTCGAAACCGGCTGCGGTGATGACGATGTTGTCCAGCACGACGACATCGGCGTTTTCCTCTTGCGCCAGGGCCAGGGCAGGGGCGCAAAGCGCCGTCAGCGACAGCAGCGCTGCGCGCAGGCTGCGATTGGCTCGCAGCCGGGCAGGGGAGTTCGTTTGATAGGACGGCATCGTCACCTCTCGACAACAGGAACGGTTTTTTGCCTGGGCCGAGAGGGCAAGGGGGATCGCCATGACCTGGGTAAACTGCGGGCGATTAACCAGCCGCCATACCACGGGACAAGACGTCAGCCCGCCCGTGGAAAGGTTTGTGGCATGAATGCAACAAGCCTACGGCATTTTGTCGCAGGCCGTCGGGGTGATTTCAGCCGCGGATGCCCTTGAAGCGGTCCTGCCATTCGTCGCGGCTTTCGTCGCTGATCTTGGCGAACAGCACCTCGGGCACGGTGAAGGCGTGGCCGGCGGGCAGGGCCTCGAGCGCGGCGCGGACATCGTCCGGCCAGGTGCGGTCCTGGGTCCGCATCGCCGCCAGCATCGCATCGGCCGCAAAGGGGATGAAGGGCGCCGACAGCACCGCGTAAAGCCGGATCAGGTTCAGCCCCAGCCGCACCTGCATCGCCGCGCGGTCGGGGTCGGTCTTGAAGGTCGACCAGGGCGCCGCCGATTGCAGGTATTCGTTGCCCAGAACCCAGATCGCCCGCAGCTCGGCCGCCGACTTGCGGACCTCGACATGGTCCATGAAGCCTTCATAGGCGCGGACGCGGGCGGTCAGCGCCTCGACCAGCGCCTCTTCCTCGGGGCCGTAGCTGCCGCCCTCGGGGATGGTCTCGCCGAATTTCGAGCGGCAGAACTTGGTGATGCGGCTGACGAAATTGCCCAGCACGTCGGCCAGATCCTTGTTCACCGACTGCTGGAAATTCTCCCAGGTGAACTCGCTGTCGCCCGATTCGGGGGCGTGGGACAGAAGCCACCAGCGCCAGTAGTCGGCGGGCAGGATCGACAGCGCCTGGTCCATGAACACGCCGCGCCCCTGCGAGGTGCTGAACTGGCCGCCGTCATAGGTCAGGTAGTTGAAGCTTTTGATGTAATCGACCAGCTTCCAGGGCTCGCCCGAGCCGATGATCGTGGCCGGGAAGGACAGGGTGTGGAAGGGCACGTTGTCCTTGCCCATGAACTGGGTATAGGTCACGTCCCCGGCGCCCTCGTCCAGACGCCACCAGCGGCGCCAGGCGCTGTCGGGCTGGCCGCGCTTGTCGGCGCCCTCGGCGGTGGCGGCGATGTATTCGATGGGCGCGTCGAACCAGACGTAGAAGACCTTGCCCTCCATCCCCGGCCAGGGCTTGTCGCCCTTTTTCACCGGGATGCCCCAGTCGAGGTCGCGGGTGATGCCGCGGTCCTGCAGGCCGTCGCCGTCGTTCAGCCATTTCTTGGCGATCGAGGTGGTCAGGATCGGCCAGTCGGTCTTGCTGTCGATCCAGGTCGCGATCTGGTCCTTCAGCGCGCGCTGGCGCAGGTAGAGGTGCTTGGTCGCCCGCACCTCCAGGTTGGTCGAGCCGGAAATGGCCGAGCGCGGCTCGATCAGGTCGGTCGGGTCCAGCTGCTTGGTGCAGTTCTCGCACTGGTCGCCGCGGGCCTTGTCATAGCCGCAGTTGGGGCAGGTGCCCTCGATATAGCGGTCGGGCAGGAAGCGGCCGTCGTCGATGGAATAGACCTGCCGCTCCTCGACCTCGGCGATATAGCCGTTCTCGTCCAGCTTGCCGGCGAAATGCTGGGTCAGCACGTGGTTGCGTTCCGAGGACGAGCGGCCGAAATGGTCGAAGGACAGGCCGAAGTTGCGCGCGATCTCGGCCTGGATCTCGTGCATCTCGGCGCAATAGACGGCGACGGGCTTGCCGGCCTTGGCGGCGGCAAGTTCGGCCGGGGTGCCGTGTTCGTCGGTGGCGCAGATGAACATCACCTCGTGGTCGCGGCCCCGCAGGTAGCGGGCATAGAGATCCGCCGGAAGCTGCGAGCCGACGAGATTGCCGAGGTGCTTGATCCCGTTGATGTAAGGGATCGCCGAGGTGATGAGATGCCGCGCCATGATCCGGTCCTGTTGTTCTCTGGCGCTTCTTTATCCAGCACCGGCGGCGAAGGCCAGCGGTTCGCACGGTTTTCGCCGCGGGCCGGGCCGCGGGGTCAGCAGGAGGCGTCCCGGCAGGCCAGCGCCTTGCGGATGACATCGGGCACGCTGGCGCTGAGCGGCAGGCGGCCGGCCAGGATGTCGCCCACCGCCACCCAGCGCGCGTCCAGCGCATCGTCCGCCGCCACCGGCTCGCCCGCGACATGGTCGCACAGCACTGCCGCCAGCAGGAAGTGAAAGCGCAGCGCGCCATCCGCGCCGCGCTCGATCACGTCGATATTGTCCAGATAGGCACGCGGCCGGCCGGTGACGCCGGTTTCCTCGGCCAGCTCGCGCACGGCGGCGTCAAGCGCGGTCTCGCCCGGCTCGACATGGCCGCCGGGAAAGCCCCAGAGCCCGGCGTCGGGCGGGTTGCGGCGGCGCACCAGCAGCGCGCGGGCCGCATCGCCGCAGCCGTCCAGCGTGACGGCCAGCGCGGCGAGCCGGGGGAAATCGGGCACCTCAGCGACGACGGTCGCGGCGCGAACTCATCGGCTGGAAGGCCACGCCGACATGCGCCTCGCAATAGGGCTTGCCGGGCATCGAGGGCAGGCCGCAGAACCAGAACTTGTCGGTCGCCGGGTCGCCGATCGGCCATTTGCAGGTGCGCTCGGTCAGCTCCATCAGCGTCAGCTTGCGGGCGCGCTTCTCGACCTCGCGGACCGAGGCCAGCGCTTCGGGGCTGATCTCGTTGGCCGAGGGTTGCGGCGGCAGCGGCTGGCCGGCCGGCACGATGGGCCGGCGGTTGAAGCTGGCCGGCTGCGGCGCGGGTTCGGGTGCCGGCTCGGGCGCAGGGGCGGCCGCCGCGGCCGGCTTGGGCTGGGGCGCTGGTGCCGGCTCGGGCGCGGCGGGCCGCGGGTCAGGCGCGGGGGCGGGCTTGGCGGCAACGGGTTCGGGCGCTGGGTCCGCGCCCTCTTCGGCGCGATTCGACAGGCCCAGGCGGTGGACCTTGCCGATCACCGCGTTGCGGGTCACGCCGCCCAACTCCTTGGCGATCTGGCTGGCCGACTGGCCTTCGGCCCACATGCGTTTCAACGTCTCGACGCGCTCGTCGGTCCAGGACATGGCTTGCCTTTCCTGCACCGGGATGCGTCCCGGCGCTCTTCGTGCTAGTGGCTTCAATTCCGCAAGACCCGGCCTTAAATCCGGGGATAGCCAGATTTACCCATCCGAGCCCGCAAATTCAAGGAGCCCCGATGCAGCCGATCCAGTCCCGCCCCGGATTTCGCCAGATGGGCGTGCGCCGCTTTGGCCGGGTGAACTGGCTGGGCCTATACACGCTCAGCCGGCGCGAGATCATGCGCTTCCTCAGCGTCTGGCAGCAGACCATCTTCGCGCCGCTGATGACCTCGGCGCTGTTCGTGATCGTCTTTGCGCTGGCGCTGGGGCAAAACCGGGGCGAGGTGATGGGCCTGCCCTACCTGGCCTTCCTGGGGCCCGGCATCCTGATGATGACGGTGATCCAGAACGCCTTCGCCAATACCTCGTCCAGCATCATCTCGGCCAAGATGCAGGGCAATATCGTCGATACGCTGATGCCGCCCCTGTCGGCGGGCGAGATCCTGGCAGGCTACCTGACCGGGGCGGTGACGCGGGCGCTGATCGTCGCCGCCGCCATCGCCACCGGCATGGCGCTGGTCCTGGGGCAGGGGGTGGCGCATCCCTTCTGGGCGCTGGCCTTCGTGGTGCTGGGCGCGCTGCTGATGGGCGGGCTGGGGCTGCTGGCCGCGATCGTGGCGCAGAAATTCGACCAGATGGCGGTCATCACCAATTTCATCGTCACGCCGCTGTCGTTCCTGTCGGGCACCTTCTATTCGGTCGAGGCGCTGCCCCAGCCGTTCCGGGCGCTGGCGCATTGGAACCCGATCTTCTACCTGATCGACGGCGCGCGCTACGGCATCGCCGGGGTTTCCGACGCGCCGGTGCTGCGCGGGCTGGCGGTCTGCGGGCTGGCCGTGGCGCTGGTGCTGTTCACCGCCTGGCGCTGGCTGGCCTCGGGCTATCGCATGAAGCCCTGAAATCCCCGTTGCACGGGGGCCGCTTCCGCGCTATGCGAACGGGCATGATCGCTCGGACCGCCCATATCGCCCGTCCCCGACGTTGACGCTTTCGACGTCCGATCCCGCCTGCCTTTCCGTCAGCCATGGTGCCGCCGCGCGGCCGTTCCCAGAGAGGGTAACTCCATGATTTCGCATGTCCTGCCGACCTATAACCGTGCCCCCATCGCCTTCGAGCGGGGCGAGGGCTCCTGGGCCATCGCGACGGACGGGACGCGATACCTGGACCTGGGCGCGGGCATCGCGGTGAATGCGCTGGGCCATGCCAATCCCGACCTGGTCGCCGCGCTGACCGAACAGGCGGGCCGGATCTGGCATGTCTCGAACCTCTACCAGATCCCCGAGCAGGAAAGGCTCGCCGATTTGCTGGTCGAGCATACCTTTGCCGACACCGCCTTCATCACCAACTCCGGCACCGAGGCCGCGGAACTGGCGATCAAGATGGTGCGCAAGTATTGGAGCGAGCAGGGCGACCCCGACCGCTACGAGATCCTGACCTTCGAGGGCGCTTTCCATGGCCGTTCGACCGGCGCCATCGCGGCGGCGGGTTCGGAAAAGATGGTCAAGGGTTTCGGCCCGCTGATGCCCGGTTTCCGGCAATTGCCCTGGGGCGACATGGAGGCGCTGAAGGCCGCCATCTCGGACCGCACCGCCGCCGTCATGCTGGAGCCGGTGCAGGGCGAGGGCGGCATCCGTCCGCTGCCCGACGCCGACCTGGCAGCGATCCGCGCGCTTTGCGACCAGACCGGCGCGCTGCTGGTGCTGGACGAGGTGCAATCGGGCATGGGCCGCACCGGCAAGCTGTTCGCGCATGAATATGCCGGCATCACCCCCGACATCATGATGATCGCCAAGGGCATCGGCGGCGGCTTCCCGCTGGGCGCGGTGGTGGCGACCGAAAAGGCGGCTGCCGGCATGGTGGCGGGCACGCATGGCTCGACCTATGGCGGCAACCCCCTGGCCTGCGCGGTGGGCGCCAAGGTGATGGAGATCATCGCCCAGCCCGAATTCCTGGCCGAGGTGAACCGCAAGGCCGCGCTTTTCCGGCAGAAGCTGGAGGGGCTGGTGGCGGCGCATCCCGAGGTCTTCGAAACGGTGCGCGGCCAGGGGCTGATGCTGGGCCTGAAATGCAAGGTCGCGCCGGGCGATCTGGTCAATGCTGGCTATGCCGAGCGCATCCTGACCGTGGCCGCGGCCGACAACACCCTGCGCCTGCTGCCCCCGCTGACCATCAGCGACGCGGAGATCGCCGAGGCGGTCGCCCGGCTGGACCGGGCCGCCGGCAGGCTGGATGGATAGGTTCGGCTTCCGGCCGGTCACGCGCGCCGACCTGCCCATGCTGGCGGATTGGCTGCGCCAACCCGAGGTCGCGCGCTGGTGGCGCGGGGCCGAGGCGGAGCTGGCCGGGATCGCGGAGGATCTGGACGAGCCGGCGATGCGGCAGGTCATCGCGCTTTGCGACGGCGCGCCCATCGCCTATGCCCAGTATTACCCGGCGCATCACTGGGGCGCGCCGCATTTCGCCGGCCTGCCCGGCGATGCGCTGGCGATCGACTGCTTTTCCGGCCCCCGGGGGTTCGGCCACGGCGGGCTCTGGCTGCGCGCCCTGTCCGATGCATTGTTAGCCGAGGCGCCGGTCCTGGTCATCGACCCCGAGCCGGGAAACCTGCGCGCGATCCGCGCCTATGAAAAGGCCGGCTTCCGCGGCGAGGAACTGCGCCCTTCGGAAGACGGAACCCTGGCGCGCATCATGACGCGGCACCGATGAGGAGAGGTCGATTTCCGCCACGACGCGGGGCCTTTGGCCTTGACCTCCCCCAGGCAAAGCGGCTTGCTTGCCAGATCAATCCGAAAGACAGTCACAAATGAACAGTTTCCTCGACATCCATACCACCGACAAGGCAGACCTGCGCGGCATGATCGACGCTGCGCGCCGGATGAAGGATGCGCGCAACGGCCAGCCCAAGGGTGCGCCCGACGCCGATTTGCCGCTCAGGAACCGCATGGTGGCGCTGATCTTCGAAAAGCCCTCGACCCGGACCCGCGTCAGCTTCGACCTGGGCGTGCGGCAGATGGGCGGGCAGACCATGGTGCTCTCGGGCAGCGAGATGCAGCTGGGCCACGGCGAGACCATCGCCGACACCGCGCGGGTGCTGTCGCGCTATGTGGACCTGATCATGATCCGCACCTTCGAAGAGGCGACGCTGCTGGAGATGGCGGAATATGCCAGCGTCCCGGTGATCAACGGGCTGACGAACCGCACCCATCCCTGCCAGATCATGGCCGACGTGATGACTTTCGAGGAACATCGCGGCCCCATCGCCGGCAGGAAAGTGGTCTGGTCGGGCGACGGCAACAATGTCTGCTGCTCGCTGATCCATGCCGCCGGGCAGTTCGGCTATGACTTCACCTTTACCGGCCCGCCGACGCTGGACCCCGAGCGCGAGGCGCTGGACTTCGCCCGCGCCCAGGGCGTGCAGGCGGTGATCGAGCGCGACCCGGCCAAGGCGGTCGAGGGCGCCGACCTGGTGGTGACGGATACCTGGGTGTCGATGCACGACCCGCAATCGGCGCGCGAGCGGCGGCACAACCAGTTGCGTCCCTACCAGGTGAACGAGGCGCTGATGGCGTGCGCCAAGCCCGATGCGCTGTTCATGCATTGCCTGCCCGCGCATCGCGACGACGAGGCGACGAGCGCGGTGATGGACGGCCCGAACTCGGTCATCTTCGACGAGGCCGAGAACCGGCTGCATGCGCAAAAGGCCGTCATGCGCTGGTGCCTGGGGCTTTGATCCGTCCGCCCGAACGTCCGCGCCCTTCGGAGCATGGACCCTTTGCAGCGGGGGCCTGGGGCGCGGGATGGCGGGCCAGCTTCCTGGATGCATCAGCATTTTATGCAGGCGGACGAGTTTCCCAAACAGGTGCTGGGGAATTCCGCGTTGACCGTGCATATCCGTCCGCGCCCGCCGGATGCGCTGAAACGCTGGTTCGAGCACTCCTGAGCGATGTCCGAAATCACGGCCATCTCCTGCTGGAGCAGCGCTGCGACCGCGACGACGCGCTGATAGCTGATCTCGTCGGCTATCTCGAATCCGCCCCTGCCGATGCGCGCCTTCTTCCATGAGCAGATGGGGATCGACCCCATCCCGACGCCGACGAGGCTCACGCGACCTATCCCTCCTGACTGCCCTCGATCACGCGGGACGGGGCGCTGACCGGGCATTACGGCCATATCGGCGGCCACGACCGGAAGATTCGAGCCTTCCTGTTCCGATAGCATGAGGATGCCGAGGCTTGTCTCTTCGCGCTGGTGCGTGCCGAGGAGCGCAAGCGCGAGGGCTACGGCCGCCGCGGGTCGGACTTCCTGCGCCTGACGAAGCAGGCGAGGTGATCCGGTTCATCGCTATCGAAGCTGAGTCGGCGACATGATCGCCGGAAGCGTCGGAAGGCGTCCTGCCCATGGGAAGATGCGGTGCAAGCGCGCAGGGGCGGGCAACTGGCTGCATGCCATCGTATGCCATATGTGTGGTGTATTTATGCAGTTATCTTCAGTATGACGACAATATGTAGCGTTTCCTTCGATCTGCCCATGCGAGCGGATGGGTGCGGATCAACAGGAAAGTCGGGCTTCGTGCAACTCAAGGCCGACTTGCCGGCGCGTTAACTATCGTTATGCGCATGCATGGGTTCCGAGGAGATGTGTAATGGTTAAAGGGCGTGTCGGTCGCTCTCAAGGAGCGAATCAACGCCAAGTTTGTCCCCGGAACCGGCGATCGGCAAGCAGAGGTTGAACTGCCTCTGAAGATGGTGGTTCTCGGCGACTTCACAGCGCGGCCCGACGAAACCGGGCTTGAAGAGCGCAAGGCGGTTTCGATCGACAAGAATTTCCTCTCCAGCGTGATGGCCGAAATGAATCTCCCAGATCGTGCGATCGCGAAGCTCCGGGTGCGGATGCGACCTGGCCCATGCAACACAGCGATCCTCGCGCCAGGCATTGAGTTCGGCATGGCTCTTGGACTTCGGTCGAGGCACGAAGAACCGCCGCCGGACAACGCCGACCTGGTTCTCGACCTGTCCCTGCGCCAGCGGGCTCGAACCGATGGCGCCACGCAGGCGCAGTCCCAGCCAGAGGCCGGGGTGCAGGGCCATTCATTGAGGCGCCATTGGTTCAAGCCCAAGGGACGGCGGCTCGACCAGGTAGTGCCCGCACATCTGCCGGAGTGAGCCTGTGAACGCCAGCGGTTCGAGAGAACAGGCGAACGCGATTGCAGGCGCGGTCGCGGCCGATGAAGATCGTATCCACCGCCGTCTTCATGTTGTCGTAGATCCCACGAACGCAGGCCCCGAAGAAGACTCCCGGCAGATCTGCTTGATCGTCTTCTGCTCCTGGAAATCCGCCCGACGGATCTTCGCAACTCTCTCCACAACCAGCATCCCGCACTGTGCCCCCGATGACTACGGGGGCATCATGACCATCAGTGTAAAGGGGGGGCTGTTTGGCAAGCCGATCACCCCCGTTACGGGGGCAGTTGGCCATGCCGGCTTACACACCGCCGGGAAACGCTTTGGCGACACCTGCATCTCGGGCCGGAAGTCTGGCGGCAAGCCCGTCAAACACGATAAGCGACGCTGCAGACGCCGAAACAGGATCGAGAGATCCCGTTTCGGCAGACTCGAGGACTGGCGACGGGTCGTCACCCGTTATGACCGCTGCCCGAAGGTTTCCCTCTTCGCCCTAGCCTTCGCCGCGACCATGATCTTCTGGACCTGACCCGAGAACCTGTCCTGACCCTAGGCCTGGGGATCGACTGTGGCGTTCAGCTTGGCCGTTTTGATCAGCCTGCAGGCGATGGCAGCGGCCTTTAAGCGTCCGCCCCCATCTCCTTACCGCTCGGATGAGAAGTTCGCCTTGAGATAGGCCAGGATCAGCGCCTTGGTTTCCGGCTCGGGCTCGACCATGCCCTGCGCCTCGACCATCCAGCGCCACAGCTCGTCCCAGCGGTGGTCGGTGACGCGCTGCTGCTTGATGATCTCGGTCGAATGGCAGGCGACGCATTGGTAATAGGTCTCCTCGGCGCCCGCGCCGTCGGGCAGGCCGCCGAATTCCTCGTTCCCCGCCCGCGCCTCGCCCGCATCCGCCTTGGCACGGATCGCCGTCATCGGGTCGAGCGGGTTCGCGCCGGCGGGCCGGCCCGCCAGCGCCTGCATCGGGTCAAGCCTGGCCTCGGCCACGGCCAGCCCGGCGCCAAGCACCAGCACGGCCAGGGTCGCAGCCACGGTCGTCAGAATAATGCGCATCGCCATCACCCCTCACCCGACCGCGACCAGCGCGATGCGGTGCTGGATGTTGTTGGCATAGCCGCGCGGGTTCCAGACCGGCGACAGCGGCGGCTGGCCGATGCCGTCCTGGTCGGTGGCCCGCGCCCAGACCTCGTAATAGCCATGCTGCGGCAGGGTCAGCGTCGCGCGCCAGCGCTGCCAGGCAAAGCGGTTCGCCGCCGGCTCCAGTTCCGCGTCCTGCCAGGTCTGGCCGAAATCCAGCGAGACATGCACCGCGGCCACGTCGCCCTTGCCGCACCAGGCATGGCCGCGGACCTCGACCGCCTCGCCCGCCTTCACCTCGGCGCCGGTCTGCGGGAAGGTGACGATGGACTTCACCGGCATCTCGGTCAGCACCACCATGTCCTCCTCGGGCACCTCGGTGCCGGGGGCGACCGGATAGGCCGGGATGCGATAGGAATCGCCGGTCATCTTGGCGCCGTCATGTTCCCTGTCGCGGACCCGGATGCGGTCGAGGTATTTCTGCGAGGCCGAGGCCGGATAGCCCGGCACCACCAGCCGCAGCGGAAAGCCGTGCAGCGCCGGCAAGGGTTCGCCGTTCATCGCCCAGGCGATGACCGCGTCCTCCTCCAGCGCCTTTTCGATCGGCACCCCGCGCGAGATCACCTCCTTCTCCTCGTCGCCGCTCAGATGCACGTCGTTGCCGTAATGCCCGGTATAGACGGCGCTTTCCTTGACGCCCGCCGCCTTCAGCACGTCGGCCAGCCGCACGCCGGTCCATTCCGGGCAGCCGACCGCGCCGACGGTCCATTGGTTGCCCGAGGTTCCGGGCTGGAAGAAGGCCCGGCCGTTGCCGCCGCATTCGATCACCAGCCGGCGGGTGACGGTCTCGAAGCGCGACTTCAGATCGTCGATGGTCAGCTCCAGCGGGGTCTCGACCTCGCCGTCCACGGTCAGCACCCAGCCCTCGGCATCCTGGTCCAGCGCCGTCTGCGGCACGAGGCCGTTCATGCGGATGAACAGCCGCTCATAGGGGGTGACGTCGTCGTCCAGCAGATGCGCCGGGGTCTCCGCGTTCAGCGGCCGGTCGCCCAGCACGATGAGCCCCTGCTTGCCGGCCATCAGGTCCAGGCCGGTATCCTGGGCCAGGGCGGCGGGCACGAAGCCGGCGGGCAGGTTGCGCTCGAACGGGACGGCCATGCCCAGCATGGCGCCAAGCGCGGACAGCCCCGTCGTTTTCAGAAAGCGGCGCCGCGATCCGCTCGGGGCCTCGGCATCCTGCGGGATCGAGGTGGAATCGGTTCTATCGGACATGGGTTTCCTCCGTGGCTTGGTGCGCTTTGCGCGCAACCGGCTGTCCGCAAGGCCCTCCTCCAGGACGCGCCTTGCAACTTCATTTCGGGAAAGCATTGCCCATCGGCAAAGCCATAACAACAGCAACTCGTTGTGTTTATTAGAATATATCGGAGACACCTGAGGGCATCGAGCTGCATCGCCGCCACCAACAGCGAGATCGCCCGCTCACTCGATCATGGGCAGGAGCTGGTCGATGGATTTCTTGGCGTCGCCGTAGAACATGCGGGTGTTTTCCTTGTAGAACAGCGGGTTCTCGATGCCCGAATAGCCGGTGCCCTGGCCGCGCTTGGAGACGAACACCTGCTTGGCCTTCCACACCTCCAGCACCGGCATGCCCGCGATCGGCGAGTTCGGATCCTCCTGCGCCGCCGGGTTCACGATGTCGTTCGAGCCGATCACGATCGCCACGTCGGTCGAGGGGAAATCCTCGTTGATCTCGTCCATCTCCAGCACGATGTCGTAGGGCACCTTGGCCTCGGCCAGAAGCACGTTCATGTGCCCCGGCAGGCGCCCCGCCACCGGGTGGATGGCAAAGCGCACGTTCTTGCCGCGCGCCCGCAGCTTGCGCGTCAGCTCGCTGACCGATTGCTGCGCCTGCGCCACCGCCATGCCGTAGCCCGGCACGATGACGATCTCGTCCGCCTCGTTCAGCGCCGCCGCCACGCCGTCGGCGTCGATCGCCACCTGCTCGCCCTCGATCTCCATCGCCGGGCCCGCCTCGCCGCCGAAGCCGCCCAGGATCACGCTGACGAAGTTGCGGTTCATCGCCTTGCACATGATGTAGCTCAGGATCGCACCCGAGGAGCCGACCAGCGCGCCCACCACGATCAGGAGGTCGTTGCCCAGGGTGAAGCCGATCGCCGCCGCCGCCCAGCCGGAATAGCTGTTCAGCATCGACACCACCACCGGCATGTCGGCGCCGCCGATGCCCATGATCAGGTGATAGCCGATGAAGAAGGCCAGAAGCGTGATCAGCACCAGCCACAGCACCGGCGCCCCGGCAGTGCAGTAAAGGATCACCGACAAGAGCGACAGCGCCGCCGCAGCCGCGTTCAGCATGTGCCCGCCCGGCAGCTTGCGGGGCTTGCCGTCGATCTTGCCGGCGAGCTTGCCGAAGGCCACGATCGAGCCGGTGAAGGTCACCGCGCCGATGAAGATCCCCAGCGCCACCTCGACCTTGAGCATGGCGATCTCGGCCGGGGTCTTGTGCGCCAGCACGGCGGCGAAGCCGTGGAACTCGGCCGCCGCGTCGGCGGCGCGGGCGCGCAGCACCCGCGAGAGCTCGAACTGGGCGTTGAAGCCGATCAGCACCGCGGCCAGGCCGACCAGGCTGTGCATGGCCGCGACCAGCTGCGGCATCTCGGTCATCTGCACCCGCTTGGCCACGACCCAGCCGATGGCGCCGCCGATGGCCAGCATGACCAGCGTCAGCCCCCAGTTGCCGTAGCCCGGCCCGATCAGCGTCGCGACCACCGCCAGCGCCATGGCCGCGATGCCGTACCAGACCGCGCGCTTGGCGCTTTCCTGGCCGGAAAGCCCGCCCAGGGACAGGATGAACAGCACGGCCGCGACCACATAGGCGGCGGTGGTGAATCCGTATTCCATGCGCCCTCTCCCCTTACGACTTCTGGAACATGGCGAGCATCCGGCGCGTGACCAGGAAGCCGCCGAAGATGTTGACGCCCGCCATCAGCACCGACAGCGCCGCCAGGAACACCAC
Organism: Paracoccus sp. pheM1; assembly: GCF_018499825.1. NCBI lineage: Bacteria > Pseudomonadati > Pseudomonadota > Alphaproteobacteria > Rhodobacterales > Paracoccaceae > Paracoccus > Paracoccus sp. pheM1. The sequence continues at coordinate 492,498 of NZ_JAGXCX010000001.1, forward strand.
CAGCCAGCCGCCCGAGCCGATCTGCAGGAGCGCGCCGACGATGATGATCGACGAGATCGCGTTGGTGATCGCCATCAGGGGCGTGTGCAGCGAATGGCTGACGTTCCAGATCACCTGGAAACCGACGAAGACCGCCAGCACGAAGACGATGAAATGCGACAGGAAGCTCGCGGGCGCGAACAGCCCCACCAGCAGCATCGCCGCCGCGCCCGCGCCGAGCAGCGTGACCTGGCTGCGGGTCTGGGCGCGGAAGGCGGCGATCTCCTGCGCGCGCCGCTCCTCGGGGGTCGGCTCCCTGGGCTTCTCGCGCGGCTTCTGGGCGGCGATGGCCGCGACCCTGGGCGGCGGCGGCGGCCAGGTCACGTCGCCGTCATGGGCGACGGTCGAGCCGCGGATCACGTCGTCCTCCATGTTCTGCACGATGACGCCGTCCTTGCCCGGCGTCAGGTCCGAGAGCATGTGGCGGATGTTGTTGCCGTAAAGCTCCGAGGCTTGCGCGCCCATCCTCGACGGGAAGTCGGTATAGCCGATGATCACCACGCCGTTTTCCGTGACGATGCGCTCGTCCGGCACGGTCAGCTCGCAATTGCCGCCGCGCTCGGCCGCCAGGTCGACGATGACCGAGCCGGTCTTCATCGCCGCGACCATGTCGCGGGTCCAGAGCTTCGGCGCATCGCGGCCGGGGATCAGCGCCGTGGTGATGACGATGTCCATCCCGGGCGCCAGTTCGCGGAACTTCTCGAGCTGCTTTTCCCGGAACTCGGGGCTCGAGGGCGCGGCATAGCCGCCGGTCGCGGCCCCGTCCTGCACCTGGTCCTGGAAGTCCAGGTAGACGAATTCCGCGCCCATCGATTCGATCTGCTCGGCCACCTCGGGGCGCACGTCGAAGGCATGGACCTGCGCGCCCAGGCTGACCGCCGCGCCGATGGCGGCAAGCCCGGCGACGCCCGCGCCCACCACCAGCACCTTGGCCGGCGGCACCTTGCCCGCCGCCGTCACCTGGCCGGTGAAGAAGCGGCCGAAGTTGTTCGCCGCCTCGATCACCGCCCGGTAGCCGGCGATATTGGCCATCGAGGACAGCGCGTCCATCTTCTGCGCGCGGCTGATGCGCGGCACCATGTCCATGGCGATGGCGGTGACGCCCTGTTCGCGCGCCAGCTCCAGGAGGTCGGGGTTCTGCGCCGGCCAGAAATGCGAGATCAGGGTCTGCCCGCGCCGCATCTGCCGCAGCTCGGCCTCGCTCGGCGGCCGGACCTTGACCACCACCTCCACCGCCCCGACCAGCGCCGCGGCATTGGGATGCACGGTGACGCCCGCCGCCTCGTAGGCCGCATCCGAAAACCCCGCACGAACCCCCGCGCCAGTCTCGACATGCACGTCATGCCCCAGCTTGCGCAGATGCCCCGCAGAGGACGGAGTGATGGCGACCCGAGCCTCCCCCTCAAAAATCTCCTTCAATCCGCCGATCTTCACAAGGCCACCTCCCTACTGGCTTGCGTATTCTATATGGCTGAAAAACGACATTGCCGGCTTCTGCTGTCTGGACGGCGGTTACGGCTGCTGCGTCGACGATGTCTTTGACGGAGCATCCTCGCGAGAGGTCGTTTGCGGGTTTTGCCAGTCCCTGCAGGATGGGCCCGATGGCGGTGAGGCCGCCCAGGCGCTCGGCGATCTTGTAGCCGATATTGCCCGCGGCGAGGTCGGGAAAGACGAAGACGTTCGGCCGCCCCGACAGCCGGCTGGCCGGCGCCTTCCTCGCCCGGATCGCCTCGTCCAGCGCGGCGTCGAACTGCATCTCGCCATCCACCTCGAGATCCGGGGCCGCGGCGCGGATCAGCGCCAGCGCCTCGCGCAGCCGCCCGAGGCTCGGGTGGTCGGCCGAGCCCGCGGTCGAGAAGGACAGCAGCGCCACCCGCGGCTCCTCGGCCAGCAGCCGGCGGCAGCTTCCGGCGGCCGAAAGCGCGATGGCGGCGAGCTCCTGCGCGTCGGGCTGGATCACCAGCCCGCAATCGGCAAAGATCATGCCGCCCCTGATCGGCGCGCCCGGCCCGCAGGACAGCATCAGGAAAAAGCTCGACACGATGCCGGCATCGGGGGCCCGGCCGATGATCTGCAATGCGGCGCGGACGGTGTCGGCGGTGGTGGCGACGGCGCCGCCCAGCGTGCCGTCGGCCTGGCCCAGCCGCACCCGCATCGCCGCCTGGCGGATCGGGTCGCGCATCTCGGCCAGCGCGCGTTCGCCGGTCATGCCCCTGGCCGCGCGCATGCGGTGCCAATGGTCGGCCAGTTCCGCCAGGTCGGGCGCGCCGGCCGGGTCGATGCGGCGGGCGCCGGGGATCTCGGGCCCGCCCATCAGGGTGACGCGCGCCAGCCCCTCGGCCAGCAGCCGGCGGGCGGCCTCGGCCACGCGCGGGTCGTCGCCCTCGGACAGGATGATGTGGCGGTCCAGCGCCTTGGCGGTCTGGTGGATGCGCTCGAGCGGTTTCATCTCTTACCCCAGGAAATGCAGGCCGGCGACGACGAAGACGCCCAGGAACACGGTCTCGGCCACGATCAGCCCGATGGCGCCGGCGCCGACCTCGAGCATCTTGCCGAGCGAGGTCTTGATGCCGACGGCGGCGATGGCGATCAGCAATGCCCAGCGGGACAGCTGCCCGGCGAAGTCCGAGACCGCCGGCGGCACCAGCCCCAGGCTGTTGAGCGTGGCGAGCGCGAGAAAGCCGATGACGAAGCCCGGCAGCAGCGGCGGCGCCTTGCCGCCCCGGCGGTCCGAAAGCCCGCGCGCCCGGATCGCCAGGGAAAAGCACAGCACCACCGGCGCCAGCATGGCGACGCGGATCAGCTTGACCAGGGTCGCGGTCTCGCCCGCCTCGGGGCCGATCGAGAAGCCGGCGCCGACCACCTGGGCGACGTCATGGATGGTGCCGCCCAGGAAGACGCCGGAATCGCGGGCGGTGAAGCCGAAAAGCCCGGCCAGCATCGGGTAGAGCACCATGGCCACGGTCGAAAGCACGGTGACGGACAGCACGGTGAAGACCAGGTCGCGTTCGGATTTCTCGTGCCGGGGCAGGACGGCGGCGATGGCCATGGCCGCCGAGGCGCCGCAGATCGCCACCGAGCCGCCGGTCAGCAGCGCAAAGCGCCAGCCGCGGCCGGCCAGCCGGCTGGCGGCAAGGGCGAACAGGATGGTCAGCACCACGCCCGCCGCCACCAGCGCGATGGCGCCCGGCCCCAGCGCCGCCAGCATGCCGGCCGAGATGCGCGCGCCCAGAAGCGCCACCCCCAGCCGCAGCACGGTGCGCGCGGTAAAGGCGATGCCGGGGGCGGTGCGGGTGCCCTCCTCGGCCAGGAAGTTCAGCGCCAGGCCCAGAAGCAGCGCCAGCAGCATGGCGGGGGCGCCGTAATGATCCGACAGGAACTGCGCCGTGGCCGCGACCAGCGCCGAGACGGCGAAGCCCGGAAAGGCTTCCTCGATCAGGCCGCGCGAAGGGATCATGGTGGAAATCATCGTCCTCACCGGGATGCGGGGATGGGCCGGGGCGCTTGTTGCTGCGCGCCGGGGGGTGTCATGGGGGCCGCGGGCGGGGCGGGGGCGCCGAGGGGGGCCCTGCCCCCCTCGCGCTTGCGCGGCCCCTCGATGGGGCCGCGCAAGCGCCCCCCCGGGGTATTTGGGAAACGGAGAAAGGCAGGGGACGCCCCGGCCTTCCGCCGCCGTCCCGCCTCAGGCCGCGCCCTGCTGGGGGCGCATGTCGGCCGGGTCGATGCCGGCGACCACCACCGGCTTCTTCATCGCGTCGCGGCGGAAGGGCTCGCCCAGTTCCTGGTTCAGCAGCACCTCGATGAAGGTGGTCTCGCGGTTCTTCATCTGCCGCTCGACCGCATCGTGCAGCGCCGCGGTCAGTTCCTCCTGGCTCTTCACCTGCACGCCGACGAGCCCGCAGGCCTGGGCGATCTTCGCATAGGAGGTGTCGCGGTCCAGCTCGGTGCCGACGAAGTTGTTGTCGTACCACAGCGTGGTGTTGCGCTTTTCCGCCCCCCACTGGTAGTTGCGGAAGATCACCATGGTGATCGCCGGCCAGTCCTCGCGGCCGCAGGCGGTCATCTCGTTCATCGAGATGCCGAAGGCGCCGTCGCCGGCAAAGCCGATCACCGGCACGTCCGGATTGCCGATCTTGGCGCCCAGGATCGCCGGGAAGCCGTAGCCGCAGGGCCCGAACAGCCCCGGCGCCAGGTATTTCCGCCCGGCCTCGAAGCTCGGGTAGGCATTGCCGATGGCGCAGTTGTTGCCGATGTCCGAGCTGACGATCGCCTCCTTCGGCACCGCCTGCATGATCGCCCGCCAGGCCTGGCGCGGGCTCATCAGCCCGGCGTCGCGCCTGCGCGCGTCCTCGTTCCATTCGGTGCCGGGATCGTCCTCCTCGTGGTCCAGGCTCGACAGTTCCTGCGCCCAGCGGGACCTGGTCTGCGCCACCAGCGCCTTGCGTTCCGCCCGGCCGGCATCGCCGGCGGTGGGGGCGAGCTGCGCCAGGATGCCGCGCGCCACCTTGGCCGCGTCGCCCTGGATGCCGACCGTGACCTTCTTGGTCAGCCCGATGCGGTCGGCGTTGATGTCGACCTGGATGATCCTGGCGTCCTTCGGCCAGTAGTCGATGCCATAGCCCGGCAGGGTCGAGAACGGGTTCAATCGCGTGCCCAGCGCCAGCACCACGTCGGCCCTGGCGATGATCTCCATCGCCGCCTTCGAGCCGTTGTAGCCCAAGGGGCCCATGGCCAGCGGGTGCGAGCCGGGGAAGCTGTCGTTGTGCTGGTAGTTCGAGCAGACCGGCGCATCCAGCCGCTCGGCCAGCCTGGCCAGCTCCGGGATCGCGCCCGACAGCACCACGCCGGCGCCCGACAGGATCACCGGGAACTCGGCCGCGGACAGCAGCTTTGCCGCCTCGGCCACCGCCTGCTCGCCGCCCGCGGGCCGCTCGAAGGCGACCACCTGCGGCAGCTCCACGTCGATGACCTGGGTCCAGAAGTCGCGCGGGATGTTGATCTGCGCCGGGGCCGAGTTGCGCCAGGCCTGCATGATCACCCGGTTCAAGACCTCGGGGATGCGCGAGGCGTCGCGCACCTCTTCCTGGTAGCAGACGCAATCGGCGAAGATGCGCATCTGCTCCATCTCCTGGAAGCCGCCCTGGCCGATGGTGCGGTTCGCCGCCTGCGGCGTGACCAAGAGCAGCGGGGTGTGGTTCCAGTAGGCGGTCTTGACCGGCGTGACGAAGCCGGTCACGCCGGGGCCGTTCTGCGCGATCGCCATCGACATCCGGCCGGTCGAGCGGGTGAACCCGTCCGCCATCATCCCGGCGTTCGTCTCGTGCGCGCAGTCCCAGAACGTGATCCCAGCCCTGGGAAACAGGTCCGACACAGGCATCATCGCAGAGCCGATGATCCCGAACGCATGCTCGATCCCGTGAAGCTGGAGAACTTTCACAAAAGACTCCTCAGTGGTCATTCTCATTCTATTTTCCTTGCATTTTCAGTATATTATCCAACGGCGACGCGCATAATTCGCTGCCGGACCAGACCGGGAACATGCCGATCCCAAGGAAAGACATTTCGCATCGGCCCTGGCATCGATCGAACTGCTCCGGGTGATCCTTCGCATGCCATTTGGCTTGGCTTGGTTTGGCGTGGCGGGGGGATCGGACCTGCCCGGCAGGGCAGGTCCCTTCTTCATTTCGATACTGCGCCGGCGATCTGCGGATCGCAGTCCAGATCCTTGTCTTCGTTCGCGTCCTCGTTCGCTGGATCGTCGAGAAACGGACGGTCAGGCCGGATGAACAGTGCCATGCCCGCGCCCAGCAGAAGCAAGACCAGCGAGGCGGCAAAGGGCAGATCCCAGCGTCCGGTCAGGTCGATGATCAGCCCGAAGACGATAGGCGAGATCATCCCGGCCAGGCCAAAGCCGAAGTTCATGAAACCGCTGGCAGTACCGGAGTATTGCGGCGCGATATCCATCGGCGTGGCCCAGATCGGCGCCACGATCAGCTCGGCGAAGAAGAAGGCGGCGCTGAGGCTGATCGCCACCGTCACCAGATCGGTCGAGAACATCACCGGCAACATGCAGGCGAAGGCGCCCAGGAAGCCCAGGATGATCACGCTGATCCGCGCCAGGGCGACATTGCCGGTGCGGCGCAGGATGCCGTCGCTGAGCCAGCCGCCCGCCAGGTCGCCCACGACCCCGGCCAGGAAGACGCCGGCCGCGAAGATGGCGGATTTCTTCAGGTCCAGTTCGTGCTGGTGCAGGAAATAGGACGGGATCCAGTTCAGGAACAGCCACAGCGTCCAGCCATAGCAGAAATCGGTGATCGTCACCGGCAGCATGCGCTTGAGCAGCCGGCCCCAGGGCAGGGTCTTGCGCTCGCCCACGATCCTCTGGTCCGGCAGGGCCTCCAGTTCCTCGGGCGTGATGCCCTTGTGGCTGCGGGGATCGTCGCGGAAATACCACCACCACAGCGCCACCCATAGGAAGCTGATCAGGCCGACGATGACGAAGGCATGCCGCCAGGACAGCGCGATGACCAGGAAGGCGATCAGCGGCGGGGTCAGCGCATTGCCGAAACGGGCGAAGGCATGGGTGATGCCCTGCGCGAAGCCGCGCTTCTCGGCCGGCATCCAGTTCGACAGCGCCCGCGTGGCGGTCGGGAAGGCCGAGCCTTCGCCCATGCCCAGAAGCACGCGCGCGATGATGAGCGAGACCGCGCCCTCGACGAAGCCGATCATCACGGTTGCGGCCGACCAGACGGTGCCGCAGATGATCAGGGTCTTGTGCGGTCCCAGCCGGTCGCCCAGCCGGCCGCCGAGGATCTGGAACAGCGCATAGGGATAGGCGAAAGCGGAAAACGCCAGCCCCAACTCGAAATTCGACAGGCCCAGCTCGGCCTGCATGGCGGGGGCGGCGGTGCTGATGTTCACCCGGTCGATATAGGTGACCAGATACATCAGGCAGATGACGAACAGAACGCGGTCCGTCGTCCTGAATCGGGTAAGCCTTAGCATGTCTCCTCCCTGGATTATGCTGGATGTGTTGGCACGTCCGTTTGCGGCCCGTTGCGCGGTCCTCTGTTGAAGCTCCGCCCTCCTCCGGCGGGTCTTCGGGCTCCTGGCGGCGGGCCGTGTTCTTGGGAAACGACGCCTCCTTCCTGCCCCTCGGGCGCTATTGTGTCAGTTGCGCCAGCTTCAGGCGCTGGATCTTGCCCGAGGGGCCCTTGGGCAGCTCGGCCATCAGGTGGATCACCTCGGGCGACTTGAACTTCCCCAGCCGCTCCTCGCAGATCGAGATCAGCTCGGGCGCGCCAAGCGGCGAGCCGGGGCGCAGGGTGACGGCCGCCTCGACCCGCTCGCCGTAGCGGGCGCATTGGCGGGCGAAGGCCGCGGCCTCGATCACGTCGGGATGGGTATAGAGCGCCTCGTCGATCTCGCGCGGGGCGATGTTCTCGCCGCCCTTGATGATCAGCTCCTTCAGGCGGCCGGTGACGAAGACGTAGCCTTCCTCGTCCATCTGGCCCAGGTCGCCGGTGCGCAGCCAGCCGTCCGGGGTCAGCGCGGCGGCGGTCGCGGCCGGGTCGCCCAGATAGCCGCGCATGACATTGGCGCCGCGCACGGCGATCTCGCCCTCGATGCCCGGCGGCAGCGGGCGCAGGTCGGGCGACAGGATCGCCACCTGGTTGCCCACCGCCCGGCCGGGCGAGCCGATCTTGCGCAGGCCCGGCGGCAGCGGGTTCGACAGGATCTGGGCCGCCGTCTCGGTCAGGCCCATGGTCTCGACGATGGGAATGCCGAAGCGGCGCTCGAAGCTCGACTGCACCTCGGGCGCCAGAGCCGCCGAGGCCGAGCGGCCGAAGCGCAGCCGCGCTCGGGCAGCCGGCGACGGCTCGCCCTCGCCATGCAGCAGATGCGAGATGATCGTCGGCACGACCGAGAACCAGCTGGCCTCGTGCCGGTCGCACAGGCCCCAGAACCGGCTGGCCGAAAAGCGGTCGCAGACCACCACCGAACCGCCCGAGAGCAGCGGGCCAAGGATGGTCACGCAAAGCCCGTTGATGTGATAGATGGGCAGCACGCACAAGGCCCGGTCCTCGGGCCGCAGCTCATGCGCCAACGCCGTGGTCCAGCCGCCGGCCAGCAGGCTGGCATGGCTGTGCACCACGCCCTTGGGCCGGCCGGTGGTGCCCGAGGTATACATCAGCAGCGCATCGTCCGCGGCGCCATGCGGATGCGGCTCGGCCGGCGCGCAGCCGGCGGGCCAGTCGAAGCCGGCACCCGCCTCGATCACCACAGGCGCGGCAGGATGGGCGGCGAGCGCCGCCTCCAGCAGCGCGCGCTGGCCGGGATCGACCAGCAGGGCGCGGGCGCCGGAATGCGACAGCACATAGCCGATGGCATCGGCGCCGGCGATCAGGTTGATCATGGTGGCCCGAAAGCCGCCGTAAAGCGCGCCGTAAAGGCCCAGCACCGCATTGCGGCCATTGGGCATCATCAGCGCGACGCTTTCGCCGCGCTCCAGGCCCAGCCCGGCCAGATGCCCGGCGATGCGGGCGGCCTCGTCGCGCAATTCGCGCCAGGTCAGGACCGAGCCGTCCTCGGGAAAGACATGGCTGATCGTCCGGCCCTGGTCGGCGGCACGATGGTCCAGCCAGTCGCGGGTGGTGCCCTGCGGCGGGTTCAGCGGATCCAGCCTCATTTCCCCGCCTCCTGCCAATAGCTGCCGAAGATCTCGTCAAGCGCCGGCTCGCGCGGGGGAATTGGCCGCACGACGCGGGTGCGCTGCATGAAATGGCGCCAGTTCAAATTGGCGTCGATGGAGTTGCCGCCCCAGCTTCCGCACCCCATCGACAGCGAAAAGGGCAGGCCGTTGTCGAAGGCGCCGCCGGTCGCAAAGCAATGCGCCTGGTTGACGATGACCCGGCAGACCGGCAGGTCGCGGCCAAGCGCCAGCGGGCGATCCGCGTCGCGCGAATGCAGCCCGACCGAATGGCCGGCGCCCTGATGGCTCAGGATGCGGCGCGCCAGTTCCGCCGCGTGCTCGAAATCCCGCGCGCGGTAAAGCGCGGCGATGCGGCTGAGCTTTTCGCCCGACAGCGGATGGTCGGGACCGATGCCCTCGGTCTCGACCGCGATCAGCCGGGTACCGGGCGGCACCCTGCCGGCCAGCCCCAGCCGGTCGATCATCACCTCGGCATCCTTGGCGATGATCTCGCGGTTCATATGCCCGTCCTGCCAGAGCCGGGCCACGATACCCGGCGCTTCGGACGGCGGCAGGACCGCGCCCCCTTCGGCCGCAAGTGCAGCGGCGAAGGCGTCATAGACCGCATCCACCACGATCAGCGCATTTTCGGACGAACAGGATGTCGCATTGTCGAAGGTCTTGGAGGCGGCGATCTTGCCCGCCGCATCGGCCAGGTCGGCGGTCTCGTCCACGATCACCGCCACATTGCCGGCGCCGACGCCGATGGCGGGGGTGCCGCTTTCATAGGCGCGCCGCACGTTGTCCTGGCTGCCGGTCACGACCACCAGGTCGGCGGTCTCCAGCAGGCGCTGGGTCTTGGCCTTGCTGCCTTGCCCTGGAAGCATCTGCACCAGGTCGCGGTCCTCGCCGATGCGGTCGAACTCGGCATGGATGAACCCCAGCAGCATCTCGCAACAGGCCACCCCCTTGGGCGAGGGCGACAGAACGATGGCATTGCCGCATTTCAGCGCGTTGATGATGTTGTTCGCCGGCGTCGCGGCCGGGTTGGTCGAGGGCACCACCGCGCCGATCACGCCGATGGGCCGCGCGATCTCGGCGATGCCGGTTTCGGGGTCGTCGGACAGGATGCCATGCGTGGCCACGCCACGGATGTCGCGCAAAAGACCCAGCGTCTTGCGATGGTTCTTGACGATCTTGTCGGCGACATTGCCCAGCCCGGTGCTGCGGACCGCCAGTTCCGCCAGTTGCCGGTTGCGTTCGGGCTGCATGATGGCCCAGCCGACGGCAAGGGCAGCCCGGTCATAGCGGCTCTGGCTGCCCCCCGCCTCGTATCCGGCCTGGGCGCTGCGCGCCCGCACCATCGCCGCGTCGACCGAAAGAATATCGTTCGAGATGTTCATACCTGTCATTTGCTCCTGCTCCCGGCAGTCCGCCCGCCGGGAAGGTGAATAGGTCAGCAGCCCGGAAAAACCGGGGCTCGCCCTGTCTGCAATGTTGGTCTGGCACGGCCTCCTCTTGCCGTGGTTTTCGACCCTAGGCCATGAAAACAGTCTTGCAACTGTTTTCATTAAATTTTATGATTCACAAAAATATATGTGGAAAATCTGATGATTAAGCCAGATATTGTTTTCGTAGCCAATCTTGCAGGCGTTTCACCGGCGACGGTGTCGCGGGTGATGAATCACCCGGATCTGGTGCATCCGGCGACGCGCAAGAAGGTCGAACTGGCGATCGAGAAATCCGGCTATATCCGCAACCGCGCCGCGCAGGCCATGCATGGCAAGCGCAGCGCCACCATCGGTCTGGTGGTGCCGACCGTCGCCAACACCATCTTCGCCGAAGTGGTCCAGGCTTTTAACGACACGGTCAGCGAGCAGGGCTTCACCCTGCTCCTGGCCTCGCATGGCTACGATCTGGAGACCGAATATCGGCTGGTTCGCAAATTGCTGGAGCATCGCGTCGATGCGCTGGCGGTGGTCGGGCTGGATCACAGCGCCGGCACCTTCCGTCTGATCGCCGAACAGCGCGTGCCATTGCTGGCGCTCTGGAACTACCTGCCGGATTCGGCGCTGCCCTGCATCGGGGTGGACAACCGCGAGGCGGGGCGGATGGCAGCCGAACATCTGATCGCACTGGGGCATCGCCGCATCGGCATGGTCTTTCCCACCACCTTCGACAACGACCGGGCACGTGACCGCAAGACGGCGGCGACGGCTGTTTTCCGCGATGCCGGCATCGTGTTGCAGGATCGCTGGCAGGTCGAGGTGCCCTACAGCATCGCCCAGGCCAAGGCCGCCTGCCTGGAATTACTGGCGGGACAGGACCGGCCGAGCGCCTTGCTTTGCGCCAATGACGTGATCGCGCAGGGGGCGATCTATGCGGCGGCGCGGCTGGGGATCGCCATTCCCACCACCTTGTCGGTGATCGGCATCGGCGACTTTGCCGGCTCGGCGCAGATGGAACCGGCGCTCACCACAGTGCGCATCCCCGCGCAGAAATTGGGGGCCACCGCGGGGCGAGAGATTCTTGCGATGATTGGCGCGCCCGATCCCAATTACATGGTTCATAGCAAGATTGAATTGGAACTGATTATGCGTAGCAGCACAGCGATTGCGGTCGAGCTGTCCGGGGCGATCGTGTAGGTATTTGCAGCGGGGAAGGCGTATCCCCTTGTCCGCACGCAATGCGTTTCGAAAGAATACAGCCGCATTGCCCTATTCCATTCCGCCCCATTGCGGGGTCTCCGAACCGGGTCAGCCGGCCTCATGGGCCAGCGCCCACCTCCGCATCTGCGTGAGTTTCCCCGCCCGCCGGCAGCCGTGCCAAGCGCCCGGCTGCCGGCGGTTGGTCTTCCTGCAATCGCCGGGGCGGCTGGGATCGGCGACGGGGCGACGGCCGCGCAGCTGCCGAGCGTCTCGATCAGGCGTTCGAGGCCTAGCCGGTCGGACCCCGCCTCATGGCGGAAGCGGAGCGCGGCGCCTGGGCGGGCCAGCTTCTTCGCCAGCCGCTGGATGGATGCGTCATCCTTGCGGGACTCGCCGAGGACGTGGCGGCGCTGGATTTCCTCGGCATTCCTTTGCGCTCGGCCAGTGGCGAGGTCGAGGAGCGCATCTTCGCAATTCTGGCCCGGCATGACGGCGACACGATGCTGGCTGATAGGGGGCTTGCCGCCGAACCGCGCAAATCCGACAGAACGGATGCGAAAGAACCGCGGCAAATTTGAGCGGGATTGCTTGCGGGTTTCGCGCCCGATCCGCTGAAAAAACCCTGGCTGGGCGGCCTGTGCGCCATGGGGATGCAGCCGGCGACGCGCGTCGAAAGCGGCGCCGGGATAGCCTTGGCGGCCAGGTGCCAGGCATTCGCCGGCAAGCCATGCGCCAGCCACCGCCTTCATGGCCTGCGGAGGAGCCACATCGTGGGCAAGCCATGGATCATGCGGATTTGCGAGGTTCCGCCGCTCTTCAGCGGAAGCCTCGGGCTTGAACGGAACGAGGAGGATAGATGGCCATTGCAATACTGTCGGGCGGGCCGGCGGTGCGGGACGCCCAGGGGCGCCTGCCTGTCGACGAGGCGCCGCTGAAAACCATTCACGTCCTGGCCGCCGCCGCCGTTCTGGGCGGCGCGGTGCTGGACGGCTATGTCCTGGGCATCGTCGGCCCGGCCCTGTCGCTGGCCGGAAACGAGATGCAGCTTTCCGCGCTGGCCCAGGGCCTGATCGCATCGAGCGCGCTGATCGGCATCTTCGTGGGCGGGCTGTTCTTTGGCAACCTGGCCGACCGCTTCGGCCGCCGGCCGGTGTTCGGCTGGAACCTTGCCGCCTTCATCCTGCTGTCGCTGATGCAACTGTTCGTCCAGGACGTCTGGCAACTGGTGGCGCTGCGGCTGGCGCTGGGCCTAGCCGTCGGCGTCGAATATGCGGTCGGCTCGTCGGTGCTGGCCGAGTTCTCGCGCCGCAGGGGGCGGGGGATGCTGCTGGGCAGCTTCTCGATCGGCTGGCAGGTGGGCTTCACGCTCGCCTTCATCGTGGGCGCGCTTTACCAGGGCGACAACTGGCGCATGCTGCTGGCGACCAGTGCCGTGCCGGCGATCATCACCTTCGTCTTGCGGATGACCCTGCCGGAAACCCCGATGTGGCTGCAAGCCAGGGGCCGCAAGGCCGAGGCGCGCGCTGTCGTCGACCGCCATTTCGGCAAGGAGTTCTACATCCCCGAAATCGAGCTGGGCGCGGAACACGCCTCGCCGCGCGAGCTGTTCACTGCCCGGACCTGGCGGCAATCGCTGTATTCGGGCCTTTTCTGGTTCTGCCAGGTCGGCCCGTTCTTCGGCATCTTCACCTTCATGATGCCGGTGCTGCAATCCCTGGGCGTCGAGGAATCGGGCTCGGTCGACATGTGGCTGAACGCCATCCAGATCGCGGGCGCGTTCGCCGGCATCCTTCTGCTGCACTGGATGAGCCGGCGCGGCTTCGTCATCTGGACGTTTGCCATCATCCTGCTGACGCTGCTGGGCCTGGGCCTGTTCCCACAAGCGCCCGCCTGGATCGTGCTGGGCCTGTTCGGCATCTACATGTTCGTGGCCCCGGCCGCCAACGACATCCAGTATGTCTATCCGCCCGAGATCTTCGACACCCATGTCCGGGCTACCGGCGTCGGCTTCTCGGCCGCCTTCTCGCGCATTTCCGCGGCGGGCGTGACCTTCCTGCTGCCCTGGCTGATGCAGACCTTCGGCTTCTCGGCCACGCTGACGATGATGGCGGGCTTCCCGCTGCTGGGCCTGGTCCTGTCGATCATGTGGGCGCCGGAAACCAAGGGCAAGCACCTGAGCTGAGCGCCTCATTCGGCAAGAGACGACCAGCCGCCCTTTCCTTGCCGGTGCAAGGAGCGGCTGGTGACGGCGCCGGCAGGACATCCGGTCCGCCGCAGCCGAGGGTGAAAGGGCCGGGCAGGGAAGGGTCTTTTCCGGGCGTCCTGTCCAGGCGGATTTCGACACCGCCGGGCACGGATCGGCTTGCCCGGCCTTCGACAAGCTCTCCGCCGCCGGGACGAGCCGGGCCGGCAGATGCCGGACGCCGCGGCGGGGGTTTCAGCGCGACCCGCTGATCCAGCGTGCCGAGCCCGCGTCCAGCACGCAACGCGGCCCGGCCCGCGCCACGATTTTCGGGGCGATTTCGGCGATGGTGGCCTCGGTGCGGGCCTTATCGCCCGCGGCTCTCCACTGCCTCCGGTCGCCGTCGGCCGGGCTGGACGGCGATCGGCGTCACGCCGATCCTGCATCCCTGCATCCCTGCATCCCTGCATCCCTGCATCCCTGCATCCCTGCATCCCTGCATCCCTGCGCGGCGATCATGCGGGGTCCGCGAGCCTTGCCTTGATCTTCCAGCCGGCATCGTCCCGCCCAAGCAGCCAGGACTTGCGCGCGATGGAGGTTCCTGCCGCGGTGCGATGGCTGGCGATTTCCAGCCGGAATCCTTCGGGGCAAGGCGACAGGCGGCCCGGCACCTCGATCCCGTCGGCAAGGCATATGACGACATCGGTCCCGGCCGCGGGCAGATCGCCCGGCAATGTCGCGCGGCATCCCGGATAGGCATGGCTGTCGCCGAGGAAGATCTGCATCACCGCTCGCCCCTGAAAGTGCTTGCCATCATTAACTCGACTTGCGGCGGGCAAACCAATATGATTGCGCTAACAACAGCTATCTCGCGGAGCCTGCATGGATATTCACGCCGACCTGGCCCTTGTCGCGCATGACGGCAAGAAGGACGACCTGATTGCCTGGGTCGAAGAGCGGATCGACCGGCTGCGGCCGCTGTCGCTGGTCGCCACCGGCACCACCGGAGCGCGGATCCATGCGGCGACGGGGCTTGATGTGACCCGGCTTCTCAGCGGCCCGCTGGGGGGCGATGCGCAGCTGGGGGCGATGATTTCCGAAGGGCGGCTGAAGAACCTGATCTTCTTCATCGACCCGCTGTCCGCCTTGCCCCATGACGTGGACGTGAAATCGCTGCTGCGGCTGGCGATCCTTTACGATGTGCGCCTGGCCGTGAACAGCAAAAGCGCGGATGCGGTGCTGGCGGCCATCGACGCCGATCCCCGCTGAACGGTGGGGCGATCCTGCGCCGCATCCTTTCCCGGACTGTGGTTCTTTGGCGTCGATTTCGAAGGTTTCCGTCGGAAAATGCCCTGGCGATCTTGCGGGCTCCGCCGGCCTGACGCGCATCGCGCGAGGCGTTCTTCGGACGGCGGGGTCTGCGCAGGCTGACCCTGCACGCAAGGTTCCAGGATCTCGTGCCGGCCAAGCCCAATGGAAAGGGGCCGGGATGATCCGGCCCCCGATGCCCTTGCGCGGACGGTCACAGGTCGATGCGCGCCACGCTCTCGTCGCTGTTCTTGGGCGCGCCCTCTGCGGATTTCACCGTCGCGAACAGCGCGTTCTGCCCGGCGTCGAAGGCCAGGCTGTTCGGATGCGCGCCCGTCTCCAGCTTTTCCAGCAGGTCATAGCTGTCGGTGTCGAAGACGCTGATGCTGCCCTCGGCCCGGTTGGTGACGTAAAGCCGCCGGTGCTCGCCGTCGAAGCGCAGGGCGACCGGCCCCTCGCCGCTGGCCATGCGCCTGATCTCGCTGCCGTCCCTGGTGCTGAAGACGAAGACCTGGTTGCCCTCGCCCCTGGGCTGGTAGTCGGGAAGCGCCTCGGCGCGGTATTTGATGACGCGCGGATGGCCCTGGTCGGTGGCGAAAAGCCGCCCGCCCTCGGCGTCGAGCGCAAGGTTCAGCAGCTGGTCCGCCCCGGTCTCGACCGTGCTGACGATCTCCAGCGTCCCGGTATCGACGGCGAAGAGCTGGCCTTGCAGGTTCGAGACATGGACCCGGCCCGCCGCGGGGTCGATGGCGATGCCGGTGGCGTTGTAGCCAAAGCCCGGCACGACCTTTTCCACCTTCATCGCCTCGGTATCGACGACATAGAGGCTGGAGCCCGTGGGGTGCAGGCCCGGCGCATAGAGGCGATGGTTCGCCGGGTCCAGCGCCAGTTCGCGGAAATGGTGGGGATAGGCGCCCTCGCCTTTCTCGTCCTTGATCTTCTCGGCAAGCTGGATGGTGCCGACGACCTTGTTGTCGGCGGTGTCGATGACGATGACGGCGGCGTCCAGCCCGGCGCCGACATAAAGCCGACCGGCCGCGTCGTCGTTGGCAAGGCCGAAGCCCTTCCGGTCCAGCGGGATCTCGGCCTGGACGGCCAGGGTCTCGGGGTCGAGGCGCAGGATGCGCGAAGGCGCCGCATTCTCGCCGAAGCCGCCGGCGGAGGCCGCGAACAGCGCGCCCTGGCGGGGTGAATGCACCAGTTCGTAAAGCCCTTGCTCCAGGGCGGCGGTCCTGATCCGGGCGTCCTGCCGGACCGCGGCCGGATCGGCCTGCGGCGCCGGGGTCGCCTGTTCGGCATGGGCGGCAAGGCCGCAAAGCAGCGATGCGGCCAGGGCGGTGGCCAGTCGCAGGGATGAATGTCGCATGAGGTCTCCTTCCGTTTTTCCGGGAGTCTTGCGGATCGGGCCGCCGCCCTTTCCTTGCATCCGGGTGGTGGCCTTGCCCTTGGGTCCAGGGGCCGGAAGCTGCCTGCCGCACGCCTGCCGCTCTAGCCCGATTTCCCGCGGGATGCCAGTCCACGCGCCGTCGCAGGGGGTGCGGCGGATTTCCCGCGGGATGCCAGTCCACGCGCCGTCGCAAGGGGTGCGGCGGATTTCCCGCCGTTTGACAGCCCCGCCTGCGCGACCTAATCTGCGGCCAGCGGTCCAAGCCGCTTCCAGACCCGCGGAAAGGGCCGAGCTCACTTGACCCGACGCCTGATCGTCGAACGAACCTTTGTGCTGCCGGATTGCGGGTCGTCGGCATCGGATGCACCGAGGGTTCCATGAGCGTTCTTCCCGAACGACCCGATCTTGATCAATTGAAACGGCAGGCTAAGGAGCTTTTGCGGCTTTGCCGCGCGGGCGATGGCGGCGCGCTTGACCGCCTGCGCCGCGGCTTGCCTGCGGCAAGGGGGCGCGGCGACGCGCAGGTCGCGGCGGCAGGCTGCCGGCTGCATGATGCGCAATCCTGCATCGCGCGGGAACATGGCTTCGCGTCCTGGGCGGCGCTGAAGGCCTTTGTCGAGGCGGCGCGGCCGCGCGGTTTGGAGCCCGGCGCGCTTGCCGAGGCTTTCGCGCGCTTCGCCTATGCCGGGGATATTGCCGGCGGCACCGGCAATGCGCGCCCGGAACTGGCGGCGCGGCTGCTGCAGGACCAGCCCCGGCTGCCGCTGGATTTCCCGATCATCGCCTGTGCCGCGGGGGATGTCGCCGCGGTGCGCCGCGCGATCCTTGCCGATGCGGGCTGGGTGCATCGGCCGGCGGGGCCGCTGTCCTTGCCGCCTCTGGTTGCCGCGACCCATTCGGGGCTGTTGCAGCTGCCGGCATTCCGCCCGCGCATCCACGCTGTGGTCGGGCTGCTTCTGTCCGCCGGTGCCGATCCCGACCAGCGGGTCGGCAGCCGCTGGCCGCCCGCCTCGGTCCGGGAACCGGACGCCGGCCTGCCGCTTTCCGCGCTTTACGGCGCCGTGGGGCGCAATCACGACGCCGATCTTGCGCGCCTGCTGCTGGAGGCCGGCGCCGATCCGAATGACGGCGAGTCGCTTTACCATTCGCTCGAGGGCCTCGGCTGCACCGATCTGCTGCTGGCGGCGGGGGCGGTCGTCACCGGCACCAATGCGCTGTTCCGCTGCCTTGATTTCGACGATATTGCGCGGCTTCGGCTGTTGCTGGATCATGCCGCCGCCGCGCCCGAGCTGCGCGGCGGCGCCCTGCTGTTCCATGCCATCCGCCGGCGCCGCTCGCCCGCGCATGTCCGGGCGCTGCTTGCGGCAGGCGTCGATCCCGGAGCGCGGACCGGGGATGGCACCGATGCGGCCGCGCTGGCCCTGCGCTATGGCCTGCCCGAGGTCGCGTCCCTGCTGGGCCGGCCGGACGCGCTGTCGCCTGAAGAGCGCTTCATCGCCGCCTGCACCAGCGCCGATGCGGCCAAGGCCCGGCGGATGCTGTCGCAAGACCCCGGACTGGTCGCCCGCCTGGACCCGGCCCGGCTGCGGCTTTTGCCGGATCTGGCGGCCGAGGGCGCCGGCGATGCCGTCCGGCTGATGGTCGAGCTGGGTTGGCCCATCGAGGCGCGCGGCGGGGATTGGAACGCAAGCGCGCTGAACCACGCCGTCTTCCGCGGCGATAGCGCCCTTGCCGAATTCCTTCTGCAGCATGGCGCGTCCTGGCGGGCCGGGCAGGGGTTCGGCGACGATGTGTCCGGCACCCTGGGCTGGGCGTCCTTGAACCGGCCCGTGCCGGAGGGCGACTGGATCGGCTGCGCAAGGGTGCTGGCCCGGCATGGAATGGCGCCCTTCGGCCGCGATCCCGCGACGCCGGACGCGCTGCTTCTGGAAGGCCGCCGCCGGTATTTCTCGCCGGAGGTGGCCGATTGCCTGCTAAACGAAGCGGCCGGGGATCAGGGGCCGTGACGGGCCTGCTGCCTGTGGCAACGGCATGGGCCCGGATCGTCCGGCGTGCGGCTTTCGGGGCGTCGATACGCCATCACCCGCGCCAGCGCAGGGTTTCGACCAGCAGGGTGAAGGCCGACGAGGCATGGCGGCGGCGGGGATAATACAGGTGATAGCCCGGCAGGTCGGGCGTCAGCCGGGCCAGGACGCGCCGCAGGCGGCCGTCGTCCAGATCCTGCCGGACCTGGTCCAGCGGCAGATAGGCCAGGCCGTGGCCGTCCAATGCCGCATCGCGGATCAGGTCGATGCTGGTCAGGACCAGCGGGCCCTCGACCCGGACGCGGGTTTCCCGGCCGCCGCCAGCCGTTCAGCGTGCCGCTGGTCGGCAGCCGCAGGTTGATCGCCCGGTGGTCCACCAGCTGCGCCGCAGCGGTCGGGGGCGCGTGCCGGTGAAAGTAGTCGGGCGACCCTACGATGGCCATGGGAATGTCCGGCCCGATCCGCACCGCGATCATGTCCCTGGCGATCTCGCCGCCCAGCCGGCCGCCTGCGTCGAAGCGATCCGCCACCACATCGGCCAGGCCGTAATCGAGGGTGATCTCGACCACGAAAGGAACCGGACAATAACCAGGATCAGCTTCACCAACAGCAACAACCCGGCGATCACCATGGCGGCGGTCGTCCACTTTCCCCAAGGCTTCGACGCGGCCAGGACATGGCCTGCCATCGTCGTGTCGCATCCCGGCGGCGGGGTGAAGGAGCAGGCGGCGGGCACTTATGCCGCCCGGCTGGCCGAGAGGGGCTTCATCGCCATCGCCTATGACGCCAGTTACCAGGGCGAAAGCGGCGGCACCCCGCGCCAGCTGGAAAACCTGCATATCCGCACCGAGGACATCAGCGCCGTCATCAACCACTTGGTGACGCTGCCCTATGTGGACCGGGCGCGGATCGGCGCGATGGGGATCTGCGCGGGCGCGGGCTATACCGCCAATGCCGCGATCCAGGACCGCCGCATCAAGGCGATCGGCACGGTCGGCGCGGTCAATATCGGCGCGATGTTCCGCAACGGCTGGGACAACGACGTCCAGTCCAGCGACGCGCTGCCGCTGATCGAGGCGGGCTCGAACGCCCGGACCTCGGACGCCGCGGGCGGTAGCGCCACGATGCCGCTGGCGCCCCTGCAGGAAGCGGATGCGCCGAACGAGGAACTGCGCCAAGCCTGGGAATACTATCACACCCCGCGCGCGCAATGCCCGACCGCGCCGGGCTTCGCCACCCTGCGCAGCCTGAACCAGATCATCCCCTATGACGCCTATCACATGGCCGACATCTACCTGACCCAGCCGATGCAGATCGTGGCGGGCAGCAAGGCCGGCAGCAAATGGATGAGCGAGGATCTTTTCGGCCGCGCCGCCAGCGCCGACAAGGCCTTCCACGTGGTCGAGGGCGCCAACCACATGGATCTCTATGACGGCCGGGAATACGTCGATGAGGCGATCTCGGTGCTGGCGCCGTTCTTCGCGGCCAGGCTGAAGGGCGCGTCGCAGTAGCGCCGCCCGCGATCCGGCTGCGGCTTGGGCTGCGGCCGGGTCGCGCCTTCGGCAGGGGTCATGGCCCTGCGCTGGGTGTCTATGCTGCGGCGCAGAATGCATAGCGGCTTTGCCGGGATCACGGCTACTTTCCGCGATTTGCCCAGCCTATATCCGCCTTGTCCGCAACATGCCCGCTGGATGGGCAAGATGAAAAAGGTGCCGAGATGTCCGCTGTCGAAATGAGCCATAACCATGCTGCCGGTGGCCTGGGCCAGGTCTTTGCCCGCGCGACCGCAATGATCGCCGCCTGGAACGACGCCCGCATCACCCGCCGCGAACTGGCCCGGCTGACCGACCGCGAACTGAACGATATCGGCCTGACCCGCGGCGATATCGAGCGGATCGCCCGCGGCGCCTGAGGCTATTGCCATCGATGAACGGACCCCGCTTTGCCGCGGGGTTTTTTCATGCCCGCCGGCAGGGCCATGGTCCGGCCCCCTGGGCATCCCTCCGCGGCTGGACGACCGGCGGGCACGAAGGGGCTTGCCCGGCCGCCGTCCCTGGCCGATGCTGGCGGCATGACCGCGCCCTATTCCTTTCGCGACGATCCCTTGGTGCCGCGTTTCGACGCTTCCGCGCCCCTGGCCGTGATGGATGCGGAATGCGCGCTTTGCAGCTGGGGTGCGCGGATGATCCACCGGCTCGACCGTTCGGGCAAGGTGCGGATATGCCCGGTCCAGACCCCGCTTGGCGCGGCGCTCCTGCGCCATTACGGGCTGGAGGCAGAAGACCCCGCAAGCTGGCTTTTCATCGAGGACGGCATCGCCCATGCCGATTGCGATGCGGTCCTCTATGCCGGGCGGCGGCTTGGCGGGCCCGGCAGGCTGGCCGCGCCGCTGCGGATCCTGCCGCGCGGGCTGCGCAACTGGCTTTATCGGCGCTTTGCGCGCAACCGTTATCGCCTGTTCGGCAGGGCGGACATGTGCGCCTTGCCGGACCCGGCGTTCCAGCGGCGGCTGCTGCGCTGACCGCGGCCGCCCGTCGCGCGCGGGTTCGCCGCCAGCGCCCGGCGGTCATTCGTCCGCGCCATCCGCCCCGGCCTCGATCTCTTCGGCCACGAGCTGCTGGAGCGTCCAGATATAGTCGTCATGGATGCCGTGTTCCGCCAGCCCGCGGACGGTGCGCAGCAGGTATTCCGCGCCCGATCCCGCGGCCCCCGATGCGCGGGCCAGCCGCCGCGCCTGATCCTCGACCGTCAGCTCGGCAAGCTGGGTGCCGATCGGGTCGGCATAGAAGGTCAGCGCCTCTTCCCGGCCGCGGGCGGTCTCGACCTCGATCCAGCAGGCGTTGGCCGAGAGTTCATGGGCGACAAGCTCGCGCCGCAGGATGGCGCGCAGCGACTGCGCCTCGGTCCCCTGGGCGATGTCGAGGACCAGCCCCTCGCAACTGCCGCCCGAGGCCAGCGCCAGCATCAGCCCCGGCCGCTCGGGCGTGCCACGGAAATGCTCGAGCGAGATCGAGAAGCGGCGATGCCAGCCGATGGCGGTGGCGCGGCGCCGGGCGCCGACGGCAAAGCCGGGGTTCCAGATCAGCGAGCCATAGGCAAAGACCGGGATCGGCCGCGGCCGGTCCTGCGTAAGCCGGTCGGCCAGCAGGTCCAGATCGGCATCCTCGAGCATGCGCCAGCGCGGATCGTGCAGCGGCCCCTGGGCCGAGGCGACGCGGGCGACGTGATCGTCCGACAGCAAGATGGGGCGGCAATTGGTCATGGGGATTCCTGCAAGCGGCGACTGGTTCACCCGCGCAGGATTTCCGCGGCCGAGGCCGCCGGTCAACCCCGAAACCGGGCAAGGCCGCATCTCGGGGGCCGCGGGACGGGTCGCCCGCGATCACAGCAATGCGAGGATGCGATCCCGCAGGTGCTGCGCCAGCCGCCGCGCTTCGTTGCCGCTAAGGCAGCATTCCTCCGCGGCCTCGCCCAGATAGGCCCGCCGGGCATGATCCAGCACCGCGGCATCCTGCGGGTCGGGGATCTGCGGCATCGCCCATGCCGCGGCCGCGTCCTTGGCGACGAATGCCCCGGTGCTGGCGGTGTGCCACATGCGGGCCAGCGTCAGCAGCACGTTGCGCCCGTCCCCCGGCAGTCCCGCCAGCAGCGCCGGCAGCGCATCGCGCATGGCCCGGCGGATATGGCCCAGGGGGATTTCGGGCAGCATTTCGGCTGCGGGCGGGCCGAAAAGCGGCCTGGCCTGCCGTTGCGCCTGCGCCAGCAGCAGCGTGTATTCGGGATCGCGGCTGGGCAGGGGGCTTTCGCCCGCCTCGAAATCCCCCCGCAGCCATTCGCCATAGAGGAACTCGGCCCTGGCCGGAAAGCCATGGGCAAGGTCCGGGGCGCGGACCACCAGCAGCTCGATGCAACGCGGCCCGCCGGGCCTGGCGGGATGGCGGGCGGAAATCCGCAGCAGGGCCGCCAGCAGCCTGGCCCGCCGATCCCCGGCCAGGCCCTGGGCGACGATGGCCAGCAGGTCGATGTCGCTTTGCGGGCGAAGCCCGCCCGACACCGCCGATCCGTGCAGGTAAAGCGCCAGCAGCGCCTCTCCGCACACGTCCTTCAGCGCGGCCATGACCGCCGGGATCTGGTCGGGGCTTTCCGCTGTGCTGTCCTGCATTCCGCCTTGCTCCTTGGAAGGCGTGACTATCACGGGGAAAGCCGCCTGTCCCCTCCCGTCACGCTACTGTCGGCCACCCGGCCCGACGTGTTCGTCGCCGGGTGCCGCATCTGCCGGCGCTGTCCGACCCGATTCGGGCAGGATGTCGCAACGGCGCGGCCGCCCCCTTGCGGGCGCCGGTCCCCGTGCCTAAGTCCTGCCCGTGACCCGCCGGCAGCGAAAACAGAACAAAGGGCATGCTGACGATGCGTTTTCTGCTGACATTCCATTGCGAGGCGACCGGCCAATGGCGTTGCCTCGACACCGCGCTGCTTCCCGCGTTCCTGTCGGGCAGGGCCGAGGATCTGCCCGCCGCCCTGCGGGCCGAGCCGGAACTGGTCATGCGCTGGCTGCTCGGGCGTTATGAGATCGCGGATGCGCTGGTCCCTGCGACGACAGCGGCGCAGACGGGTCAGGGGGACGCGATCGCGGTCTATCCCCTTGGCGCCGACCGTGCGGTCATCGGCTTCGAGAATGCGTATAACGGCGCCTGGCTCGAGATATTCCTGCTTGAGAACCGGCCCATCGGCCTTGTCGCCGCCCACAAGCGGCAGGTCCTGCCGGCCGGCGGGGCGATGGCCTCGTTGAAGATACGGGCGGCGCGGCCGCTGCACGCCTCCGACCAGGCCTGCCGCCTGACGGTGAGCCGGATCATCGAGCATCGGCAGGTGTGGGCCGAGCAGCGCAGGGAGGGTGCCGATCCGGTGGCCGCCCTGACCGAGGAAAGCTGAGCCGGGCCTGACAGGCTTTCCGGGCGTTCGGCCCGCATGCGCCGGGAATGGGACGAAGATGTCTGCGGATCATGCGGCCCTGGGCTTTCCCCTCGGGATCGTCCGTGGCCGGGTCCAGGGTGGCCTCGGTCGAAGCCGCAGGGCGAGGGGCAAGCTTCATTGCCAGCGCTTGGCCTTCCTGTTACCCGGAACAAAACACGCACATGGTGGAATCCGCATGAGCGATCTTTTCGACGCCGCCCCGCGCCAGGGCCGGATGCCGCTGGCGGCGGCGCTGCGCCCGGCCACGCTGGACGAGGTCATCGGGCAGCAGGCGCTGACCGCGCCCGGCTCGATCCTGCGCCGCCGCATCGCGGCCGGGGCGCTGGGCAGCGTCATCCTCTACGGGCCGCCGGGGATCGGCAAGACCTCGATCGCGCGGGCGGTGGGCGCCATGCTGGGCAAGAGCTTCCGGCCGCTGAACGCCACCCGTGCCGGGGTCGCCGACATCCGCCGCCTGGCGGACGAGGCGCGAATGACCCCGCTGCTGATCTTCGTCGACGAGGTGCAGCGCTTTTCCGCGACCCAGACCGACGACCTGCTGGCGATCTGCGAGGATGGCACGGCCGATTTCATCGGCGCGACCACCGGCAACCCCTATCACGTGCTGACCCCGGCGCTGGTCTCGCGCTCGACCATCCTGAAGCTGGAGCCGCTCTCCATCGAGGACATGGAACAGGTGGTGCGGCGCGGGCTGGATCACCTGCCCGGCGTGGCGATGACGCCCGAGCAGATCCGCCTGGTCGCCGGCCGCTCGGGTGGCGATGCGCGGCGCGCGCTGACCACGCTGGAAAGCCTGGCGCTTGGCCATGACGGGCCGGTCACGGAGGCGATGATCGAGGAAGCCTATGCGGCAGCGCCGATCAACCACGACCGCTCGGGCGATGCGCATTACGACGTGGTCTCGGCCTTCATCAAGTCGATGCGCGGCTCGGACCCGGACGCGACGCTTTACTGGCTGGCGCGGCTGATCCATGGCGGCGAGGATCCGCGCTTCATCGCCCGGCGCATCATGATCCATGCGTCCGAGGATGTCGGGCTGGCCGACAACACCGCCCTGCAGACGGCGGTGGCCGCGGCGCAGGCAGTCGAGAAGATCGGCTATCCCGAGGCGCAGATCGTGCTGGCCCATGCCGCGCTGCATGTGGCGCGGGCGCCGAAATCGGCCTCGGCCTGCCGCGGCATCATGGCGGCGCTGCAACTGGTCGCCTCGACCCCGCCCGCCCCGGTGCCGCTGCACCTGCGCGACGCGCATTACAAGGGGGCCGAGGCGCTTGGCCACACCGGCTATGTCCTGCCCCACGACGACCCGCGCGGCTGGGTCGAGCAGGACTATTCCCCGATCCCGCCCGGCACGCTTTACCAAAGCGATGCCCGCGACGCCGCGACCTTCGAGAAGCGGGCCGATGAATATTGGCGGAAGGTGACGGGGCGGCCACCGCACGGGCTGCAAACCTAGGCCGGTCGAGCATCCGGCCTTGCCGATATGCCGGGCGGGCGCCCACAGGCGGCGAACCATTCTTGCCGCCGCAAAGGCGGCCGCCCTTGGCTTTCCCGGCTAGGACGAGGGCGAAGCCGCTTCAGCACCCGCGCCGGAGCGGAAGGCGGCAAGCGCCGCCTCGCCGGGGGCGCAGGCGCGTTCCAGCGCCTCGCGCTCGGCAGGGGAAAGGGCGGCCAGGCGCGACGGGCGCAGCTGCGGCATGGCGGCGGCCCGGTCGAGCCATGCGGCGGGGGCGCCGGCCTGGAGATGCGCGCCCAGCCTTTCGATCCAGGTGCGGGGGTCGCGGCACAGATCCTCGTGGCGCAGGATCATCGGCCGGGCGCCGCGCAGCCCTTGCAGGCCGCGGATGGTCAGGGCCGACCAGAAGGCCCCGGTTTCGGCAAGGCCGGGACGGCGGGCGACGATGCGCCGGACGCCGGACGGCCCGCTGATCGCCGCGACCAGTGGCCAGAGGGCGCCGCGCCCGAAATGCCGGCGCGGGTGCAGCAGGTCGAGGCCCAGCGGCCCGAGCCTGCGCCAGCACCAGATCGCCAGCCGCGCGGCGGGATAGTCGCGCATCGACAGCACCGTGTCCGGCCCGTTGCGCGCCAGCAGCACCAGCGCTGCATCGGGAAACATCTCGCGCAGCGTCGCCGCGGCCACCACCGACCCGCCTGACCGTTCCACCCAGATCTCGCGCCCGCCGATCTGCTGGGCCATCGCCTGGAAAAGCGCGCGGTAATGCGCGGCCAGCGGGGCCGGGGCCCGCGCGCGCATCTGCCCGGCCAGCGCATCGAACAGGGCATCGGGGTTTTCGCTCAGATGCGGCAGCGTGACCGCCAGGATCGGCGGGCAATGCCACGGGTCATGCGCGGGGTGCGGGACGCGGCCGTAAAGGAACTCGGAGGGCGCGGCATCGGGGTTCGCCACCTGCGCCATGGCGCGCGAGGGCCGGGCCATATGCGCCCAGAACCGCGCGCCGTCCAGATGTCGCGGGCGAAAGGCGTTATGCCCGGCGGCGGCGAAAAGCTCGGAGACCGACAGGACGGCCGGATGCGCGTTCAGGATCTGCGACACCAGCGTCGAGCCGCAGCGGGCCGAGCCCAGGATCAGCGCCCCGCGCATGGCCGGTTCTGCAACCTCGTCCGGGGCATCATTCGGCCCCGGCACGGATGGCGGCGATCATGCGCTCGACCGCGGCATGCGCCAGGTCCATGGGCTTTTGCCTGGTGATCAGGTCCAGCCGGTCGATGGCCGCCAGGGCGACGATGCCATGCACCGACAGCAGCAGCTGCTCGGCCAGCAGGCGCGGGTCGCCCTTGGGCTTCAGCGCCGCCACCGGCTGGGTGATGCGGCCGATCAGCCCGTCGATCTGCGCCAGATACCAGTCGGGAAAATTGTTCGAGATGCGCGGCCCCTCGAACAGCGCCCGCCAGACCGCGCGGCGATCCAGCATGAAGGTCACATAGACCTCGGCCAGCGCCAGCAGGCGTTCGCGCGGCTCGGTCTCGCGCACCGCATCCACGGCGATCGCCAGATCGACCAGCGCCTGCCGGTTCACCTCTTGCAGCACCGCGCTCATGCTGTCGAAGAGGTTGTAGATGGTGCCGGGCGTCGTCTTGACCGCACTGGCCAGCGCACGGGCGGTCAGCGCCGCCGGCCCGCCTTCCTCCAAAAGCAGCTTCGCCGCCTCGATCGTACGGGTCCGCAGGGCGTCGTGATCATATCGTCTGGGTCTGGCCATGGTGTTCCTGAACTATGTTCAAAAATATGCTTGACAGGAATCGGGGCGATTGTCAATGTTAATGAACATCGTTCAATAATGGTGCCTCACATGTCTCCGATCAATCTCACAATCACCGGGACCGGCAGCTACCTGCCCGCCACGGTCCTGCCTTCGACCGATATCGACGACCGCATGGGATGGGCGCAGGGCGAATGCCAGGCGCGCTTCGGCATCGCCTCGCGCCATGTCGCCATGCCCGAGGAAACCACCTCGTTCATGGGCGCCGAGGCGGCGCGGCGCGCCATGGAGATGGCGGGTTGCAAGCCCGAGGATCTGGACATGATCCTGGGCGCCTGCGGGGTGATGGAACAGCCGATCCCCTCGACCGCGACGCTGGTGCAGGAACGGCTGGGGCTGGGCCGGTCCGGCATTCCGGCCTTCGACGTGAACGCGACCTGCCTCAGCTTCCTGCAGGCGCTGGATCTTGCGGCCATGCATGTCCAATGCGGCCGGGTGCGGCGGGCGCTGGTGTTTTCCTCGGACATCGCCTCGGTCGGGCTGGACTGGAACCGGCCCGAGGCTGCCGCGATCTTTGGCGACGGCGCCGCGGCCGTGGTGGTCGAGGCGGGCGGCAAGGGCGCGGTGCTGGCGCATGATTTCCAGACCTATGCCCATGGCCATGACGCCTGCGTGCTGGCGGCGGGCGGCACGCGGGTCAATCCGGCCCGCGGCATCGCGCCGGGCCAGGACCGCTTTCACATGGACGGGGGCAAGGCGTTCAAGGTCGCCTCGCGCTATCTGCCGCGCTTTCTGCAAAGGCTGCTGAAAAAGGCCGAGGTGGGGCTGAACGGCATCGCCTGCGTCATCCCGCACCAGGCCAGCGCCCAGGCCCTGCAGCACGCGACCCGCAACCTGTGGCTGCCGCCCGAGCGGGTGATCGACATCTTTGCCCATGCCGGCAACCAGATCGCGGCCTCGATCCCGACGGCGCTGGATCATGCGGTGCGCTCGGGGCGGCTGATGCGCGGGGATACGGCGCTGCTGATGGGCACCTCGGCCGGCATCTCGCTCGGCGGCACGATGGTGCGGTTCTGATGCGCGCGCTGGTGACAGGGGCCAGCGGCTGCCTGGGCCGCGCCTTGGTCGAGCAGCTGGCGATGCATGGCTGGGACGTCAGCACCACCGCGCGCCAGCCCGCGGCGCTGCCCGGCTTTCGCGCCGCCGATCTGGTCAGCGCCGATCTGGGCCCGCTGCTCGACGGCATCGACGTGCTGTTCCATTGCGCCGCGCGCAGCTCGGCCTGGGGCACGCGGGCCGAGTTCCATGCCGACAACGTGCTGGCGACCCAGCGATTGCTGGACGCGGCCGAGCGGGCAGGGGTCAAGCGCTTCGTCCTTGCCTCATCGCCCAGCATCTATGCCGACGGCACCGACAGGCTGGACGTGGCCGAGGATGCGCCGCTGCCGGCGCGCCCGCTGTCGCTCTATGCCGAAAGCAAGCTTATGGCCGAGCGGATGGTGCTGGGCCATGCCGGGGCCATGGGCTGCACGGCGATCCGCCCGCGTGCCATCTACGGCCGCCACGACCGGGCGTTGCTGCCGCGGGTGATCGAGGCGATGCGGCGCGGCCGGTTGCCGATGATCCGGGGCGGGCGGGCGCTGATCGACCTGACGCATCGGCACGATGCGGCGCGGGGGATGATCCTGGCCGCCTCGGGTCCGCGCGGGGGCGTGTGGAACATCACCTCGGGCGAGGCTTTCCGGTTCTGCGACCTGGCCGAGATCATCGCGCATCGCGCCGGGCTGCGCCTGCGCGGCATGCCGCTGCCGCAGGGGCCGGCGCGCTGGCTGGCCGGTGCCTCCGAGGCCGTGGCCCGGATGCGCGGCGGGGCCGAGCCGCGGCTGACCTTGCAGGCCGTGGCGTCCCTGGGCAGCAGCCTGACGCTGGACATCTCGGCCGCGCGGCGGGATCTGGGCTATCGGCCGCGGGTCGGCTTCCAGGAGGGGGTGGCGGAATGCTTCGCCTGACCACGCTGAAGATCGGCGAATGCCGCGCCCCGGCCTGGGGCGCGGGACTGCCGGGCCTGGGCGGCGCCACCTTCCCGGCGCTGGCCACGCTGGTCGAGACGGAAAGCGCCTGCGTGCTGGTCGATACCGGCTATGGGCCGGCCTTCTTCGCGGCGACGCGGGGCTTTCCGGCCCGGCTCTATCGCTGGCTGACCCCCGTCCGGCTGCCGGCGCAGGAACAGCTGCTGCGCCGGTTGCCGCGCCTGCCGGATCTGGTGTTCCTGACCCATATGCATGCCGATCACAGCGCCGGGCTGATCGACCTGCCGGCCGGCATCCCGGTCACGGCCTCGGCCGCGGCGATTGCCGAATTGCGGGCGCTCGGCGATCTGGCCAGCATCCGCGCCGCCTGTCCGCCGCTTTTGCGCGACGCGATCCTGGCGCGCGATCCGCAGCCGGTCGAGGCATGCGTGGCGGTCCCGACGGGCCTGCCCGAATTTCCGCAAGGCCATGACCTGCTGGGCGACGGCCGGCTGATCGCCGTGCCGCTGCCGGGCCACGGCACCGGCCAGATGGGGATTTGGCTGCCCGAGGCCGCGCGCTTCCTGGTCGCCGATGCCGCCTATGGCCGGGCGCAGCTGCGCGCAAACCGGCTGCCGCCCGGCTCGGTGCTGGCGCGCCTGGGCGATGCCCCCGCCTATCGCCGGACCTTCGCCCGGCTGCGCGCGCTGATGCTGCGCCGCCCCGACATCACCATCGACCCCTCGCATTGCCCCGAGACCGCCAGATGAGCCTGACCGCATTCCTGCACAGCCGCCATGGCCGCGGCTTTTCCTGCCGCGCCGAGATCGAGGCGCATCACGCCGCCGCCTTTCACCGCTTCCGCGCGCGGGTCATGCCGCGCTCGCCCTTCTATCGCGGCATGGCCGACCTGCCGCTAAAGGCGTTGCCGCGCATGGACAAGGCGCGGCTGATGGCGAATTTCTCGGCCATCAACACCTGCGGCATCGACCATGACGCGGCGATGCAGGTGGCCATCCGGGCCGAGGCCAGCCGCGATTTTCGCCCGCTGATCGGAAAGGTCTCGGTCGGGCTGTCCACCGGCACCTCGGGCCAGCGCGGGCTGTTCCTGGCGACGCCGCGGGAAAGGCGGCTCTGGGCCGCGATCATGCTGGGGCGCTACTGGCCGGAACTGTGGCGGCGCCAGCGCGTGGCGTTCTTCATGCGCGCCGACAATGCGCTTTATCGCAGCCTGTCGAATCCGCTGGTCCGCTTTGCCTTCTTCGACCTGCTGTCGCCCTTCGAGGACCACTTGGCCCGGCTGGCCGATCTGGACCCCAGCGTCCTGATCGCGCCCGCGCGCATCCTGGCGATGCTGGCCGAGCGGCAGGCGGCGGGCGGGCTGGCCCTGTCGCCGCGGCGGGTGATCTCGGTCGCCGAGACGCTGTCCCCCGAGGATGCGGCGCTGATCGAACGCGCCTTCGGCACCCGCGTCCACCAGGTCTACCAGGCGACCGAGGGCGTCCTGGCGATGACCTGCCGGCTGGGCCACCTGCACCTGAACGAACGCTGGCTGCGCATCGACCGCGACGTGATCGATGCGGCAAGCGGCGCCTTCTGCCCGGTCATCCATGATTTCACGCGCGAAAGCCTGCCGATCCTGAACTATCGCCTGGACGACGTGCTGATTCCCGATCCCGAGCCTTGCCCCTGCGGCTGCGCCAGCCAGCGCATCGCCCGGATCGAAGGCCGCGAGGACGATGTCTTGTGGTGGCCCTCGGCCACGGGGCCGCGCATGGTCGCGTCCGAGGCGATTCGAACCGCCATCGCCTGCCTGCCGCAGCCCTTGCGCGACTATCGGGTCGTCCAGCAGGGCAGGATGCTGCACCTGTGGCTGGACGCAGCCGCGCCGGGTGTCGAGCCGGCGCTGCGAACCAGCTTGGCCGGGCTGGCGCGGCGACTGGGGGCCGAACTGCCCGCGCTTGTCTTTCATGGCGGCCTGCCGCCGGAAACCGACGCCAAGCGCCGCCGGATCAGGGTCTTGCCCGAGGCGCGGGCCGGGGTGTGACGGCCGGAGCCCAGGGGTTTCCGCCTGTCCGGCAGCCCCCCGCGACCGGATCAGACATGCTGGCCGCCGTTGATGTGGATCTCGCTGCCGGTGACATACGACGCCTGCCCGCTGGCGAGGAAATAGACCACCTCCGCCACCTCTTCCGGGCGCCCGAGGCGCTTCATCGGCACCTGCGCCTCGATGATCCTGTCGGTGCCCGGCGACAGGATCGAGGTCTCGATCTCGCCGGGGGCGACGGCGTTCACCCGCACCCCGTATTCGGCAAGGTCATAGGCCAGCTCGCGGGTCAGGGCCGAGAGCGCGGCCTTGGAAACGGCATAGGCCGCGCCGGCGAAAGGATGCACCCGGCTGCCCGCGATCGAGGTGATGTTGACCACCGCGCCCTGCCTTGCCTTCAGCGGCTCCAGAAGCTCCTGGCAAAGCTGCAGCGGGGCGACCAGATTGACCTGCTGCACGCTCAGGAGCGTTGCCAGCGGCGTGACCAAGGCCCCCATGCGCCCGCCGTCCCCGCACTTCGGGGAAATCCCGGCATTGTTGACCAGGGCCGACAGCCCGTGCCCGTCCAGCATCCGTTTCAGCCTGTCGGCGGCGTCGGTGATCGAGCCGGGATCGGACAGGTCGACCTCGATGTGATGGATGATGCCTTCGGCCCAGGGGCACTGGGTCGAGAAGGGCGTGCGCGCCAGGGTGATGACGTTCCAGCCCTGGCGGTGGAAGTGGCGCACGATGGCATGGCCGATGCCGCGGCTGGCGCCGGTCACCGCGACAACGGGCTTGGAGGGATCGGTCATCATTTCTCATGTCCAGGTGACGGTGCGCGTGGCGAGCTTAGCCCCGGCCTTGGTCCAGATCAAACGGGTCCGCCGGTTGCGGCGTTCGGGCGGCGCAGGTCCGGGCGATGCCTGCGCGCCCGGCCCTGGCGGCGGGGCGGCTGGCTGATATCCGCCGTCCTGCCCTGGCGGTGGTTCTGATTCCGCCCAGGCTCTGATATGCTCCCTGAAGCTGCATTTCATGAGATGAATTCTCGCTAGGCGGATAACGACCATGTCCTTTGCATCTGCAAACGAGCGCTACTTCGTCAGCCTGGTCAACCAGGCTCGCCGGGCCGAAGGGCTTCCCGCGCTGTCCATCGAAAAACGGCTCAACGATTCGGCCGAGGGCCATAGCCGCTGGATGCTGGAGACGGATGTGTTCTCGCATACCGGCCGCGGCGGCTCTTCCTCGCGCGAGCGGATGGAGGCGGCGGGCTTCGACCTGGCGGGCAACTGGATGACGGCCGAGAACATCGCCTATGTGTCCATCCAGGGCGAGGCCGACCTGCGCGACGAGATCCGCCAGCTGCACCAGAACCTGATGAACAGTTCCGGCCATTATCAGAACATCATGAGCGATGCGGCCTTTATCGGCATCGGGCTGGAGGTCGGCTATCTGACGGTGAACGGCCGCGACTACAAGGTGCTGATGGCGACGCAGAACTTTGCCGATACGGACGGGCAGGTGCGCGTCGACACCGGCACCTTCACCCGCGTCGCCAATCCCGGCGCGGACCTGTCGATGCAGTCCCGCGCCGACTGGCTGGCAAGCTTCAACGGCGAGGTCTTCGTCACCCCCGGCCCGACGCAAAGCACGCCGCGCAACGACGATTATCGCCTGACGGCCCGGCATGATGTTGCGTCGGGCGGGGACGGTCACGATTGGATGGACGGCAAGGCGGGGCATGACACGCTGAACGGTAGCGGGGGTAACGACCGGCTCATCGGTCGCGAAGGCTTCGATTCCCTGCATGGCGGTTACGGCAACGATACCCTGCAAGGTGGCAACGGCAACGACACCCTGGATGGGGCCGCCGGACATGACCAGATTCGTGGGGATGCCGGCAATGACACGCTTTTGGGTGGGGCGGGTTTCGACACATTGCTGGGTGGAACCGGTGCTGACAGGCTGGACGGCGGTGCAGGCAATGACTGGCTCAGGGGGGAAGGAGACAACGACCGCCTGATCGGCGGCGATGGCAATGACACGCTGCATGGGGGCTATGGCAACGACGTTCTGGTCGGCGGGGCCGGGGCCGATGTCTTCATCTTCCAGGATGGCCATGGCGCCGATACGATCAACGGCTATCAGCGTGGCATCGACCGGCTGCTGATCGACGATGCCATGCTGGACGCGAACCCCGCCGCCTTCATCCGCGACCACATGCAAAAGACAGCGAATGGCGTGGTCATCGACTTCGGCGACGGCGACCGGATCGTGGTCAACGGCCAGAACCTGACCGTGGCCCAGGTGGCGGACGACATCTTCGCGATCTGACGGCGATCCCCCGGCCGAAACAAACGGCCGAGGGCAGGGATATGCAGAAGCGGGCGGCCGGTCACGCCGCCGCTTGCAGCGGCTCGGGGGCGGGCGCAGGCAGCAGGCGCTTGCCGCAAGCTGCAATCAGGTAATGCTGCAAATAGCTGCCCGCATTTCCGGTGATGGACCCGCCGAGCCGTGGATTGATCTCGAAGATCTTGGGCTTGCCGTCCACTTCGCGATAGTCGATGCAGCAGGCGCCATTCGCAAACCCCACCCTGTCCAGGATTTCCGTGAACAGATCCCCATGGCGCGAACCTTCCTGCCATACCAGGCTCTTGTGCCCGGTATTGATCCCCTTCACATGCGGCATGTCCGGCATGTCGAATGTGGCCGTGCGGGAAAAAGCGATCCGGCCGTCGCGCATCAGCAGATATGCGGATAATTCGGTCGTGCCGGGAATATATTCCTGCAGGAATTCCTGCTCGGGATCGTAGACCAGCGGCGAATCCGGGGTCAGGCAGCAAATACGCGACAGCTTGCCCCATTCGTCCTTGCGGCGCTTGACGATGATGGGCTCGCCAATCGGAAGGTTGCCGGGATCGGCGAACATGGCCGGGACGTAATCACCCAGGCCGGCGCTGGCCATCAGCCGGTTGAAAGCAAGCTTGTCATGGCAGTTTTCCTGCGCCGTGGCGCTGGGGAACAGGGCGTTGAACATCTCGCCCCCGGCACGCCTTTGATCCAGGAAATCGCGGTCCCACAGGGTCAGCGGGACCACGGCGTCATAGCTGGACAGATCGGCATGGCGAAGATCCGCCATATGGCTTTGGATGCCGATGGCCTGCGCGCTGCGCTCCAAAGCTGCCGACCAGTCGGCCTTCATTCCAAACAGAATACTTTTCACAACAAACCTCCCAGGCAATCGATAACTGATTGCAATCCGCCAGAGACAACAATCGGAACGCGAACAGGCCCAGTGATGCCCCACGGGGTGCTGCATGAGAAGCTGACTTTTTGGGCAGTTATTGCCCGAATTCTGCAGAGAATTGGCGTCAGGCGCCTGATATTTCCACGATATGGACGGATTTCCCGCCCGCTGCCGGATTGGCGGATCGGCAGGGGTGACGGCGCTGCCAACCGCTCCGGGCGCCGCGCCGTCGAGGGTATTTTCGCCCCGGTCGGCGATTCTCGAAAACGGTTTCAAGGGGGTGCGACAACGATACGCAGCTGCGCGGGATGACGCGGATGCGATCCGGCGCGACGAAACCCTTTCCCGCTTGCCGGGGTTTAGACCCGATGAGCATGAAGGAGGTAAGAGTCATGCTGAAACGCAGTTTGACGACCGCCCTGGTCGGCGGCAAGGCATTGGCGCTTGGCGCCATCATGGGCTCCACCGCGCTTGCGCAAAGCGGCGAGGTGATCGAAGGCGATACCACCGTCATCGAGACGCCCTCGGGCAACACCGCCATCGCGCCGGGCGCTGCGGTCGAGCCGAGCGCCCCGGTGGGCGCGGTTCTCGAGCCGGATTACCCGTTGCTGGAGCAGCTCGACAATGACCAGGAGATTGCGCGGACGCTGATCGCGCAGGGCTTCAGCGATGTGCATATCCTGCGCGAGGGCCCGATCCTGACGATCAATGCGCAGCGCAACGGCCAGCCCACCGAACTGGTCTACAGCATCGCCAATGGCAGCCTGATCTCTGTGGACGGCGTGGAACTTCGCGCCGAACCGGACGAAAGCGGCAAGGGCGGGCCGACCGCCTCGGAAACCCAGGATGGGCCCGGCGCCGGTGATGAACCCGGCGAGGATGCCGGGGGTGATACGGGCGGCGATACGGGTGACGGGACCGGCGACGGGACTGGCGACGGAACCGGAGAGAATGGCGATGGTTCGGACGGCTCCGACAGCGGCTCCGACAGCGGCTCCGACGGGGCGGATGGCGGCGGCTCTGACGGGGGCTCTGACGGGGGCGCAGATGGCGGCGCGGACGGCGGCTCCGACGGCGGTTCGGATGGCGGCTCCGATGGCGGTGATTCCGGCGGCGATGGTGGCGAAGGCAACGGCTGATCCCTGCCGCTAAGCCTACGCCAGCCCCTGGGCGGGCGCGTGCCCTCATTATGGCCGCACCGCCCGGCGAAGGCCGGGCCAAGATCGACGATACCCGCCGGAGCCTGCCATGGCCCAATAGAGGAAGGCCCCGGCGGCGCGGTCGCGCTCCGGGGCCTTCTGGTTGGTCAGGACGCGGAACTATTCGTCGTCGCTGTCCGGCACGTCGGCGATGTCGTCCAGCGACATGTCGCCATCGTCGTCGTCATCGTCCAGCAGATCGTCGTCCAGATCCCCGGTGTCGGCGTCGTCGTCCAGATCCTCGTCCTCGGCCAGGTCGGCCTGGTCCGCGTCGCGCGCAGCGGTCTTTTCCGAGATCAGCGAGCGCGAGCGACCGTTGGTCAGGCTTTCCACGGTAAATTCCGCGCCGCAGGCCGGGCAGGTCATCGGGTCGTTCATCAGGTCGTAAAAGCGCGTCGCGCAATGGGGGCAAAGGCGTTTCGTGCCCCATTCCTCTTTGGGCATGGTTGTTCTCTTTCTGCCGCGTTCAGCTAAATCCGCTGTCCCCTGCCACAGCCGGGGCAGGGTGTCAAAGCCTTTTCCCCCTTGCGGCCGGCCGGCGGTGCGGGGGAAAGATGGGCAGAGGCGCGGCCCTTCGCAAGATGGGGGAACGGATGGACAGGATTCTGGTCGGAGGCGACATTCCGGTGACGCTGCGGCGCTCGTCCAGGGCGCGGCGCATGACCCTGCGCGTAGCGCGCGCGGGGGGCGAGGTGGTGCTGACCCTGCCCAGCCGCACCAGCCTGTCGGACGGCCGCGCCTTTGCCGAATCGCGGGCCGAATGGCTGCGGCAGACCCGCGCCGGGATGCCGCCGCTCTGCGTGGTCGAACCGGGTGCCCTGCTGCCCGTCGAGGGGCGCCCGCGCCGGATCGTGCCCCATGACGGGCGGCGGGTGGAACTGACCGAGGCGCTGCTGCTGGTCCCGCAGGGCCGTCCCGCCGGCCTGCTGGTCGAGGCCTGGCTGAAGCACCTGGCGCAGGCGCGGCTAAGCCGGGCCTGCGACCGCCATGCCGCGGCGCTGGGGCGCGGGTTTCGCGCGCTGGCGCTGCGCGACACGCGCTCGCGCTGGGGCAGTTGCACCCATGACGGGCGGCTGATGTTTTCCTGGCGGCTGGCCATGGCGCCGCCCGAGGTGCTGGACTATGTCGCCGCGCATGAGGTGGCGCATCTGTTGCACATGGACCATTCGGCCGCCTTCTGGACCGCAACCGGCCGGCTGATGCCCGATTACGCCCGCCATCGCGACTGGCTGCGCCGGCACGGGCATGAACTGCTGGCCTGGCGCTTTCGTTCCTGATCGAGGCGGCTTGACGACGACGGCATTTGTGATCACAGATGGCGCATGACAGCTTCGCGTTCCTCGGAAAGTTCGGCCCATGAGCGGCTTTATCGCAACCTGCGCCAGCGCATCATGCTGGGCGAGCTGCCGCCGGGCCTGCCCCTGACCCTGCGCGGCATCGCGGCCGAGCATCGCGTCTCGATGACGCCCGCGCGCGAGGCGGTGCGGCGGCTGGGGGCCGAGGGGGCGCTGTCGCTGTCCTCTTCGGGGCGTATCGCCACGCCGGAACTGTCGGTCGAGCGGATCGAGGAGCTTGCCGCCCTGCGCGGGCTGATCGAGCCGGAACTGGCCGCCCGCGCCCTGCCGCGCGCCCACCAGGCCCTTATCGAGCGCATGGCCGTCATCAACGCCGCCATCGGCGAGGCGGCCGAACGGCACGACGCCGTGGGCTATATCCGCACCAACCTGGAGTTTCATCGCCTGCTTTACCTGCGCGCCCAAGCCCCGGCGATGCTGGCCATCGTCGAGACGGTCTGGCTGCAGCTGGGCCCGACCATGCGGGCGCTTTACGGGCGGATGAAGCGCAACGAGCCGCCGCGCCATCACCGCATGATCCTGGCCTCGCTGCGGGCGGGGGACGAGCCGGGGCTGCGGCTTGCCGTGCGCGCCGACGTGACCCACGGGCTGCGCCACCTGGGATCGAACTAGGCGGGGGCTGCCGGGGCGCGACAAGTCATCGCTGCCCGAAATGATTCACCTTAACACTCAGGTATTCTAGGCATGGCGGATCAGGAGGTATCCCGCGACCATGCCAGGCTTTGCCCAGGACCGGACGACCGCTTTTGCCGGCCCCGAACTCGGGCGCCTGCGCCAGATCGACAGCTGGAGCGCGCCGCTGCTGCTGCGCATCACCCGCCTGCGCGAGGGCCAGGCCTGCAAGCCCCATGCCCATGCCCGCGGCCAGTTCCTGTTCCCGCGCAGCGGCCGCTGCCGGATCTGGACCGAGGGCGAGATCTGGACCGCCTCGCCCCGACAGGCGATCTGGATCCCCTCCGGCGTGCTGCATTATGTCGAGGGGATTGCCGCGACCGAGGTGCATAACGCCTATGTCGATGCCGGGATCTGCCGCGACATG
Organism: Paracoccus sp. pheM1; assembly: GCF_018499825.1. Lineage (NCBI taxonomy): Bacteria > Pseudomonadati > Pseudomonadota > Alphaproteobacteria > Rhodobacterales > Paracoccaceae > Paracoccus > Paracoccus sp. pheM1. The sequence goes on from NZ_JAGXCX010000001.1 coordinate 529,848, forward strand.
CCGGGCCGGGCCAAGGTGATGACCGTCTCGCCGCTGCTGGCCGAGCTGATCGCCTATGCGCTTGGCCGCGGGGCGGAGGCCTTGCCGGTCGGGGCGGATGCGCGGGTGCATCAGGTGATCGCCGACCAGATCCGCAGCGCCCGCGACGTGGCGGCGATGCACCTGCCGCTAAGCGGAGACGACCGGCTGGGGCCGCTGCTCGACCGGATGGTGCGTCACCCCGAGGACGGCCGGTCGCTGGAGCAATGGGCCGATGCCGCGCATATGAGCGCGCGCACGCTCGCGCGGCTGTTCCTGCGCGAAACCGGGCTGTCCTTTGGGCAATGGCGGCAAAGGCTGCGGATCATGGAGGCGATGGCGCGCCTGGCCGAGGGGCAGTCGGTGCTGGCCGTGTCGCTGGACCTGGGCTATGCCAGCCAGAGCGCCTTTACCGCCATGTTCCGCAAGGTGACGGGCATGACCCCCTCGGACTTCCTGCGCGACAGCGCCGCCCCGACCGGGCGCGGCCGCCGTCCGGGATCCTGATCGCGCCCTGTCCGTTTCTCGACGGCTTTTGGCCGGGGCGAAACAGACCGCCCCCCGCCCGGCTGATACAAGCCTGCATACCCAAGAAAATTTATCGGGTTTGCCGGAGGCGAAGGAACAGATGATTGTGAAAAGGTTGATTTCGGGAAAAGGGTGTCGGGTTGCCCTGGCCGCCGGGCTGGCCACGGCTTCGGCCTTGGCGATGACCTCTGCCGCGGCCCAGGAGGACACGGTGCGGTTGGAAACGATCTATCTCAAGGCCGGAACCGACGCGGACGGCGAGACGGTGACCGATGAAAGGATCGCGCAGCGCCAGCCGCTGACGCTCAACGATCTCTATGCCGCCGAGCCCGAGGTCCATGTCAGCGGCGCCGACCGCAGCACGGCGCAAAGGGTCTATGTCCGCGGGATCGAGGAAACCAGCCTCAACGTCACCGTGGACGGCGCCCGCCAAAGCGGCAACCTGTTTCGCCACAACGGCAACATGGGCATCGACCCCTTCATGCTGAAGCGGGTCGAGGTCGAGGCGGGCACCGGCGGCGCGCTGGCCGGTCCGGGCGCCCTGGGCGGCGCCATCCGCTACGAGACCAAGGATGCCGAGGATCTGCTTCTGCCGGGGCAGCGGCAGGGGGTGATGCTGCGTTTCGCCGGGCAGAGCAATGGCGACCGGCTTTCGCCGTCCCTGGGCTTCTACGGCCGGCCGGACGAGCGCTTTTCCTATCTGGTCTATGGGTCCAAGACCTGGGCCGGCAATTACAAGGACGGCGGCGGCAACGCGGTTCCCTATAGCGACGACGAACCCGCCGAGGGCCTGGTCAAGCTGCGCTTCCGTCCCGCCCCGGACCACGAGATCGCCCTGACCCACAACCGGCGCGAGGATAACGGCATGCGCGCCACGCAGGCCAATTTCGGCCTGCCGGATGCCGAGCCGCAGGACCAGGAGTTCACCCGCGAAACCACCAGCCTGCGCTATTCCTATGCTCCGGCGGGCAACCCGCTGATCGACCTGGAATTGCGCGCCTATGACAACCGCAGCGCGCTGAAGCGGGTGACCGCCTCGCCGTCCGAGGGCGAGTGGCTGACCAGCGGCCTGGATATCCGCAACCGTTCGGAACTGGGGGCGCTGGTGCTGACCTATGGCTATGACTACACGAGGGAACAGTCGCGCGGCCGCGCCGGCTCGGGCCCGCGCGTCTCGGAGACGGGCGAGACGCATGGCCTGTATCTGCAGGCCGAATACGGCTTTGCCGGGCATTGGCTGGCCTCGGGCGGGCTGCGCTATGACAGCACCTCGCTGGCCGATCTGGCGGGGAACGTCTATGACGGCGACCACCTCAGCCCGAATGTCGGGCTGCGCTTTGAAACGGCGCAGGGGCTGTCGCTTTTCGCCTCGTGGTCCGAGGCGCATCGCGGCGTCCGTCCGGTGCCGGGAACGCAGCTGACAAGCGGGATCAACGCCGCCGCCACCGACCCGACGCTGGAGGGCGAACGCGCCCGCACCACCGAGATCGGCGCCGCCTTCGACGCCAATGGATGGCGCGCGGGGCTGACCCTCTTCGACACCCGCATCGAGGGTTCGATCCTTTACGGCGGGCAGCGCGGCATGCCCTATGCCCGGACGCGCGGCGGCGACATCGACAGCCGGGGCTTTACCGCGCGGCTTGGCCGGGACTGGGGCGACTGGAGCCTGGACCTCAGCTATTCCCGCGCCGATGTCGATTACGCCGGCGTTCCGGTCGGGCCGGGCGACTGGTCGAACGGCGTGGCGCCCCAGGGCGACAAGCTCGTGCTGGACATTGCCCATGCCATGGCCGCGCATGACCTGCAATTCGCCTGGACCAGCATCCTGGTCCTGGCCGAGGACGACCTGCCCGCCACCTTCACCGCGCTCGAGGAACTGCCGGGCTATGCCGTGCATGACCTGTCGGTGGTCTGGCGGCCGGCGGAAGGGCAGGAATACAGCCTGGCGATCCAGAACATCTTCGACAAGCGCTATCTGGATCACTCCACCCCCTACAGCGTGTCGGGCGGCGTGACCAATCTTTACGAGATGGGGCGCAGCATCCGGCTTGCCGGGGGCTGGCGGTTCTGAACCCCGGCGCGGGCTGCCGGCGGGACCGTGACGGATGGCGATCCCGGTCCCCTGGGGCAAGGCGTTCGGGCGATGGCCACCGGCGCCAGCGTCACCGGCCGTTCGTCCGCACGCCGACGGGTGTTCCTGGCGATGGACGCGAAGGTCGCCGGGGCCGTTCACCAATGCGCCGCGCATCCGCCGGGGCCAGGCTATGGCGGCGCGGGGTGCCGATTGCGACGATCGTGGCCCCGCCGGCCCGCGCTGCGACAGGCCGGCGATCAGCCTTCGGCGCGGGTATCGGCGGCCCGGCCGATCCGGTCCACATGGCCTTGCAGCGACAGGCGGTCGAGCGAGGCGATGGGCAGGCTGACGAAGGCCGAGATGCGGTTCTTCAGCGCGCGATAGGTCTGGGCAAAGGCCAAGTGCCGCTCGGCCTCGGTGCCGGTGGCGGCGGCCGGGTCGGGCAGGCCCCAATGCGCGGTCATCGGCTGGCCGGGCCAGACCGGGCAGATCTCTCCGGCCGCATCGTCGCAGACGGTGAAGACGAAATCCATCTGCGGCGCCTCGGGACCGGCAAACTCGTCCCAGCCTTTCGAGCGCAGCCCGGCCGTGTCATGCCCCCGCCGCTCGAGCAGTTGCAGGGCAAGGGGATGGACCGTGCCCTTGGGAAACGAGCCGGCGGAATGGGCGCGGAACCGGCCCTCGCCTTCGGCATTCAGGATGGCCTCGGCCAGGATCGAGCGGGCCGAATTGCCGGTGCAGAGGAAAAGGACGTGATAGGGATGGTCGGTCATGGCGGGCCTCCGGCCGTTGCGGGCGATCTGGTCCAGAACCGGCTGGCACAGCTCGGGCCGGCCGCCGCAGCAATCCTGCATCAGGAAGGCCAGCAGCCCGCGCATCGCCTCGATCCCGGCGAAATAGCGGATCGAGCGGCCCTCGCGCGCCGAATGCACCAGCCCCGCCGCGGCAAGGACGGTCAGGTTGTTCGACAGCGTATTGGCGCGGATGTTCAGCATATCCGCGATCTCGCCTGCCGTCCGACCCTCGGGACCGGCCTGGACCAACAAGCGAAACACATCCAGCCGGATGTCATGGGCCAGGGCGGCGAGCGTGTCGAGAACGCGATTCTTTTCCATTATTCATGTATAATGGAAATAATTTGGCAAGGCAAACGCCGGCCCACGGACGCGGGCATCGCCGTTCGCGACCCGGTTCATTCCAGCTGGCCGGCTTCCCTGTAGAAACGCTCGGCGCCCGGATGGAAGGGGATGCCCGCGCCCTGGGTCGCATTCTCCAGCGTGATCAGCCTGCCCCTGGGATGGCCGGCGGCGAGCAGCCTTTGCGTGGTCTGGTTGTAAAGCGCCTGGGTGATGCCGTGGACCAGCACCTCGGGCTGGTCGGCGCTTGTCACCAGCTGCGCCCCGACCGAAAGCGTGGCGACATCGGCATCCTGCCCCTCATAGGTGCCGGTCTGCGCCCAATAGGCCACGTCGGACTGGCTGAAGCCGGCCTCCAGGCTGCCGCCGTCGATGGCCTTCACATTGCCGACCGAGCCGCTCGTGACCAGCGCCGTCGCCACCAGCCCCGGCACCCCGCAGGAGCCGCCTTCCTCGCAGGCACGCGAGCCGGGCGGGTTCGAGATCGCATTCGCGATCAGCCCGCCGATCGGGTAATAGGTGCCGGCGGTGCCGCCGGTGCCGATGCGGAAGAACGCGATCTCTTGCGCCGTCGCGGCCTGGCCCAGGCCGGCGGCGATGGCGAAGGCCGCGAACATTGTCCCTAGCTTCATGGCATGCCCCTGTTGCCCCGATCGTCCGCGGCGATGCTAGACAGAGCCGCCGCCGTCAACAACCGGCGGGGGCTGCGAAAATGCGCGGCCGTCCTGCTGCCTGGGGGAGGAGGGATCCAGCCGACCTAGGCGCGCTTCGTATGCGCTGGCCTAAGTCGCTGGGAATCATGGTGGGCGATAACGGATTTGAACCGCTGACATCTTCGATGTGAACGAAGCGCTCTACCGCTGAGCTAATCGCCCGATGCGCGCTAGATAGCCGCAGCCGCGGCGGGCTGCAAGAGGCTTTGGACGAAAAATCATGCCTCGCCGGCGGCGCGGCGGCGCAGGCGCAGGGTGATGACCTCGCCGCCCGATCTGTCGTTGCGCCGGCTGATCCGCGCCCGGCCCAAGGGCGGCAGCGCCAGCGTCATGCCCGCCGCAATCGCCTCGTCCAGCTCAGCCAGGGTGGCCTCGACGACGGCCTTGACCTCGCTGTTGCGCAGGCCGGTCCGCCGCGCGACCTGGGCCAGAAGCTGCCGCTTTTGCAGAACCCTTGCCGGCTCAGGCTCGGCGGTGCTTTCCCTTTTCGGTTTTCCCTCCGATCTTGCCATGAGCGAACTCCTTTCTGATGGAGCCTCGGTCAAGAAAAAACCGCGCGGGATGGCCCGCGCGGTTGCTTGTGTCAATGGGCGACCGCCGCGCCGCCGCTGCCCTGGTCACGGGTCGCGGCCAGCCGGCTGGCCTCGGCCGCTTCCTCGGCGGCCTCGTCCCATTCGATGGGCTCGGGCATCCGCACCAGCGCCTGCTGCAACACCTCGCGCACATGGCTGACCGGGATGATCCTGAGCCCTTCCTTGACGTTGGCCGGGATCTCGGCCAGATCCTTTTCGTTATCGGCCGGGATCAGCACGGTCTTGATGCCGCCGCGCAGCGCCGCCAGCAGCTTTTCCTTGAGCCCGCCGATGGCCAGCACGTTGCCGCGCAGCGTGACCTCGCCGGTCATGGCCACGTCCTTGCGGACCGGGATCTGCGTCAGCACCGACACGATCGAGGTCACCATGGCGATGCCCGCGGACGGCCCGTCCTTGGGCGTCGCGCCTTCGGGGACGTGGACGTGGATGTCCACCTTCTCGAACTTCGGCGGCTTCACCCCCAGCTCGGGGCTGATCGAGCGGACGAAGGAGGATGCGGCGTCGATCGATTCCTTCATCACCTCGCCCAGCTTTCCGGTCGTCTTCATCCGGCCCTTGCCGGGCAGCTTCAGCGCCTCGATCTGCAGCAGGTCGCCGCCGACCTGGGTCCAGGCCAGGCCCGTCACCACGCCGACCTGGTCGTCCCTTTCGGCCAGGCCATAGCGATAGCGGCGCACGCCCAGGTATTCCTCGGCCTTTTCGGGCGTCACCTCGACCGACTTGACCTTGCCCTTGAGGATCTCGGTCACCGCCTTGCGGGCCAGCTTGGCGATTTCGCGCTCCAGCGACCGCACGCCCGCCTCGCGGGTGTAGTAGCGGATCACATGGGTCAGCGCCTCGTCGCTGACCGAGAACTCGCCCTTGCGCAGCCCGTTCGCCTTGATCTGCTTGGGCAGCAGGTGCTGGCGCGCGATCTCGCGCTTCTCGTCCTCGGTATAGCCGGCCAGGGGGATGATCTCCATCCGGTCGAGCAGGGGCCCCGGCATGTTGTAGCTGTTGGCCGTGGTCACGAACATCACGTTCGACAGGTCGTATTCCACCTCGAGATAGTGGTCCACGAAAGTCGCGTTCTGTTCGGGGTCCAGCACCTCCAGCATCGCGCTGGCCGGATCGCCGCGGAAATCCTGGCCCATCTTGTCGATCTCGTCGAGCAGGATCAGCGGGTTCGTGGTCTTGGCCTTCTTCAGCGCCTGGATGATCTTGCCGGGCATCGAGCCGATATAGGTCCGGCGGTGGCCGCGGATCTCGGATTCGTCGCGCACCCCGCCAAGGCTGATGCGGATGAACTCGCGCCCCGTGGCGCGGGCCACCGAACGGCCCAGCGAGGTCTTGCCGACGCCCGGAGGCCCGACGAGGCACAGGATCGGCCCCTTGAGCTTGGCCGAGCGGTTCTGCACCGCCAGGTATTCGACGATCCGCTCCTTGACCTTTTCCAGGCCGTAGTGATCGGCGTCCAGCACCTCCTCGGCCTTGCCGAGATCCTTGCGGATGCGCGATTTCACGCCCCAGGGCAGCGCCAGCAGCCAGTCGAGATAGTTGCGGCTGACCGTGGCCTCGGCCGACATCGGCGACATCGACTTCAGCTTCTTCAGCTCGGCCTCGGCCTTTTCGCGGGCCTCCTTGCTGAACTTGGTCGCCGCGATCTTTTCTTCCAGCTCGGTGATCTCGTTCGAGCCGTCCTCGCCGTCGCCCAGCTCCTTCTGAATGGCCTTCATCTGCTCATTCAGGTAGTATTCGCGCTGGGTCTTCTCCATCTGTGTCTTGACGCGGGACTTGATCTTCTTCTCGACCTGCAGGACCGACATCTCGCCCTGCATCAGGCCATAGACCTTTTCCAGCCGCTCGGCAGTCACCAGCGTTTCCAGCAGTTCCTGCTTCTTGTCCAGCGCGATGCCCAGATGGCCGCTGACCAGGTCGGCCAGGCGCGCCGCATCGCGGGCCTCGGCTACGGCCGAGACGACCTCTTCGGGGATGTTCTTGCGCACTTTCACGTAGCGCTCGAACTCCTCGGCGACGGCGCGGGTCAGGGCGGCCAGCGTCTCTTCGTCGCCCGGCTCTTCGGGCAGCATCTCGCAGCGGGCCTCGAAATAGGCGTCGTTCGGCACGAAATCGGTGATGGTGACGCGTTCGCGCCCTTCGACCAGGACCTTGACGGTCCCGTCGGGAAGTTTCAGCAATTGCAGCACATTGGCCAGAACGCCGGTGCGGAAGATCCCCTCGGCGGCGGGCTCGTCGACCGCGGCATCCTTCTGGGCTGCGAGAAGGATCGGGCGGTCCTGCTCCATCACGGCCTCGAGCGCCCGCACCGATTTCTCGCGCCCGACGAACAGCGGCACGATCATGTGCGGAAACACCACGATGTCCCGCAAGGGCAGGACCGGATGGGTGGTTTGGGCGAATTCGTTCATGGAATCAGTCCTTTCTCGCCAAGAGGCGCAACCCCTAAAGACAGGCAGTCTGCGCCCCCTGCTGGCAGACAAGATAGGAAGCCCGCGCAAGAGGTTCAATGGGGGATTTGTTCGCATTTTGTTCTTGATCCCGCCGGGCCGTGGCAAGAAAAGGGCCCCCGGCGCGAACCGGAGGCCCCGAGGGTCGTCGGACCTGGGTGAAAGCGGGGTCAGACCTTGTCGCGGAAGAAGTGGTCGATCTGCTCTTCCGCCTTTTCCTTGGTCCAGCCGTATTTTTCCTGCAGCTTGCCGGCAAGCTTGTCCTTCCTGCCCGCCATCTCGGTCAGTTCGTCATCGGTCAGGTCGCCCCATTTTTCCCTGACGCTGCCCTTGAGCTGGTTCCATTTGCCTTCGATGATATCCCAGTTCATCGGCACTCCTTTCGAGCGGATTAGGTTTGCATGTGGGAATTGAACGACCGTTCCGTGCAGGAGGTTCCCGCATGCGGCCGGAAATCTGCCGCAGGATTCGCCGCCTCTCTGCTGTGCCTCCGCCGGATTCCGGGAAAACGGGCTGATCTGGAAAGGGAAAATGCCCGGCCGGGAAATGGCGGAAACCGGCCTTGGGCAACGGGCAGGGACTGCCGGCCGACGATAGGCGAGCCGAATGCCGTCATTTCAACTGCAAGGCGGTGCCGGGCCCCGGCCGATGCGCGCGACACATCCTTGGCCGGTGCGGTTGCAGGGCGCGCGATTCAATAAACCTGCACAAGAGCATCGGCGGAAAAGCGCCATGGTTTTATCGAAATGATCGACAAGTCTCGGGTAGAATGTCAAATTCGAATAAAGAGCGACCGGATGAGCACGGTGCCCACGTCTCACCCGGTCTTGCCGTACCTGTAAAAGTGGAAATCGTTCAACGGCTGAAGTCACCCTGCAATGAAAGCCGTTGAGCGGGAACCTGCCTTTTTGGTGAGGTTTCTGCCGAGTTTCTGCATTTCGTGCAATTCAAGGGTGTTTCCGTTCCCTATTCTTTCCCCGCCATATCGCATGGTGGTTGAATAGGGAAAACCGAATTCACCTCTGGAACGAAACCCCGTCCTGTTGCTAAACCCGTCGCGGTAAAGATTCGCAAGATGGGTATGTGTGACGTGGTCAAGGACAAGGGAAAAGACAAGGACCGGGAGGACCCGCCCCCGACGAGCAGGCGGGCCGCACAGCAGGCCGCCAACCGCGCCCAGCGCGAAGCCCAGCGCCAGTTGCGCCAGGCCGAACGCGCCGCGAAGCGCAAAAAGCCGGCAGTCAAGACCAAGGCCGAGACCAGGGCCCCCGCGCCGGTGCCGGCCGGCCCCTTCAATATCCTGCTGATCGGCCAGGACATCCGCCTGGGCATGGAGGCGGCGCTGTTCGCCGCCAGCCTGCGCCACCACGCTCCCGACTGGCGCGGCCGGCTGATCGTCGCGGAACCTAGTGCCGAGGGTGCCTGGACCGGGGCGCGGACCAAGATACCGGCCCCGATCCGCCTGGCGCTGCTGGATTTCGGAGCCGAGATCCTGCCCTTCACCGCCCGGCATTTCGGCGCCAGCTATCCCTTCGGCAACAAGATCGAGGCGCTGTCGGTGCTGCCGCCCGGCGAGCCCTTCGTCTTCTTCGACAGCGATACGCTGGTGACCGGGCCGCTGGACCGGCTGCCCTTCGACTTCTCGCGCCCTTCGGCCTCGATGCGCCGCAGCGCGACATGGCCCGAGCCGCCGCTTTACGGTCCGGGCTATGGCGCGATCTGGAAGTCGCTCTATGACCGTTTCGGGCTGGATTACGAAAGCTCGCTGGACACCAGCCAGCCCGACGAGCATTGGGAGCGTTACCTGTATTTCAACGCCGGCTGGTTCTTCGGCGCCGACCCGCAGGAATTCGGCCGCCGCTTCCTGGACTGGGCGCTGGCGATCCGCGAGGATCCCGGCGAGGCGCTGGCCAGCCAGAAGCTGGACGTGCTGCTGGACCAGGTGGCGCTTCCGCTGGTGATCCACGCACTCGGTGGCGGGCGGCCGGGCCCCGGCCTCGCCGGGCTCGACGGCGACGTGACCTGTCACTATCGCGACCTGCCGCTGCTTTATGCCAGGGAAAGCGACCTGGTCGTCGAGACGGTCGAGACGCTGCTGCGCGATCCGCGGCTGGCCCCGCTGGCCGAGGCATGGGCGCCCTCGCGGCAGATCGTGCTGGAGGGAACCGGCCGGGACCGCATCCGCCCCATGTTTGACCGCCGCATGCCGCTGAACGAAGGCCGCACGCGGCAAATCCTGAAGAAGGCCGGCCTCTGGCTGCGCTAGCCGCGAGCGACGGTTCCCGGCCGGCAGGGCGCTGCCGGGAACCATCGGCGGGACCGTCACCCCTTGGCCAGCACCGCATCGCAGCGGGCGCAGGTGCCCGGATGGCGGTGGCTGCCGACATCGGGCAGGATCTTCCAGCAGCGCTGGCATTTCTCGCCCTCCGCGGCCTCGAAGACCACGCCGATGCCGGGCACGTCCGACAGCCGGAACGCCTCGCCCGGCGCCGGATCGGCGGTCAGGCTCAGGTCCGAGGTGATGCAGATATCGGCGAAATCCACCGATTTCAGCGCCTTCAGATCCTCGGGCTCCTCGACATGCACCACCGGCGCGGCTTCCAGGCTGGCGCCGATCACCTTGTCCGTGCGCTTGATCTCCAGCGCGGCGGTCACGGTGCGGCGGATGCGGCGGATGGTGTCCCATTTCGCCGCCAGGGATTCGTTCAGCCACTCCGCCGGGGTGACGGGGAAGTCCCGCAGATGCACGCTGTCATCCTCGGAGGGGAAACGGCTCAGCCAGACATCCTCCATGGTGAAGGGCAGGATCGGCGCCAGCCAGGTGACGAGCCGGTGAAACAGCAGGTCCAGCACCGTGCGCGCCGCCCGCCGGCGCAGCGCATCGGGCGCGTCGCAATAAAGCGCGTCCTTGCGGATGTCGAAATAGAAGGCCGAAAGGTCCACGGTGGCGAACTGGAACACGGTCTGGAACACGCCCTGGAAATCGAAGCCGTCATAGCCCTTGCGCAGCTGCTGGTCGATCTGCGCCAGCCGGTGCAGCACCCATTGCTCCAGTTCCGGCATCTCGGCCGCCTCGACCCGCTCGGCCTCGTCGAATCCGGCCAGGTTGCCCAGGATGAAGCGCAGCGTGTTGCGCAGCCGGCGATAGCTGTCGGCGGTGCCCTTGAGGATCTCGGGGCCGATGCGCTGGTCGGCGGTATAGTCGGTCTGCGCCACCCAGAGCCGCAGGATGTCGGCGCCGTATTGCTTGATGACCTCGGCCGGCACGATGGTATTGCCGAGCGACTTGGACATCTTCATGCCCTTCTCGTCCAGCGTGAAGCCGTGCGTGACCACGTTGCGATAGGGCGCCCGGCCCCTGGTCGCGCAGGCCTGCAAGAGCGAGGACTGGAACCAGCCGCGATGCTGGTCGGTGCCTTCCAGGTAGACGTCGGCGATGCCGTCCGGCGCCCCGTCGGCGCGGTCGCGCAGCACGAAGGCATGGGTCGAGCCGCTGTCGAACCAGACGTCCAGCACGTCCACGACCTGATCGTAATCCGCCGGATCGGCCACGCCCTCCAGCACCTCGGCGGCAAAGCCGGGGCGATACCAGGCATCGGCGCCGTCCCGTTCGAAGGCTTCGATGATGCGGTCGTTCACCCGCTGGTCGCGCAGCAGGAACTCCGGGTCGCCGGGCTTCGCGCCCTTCTTCACGAAACAGGTCAGCGGCACGCCCCAGGCGCGCTGGCGCGACAGCACCCAGTCGGGCCGGTTCTCGACCATGGCGTGGATGCGGTTGCGGCCCGATTGCGGCCACCATTTCACCAGCCTGTCGATGCTGGTCAGCGCCCGCGTGCGGATGGTGTCGCCATATTCGCCCATGCCGTCGGCCAGCGCATGGTCGATGGCCGCGAACCATTGCGGCGTGTTGCGATAGATCAGCGGCGCCTTGGACCGCCAGCTGTGCGGATAGGAATGCTTGATCTTGCCCTTGGCCAGCAGCGCGCCGGCCCAGGCCAGCTGCTTGATGACGCTGACATTGGCCGGGCCTTCCTTGCCGTCCGCACCGATGATCGCCTGGCCGCCGAACAGCGGCAGGTCGGCGCGATAGGAGCCGTCCGGCTCGACGTTATAGGTCATCGGCAGCTTGAAGCGCAGCCCAAGCTGATAGTCGTCGTCGCCATGGCTGGGGGCGGTATGGACGAAGCCGGTGCCGGCATCCTCGGTCACATGCTCGCCCGGCAGCATGGGCACGTCATAGTCCCATTCGCCCGCACCGCCCTCGACGCCGCGCAGGGGATGGGCCAGCACCAGCCCCTCCAGGTCGGCCGCGGTCACGTCGCGGACCCGCTCCCATTCCTCGACCTTGGCCGCAGCGCGCACGCTTTCGGCCAGCGCATCGGCCAGCACCAGCAACTCGCCGCTTTTCGCCGTCGCATTCTCGGCCACCGCGCCCACGCGATAAAGCCCGTAGGCGACGCCCGGATTATAGGCCACGGCCCGGTTCTGCGGAATGGTCCAGGGCGTGGTGGTCCAGATCACCACGCTGGCGGGTTTCTCCGTTGCCCAAATACCCTGCGACGATTCCACCCGGAACCGCACCCAGATGGTGTGGCTGGTATGGTCGTGATACTCGACCTCGGCCTCGGCCAGCGCGGTCTTTTCGACCGGCGACCACATCACCGGCTTCGAGCCCTGGTAGAGCGAGCCGTTCATCAGCAGCTTCATGAACTCGGCCGCGATCACCGCCTCGGCGTGATGGTCCATGGTCAGGTAGGGATCGTCCCATTTGCCGGTGATGCCCAGCCGCTTGAACTCCTCGCGCTGGACATCGACCCAATGCTCGGCAAAGCGGCGGCATTCCTGGCGGAACTCGACCACGTCGACCGCGTCCTTGTCGCGGCCTTCCTTGCGGTATTTCTCCTCGATCTTCCATTCGATCGGCAGGCCGTGGCAGTCCCAGCCGGGCACGTAGCGCGCATCGCGGCCCATCATCTGGTGGCTGCGCACGATGATGTCCTTGATGGTCTTGTTCAGCGCGTGGCCGATATGCAGGTTGCCGTTCGCATAGGGCGGGCCGTCGTGCAGGATGAAGGGCGCGCGCCCCGCCGCCCTCTCGCGCAGCCGGTCGTAGATGCCGATGCGCTCCCAGCGGGCCAGCCATTCGGGCTCGCGCTGCGGCAGGCCGGCGCGCATCGGGAAATCGGTCTGGGGCAGGAAGACGGTGTCGCGGTAATCGGTCGCGGCCTGGGTCTCGGTCGTGGTGTCGCTCATCTGGCGGGAATCCTTCGGTGGCAGGGCAGGCATGCATGACCCGGCGGCGAGGGCTCCCTACGCCGCCGGGCGAATAATTCGGAAGATCCGCGCCCTGCTGAACATGCGCGGGTTATAGGAAACCGCCCCGAACCCTGCAAGCGCGGCTTGCACCCGCGGCCCGGCTCGGGCAGCAAGCGGCCATGAGCTACAGGATCGCCATCGCCGGCGCCGGGATCGGCGGCCTGGCCTCTGCCGCCCTTCTGGCCCGCGAGGGCCATGCCGTCACCCTGTTCGAGCGCTTTGCCGCGCCGCGCCCGCTGGGCTCGGGCCTGGTGGTCCAGCCGGTCGGGCTGGCCGTGCTGGACCGGATCGGCGCGGGCGAGGAAACCCGCCGCCTCTCCAGCCCCATCGCCCGGATGCTCGGGCACGAGGCGCGGGGCCGCAAGGTGCTGGACGTCTCCTATCCCGCCGCGGCGCCGGGCCGCGGCATCCATCGCGCCACGCTGTTCGGGCTGCTCTGGGACCGGGTCGCCGCGCTCGGCCTGCCGGTGGTGACCGGGGCCGAGATCGCCGCGGCGCCGCCGGACGGGGCGGGACGGCGCCTTGCGCTGGCGGATGGGCGCGATTTCGGCCCCTTCGACCTTGTCGTCGATGCCAGCGGCGCCGGCTCGCGCCTGTCGCCGCTACGGGCGCGGCCGCTGGGCTATGGCGCGATCTGGGGCACGGTGCCCTGGCCCGAGACGGATTTCCCCCGCGACCAGCTGCGCCAGCGCTACCGCGCCGCCAGCCGCATGGCTGGCGTGCTGCCCATCGGCTGCCTGCCCGGCGACCCGACGCTGCGCGCGGCCGTCTTCTGGTCCATGCCGCTGGCCGAGCTGGACCGCTGGCCGCAAACCCCGGTCGCGGATTGGCGCGCCCAGGTCGCCGCGCTCTGGCCGCAGATGGCGCCCTTCCTGGAAACCATCCGCGACCATGCGCAGATGACGCCGGCGCGCTACAGCCACGGCACCCTGCGCCGGCCCTTTGCGCCGGGCCTGGTCCATATCGGCGATGCCGCCCATCGCGCCAGCCCGCAGCTGGGGCAGGGGGCGAACATGGCGCTGCTCGACGCCTTTGCGCTGGCCCATGCGCTGCGCCGCCCGCTGGCGGAAGCCCTGCCGGATTACGCCGCCATGCGCCGCTGGCATGTGCGTATCTACCAGGCGATGAGCGCGGCCTTCACGCCGATGTATCAGTCGGGCAGCCGCGGCCTGCCCTGGCTGCGCGACCTGGTCCTGGCGCCGCTTTCGACCCTGCCGCTGCTGCGGCGCGGGCTGACGCATCTGGTCGCCGGCACCATGATCCCGCCGCTTTCGGGCACGCGCGATCCGTGACAGGCTTGCAGCGCGGGCCGCAGGGGTCCATATCCGGCGCATGATCCCGCCCCGTTTCGACGTCACACCCGAACAGATCGACCGCGTCGTCGCCACCTTCTACGCCGCGGTGCGCCGGCACGAGGTGCTGGGCCCGGTCTTCGCCGCCCATGTCGCCGACTGGCCCGAGCATGAGGCCAAGATCGCCCGCTTCTGGCGCAATGCCATCCTTTACGAGCGCGGCTATGACGGCAATCCGATGCAGGTCCACATGCGCACGGGCGACGTGAAGGCGCAGCATTTCGCGCCCTGGCTGATGCTTTTCGACGAAACCCTGCGCCGCACCCTTCCGCTCGAGACGGCCAAAGCCTGGTCGGCGCTTGCGCATCGCATCGGCGCCGGGCTGCGCATGGGGGTCGAGGATCTGCGCGAACGCCGTCCCGGCCCCCCGGTCTTGCGCTAGGCCGCGCGCAGGTGTAAACAAAACGGGAACATCCGAAAGGGCTTCCCGATGAAGATCGACTATCTCGAATTCAGCTCGCCCGACCTGCCGGCCACGAAAGCCTTCTTCGGCCAAGCCTTCGGCTGGCGCTTCAACGACTACGGTCCCGACTACCAGGAACTCGCCGATGCCGGCCTTGCGGGCGGCATCGCCGCCGGTCCCCCGGCGCCGCCGCTGGTGATCCTGCGCACCGATGACCTCGAAGCCGCGCTGGCCCGCGTGACCGAGGCGGGGGCTGCGATCACCCGGCCGATCTTCGCATTCCCCGGCGGCCGCCGCTTCCAGTTCCGCGAGCCGGGCGGCACCGAGATGGCAATCTGGTCCGACCGCTGAGGCCGGTCACGTCCGCGGTGGCCGCGCCTTGTAGACCGGCAGCCGCCAGCCGAAGCCCAGGCCCCCGGCGCGCAGCAGCAGCACCACCGCCGCGCAGCCGATCAGCGCCCAGCCGCGCCCGGCACCCAGCGCCAGCAACAGCAGCGCCGCTACCGCCCCGCCAAAGGCGGCGGTGACGTAAAGCTCGCCCTGCTTCAGCACCAGGGGCACCTCATTCCCGACCACGTCGCGCATCAGCCCGCCGAAGGTGCCGGTCATCACCCCCATCAGCACGGTGACGACGGGGCTCACCCCCGCCTCCAGCGCCACGCCGACCCCGGCCGGCACCGCCACGGCCAGGGCAAAGGCATCCAGCCACAGGATGGCGTGGTAGCGGCTCTCCAGCCGATGCGCGGTAAAGAACACCATGATCGCCGCGCCGGCGGTCAGCAGCAGCAGCTCGGGCCGCCCGACCCAGAACACCGGCGCCCGGCCCAGGACCAGGTCGCGCAGGGTGCCGCCGCCGATCCCGGTCAGCGTGGCGAAGAAGATGAAGCCGACGACGTCCAGCTGCCCGCGGCTCGCCACCAGCGCGCCGGTCAGCGCAAAGACCAGCACGCTGGCATAATCCAGCAGCGGGACCAGCGCCTCGACGCTCATCCCGCGGCCCTGGCCGGCTTGAAGGGCGCCATGCCCGCCCGCGCCAGCGCATCGGCGCGCTCGTTCTCGGGATGGCCGGCATGGCCCTTGATCCATTCCCAGCGCACCTTGTGGCGCGCCTGCGCCGCGTCAAGCCGCTGCCACAGCTCGGCATTCTTCACCGGCTTGCGGTCGGCGGTGCGCCAGCCGTTCTTCTTCCAGCCGTGGATCCATTGCGTGACGCCGTTCTTCACATAGGCGCTGTCGGTGGTCACGGTGATCTCGCTCGGCCGGGTCAGCGCCTCCAAGGCCGAGATCGCCGCCATCAGCTCCATGCGGTTGTTGGTGGTCTCTGCCTCGCCGCCCGACAGCTCGCGCTCCTTCAGCACCGTCTCGCCTTCCATGGCCCGCATCAGCACCCCCCAGCCGCCGGGGCCGGGATTGCCGCTGCAGGCGCCGTCGGTCCAGGCGAACAGCGCGCTCATGCCTCCAGTCCCTTGTAGCCGGGCAGGGCGGCGATGCGGCCAAGCCAGCGCCCGATGCCGGGGAACCGCGCCATGTCGAACCCGCCCAGGCTGCCGGCCGTGTGGGTATAGCCGTAAAGGCAGATATCGGCGAGGCTGACGGCATCGCCCACCAGCCAGTCATGCCCGGCCAGCCGGTCCTCCATCACCTGGAGCAGCGCATGGCCGCGCTCCAGCAATTCGGCCATGTGCTCGGGCGTCGCCTGCGCGCGGCGCTGCGGATAGACCTGCAAGGCCGCGCGCACGGCGATCACGCCCTCGTGCTGGTTCTGCTCCCAGAACATCCAGCCCAGCATGGCGGCGCGCTCGAAGGCGTCCTGCGGCACGAAGCGCGTGCCCTCGCCCAGCCAGCACAGGATCGCGTTCGATTCCGGCAACAGCCGCCCGTCGTCCAGCTCCAGCACCGGCGCCTTGCCAAAGGGCAGCCGCCCCGTCGCCTTGGCCGCCGCCAGCGCCTCGGTCAGATATTCGACATCCACGATCTCGCAATCGCGCCCCAGCAGCGCCAGGGCCAGCCGAACCTTGTAACTGTTGCCGGATGACGGCATCGACCAGAGCTTCATCCCGACCCTTTCTTCGTTCCCAAAATACTCCGGGGGAGGCCCGCAGGGCCGGGGGCAGCGCCCCCCGCGACGGCACCGCCCGGCAAGCCCGGCTCAGGCCTCGCGCAAGACCCGCGGCACCTTGAACTCGACATTCTCGCGCGCCGTCTCGACCATCTCGACCGTCACGTCGTAGCGTTCGCGAAAGGCCGCGACCACCTCGTCCACCAGCACCTCGGGGGCCGAGGCGCCGGCGGTCACGCCCACCGCCCGCGCGCCTTCGATGGCGCGCCAGTCGATCTGGTCGGCGCGCATCACCAGCTGGGAATAGGCGCAGCCGGCGGCGCTGCCCACCTCGACCAGCCGGCGCGAGTTGGAACTGTTCGGCGCCCCGATCACCAGAAGCGCGTCGATCTGCCCGGCGATGGCCTTGACCGAGGCCTGCCGGTTGGTCGTCGCATAGCAGATGTCCTCCTTGGCCGGCCCCCTGATGCCGGGAAACCGGGCCTGCAAGGCGGCCACGATGGCGGCGGTGTCGTCGACCGACAGCGTGGTCTGGGTGATGAAGGCCAGCCGCTTGGGATCGCGCGGCTCGATCCCGGCCACGTCCTCGACCGTCTCGACCAGCAGAACCTCGCCCTCGGGCAATTGCCCCATGGTGCCCAGCACCTCGGGGTGGCCGGCATGGCCGATCATCACCATCTGCAGGCCCTCGGCGTGGTGGCGCTCGGCCTCGACATGGACCTTGCTGACCAGGGGGCAGGTGGCGTCGACGAAGACCATCTCGCGCCGCCGCGCCTCGGCCGGCACCGCCTTGGGCACGCCATGGGCGGAAAAGATCACCGGCCGGTCGTCGGGGCACTCGTCCAGCTCCTCGACGAAGACCGCGCCCTTGTCGCGCAGGCTGTCGACGACGAACTTGTTATGCACGATCTCGTGGCGCACATAGACCGGCGCGCCCCATTTCTGCAGCGCCATCTCGACGATCTTGATGGCGCGGTCCACGCCGGCGCAAAAGCCGCGCGGCGCGGCCAGGTAAAGGATCAGGGGCGGTTTCTTGTCCATGGGCTTCACCTAACCCCGGCAGGGGCGCCTCGCAAGGGATCAGGCGCCCTCGAAGCTGGTCAGGGCATGGACCTCGTGGCCCAGCCCCTCCAGCAGCGCCCGCCCGCCCAGCTCGGGCAGCTCGATCACGAAGGCGCAGCCCACGACCTCGGCCCCCAGCCGCTCGCAAAGCGAGATCCCGGCCGCGGCGGTGCCGCCGGTGGCCAGCAGGTCGTCCACGATCAGCACCCGTTCGCCGGGGCGAAGCGCGTCGTCATGGATCTCCATCACCGCCTCGCCATATTCCAGCGCATAGGCCTGGCTGATGACGGCGCCGGGCAGCTTGCCCTTCTTGCGGATCGGCACGAAGCCCACGGAAAGCTGATGCGCCACCGCGCCGCCCAGGATGAAGCCGCGCGCCTCGAGCCCGACCACCTTGTCGATGGCCTCGCCGGCATAGGCGGCCAGAATCTGGTCCACCGCCATGCGAAAGCCGCGCGCATCGGCAAAGAGCGTGGTCACGTCGCGAAACAGGATGCCCTCATGCGGGAAATCGACGATGGTGCGGATATAGTCGCGCACCGTCCGGGTGTCGCGGCGACGCTTTTCGGGCCGGTTCTCCATCAGGGGCGCTCCATCTCGAAGGTCTGGGTGGTGATGGTGTAGTCCTTGTAGCCCATGCGCGACAGCCAGCCGGTGGCGCGCAGGTCGAAGCGGCCGTCCTTCAGGCAATCCTCGCGCAGGTGGATGCCGGTGACGACGCCCAGCACCATGTAGTTCGCCTCGCCCGCCAGCCGCAGGATGCGGGTCGCGCGGCATTCCAGCGCCGCGGCGGCGCCGGCCACGCGCGGGCAGTCGATGCTGTGGCATTCGGCGGGCTCTATGCCGGCGGCCTGGAATTCGTTCACCCCGGCGGGCAGGGCGGCGGAACTGGCGTTGACCTGGTCCTTCAGCGGCCCGTCGGCGATGTTGACGCAGAAGACGCGCGACTCGGCGATCTGGGCCACGCTGTCCTTGGTGCCGTTCCGGTCCGGCTTGGCCGCGGTCGAGGCGAACATGACCTGCGGCGGCACATAGGCGGTCAGGTTGAAGAAGGAATAGGGCGCCAGGTTGTCGCCCTGCCGCCCGCGGGTCGAGATCCAGCCGATCGGCCGCGGCGCGACGATGGCGTTCAGCGGATTGTGCGGCAGCCCGTGGCCGTCCTGGGGTCGGTAGAACATGGCGTGCCTCGCTGGTCGCTCAGTGATGCGGGGCCCAGAAGTGACCCCATGCGCGCGGCGCGTCAAGCGTTCTTGCCGCCTTGCCCGCCCGCCCCCGCCCGCCCTTGCGACAGTCCGGCGAATTTTGCCGCCCCGGTCCCGCAGGCGGTTTTCGCGGCCGCGCCTGCATGTTACGCGGTCCCTGCGCCGCGCCCAGACCACCCGAATCCCGACCCCAGCACCGGAGGCAGGATGTACGAACTTTGCCCCGAAACCCCCGCCGACGCGCCCGAGGTCGAGGCGCTTCTGGACCTGTGCTTTGCGCCGGGGCGCACGGCGCTGTCTTCCTATCGGCTGCGCGAGGGGGTGGCGCCGGTCGGGCCGCTGTGCCTGATGCTGCGCGACGATTTCGGCGCGCTGATGGGCGCGATCCGCTATTGGCCGGTGCGCGTGGCCGGGCGGCCGGTGCTGCTGCTGGGCCCGGTCGCCGTGCATCCGACGACGCAGGGCGAGGGGCTGGGCGCGCTTCTGATGCGCGAAAGCCTGACCCGCGCGGCCGAGATGGGCTGGCAGCGGGTGATGCTGGTCGGCGATCTGCCCTATTATCAACGCTTTGACTTCTGGAAGCTCGAAGATGTCGAGATGCCGCCGCCCACCAACCCCGACCGCGTGCTGGGGCTGGAGCTGGTGCCCGGCGCCTGGGCGGGCGTCACCGGCCTGGTCGAGCGCGAGACCGGCGAATCCGCGCCCGGCCAGCGCGAGATGCGCCGCGAGGGCTGCGCCCAGGTCGCGCCGCCCGATCACTCGGCATAGAGGAAATCCTGCGGGTGATTGGCCAGGCTGCCGGTCAGCGCGGCATAAAGGATGGTGCGGCCGTCGATGGTCTCGGGCCCGCCGGCCATGCCGAGCCAGGTCAGCAGCTCCGCCCCCTCGCCATCGCGCACCGAAAGCACGCCATAGGCCGTGCCGCCGGCGGGCGCGTAAAGCACCGCGAACTGGTTTTCGCCGCAGTCGTGCTGCTTGCAGGCGGTCATGGCCAGGTATTCCTGCCCGCCGAAGGCGACCTTCTGGCTGGGCGAGATCACCGCGCCCTCGCGCAGCCATTCGGGCATCTGGTGGCCCTCGGCCATCTTCTCGACCGCCGCGGTCAGGCCCTGGTCCTTGCCCAGATCGGCCAGCGTCAGCCCCATCTCGGGCGCCGCGGCCTGGGCGGTCGCCTGCTCTGCCGGCTGCTCGGCCGTCGCTTGCGTGCCCGTGTCTTGCGTTCCCGTCTCCTGCGCCCCGCTCTCCTGCGCCAGGGCAGCCGGCCCCAGCATCAATGCGGCGGTCAGGGTCACGGCCGGGATCGTGCGGCGGATGTTCATGGCGGTCTTCCTTGTCCTTGTTCTTGCGTCGTTCTTGCGTCCCGTTCTTCCGGCGGCGGGCTGCCGATTCGCCACAGGAACCCGCGGCACGGGTTGCGGGTTCCTTTGCCAGTGCCCAGTTCTAGCACAGCCATGACATCGTAGGGTATCCACAGGATGACCGAACAAAGCCAGATCCCCGTCCGCCAAACCGTCCTGCCGCCGATCGACGACCCGACCGTGCATGCGGCGATCGACCGGCTGGCGCGGCGCTATCTCCAGGCGGGCGGCGTGGCGATGGAGCTGTTGACCGCCATCGGCGGCAAGGCCGAGGGGTTGCTGGAACGCCTTCCGGCCCCGGTGCGCGGGCGCATGGACCGGCTTACGCTGGCGGCGCTGAACCGCGCCTTCGACGCCGCCTCGCGGTCGCGCGGGGTGCTGCGGGACCGGGGCGACCTGTTCAACCGCCTGCTCTCGACCACCTCGGGCGCGGTGGGCGGGCTGGCCGGGATCGGCGGCGCGGCGCTGGAACTGCCGGTGACGGTGACGCTGCTCTTGCGTGCGATCATGGACATCGCCGCCGAGCACGGCTTCGACCCGGTCTCGGACGAGGCCCGGCGCGAGGCGCTGCATGTCTTTGCCTCGGCCGGGCCGCTTTCGGATGACGACGGCACCGACCTGGGGCTGCTGGCCGCGCGGATGACCATCACCGGCCAGACCGTGCAGGCGCTGATCGCGCGGGTGGCGCCGCGGCTGTCCGCCTCGCTGGCGCAGAAGCTGGCGGCGCAGGCCGTGCCGGTGCTGGGCGCGCTTGCCGGGGCCTCGATCAACTACAGCTTCACCCGCTACTACCAGGAACTGGCGCGGGTGCATTTCGGCCTGCTGCGGCTGTCGCAGGAAACCGGCATCCCGCGCGAGGCGCTGGCCGAGGCGCTGGAGCTGCGCATGATCCAGCTGCGCCCGAACACGGCGGCGCGCAAGCTGTCGCGGCGCGCCTAGGCCTCGGGCTCGGCGGCCAGTTCCAGCACGGCCGCCGGCGCCTCAAGGTGCTCGATGCCCAGCGGTGCCGAGGGCCGGGCGAGGCGCGATTTCACCACCCAATGCAGCCGCTCCTGCGCGCGGGTGATGGCGACATAGGCCAGCCGCTTCCACAGCGCGATGCCGGCTTCCGAGCGGCCCGACCAGGCGGCGGCGGCGATGTCGGGGGCAAAGACCTGCACGTCGGGCCATTGGCTGCCCTGCGCCTTGTGGATCGTCACCGCCGCGCCATGCAGGAAGGTCGCGCCCATGCGGGCGGCAAAGGGGATGAAGGGCTCCTCGACATCCGGGATCTCGATCTTGACGATGCTGGCGGCGGAAAGCCGCGGCTCCTCGGCGCCCACGACATGCAGGCGCGAGAAGCCGGGCTTGCGCCCCGGTCCCAGATAGACCACCTGCGCCCCCTTGATCAGCCCGCGCGCCTCCAGGTCGATGCGCTTCTTGCGGTGCTTCAAGGGCAGTTCCAGCCCGTCGCAGATCAGGGGCTCGCCCGGCAGCAGCGCATCGCCCGGCGCGCCATAGGCCGAGCGAAAGGCCTGGATCAGCTTGATGCGGGTGATGTTGCGCCAGACCAGGACCGGGCTTTGCGCCATCAGGTCGGATTCGACCCGCTCGGCCCAGGTCACGCGCGGATCGCGGGCGGCGGCCTCGCGGATCATGCGCTCGAAGGCGTCGAACTCCAGCCTGGGATCGGCCAGCGCATGGGCCAGGTCCAGGATCGGGCTGTCGCCCTCCTGCCGGTGGATGCGGCTCAGCATCAGCCGCTGCGAGGCCGCGAGCCGATCGAAGACCATCTCGCCCGATTGCCCGACCGGGGCCAGCTGCGCCGGATCGCCGAACAGGATCAGAAGGGGAAAGATCTCGCGCAGGTCTTCGAACTGGCGCTCGTCCAGCATCGAGGCCTCGTCGACCAGCCCGATGTCCAGCCCGTCCTCGCGCCGCTTCCAGCCGCGGATGAAGTCCGAGCCGCGCAGGCCGGCCGCGGCCAGGGCGCCGGGGATCGAGGCATGCTGGTCGTAGAAGGCCTTGGCCCGGTCCAGCGCCGCCTCGGTCAGCCCCTCCATCAACCCTTCGACGGAAGGGCGCTCGCCCACGCCGGTCAGCCAGTCGGCGATGCGCTCGTATTCCGGGTCGTAGACCGGGGTATAGAGGATGCGGTGGATGGTGGTCGCCGGCACGCCGCGCATGCGCAGCACGAAGGCCGCCTTGTTGGTGGGGGCCAGGATGGCGACGGTGCGGCGGTCCTTGCGCTTCTTGCCCTCGTAGTCGCCCGAGACGACATCGACCCCGGCCGCCTTCAGTGCCTTGGTCAGCTCGGCAAGCAGCAGGGTCTTGCCCGAGCCGGCCTTGCCGATCACCGCCATGACCCGGCCCTTGCCGGGCTTCGGCGGCGCGATCTCTTCCGAGACGAGGTCGATGCCGGACTCCTCGAGCGCGGCGGCAAGCGCATCCCAGGCTTCGGCCTGATCGGGGGAAAGGGCGGGCAGGGTCATGCGCCCTTGTTAGCCCGCGGCGCGAGGGGCGGAAAGGCCGATCCGGTGGCGCCGCCGCGATTTGGGTATTTGTGCAACGAAGAAGAAGAAGCCGGGTGCGGCCCCGATCTTCTCTGTTCTCCAAATACCCATGCGGCGCGCGCGCGTTCGTCATGCGCAGGGGTCTTTCGGGGCGCAGGCGGGCGGGCTTATCCGTGGCTTGCCGCGATCAGCGCGGCGACGCCCAGCACGATCAGCGCCATGCCCGCCATCTGCCGCCCCGAGATGCCTTCGCGGAACAGCCGGCCCGAGACGAGCTGCGCCATCACCACCTCGACCAGGGCCAGCGTGCGGACATTGGCAGCCGCGGTCAGCGCGAAGCCCAGGAACCAGAAGAGCGAGGCCAGCGCCCCCAGGGCGCCCGCGCCCAGCGAGCCGCGCCAGTGCCGGGCGATGCCCGCCAGCGCCCTGCGGTCGGCGGCGCCCAGCCAGGCCAGCATGATCGCGCTTTGCAGCGCCAGGCTGAGCAGCAGGACGGTCGCGGCCCGCACCGGCTCGGCGCCGAAGGGCAGGGCGAGGATCGCGCCGCGAAAGCCGATGGCCGAGAGGCCGAAGAGCGCCCCGGCCGCGATGCCCAGGCCGCCCGCGCGCCAGCCGCCGCGCCGCCAGTCGGCCCCCGACATCAGCACCACGCCCAGCGTGGCCGTGGCGATCGCCGCCATGCGCGCCGGGCCCAGCGGCTCGGCCAGCAGCAGGGCGCCGATCAGCGCCAGCGTCACCGGCTCGGTCTTGATCAGCGCGGTGGTGACGCCGAAGCCGCGGCTTTCCATCGTCAGCAGCATCAGCGCGGTGGCGGCGATCTGCGAACCCGCCCCCAGCGCCGCCCAGCCCAGCACCGCCGCATCGGGCATGGGCACTGGCACCAGCACCGCCATGCCGGCCAGGACCAGCGCGGCAAAGGGCAGGCCGAAGAGAAAGCGCACCGCGGTCGCGCCCATGGTGCCGAGTTCCGCGGTCAGCCGCCGCTGCGCCGCGTTGCGCCCGGTCTGGGCCGCGGCGGCGAGCAGCGTGGCGAGGATCCAGCTCAAGCCCCGGCCTCGCCCATCAGCCCCGGATCGCCTCCAGCATCCGCGTGACGTTCTCGGGGTCGGCCTCGGGGGTGATGCCGTGGCCGAGGTTGAAGATATGCGGCCCCTGCGAGAAGGCCCGCACGATCCGGCGCGTCTCGGCCACCAGGGCGTCGCCGCCCGTCACCAGCAGGCGCGGGTCCAGGTTGCCCTGCACGCAGCCGTCCTTCTGCACCTCGGCCGCCGCCCAGTCGGCGCTGACCGAATTGTCCAGCGCCACGCAATCGGCGCCGGTGGCGCGGGCAAAGCCCGCATAGCGCGGCCCGGCCTCGCGCGGGAAGGCGATGACCGGGATGCCGGGATGGCGCGATTTCAGCGCGGCGATGATCCGGCGCGCGGGCTCGACCGCGAAATCGTCGAAGTCCCGGCCCTTGAGCGAGCCGGCCCAGCTGTCGAAGAGCTTGACCACCTCGGCCCCGGCCACGATCTGGGCCGAGAGATAGTCGATGGTCGCCTCGGTGATGCGGTCGATCAGCGCGGTGAAGGCGGCGCGGTCCACGGCCTTGAAGGCATGTGCCGGGGCCTGGTCGGGGGTGCCGCGGCCGGCGACCATGTAGGTCGCGACGGTCCAGGGCGCGCCGGCAAAGCCGATCAGCGTGGTCTCGCGCGGCAGTTCGCGCGCGAGGATGCGCACGGTTTCATAGACCGGCGCCAGCGTGTCGTGGATCGCCCCGGTCGGCTTCAGCGCCGCGACCCCGGCGGCGGTGGTGACGGTGGAAAGCCGCGGCCCCTCGCCGGTCACGAACCACAGGTCGAGCCCCAGCGCCTGCGGCAAAAGCAGGATGTCGGCAAAGAGAATCGCCGCGTCGAAACCATAGCGGCGGATCGGTTGCAGCGTGACCTCGGCCGCCAGGTCGGGGGTGTAGCACAGCGACAAAAAGTCGCCGGCCTGGGCGCGGGTGGCGCGGTATTCCGGCAGGTAGCGGCCGGCCTGGCGCATCATCCAGACGGGCGGAACGGGCAAACGCTCGCCCTTGAGCGCGCGCAGGATGGTTTTTTCGGACATAATTCACCTCTCGCCCCCTTCATGGCGCGCGCGTCCCCGTTGTCAAGGCCGAGGGGGGGCGCTAAGCCCTGTGCCATGACCCAGATGCCCGACCCCCAGAACCCCATCCGCATCGGCACCCGTGGCTCGGCCCTGGCGCTGGCGCAGGCGCATGAAACCCGCGACCGGCTGATGGCCGCGCATGGCCTTGCGGCCGACGCCTTTCAGATCGTGGTGATCAAGACCACCGGCGACCGCGTGCTGGACCGCCCGCTGAAGGAGATCGGCGGCAAGGGCCTGTTCACCCGCGAGATCGAGGATGCGCTGCTGGCGCAGCAGATCGACATCGCCGTGCATTCCATGAAGGACATGCCGACGCTGCAACCCGACGGGCTGGTGATCGACTGCTACCTGCCGCGCGAGGATGTGCGCGACGCCTTCGTCAGCGCGCAGTTCGCGGCGATTTCCGAGCTTCCCCAAGGGGCTGTCGTCGGTTCCTCAAGCCTGCGGCGGCGGGCGCAGCTGGCGGCGCGGCGGCCCGACCTGAAGCTGGTGGAGTTTCGAGGAAACGTGCAGACCCGCCTGAAAAAGCTTGAGGAAGGTGTCGCGGTGGCGACTTTCCTGGCCATGGCGGGGCTGACGCGGCTGGGGATGCTGCATGTGGCGCGCGGCGCGGTCGCCCCCGACGAGATGCTGCCTGCCGTGGCGCAGGGCTGCATCGGCGTCGAGCGGCGCAGTGATGACGCGCGCATCGCCGCGATGCTGGGCGCGATCTCGGACCGCGACAGCGCGCTGCGGGTGACGGCCGAGCGCGCCTTCCTGGCGCGGCTGGACGGTTCCTGCCAGACGCCCATCGCCGGGCTGGCGGAACTCGATGGCGACCGGCTGCGGCTGCGCGGCGAGATCCTGCGCCCCGACGGCAGCGAGGTGATCGCCGGCGAGCGCATCGGGCCGGCCGCGGACGGCGCGGCCATGGGCACCGACCTGGCCGAGGAATTGCGCGGTCGCGCGCCTGCCGATTTCTTCGACTGGAGCTAAAGCGCCAGGGCCAGCGCCAGGCCCAGCCCCAGCAGCGCCATCGCCCGGCGATACAGCGCCAGCCCGCGCAGCAGATCCGCCGCGCCGGGGTCGCGGGCGCCCGCGTTCAGCCAGGGTTCGAGGCTTTCCACGCCGTGATAGCGGCGCGGGCCCGACAGGCGCACGTCCAGCGCGCCGGCCATGGCACCCTCGGGCCAGCCGGCATTGGGCGAGCGGTGGCGGCGCGCGTCGCGGCGCATCACCCGCCAGGCCCGCCGCGACCCCGCCGCCGCGACAAAGAGCAGCCCGGTCAGGCGCGAGGCGGGCAGGTTCACCAGGTCGTCCAGCCGCGCCGCCACCCGCCCGAACAGCGCGTGACGCGGGCTCATGTGGCCGATCATCGAATCGAGCGTGTTGATCGCCTTGTAGGCGGCGATCCCCGGCAGCCCGGCCACCGCCGCCCAGAACAGGGGCGCGACCACGCCGTCCGAGGCGTTCTCGGCCAGGCTTTCCAGCGCGGCGCGGGCGATGGGCTCGGGCCGGTCGTCGAGGTCGCGGCCGACGATCATCGCCACCGCCGCCCTGGCCGCCGGAACATCCTCGGCAGCCAGGGGGCGGGCCACGGCGGCGACGTGATCGTGCAGCGAACGGGTGGCGACCAGCGGCCAGGCCAGCACGCCCAGGACAACCGGGCCGAAGGGCAGCCCCGCCAGGGCCCAGGTCAGCAGCAGCGCCGGGATCACCGCCGCGCCCAGCGTCACCGCCACCGCCAGCGCACCGCGGGCGATGCGGTGCCGGCCGCGGTTCCAGCGCGCATCCAGCGCCGAGATCAGCCGGCCGATCCAGACCACCGGATGCGAGATGCGGCGATAGAGCGCATCGGGCCAGCCGATCAGCGCATCGACCAGCAGGGCGGTCAGGGCGATGGTCAAGGTCTCGGGCGTCATGGCGCGACCCGGTTGACGGCCTCGACGGCCCAGCCGGCCGGGCTGCGCGACAGGATGGTCAGCGACAGCGGCGCCACCGAGAATGACAGCGCCGCCGGGCCGACCGCCAGGGCCAGCGCAGCGCGCACCGTGCCGGCATGGGCGACGATGGCCACCGTGTCGCGGGCCTGCTCCAGCAGCGGCTGCACCCGCGCCGCCATGTCGAGGAAGCTTTCGCCCCCCGGCGGGCGCTGGCAGGCCAGCGCCTCGGGCGGCAGCGGGCCCAGGTCGGGGATCATGGCGCCGGGTTCCTCCCAGGCGCCGAAATCCTGCTCCCACAGGCCGGGATGCCATTCGGGGGCCAGGTCCAGCGCCGCGCAGGTCTGCCGGCAGCGCAGGGCAGGGCTGGACCAATGCTTGCCCGCGCCGCGCAAGGCCGCACGCGCCCAGTCGAGCGCGGCGCGGTCGCTGCAATCCGCCGCCACATCGCGCCGCCCGGCCAGCCCCGGCCCGGCCAGCGGCGCATGACGCAGGATCAGCAGCCGTGCGGCGGTATCGAAAGGCGGGCTCATCGGGCATCCTTGCGGCTGGGCGCGGCAGGAATGGCGCGGGGACGCGGGCTTGTCAACGAAGCCCCGGCCGGCGCAGGATCGGCGGCAAGAAGAGGTGCCGCGACAGCAGGCTTGACGCCGGCCCGGTTCCGGCGGCATAAACCAGTTAAATGAACACTCGTTCAATAAACGGAGGAGATGGCCGATGTTCACCGCGGGAATGCAGTTCGACCTGGGCGAGGACGTGAACGCGCTGCGCGAGACCGTCCATCGCTGGGCGCAGGAGCGGGTGAGGCCCATCGCGGCCGAGGTGGACCGCAAGAACGCCTTCCCGAACGAGCTGTGGCGCGAGATGGGCGAACTGGGTCTGCTGGGCATCACCGTGTCCGAGGAATTCGGCGGCAGCGGCATGGGCTATCTGGCGCATGTCATCGCGACCGAAGAGATCGCCCGCGCCTCGGCCTCGGTCAGCCTGTCCTATGGCGCGCATTCGAACCTTTGCGTGAACCAGATCAAGCTGAACGGCACCGACGAGCAGCGGCGGAAATACCTGCCCGACCTGTGTTCGGGCCGTGCCGTGGGCGCGCTGGCCATGTCCGAGGAGGGCGCGGGCAGCGATGTCGTCGGCATGAAGCTGCGCGCCGAAAAGCGCAACGACCGCTATGTGCTGAACGGCAGCAAATACTGGATCACCAACGCGCCCGACGCCGATACGCTGGTGGTCTATGCCAAGACCGACCCCGAGGCGGGCAGCCGCGGCATCACCGCCTTCATCGTCGAGCGCGGCATGAAGGGCTTCTCGACCAGCCCGCATTTCGACAAGCTGGGCATGCGCGGCTCGAACACCGGCGAGCTGATCTTCGAGGATTGCGAAGTGCCCTTCGAGAACGTTCTGGGCGCCGAGGGCAAGGGCGTGCGCGTGCTGATGTCGGGCCTCGACTACGAGCGGCTGGTGCTGTCGGGCATCGGCACCGGCATCATGGCGGCCTGCCTCGACGAGGTCATGCCCTATGTCAAGGAACGCAAGCAGTTCGGCCAGCCCATCGGGTCGTTTCAGCTGATGCAGGGCAAGATCGCCGACATGTATGTCGCGCTGAACACGGCGCGGGCCTATGTCTACGAGGTGGCGCGCAGCTGCGATGCCGGCCGCGTCACCCGCCAGGACGCCGCGGGCGCGGTGCTTTACGCCAGCGAGCAGGCCATGGTGCAGGCGCATCAGGCCGTGCAGGCGCTGGGGGGCGCGGGCTTCCTGAACGATTCGGTCGTCAGCCGGCTGTTCCGCGACGCCAAGCTGATGGAGATCGGCGCCGGAACCTCCGAGATCCGCCGGATGCTGATCGGCCGCCAACTGGTGGAGATCGCCTGATGCGCGCGCTGGCGCTGTTCCTGCTGATGGCTGCGCCGGCGCTGGCCCAGGACGGGCCCGGCTATGACGGCAAGCCGCTTGCCGCCTGCCTCGACCGCATGGCTGGCGAAGGGGGCGACCGGCGCAGCTGCATCGGCGCGGCCTCGGGGCCCTGCATGGACCAGCCGGGCGGCCAGACGACCGCGGGCATGGTGCAATGCCTGACGGCCGAGGCGGCGGATTGGGACCGGCTGCTCAACCGCTGGTATTCCGCGGCGATGAACCGGGCCGAGGCCATGGATGCCGGCCAGGGCGACGGCCAGGACATGGAAGAAGCGGCACCGGTGCTGAAGCAGGCGCAGCGCAACTGGATCGCCTTTCGCGACGAAAGCTGCCGGTTCGAGGCGCTGCGCTATCAGGGCAGCACCATGCGCGGCATCGCTCATGCCGGCTGCATGATGCAGCTTTCTGCCGAACAGGCACTGCGGCTGCGCGTCCTTGCCGAGGAGGAGGGGTGATGCGCGCGCTGGCCTTCCTGCTGCTGCTGGGCACGCCCGCCTTGGCCGGCGATGCCTCGGGCTTCGATCCGGCGGCGATCGACCAATGCCTCGACGCGGCCGAAACCCAGGGCGCGCGGGCCGATTGCGCCGGGACGGGGATGGATGCCTGCCTGGATTACGCCCGGCAGAAATACACCGGCGACGACCCGGATTTCCCGATGGCGAACTGCCTCGACGCCTCGCACCAGGCATGGGAGGCGAAGCTGACCGCCGTCTACCAGGCGGCGCTGGAGGCCGCCGATCCGCCAGAGCCGCTGCGCCGGATGGAGCGCAGCTGGATCGCCTTTCGCGAGGCGCTGTGCGAAGGCGCCGGCGATCTGGCCCGCGCCCGCTGCATCCGGGACGAGACGGCGCGGCAGGTGGCGCTGCTCATGTCGCTGGCGGACCTGCAATGAGCGGCGGTGGGGAAAAGGGGCGCGCCCGGTGGCGACGCCCCCGTCCAGGCCGTGACGGCGGCCTAGAACTTCATCACATAGCTGATGCCGGCGACGAGCGGATCGACCTCCACGGTGCCGATCTTGGTGCCGTTCAGCTCGACATCGGGGTCGATGTCGATCCAGCGCAGGTCGGCACGCAGCGCGGCGCGGTCGTTGATCCAGTGATCCACGCCCAGATGCGCGGCCAGGCCCAGGCTGTTCTTGACCCGCAGATCCTGGCCGGCCAGCGGCCCCTTGGCCTCGCCGTCCCAGAAGCCGGTAAAGTTCACGCCCAGGCCGACAAAGGGCTTCCAGCGCGGATGCACGTCGAAGTGATATTGCACCGACACGACCGGCGGCAGGTGCTTGACCGTGCCGATCTCGGTCCCGTTCGACTTGATCGAATGCTTGAGGGGCAGGGCGCCCAGCACCTCGATGCCGATATTGTCGCGAATGAAATACTCAAAGGTGATGCTGGGGCGGGTGCTGTTGCCGACATCCACCGGCGTCGGCCCCGCCAGCACGCCATTGTCCGATTTCGGGTTCACATGCGCGATCCCGAAGCCAAGCGTCCAGTCGCCTTGCGATTGCGCAAGCACGGGGGAGGCAAGCGCGGCGAGTGCCGCGGCGATGGCAAGCTTGTGTCTCATGGCGATCCTCTTTTCTTGTCGCATGCTCGCTCATCGCGCCTTGCTTCGGGCTTCGACGTTGATCTGGATCAATATTTCCGCTTTTGGCCGGCCTGCGACAAACTGGCGCAGACCTCCGGCGCTTCGACCGAAAGGATGATGCGATGAAGCTTGGCACCTCGGTCCTGCCTTCCTCGGAAACCTTCCGCGCCAATCGCGCGGCGCATCTCGCCATGCTCGAGACGGTGCGCGAGGCGGCGCTGGCCGCGGCGGCGGGCGGCGGCGCGAAGGCGCTGGAGCGCCATGTCGCCCGCGGCAAGATGCCCCCGCGCGAGCGGGTGGCGAACCTGCTCGATCCCGGCTCGCCCTTCCTGGAAATCGGCGCGACGGCGGCGCATGGCATGTATGACGGCGCCGCACCCTCGGCCGGGGTGATCGCCGGCATCGGCCGGGTGCATGGGCAAGAGGTGATGGTCGTGGCCAATGACGCGACGGTCAAGGGCGGCACCTATTACCCGATGACGGTGAAAAAGCACCTGCGCGCGCAGGAGATCGCCGAGGAATGCCATCTGCCCTGCGTCTACCTGGTCGATTCCGGCGGGGCGAACCTGCCCAACCAGGACGAGGTCTTTCCCGACCGCGACCATTTCGGCCGCATCTTCTACAACCAGGCGCGCATGTCGGCCAAGGGCATCGCGCAGATCGCCGTGGTCATGGGCTCCTGCACGGCGGGCGGCGCCTATGTCCCGGCCATGTCGGACGTGACCATCATCGTCCGCAACCAGGGCACGATCTTCCTGGCCGGCCCGCCGCTGGTGCGCGCCGCCACCGGCGAGGTGGTCTCGGCCGAAGACCTGGGCGGCGGCGATGTCCACACCCGCCTTTCCGGCGTCGCCGACTACCTGGCCGAGGACGACGCCCATGCGCTGGCCATCGCCCGCCGTGCCGTCGCCAACCTGAACCGCCGCCGGCCGGAGGGCGTCGCATGGCAATCCCCCGAACCCCCGGCCCATGACCCCGAGGAAATCCTCGGCCTCGTCCCCGCCGATCTCAAGACCCCCTACGACATCCGCGAGGTGATCGCGCGCGTGGTGGACGGCTCGCGTTTCGACGAGTTCAAGGCCCGCTTCGGCGAGACGCTGGTGACGGGCTTCGCCCATCTCGAAGGCTGTCCCATCGGCATCGTGGCCAACAACGGCGTGATCTTCTCGGAGGCCGCGCAGAAGGGCGCGCATTTCATCGAGCTCTGCTCGATGCGGGGCATCCCGCTGGTCTTCCTGCAGAACGTCACCGGCTTCATGGTCGGGCGCAAATACGAGAACGAGGGCATCGCCCGGCACGGCGCCAAGATGGTGACGGCGGTGGCGACGACCAATGTGCCCAAGATCACCATGCTGGTCGGCGGCAGTTTCGGTGCCGGCAATTACGGCATGGCCGGCCGTGCCTATTCGCCGCGATTCCTCTGGACCTGGCCCAACAGCCGCATCTCGGTGATGGGCGGCGAACAGGCGGCGGGCGTGCTGGCCACCGTGCGCCGCGAGGGGATCGAGCGCCAGGGCGGCCGCTGGAGTGCCGAGGAAGAGGCCGAGTTCAAGCGCCCCACCATCGAGATGTTCGAGCGCCAGTCGCACCCGCTCTATGCCTCGGCCCGGCTCTGGGACGACGGCGTCATCGACCCCCGAAAGACCCGCGACGTGCTGGCGCTCAGCCTGCGCGCCAGCCTCAATGCGCCCATCGAGCCGACGCGCTTCGGCATCTTCAGGATGTGACGCCGATGCGCATTTCCACCCTGCAAGGCGACATCACCCGGCTCGCCATGGACGCCATCGTCAATGCCGCCAATCGCACGCTGCTGGGCGGCGGCGGCGTCGACGGCGCCATCCACCGCGCCGCCGGCCCCGAACTGCTCGCGGAATGCCGCGCCATCGGCGGCTGCCCGACCGGCGAGGCCCGCATCACCAGGGGCTACGGCCTGCCGGCCCGATACGTCATCCATGCTGTCGGCCCGGTCTGGCAAGGCGGCACGGCGGGCGAGGACGACCTGCTCGCCAGCGCCTATCGCCACAGCCTGCTTCTTGCCCAGGCCCATGACATCGCCCGCATCGCCTTCCCGGCGATCTCGACCGGCATCTACGGCTTCCCGGCCGAGCGCGCCGCCCGCATCGCGGTCGCGACCATCCTCGACCATGCCGCCGGCCTCGAAGTGATCCTGGTCGGCTTCGACGCCGGCAGCCATGCCACGCTCCGCCAGGCGGTGGACGAGGCCCGCCGATGATTTCTCCGTTTTCCAAATACCCCACGGGGGTCCGGGGGTGTGAAACCCCCGGCCCGACCGCTGCCACAGGAGCCGCCGGATGTTCCAGAAGATCCTGATCGCCAACCGCGGCGAGATCGCCTGCCGCGTCATCGACACCGCCCGCAAGCTCGGCGTGCGGACCGTCGCGGTCTATTCCGAGGCCGACCGCGGCGCCCGCCACGTCGCCCTGGCCGACGAGGCCCTGCCGATCGGCGGCCCGGCGCCCAAGGACAGCTACCTGCGCGGCGATGCCATCATCCGCGCCGCGCTCGACACCTGCGCCGGAGGCATCCATCCCGGCTACGGCTTTCTCAGCGAGAACCCGGATTTCGTCGATGCGGTGACGGCGGCGGGGCTGACCTTCATCGGCCCCTCGGCGCAGGCGATCCGCAAGATGGGCCTCAAGGACGCCGCCAAGGCGCTGATGGCAGAGGCCGGCGTCCCGGTCGTCCCCGGCTATCACGGCGAGAACCAGGACGCGGACCACCTCCAGGCCCAGGCCGACAGGATCGGCTATCCCGTCCTGATCAAGGCGGTGGCCGGCGGCGGCGGCAAGGGCATGCGCCTGGTCGAACGCGCCGGGGACTTCCCCGCCGCGCTGCAATCCGCGCAGGGCGAGGCCGCCACCGCCTTCGGCAACCCGGCGGTGCTGATCGAGAAATACATCTCCAGGCCCCGCCATATCGAGGTGCAGGTCTTCGGCGACGGCCAGCGCGCCGTCCACCTCTTCGAACGCGACTGCTCGCTGCAACGCCGCCACCAGAAGGTGATCGAGGAGGCCCCGGCCCCCGGCATGACGCCCCAGATGCGCGCGGCCATGGGCGCGGCCGCCACCCGCGCCGCCGAGGCCATCGGCTATGCCGGCGCCGGCACCGTCGAATTCATCGTCGATGCCAGCCGGGGTCTTCGCCCCGACGGCTTCTGGTTCATGGAGATGAACACCCGCCTCCAGGTCGAACATCCCGTGACCGAACTCGTCACCGGCATCGACCTGGTGGAATGGCAGCTCCGCGTCGCCAGCGGCGAGCCGCTGCCGGCCCGGCAGGAAGACCTGGCCATCACCGGCCATGCCTTCGAGGCCCGGCTCTATGCCGAGGACGTGCCCGCGGGCTTTTTGCCCGCCACCGGGCGGCTGGCGCATCTGCGCTTTCCCGACCATGCCCGGATCGAGACCGGGGTGCGGCCCGGCGATGCCATCTCGCCCTGGTACGACCCGATGATCGCCAAGATCGTCACCCATGGCGCGACGCGCGCCATCGCCCTGCGGGCGCTGGAATCGGCGCTCGTCGATACCGAGGTGGCGGGCTCTGTCACCAATGTCGATTTCCTGATCGCGCTGACCCGCCACGAAGGCTTTGGCCGGGGCGAGGTCGATACCGGCCTGATCGCCCGCGACCTCCAGGCGCTGGTCGAGGCCGCCGAACCCGACCCGCGGGCCAAGGCACTGGCAGTCCTCGGCCTTGCCGGGCTCGACGATCCGATGCTGCGCGGCGGCATCACGCTGTGGCAGCCGCTGCGCCGCACCATCGCCTGGGACGGCGGCGAGGCATTGCTCGAGGTGCTGGGCCCCGGCGCCGCCCGCGTCACGCTGGACGGCGGCACGCATGAGATCGGCTATGAGGGCGGGCGCTGGTGGGTCGACGGCAGCCCGCGCCGCTCGCGCATCGTGAACCATGCCGCGGGCACCAGCGTCTTCGGCGGCCGCTCGCTGACGCTCATCCCGCTCGACCCGCTGGCCCGCGGCGGCGAGGAGGCGGGGGGCGGCATGACGCTGTCGCCCATGCCGGGGCTCGTCAAGGCGATCTTCGTCGAGCCGGGGCAGCAGGTGGCGGCGGGCGAGCCGCTGGCGATCCTCGAGGCGATGAAGATGGAGCACACGCTGACCGCCGCCCGCGACGGCCGCGTGGCCGAGGTGCTGGCGGCTGCCGGCGACCAGGTCGAGGCCGGCGCCGCCCTGATCCGGCTGGAGGAGGAAGAGGACGCATGATCCTGCACCATGTCCCCGGCTCGCGCTCCATGCGCGTGCTCTGGCTGATCGAGGAACTGGGGCTCGATTGCACCTTGCGCTCCTGGTCCTTGACCGACGGCAGCCTGCGCAGCGCCGAGTTCCGGGCGCTCTCCCCCGCCGGCCGCATCCCGGCGCTGGAAATCGACGGCCGCGCCATCTTCGAATCCGGTGCCATCCTGCAATACCTGACCGAGCGCGAAGGCCGCCTGGCCCCCAGACCGGGCGAGCCCGAGCGCGCCGATTTCCTGGAATGGGTCCATTTCGCCGAAACCCAGGCCAATATCCTGCAGGCGCTGAACATCCACCACATCTTCCTGCGGCCCGAAAGCGCGCGCTCGGTGCCGCTGATGCGGCTCGATACCCGGCGGCTGGCCGTGACCGCCCAGGCGCTCGACGCGCATCTGGCGGGGCGCGAGACGCTGCTTTCCACCTTCTCGGCCGCCGATTGCATGCTGGGTTTCAATATCGAGGCGCTGTTCCGCTTCCTGCCCGCCGCCGGCTATCCGGCGCGGGCCGCCTATCGCGACCGCATGCTGGCGCGGCCGGCCTATCGCCGCGCCCTGGCCCGCGCCGGGGGCGACGCCATCTATGACCGCGATTTCTACGAGGTGCCCGATGTCCAAGGTTGAGATCTTCGAGGTCGGCCCGCGCGATGGGTTGCAGAACGAAAAGCGCCTGATCCCGGCGGCGGAAAAGATCGCCCTGGTCGACCTGCTGTCGCAGGCCGGCTTCCGGCGCATCGAGGTGACAAGCTTCGTGCCGCCGAAATGGGTGCCGCAGATGGCGGACGCGGCCGAGGTCATGGCCGGCATCGCCCGCCGGCCGGGCATCCGCTATGCGGTGCTGACCCCGAACCTGCGCGGCTACGAGGCGGCGCGGGCCGCCGGCGCGGACGAGGTGGCGATCTTCGCCTCGGCCTCCGAGGGGTTTTCCAGGGCGAACCTGAACGCCACCATCGCCGAAAGCCTCGCGCGGCTCGCGCCGGTGGCAGAGGCGGCGCGGGCCGACGGCATCCCGCTGCGCGGCTATGTCTCGGTGGTGACGGATTGCCCCTTCGACGGCAAGGTGGCGCCCGCAAGCGTCGCCCGCGTCGCGGCCAGCCTGCGCGACATGGGCTGCTACGAGGTGAGCCTGGGCGACACCATCGGCCAGGCCCGACCCGAGGCGATCGACGCCATGTTGGCCGCAGTTCTGGAGGAACTGCCGCCCGAAAACCTGGCCGGCCATTACCACGACACCGCCGGTCGGGCGCTGGAGAATATCGACGCGAGCCTCGCGCGCGGGCTGCGGGTCTTCGACGCCGCCGTGGGGGGCCTGGGCGGCTGTCCCTATGCGCCCGGCGCCGCGGGCAATGTCGCGACCGAGAAACTCGCCGCGCACCTGGCCCTGGGCGGCCACGACACCGGGCTCGACATGGCGGTGATCGAAAAGGCCGCCGCCATGGCCCGCGGCATGAGAGGAGGCGCATGATGGAAACGATCCGCATCGAGACCGATGCCCGCGGCGTCGCGCATCTGTGGCTGGCGCGCCCGGACAAGCACAATGCGCTTTCGGCGCAGATGATCCGCGAATTGACCGAAGCCGCGCAGCGGCTTGGCGACGACCCGGCCGTGCGCGTGGTGGTGCTGGCCGCCGAGGGGCGCAGCTTCTGCGCCGGCGGCGACCTGGGCTGGATGCAGGAGCAGATGCGCGCCGATGCCGAAACCCGGCGGGCCGGCGCGCGCGAACTGGCGATGATGCTGAACGCGCTGAACACCCTGCCCAAGCCGCTGATCGGCCGGGTCCAGGGCAATGCCTTCGGCGGCGGGATCGGCCTGATCTCGGTCTGCGATGTCGCCGTGGCCGTGCCCGAGGCGCGCTTCGGCCTGACCGAGACTCGGCTCGGCCTGATCCCCGCCACCATCGGCCCCTATGTCCTGACCCGCATGGGCGAGGACGGGGCGCGCCGCGTCTTCATGTCCGCGCGCCTCTTCGACGCGGGCGAGGCGATGCGGCTGAACCTGCTGGCGAGCCTTGCCGATGCCGCGGTGCTGGACGCGGCCGTCGAGGCCGAGATCGCGCCCTATCTCTCCTGCGCCCCCGGCGCGGTGGCGGCGGCCAAGCGCCTGGCCCGCCGCCTCGGCCCGCCCATCGGCGAGGCCGAGATCGAGGCCAGCATCCAGGCCCTGGTCGATGTCTGGGAAGGCGACGAGGCCCAGGAAGGCATCGCCGCCTTCTTCGACAAGCGCAAGCCGCGCTGGCAGCCGGGCTGAGGCGCTGGCCCGACAGCTTCTTCGTTCCGAAAATACTCATCGGAAGGTTTTCTGCAGCGCCGGGATTGCAGGTTCAGTCGCCGCATCGACGCTGCGCCTGCCCGCGCTGCGGGATTTGAGTATTTTGGGAACGAAGAAGACAACCGGCGGCATGCCGTCGCAGCCTTGCGCCTATTGCATGTCAGGGCTTCGCGGCGGGCGGCTTGGCGGCATATGGTCGCATCTGTTAACGCTAGCGGGCCTGATTTTCCCACATCCGCCAGCCCCGAAGGTGCCGCCATGCCGCCGCAGCCCAATCTCAAGCTTGCCATCCTTGCCCTGGGCCTTGGCGCCTTCGCCATCGGCACCTCGGAATTCGCCGCCATGGGGCTCTTGCCCTGGTATGCGAGCGACCTGGGCATCAGCGAGCCGCAGGCCGGCCATGTCGTGTCGGCCTATGCGCTGGGCGTGGTGGTGGGGGCGCCGATCACCTCGATCCTGGGCGCGCGGCTGCCGCGGCGGCGCTATCTGGCGGGGCTGATCGCGGCTTACGGGGTGATGAACCTGCTGGCGGCGGTGCTGCCGGGCTATGGCACGCTGGTCGGCACGCGCTTCCTGGCCGGCCTGCCGCATGGCGGCTTCCTGGGCGTGGCCATGTTGTTTGCCGCCGATGCCCTGCCGCGGGACCAGCGCGCCAAGGGGGTGACGCAGGTGCTTCTGGGCCTGACCGTCGCCAATATCGCCGGGGTGCCGCTGGCCGGGGTGCTGGGGCAGGGGCTCGGCTGGCGCTGGGGCTTTGCGCTGCCCGGCGTGCTGGCGCTGCTGGCAGGCTGGCTGATCCTGCGGCTGGCGCCGCGGGTCGGCGCGCCCAGGGATGCGCGGCCGCTGGCCGAGCTGAAGGCGCTGCGCAATCCGGCGGTCATGCTGATCCTGCTGGTCGGCGCCATCGGCTTCGGCGGGCTCTTCGCGGTCTATTCCTATCTCTCGGCCGCGATGCTGGCGACGACGCAGCCGCCGGGCTGGGCGATCCCGGCGACGCTGTCGGCCTTCGGCATCGGCGGCACGCTGGGCAGCATCCTGGCCGCTCGGCTGACCATGCGCCATGGCACCTGGGGCGCGGCGCTGCGGCTGATGCTGTTCATGGCCGCGACCCAGGCTTTCGCCGCCTGGGCGGTGGGCGACTGGGGGATGATGCTGGCCTCGTCCTTCCTGCTGGGCCTGGGCTCGGGCATGGTGGTGCCCTTGCAGACCCGGCTGATGGAGGTCGCGGGCGAGGCGCAGAGCATGGCCGCGGCGATGAACCACGCCGCCTTCAACGCCGCCAATGCGCTGGGGCCCTGGCTCGCCGGGTTGGCGCTGGCGGCGGGCTGGGGCTGGCGTTCCTCGGGGCTGGTGGCGGTGGCGCTGTCAGGGGCGGGGATGCTCGCCCTCGGGCTTGCCTGGCAGCAGGCCCGTCTCGCCGGGAACCGGCTTCATGATCGCCCGGCGCGAGTGTGAGGCGAATTCGCGCCGCCACGAGATGAAAAGCACGTAGCTGGTGGCCAGGAACAGCCCCCAGGGCCCCGCCAGCCAGCCAAGCGCCCCCAGCGCGAAATAGACGCAGCGCAGCCCCGAGTTGAAGCTTTTCGCCGCGGTGATGTTGATGTCGGCCGCCTGCATGGCCAGCGGCGCGGCGCGGGGGTCGTCGGGCTCGTTCGGGACCGAGGCCATGATGATCGCGCAATAGCCGAACAGCCGGTGCGACCAGACGAAGCGCAGAAGCGCGTTGGCCACGAAGAACAGCACCACGACGATCTTGATTTCCCATTTCAGCGTCGGCACGTGGCCCAGGTCGAACTGGCGCGCCACGCCGGCCAACTGGTCGGTATTGCCGATCAGCGCCAGCCCGCCCCCGACCGCGATCAGGCAGGCCGAAGCGAAGAAGGCCGTGCCCTCGCGCAGGGTGGTCAGGATGGCGCTGTCGAAGATGCGCGGGTCGCGTGTGATGAATTGTCGCATCCATTCGCGGCGATAGGCCTTCATCAGCACCGTGACCGAGGGATGGGCCCTGGGCGGGTTCTCGGTGATCCAGCCGATGCCCAGCCAGGCCAGGAACAGCCAGAGCAGGGCGGCAAGGTCGGCCGGCGACAGCGGGCCAAAGGCGGGTAGGCCGGGCAGGGCGGTGTTCGGGTCCATGGCGCGGTTCTATCCTCGTGGTCTTGCTGTTGCCAGCCTGCGTCGCGGCGTCTATCCAGCAACCTGGTTATCTTTGTACCGGAGCAGATGAAAATGGCAGCACCCCACGCCATCCACGAGGAATTTCCCAACGATGCGGAGCGCATTCACGAGCTGAAGC
This sequence comes from Paracoccus sp. pheM1, assembly GCF_018499825.1. Classification (NCBI taxonomy): domain Bacteria; kingdom Pseudomonadati; phylum Pseudomonadota; class Alphaproteobacteria; order Rhodobacterales; family Paracoccaceae; genus Paracoccus; species Paracoccus sp. pheM1. The sequence goes on from NZ_JAGXCX010000001.1 coordinate 568,985, forward strand.
TCTCGGATGCGCATTTCGCGCGCCTGCTTGAGGAATATGACGAGGTGAACGACCAGGTCGCCGCGGCCGAAAGCCGCCATACGCCGATGTCGGAAGAGGCCGAGACCCAGCTGCGCAAGCAGCGCGCCGGGCTGAAGGACGAGATCGCCCGCATGCTGGCCGTCGCCCGCGCCTGACGGGCCGCCCGGCTGCCGGCCTGGGGCTGGATGGGGCGTGCGGCGGGTCCGCGCGCCCTTTTTCCTTGCCTGTCCGGCCCGCGGGCCGGGGCTTGAAAGCCGCCGGGCGCATTCCTACTTCAACCCTGTCGGAGGGCCCCTGGGGCGCCGACGGACCTGCCCGCCCGCACCGGGGGGCAAGCCTTTGTATCGCTTGAAGAAGGATGCGAAACATGCGCAATTTCGACCTGACTCCGCTTTATCGTGCCTCGGTCGGCTTCGACCGCATGGCCGATGTCATGGACCGTGCCCTGTCGGCCGACATCGCCAGCTACCCGCCCTATAACATCGAGAAGACCGGCGAGAATGCCTATCGCATCTCGATCGCCGTCGCCGGCTTTTCCGCCGACGAACTGAGCGTCGAGGTCAAGGACGGCGCCGTCATCGTCTCGGGCCGCAAGGCCGCCGAGGACGAGGGCCGCAGCTACCTGCATCGCGGCATCGCCACCCGCGCCTTCGAACGCCGCTTCACCCTGGCCGATCATGTCCGGGTGCAGGGCGCCAGCCACGAGGACGGCATGCTGAACATCGACCTGGTGCGCGAGATCCCCGAGGCGCTGAAGCCGCGCCGCATCGAGATCGCCAAGCCGGCCAAGGCGGTGGAAAAGCTGGACGCCTGACGGCGCGGCCGGGGGCGCCGGTTTCGGAGCCCCTTTTCTTATGCACACCGCCGATCCGTGTCCTGCGTCTTTCTCTGTTGTGAAAATACCCTCGGGGTCCGGGGCAGAGCCCCGGCTCGGCGGGCGCCGCTAGAACTGGCGGCGGGCGCGGAGCGCGGCGGTGATGGTGCCGTCGTCGAGATAGTCCAGTTCCCCGCCGATCGGCACGCCCTGCGCCAGGCCGGTGACGGCGACGCCGGTGGGTGCCAGCGCCTCGGCGATGTAATGCGCTGTGGTCTGGCCCTCGACCGTGGCCGAGAGGGCGAGGATGACCTCGGTGACCTTTTCCTCGGCGATGCGGGCGATGAGCTGGGGGATGCGCAGGTCTTCGGGGCCGATCTCGTCCAGCGCCGAGAGGCTGCCGCCCAGCACGTGGTAGCGGCCGTGAAAGGCGCGGCCGCGTTCCAGCGCCCAGAGGTCGGCCACGTCGGTCACCACGCAGATCTCGCCGGTGGCGCGGCCGGGATCCTCGCAGATCGGGCAGATGTCGGACTGGGTGATATTGCCGCAGACCAGGCATTCGCGGGCATGCTCCGCCACGCTGGCCATCAGCGCCGCAAGCTGCGCCATCTGCCCGGTGCGGCGGCGGATCAGGTGCAGCACGATGCGCCGGGCCGAGCGCGGCCCGAGCCCCGGCAGCCGTGCCATGGTGGCGATCAGCGTCTCGATCTCGTCGCCGGAGGTGGGCGGCATCGCCTAGAACGGCATCTTCATGTCGGCGGGCAGGCCGAGTTCGCGGGTCAGGCGAGCCATCTCCTCGGCCGCCTTGTCCTGCGCCCGGCGCTGCGCGTCCCTGACCGCGGCCAGGATCAGGTCCTCGACCACTTCCTTGTCCTCGGCCCGGAAGATCGAGGGGTCGATGTCGAGCGCCGTCAACTCGCCCTTGGCCGTCGCGGTGGCCTTGACCAGCCCGCCGCCCGATTCGCCGGTGACGGTCAGGCGGTTCAGCCCTTCCTGCATCTCGGCCATCTTGGTCTGCATCTGCTGGGCGGCTTCCATCATCTTCGACAGGTCGCCCATGTCGCCAAGGCCCTTGAACATCGCCTAATCCTCGTCCTCGAAGGGATCCCATTCCTCGACCTCGGCCACCGGGCCTTCGGTCAGCTCATGCGGGGATGTATCCTCGCCCGCCGGTTTTTCAACCGCGACCGGCACCGGGATCGGCCGGATCCGGGTGATCCTGGCGCCGGGGAAGGCGGCGAAGATCGCCTGCACGGTCGGGTTCTGCATGGCGCGGGCGCGGGCCTCGGCCTCGCGTTCGGCGCGCTGTTCGCTGATCGAGGGCCGGCCGGGGTCCGAGGTCACGGTCACCGCCCAGCGTTGGCCGCCGGTCCAGCCGCGCAGCCGTTCCGCCAGCCGCTGCGCCAGGTCGCGCGGCGCCTGCTCGGTCGGCTGGAACTCGATCCGGCCGGGGGAATAGCGCACGAGACGCAGGTGATCCTCGACATCGAGCAGCAGCTTCATGTCGCGCATCCGCCGGATCAGCTCGATCACCGATTCGAAGTCCGGGAACCCCGCCAGCGCATCGGGCGAGACCGCCAGCGCCGCGGCGCTGCCGTCCTGGCGCACCGCCATGGGCGCGCGGGGCGCGGCGGCCGCCCGCGGCGCCTCGCTGCGCGCGGCGGCCGGTGCGGCGCTGCGGCTGAACGCGCCCGCCGCGGCGCTGGCCTGCACCTTGCGGATCAGCGCCTCGGGGTCGGGCAGGTCGGCGACATGGGTCAGGCGGATGATCGCCATCTCGGCCGCCATCATCGCGTTCGGGGCCTGGCCCACCTCTTCCAGGGCCTTCAGCAGCATCTGCCACAGCCGGGTCAGCGCCCGCATCGGCACCTTTTCCGCGATCTGCTGGCCGCGGGCGCGTTCGTCCGGGCCGATGGTCGGGTCGTCCAGCGCCTCGGGCGTGATCTTCACGATCGAGACCCAATGCGTGATCTCGGCCAGGTCGCGCAGGACCGCCATCGGGTCGGCGCCATCGGCATATTGCGCCTGCAACTCGGCCAGCGCCTCGGCCGCCGCGCCGCGCAGGATCATGTCGAAGAGGTCCAGCACCCGGCCGCGGTCCGCCAGCCCCAGCATGGCGCGGACCTGCGTCGCCGTCGTCTCGCCCGCGCCATGGCTGATCGCCTGGTCCAGCAGGCTGGTCGCGTCGCGGGCCGAGCCCTCGGCGGCGCGGGTGATCAGCGCCAGCGCGTCCTCGGTGATCTCGGCGCCTTCCGCCGTCGCGATGCGGCGCAGCAGCGCGATCATCACCTCGGGCTCGATGCGGCGCAGGTCGAAACGCTGGCAGCGCGACAGCACCGTGACCGGCACCTTGCGGATCTCGGTGGTGGCAAAGATGAACTTCACATGCGGCGGCGGTTCTTCCAGCGTCTTCAGAAGCGCGTTGAAGGCGCTGGTCGAAAGCATGTGGACTTCGTCGATGATATAGATCTTGTAGCGGGCCGAGGCGGCGCGATAGTGAACCGATTCAATGATTTCGCGGATGTCGTTCACGCCGGTTCTGGATGCGGCGTCCATCTCCATCACGTCGACGTGCCGGCCTTCCGAGATCGCCACGCAATGCTCGCAGACCCCGCAGGGCTCGGTCGTCGGGCCGCCCTGGCCGTCGGGGCCGGTGCAGTTCAGCCCCTTGGCGATGATGCGCGCCGTGGTGGTCTTGCCGGTGCCGCGGATGCCGGTCATCACGAAGGCCTGCGCGATGCGGTCCGCGGCGAAGGCATTCTTCAGCGTCCGCACCATCGCGTCCTGGCCGACCAGGTCGGCAAAGGTCTCGGGGCGGTATTTCCGCGCCAGCACCTGGTAGTTCCGTTCGCTCTCGCTCATGCCTCGGCCTTTGTTGACCGGCGCAGATTAGCGGCGCGGACGGGGGGCGGCAACCGCCCTTAGGCGGGCTGCCAGTCGAAGGCCAGTTCCTCGCGGAAGGCGAAGCGGGCGATGTGGCTGTCGACGATGTGGCGCATATGGGCGGTGGTGTCCTCGGGCGCCTCCAGCCGGATTTCCAGCGCCTCGGGCGTGGCGGTCAGGGTCACGATGCGATCCTCGGGCATCACGATGCGGCCCTGGGCGGGGTCGAAGGCGACCTCGAACTTGTGCGCCCAATGCTTGCAGAGCTGCTGCAGGTAGCGGCTGCCGTTCGGCGTCGCCACGCGGCAGGTCGAAAGGATGACGGTCTGGGACATGGTCTTTCCTGTCTTGCGGGTCCGGCTGGCGGCGGCTGGCGGACATGGAAGGGTCACGAAACGGTGAGCGGGCTCGGCCCGGACCCGGTGTCCCCCATATAACCCGGATGAGGCGACGTTCAATCCTGCTTGCCCTGCCGCTGCTGGCCCTGCCGCGCCTGGCGCCGGCCTCGCCGCGCGAGGTGCTCGAGGCGGCGGACCTGCCGCAATTGCGCGCCGTCGCCGTCTGGCGCGACGGCGAGGAGGTGGCGGCGCGCGGCTTCGGCGGCTTCACGCCCGACCGGGCGACGAACATCAAGTCGGCCTCGAAATCCATCGTCTCGGCGCTGGCGGGCATCGCCATCGCGCGCGGGCTGTTCTCCGGCACCGACCAGCCGGTGGCCGAGCTGCTGCGTGCCGACCTGCCTGCCGACCCCGACCCGCGCCTGGCGCGGCTGACGCTGGGGCACCTGCTGTCGATGCAGGCGGGCCTGCAGCGCCAGTCCGGGCCGAACTACGGCCGCTGGGTCGGCAGCCGCAACTGGGTGCGCGCCGCGCTGGCCGCGCCCTTCGTCGCCGATCCGGGGCAGGGGATGCTTTACTCCACCGCCTCGACGCATCTGGTCTCGGCCATGCTGGCGCGCGCCTCGGGGCGCTCGACGCTGGCGCTGGCGCGGGATTGGCTGCGCATCCCCGGCTTCGCCATCGCCGCATGGGACCGTGATCCGCAGGGCATCCATCTGGGCGGCAACCAGATGGCGATGAGCACCCGCAGCCTCCTGGCCTTCGGCGCCGCCTATGCCGCGGGCGGGCAGGGCGTGATCCCGCCGCGCTGGATCGAGGCCAGCTGGCAGCCGCGCACCCGCTCGATCTTCAACGGCGAGGCATATGGCTATGGCTGGTTCATCAGCCGCATCGGCGGCCGGCCGGTGCGCTATGGCTGGGGCTATGGCGGGCAGATGATCTACGTGTTTCCCGGCCGGGTGCCGGTCGCCATCGCCATGACCTCGGACCCCGACCAGCCCTCGGCCCGCTCGGGCTATCGCACCGAGCTGCATGCGCTGGCCGGCCGGCTGGTGGCGGCGCTGTGATTTCCCGGCCGTTTCTCCGTTGCGAAAATACTCCGGGGGAGGCCCGCAGGGCCGGGGGCAGCGCCCCCATCCCGCCCCCGTCCGCCCCCCGTTGACCCGGAGGCTGGCGCGGCATATCTGCCCCCTCATGGCACGCGCACCGCTTTTGCAACTCACCGATATTTCCCTGACCTTCGGCGGCAATCCCGTCTTCGACGGGCTGAACCTGACCGTCCAGCAGGGCGACCGGCTGGCGCTGGTCGGCCGCAACGGCTCGGGCAAGTCCACGCTGATGAAGGTCATGGCCGGGCTGGTCGAGCCCGACAGCGGCGAGGTCGTCACCCCCGCCGGCATCTATGTCGGCTACATGGAGCAGGATCCCGACCTGTCGGGCTTTGCCACCCTGGGCGATTTCGCCCGCGCCGGCCTTGGCGACGCCGAGGGCTACCGCGTCGAGATGGCGGCCGAGGGGCTGAAATTCGACCCCGACCGCCCGACAGCCACCGCCTCGGGCGGCGAGCGGCGGCGGGCGGCGCTCGCCCGGCTGCTGGCCGAGGCGCCGGAACTGATGCTGCTCGACGAGCCGACCAACCATCTCGACATCGAGGCGATCGGCTGGCTGGAAGAGCAGCTTTCCACGACCAGGGCCGGCTTCGTGCTGATCTCGCACGACCGGGCCTTCCTGCGGGCGCTGACGCGGGCGACGCTGTGGATCGACCGCGGCGAGGTGCGCCGGCAGGACAAGGGATTCGAACATTTCGAGGATTGGCGCGAAACCCTCTGGGCCGCCGAGGACGAGGCGCGCCACAAGCTCGACCGCAAGATCAAGGCCGAGGCCCGCTGGGCGGTCGAGGGCATCAGCGCCCGGCGCAAGCGCAACCAGGGCCGCGTCCGCGCGCTGGCCGCGCTGCGCGAGGAACGCGCCGGCCAGATCCGCCGCCAGGGCACGGCGGCGATGGAACTGGACGCGGGGCCGCAATCCGGCAAGCGGGTGATCGACGCCAGGGGCATCTCCAAGTCCTTCGGCGAGCGGGTGATCCTGAAGCCCTTCGACCTGCGGGTTCTGCGCGGCGACCGCGTGGCCTTCGTCGGCCCGAACGGCGCCGGCAAGACCACGCTGATCAAGATGCTGACCGGCGAGATCGCGCCCGATACCGGCGATGTCAGGCATGGCACCAACCTGGAAATCGCGGTCTTCGACCAGGCGCGCAGCGCCATAGACGAGACGGTGACGCTGTGGGACGCGCTGGCGGGCGACCCGTCCATGCGGGTTTCCGGGCGCTCGGACCAGGTGATGGTGCGCGGCAACCCGCGCCATGTCGTGGCCTATCTCAAGGATTTCCTGTTCGACGAGGCGCAGGCGCGCGCCCCGGTCGGCAGCCTGTCGGGCGGGGAAAAGGCGCGGCTTTTGCTGGCGCGGATCATGGCCCGGCCCTCGAACCTGCTGGTGCTGGACGAGCCGACCAACGACCTCGACGTCGAGACGCTGGACCTGCTGCAGGACATCCTGGGCGATTACGACGGCACGGTGCTGCTGGTCAGCCACGACCGCGACTTCATCGACCGCGTGGCCACGACCACGGTGGCGATGGAGGGCGACGGTCGCGCCACGATCTATCCCGGCGGCTGGTCCGACTATCGCGCGCAGCGCCCGCAGGCGACCCCCGCGCCCGAGCCGACCCGGCCGGTCCCCGCCAGGCCCGCGCAGGTCGCGCCCGCGCCCAAGGCCGAGGCGGCGCGCGCCGGGCTCAATTTTTCGGAACGCAAGCGGCTGGAGACGCTGCCGGCCGTCATCGAGCGGCTGGAGGCCGAGATCGGCAAGCTGACCGAGTTCCTGGCCCAGCCCGACCTGTTCCAGACCGCCCCGGCCAAGTTCACCAAGGCCAGCGACGCCCTGGTCGAACGCCAGCAGGCGCTGGCCGCCGCCGAGGAGGAATGGCTGGACCTGGCCGAGCGCGACCAGGGCTGAATCGGCCGAATATCCGGCCGCGTGCAGACAGCCCTTGCATTTTTGCGCATTGCCCCCCATGTTCTGCGGGCTAGGTTATTTCTTCCGCATCCTGTCTCCTTTCCGGCTTCAGACTATGCTTCGATCTGACTGAGCCGGGCCGTCGCATGTCGCGGACGGTATTACTCTAAGGAGACATCACGATGGCCAATGGCACCGTGAAATGGTTCAACGCCACCAAAGGCTTCGGCTTCATCGCCCCCGCAGAGGGCGGCAAGGACGTGTTCGTCCACATTTCGGCCCTCGAGCGGGCGAACATCCGTCAACTCGATGACGGCCAGGCCGTGACCTTCGAAATCGAAACCGGCCGCGACGGCCGTCAATCGGCGCGCGACCTGGCGCTGGCCTGATCCGGCCCCCGATTTCAAGACAGATGGTCCGACCGATCCTGGTCGGACCAACCTTATCGGAGGCTCGCATGGCACCCAAGGACCGACTGAAGGGACTTTTCCGCGAGCCGACGCCGCTGACGGCGATGGATCGGACCACCTCCGAGGCCAGGCAGATCATCAGCGAGCAGACCCAGCGCCGCCAGGAGCTGACCGCAAGCCTGCGCGCGGCGCGGCTGGCCAGGGAAGCCGCCGACGGCGGGACAGCGGGCAAGAAGCGCAAGAAATAGACGCCTCGCGCGTCACGGGTCTTGCGCAGTCCCTCCTGACCGCTCCCATATTATCCCCTTATCGCGGCTGGTCCCATCGGGCCTTTCCCGGCGCAACCGGGCGAGGGTCGGGTGGGGGCGGCCCAATAATCTCAAGAAAAAAAGGCAAGACAAACATGGCAAGAACATCGAACAGGCGCGTCAATCGCCGCAAGATCACGCAAAGACAGCAGGACCGCCGCCGGCTGGCGATCATGTTCCTGAACAAGCAGATCGAAGCCTCGGCCGCTGCCGGGCGCGAGGGCAAGGCGGCCTCCGCCTCCTGAATCGTCAGGCGGCCGGTCAGCGTTCCAGGACCAGCCGGTTCCCCTCGATGCTGACACGGGCAAACCGCGACAGGTAGGACATGCCCATCAGCGATTGCTCGAGTTCGGCGCGCAGCACCACCGCAGGAACGCGGGTGTCGCGGATCTCGCCGATGGCGACCGAATCGAGCAGCACGGTTGCGGTCTGGACGATGCCGTTCGCGGTGCGGGCCTGGCCGGCATAGGCCAGCGTCTCGGGGTCGATGCCGACGCGGGCGGCGTCCCTGGGCCCCAGCGCGATGCTGGTGGCGCCGGTGTCGATGACGAAGCGCACCGGGGTGCCGTTCACCTGCGCGGTCAGGTGGTAATGGCCGTCATTGCCGACCGGCACCTCGATCCGGCCGCCTTCCAGCATCCGTGCCTGCGGCGAGATGGTGCCGCGGATGTCGTCCCAAAGCCCGGCCAGCGCCACCGCGCCCAGGAAGATCAGCCCCCAGGCCGCCGCCTGCCGCAGCGTCTGGCCCGGCCGGACACGCAGCTCGACCAGCAGGAAGCCGCCGACGGCGACCAGCAGCAGCACCAGATAGGCGATCCGGCCGAATTCCTCGCCCATCATACCAGCCCCGAACCCTTGAGCCCGTCGATCACGAACTGGATCGACAGCGCTGCCAGCAGCATGCCGAAAAGCCGCGTGACCACCATGGTCCCGGTGCGGCCCAGCACATGCGCGATGGGCCCGGCCACGGCGAAAAGCGCGGCGGCGATGCCCAGGACCGCCAGCATGACCAGGTGGATCATCAGCGTATGGGCGGGGCCGGGGTTCTGCCCGACCAGCAGGATCATCGAGGCCAGCGCCCCCGGACCGGCCAGCAGCGGCGTCGCGAGCGGAAAGACCGAAGGATCGTCGTCATCGTCCCTGGCCTGGCCCTCGCGCCGCTCGGTGCGGCGTTCGAACAGCATGTCCAGCGCGGTCAGGAACAAGAGCAGCCCGCCGGCGATGCGGAAGGCGGACAGCGAGATGCCGATGCCGGTCAGGATCGCCTCGCCCGCAAGGCCGAAAAGCGTCATCAGCGCCGCGGCGATGGCCAGGGCCCGCCAGCCGATCCGCCGCCGCCGCTGCGGCGTCATGTCGCGGGTCAGGGCGATGAACAGCGGCGCAAGCCCCACCGGGTCGATCACGACGAACAGCGTGACAAAGGCGCTGATGATCTGGGTGCTTTCCATGGCGGGCGGTATGGCGTGGAACCTGGGCAGGGGCGAAGCGCGGCGGCGGGGCAAACGGCGCGATCACGCGTTTGGGGCTTTCGAAGAGGGCGATCCCGACCTATATCGGGACAGATGGATGCACCGCAAGGCCCAGGGGCCTGCCACGGAGGAAAACAGATGCACGCACCTTCACCCATGGCGCTATTGCTGATCGCAATCGTCGTTCTGGTTCTTTTCGGGCGCGGCAAGGTCTCGTCCCTGATGGGCGAGGTCGGCAAGGGGATCACCGCCTTCAAGAAAGGCGTCAAGGAAGGCGCCGAGGATATCGACGCCGCCGCCCACAGCGAGCCCAAGGAACTGGAGCAGCTGAAGACCGCCGACGACATCGAGCGCGCCCGCGCCGACCTGGCCGCCGAACGCGCCAAGCTTGACGCCGAGCGCGCCCGCACCGGCGCCGACAGCGCGCTGCGCGACGTGACGCCGACCGACACGACCAAGCTCTGATCCCCCGGCCCGACGGTCATGTTGGATATCGGCTGGAGCGAGTTGCTGCTGATCGGCGTGGTGGCGCTGATCGTCATCGGACCCAAGGATCTGCCCAAGCTGTTTCACACGCTGGGCCGGATCACCGCGCGCGCGCGCTCGATGGCGCGCGAGTTCAGCAGCGCGATGGAGGATGCGGCCAAGAGCTCGGGCCTTGACGACGCGGCCAAGACGCTCAAGGACGTGAACGCGCTGAGCTCGAAACGCGCGCTGGGACTTGACGCGCTGGAACGCGCGACCGAGCGGTTCGAGAAATGGGATCCGCTGAACCCCAAGGACGAGGCCGGCCGCAAGGCGCCCGTCCCCGATCCCTCGGCCCCGCTGCCGCCGCAGCCCGCGGCGAACGGCAGCGACGCGCCTGCCGCCCCGCCCGCCGACCTGCCGCCCGCGCCGGGCGTCGCCGCCCCGCCGGTAGCCGCCGAGGATGCGCTGGACACGGCCGAGGGGCGCCGCCGCCTGCACGCCGTGCGCCGGTCCGACCGCGCTTGACAAGACTGACATGAAGAGGCCGCTCCCGTGGCGATGAAATCTGCCAAGCCGGACGATATCGACGACACATCCGCCCCCCTGATCGAGCATCTGGCCGAGCTGCGCACGCGGCTGATCTGGTCGGTTCTCGCCTTCGTCGTGGCGATGGTGCTGTGCTATTTCGTCTGGAACCCGATCTTCGACTTCCTGACCCAGCCGATCTGTCACGCGTTGGAAAAGCGCGACCAGGCCTGCGGTCTGATCCTGCTGAAACTGCAGGAGGGCTTCTTCGTCGCCATGCGCATCGCCTTCTTCGGCGGTTTCGTGCTGGCCTTTCCGGTGGTCGGCTACCAGCTGTGGCGTTTCGTTGCGCCGGGGCTTTACCGCAGCGAAAAGAACGCGCTGCTGCCCTTCCTGGTCGCCTCGCCGGTGATGTTCCTGATCGGCGCGGCCTTCGCCTATTACATCATCCTGCCCTGGGCCTTCGACTTCTTCCTGGGCTTCCAGCAAGGTCCGGCGGCGCAGCCCGCCGATCCGGCGGTCGCCGCCGCGGCTGGGGCGGCTGGGGCGGCTGGGGCGGGGGGTGCGGCGGGTGCCGAGCAGCCCTGGGCCGGCATCGTCTTCCAGGGCTCGGTCGAGGAATACCTGGCGCTGACCACCAAGTTCATCCTGGCCTTCGGCCTGTCCTTCCAGTTGCCGGTGGCGCTGACGTTGATGGGCAAGGCGGGGCTGGTGTCCTCGGAAGGGCTGGCCAGCGTGCGCCGCTATGCCATCGTGGTGATCCTGATCCTTGCCGCCATGGTCACGCCGCCCGATGTCATCAGCCAGATCGTGCTGTTCTCGGTGATCTACGGGCTTTACGAGGTGTCGATCTTCCTGGTGCGGCGGATGGAGAAGAAACGCGAGCTGGAAGAACAGGAAGCCGATGTCTGACGAAGCCCTGCTGCGCATCGCCGCGGCGCTGGAACGCATGTCGCCGCCGCCCGCGCCCGAACCGAGTTTCACCGAGGCCACCGCCTATGTCTGGCAGCCCGACCCCGACCGGCTGGAGCCGGTGGCCGAGGTCAACCGCGTCGATCTGGTGCAGCTGATCGGCATCGACCGGGCGCGCGACACGCTGCTGGCGAACACGCTGCAATTCGCCCGCGGCCATGCGGCGAACAATGCGCTGCTTTGGGGTTCGCGCGGCATGGGCAAGAGCTCGCTGGTCAAGGCCGTGCATGCCGAGGCGGTGCGCCAGGGCCTGCCGCTGGTGCTGGTCGAGATCGCGCGCGAGGATCTGGGCTCGGTCGGGCGGCTGCTGGCGATCCTGGGCCGGGCGAGCGAGCGCCGCTTCGTGCTGTTTTCCGACGACCTGTCCTTCAGCCATGACGACACGCAATACAAGTCGCTCAAGGCGGTGCTGGACGGCGGCATCTCGGGGCGGCCGGCGAACGTGATCCTTTACGCCACCTCGAACCGGCGCCACCTGATGCCGCGCGACATGATCGACAACGAGCGCTCGACCGCCATCCATCCCGGCGAGGCGGTCGAGGAAAAGGTCTCGCTGTCGGATCGCTTCGGGCTGTGGCTGGGCTTCCATCCCTGCTCGCAGGACGAATACCTGGCCATGGTGCGCGGCTATTGCGACGCCTACGGCTTGCAGATCCCCGAGGAGCAGTTGCGCGCCGAGGCGATCGAGTGGCAGGCGACGCGCGGCTCTCGCTCGGGTCGGGTGGCCTGGCAGTTCTTTACCGATCTCGCGGGGCGCAACGGCATCGCGATCTGATTCGACGGTGTTTCCGCGCAGGCGGCGGTGGCGCTTGCCGCGCGCGCCGTGGCGCGTGATTTTTGGGTATTTGGGCAACGAAGAAGATCGGCCGCGGGCGGGCATGGCGCAGGGGCCGGGGGCGGGCCAAAAACTTTCAGAAACCTGCTTTCGGCCCCTTGACGCCCCCCGCCGCCCGCCGTAAATCGCACGCACTCCGTGGCGGAGTAGCTCAGCTGGTTAGAGCAGAGGAATCATAATCCTTGTGTCGGGGGTTCAAATCCCTCCTCCGCTACCATTTCTCCCCCTTTGCAGATGAACCACCCCTTGGGGTCCGTTGCCCTTGTGCGCGGGCAAGGGATGGGGGCACCGGAACGGCGGGAAGCCCTTTGGGGAACCCGCCGCTGCCGCGACCGGCGTAAAAAGCCGCAGGCCGTCCGGCCGGCTTTTTCTTGACACCGGCAGGGCCGCGCACCTTACTATCCGTCAGCCTTTAACGCAGGGCGCAAGAACATGCCGGAAAGCATCCAGAAGGAGGACTGGGAGCGATTCCGAGCGCTGGGGAGCGTACCCCCCAGCATACGGGAGGTCGTGCTCAGATCCTGGGTCAGGTCCAGGGGACGCAAGGAGATCGAGACGCTCAAGCGCGCGCCCAGCGTCGCGCAGGACGAGTTGCGCGCGATCCGCAGCCGGAACCAGCGCCTGCGCTCGGCCGCGCAGACGGCGATCCGCCGCGCCGGCTACATGCTGAACGACGCGGGGATGATGCTGCTGCTTTGCGACCGCAGCGGCGTGGTGATGGAGGCCGAGGGCGATGCCCGCATCCTGTCGCGCGGGCAGGAAAACCACCTTCACCCCGGCGGCCATTGGAACGAGGACACCATCGGCACCAACGCGATCGGCACGGCGCTGCACCTGGTCAAGCCCGTCACCATCTCGGGCGTCGAGCATTTCTGCGAGGCGATCCAGCGCTGGTCCTGTGCCGCCGCGCCGATCAAGGATCCGTTCAGCGGCGAGTTGCTGGGCGCCATCGACATCTCGGGGCCTTCCGAACAGTCCTTCGGCCAGGTTGCGGCCTTTTCGGTCACGCTGGCCATGCAGATCGAGGAGGCGATGCGCAACGCCGGCCTGCAGGAGCATCGCCGCCTGGTCGAGCGGCTGCTGGCCGAGCGCCGCGACCGCAGCGGCGATGCGATCATGGTGCTGGACCGCTTCGGCCAGCCGGTCTGGTCCAGTGCCGGTTTCGATGCCGCGGCGGGCCGGGCTTGGGACGGCGAGGGCAGGGCGCTGCACCTGCCGGCCGACGCGCGCGATGGCGATCCGGGCCATCTGGCCGCCCGGCTGCGGCAGGTTCTGCCCCATGCCGACGTGGACGTGCTGGCGGATCGCGGCGACATGCTGGGCGTCATGCTTACCCTGCCGCGGCCCGGTTTGCGCAGCCGCGGCCCGGCCGATCCGGCGGTGGACCTGGCGCAGATCGCCCAGAGCGGCGCCTGCCTGGGCCCGATCTGCGCCGCCGCCGCGAAATATGTCGAGGGCAACGTGCCCTTGCTGATCGAGGGGCCGGTGGGGGCGGGAAAGGAAACCCTTGCCCGCGCGCTGCACGGGGCGGGGCCGCAGGCGGGCCAGCGCTTCGAATTCGTCGATTGCAGCCTGCTGGACCCCGATGCGCTGCGCGACGACCTGGTCGATGCGGGCGCGTTGACGCGGTTGGCGGAAAGCGGCGGGACGCTGTGCCTGGACGAGCCGGCCCAGGCGCCGCCGCCGGTGCAGGCGCTGCTGGCGCAAGTCCTGGCCCATCTGCGCCGCGCGGCAACCGCGCCCTTGCAGATCCTGTCGCTGTCCTCGGCCGGTCTGGCCGAGCGGATGGCGCAGGGCGAGCTGCGCAGCGACCTGTATTTCCGGCTGGCCGCCGCCACCCTGCGCCTGCCCGCCCTGGCCGAGCGGCGCGACGACCTGCCCGCCCTGATCCGCCGCTTTGCCGCGGCCTATCCGCAGCAGCGCCATGGCCGGGCCCTGCGCTTTACCCCGGCGGCGATGCTGCATCTTCAGGCGCATGACTGGCCGGGCAACCTGCGCGAATTGCGCAACCTCATGGAATCGCTGGGCGCGACCTCGCTGAGCGGGCTCGTCGACGTAGCCGATCTGCCGCGGCACCTGACCCGGCCCGCCGGGCCGCGGGCCGAAAGCACCCTGCGCGACCGCGAACGAGCCGAGATCGCCGCCGCCGTGGCCGAGGCGGGCGGCAACATGACCGAGGTCGCCCGGCGGCTGGGGATCGCGCGCTCGACGCTGTATCTGAAGCTGGACCAATACGGCATCCCGCGCCCGCGCCGCGACTGACGCGCCGGCAGCTGTCCGCCCGTTGTCCGCCCGCTGTCCGACACATCGTCCGAAAACCGGACAACACGGGTCGGTCCCCCGGTTCCATCCTGTCATTACGCCACGGGGAGGTGGCGCAATGGGAGGAGAAAACCGTGCCATTGGACAAATCCAACAATCGCAAGGTGCAGGTGCTGGGCATCGATGCCGGCGGCACCATGACCGACACGTTCTTTGTCGACAGCGAGGGCGAATTCGTCGTCGGCAAGGCGCAATCGACGCCGCAGAACGAGGCGCTCGGCCTGATCGCCAGTTCCAAGGAAGGGCTTGAGCATTGGGGCCTGACGCTGGAGGAGGCGCTGTCCGGCATCCAGACCGGCGTCTATTCCGGCACCGCCATGCTGAACCGCGTGGTGCAGCGCAAGGGGCTGCGCTGCGGGCTGATCGTCAATGCGGGGATGGAGGACTTCCACCGCATGGGCCGCGCGATCCAGGCCTATCTGGGCTTTGCCTACGAGGACCGCATCCACCTGAACACGCATTACTACGACGAGCCGCTGGTGCCGCGCCACCTGACCCGCGGCGTGATGGAGCGCGTGGACATGTCCGGGACCGTGGTCATCCCGCTGCGCGAGGATACCGCGCGGCAGGCGGCGCGCGACCTGATCGCGCAGGATGTCGAGGGCATCGTGATCTCGCTTCTGCACAGTTATCGCAACCCCGGCCATGAACGCCGGGTGCGCGACATCGTGCAGGAAGAGGTGGCGGCCTCGGGCAAGTCGATCCCGGTCTTTGCCTCGACCGACTATTACCCGGTGCGCAAGGAAACCCACCGCACC
Source organism: Paracoccus sp. pheM1 (assembly GCF_018499825.1). Lineage (NCBI taxonomy): Bacteria > Pseudomonadati > Pseudomonadota > Alphaproteobacteria > Rhodobacterales > Paracoccaceae > Paracoccus > Paracoccus sp. pheM1. The sequence continues at coordinate 584,123 of NZ_JAGXCX010000001.1, forward strand.
AATACCACGATCCTGGAAGCCTATGCCGCCGAGCCGTCGCGGCAGACGCTGAACAAGATCTCGTCGGCCTTCAAGGAGAACGGCTCGAAATTCGACTTCCGGGTGATGGCGACCCATGGCGGCACCATCAGCTGGAAGGCCAAGGAACTGGCGCGCACCATCGTCTCGGGCCCCATCGGCGGGGTGATCGGGGCGAAATACCTGGGCGAGGTGCTGGGCTATTCCAACATCGCCTGTTCCGACATCGGCGGCACATCGTTTGACGTGGCGCTGATCACCCAGAACGAGCTGACCATCCGCAACGACCCCGACATGGCGCGGCTGGTCCTGTCGCTGCCGCTTGTCGCCATGGATTCGGTCGGCGCCGGGGCGGGCAGCTTCATCCGGCTCGACCCCTATACCAAGGCGATCAAGCTGGGGCCGGACAGCGCTGGCTATCGCGTCGGCGTCTGCTGGGCCGAATCGGGGATCGAGACCGTCACCATCTCGGACTGCCACGTCATCCTGGGCTATCTGAACCCCGACAACTTCCTGGGCGGCCAGGTCAAGCTGGACCGCGAGCGCGCCTGGAACGCGATGAAGGAACAGATCGCCGATCCGCTGGGCCTGTCGGTCGAGGATGCGGCGGCCGGCGTGATCGAGCTTCTGGACAGCGACCTGCGCGACTACCTGCGCTCGATGATCTCGGGCAAGGGCTCGACGCCGGGCAACTTCGTCTGCTTCAGCTATGGCGGCGCCGGGCCGGTCCATACCTACGGCTATACCGAGGGGCTGGGCTTCGAGGACGTGATCGTGCCGGCCTGGGCTGCGGGCTTTTCCGCCTTCGGCTGCGCGGCGGCGGATTTCGAATACCGCTATGACAAGTCGCTGGACATCAACATCGCCACCGACGCCAGCGCCGACCTGAAGGCCAACCAGGCCAAGACCCTGCAAGCCGCCTGGGAGGAACTGCGCGAGCGCGTGCTGGAAGAGTTCGAGATCAACGGCTACAGCCCCGATCGGGTCAAGCTGCAACCGGGCTTCCGCATGCAGTATCGCGGCCAGCTGAACGACCTGGAGATCGAAAGCCCGATCACCGAGGCGCATTCCGCCGAGGATTGGGACAAGCTGGTCGAGGCGTTCAACGACACCTATGGCCGGGTCTATGCCGCCTCGGCGCGCTCGCCCGAACTGGGCTATTCCGTGACCGGCGCGATCATGCGCGGCACGGTGCCGATCCCCAAGCCCAAGATCCCCAAGGAGGAGTTGCAGGGCGAAACCCCGCCCGAGGATGCCAAGCTGGGCACCCGCAAGTTCTATCGCCACAAGACATGGGTCGATGCGCAGCTCTACCAGATGGAAAAGCTGCAGCCGGGCAACCGCATCACCGGCCCCGCGATCATCGAATCCGATGCCACGACCTTCGTCGTGCCGGGCGGTTTCGAGACGTTCCTGGACGGGCATCGCCTGTTCCACCTCAAGGAAGTCTAAGGGAGGAATGACACCATGAACATGCAAACGAAGGTCGACACCGGCGGCATCGTCCGCGGCGGCGAGACCCTGAAGCAGCACCGCGACCGGCTGATGGAGGCCACCAAGCGGACCAAACATTACGCCGGCCTCGAGCGGCTGGACCTGCGCGACAGCGATCCGATCAAGTATAACAAGCTGTTTTCCCGGCTGCGCGCCGGGGTGGTCGATGCGCGCGAGACCGCCAAGAAGATCGCCGCCTCGCCCATCGTCGAGCAGGAGGGGGAACTGTGCTTCACCCTCTACAACGCCGCCGGCGACAGCATCCTGACCTCGACCGGCATCATCATCCATGTCGGCACCATGGGCGCGGCGATCAAATACATGATCGAGAACGGCTGGGAGCATAACCCCGGCATCCGCGACAAGGACATCTTCTGCAACAACGACAGCCTGATCGGCAACGTCCATCCCTGCGACATCCACACCATCGTCCCGATCTTCCACGAGGGCGAGTTGATCGGCTGGGTCGGCGGCGTGACCCATGTGATCGACACCGGCTCGGTCGGGCCGGGGTCGATGTCCACCGGGCAGGTGCAGCGCTTTGGCGACGGCTATTCCATTACCTGCCGCAAGATCGGCGAGAACGACACGCTGTTCCGCGACTGGCTGCATGAAAGCCAGCGCATGGTGCGCACCACCCGCTACTGGATGCTGGACGAGCGTACCCGCGTCGCCGGCTGCCACATGATCCGCGACCTGGTGCAGGAGGTGATCGCCGACGAAGGCATCGAGTCCTACTGGAAATTCGCCTATGAGGCGGTGGAACACGGCCGCATCGGCCTGCAGGCCCGCATCAAGGCGATGACCATCCCCGGCAAGTATCGCCAGGTCGGCTTCGTCGACGTCCCCTATGCCCATGACGACGTGCGGGTTCCGTCCGACTTTGCCAAGGTCGACACGATCATGCACACGCCGTCCGAGATCACCATCCGCGGCGACGGCACCTGGCGGCTGGACTTCGAGGGATCGAGCCGCTGGGGCTGGCATACCTACAACGCCCATCAGGTCAGCTTCACCAGCGGCATCTGGGTGATGATGACCCAGTCGCTGATCCCGACCGAGATGATCAACGACGGCGCCGCCTACGGCACCGAGTTCCGGCTGCCGAAAGGCACCTGGATGAACCCCGACGACCGGCGCGTCGCCTTCAGCTATTCCTGGCACTTCCTGGTCAGTTCCTGGACGGCGCTGTGGCGGGGTCTCAGCCGGGCCTATTTCGGCCGCGGCTACCTGGAAGAGGTCAATGCCGGCAACGCCAATACCTCGAACTGGCTGCAGGGCGGTGGCTTCAACCAGTATGACGAGATCCATGCCGTGAACTCGTTCGAATGCGCGGCGAACGGCGTCGGCGCCAGCGCGCATATGGATGGCATCAGCCATGCCGCCGCGGTCTGGAACCCGGAAGGCGACATGGGCGACATGGAGATCTGGGAACTGGCCGAGCCGCTGGTCTATCTGGGCCGGCAGATCAAGGCCAGCTCCGGCGGCGCGGGCAAGTATCGCGGCGGCTGCGGCTTTGAATCGCTGCGCATGGTCTGGAACGCCAAGGACTGGACCATGTTCTTCATGGGCAACGGCCATATCAGCTCGGACTGGGGGCTGATGGGCGGCTATCCCGCCGCCTCTGGCTATCGCTTCGAGGCGCATGACACCCGGCTTCAGGAAATCATCGCCCAGGGCGGCGCCATCCCGCATGGCGGCGACACCGACCCCGAGAACCCGACCTGGGAGGCGATGCTGCCCGATGCGCGCATCAAGCGCGACAAGCAGGCGATCACCACCGAGGCCATGTTCAAGGACTACGACCTCTATCTGAACTACATGCGCGGCGGGCCCGGCTTCGGCGATCCGCTGGACCGCGAGCCGCAGAAGGTGGCCGACGACGTGAACGGCGGCTACCTGCTGCCCCGCTTTGCCGAAAGCGTCTATGGCGTGGTGCTGAAGGACGCGGGCGACGGCATGAAGGGCGTGGACCTGGCCGCGACCGAGGCGCGGCGCAAGGCAATCCGCAAGCAGCGGCTGGAGGAATCGGTGCCCACCCAGGAATGGATGGAGGCCGAGCGCCAGCGCATCCTGGCCAAGGACGCGGGCGTGCATGTCCAGCAGATGTTTGCCGCATCCTTCAAGCTGGGGCCGCGGTTCGAGCAGCAGTTCCGGGACTTCTGGAACCTGCCGGCGGACTGGAAGCTGATGGAGGCGGACCTGCCGATCCCTTCCTACGGGCGCGAATACTCGATGGACATCTCGGAACTGCCGGACGTCAGGACCGTGCAATTCGTCGAGGAATGACGCCCCGGCTGCGTCCGGTCCCCCTCGGGCGCAGCCAACCCCTTCAAGGCCAATCCAAGGGAGGACATGATGGCCTATACCAAAGCCAAGATCAAAGACCTGGTGGACGGCAAGATCGACCGCGACACGCTGCACACCATGCTGGCCACGCCCAAGGACAAGGAGCGTTTCCAGATCTACCTGGAGATCCTGCAGGAACAGGTGGACTGGGACGACCCGATCATCCTGCCGCTGGGGCCCAAGCTCTACATCGTCCAGCGCCAGTCGGACAAGAAATGGATGATCCGCAGCCAGGCCGGTTACGATTTCTGCGAATGGGACCAGAACTGGAAGCTGCATGCCCGCATCCGCGTGCGCAGCACCCCGGCGCAGATGGAAGAGCTGTATCCGCGGCTGATGGCGCCTTCGCCGGAATGGCAGGTGATCCGGGAGTATTTCTGCCCGCTCTCGGGCGATCTGCTGGATGTCGAGGCGCCGACGCCCTGGTATCCGGTGATCCATGATTTCGAACCGGACATCGACACCTTCTATCGCGACTGGCTGGACCTGCCCGTCCCCGAACGCGCCTGACCGCCGGTCCCGAGCCATGCCCGACGCCGCGGCTGCCCCGATGCGGGCGGCCGCGGTTTTCGCCGCGGTTTTCCATGCCGATCGCCCGCCCGCCCGTCCGTTTCCCGATCGGGACTCGCGACGAGGCGGCCTTCCGGGTTAGGATCGCCCGGCACGAGGCAGCAGGAGGGGCCTGGCCATGCGCATCGATCCGACCGCCGAGTTGGGCACGCATGAGGTGCTGAACCAGCCGCCGGGCCCCGGCGACCGCGACCTGTGGCGCGACGATCCGGCCCTGCGCGCCATGCTGGAGGCCGGCGGCGCGCAGCCCGAGGGGCTGGCCCGCTATGGCGCGTGGCTCGGCCGGGCCGAGGCGGCGGGGGCGGCGCGCGATGCCAACCGCCATCCGCCCGAACTTGTCCTGTTCGACAGCGGCGGCCGGCGGCTGGACGAGCTGCGCTTTCACCCCGCCTGGCATGGCTTCATGCGCGATTCCATCGCCGCCGGCTATCACTCGGTCGCGTGGGAGGGCGGGCCGGCCGGCCACCTGACCCATGCCGCCATGGTCTATCTGGCCAGCCAGGTCGAGCCGGGGCATTGCTGCCCGCTGACCATGACCTATGCCGCCATCCCGGTCGTCTCGGGCGCCGCGGACCTGCCCGGCGACTGGCGGGCGGCGCTGCTTTCGCGGCGCTACGACCCGGCGGTGCTGCCGCTTTCCGCCAAGCAGGGCGCGACGCTGGGCATGGCGATGACGGAAAAGCAGGGCGGTTCCGACCTGCGCGCCAACACCACGCGGGCCGAGCCGGACGGCGATGCCTGGCGGCTGACCGGGCATAAATGGTTCTGCTCGGCGCCGATGTCGGACGGGTTCCTGACGCTGGCGCAGACCGGGCGCGGGCTGACCTGCTTCCTGGTGCCGCGCTGGCTGGAGGGCGGGCGCAACGCCATCCGCATCCAGCGGCTCAAGGACAAGCTCGGCAACCGCTCGAACGGCTCGGCCGAGATCGAATATTGCCGCGCCCTGGCCTGGCGGATCGGCGACGAGGGCGAGGGCATCCGCACCATCCTTGCGATGGTGCATCACACCCGGCTCGATACCGCCATGGCGCCGGCCGGGCTGATGCGGGCGGCGCTGCGCGAGGCGCATCACTGGACCGCCCATCGCAGCACCTTCCAGCGCCGGCTGATCGACCAGCCCCTGATGCGGGCGGTGCTGGCCGACCTGGTGCTGGACTGGCAGGGCTGCCTGGCGCTTGGCCTGCATGTCGCCGCCAGCTTCGACGGCTGCGAGGCCGAGGATCGCGCCTTTGCCCGCATCGGCGTGGCGCTGGCGAAATACCTGTCGAACAAGCTGTGTCCCATGGTCGTGGCCGAGGCGATGGAGGTGCTGGGCGGCATGGGCTATGTCGAGGACACGCCCCTGCCGCTGCTGTACCGCGAGGCGCCGCTGAACGGCATCTGGGAAGGATCGGGCAATGTGATCTGCCTCGACGTGCTGCGCACGCTGGCGCGCGAACCCCTGGCGGCCGAGACGCTGGCGGTGCGGCTGGATAGCGCCCTGGGGCTGGACCCGGCCTATGACGCGGCGCTGGCCGCGCATCGCGAGCGCTGGGGCGGCGGCGTGCCCGAGGCCGAGGCGCGCTGGTTCACCGAGCGCAGCGCCCTGCTGCTGGCCGCTGCCGTGCTGCTGGTCCAGGGCGATGCCGACCTGGCCGGGGCTTTCGTGCGCACGCGCCTTGGCGCCGAGCGCGGCCGCACCCCCGGCGCCATCCCCGCCGCCATGGCCGAGCGCATCCTGGCCCAGGGCTTCCCGGTCGAGGCGGAAACGGCAGATCAGCGCGACAGGTAGAAATCGGCGGCGCTGGCCACCCGGATCTCCATCTCGGGCGATGCGCCGGCCATCACGTCCAGTTCGGCATAGGCGGCAAGGTCCAGCCCGCTTTCCTGCGCGATGGCGCGGATCGGCACCTGGCTGTCGCGGAAATCGCCAAAGACGAAGCGCCCGCCCGCCGGCCGGGGCAGGTAATCCATCTGCGAGCGGCGATAGCCGATGGTGGTGAGTTCCCCGGTCCCGGCATGGACGAAGGCCAGGATCTTCCAGAAGGCGGTGGGGATCTGGCGGTTGTAATAGACCGGATCCTGGGCCGAGAGCATGGGGCCGGTGATGACCGTCACCTTCAGGTTGGCGCGGTCGGCATTGTCCAGCACGTAATCCTCCAGCGCCAGCCAGATGCCGCCGTTGAAGCCCTGCCGCTGCGGGGCGGCATTGGTGATGTGGAATGTGTCCGCCTCGGCCAGCCGCGCGATCTCGGGCGGACCCCAGTTCGGGTCTTCGCGCCGGGTCAGGTGGCCGCGGCTGAACAGGCCCTGGTGGTCGTTGCCATAGCCTTCGCGCAGGTTCTGCGCCTGCGGGTCGATGCGCGGGTCGCGCCGCCAGACGTCGCTGCGCGGCAGGCCGCGCCGGGACCGGCTGCCGTCGATGTTGCAGGCGCTGCAAAGCGGCAGGCCGCGCGACCGCGCCATGCGGACCGAGAAATGGGTATAGCGGATCTCGGTCCCGTCCCCGCCGGGATCGCGCGCCTCGGGAAGCAGGCCCACCAGATCACCCGCCCAGCGGCCTGGGCCGGGCAGGGGCAGGGGCTGCTCGGGCAGGATGAAGCGCGGGTCATAGCCCTGCCGGTCGCCATAGCTTTCCAGCGGCAGCGGCGTTTCGACCACCCGCAGCGGGTCCGGCCCGGCGGGCGGGCCGAAGCCGCGCCGCATCAGCGCAGCTGCGCCTTGTGCGGAGGATTGAGCCGGAAGATCTTTTCCTGCGCCAATTGCCAATGCGCAAGATCGCCCAGGCATTTGCGCACGTCTTTCACGCTGCCCTTGACCCGGATGGTCCCCGGCACGACCTCTTCGGCGGGAAACGGCTTCAACTGGTCCAGCACCTCGGCGGTTTCCTCGCGGCTGGGGTCGCGGTCATCGGAATAGACGAGCACGCAGCTCGGGGTCTTCTTGCGTTCGGCCTTCATGGTCATCACCTCTGTGCCGTCATTTCTGGTCGATCAGGCCGGCGCCTTCGTAGCGGGGGCCGAAACCGATCGGAACAGCATGGCTGTTCGCCAGCTTGATAATGTCGTCAGAGCGCTGCTGGTTGCGCTCTGACGAAAGGATCTCGGGGGTGCGGGACAGCAATCGCGCCATCAGCCCGGCCACGGCGGGACAGGCCATCGAGGTGCCGTCCATCACCCCTTTCGAGGTCTTGTCGACCCAAGATATAATACCCACGCCCGGTCCGATAAAGTCCACTTCCGGCCCGATATTGCTGAATCGGGCGAAAAAGCGGTCCTGGACCGGGGCAGGGTCGCCTGCGACATTTCGTCCGGTGATCGCGCCCTCGGGCCAGGCGTCCAGCACGCCGCCGGCGGATACCGCCGCCACCACGCCCGAGCGCGCCGGATACGACACGGGCGACATGTAGTCGTTGCCCGCCGCCGCGACGCAGACCACGCCCAGGGCACGCGCGCGGCGCACCTCGCGCGAGATCGCGATCGGCTCGGAGGACTGGCCCAGGCTCAGGTTGACGATGTCGCAGCCGTCCTCGACCGCCTGGCGGATGGCGCGGGCGATGGCGAATTCGCTGGCCCCGCCCTCGCCCTTTTCGAAGACGCGATAGGAATGCAGCACCACCCCCGGCGCAACCCGTGCCACGATGCCGGCGACATGGGTGCCATGGCCGGTGCCGTTGTCGAACCATTCGTCGGCGGGCTCGGTCCCGGTGGTGTTCAGCCCGCGTTCCAGGTTCAGCCCCTTGGCGGGATCGACGCCGGTGTCCACGATGGCGACGCGGACGTCCCGCCCGTCGGTTTTCTTCGCCGGCGCCAGCATCCGGTCCAGCCCGTCCGCGAAATCCGCGGCGATGGGGACCAGCGGCAGCTCCAGCCCGGTCACGCCCTCTTCCTTGACGGGGATGTCCTCGGCCCCGCCGGGCCAGTATCCGGCCAGCGGCTGGCAGATCACCGCGTCGATGCGAGCCTGGCCCGCGGGTAGCGGCGTGCGGAACCGCCCGTCCTTGTCCGTCACCGCATCCGAGATGCCGAAGCCGCGCCGGCCGTCCAGCACCACCACCACCGAGGCCCCGGCAACCGGCTTGCCGCTGGCCGCATCGACGCAGCGCAGCTCAAGCTCCTTGGCCGAGCGGAAGGCGGCGGGCTTGGCCTCCTTGCGGATGATGTTGAGCCGGCCGTAGCGCAGCGGGTAAAGCCGCAATTCGCGCCGCACCCGCAGGCCGGGATAGGCGCGCTGCAATTCGCGCGCCTGCTCGGGCGTCATGCTGACCAGCGAGGCCTCGTTCTCGCCGATGGAATCGAGCAGCCGGATGCGGCCGACCTCGGTCTCCAGCATCCGCAGCCGCGGCCTTGTCGCCGGTGCCGAGCCCTCGCAGGCGCCCTGCGCCATGCTGTCGGCGGGCCTTGCCCCGGCCGCGCGGAACAGCCGCCGGTGCATGGCGCGGAACAGCCGGAAGCTGGTGGTCTCCATGCTGTCGTTGAAGACGTTGTCGTCGGGGACGATCACATAGCGGGCGGTCTTTCGGGACATGCGCATCGGCTCCTAGCTGCAATCACAAGGCTACACCTTTGACGCGATTTCGCCAGATGCGGTTTGCGGCCCGGCGGGCATGTGCCGGCACGCCTATCGCCTTTCCCGGCCGCGGCGGGCCGTCGTTTCGGGCCTTGGGAGAAGCCGGGGGCCGTTCAGTCGTTCCAGCGCAGGGCGGGAATGAAAAGGCAGGCCCTTTCCACGATGTGCAATGCCTGTGGCAAGTGCGAGCCGCGGGCATTGGACCGCAAGGAAGCAGCAGCACCGGCTTTGCCCTCAAGGGCTATGTCACGGCCTGGCTTGCATCTGTCGGATGAGTTTCGGTCGCGATTGTCAGCGCTTTAAGGACGCGCATCGGGAGACAGGGCCGCGCCAACCGCCGTGATGGCGAATGAGGCGGCAGTATTTTCGCAAAGAGCGGTGGATGATCCGCGCTGTCGATTGCCGGATTTCAGCGGCCGCCCCGTTTCCGCGCCAAGCGTAGCCGAGGCGGTCCCGGCGGATTTGCTCCAGCCTTGGCTGGAACAGATCCGAGTCCCTATTGTGCCGCCAACCATAAAATGACCCACCTCAATCAGGGCGATCTACAAAGCACTGAAATGTTTTTATAATTTGCATGGGTTCTGCCGGACCCTCAAGTCTTTGACCCTTCTGCAACCATAAAGTGACCCTCGAAACTTCGAAATTCAGGCAAGAAAAATGCCGCCCGAAGGCGGCATGCATGAAGTCTGAGGATTGGACGCGGTCGATAGATGCGCAGGGGAGGATGAAGCGGAATCACCCACTCATGGACGATGCCCGAGCCGAAAGCGGAACCTGCCGGGACAGGCTCAGAGCACGAAGGGCATGTCCTTGTCCGGAATCCTGGCGGGCAGCGCTTTCACCTCTTGCGGATCGACGAGCAAACCACCGAGACCCGGTTCGCGCTGCAGGCGGAGCACGCGTTCCAGATGGTGCCCGAACACCCCGATCAGGATGACCTCCATCGGCAGCCGGCTCATCTCGGCGGCCTTTGCCAGCTTCACGTGGCCCGCTGGCGCGGATTCCACCTTTGGGAAGATTTGGTTGATTTCGTTGATCAGCGCTTCCACGCGCAACCTGTCAACCGAACGGCTGACCTTGCCCTGCTTCCGACCGTTGCTTCCGTGCAGGGCGGCCAGAAGGCCGGTGTTGATGAGACAGGTCACCATCGGGCGCGAGGCGTTCAGCAGTCCGGGCAGCGCGGTGACCGCGACGGCCCGGCGCATCTCTAACGCCACCCTGTGTCCGATTTGAAAATCCACGAGGGTTGCTGAGCAGGACTGATCTTTCGCTTTGGGCGGAATGGCCCGGCTGGCGATCAGCACGTCCCTCAGGGTGAGTGGATGCACGCCGCCGGATTTCGCGATGGAGGAAATGCTGCTCCATTTCGGAATGCCCACGGCTTCGCCGAGCAGCACCTCGCCTGGCTTGGTGTCCATCGTGTCGATAATGTGCCGGCGCAGCACTTCGCGGATAGGACCGGGGTCTTTGATAAGTTTTGGCGAGGAAAGCCATCGGTAGAGCATGCCGAAGGTGGCGAACCGGTTGCGATGACCGACCATACCCCGTTCAACTGCCCTCTGTTGCAGCATGTCCAGCCCGGATCGGACACCGGCCTCGCCCCGCCTGACATAGGGCCAAGCACTGTTGCTGGCACGATTCCAGTCGGTCATGGAGAGTTCCGCCGGCTTGGCCTGCGTCCCGAACTCCAGCACTCCGCCGAGCATTTCGGTTGCGCGGGTGACCTGTTCGATACCCTGACCGTCGGCCCATGCGGGACCCGATTGGCCCTCCAAGCGGGCAAGAACATAGCCCTGCAACGGGGAGGGCTGTTGGACAGGGGCGGTTTCCGCCAGGGCCAGTAGCGCCCGTTGGCCTTCCGGCACGAGAACCGAAAGCTCGTGTGCGATATCGTCCCATCTGTTCAGCCGACGCGAGATCAGCGTCAGATGATGGACCGGGCAGACCCGGACCGGTTGCAAGCGCCAGATGAGCCGCCCGCGGCGCAGGGCGTCGGGTCGATATCCGCCCGCCTCGTCCTCGGCCAGGCAGGCTGGGCAGAAGCGTGTCTCCGGCCCGGTGGTCATCTCGGCCGCAAAGGACTCGTCGCGCAGAAGGAACTGGCGCTCCCCCAAGGCATGAATGGTATTGTGCAGCACCGGATCCGGATCCTGATCCGCGATGTCGCAGAGGCGCGTGATCGCTTCCGTTGCGCCCGCGACCAGATCCACGAGCGCGATACCCAGATCGTTGAGGAACGGCACCAGCCGCCCGCCGGTATGGAAGGCGGCAAGCCGCGCGGCCCAGGAGAGCGGCGTTTCGTCGGGGACGAAGGGCAGGCGGGGGAAAAGACGGGCCATGGTTACTTGCTCCGCTTCCGGCGCGGGTTGACGACAGGCATGTCCTCCTCCGGTTCGCGGTCGGGATCGATGAGCCACCATTCTTCCGCAAGGAAGATATTGCGATGCGGTTCGTTCCCCTCCTTCAGAGTCCAGTCCTCGGCGAAATGACCCATGTCCAGACTTTCGTGCCCTTGGATCAGGGCGCGTTCGATGGCGCCGATGACGGCCTCGATGCAGCGACCGAAACGGTAGCGGGAAGCATGGACCAGCCGATCGACCAGATCGGGCTCGGCGGGCGGCTCCAGATCGGCACGCTCGCAATAGGCCGCAATCATGTCGGTGATATGAGCGCGGTCCGCCACCGCGTCGACAGGCGGCAGAAGCAGCGTGGTGAAGCGGCGCTGGACCTGCGGATCGGACCGCAGGATATCGCGCAGCTTCCCGGTGCCGGAGAGAATGATGGCAACCGCCTCGTCGCCCTGCATCAGCGATTTGATCGCCCGCAGGATCAGGCCGCGATCGGCGCAGAACAGGTCGTGAGCCTCATCGATCAAAAGGACGGCAATGCCGCAAACCGTGAATCGGGCACGCAGCAACTGCACCAGCGACCATGCCTCCCGGCGGCCCTGGATCGGAGGATAACCGCTCTGTTCCAGAAGATGGCCAATCATGCTCTTGAACGTGGCAGGCGACGGAACCGAGCCGGCAAGCCATGCCTGCTGTCCGTCCGGCCCGGCATTCAGCGCCGGATGGCGCCGGAGAGCATGGTCGATGAGGGTGGACTTGCCGCCGCCCGGCTCATCGATCACCATCACCCCGCGGGTTTCGCGGGTCGTGGTAAAGCGCTGCGCCACGGGCAGGAGGTTGCCCTCGGCGTCGCGGGACAGCAGGCGGTCCAGGTGGTCGGCGAAGCTATTGTCGCGCTCGGTCCGGATATAGAGGCTCCGGATCTTGTCCATGGTCTCGGTGATATCGGCGGGGTTACGCATGGTCATTCCTCGATGCTCCAGTTTTTGTCAGAAGAAATTTCGCCGCTTGGGCCGGAGGCGGTGCGGCCGGACATGTCGGGCTTGCGCCGGGCAGGCTTCTCGGCGGTGCGCGGGATCGGCAGCCGCTCATCCTCGTCGTCGTCAGGTGCAGGGATCGAACGGCCCGGGCCATCGGTGGTCGGCACTCCAGGCTGCGGACGGGCGGAGGTGCTGAAGCTGATGAGGAGCCGTTGCCGCGCCTGTTCGATACGTTCCTCGGTCCATTCGTCGACGAAAAGGTCGGCCAGGCACCGGGCCTGCGCGTTGCGCTCCTCGATCGCCCGCATCGCCTCGTCGATCATGTCGAAGTAGAGGGTCTTGCGGTCCGGATGGGCGGTGCGGAGGTTGCGAATGGCATCCAGCCAGATATTGGCGCTTTTACCGACCAGTGCGTCCCAGGTCTCGAAGCCGCTCTTCACGGCGGGCACGGTGATCCATTGGTCTCCGAGGTAGACCTCGATGCCTCCGAGATCGCGGGGATGCCAGCGCACATGCAGCTTTTGTTCCCCTTTGCGGGTCATCCAGAGCGCCAGCGCCTCGCAGTGATAGCGCACCCCCAGAACCATGATGCCGCGTTTGTCCAGCGTGCGGATCAGGCGTTCTCCGAACACCATCCGCCAGCGCTGGTTGTCGGGGGACGGGGCGACCCCGTCCCGGGCCACGAGTTCCTGCCAAACCTGTCGGGGTGTCTTTCCCCCCAGGCCCGAATGCGGCGTGTTGTGATAGGCGTCTGCGATCCATCTGGTCAGGCAAAAGGCCAGATCGTCGAAGGTCAGGGCGGCGAGCGACTGCGGATCCGCCTCACCCTTTTCAACCACATCACCGAAGGTCCGGCCGCTCAGCAGCGGAAGCAGGCGCAGGTTGAGTGTTCCGAAGATTCGCTCGATGAAGGCCCGAAGCTCGGGCAGGCCCCCGACAGCGATCTCGGTGGCGATGCCGAGATCGGCGCAGGCCATCTTGAACTCGGGCGCGATAAAGGCGGATCCGCCATCCGAGACGATCAGTTCGGGGACACATGCCATGTCCCAAGAGTCATGGGCGTCGGCAGCGCACGCCCATCTGCCCTTGTTCACCATGGTCATCTGCAGCACTTGCCGTGCCGCGCGGTGATTGGGTGTCCGGCTGATTGCGATGCCCAGGATGCAGCGGGTCCGGACATCGATGGCCACGGTGACGGTCCATCGGATGGATTTTTTGTCGACGCCGAGCCGCCTGCGCAGCGCCGCAGGGATTCCGTCGATGAACATGCGCATCTCCGGAATGGTGAAGAGGTCGATGGAGATCTCGTCGATTTCGACCCGCTCACCGGCCCGGGTCACCTCGATGCCAGCTCCTACCGGCCTGAACTTCGTCCGGGCGGCACCGGGGCCGATGCGTGCGAGCGTTGCACCGAAAGGATCGATCAGCGCGATCTCCTTTCGCACGGTCTCCCGCGAAGGCGGCACCAGCGGCAGCTGGCCGTCCATCTTGCGCTGTTCGTTGGCGGCCTTGAAGGCGCGCTCGACCGCTTCCCAGACCTGTTTCGCCTCCCTGCGGTTTTCGTCGAGCCAAACGCGCCGGATCGTCCTGACCATCAGGGCGATGGCCTCGCCATCCATCTTGCGGTTTCGGTTGCCGCGCTTGTGAAAACGCCCCGGCAGCGCGGCCTCACCGCCGAGGCGAGCGCGCTTCTGCCATCGCTTCAGCGTCGACCAGGATGGAACCTTGCGGAAGTCCGCCGACCTCGACAGACTGCTCCCGGCGGTGGGGTTGAGCTCGTCAACCAGTCGCGAAGCCGTGGCGAAAAGCAGGGCCTCATTCGCCGTAAACGACTCTTGGCTCGCCTTGATCAGCCCTTCCGACTTGAGCTTTTGGTAGGCCGCGAGATAGGCGCTGCTCTTCAGGAACGGGGCGAGTTGCTTCGGCGGAAGCGCGGAAATCAGCGCCTGCGACGGCTTGCTCGAGCGCGCCCGTGCCCGGTTCTGGTCAAAGTATCCCCGCTCGTGCCGGATATGGCCTGCCCTGTCGAGACCGGCCAGCTGCATATGCGGATAGACCTCAGACAGGCCGTTCCCTTCGGTCTCGGCCAAGACCCAACCGTGGTCGTTGCAGCTGATCGGGCGCAGCGGCACCGACATGCCGGCGATGGTCAGGCGGTCGTAGGTGCTGAGGGCCAGCCGATGGGTAGGGTTCGGTGCAAACGTGATGTGCTGCATGTCATCACGCCCTGTAACCGGGGGCGGCATATACGGCGGTCTGGTAGCCGATACGCACATGGTCGAGAAGACGGAGGCGGTGGCGGCGGATCAGCCGCACCGCGGCCCGGTAGCCGTCCGCGCCCATGCCGATGCGCCGGACCAGATCCTCGATCACGGCGATGCCGGTCATTTCCGAGATCACCCTTTCTGCTGCGATGTCCGCCTCCGGCTGCGACTGCCGCATGCCGTGCATCAGCTTCGCGTTGAACAGGGCGACGGGATCCAGATCGTCGTCGGTCAGCAGACGGACATCATGGGCAAAACCGCGCTTCCGCGCCTGGTGTGCGATCCGTGGCATGGTCGCACCCAAGCGACCACGGATGCGGGCAGCGGGCCGGACCGCGCAAGCGATCCGCTTCCCGTTACGTTCGGTAAGGAGGAAGTCGAAGTAGTGGGTATGCATCTCCCCGTTGATGTCATACCACTCGAACCCGGCCTGTTCGCGCAGGTCCTTCGTTTCCGGGCGGGCAAGAAGGACGAGGCACCATTTGAATTCGAGGTTGCTCTCCACCAGCATCAGCTGCCCGGCCGCATTTCCCTTGGGGTCGCCGGTCACGATCCGGCCAGTGAAGTGACCTTTCGAGAAGCGCGCGATCTTCCGCTCCGCCCGCGAGGGCAGATGGAGGTCGAGGTCGTTGCCGAAGTAGTGCGGTCCCGAATACCCCGGATCCGCAGGCCGGATTGCCGCTTTGCTCTTGTTAGTGATGTTCTTGGTCATGGACAAACTTCTCTCGTTGCCGGAAGCGACGCTTCCGGCGAATGTGGGGTGGGCATGAGAGGCACAGCTTGCCGGCCTGTCGGACTTCGGATCAGCCGTGGTGCCTCATGACCGTGATGTTCGGAGCGTCCCCCTGCGGGGGACGCGGTTCACTCACAGCCGCTTTCCGGTTCCAGGGCATGAGGGCGCCGTTCCCCGCCACGCCGGATTCACGGGCGGGACAAGGCCGGCTGTCAGCCGCGTCAGGAAAGAGGCCTGCTATGGTGAGGAAGGCCGTCGCCCATGACAGATCCTTGCGGCGGACCGCTGAATCTGCTAAAGGACCAGTATCAACGCTGGTGGACTTCGGTCTTCCTGACGATCACGTCGGAATGCGCCAACATTCCGGCGTTTTCGTATCTAAGGGCTCAGGTCTTCATCGTTTCATCCCTCCGAAAAGCCGCGCGTCTGTCGCGCGGGACAATATCCTGCAGTCCGCCGGATTGGAAGAAAGCAAGTCTTATCAACGGGTTGGTTTCGCCCCCAAAGGGGTTTCCGTTTTTCGCATCCCGTTGGGCGCCAGGTGAGGGCAGGTCTTGTGGACCGACCTCCTGGAGCCGCGACAGACAGTTCTTCCGCTCCGGTCCGGATCGGGCAACGGCCGTGCGAAAAACAATCGGCCTGACTGCCGAATTTCGCCTGCCGCAGGAAAGCGCGGGGGTGGATGGCCCGCTGGACTGCCCGGTCAGCCTTGGATCAGCCTGTCTGGTGACAGGCGATTCGGGGCCGTTTGCCGGCGATCAGTTCAGTGGGGACATCAGGCTGAGCGATACCCTGCGCCCGATCCGGATGGATCAGCGTATCAGGCGGAAGGCCGGAAGGGCGATATGAGGGATCATGTTCGGAACCAACTGTCTGAAGGCAATAATTCGGGATCGCGAAGGGCGTTTGTGTGGGTCAGGCCTCAACAATTTGCACCAGCTTGCGGAAAAGGTTTCCGCGCAAAATGATCCGGCGCTCCCAGTCAGGCTCGGCCCTCGGATCCGCCCCTTGCGCGGCAAAGCCGAGTTCCAGTCGATTGCCCGCCCACTCCAGAGTAAAATCAGCCCACGGACCGCTCAGGCCAACTTCAAGGTTGGCAATACCCTCGTCCTTCCACGGCAATGTCGCGTCGAACAGGCCGTCGATCCAGTTGCCCATGAACGCGCCGAGGGTTGAGGTGATCTCAACGCCGGGCAGCAGATCCTGCTTCATGAGGCCAAGCGTGGAACCTCGGGGCGGCTGATTTCCCGGTGCCCATACGGCCTGCTCTCCCTGCAGGAGAACACCGCCCTTCAGCTCCATGTCGATGACGTTGCGGACGAAGGCCGGAGCGGCGGTCATGCCAACACCAGCGGCAAGAACAATCGCCAGGTTGAACGTATCCTGTCCCACCATGTTGCTTGCCCCACGCCCCTTGCCGCCATCGGTTCGCAGACCGGCCTGTTTAAGGGCCCGGCTGAGTCCCTCGACACTCGTCAGGGTCTGGCCGAAGATGGCCGCGAGCGCGACTGCCATGTTGGTCGAGTTTGCCATGCCGGGCTCCTTCCGTCTTGAGGGGAAGGTGTATGCGAGGCTCCGACATGAGTCAAATTTATTCGCAAATATAACGGATAAAAAATATTCCAAAGCAGACGGCCTCGAAGAGCCACAGCTTCAGGGCTGTCAACGGCGGCGCAAAACCAAGCCGGTTGCAGAAAGCTCTGCACCGATGCCCTGTTTAGAAGGTGGGGTGCGGAAAGTCAGCGCTCCCCCCCCCCCCCAGTTGTTCGATATGTCAGATAACCGGTATGTGGTTGACTGCCCTGCTCAGCCCGCTTGGACATGCCCGCATCAGACATCACGGTGACGATCAGCGCCAGCTATGTTGCTCCATGGGACATCAGCCTGGCGAACATGCAGACATCCACGTCATTCACCCGATGGCGGAGTCGGGCCGCCATCGGCGTGTCTCCACGCCCGGCAGGTCTCGATATATGCCCTGGCATCCTGGCTGAGCCGGGCGATGCCGAGCAGTCGGGAAAGCTCCAGAACCGGATCCTCCGCAGCAGCGATGCGCTCCGCCTGTTGATCCTCCATCCAGGCGATTTCGGTGCGCGAGACTTCGCGGATACCGCGCCCGCCAAGCCCCTGGAAGGGCTTGCGATTGGCAACTCCTGCTTTGGGCCAGAAAAAGCGAACCTCGGTTTCCTCTGCAATATCAAGCAGGTGATGCATCTCGGCAACCCTGGCCTGAATGCGTCCGCCGGTGCGCTGCCATCCGTGAAGCTGCGAAACGCGGCGCGCAAGGGCCGCCTCGGTCAGAGGCCCCTCATCCTGCGCAAGCTTCTGTATAAGGGCCGCCAAGACCGGAGTGTAATCGGCTTCGAAGAACCGGGCTGCGTCAGGTTGGACCGTTTCTGGTCCTGACGCTTCCGGCGAAGGTTCGGCTGCGGGAACCATGACATTCCGTGCAAATTGCAGCGGCTGATCCACCACGGCCGTATCTTCGGCGGCATCTGTCATCATGGCGGATCGTGCAGGTGCGTCCGGTCTTTCGGCAGAGCCAGTTTCGGCCACCACAACCGGCTTCTCGGCCGACGCATCAGGCGCATCGGCCGTTATGACTGTATCCTCCAAAGCCTCGGCGGCACGACGGGCCCGGTCCTTTTCCAGCAAATCGCGCAGCGCAGCGTCCACGCGATCCAGTGTCGCGTCGGGATTTCGGAACCAGTCGGTGGACCATATCCGCAGGATGGACCAGCCAAGACCTTCCAGAACCGCTTGTCGGATGCGGTCGCGGTCCCGCGCCGTGGCCGATCCGTGATAGCGGGCACCATCGCATTCCACCCCGGCCAACCATGCGCCGGCATGGTCGGGATGCCGGATGCCGAGGTCTATGCGGAATCCCGAAACGCCGATCTGACTGTGGACTTCCCATCCCCGCACCGCAAGGGCATCGCGCACCGCCTCCTCGAAGGGTGATTCCAACGGGCCAACGGAGCCGCTGTCCTGCGCCGCAAGGGCAACGGCGCCGCGTGCGGCAAAGTCGAGAAACGCCTTCAGATCCCTGACGCCGCGGGCGCGGGTGCGTCCCAGGTCGATCTGATCAGCGGTGATCGAACTGAATACATGCAGTTCCGCGCGTGCCCGCGTTACCGCGACATTCAGGCGTTTCTCGCCACCATCGCCATTCAACGCACCGAAGGCCATGCTGATCTTTCCTGCCTGATCTGGTCCGAAGGTGATCGAGAACAGCATGACATCACGTTCATCGCCCTGAATGTTTTCCAGGTTCTTGACGATCAACGGCTCCTCTCTTTCATCGGCGAAGAACCATTCGATGGCAGGGTCCGCCTTCCGTTCCGCGTCGAGCAGGTCGAGGATCAGGCTCTGTTGCTGAGCGTTGAAGGTGATGACTCCAAGGGTCGGGCGCTTGTCCTCGGGCAGACGTATCCATTCGGAAAGGCGATTGCGGATCAGGCGCACAATGGCGCGGGCTTCCTCAGGGTTGGTCCGGCCCTGACCGCGCAGATAAGTGCCGGCCACCCTGTGCAGGCGCACGGCCTGCCCGGAAGCATCGGGCGAAGGGAAGGTTATCAGCCCGCCATCGTAATAGAAATGGTTGGAAAAGGCGATCAGCGCCTCGTCCCGGCTGCGATAGTGCCAATTCAGCCGGTGGGTCGGGATGCCTGCCGCCGCAACTTCGTCAAGGATCGACGGCATGTCCTTTTCGAATTCCGCGATATCCGTGACAGCCTCGCTGCCATCATCGCTGCGTCCGAAGAAATTGGTGGGCGGCAACTGCTTGGGATCGCCCACGATAATCGCCTGACGGCCACGCGCAATGGCGCCGATGGCATCCCATGTGGAAATCTGCGAGGCTTCGTCGAAGATCACCAGATCGAACTGGGCCTGCCCGGCGGGCAGGTATTGGGCGACCGACAGGGGCGACATCAGCACGCAGGGGGCAAGCTTGCTGAAATTTGTGGGCATTTGCGACAGCAGGCTACGGATTGCCAGAGTCGGGCGCTGCAGGCCAAGCTGGTGCCGCAATGTGCCCAACTCGGAGTTTCGCGGAACAGAATCGCGGGCAGGCAGGTCGTTGCCAAGCCGCCGCATGACCTCGTCTGCCGCCATTTTCGTCATTGCCTCGTCCAGGGCGCGGAAACGGGCAATGAGGGCGTCGTGCTCCCAATGGGCAAAGCCGCGCAGCACGGGCGAGGCATCCATCGCCAACCGCAACCACCACGCCATATAGGCACGTTCGAAGGCCATGCCGGTATCGTCTATGGCGTTACCCGCTTCCAGTGCCTCGATCATCGGCGCCAGCCCCGAGGCCATGGCGCGCTGCCGTGTGGCAAGCCATTTCATCCAGTCGGGGAAACGGCTTTGCAGGCTGTCTATCGCGGCCAGATACTCATCCGCCTGCATTTCAGCGACATCCGGCAAACCGCCAGCGGCAGCAAATGCGGCCTTCTCTACTGCCAGATCCTGACTTGCCGCAGCCATCCGGCGCAGAACCGGTTCCAGTTCACCTCCATCGCGCCGCGCCCATTCCGCCCGCCCCGTATTCAGGCGTTCGCGAGAAATCCCGGTAGCGGCAAGCGAGGCCTCAAGGCGCAGATAGGATTCGGCCTCGTCCAGCTCCAGCGCCACGGCGGCGGTATCGGTGGCTTCACCCGCGAATCCGGACAGGGCGGACAGGGGAGAGGCCGAAATCTGTTCTTGCAGGCGCAGCAGGCGACGCAAGGCTGGAATGTCCTGTGCCGGATCAGCGGTGCCAGAACGGGCATAGCTTTGCAGAAGCTTCTGCACCTTTCCTTTGGCGATGCCGGCCAGGGGCCACATTTTCGTCTGGGCTTCGCGCCATTGCAGCTCAAGTGCCTCCAGCGGCATTTCTGCAATCGTATCGTCGGTATAGCCTGCCGAAAGCTCCTGCCGTCGGGCCGCGCATTGCGCAATCAGATCGGACAGCACGGGAATTTCTGCCCTGAGCGTCTGGGGGCCAGTCAATCCGGCCCCGCTGACCACCGGACGGCCAAGGCGCGCCGCAGGTAGTCCGGCAAGGGCTGTGGTCAGTTCGGGCGTAAGCGGTTGCTCCTGCGGATAGCCCAGTGCTGTGGCCAGTTCACGGCAGGTAGTGCGCTCATGTTGCATGGCGGTCCGCAAACGGCGTGTGGCAGCAAGGAATGCATCCTGCCAGCCAAAGGACCATTCGCCCGGTGCGATCAGCGCCAGTGGCCCACCATCGCCAAGATCGGAGACCACGCGGTATCGTTGTCCGACCTCCTCAGCCAGTTCTCGCAGCCGGCGCCAGCTTTCTGCATCATGGCTGTCCTTGCCCGCGAACGACAGCGCGAAAGGCGCAGCCCCCTGTGCTGTGTGACCGATGGCCTGATAGACGCTGAACCCCTGCGTGCCGGGTCGATGCAACGCATCGACATAGGCGTTCAACTGGTCGCGGGTCAGGCGCAGATCTTCGGTCACGCGCACCCATTCCTGCGGGTCGTGCCTGCAGGCCCGGTCCCAGGACCGGCCAAGCTGCGCCAACACGCTTTTGCGATCAGCCTTGTTGGAATGCAGTTCCAGCACCGCATCGCCCAAGCCTTGCCGTTCCAGCCGACGCTGCACCACGTCCAGAGCGGCAGCTTTTTCGGCGACGAACAGCACCGTGCGGCCGCGCCCCAGCTGGTCGGCGATGATATTAGTGATGGTTTGGCTTTTGCCGGTTCCCGGCGGGCCGATGAGCACGAAATCCCGGCCCTCGGCGGCCGCCACGACCCCGGCAAGCTGCGAGCTGTCCGCCGACAGCGGCGCGAGAAGATCGCCGGGCGCGTGCTTGCGATCCACATCGGCCGGTTGGGGCATCGGCGTTCCCGCCCCGGCGAATGCCTCTGTCGGATTGTCGACCAGATGCTGCACGAGACGGCTCTCGCGCAGGCTGTCGGTGCGGTCGACCAGATCCTTCCACATCAGGTATTTGGCAAAGGAGAAGGTGGACAGGGCGCATTCCTCGACCACCTCGAACCCGGCCACGTCGCGGACGCGATGACGCAGAATTTCGAGGATACGCGGAATATCCAGCCCGCTGGCGTCGCGCGGCAGATCGCCTTCCAATTCGGGCACGCGCAACTCGAAATCGCGCTTCAGGAACTCCAGAAGCGTGGCGTTGATCCGCACCTCGTCCTCAAGTTGCGACAGGCGGAATTCCGATTGCGCCGAGCGCCGTTCCAGCTTGACGGGCAGCAACAAAAGCGGCGCTCGATAATGGCGGGTATCCGTGTCGCTGCGTTTCCAGCGCAGGAAGCCCACGGCAAGGAACAGGGTATTGGTGCCACCTTCCTGCGCATCGCTGCGCGCCTTGCGGTAAAGATCGGTCAGGCGATTGGCCATGTCCCGCGCGGTCAGCGGCACGGCGATCTGCCCACGTGACAGGGCATCGCGGGCCAGATCGGTTTCGATCCGCCGCACCTCCTCGGCCAGAAGATCGCGCCCGCCGATTGCCTGTTCATCCTTCAGCGCCAGCAGGCGGAACACCTCTCCCCCGGCCAGCCGGTCCTCCATCCCGGACAGGTCGGGACAGATGGTCGGCATCGCCAGCCTTGTATCCTTGAAGTTCAGCAGCCGGTTGCCAAGGGACAGGTCCAGCAGCTTGCGCTGCCAGCGTTCGATCCGGCCAAGCGCGGTTGTCGGCGTCTCGTCGATCAGCTCTCCGGGCAGGCGACCAAGGTCAAGGGCACGGGGAAGCGCGGCGGGAACCACATTCTCGTCCTCAACCTGCGCCTCCTGCTGGGCCCTGTGGCTGGCAAGAGGGCGAATGCGGGCCGCGCGGGCGCGATTGATGTCGACGGCCTGGACGAATTCGGTCTCCCGATCCTCGGACAGGCGGTCCCGTCCAGCGTCCACCGCAGCCTCGAAGCCGATACTGGGGCGCCGGGTCAACAGGGTCGTCTCCATCGGCACGAAGTCCTGCGCGACGACGGCCTTGCGCACCGCCACCACATCGGGTTCGACCAGCCGCCCGAAATCGCGTGGCACCAGCCAGACACCGACCCAAGCATGACCTTCCGAGAACAGCACCGCCGTGTTCAGTCCCGCAGCCTCGAAGGCCGCAGAAAGCAGCAGCGAACTGTCCAGACAGGTCGCCAGCCCTTCCGAGCGGATCCGCTCAGGGTCGCGGACCTTCTGCCCGATCCGCTCGAACGAGGCTGGGGGGACGGCATAGGTCAGGCCAAGCGCGGTGGCGGCCGACCAGATCGCGCCCGCCATCATCCACACCCGAAGCGGATCTCCGGACTGATAGCCCTCCATCGAACCGGGATGTCCCGACGCTTCCAGAAGGCGTGAGGCATCCTTCAGCAGCCGTGCGACCAGCGGCTGGTTGGGAGAGACGAAGGCGGCGAGGATATTGTCCATCTCAGCCAGCCCGCCCCATTCGTCGCGGGCCAGCAACTCGATCCGGTGCTGGCTTCGCTCGGTCTGGGCATCGTCGTAACCCAGTCGGAATTCCAGCTGCCCAATTTCCGCCTCGTCCAGCCCGGCAAGAATCGCCGTATCCAGCGGTGTTTCCAGATCGGCCAGATTGATCTCGGCTCCCGCTGCGACGCGGTCGATACGCCAGGTCTTGTCCCGCAGGATCGGCGGTGTTGCGGTAAGGTGCAGCGTGATGGCCGAGGCGGCCTGATCCCCGGTATTGGCGATCCGCAACCGCCGCAGGACCGAAACGCCGTTCTGGGCCGAAGCGAAATTCACCTTGCGGGCCAGCACGGGAGAAAATTCCAGCTTCGGCCCGGCATTGATCGGCGCTGCGGCCCCCTGCGCGGTTTCGGGAACGGCGGGCGTGGGCTGGTCATCTTGCATGGTCACTCCGAAAGGCAGGCGGCTTACAGGTCGATCACCCGCGCGGCGGGACAGGCGGCGCGGGCAATGTCGCACAAATGGCGGTGATGGGTCAGGTAGATGACCTGCCCGCTGCGGGACATCTCGCCCAGCAGGGCAAAGGCCTCGGCGGCGCGGTCGTCGTCGAAGGTTTCCATGATGTCATCGGCGATGAAGGGCACCGTGGTCCGGCTTTTGGCCAGTTCGTGATAGCCGGCGATGCGCAGGGCCAGATAAAGCTGGAAGCGCGTTCCCTTGGACAGATCTGCGGCCAGCTTGGCGCCGCCGCCATGGGATTGCGCCACGAGCACCTCTTGCGTGCCCTCCGGTTGTGCCGAAAGCGCCGAATAGGCGCCCCGGCTGAGTTGACAGAACGCGTCGGATGCACGGGTCAGCATGGCACTGCGGTGGTTGTCGCGATAGCGGCGCAGGCCGGTTTCCAGCGCGGCAAGACCGAAACGTCCCGCAAGATGGTGACGGGCCGCTTCGCGAAGGTCGTTCAGCACATTGGCGCGCTCGGCCTCGATCCGGGCCACGGCATCGTCGCCGCCGACCGCGTTGACGCGCCGCCGGGCCTCGGCAAGGGCGGCGAACCGCTCCTGGGTTTCGGTGCGCAGCAAATCCAACCGACCCCGCAATGCCGCTTCCTGCGCCACCAGGTCGTCGTGATCGCTTTGTTCCGGCAGGTCCGGTTGCGCGGCAAGGGCAAGGCGCAACTCGGCGACTTCCCTGCGCAGCCGCGTGGCCTTCAGCGCGTCAGCCAGATGGTCCGCCAGCGCGCGGCCATTGTTTTCGGCCCAGCCGATCGCCATTCCCAACTCGTGCAGCGCCGCCCCGTTTGTCGCAGCGTGGCGGGCGTCCTCTTCGGCCTCGGTCGTCTCCTCCAGCAATGCGGCCTTCAGCCGCACGGTTTCGCTGGCGTCATCCTCGGCCTTGCGCAGGCGCGCCTGCACCTGCGGCCAAGGCGTTTCCTCGGGCAGGTCCAGCGCGGCCAGCACAGCAGCGGCCGCATCGCGAAAAGCGTCGCGGTTTGCCGCCATCTTGGCAATGCGGTCGTTCAGGCCGGCCAGTTGCGCCTGGGTCTGGCCAAGCGCATCGACCAGGTCCAACACCCGACTCATGCCTTCGACGTCAATGCTCTGACCGGCCAGCAGGGTGCCCGACGCGGCGCCCTGCCAGTCGGAGAGCCAGCTTGCGGCAATCTCCTCGGCCTCTGTGCGGTCACCTTCGCGCTGTCGCAAATCTTCCTGCAATTCCGCCAGTTGCTGCCGCGCCTGCCGGCGTTGCTCGGCTTGCGCCAAGCGGGCCATCGCTTCGGCCAGAAGCACCTCGAACGGCTGGTCGGCGGGCAGGCCAAGGGCGGCGCGCAGTGCCGTCGCCGCAGCGTCCAGCCCGGTCTCCGCCCGCGCCAGCGCATCGCGGGCAAGGCGCAGCGTGGTATGCTCGGCCAGCGCTGCTAGGCGCAGGTCCAGCCAGCGGGCCAGATCGGCGAGACCGGCACCTTGCAATCCGATCGCATCGCAGGCACTGGCTATTTCGGCGTCATGCGCCAGCCGCGCCGCCTGTGCCTGTTCCTGCTGCTGACCTGCGGTGGCCACGGCAGCCTTCAACGCCTCGATCCCGGCGGCGCGATTGGCCGCCTGCCGCGCCTCGGCCATCGCGTCGGCCAGCAGGGCAGAGATCCGGTCGTCCTCTCGCAAGGCGGCCTCGAAAGCATCGGCGCTGGCCGGATCAAGCCGGGCG
Organism: Paracoccus sp. pheM1; assembly: GCF_018499825.1. Lineage (NCBI taxonomy): Bacteria > Pseudomonadati > Pseudomonadota > Alphaproteobacteria > Rhodobacterales > Paracoccaceae > Paracoccus > Paracoccus sp. pheM1. Next base: position 609,027 of record NZ_JAGXCX010000001.1, read on the forward strand.
CGGTGCGTCGCCCAAAGGGCTTCCCGACGGCTGCGACGCGCCGCCGCCTCGGCAAGGGTGGGGCCGGAAGTTTGATCGGGCGCCGCCTCGGCTTCGGTGCGGCGCAGGGCATCGACCGCCAGCGACAGGCCATGTCCGGCCTCGGCCAGCGCCTGCCGGGTCCGGTCCTCATCGGCCTGCCAGCGTTCGATCTGCCAGCTTGCGGGCACCGAAAGCGCGGCCAATGCCTCGGCTTCGCCCTGCCACGGCGCCAGCCGGGCCAGCGCGGCGGCAAGCTTCGCCTGCTGTTCGTCCATCTCGCGCCGGGCGCGTTCGGCCGCTTCGACCGGATCGGCAGAGCGGAACCGCGTCACCAGCACTTGCAACGCGCCGGTTTCGCCCGCCTGACCCGGATCGCCCAGGCGGTTACGGGCGGTTGCCAACCGATCACGGGCCTTGTCGGCCTCGGCCTTGCTGCTGGACGCCGTGGCGGTAATGCCGGAATGGCGGGTCAGAAGGCCGCGCAGTCGCGACAGCCTTGCAGGGTCCAGAAGCAGAGTTTCCGCTTTTGCATCGGCGCACCCCAGCATCACCAGCGTCTGCTGAAGCGTGGTCTGCGCCTCCTGCGCCTCAGCGCGGCGGCGGGGCAGATCCTGCAGGGCGGTGTCATGGGCCGGGCGCAGGGCTTCGGCGTCGGCAATGGCCGGGCGCTGTGCCAGAACCGCCGTGTCGAGGGGCAAGGCCGCCAGTTTCCGTTCCAGCGTCTCGACACGTCCGGTCCGTTCGGCGATCCGGCTTGTCAGCGCGATCCGCCGGTCTTCGGCTTCCCGAAACAGCCGGGCCTGGTCGTCATCGGCATCCGGGAACGACTGGAACGGGGCAAGCTCCCCCTCCAGCCGGTCCAGCCGCTCGCGCTGCGGCATAAGGGCAAGCGCCGCCTGCACCTGTTGCAATGCCGCGGATGCCGCCTGTTCGGCTTCGCGCGCGGCGGTCCAGTCGCGTTCCGCCGCCCGCATCTCGCGCCGCAGCCGCTCCATCGCGGCGGCGGATGTATCCAGATCGCGCCGCTGCCGGTCCAGTTCGGCAAGCCGCGCCTTGGCGGCGCGCAACCCGCCCTTGCGCCCGCCGGGGCGGTGGAACGCGTCCAGTTCGGCGCGGATCGCATCAAGCTGCGGGCCAAGACCGGCCAGGCCGGCGCTGGCGGAAAACAGCATCTCGCCAAGGTCGCCACGGCTGGCAAGGATGCTGTCGCCGCCCTTTTCCAGCGTGTCGTCGTCCAGCGAGAACATCGCGGCATAACCGTCGCGCGTCAGCCCGCCCAGAACCGCGTGCAGGACGGTTTCTGGAACCACGCCGCCATGAGCGTCCAGCAGGCTTGGCCCGTTGCGCTTCACCCGCGCCAGTTCCAGCGCGCCGCTGGCATGGCCAAGCCGCGCGGCGATCCGCATCGTCGGCCCCGGGTGCAGGAAATCGTGACGGCTGCGCGCCGGGATGCCGAACAGGAAATCCAGCCAACCCGAGAACAGTGTCGATTTCCCGGCCTCATTGGGGCCGAAGACAACGTGAAGATCCGGCCCGCCCGGCGCCGGTGCGGGAAAGTCCAACCGCTTGTCGGTGAAATGGCCGTAGCGGGCCAGATCAAGGCGGTCCAGCCTCATCACGCCTCTCCGACCGGGGCAAGGCGGGCAAGGATCGTATCGCTGCCCTGTCGCAGCAGATCGGCGCAGGCCGTGGCAAAAGCCGCATCGTCGTCGCCCAGCAGGCCGCGCAACTCGGGCGGCAGATCGCGCAACAGATCCCGCGCCATGTCGGCGACGGCATTCGACAGGGCCGGATCGTCCGCCAGATCCTCGCGCAGGAGACGCAGCAGGTCATCGGGCAGGTTCCCCGCCCCGTCCCGCTCTGCGCCCGAGGACAAGGCGGTCGCATTCTCCAGCCGGTCGATCCACAGCCCTGCCATGCCCGAGGCGCTGGCACGCGCCTCGTCGGTCAGCCGGTCCAGGTCGCGGGCGATCCGCCAGGCCAAAGGTGTATTCCCCGTCAGCCGGGGGCGCAGGACAAGATGCTCCTCGGGGCGTGGAAGGGTCGCGGCCTCCCGCAGGGCCCGATCCAGCGCCGCCACCGCATCGCCCCAGTCTGCGGAGCCCGCGAGATCGACAGCCAGCCGGTCGAACCGCAGCAAGGCGACGCTACGCTGTTCCAGCCGCAACCCGGTCTCATCGACCACGCCCAGCGTGACCGAAGCGGGACCGGATTCACCGATGTCGCGCCCTTGCGGCACACCAGGCATGACGACGGCCGCCCGCCCCCGATGTTCCATCCGGCGATGGATATGGCCAAGCGCCCAGTAATCGTAACCATGGGCCTCCAGGTCGGCCAGGCTGCAAGGCGCATAGATGTCGTGTCCGGCGCTTCCGTTCAGGCTGGTGTGCATCATGCCGATGTTGAACGCCCCCGTCTGCGCCGGGGGATAAAGCGGCAGCAGGCTGCCCGGCGCCGAGGGTTCGGCAAAGCTGACGCCATGAATGGCGACGGCAAGGCCCCCGGCCTCGAACCGCTCGGTCCGGGGGCGGCTGTCGAAGATCGTGGTGCCGGGCGGCGGGTCAAGCTCGCGGGTGACGCGCGACATCGCATCGTGATTGCCGCGGATGACGAAGCTGCGCACCCCGGCCTCGCCCAGTCGGGCCAATTCCTGCTTCAGAAAGCCGGGCGTCTTGGCCGAGGTCTGGCTGCCGTCCCACAGGTCGCCCGCGATCAATAGCGCGTCGACCTTCTCCGCAAGGCAAAGATCCACGATCCGCGTGAGTGCGGTGCGCGTGGCGATGCCGACGCTTTCGGCCAATGCCGGATCGCGCAGGGCCAAGGCGACCAGCGGGGAATCAAGGTGCAGGTCGGCGGTATGCAGAAAACGAAAACTCAAGGCCGTTGCTAAGCTCGATAAAATAAGGACTGCACCACTGCCGCCCCGCAGGCGACTATTCGCCCATATCGGCCCACAATCAAGCATTTGTGAGGCGAAAAATCGCCGATGGGAAGGAACCTGTTCGATATCCGGCACACCGATCAGGAACAGGAACAGTGCTGGACCGGCCCGGATCACCTGCTAGAAGGGATTGAACACTGTCTCTTTTTCTCGAGGATCACGCGCGAGTCGATGCCCGGTTACACTCCCTACCAGTCGAAATACTTTGCACATTTCCTGACTAGAGAGGGGATTGCAGAGGATGAGGCACTGACCCAGTCGCTGTCTTCTGCGCGGGTCGATCTTAACCCCCATCAGGTGGACGCAGCCATGTTTGCGCTCCGGTCCCCCTTATCCAAAGGGGTCATGCTGGCGGACGAAGTCGGCCTCGGCAAGACCATCGAAGCGGCGCTTGTCCTCAGCCAGAGATGGTGGGAGCGGCGGCGCAATCTGCTGCTGATCGTGCCGGCCTCGCTGCGCAAGCAATGGGCAACCGAGCTGCGTGAGAAGTTCTCGCTGCCTTCCTTCATCCTCGATACAAGGCGGTTGAAAGAGTTTGCCGCAGACGGGCAGCCCGATCCCGTCGGTGCCCGCGAAGGTATCATCATCCTGTCCTACGAATTCGCCGCGCGGATCGCGGACCGGCTCCGGGCCATCCCCTGGGACCTTGTCGTCTTTGACGAAGCCCACAAGCTGCGCAACGTCTGGAAAGCAGCCGACAATTCCCGCGCCGCCGTGTTGCGCGCGGCGCTGGCCAACCGGCAGAAGCTTCTGCTTACCGCAACGCCGCTCCAGAATAATCTGATGGAACTCTACGGCCTCGTCACCCTGATCGATGATGCCTATTTCGGCTCGGAGCAGGCCTTTCGCGCGGAGTTTGGTGGGCGCGAGGATGTCGCGGCGCGTGCGCTTCTGGCCGGACGACTAGCGCCGATCTGTAAACGCACGCTGCGCCGTCAGGTGCAGAAGGCGGGCCTTATCAAATACACCAACCGTCTGCCGAAGACCTTCGACTTCACGCCGGGGCGGTTGGAGATCGACCTCTACAACTCGGTCTCGGCTTACCTTCAGAACCCCGACACCATCGCACTCGGCCAGAACGGGCGGCATCTTGTCACACTGATGCTGCGCAAGATCCTCGGCTCTTCATCCTTCGCCATCGCGCAGACGCTCGACAAGATGGTGAACCGCCTGCAATCGAAGCTGATCGTCGACGACGACACACTGGACGATATCGACGGCTTTGCGGAGGAAGCCGAAGAATGGCGCGACGCCGGGGCTGGCGCTGAAGCTGACGCGGTCGAGGATCATTCCGACGACGCCATTGACCGTATCGATCCAAAGAAGCTGCAGGCCGAGATCGACGAACTGACCCGTTACCGCGACCTGGCCGCCAATATCAGCCACAACGCCAAGGGCAACGCGCTGGTGAACAACCTTGCCGCCGCGATGGACGAGATCGTGGGCAAGGGTGGCCAGCGCAAGGCGGTGATCTTCACCGAATCCGTGCGCACACAGACTTATTTGCGCGAGCTTCTGGAAAGCAATGGTTTTGCGGGCCAGACCGTCATCCTGAACGGCTCGAATTCCGACAAGGACAGCACTGCGCTTTACAGGGCCTGGCTGGAAAAGCACCGCGGCACCGACGCCGTGTCCGGCTCGAAGACCGCCGATATGAAGGCCGCCATCGTCGATGCCTTCCGGGGGGATCGCTCGATCCTCATCGCCACCGAATCCGGGGCCGAGGGGATCAACCTGCAATTCTGCTCGTTGCTCATCAATTACGACCTGCCCTGGAACCCGCAGCGGGTTGAACAGCGCATCGGCCGTTGCCATCGCTACGGGCAGCAGATCGACGTGACCGTCATCAATTTCCTGAACCGCAAGAACCAGGCCGAGGAGCGCATCCACCAGCTTCTGCAAGAAAAGTTCAAGCTGTTCGACGGCGTCTTCGGCTCGTCGGACGAGGTGCTGGGCACCATCGAATCCGGCGTGGACATCGAACGCCGTATCCTTGAAATCGTCCAGCAAAGCCGCACGGATGCCGAAATCAACGCCGCCTTTGACAAGCTGCAGGAGGAATTCAGCGCCGAGATTGACGAGGCAAAGCAGAATGCCCGCAACAAACTGCTGGCTGAGATGGACGAAAAGGTCGTGCAGCGCCTGCTGGACCGGCGGCAGGGGCTGAACGCCACGCTGGGGGATTTCAAGCAGGCGCTGCTGAATCTTGCCCGCGCCGAACTGCCCGAGGCGCAGTTCCATCCCGACCATGCTGAGCGCTTCGATTTCGACGGGCGCACATGGTCCACCGAATGGCCCGAGGCGGATGAGCGCGGCTGGCAGTTCTTCCGGCTGGGTGACGGCGAAGCGCAAGGTGGCGGCCTGGCAGACAGCCTGGTCGCGCGGGCGAAGGGACGCGACCTGCCACCCGCTGTCTTGTGTTTCGATTACGATGCCTATGATGGCGGCAATCTGGGCGATGTGGCGCGGCTGCGCGGGCGGTCGGGCTGGATGCGGCTGGCGCGGTTGCAACTGCAAACCCCGGCGCGAGTATGGGACGAAATCATCGTCGCTGCCGTCACCGATGATGGCGCGGCGCTGAATCCCGCCACGGCGGAGCGCATGTTGAAGCTGCCCGCCCGGCAGGAGGGGGACGCGCCTGGGGGACTGCCGGAGGCCGCGCTGGCGGCCACGGTTTCAGCCCGGCAGACCGACCTTGTCGGCCTTGCGCAAACCCGGCTGGGCGAGTTCCTGAATGAGGAGGAGGACCGGCTGGATGCATGGCGCAACGATGCCGCCGTGGCCTATGACCAGCGGATCAAGGCGCTGAACAAGGAGTCCAGCGAAAAGAACAAGCTGGCCCGCGCCACCACCGACCTGCCGGCCAAGATCGAATTGCAGCGCGAGGCCAAGGCGTTGAAGCGGCAGGTCGACGATCTGCAACACCAGCTTTATACCCGCCTGCGCGAGATCGACGAGGAGCGCGAGCGGATGCTGGACGCTATCGCCGCGCAACTGAACCTGACACCGCAGGTCCTTGACCTGTTCACGATACGATGGAGCCTGACCTGATGGCCGGAAAGACCAAGCTGGAACTGACCTGGATCGGCAAGGACATCCGCCCCCGGCTGGAACCGCGCATCCTGATCGAAGAGCCGGAGTTTTCCTATCACGCCGAGGCGCGGCGCGAGGGCGATATTTTCGACAATGTGCTGATCCATGGCGACAACCTGCTGGCACTGAAGGCGCTGGAGACGGACCCGAGTGTGCGGGGCAAGGTGAAATGCGTGTTCATCGACCCGCCCTATAATACGGGATCGGCGTTTACTCATTACGATGACGGACTGGAACACTCACTCTGGCTCGGCATGATGAGGGATAGATTGGATATTCTTCGAGAAATCATGTCAAATGATGGATCAATTTGGATTACATTGGACGATAATGAAGCTCACTATATGAAAGTGTTGTGCGACGAAGTCTTTGGAAGGGGCAATTTTGTTCGACATATCGCATGGCAAAAGAAGTATAGTGTCAGCAATAATTTTAAGGGCATTGCGTCGATTGTTGATCACATTTTAGTCTATAGGAAAACGAGTGACTTCCAGAATAACCTTTTGCCTCGTTCCGGGGACGCATCTGCACGTTACTCGAACCCTGACAATGATCCTCGCGGCCCCTGGAAGGCAGTGGATTATTTGAACCAAGCTTCCGTGAAGCAACGCCCAAACTTAGTTTATCCGATTAGAAATCCATTCACAGGGGAAGATGTATACAATCGTATCAAGGCTTGGAAATATGAAAAGCAGACCCATGAGATTCATGTTCTAGAAAAGCGTCTCTGGTGGGGGATCAATGGTGAGAATAGCGTTCCCGCATTGAAACTATTCCTTTCTGAGGTGCGCGACGGGATGACGCCACATAATTGGTGGCCTCATTCGGAGGTTGGCCATACGGATGAGGCCAAAAAAGAAATGATTGGGCTATATGGTCCAGATGATGTATTTGATACACCAAAGCCTGAGCGACTTTTGCAGCGGGTAATGAGTTTAGCGACCAGCCCCGGCGACCTCGTGCTCGACTCCTTCGCCGGCTCCGGCACTACCGGCGCCGTTGCCCATAAGATGGGCCGCCGCTGGATCATGGTGGAATTGGGCGACCATGCCAAAACCCATATCGCGCCCCGGATGAAGAAGGTCATCGACGGGCAGGACAAGGGCGGCGTGACCGAGGCCACGAACTGGAAGGGCGGCGGCGGCTATCGTTTCTTCCGCCTGGCCCCCTCGCTGCTGGAAAAGGACCAATGGGGCAACTGGGTGATCCGCAGGGAATACAACGCCGAAATGCTGGCCGAGGCGATGTGCAAGCATTTCAATTTCACCTACGCCCCTTCGACCGAACATTACTGGATGCACGGCCATTCCTCGGAAAACGCCTTCATCTGGGTGACGACGAACAGCCTGACCTTCGACCAGCTTCGCGCCATTTCGGATGAGGTGGGCGAAAACCGCAGCCTGCTGATCTGTTGCACGGCTTACGAATCCGGGGCCGAGCGGCTGGACAACCTGACCGTGCGGAAGATTCCGCAGGCGGTTCTGGCGGCCTGCGAATGGGGCAAGGACGACTATTCCCTGAAGATCGAGGCGCTGCCGATGATGGCGGATGAGGACGACAACGGCACGCCCGACCTGTTCGACCAGGTTGATGACCGCAACGGCGGGGAGGCATGAGGATGCAGACGGTGGACCCGAAACGCGCCGTCACGCAAATCTCGCAACGTCTTTCCCTACGCAAGCCGCAGGCCGAGGCACTGCGGCGGCTGGACGATATCGTCACCCTGATCGCCCCCTCCAAGGAAACCGATGTCGAAGGCGCGCGGCAGGCAGTGCGGCAGGTCTATGGCGACCTGCCCGACGCGGCCTTCGAGGAGTTCGAGCGCGATTTCCCCTCGGTCTGTTTCGCGCTGGCCACGGGCGTCGGCAAGACGCGGCTGATGGGCGCATTCATCAGCTACCTCTACATGATCGGCAAAAGCCGGAACTTCTTCGTTCTGGCGCCAAACCTGACGATCTATGAAAAGCTGCTGTCAGATTTCCAGCCGAACAGCCCGAAATACGTCTTTCGCGGGATCGAGGCTTTTGCCCATAACGCGCCCCTCATCGTCAATGCCGAGAACTACGAGGAAGGGCGTGGTGTCCGTGGCACCGACCTGTTCGGGCGCGAGGGCGCGATCATCAACATCTTCAACATCTCGAAGATCAATTCCGAGGTGCGCGGCGGCAATGCCCCCCGGATCAAACGGTTGCAGGAATACATCGGCGACAGCTATTTCTCCTACCTGTCGGAACTGGACGATCTCGTGCTGCTGATGGACGAGGCGCACCGTTATCGCGGTTCCGCCGGGGCGCGCGCGATTGCCGAGTTGAAACCGATCCTGGGGTTGGAAGTAACCGCGACCCCAAAGACAGTCGGCTCAAAGTCACAGGCTTTCCGCAATGTCGTATATCGCTATGATCTGCCCGACGCGATGGAGGACGGCTACGTCAAGGAGCCCGCCGTCGGAACGCGGGCGAATTTCGATCCGAAATCGGTGGATGAAGCCACGCTTGAGCATATCAAGCTGGAAGACGGCATCAATTATCATGAACATGTAAAGGTCGCGCTGGAAACCTACGCCAGACAACATGGCGTTCATGTGGTGCGGCCCTTCATGCTGGTGGTGACGCAGGACACCACCCATGCCCGCGAGGTTCGGGATTTCATCGAATCGGAGGCCTTTTTCGATGGGCGCTACAAGGGCCGGGTAATCGAGATCCACTCGAAACTGACCGGCGAGGAAAGCGACGAGAACGCGCAGCGCCTGCTGAACATCGAGAAGGGTGGCGATACCGACATCGTCATCCATGTGAACAAGCTGAAGGAAGGCTGGGACGTTTCCAACCTGTTCACCATCGTTCCGCTGCGCGCCTCGGCCTCGGATATCCTGACAGAGCAGACGCTGGGGCGCGGGTTGCGTCTGCCCTATGGCAAGCGCACCGGAGTTGCGGTGGTGGACCAGTTGACGGTGATTGCCCATGACCGGTTCAACGCGCTGATTGAACTGGCGCGCGAAGGCAATGGCGTCACCCGCAAGCTGAAGCGCGTGACGATCGGCGAAGGCGGCGATGTTCCGGCGTCGAAACCGGTGTTGGTGACGGCGCCTTCGGTCATCGAACAGATGGTGTTGCAGGCCGAAGCGCAGGTATCCTCGACCTATGGACAGGCGCAGGAACCGCCTGTCGGCGAACTCGCCGAACCCGCCCCACCGTTCCGCTTCCAGAAGCCCGAGGAGGTGAAGTTGGCCCGGACCGTGCTGAGCGTGGTCATGCCGGAGATGAGCCGCCAGGTTTCATCAATCCGCGACCTTGCCGACCCGGAGGTGGTGCAACGTATCACCCAGACCGCGCTGGCCGCACAGAAGCTGCAGGATGGACTGTTCCCATCGGTGACGGAGGAAGAGGCGGCGGCGGTGGTCGAAGAGGTCTGCAAGCGGTTCTTCGAACAGACCATCGCAATTCCGACCTTGACCATCACACCAAAGGAACAAGTATCCTTCGGGTTCAACCGCTTCGACCTGGACCTGAAAAGCTGGAACTATCAGCCCTTGTCGAAGGAGTTGATGATTCAGGTCCTCCGGACCGAGGAGCGCCAGATGATCTCCGGCGAAGCTGGAGGCGAAGCGCAGCGCCCCGAGGACTACTTGGTCGCGAAACTGATGGATTATCCCGAGGTGGATTACGATAGTCACGCCGCGATCCTCTATGATCTCGCTGGGCAGGTCGTGGCGCACTTCCGCGCAAAGTATCCCGATGAGGAAAAGCTGAGCGAAGTGCTACGGGGCCATGCCCGGCCGATGGCCGAGGCGGTCTTTGCCCAGATGAAACAGCACATGTGGCGCGGCCAGACCAGCTATCGTGTCACTGTCAATGCGGCCTTCGACCAGCTTCGTCCGCAGACCTTCGACGGTTCCGGCCCTGAAACAATGCGGAAGTTTACAGAAGCGCCGGAAAGATTGAGCGACATCCGGCGGTTCATCTTCACCGGATTTCGCAAGGGCTGCTACCAGATGGTGAAGTTCGATTCCGATACCGAGCGGAAAATGGCGGTGATCTTGGAGCGCGATCCGTCCGTGCGCCTGTGGATGAAGCCCGGACCCAATCAATTTCGGATATTCGACGCCGACGGAAATACCTATCAGCCGGACTTTGTGGTAGAAACCGACACGGAAAAGCTGATCGTCGAAACCAAGCGGGCCAGCGACATGACCGATCCGGTGGTGTTGCGCAAGGCGGATGCTGCGGCGCTCTGGGCTTTCATTGCTACGGAGTTCCACGCCCGGAAATCGGGGGATAAATCCTGGTCCTACCTGCTGGTGCCCGAGACCGCGGTGCTGGAAAACGCAACCCTCAATGGTCTGGTGGCCGCCCATATGCGGGAAGCCGATATGAACCTTCGTGCGCGGTATGACATTGAGTAGTCCTTCAGGAACCATCGGTAACCATATGGATAAGGAAACGGCGCGGCAAAGCCTGTCGCAAAACCCGCTTCGTATTGGTATATCGACACGGGCTTTGTTCGATCTGGATCAGGAGCACAGGATTTTCGAGAGGGAGGGCGTCGCTGCCTACGCTGCGTGGCAGCGCGAGCACGAAGATGAGGTGCTTTCCAAAGGCACCGCCTTCCATGTCGTAGAGCGGATCCTGGCATTGAACGAAGATCCGCGTCATCCCTATGTGGAGGTGGTGCTGATGTCGAGAAATTCTCCTGACCTGTCCCTCCGGGCCTTCAGTTCGATAGAAGCCTATGGGCTGAATGTTAAACTCGGCAGCTTCACAAGCGGACGCTCACTTGCCCCCTATATTCCGGCCTGGAACATCGATCTGTTTCTTTCGAATGATGTCTCCGATGTTCAGGCGGCAGCAATGGCAGGAACAGCGGCCGCCAAGCTTGGCAGCCCTCCCGCGGATTTGCGCGATGCGGCAAAGGATGGCGAAGTCCGAATAGCATTCGATGGCGATGCTGTGCTGTTCAGCGCTGAATCTGACCTTGTCTACAAGATCCAGGGCCTCGTTGGCTTCCTGCGGCACGAGGTCGAAAATGCAATGAAGCCTATGGATGCGGGGCCTTTCGGAGACTTTCTCAAGAAGCTGAGCAAACTGCGAACGATCCATCTCAACGACGAGGGTGTGAGCAAAGTCCGCATCTGTATCGTTACTGCGCGAAATGCACCTGCCCACGCCCGCGTCGTCCATACGTTTCGGGCTTGGGGCACTCCGGCGGATGAGGCACATTTCGTTGGTCCGAACAGCAAAGCGCCGATCCTTCAGGCCATGGGGGCCCACATCTTCTTCGACGATCAGGAGAAACATGTTCTGGGCGCGGCTGGGTTCGTGCCTGCTGGACATGTTCCGGGGCCTCATACAGCCGACGAGCCGGTGATCCCGGCAGGATAGAAATTGGCATGGCATTGCCGCAATAGCTTCCGTCGAACCTGGACAACGCCTGAGAAGCTGAAACTCTTCCATGATCGAATTCCGCCCTCTGCCTGACGACCATCCCGACCTGACCCTGTCGCCGATGTTCCGCGCCGCCTCGCTGACCCTTGGCTACGCCCTGGAGCAGGGCAGTATCGGCCTGACCGCCACCAAGGCATTCAAGCGAGACTTCGTGCATTGGGCGGTGGAACGCTTCCGGTGGCCCGGCAAAACTGCCGAGGAAATGTTGCGATACAACAAGGTTGTGAATGAGGCCGACTTTCTGCCTCTCGAACTCCTGCATTTCCTGCTGATCCGGTTGCGCCTCGGACGCCATTACAAGGGCACGTTCCGTGCGACGAATGACGGCAGGATGTATGCCGGACAGTCCGGCGCGCTCTTCGACAAGCTGGTGCCGTCCTTCCTGCTGGCGATGGACCATGCCGCTTATTCCCGGACCGGCGAGGAGGCGCCGGGAAACTGGGACACCTGAGCGCTCACAGAACCCATGGAACAGGAGGAGATCGCCAGCGTAGCCATTTGATTCGTGTTCGCGCCACCTTTCCAGAGTATTATCGATAAAGTATTTCGAGTATTATGATCTTCAATGTCGCCACGCACAGGTTATCCACATTCTTAGAATTAAACGGCCAGATCGACGATAGGGATTTTCACCACCGCCACATATAATCCCGGAAGATCAAACGCTCCTCCGAGGTGGAAACATGAAAACCAGCAAGCTCCTTACTGCAATTTCGGCTGTCGCCATCTCCGTCGGGGCAAGCCAGGTAAACGCCCAGGAAGTGCAGACCGGAATCTTCAAAGTGGCGAAAGGTGCAAGCCAGAAGATCGACCGTTTCGGGGTCTGCAAGGTGATCAAGAATGCCGGGGCAAATCCGATCATGGTGCCGGCCGGGACGGCTCAACAATGGAGCACCGGGAAAAGCGCGTTTCTGACCAACATCGCCAACATCCCGGGTGTGACCGTGGACTCGTGCGACATCCCGCTCAAATTGGTGGACTGCTCCGTCCTTGATCCTTACAATGGGTCCACTATCCAGATCCGCAACTTCGGGGTGAACTTCGAGACCGGGGGGAATGCGTAGCTGGAAGGTCTTCGAACAGGCGGAATACGATTCCCCGGTCATCCCTACCACCTGCAGAGATATCAAGAACGCCAGCAACAAGGCCGCGATCCGAAACACGATGAACGCGAACATGAGCGCGATTGCCGGGGCCGGCGTGAAGACCTGCGTCCCGCCGAGCGGAGCAGTCTGGAACCCGACGACCTACCGCCACGCCATCAAGGGTGTCCAGTCCGATGTGCTCATGGACTTCTCCGGCCAGGGGCGGGGCTGGCTCGACGGGATCCAGGCCCACCTTCGGCCCACGCATGGCGGCGGGATGTCGCATTATGGCACGCATGTTTACCAGGCGGTGTTCGGCAATACCGCGAATGCGACGATATCACGGGAGGCGAACGGCACGCTTTTCGAATATTTTGATTCGATGACGTGCCAGACGGCCGCCGAGACGCAGTGTGCGGTCCCCTTCATCGAGGGGAACGGGGACAATCCGTCCGTGGATGTGATGTGGATGCTCAAGAGCTGCTGATCGGGGAAGATTGCCTCGATGAAGCGGATCACCGGGCCGGTCCAGACCCGCGGGTTCCAATCATTGCTTATGACTGGTCCTCCTCGTCTGCGGGGATGTCCGGAACGCCATGTGACGCGAAAAATTCTTCTGCGGTCGCCCGGCGGAGAACGCATGCCCCGGCGCGCCGATCATGGTTGTGTTTTAAGGCCTGACCCCACGGAGAAACTCGGCCTTCTGATTTCTCGCCACAACCTTATCCTCGGAACAATTTGGCAGGTGCAAAGATATAAGTAGGCGAGAAAGGCCGTATTAACCATAGTTTACCCGCTGCTTACATACGCGGCCGCGACCTCTCTTCCGATCAGATGGCAAACTGTTCGAGGGGTTTTCCGGCGGCCAACGCCTCGGCGAGCCAGCCAGGCTTGTTACCAAGTCCTCTCCAGGCGAGTTCAGCGTTTTCCCCGGCTCGCCAGACTATGACCTGAACGATCGGACACGTCAGCATTCTGCTGGCAATGGTCGCCGGCTCACCCAGATGTCCTCCGAAGTTGCCCTGGTCCCTTGCCGGTCCAGCGCTTCAGGGCTTTCCTGAAACTGGCGGCGTTCTCGAACGACGTTGCGCCCTTCGGCGGCGTGAACGCCTCGGGGCTGGGGCGCGAGGGCTCGAAGAGTATCTGGAGATCGAATATCAGCCTCGCCTTGCAAGATCGGGCCTGTCCTTTCCCGCCGCAGAGGGGCAAGCCGCAGCTACCTACCGAACCAGGGCGGGGCGACCAGGCTGCCCGAGGCATAGGGCGCGGGTGCAAGCACCACATTGCGCCCCTGCTGCAACTGGTGGATCAGATGGGCTTGGCTGATCGACAGATCCAGCGTGTCGTCGGGATAGGCCAGCCCCACCTGGCCTTCATTGCCGAAATAATAGGAACCGTTGACGCCGCGGTTGATCGAGGTCCGCAGATCCGCGATCACCTTGTCGAAGGCGCGGGGATGGCCGGTGCGCTGCCAGGCCCCCAGCAACAGGCCGACCCGGTCATAGGCCAGCCCGGCCTGCGAATTGCCCGGATGGCTGCCGTAGCGCGCGAAATATCTCTGCCGGAAGGTCGCTCCGATCATGTCGGTGTAAAGGCCGCTGGTGGTGGCCCAGATCACCCCCTCGCTGAGCGGGCCGAGCTCTTGCCGATAGCAGGGCGCCGAGGGGCTGTAGATCAGATAGACCAGCGCCCTGACCGGATTATCCAGGAACGCCCGCTGGAAGGGGATCGCGTCCTCGACGAAGAACGAAGCCAGAGTCACCACTCCCGGTTCCAGCCGGTGCAAACCGGTGACGACCCGCTGCCAGCAATCCGGATCAGCCGTGTCGACCGGGATCGGGTGAAGCTGCCATCCCTGCCGGTCCAGCCCCTCGGCCAGCGCCGCCATGCCCATATCCATGGCCTTCGTTTTCGGCACCACTACGGCCAGCCGCCGCCCCAGCGCCGTCTGCGGACCCAGCCCGGCCACGAAGCGCACCAGACCCTGGGCATAGTTGATGTCGCTGGCGCAGGACTGGAAGATATTGCCCAACCGAAGGCGGCTGTCGCGAACCCGCTCGACCGCGTGGTTCATCGTGGCGGCATGCAGATAGGGCAGGCGCGCATCGCCGATCAGGTCGTGGACTTGCGGCGAATAGCAGGCATATCCGGCCGTGACTGCCTCGACCTCCTGCTCGATCAGCTCGCGATAGGCGGCAAGCGCGGCATTGTCATCGCCGTTGTGGAACGGTTTCGGCACCAAGCGCACCTCGCGGCCGTGGATGCCGCCCCGGGAATTGGCCTCGGCCACGGCAAGGGCAGCGCCGTTCACCATCTCGGCGGCATCCGACGAACCCCGCCCCGAAGCGGGATAAGGCAGGCCGATATGGATCGGACGCAGCTTCGGTGGCCGCCGGGATCGGGTCATCGGCCGAGGCGGAGGTCCGGTGCCTGCATCGAGCCGGAACAAGGCAAGCGTCAGCCCGTCGGCACCCCCCGGCACGGGCAGGTGCAAAAGCCCGCGCTCAAGGGCGATTCCGGCCAGCAGGCTGCGGCTCCAGACCCGCAGCTTGGCCGAAAGATGCTCGACATGCTTGGCGACGGTGCGTGGGCTGACCACAAGGCGGGCAGCGATATTGTCGTTGGAACAGCCGGCCGCGACAAGAGTCAGGACATCCAGTTCCCGCGCCGTCATCCCTTCGGGCGGCTCGATCCGTTCCAGATGAACGCTAGCGGCGGCCGGATGGACGGCGGCAGGGACCGGCCGCAACCGGGCAAGATACCAGTCGCCCCCGTCGATATGGATGAAGTCGGCCAGTTCCAGACCACTGTCGAGGAAGGATCGCGCCAGCGCGACAACATGCGGCAGCCGGGCCACGACCAAGCGGCCTTGCCGGTCTTCCAGTTCCTCCAGCCCGTCCTTCGTGACGAGGCATGACCAGCAACCCTGCACGCTCGCCCTCCCATATCCCCTCATATGGAAGCTGGGATGATAGAGGCTTTCCGCGCCCGGAACAGATGAAACTTGCGCCCGGACCGGCCGGGCGCAGGCACTCTCATGCAGGCCAGCCGTAATCCGCCGGCATCGGCTCGACACCGCGCGCATCCGGCAGGGCCATCTTCTCGCGGTCGCCGTCGTCATCGACCCAGGCGCGGGCGATCTCGTCGCAGGTCGCGAACCAGATGCCGTCATGGCCCTTGATATGCTCGATCAGGCGCTCCAGCATGATCATGTGATGGGCCTGGCCGATGATCTGCGGATGCAGGGCCATGGCATAGACGCCATTTTCCTGATTGGCATAGGCGTAGTCGAAGATGTCCTTCCAGCGGCGCAGCACCGCATCGGTATCCGACATGCCTTCTTGGTTGCCGGTATAGGCCAACGCTGGAAAATCATCGAGATACCAGCTGACCGGGATCTCCAGCACCTTGCTGGCCGGGCCGGCGACATTGCCCTGTTCCCAGCGCACCTGCCAGCGTTGCGGGCGATAGGGCACCAGATCGCGCGCCATCAGGCTGCTGTCGTAAAGGAACCCCGCCTCCTCTATCAGGTCCAGCGTGTTCTCGCTGTAATCCCAGTAGGGCGAACGGTAGCCGGTCGGGCGGATGCCGAAATGCTTCTGATAGGTGGCGAAGGCCAGGTCCATCAGCCGCCGCTCGGTATCGCGCCCGATCAGGGTCGGGTTCTCGTGATAATAGCCGTGATGGGCGATCTCGTGCCCGGCATCAAAGACCTTCCTGTTGATCGCAGGGAAGGTGTCGACGGTATGGCCCGGGGTGAAGAAGGTCGTCCTGATGTCATGCTTGCGGAACAGCGCAAGCAGTCGCGGCGTGCCGACCTCGGCGCCGAATTCGCCGCGCGACATGAACGACGGCGAGGGCCGGTTGAAGCCGCCGAGCCAAAGCGACTGCGCGTCGAAATCCACGCCCAGGTTGACGGCGATCTTCTTGCCCTCGGGCAGTTTCAGATGTCCCATTCACTCCTCCTTGTTGAGACGAACTGCGGTTTGGTTGGCGGCGTTCACAGATGCGACGGCCAGCTGCGATAGAGCCCGGCCTGGCGGCGACGATCCCGAAAGGTCGGGGCCGCGCCGCTTGCGCGGTTCTCGTGCAGCAGGTCGAGGTTCACCGTGCCGGTCACGGTCATCTCGACATTGGCTTCGGCCTCGGCAATGATCCCGGCGGGGTTGGCCCAGGCCATGTCGCAGGGTCCAAGGACCGAGCTGCGCGCCCAGCCGTTCGGCAGCGGCGCGCCGGGCTGGCCGCCCAGGCAGCAATGCACCAGATAGACCTGGTTCTCGATGCAGCGGGCCTGTGCGCAGTGGCGCACGCGCCAGAAACCCTGTTCGGTGAAGGTCGCCGAAGGTGTCAGGATCAGTTCGACCCCCTGCTCGGCCAGCGCGGCCGAGCATTCCGGGATTTCGGTCTCGTAGCAGACATTGAAGCCGACCTTGGCGAAAGGCAGCTGGAAGGCTTCCATCTTGTCGCCCTCCGAGGTGGACCAGGCCGCCTCGGCCGGGAAGATATGGGTCTTCGTATGCATAAAATGCTCGCCATCCGGGCCGAACAGATGGGCGATGTTCTCATACCGGCCCGGCGAGACTTCCTCGAGATGCGAGCCGGCGGCGATGAACAGGCCGCGCCGCTTTGCCTCGGACCGGAAAAGATCGCGATAGGCTTCGGTATGCTCGGCGATCTTCACCAGCTCGGCGATAGGGCGTTCGCGCCAGTTCGGCAAGGTGGTGAACAGTTCGATGGTGAAAAGCTCGGGGAAGATCGCGATGTCCGAGCCCTCGGCCTTGTCGAGAAGCGCGCGCACCCGCGCCGCCATGTCTTCGAAGCTGTTGATTTCGCGCACCAGATACTGGCACGCCGATATAGTTGCCTCACGCGGCATGGTCTTCCTCCCCTCAAGCTCGATCTCTTGTCAGAAGGAAGCTCACCGAATGCAGCGCCGCGGGCGATACGCTATTTTGCGTATTGCCCCGGCAGTTGGCCAGAGCCGCCGCTTTGGCCGGTGAAGCGAATTCGGAAGAACCGCGCCTTTCCTGCCGGACGGCTTTCGGGAGACGTTATGGGGATTCCCAAAGGATTTGACGGCTGCGTTCTGCTCGTTTGCCAGCTCGACGGGACACCGCTCCTCCTTGGTGGCTCATATGGGTTTATGTGGGATCTTAATCTCCGCTTTATCCAATGATTTGCGCTGTGATTTGGTGAAGATTAACAGATCCTCGACCGAGGCGGTGCCAGGCGCGGCCGCATTGTCTGCAAGTGCGAATGCGGTCGAGCCGGAGCCGTCGAAATAGGTGACATGCACGCCCCGATAGCCGGGAACGGCATCGACATAGGCGGTATGTCGAACCCCGTCTGCGGTCAGCCTGCGGCGGGTGCGCATTACGCCGTTTTCGAACTCCGTGGTGTCGCTGCCATCCATTGTCTAGGCCACATTGTTGTGTGCGGCGATCCTTGCTGCGGGGGTGGTCGTCAGCCTATTTCGGCTGGCTGGGCTGGACTGACCTGTTCGGGACTATTCCATGCTGTGCCGCAGGCAGAAGGCCCTGAAGGTCCAGATCCCTGAAGACGAAGACATCGGCACCGTGACCGCAGATGGCGCCTACGATAACCCTGCAGAGGAAAGGGCAACGCACCCCTCAGAGCGCATTTTTGCAACAACACCGTTCCCAGATGCGGCGCAGTGGTCGTGATGGGCGGACAAGTCGCCAGCTGTGACGGATCACTGCAACCGCAGAAAAGACGCAAGAGCGGCCACTCATTCATCGAACCGCGATCATGAGTAAGGTCACGGGTCAAAGTCGTCGCCTTTGTCTGCGGCTTCGACGGGCATGATGGGAGACTGGTTTCAACCGAAGCCAGCGTTCGAGCGCACATTTCATAAGTCGATCACACAAACTCTATCACAAGAATCCTGCTTTCGACTGATTGCTTGCTGCCATCCGCATCTGCAGGAATGCCACAATCAGATATCCACGAGTGAAGGAGGAGACGCAATGTGGAGGGTCGGGATCGACGTGGGCGGCACGTTCACAGACCTGTTTGCCTGGGAGGAAAACACCGGCAAGCAAGTTACCGCCAAGGTTCTTACGACGAAACAGGATCGGTCCATCGCCGTTCTTGAGTCCATCGAGAAGGCCGGGATCGAGATTTCGGATATCTCGTATCTGATGCACGGCACGACAACGGCGACGAATGCGCTGATCGAACGCAGCTACCCGGACGCGGCCCTCATTACCACCGAGGGTTTCCGTGATACAATCGAGATCGGGCGTCAGCACCGCCAGAATCTTTATGATCCCTACCAGACCAAGCCGAAGCCGGTCATCAAGCGTCGCTACCGCTATACCGTGCCCGAGCGCACCAATGTTCACGGCCAGACCGAACGCCCGCTGGATGTGAACGCCGCGCGCGATGTGGCACGCAAGATCCGCGACGCCGGCATCCAGTCGGTCGCCATCGGTTTCATCAACTCTTACGCCAGCGGCGCGCACGAGGCGCAGATGCGCGACATCCTGCGCCAGGAATGCCCCGACGTGCATATCGTCCTGTCGTCGGAAACGCGCCCGATCTTCCGGGAACACGGCCGCTTCGTGACGACCGCAGTGCGTGCAGCCTGCATGCCGGTCATGGTCAAATACATGGATGACCTGGAAAACCGCCTTGCGGCCAGCGGGTTCACCGGAAAGCTGCTGATCCTGAAAAGCAGCGGCGGGGTCATGTCGGCGGAAGCCGCGCGGAACCACCCCGAGGACATGCTGGAATCCGGCCCGGCCGGCGGCGTGGCCTATGGCAGCTATCTGACCGAGCAGAGCGGATTCCACCGCATCCTGCACACCGATGTCGGCGGCACCAGTTTCGACGTTTCCATCGTGGAAGACGGCAAGGGTCTGATCACCCGCGATCACGAGTTGGAATGGGAAGTCCCGATCGTGGTGCCGATGCTGGACATCCACAGCGTCGGTTCGGGCGGCGGCTCCATCGGCTGGGTCGATGCCGGCGGCAGCCTTCGTGTCGGCCCGAAGAGCGCCGGTTCCGAACCCGGTCCGGTCTGCTATCGCCGCGGCGGCATGCAGCCGACGATCACCGACGCCAACCTGATCCTCGGCCGGCTTGACCCGACCCTGAACGGCAAGCTGGACCTGGACCTCGAAGGCGCCAAGGCCGCCATGCAGAAGCTGGCCGATCAGATCGGCCTGCCGATGCTGGAAACCGCCGAAGGCATGATCCGCATCGGCTGCGAATACATGGCGCAGGCGGTGAAGAAGGTGCTGATCGCCCGCGGCCGCGACCCGCGCGACTTCGTCTATGCCAGCTTCGGCGGCGCCGGCGCGCTGGCGGCCTGTTTCGTGGCCCGGTCGATGAACATTCCCAAGGTCATCGTGCCGCCCCATGCCGGCGTCGCCTCGGCCTTTGGCGCCACGGTCATGGATCTGCGGCAGGACATAGAACAGTTCTATTACTCGCCGGTGAAAGAGGCCGACCTGGACCGCGTGAATGCGATCCTGGACGACCTTGAGGCCCGGGCGAAGAAGGAACTGATGGCGCAGGGCTTCAGCAACGAGGCCGAGATACAGATCAGCCGCAGCGCGCAGATGCGCTATGTCGGACAGTCCTACGAGGTGGATACGCCGCTGCCGAACGGCCGGCTGACCGCCGAGCATCTGCCGGGCATCGAGGACGCGTTCCACGGCGTCCACCTGCAGGAATTTGGCGTCAGCTCGGACGATTTCGCGCCCGCCTTCGTGTCCTTCAGCGTAACCGCAATCGGCGGGATGGATGATCCGCCCCCGGTCGAGCTGCACTATTCGACCGATGACAGCGTTGCCCTGAAAGGCCGTCGCACGGTCTATTTTGACGGCGAATGGCATGACTGCGAGGTCTATGACGGCGAAGCCCTGACGACGCATCATCGCATCAGCGGACCGGCGATCGTCGAATACGACCACGCCTGCACCGTGCTGCCGCCGCGCACGCTCGCCCATGTGAACGCGATGGGCGCGCTGATCATCGACATCGAGATCTGAGGAGGGGAGGCCAATGGATCATAACAAGACCGAAATCGACATCGACCCGATCACCTTCGAGGTGATGCGCAGCATCTTCGAATTCGCTTCCGACCGGATGGCGACGGTGATGCAAAGGTCGTCGTTCTCGCCGATCCTCGCGGACATGCTGGATTTTTCCAACGCCATCTATGACGCGGATCTGCACCTGCTGAGCCAGGCGGCGAACTGCCCGGTCCACCTTGCCGCAATGAAATTCTCGGCCGAGGAAGCCGTGAAGGGCATCGGCGCCGCGAACATCCGCGAAGGCGACGTGCTGGTGCTGAACGACCCCTATCGGGGCGGGACGCATATCAACGACATCACCTTCACTAAGCCGATCTATTACAAAAAGGAACTGATCGGCTATGCGGTCAGCCGCGGGCACTGGATGGATCTGGGCGGCGGCGGCGCCGGCGGTCAGGCCTTCAGCACCCATATCGCCGCCGAGGGCCTGCGCCTTCCGCCGCTGAAGATCTTCAGCGGGGGCAAGCTGAACGAGGATCTGATGGCGATCATCCTCAACAACACCCGCACGCCGCATTTCATCAAGGGCGACACGCAGGCGCATCTGGGCGCGCTGCTGGCCGCGGAACAGGAAATGCAGCGCGCCTGCGAACGCTACGGCGTCGATACGGTCCGCGCCGCGATGAAGAAGATCCAAGCCTATACCGAAAAGATGGTGCGCGAAAGCATCCGCGGCATTCCCGACGGTGTCTACGAGGCCGAGGATTATGCCGATACCGACGGGATCACGCATGAGAAAGTGCGGGTCAAGGTCGCGCTGACCGTCAAGGACGACCAGATCACGGTGGACTTCACCGGCACCGATCCGATGTGCCAGGGCGCGATCAACTCGCCCAAGGCCAATACGATGTCGGCGGCGCTGTATTCGTTGCAGTTCTTCCTGGCGCCCGAGGCCCCGCAGAACCAGGGTCTGTTCAACCCGATCGAAGTGATCCTGCCCGAGGGTTGCTGGCTGAACGCCACCTGGCCCGCGCCGACGATCGGCTGCACCACGCTGACAGCATCCAAGATCACCTCGGCGATCTGGCAGGCGCTGGCCAAGGCGATCCCCGAACGGGTGACCGGCTCGACCTGCGCCGATGCCAACTGGTTCGTGGCAAGCTGCGTGGACAAGGACGGCAAGACCGACGTGTTCTCGGACCTCCCGGCGGGCGGCTGGGGCGGAACGCCATATTCGGACGGCATGAACGTGACCATGGATCCCTTGGGGAACTGCATGAACATGGCGGCCGAGACGGCCGAGCTGTTCTTCCCCATTGCCTATGAGGCGTTCGAGCTGCGCAAGGATTCGGCCGGTGCCGGGAAATATCGCGGCGGCCTCGGCTCGGTGTTCAAGGTCCGCTTCTTCGGCGGTGGCGAACTGGGCATGGAGACCTCGCGGACGCGGGCCGGCAGCCCCGGCGTGGCCGGTGGGCAGGAAAGCGCGGTCCAGCGGTCGATCCATATCGGCGCCGATGGTGCGCGCCGGGTGATCGGCGGCATCGACGATGATGGCAACTGGCACAACCCGCTGCTGGCCTCGCACAAGTTCGGCCCCGAGGAGACCTTCATGTTCGAAAGCACCGGGGGCGGCGGTTGGGGCAATCCCAAGGCCCGCGCTGTCGAGGATGTGGTCGAGGACGTGCTGGACGAATACATCAGCATCGACGCAGCGCGCGACATCTATGGCGTCGTGATCGACCCGGCGACGATGATCGTCGATCAGGCGGCCACCAGCAGCCTGCGCGGCTGATCCGCACAACCATGCAACAAGAACAAGGCGGCGAGCCGCCTTGTTCCGACCGCCCGCATCATCGGGCCGCATCGGTCTGACAAGGATTGACCCATGAAGTTCCGTGTCTCCCCGCCTCTTAAGCCGAGCCATTGGCAGACGTCCGTGCCGGCCTCGGCTCCGTGCCCGACGCTGCTAGGCGAACATCACGCTGATGTCGCGATCATCGGCGGCGGATTTGTCGGGCTGTGGACGGCCCTGACGATTCGTGAGCTTGAACCCGATTGCCGCGTCGCCATCGTCGAACAGCATTTATGCGGCAGCGGTGCTTCGGGGCGCAATGGTGGCTTTGCCATGTCCTGGTGGCCCAAGATCGGAACCCTGCGCGCGCTGTGCGGCGATGACGAGGCGCGGTTTCTGGGCCAGCAATCCGAAAAGGCCATCCTTGATCTGGGCGAATTCTGCGCGCGCCACGATATCGACGCGCATTTCACGCAAAACGGCTGGCTCTGGACAGCGACCAGTCCGGCGCATGTCGATACCTGGGATGGCACGCTGGCCGTCTGTGCGGCACTTGGCGCAGAGCCTTTCCAGCGCCTCTCGGGGGACGAGGTTCGCCGCCGCACCGGTTCACCCACCCATTTGGCCGGCGTGTTCGAGGCCTCGAATGCCACCGTCCAGCCCTATGCCCTGGTGCAGGGGATGTGCCGCGTGGCGCTGGATGCTGGCGTGACCATCTTCGAAAACAGCCCCATCCACCGGATCGAACCCGGTGCGCCCGTGCGCCTGATCACCGATGGGGGCACGCTGTCTGCGGACCGGGTCGTGCTGGCCACCAACGCCTGGTCGGCGGCGATCCCCGAACTGGCGCGGCTGATCGTGCCGGTGAACAGTTCCGTCGTCATCACGCGCCCCTTGGGCGACACGCTCAGGGAAATCGGCTGGACCGGCGGGGAATCGATCACCGATTCCCAACTGATGGTGGATTACTACCGCACCACCCGCGACGGCCGGATCGCCTTCGGCAAGGGCACGGGCGCCATGAGCTTTGGCGGCGCCATCGGCGCGATGTTCAGCGAAGATGCCGCCACAGCCGCGCAGACCCGCGACGATCTGTTCACCACCTTCCCGATGCTGGACCGGACCTGCCTCGATGGCGCCTGGTCCGGCCCGATCGACCGGACCTTCGACAGTGTGCCGGTCTTTGGCCACCTGCGCGACCAGCCAAACATCTCCTATGGCATCGGATGGAGCGGCAATGGTGTCGCCCCCAGCCGTCTGGGCGGATACATCCTGGCCAGCATGGCCCTGCGCCGCGATGACGAATGGTCGCGCAGTTCCCTTATCGGGCGCAGGGCAAAGACATTTCCGCCCGAACCGTTCCGCTATGTCGGGGGCAGCATGGTGCGCAACGCCGTGCGGCGAAAGGAAATCGCCGAGATGCAGGGCCGCAAACCACGGTCGTGGGACAGACTATTGGCCAGCCTCGCGCCGGCGGGCCTTGAGGACAAGAGCTGAAGGAGCATGACCATGAACCCGATCCTGATCCGCGCGACGGATGCCGATTTCACGACTCCCACTCCCGTCGGCGCGCCGACCGGCCCGCAGATCGCGGTGACGCGGACAGCCGGCAATACCGCGACGCCTTCGGGCAATGCCGGGATATGGGAATGTTCGCCCGGCCGGTTCCGACGTCAGGTGCCGCAGGCCGAATACAGCTATTTCATCGCGGGCAGCGGCAGTTTCATCCCCGATGGCGGCGAGCCGGTCGATTTCCGCGCCGGAGACTCGATCTGGTTCGCGCCCGACACGCAAGGCGAATGGGACATCCGCGAAACCGTCCGCAAGGCCTATCTGATTATCGGCTGATATCCGGTCTGCCTTGTCGTGCAGATGGCGATAGACTGCGTTCAGGATCAGCCACAGCAATCGGGTCTCAATCATGTCGCTTCGCATCGTGGATATCGTCAACATGCCGGAACTGCGCACACGTTTTATCGGTGGCGAGACCGGCCAGGAACGGCAGGTGCAATGGGCGCATGTCTGCGAATTGGCGGATCCGACCGAATGGCTGGGCAAGGGCGACCTGCTGATGACGACCGGCATGGGCGTGCCGAAAGGCCGGGCCGGTCAGGCCGCCTATGTTCAGCGGCTGTCCGATGCGGGCCTTGCGGGAATGATGATCGGTGAAAACATGCGGGGTCCCAAGGATATGACCGCGCTGCAGGCAAGCGCCGACCGTTTGGGCTTTCCGGTGCTGCTGACCGAATATGGCGTCCCCTTCGCCAGCGTGACCCGAGCGGTCGCCGACGCCTGGCGGTCGCGCGAAAACGACCGCCGGGCGGCATTTGCGCGTCTGCACGTCAGTGCCCGCATGGCGATAGAAGGCCATGATCTGGCTGCGCTTCTGGGCCGGCTGGCGCAGGATGTTCAGGCGGACCTGATGCTGTGGGACGGTCAGGCGGCGGCGCTGTGGCTGCCGCGGGGTGCTGAACTGCCTGCGGGCCTGCGCCAAATACTGAACAAACCCCTTGAGCGCGGCACGGCGCAGGCCGCCATCCGCCGCTTTCCCCTGGACGAGGGAGAAGTGCTGGCGATCTCGATTCCATCCCGGAAGGATCACGTCCTTCTGGCAAGGCGCTCGGACGGCGACTTGCTCGACTACAGCCTGATGAGCCATCTGGCTTCGGTTTTGGGGATCGCGCTGGAACATCGCCATGTCGAACACGAGCGGAGCTTTCGCCAGAACGCCGAATTGCTGAAGGAGATCGTGGGCCAAAAGGTCAAGGCCGGAACGCTGACCCGGCGTCTGAACGCCTGCGGCCTGTCGCTGGACGCGGCGATCCTGGGCGTCGCACGCGCCGACCCGCTGCCGCTGACGGAATGGGCGCGGCGGTTCGAGCGGCTGGAAACGCCCCTTCTGCTGTTGCCACGCGGGCAGGAGGTTCTGGTTCTGCTCTCGTCCGAGGATGCGGGGGCCGTGCAGGCCATCCTTGGCGTGCCGCTGGGGCTCAGCGATTCTGTCGACAGCGCGGACCGCATGACCGAGGCTCTGCGCGAGGCGCGCCTGGCGTCTGCCCACGGCACACCCGAGCGACTGGTCGTCCATCATGCGCAGATCGCCGACCGCCTGCCCTGGCTGCCCCAGTCCATCGAAGAGGCACGGGATACCTTTCGCCGTATTCTGGGGCCGGTCGCAGCCCATGATGAGCAATCGAACGCCCGCTTGCTGCATACATTGCGTGTGTTTCTGGAACATAACCGTTCTTGGCAGGCGGCAGCGAACGTTCTGCATATCCACAAGACCAGCCTGACCTATCGCATCCGCCGGGTCGAGGAACTGACCGGGCGCTCGCTCAGCAGCACGGCGGACGTGGCCGCGCTGTGGCTGGCGCTGCAGGCGGCCGACATCCTCGGGCTGCCCGACCCCTCCGATGGTGAGGGCCACGGGCCGGGCGCCCGATCGCAGCATGATAAGGATTGAACCGATGACTCACCCCTTGCTTCTTCGCCAGAAAGCCTATGTCGATGGCCAATGGGTTGACGCTCCCGATGGCCGGACGGACCTGATCCGCAACCCGGCGACAGATGAGGTGGTGGGCCGGGTCCCCGTGCTCGGCGCCGATGAAACCCGCGCCGCGATTGCCGCGGCAGAGCGCGCCTTGTCTGCGTGGCGTGCGCTGACGGCAAAGGATCGTGCGGCATTTCTGCGGCGCTGGTTCGAACTGGTGCTGGCACATCAGGAAGATCTGGCGCTGCTGATGGTGGCCGAGCAGGGCAAGCCGCTGGCAGAGGCGCGGGGCGAAATCCAGTATGCCGCCTCCTTCATCGAATGGTTCGCTGAAGAGGCCAAGCGGACTTATGGCGATATCATCCCTTCGCCACAGGCCGACAAGCGCATCCTGGTGCTGAAGCAACCCATCGGCGTCACGGCGGCGATCACGCCCTGGAATTTCCCATCGGCCATGGTGACGCGCAAGGCGGCGCCGGCATTAGCCGCAGGCTGCACGATGGTCCTGAAACCCGCGCCGCAGACACCGTTCTCGGCGCTGGCGCTGGCGGAACTGGCGCATCAGGCGGGAATCCCTGCGGGCGTTTTCAACGTGGTGACAGGCGATGCGGTCGCCATCGGGGGCGAATTGACCAGCAACCCGATCGTGCGCAAGCTGTCCTTCACAGGCTCGACCGGCGTCGGCCGGATGCTGATGGCGCAATGTGCGCATGACGTGAAAAAGCTGTCGCTGGAACTGGGCGGCAACGCGCCGTTCATCGTCTTTGACGATGCCGATCTGGATGCCGCAGTGGCCGGGGCGATGATCTCGAAATACCGGAACAACGGGCAAACCTGCGTCTGCGCCAATCGCATCTATGTGCAGGACGGTATTTACGATGCCTTCGCCGAAAGGCTGGCCGAGGCCGTCAAGACATTCCGCGTCGGAAACGGCTTGGAGGAGGGTGTCACCATGGGCCCGCTGATCGACGCCGCCGCACTGGCCAAGATACGCTCGCATATAGACGATGCCGTGTCGCGCGGTGCCTCGGTTCTGACCGGGGGACAGCCGCACGCGCTTGGCGGCACCTTCTTTGAGCCGACCATCCTGACCAACGTGCCGCGCGATGCCGTCGTTGCACGCGAGGAGACTTTCGGCCCGCTCGCCCCGTTGTTCCGGTTCCGTGACGAAGCCGAGGTCGTGACCTGCGCCAACGATACGGAATTCGGGCTGGCGGCCTATTTCTACACGCGCGATCTGGCGCGCATCTTCCGCGTTTCCGAAGCCTTGGAATACGGCATGGTCGGAATAAATTCCGGCGCCATCTCGAACGAAGTGGCGCCGTTCGGAGGCGTCAAGGCGTCAGGCCTCGGGCGGGAAGGGTCAAAATATGGGATCGAGGATTATCTGGAGATAAAGTATCTCAACCTTGGGGGACTGGGATAAGCCGTGATCCTCCGATTTCGGCGTAAGAATACGAGACCATTCCTGTCACAAGCCATACTGGCGTGACCGTTCAAAGCTTTCGGCCCTCATCGTCCAGAAATGGAATTACCTTGGCCTGCGTCCAAAAGGTCGGCGGCAGCGTATTTTCTTCCACAAGGTAGGGGTGCCCGCAACGGATTGCATGGTCCTGTGGCTACGCGGTGCTGGAGCGGTCGGTTCGCGGAGAACCACTGCACCGTCAGCCCTGCCGGCCTGCGCGCCTTTGCGTAAGAGAACGGCTATCCTAGACCGGCTGCTGACGCCGGACTATGGGAAGGCCGGACAATTGCCCGATTATGGGAATGCGGGCCGTCTGGGGGCAGGCCGGGTTTGGCTTGCGGACCCAACCCGGTTTCCAGCTTACGAGATTCCCCTGTATCGCCGCCCTCGCTCTATGCGAGGGCGGCGATGGAGATCACTGGCGATGGGCGTCGATCAGGACCGATCTTGCTGCCTCAGGTATCTGGCCCAGAACGGTGATGGCCTGATCCGAACAGGTATGTGCGCGGCAGGTCGAATAAAGCTGCCAAGGCTGTCCGGCGATCTCCCGGATGAAACCGGGCCCCTCGACCCCGCTCTTCGTGACGACGAAGTCGACCCATTTGTCTTGTCCCGCGATCAGCCGGTCAATTTGAGGCCGGATACCGGCAGAGTTTGTGACGTCATGGAATCTTCCGATGTCCGTCGTGCCGCCCGGGGCACCGTTGCAGTAATACGGGTTCTGTTCGGCCGGATAGCAGATACCGGCGGCGTCGAGCTGCTTCGCTACAGCTTCGGCCTCATCCCGGCTGCGCCGTCCGGCCATATCGGCCATAGCCACTGAGCGCATCGGTTCAGGCGTGGAACCTTTGCCGATACTCGCCCGGCGGCAGGCCGACGATGCGCAGGAAGACCTTGCGAAAGGCGCCGGGGTCGGAATAGCCGACCTCCCAGGCGATGCGCTCGATGGGTTGCTGGCCGAATTGCAGCAGTTCCTGCGCCTTGGCCACCCGCAGGCGTTGCGCGTAATCGGTCGCGGTCAGCCCGGTCGCTTTCTGGAAGCGCCGCAGGAAGGTGCGGGGCTCCAGCCCGGCCTCGGTGGCCAGGACGGCAAGGCGGGCCTCCTTGCCCTCGCTGGCCTGCAAGGTGTGCTGCGCTTTCAGTATCGCCGCGTCGCCGTGGGTCAGCCGGGGCACGAAGCCGCTGTAATAGCGCTGCTCGCGCCCCGGCGGATCGACCAGCAGCATCCGGGCGGTTTCCGCCATGACCACGGGACCGAGGAAGCGGGCCACCAGCATCAGCCCCAGGTCCGTCCACGACATCAGCCCACCGGCCGAGATGATGTCGCCGCCGTCGATCATCAGCCGGTCCGTATCCACCCGCGCGTCGGGAAAACGGTCCTGCAGGGCCTGCGCATAGGTCCAATGCGTGGTCACGGCGCGCCCGGCCAGAAGCCCGGTTTCCCCCAGCAGAAAGGCGCCGGCGCAGACCGAGGCGAGCATCGCCCCCTCGGCATGGCGGTCGCATAGCCAGCGGGCGAGCGGGGCGGCGGCCTCGGCGCTGATCGGCGGCTCCAGCGAGGGCGGCAGGATCAGGACGTCGCAGGGGGCGGCCTTGCGCGCGGGCGCCTGCGGATCGCTGTCGAATACGACCTGCGCCGATGCGCCGTCTTCCACGCGAAGGTGGAAGACCCGCAACCGGCGCTCCTCCCGAGAGATCCTGGCCGCAATGCGAAACAGATCAGTCAATCCCACGACGGCCGAGAGCTGCGCGCCGGGATAGAGCAGGATTCCGATCCTGGCCTCTGGATTGTCCATATCGCCCCTGTTTCTGTCGGTTGCGCCAATGGCCGCAACTGTCGCCGAGGACCATATCCGGGACAAGCATCAATCCGCACCGAAAGGACAGAACATGTCGAAACGCGCCATTCTCGTCGTCGATCTTCAGAACGAATACTGGCCGCAGGGCAATTTCCCCCTTGTGGGGATCGAGGCCGCCACCGCCAACGCCGCCCGCGTCGTCGCCCATGCCCGCGACAAGGGCGATCTGGTGGTGAACATCCGTCACGAGATGCCCGGCGGGCCGATCTTCGTGCCCGGCAGCGACGGCGCGCAGATCAACGATGCCGTCCTGCCACAGGGCGATGAACCGGTCGTCACCAAGAATTTCCCGAACTCGTTCCGCGAGACCGGGCTGGACGAAATGCTGAAGGACAAGGGCATCGAGGAGGTCGTGGTGATTGGCGCCATGAGCCACATGTGCGTGGATGCGACGGTGCGGGCGGCCAATGACCTGGGCTATCAGACCACCACCATCCACGACGCCTGCGCCACCCGCGACCTGGAGTTCGACGGCGTAACCACCCCCGCCGCACAGGTCCATGCCGCCTATATGGCCGCGCTGGCTTTCCTTTATGGCGAGGTCACCGGCACCGACGCGTTCATCGCCCGCTGAACCGGCATCGAGGAAAGGAGTTCCATCATGACCACACGCAGGCAGCTTTTCGCCCTGTCCGGCGCGGCCTTGGCCGCAACCGCCCTGGCCGGCCATGCGCAAGAGGCCGGCGCCTCCCGGCCGGGGGCGAGGACCACCCAGATCGCAACGCCACGCTGCATGTCGACTATGCCGGCACCCGCTTCCTGGTCGATCCGATGCTGTCGGACCGCCATGCCTGGCCGGGCTTTGAAGGATCGGTGAACAGCGAGGAGCGCAACCCGCTGGTGCATCTGCCGCTGACGATGGACGAGATCCTCGACGTGGACGCGGTGATCGTGACCCATCTGCACGAAGACCACTGGGACGAGGCCGCCCGCAACCTGGTGCCGAAAGCGATCCCCCTGTTTGCGCAGAACGAGGCGGATGCGGAAACCATCCGCGGCCAGGGTTTCACCGATGTGCGGGTGCTGTCGGACAGTTCCAGCTTCAACGGCGTTCAGCTCATCAAGACCGGCGGCCGCCACGGAACCGAGGCGCATTATGTGGTAATCGGCGATCTTCTCGGCGAGGCCTGCGGTGTCGTGTTCAGGCAGGAAGGCCAGAAGACCATCTACCTCGCCGGCGACACGATCTGGCAGGACGATGTGGCGGCCGCCCTGGACACCCATCGGCCGGACGTGGCGATCCTGAACACCGGCTATGCCATGATCACCGGCATCGACGGCGGCATCATCATGGGAACGCAGGATGTGCTCTCCGTCCATCAGGCCGCTTCCGAAGCCCTTTTGATCGCCAGCCATATGGAGGCGGTGAACCACTGCACCGTCAGCCGCGCCGATCTGCGCGCCTTTGCGCAGGAGAACGGCTTCCTGGACCGGCTGCTGACGCCGGGCGATGGGGAAACCGTCACCCTGTAAGCCCGTTTCGCCCGCGGGTCGGATCCCCGTAGGCGAAGCGATCCATTGCAGAGCCCGGACACGGGTCTCAGCCGGCGGCACGACCCGGCGCGGCAGGAACCGTGCGGACACCGCCGAAGCTGTTGAGCAGAAGGGCCGCGATTACCAGCGCCACGCCCGCCACCTCCCACGGGCTGGGGATCTGTCCGCCGATCAGCGCGATGGTAAAGGCGGTCGCCGGAATCAATAGGCGGTGTCGCGGTAATGGATCGCGGTGACCTCGCCCGCCAGCCCCACACGTTCCAGCGCTGCCAGGGTGCGGCGGTCGCGGTCGGGCTGGGCGACCCCGGCCATTTCCAGCGGAAAGGCGACATTGCCCGCCACCGTCAGATGCGGCCACAATGCGTAATCCTGAAACACCATGCCAAGGCCGCGCTTTTCCGGGGGCAGGAACAGGCCCGGCCCGGCGACCGGGCGACCGTCAATCGCAACCTCGCCTGCCGTGGAGGCCACAAGCCCGGCCACCAGCCGCAGAAGTGTGGTCTTGCCACAACCCGACGGCCCCAGTAGCGCCAGCGTTTGGCCTGCGTCCAGCGAAAGGTCGATCCCGCGCAGGATCTGCGCCTTGCCATAGGACGGCCGCAATGGCCGAGGAAGAATGAGAAACAGTCACAGAAGCGCGCGATCCCTTGGGTCTGTCCAGCGCCTCGTAAAGCGAATTCATGTCAGGCTTATGACGCGGCGCGCCGGATCAGAAGGAATCCAGCCTCTGGTCGGATGGGCACTTCAGAGGCCGGACCGGCTTGGCGTCAGGACTTCGCCTCCCAGCCAGAACAAGACGGTTACGACGAGGGTGACAGTCGAGAGGAAGAGTGTCGGGTATGTGTCGTGGCGGCAGGTTATCCACATTTTCAGGATTGCACTGCGCGATCGCCGGTAGGGATTTCCATCGCCTCTCTATATAATCACGGAGGACTAAACCCTCCTCCGAGGCGGAAACATGAAAGCCAACAAGCGTATTTACTATAACATGCCTCAGCATGAAGCGATGACGCAAAAATTCTCGGGGCTGTCTTCGACAAAGAGGTCGACATGAGCGATGGAGCAGGGCAACCACTGACGACACCGGTTATCCGGATGCGGGGGGCCAGAGCGCGTAAAGGCGTTCTCAAGCGGCGGACCAAAGGATTCACGCTGATCGAGATCACACTGGTCATCGCGATCGGGCTCGGCCTGATCGTGGGAGGGCTCCTGTATTTTCAGAAGCTCTCCCGCGACAACGAGATGCGCGACGCCCTCACCAGGATCGGCATGATCCGGGCGGAGGTTGCCGCGCAATATGCGGGGACGGCCAGGAGAAACTGGCTGATCTTGAATACGGACGCGGCCAGCCCGCTGGAAACATCCGTATTCGCCGGCAGGTCCGGGCTGCCGGCCTCCGCTTTCCGAGGAATGCGACTCCGCTCGGGCGACATCATTGAGCTATACCGCATCGAGCTGACCGATCTCGAGCCGCAGCTGTGCCGGATGCTTGCCGGAAACACCTCCCGTCTCGGCAACTTCCGGTTCCGGGGATGCGCCATCACCGATGGGAAGGGCATGTTCTATGTGTCCTACGGAAGCAGGGAGGTAGGGCAGGGAGGCTGATGGTGATCCCCGGCACCTGGTTCAATTGAATATCCTTCAACGTCACCAAAACCAGGCCCGGATACACCATTATTTTCAATAACAAGGATCAGTGCGGGGGATTGCTTGACCAGATCCAGGCTGGTCAAATGGCGCCTTTCTCCATCGGATGGAACTCGAGCGATCTTTGTTATAGCAATCAACCCACAATTTCCATGATGCGGAATGGGTATGATAATCTCGATGAACCGCTGTCAGGCGTCAGGGGTTGAGCGACGGTTCATGATAAAAAGGGTGCGGTGGCATCATCGTGGGCACGCAGGATGTGCTCTCCTTCCATTGGGTCGCTCCCGAAGCACTTTTGCGGGTGGCGATCGGCAATCCCTGCCGTGGGATGCTAACGACTGGCGACGGATGAAACGAGGCGTTTCAGGGTTTACAATGAGGGTGAGAGATCATGGACCGGTCCCAGACGGTCAGATACTTCTTTCGTCCAGATGTGATCGTCGACACATTCCCGGACCATTTCCATGAACATCTCCTCCTTCCGCTGATCGCAGACCAGGTAAAGGATTTCCTCCAGGCTAAGCCTTGTAATCGCGGTGGCTATCCGGACATCCGCATCCGGCGCCGCCTCCCAGGCGATCCTCAACGCCCCCTGATTGTCCGCGGGTGAGCAATAGTCACGGATGCGTTCGAGTTCCTGGTGAAGCTGGTCGCTGAGCTTTTCTATCCGGGTGCGCATGGGGCGGTGTCCTCTGATGATCAGTATTTATCCCATGCTCAAACGAAAAGACAAAGCGGCGCTTAAATGAGACGTTCTTAAGCTTGATGATTCCGTGATATGATAAATTGTTTTGCGACCATCATTTTGTTATGATCGGCATGTCGGTCGATTTTATTTCTCACACCGCTGATGGTGGCAAACAGCTATTTTGATCAGAGTCGGTCCCAGCCGCCGCCGTTCTCCGATCCAGCGCTGACGGTGCCGCTTTTTGCGGCGGCTTCCGCCCTCAACTACGCGCTGATGTGATGGTCTTCGACGCGTATGACCGGCCTCCAGACCTCATTCCGAAAACTCCGGTCGGTCCGGGTATAGCCGGGTGACGACGGCCCTGCGCATGCGGATAGCGAGGCTGTCGTGAAAGATCTCCATCGCCCGCCTCCGCGCGGGCGGCGAGAGCCAGCCATCCGGCAGCCGCCAGTTCGAGAAGAACAGCCAGTCCAGTTCACGATTCCGCACGAAAACCAGCACCTGTTTCACCGATTCGCGG
Source organism: Paracoccus sp. pheM1 (assembly GCF_018499825.1). Lineage (NCBI taxonomy): Bacteria > Pseudomonadati > Pseudomonadota > Alphaproteobacteria > Rhodobacterales > Paracoccaceae > Paracoccus > Paracoccus sp. pheM1. The sequence continues at coordinate 642,569 of NZ_JAGXCX010000001.1, forward strand.
GTAAGTGGCAGGCAGATCACCAGGTCGGCGCCGAGTTCCGCGCGCAGCCCCTCCTGATGGGCCTCGCGCCGGATCAGCCCCTCCGTCACGTCCGCCTCGGAGATGGTCACCAGCCGGTCCAACTCGCGGCGGATATCCGCAGGCATTTCATCGATGGCCCGATCCAGCGCCAGCCGGAAGCGCGGATCGGCGGCGATGTCGAGGCGCCATTCCTGCGGATCCTCGCGCCACAGCACCGGCTCTGCGGCTGCGGTCCATTGGCCGGAACCGACCAGGCCAAGCGCGCGCAGCACCAGCAGCACCTCCGGGGCGGCCCAGGCCGGGCCGAGCCCATGCGCGGCCATGATGTTCGGCGGTGGCACGATCTCGTCCTCGCGCCGACCCCACCACTCGGCGGCCTCGGGGGATTCGCGCCCGTCCGGCAGCCTGTATGACAGCAGCCCGCATTGACTCGCGAGGCTGAGCACGGTGACGCAGATATCGTCCCATCTGGGCAGCACCTCCGGCAACCGGCGGCGGGCCAACGGTCTTGCGCCGCGCCCGGTCTCCTCCGCCCGGCCGAGGGCGATCAGAGCGTCACAGCCGAACTGATAAGCGGTGGTGAACATATGGTCCCATTCCCCGCCCTTGCGATCAAGGATGGGAAGGCTGGCTTCGATGAAGCGGATCACCGGGCCGGTCCAGACCGGCGGGTTTCGATCATTGCTCATGACCGGGCCTCCTCGTCCGGCGGGATGTCCGGAACGATATGGTTCAGGATATGAAGGGCGGCCTCGGGATCGCCCCTTTGGGCGCGGCGGCGCATCGTCGCCAGCGCGGCCCTGGCCCTGTCGGCGTCCGGCAGGCCATTCGGATCGATCATCCCGCGCATCGGGATGCGGGGCTTCCCGGCCTCGTCAAAGTCAACCATGCCGAACCGGCTCGATATATCGCCTGAATGCGACGACGACTGCCGCGTCATCATGGCCAAACCGTTGCGCCGGCGCGCAGCCGAAATCGACATGGGCGCGGGTCAGCCAGTAGGCCACTCTCAGATTGCTGATGCAAGCCGGTCTGAGCTTCAGGATGGCGCCGACCACATCGAAAATCCGGCCGTTCGCAACATCGAACTGGAATCGCGGCAACATGGTCCTGCCGTTCTGAACCAGGGTGATGACGGCGCCCTCGCGGACCATGGCCTGCAGGACGTCTTCCGGTTCCTCCGTTTCGATGCGCAACAGCGCGCAGGCCTGCGCCGCATCGATCAACTCGATGCTGGCAAGGAGGCGGTCCTCGACGCTGGCTTTGTCGGTGGAATTGTCTTGGGGCATCCTATTTCCCCTTGGGCACTGCCCGGTTCCGCATCTCGTCGAAGCTGAATCCGGCCGGCAGCGTGACCTCGCTGACGGAAAGATAGCCGCCGATGCATTCCGGGCAGATATGTCGGCCCTCCGGCAACCATCTGCGGATGGCCTCCCCCATGAGAACAATCGTCTCGTTCGTATCCGCGACGATGATCCGCCTGTTGCGCACCACGGCATGTCCGGAGACCAGCGACGGGTCGAGGATCCGGCCGCAGCCCGCGCACAGCACCGTGGGCCAGGCGCGGCCGGGTTCGACCTGGTCCCAAAGAGGATTGACCGGAAGTTTGGCAGCGCGGCGCAAGATTTCCGGCAGCGTGACCGGTCTGAAGTTCCAGACATCAACGCCTACGTTGACGCTGTTGCGGGAGCCTGACCAGTTCTGATGGACATGGCCGAACAGCTGCAGACCTTGATGCCGCGCGCCGGGCCAGGTGATCATCGGATAGTGGCAGAGAAACAGCCGCCGCTTGTCGACGACGATGTCGGCGGTCTCGGCGACGCTGTCCCAGGGCAGGTTGCAGACCCAGTCCTGGTCATGATTGCCCCGGATCAGGTGTTTGCGGCCCGGCAGGGCATGATAAATGGTGCGCACCTCACGCCGTTGCGCATCGGTTGATCTTCCCGCGGTGAAATCTCCCAGAATCCACAGATCGTCATCCGGCCCGACCCGTGCCCGGCACTCGGCCAGCAGGTGGGCATTCATCGCGGCCACGTCCGGGAACGGACGGTCGCAGAAGCCGATGATCCGGTCATGGCTGTAATGCGGATCGGCGGTGAACCAGTGCATGTCACTCCTCCTCCCCGGAGGCGGAACGGTCCGCCGCGTCGATCCCGCGCACCTGCGCGATATATGCGGTCAGAAGCTTCTGAAGCAGCTCCGGATCGTTGATGTTAGCGAATCCCGGCAGGGCGAACTGGAAGGAGCCCGCGAGCTTCGCCTTTCCGTTCATGGATTCAGCCAGTTCCGCCTCGAGGGCGTCGATGGATTGGCCGAGCCGATACCAGCGCGATGCGGTCCGGGCCCAGCCGGCCTCGGGATCGATCGCGATCAGCTGCGAGGTGTGGATGCTTGCATTGCCGAGGAGCGGGTGATCGGTCACCTCGCCCCACAACATCACATGCCCGCCGGGCGAAATCGCCGCCTTCCAGTCGGACAGGATCGGCGCATCCGCGAGATCTTCTTCGGTAGGCCCGGCCTCGACGGCGGCGATGGCGCGCAGCACCTTGTCGAACCATTCACGGTCGCTGGGCGAGAGTTTCATGATGATGTCTCCGTTTCGATGGCATGAAGGGAGGGGGCGTCTGCGGCGATGCCGCAGGCGCGTTGGATTCAGGGAAATAAGGAAAGGGCGTAGGTGCCACGCTCAGTGGAGCGGCGGCCTCTGTTCGAGATCAGCGGCGTTTTGCAACATGCGGGACGCAACCCGAAGGCTGGGACGATGCTGCTGCAGGGACGGGTGAGCGAGAACCTCGCAGATCGTCTCGATCGATGTCTCGGACAGGGCCCGCTTCTTGCCCTCGCGGCGCACAAAGCCGGACAGTTCCGCCACGGTCAGATGGCGCAGCCGGATCGGCGGGCAGCGGTTGAGCAGCGGTTCCGGCAGCCGCCGGTAGTCGTTGGAGGTCAGGATCCAGATGACCCAAGACATGTCAAATTTGACCTGGTAATAGGGGCAGCTCCAGCGCTTCGCGGTCATCGGTTCCAGCAAGGGCAACAATGCTTCAGCCAGGCCGAAGGTCTGACCCTTCATCGACTCCGGGGAACCGGCCTTTTCGATTTCGTCGATCACCATGATCGGATTGGCAACGCCGCTTTGCAGCACGGTTTCGATCAGGCGGCCCGGGTGGGAACCGCCCCAACCACGCTGAGAACCGACCACGCCAAAACTGGCGTTCTCGCCGGTCGCCTCGATCACGGTGGTGGGCGCGGCCAGCAGCTTCCCAAGAATCCGGCCCAAATAGCTTTTGCCGATGCCCGACGGGCCGGTGAGATTAAGCGACTCCACCTTGAGCCCCGGCAAGCCCTCGCGCATGGATCGGCGCATCCCGTGCCAGATGACCTCGGTGGCCGGCGCCATCCAAGGCATAGCTTCGTGAATGGCGGCGGCAATCTCATCGGCACGATGTTCACTGGGGATACTGATCAGCCGCGCGCCATCTTTCAGCACCTCCAGCCGCTCACGATCATCTTTCTTCAGATGCTCGAGGCCACTTGCGGCCTTGCGACGTTCAAAGATTCGGCGGGCCCGGCGACGGATCCGGTCCTGTTCCGGACCCGAGAGATTAACCTTCCAGAACGGGTCAGGGAGCGCATCGCATTCGTTTCCGAGATCTTCCGGCGGCAGGCCTGATCGCCGGCCGCGCAATCGTCGCAGATAGGTCTCGAACCGGGTTTCCAGGGCGCTGCGGGTGTCATTGAGGTTGAAAAACCTGGCTTCGGCGAATGGGATACGGGACATGGGGGGATTCCTTTTGGCAAAGCGGGACCGGTGGCCGGAAAGACCGGTCGTAGGAAATGGTGGCGATGATGATTGTCAGACGGCAGAGAGGATCAGGCGGGGCGCTGAAGCCCTCCGGTTGCCTACGGCCGCCTGCATAGATCACGGATCGAAAGATGAAGGGTGATCTGATTGGTCAGGAGGGCCAGGAATGGCGCGGATCGGGGACATGAGCGGACCTCCTTTCAGAGGCAAGACTGGGCTGGTCGGAAAAGCGGGCGCTTTTCCGGTGGTAATGGTGACAATACGTGAGGCTTCGGGGGCGGTAGGGCGGTGTGACCGGCTGCTGATCCCGGAGCGGGTGTCTGGACGATGCGGGCTCATACCCGGTTCGTCAACAGGTCCACGCCCTCATCAAGCCGACCTGGAGTGGTCGCTAAGCCTGAAAGAACAAAATCCATCAGGGTATTGATAAATATAATAAAAATAAGCACTGGAAAATCCAGGGCTCACTTTATGCTTGCAAAAAGGCTCAAAGAGTCCGGGTAAGGCTCATTTTATGCTTGGCCGCACACACCTATCAGCCGTCGGTCAGCCGCATTTCGAATGGCCGCAGGACGGGCAGGTCATGCAGCCCTCGATCATCCGCATGCCGTATTGGCCGCAGGCCGGGCAGGCGGGACCGCGCGGGCGCTCGCCCACGGCCATGACCTCGGCCTTGGGATCGGATTTCAGCCCCATGCCCTCGCCGGCCAGGAAGCCGGTGGCGACCATGTGGCGCTCGATCACCCCGCCGATGGCGGCGAGGATCGAGGGCACGTAGCGCCCCTCGATCCAGGCGCCGCCGCGCGGGTCGAACACCGCCTTCAGCTCCTCGACCACGAAACTCACGTCGCCGCCGCGCCGGAACACGGCCGAGATCATCCGCGTCAGCGCCACCGTCCAGGCGAAATGCTCCATGTTCTTCGAGTTGATGAACACCTCGAACGGCCGACGGTGGCCGGCCTGCACGATGTCGTTGATGGTGATGTAGATCGCATGCTCGCTGCCGGGGAACTTCAGCTTGTAGGTCGCGCCCTCCAGCGCCGCCGGGCGGTCCAGCGGCTCGGTCAGGTAGACCACGTCGGCGCCCTTGTCGGCCTGCGGCGCCTCCTCGGCCTTTTCGCTGACCGACAGGACCGAGCCGGTGACGTCGTTCGGGCGATAGGTGGTGCAGCCCTTGCAGCCCTTGTCCCAGGCGGCCAGGTAGACGTCCTTGAAATCCTCGAAGGAGATGTCCTCGGGGCAGTTGATGGTCTTGGAGATCGAGCTGTCCACCCATTCCTGCGCCGCCGCCTGCATGGCGACATGGTCCAGCGGCGCCAGGGTCTGGGCGTTGACGAAATACTCGGGCAGGGGGGCGTCCCCTTTCAGGTCGCGCCACATCTGCACGGCATAGTCCACGACCTCTTCCTCGGTGCGCGAGCCGTCCTTTTGCAGCACCTTGCGGGTATAGGCATAGGCAAAGACCGGCTCGATCCCCGAGCTGACATTGCCGGCGTAAAGGCTGATCGTCCCGGTCGGCGCGATCGAGGTCAGCAGCGCGTTGCGGATGCCGTGCTGCGCCACCGCCTCGCGCAGATCCGCATCCATGCGCTGCATGAAGCCCGAGGCCAGGTATTTCTGCGCGTCGAACAGCGGGAAGGCACCCTTTTCCTTGGCCAGGTCGACCGAGGCCAGATAGGCCGAGCGCGCGATAGCCTTCATCCAGACGCGAGTCTGCTCGACCGCGTCGGCGGCGCCATAGCGCAGGCCCAGCATCAGCAGGGCATCGGCCAGCCCGGTGACGCCCAGCCCGATGCGGCGCTTGGCCTGCGCCTCGGCCGCCTGCTGCGGCAGGGGGAATTTCGAGGCGTCGACCACGTTGTCCATCATCCGCACCGCGGTGCGGACCAGCTCGTCCAGCGCCTCGGGGTTCAGCCGGGCCTGGGGCGTGAAGGGCGCCTCGACCAGCCGGGCCAGGTTGACCGAGCCCAGAAGGCAGGCGCCATAGGGCGGCAGGGGCTGTTCGCCGCAGGGATTGGTCGCGGCGATCGTCTCGGCATAGGCCAGGTTGTTCTGCTGGTTGATGCGGTCGATGAAGATCACGCCCGGCTCGGCATAGTCATAGGTCGCGCGCATGATCCGGTTCCACAGGTCGCGCGCCCGCACGGTGTGATAGATCTTGCCGTCGAATTGCAGATCCCAGGGGCCGTCGGCCTTGACCGCCTGCATGAAGGCATCCGTGACCAGCACCGACAGGTTGAACATGCGCAGCCGGGCGCTGTCCTGCTTGGCCTCGATGAAGGCCTCGATATCGGGATGGTCGCAGCGCATGGTCGCCATCATCGCGCCGCGGCGCGAGCCTGCGGACATGATGGTGCGGCACATGGCGTCCCAGACATCCATGAAGGACAGCGGGCCCGAGGCGTCGGCGGCCACGCCCTTTACCTCGGCCCCGCGCGGGCGGATGGTGCTGAAGTCATAGCCGATGCCGCCGCCCTGCTGCATGGTCAGCGCGGCCTCTTTCAGCATGTCGAAGATGCCGGCCATGCTGTCGGGGATGGTGCCCATGACGAAGCAGTTGAACAGCGTCACCTCGCGCCCGGTGCCGGCGCCGGCCAGGATGCGGCCGGCGGGCAGGAACTTGAAATCCTCGAGCGCGGCATAGAAGCGGTCCTCCCACAGCGCCGGATCCTTCTCGACGCGGGCGAGGTCGCGGGCGACGCGGCGCCAGCTGTCCTCGACCGACAGGTCGATGGGCTGGCCGCCGCCGTCCTTGAGCCGGTATTTCATGTCCCAGATCTGTTCGGCGATAGGGGCTGAGAATCGGCTCATGGCGGGTGTCCTTGGCTTGGGGTCGGAAACGGGGCGAGCGGGTCTTATACAGCCGCGCGCGCCCGGTTAAAGTCGGAAAGGTGAGGACTCAGGAATATAGGCGAAACCGGCGCCAATTTCCAGATATTGCGGCAGCTGCCTGGGGCTTGCGCAACCTATTGGTGCTGCTTGCCCGCCAGTTCGTCGATCACCTGCAGCCACAGCGCGGCGGGCTGGGCCCCCGTCACCACATGGGCATCGGCGACGACGAAGGTCGGGACCGAGTTCACGCCGCGCTGCCTTGCGTGCATCTCGCGCGCCTGCACCGTGTCGCGGTCCGCGTCCGAGGCCAGCAGCCGGCGGATCACCGCCCCGTCCATGCCCGCGCCCTCGCCGATCTCGACCAGCACGTCGGGGTTCGAGATGTTGCGGCCCTCGCGCCAGTGCGCCCGCATCAGCGCCGCCATGACCGGGGTCTGCGCGCCCTCGAGTCCCGCCCAATGCAGCAGGCGGTGCGCGTCGAGCGTGTTCGGCATCCGTTCGATCAGCGAGGGGTTGATCCACAGGCCCAGCCGCTCGCTGGCCTCCATCACCGGCTTCATGGCGGCGATGATGCCTTTCTCGTCGGTGAACTTCATCTTCATGTAGGCGACATAGTCCATCCCCGCCCGCGGCATCTGCGGGTCCAGGCGGAAGGGCTGCCAGGTGATGGCAAAGGGATGGTCGGGGCGGCTTTCCAGCGCCCGGTCCAGCTCGGCCTTGCCGATCAGGCACCAGGGGCAGACGGGATCGGCGAAGATGTCGAGGCGGATCTGCTGGTTCATGTCCGGTCCTTGCGATGGGTGTCGTGCTGTGCGCGGGAAGAGGTGTCGTGCTGTGCGCGCGACGGGCTGTCGTGCTGTGTGGGCGACGGGGTGTCGTGCTGTGTGGGCGGATGGGGGTCGTGCTGTGTGGGCGGATGGGGGTCGTGCTTTGCACGCGAATGGACATCGCGCAGGGCGCGGCGGTTGATCTTGCCCGTGGGCGTGCGGGGCAGGGCGGGCAGGTGGATGTATTCGCGCGGCTGCTTGTAACGCGCAAGCCCGCGTTCGGCGGCCGCGCGCAGCCGCGCCTCGTCGGCGCTGCCGGTCCAGAAGGCGGCGATGATGCTCGACCCCGGCCCGACCGGCAATTCGGTCGCGGCGATCTCGCCGATTTCGGGGATCTGCGCCAGCGCGTCCTCGACCTCGCCCGGCGAGACGCGGAAGCCGCCGGCGTTCATCATGTCGTCGTCGCGCCCCAGCAGGCGGATCGCGCCCTCGGGCGTGGTCTCGGCCAGGTCGCCGGTCAGGAACCAGTCGCCGCGGAAGCGGGCGGCGGTTTCCTCGGGCTGGTCGAGATAGCCCAGGAACAGGCCGGGGTCCGCGCGGTGGACGGCCAGGATGCCGGGGCCCTGGGTCGGGGCGCCGCTGTCGTCGAGGATGGCGATGCGGCGGCCGGGCTGGGGAAAGCCGGCCGTGCCTTCGGGCGCGGGGCGCGCGGGGCTGCCGGACAGGAAGGTCGAGCATTCCGACATGCCCATGGCCTCGTGCAGGTCGGTGCCGGTGCGCGCCTGCCAGGCGCGGCGCAGGCCGGGATCGAGCCTTTCGCCGGCGGTCAGGCCATGGCGCAGGCCCGGCCAGGGCCGCCAGTCGGCGCGCAGCATGCGGCGAAAGACGCCGGGTGCCGCGGCCAGGATGGTGGCGCCATGGCGGCCGGCGATCAGCGGGATCTGTTCGGGCGCGATGCCGGGGGCGGGGATCAGCGCGGTGGCGCCCAGCGTCCAGGGGTCCATGAGGCCGGTGCCCAGGGTGAAGGTCCAGTTGAAGGCGCCGGCATGCAGCAGCCGGTCCTGCGGCGTCAGCCCGTACCAGCCGTCGAACATCATCCGGCGGGCGAGGATGGCGCGATGCGCGTGGCAGACGGCGCGCGGCTGGCCTGACGTGCCCGAGGTGAAGACGATATAGGCCAGGTCGTCCGGATCGTGTTGTGCGAACCCGGCCGGCGGCAGCAGGGCGAATTCGCCGAGGCGGGCGGCAGGCAGCACCGGCGCCGGCTGGTCGGGCAGGGCGATGTCCGGGTCGGCGATCACCATGGCCGGCCGGATCGCGGCGGCGATGCGGGTGATCTCGGGCGTGGTCAGCATGGGAGAGGTCGGGACCGGGACGATGCCGGCGGCGATGGCGCCGAGATAGGCCACGGGAAAGCCGGGATTGTTTCCCAGCCGCATCAGCAGCCGGTCGCCGGGGGCGAGGCCGGATTGCAGCAGGCCGGTGGCGGTGCCCAGCACCGCCTGGCGCAGGCGGGCATGCGACCAGCGGTCGGCGCGGCCCAGCCCCAGCACCGACATGGCCAGCCTGTCCGGCGTCGCAAGCCCCGCGCTGAGCACATGTTCGGCCAGGTTCATCCCATCGCCCCGTTTCTGTTCCGGGCTTGGGGATAGAGGCTGTCGGTGCGCATGGGAAGGGGGCTTTGCCCCCGCGCCTCGCCTGCCCCTCGATGGGGCAGGCGAGGCGCTCCCCCAGGATATTTCGACACGGAAGAAGCCGGAAGGGGGCAAAAGGAAACGGCCGGCGCCATGCGGGCCGGCCGTTTCCGAAATTCCGGGTGCTGACGAATCAGAGCAGCTTCAGATCCGAGGCCGAGCTGCGGCCGTCGCGGCCCGATTGCAGTTCGTAGGCGATCTTCTGGTTGTCGTTCAGCCCGGTCAGGCCGGCGCGCTCGACCGCCGAGATATGGACGAAGACGTCCTTGCCGCCGTCATCGGGCGCGATGAAGCCATAGCCTTTGGTGGCGTTGAACCATTTTACGGTGCCGGTAGCCATTATACCGTCTCTCCTTCAAGTCATCCTGGGGCGAGATTGCGCCCAGGCCGTGCAGCCCTTTCCCGTCAAGTCCGGCTGCCCCGTGAAGGGAGGCGGTAGAAAGTCGTGCTCACGCGGACGAGAGGATGAACGATTCGCCGAAAAACGCAAGCACGAATGCGCCGCGCAAGGTGACGTAGGGTCATCTTGCGCGTTCGCATCGGCAAATTGTCGCCAAGCCGGGGCGCTCAGCGCAGGTCCGGCGGGCTGGCCTCGGCCCGCAACGTGGCCACGGCCGATTCGAGCCCGTGGCTTTCGCTGCCCTGGCGGTCGAGGCGTCGGATCGAGACGCTGCGCTCCTCGACCTCCTTCAGGCCCACGGCCATGATGACCGGCACCTTGCCGACCGAATGCTCGCGCACCTTGTAGTTGATCTTTTCGTTGCGGGTGTCGGCCTCGGCCCGCAGCCCGGCGGCGCGCAGGGCGGCCACGACCTCGTGGACGTAATCGTCGGCGCCCGAGACGATCGAGGCGACCACCACCTGGCGCGGCGCGAGCCAGAGCGGCAGCTTGCCCGAGTAGTTCTCGATCAGGATGCCGATGAAGCGCTCGAAGCTGCCCAGCACGGCGCGGTGCAGCATGACCGGCATGTGCTTGGCGCCGTCCTCGCCGACATATTCCGCCTCGAGCCGCTGCGGCAGGTTGAAGTCGCATTGGAAGGTGCCGCATTGCCATTCGCGGCCGATGGCGTCGGTCAGCTTGAAGTCCAGTTTCGGCCCGTAGAAGGCGCCGTCGCCGGGGTTGACCTCATAGGGCAGGCCGAGATGCTCGATGGCGCCTTTCAGCGCCGCCTCGGCCTTGTCCCAGATCTCGTCGGAGCCGACGCGGACATCGGGGCGGGTCGAGAGCTTGATGTCGAATTTCTCGAAGCCGAGATCCTTGTAGACCGAGGACAGCAGTTCGATGAAGCCGGCGCATTCCGCCTCGATCTGGTCCTCGGTGCAGAAGATATGCGCATCGTCCTGGACGAAGCCGCGCACCCGCATCAGCCCGTGCATCGAGCCCGAGGGCTCGTAGCGGTGGCAGGAGCCGAATTCAGCCAGGCGCAGCGGCAGGTCGCGATAGCTCTTCAGGCCCTGGTTGTAGACCTGGACATGGCAGGGGCAGTTCATCGGCTTGAGCGCATTGATGCGCTTTTCCTTGGCGCCTTCCTCGTCCACCTCGACGATGAACATGTTCTCGCGATAGGCTTCCCAATGGCCGGATTTTTCCCACAGGATGCGGTCGACCACCTGGGGCGTCTTGATTTCCTTGTAATCGGCGCGGATCAGCCGGCGGCGCATATAGGCTTCCAGCTCGCGATAGATCGACCAGCCGTTCGGGTGCCAGAACACCATGCCCGGCGCTTCTTCCTGGAAGTGGAAGAGCTCCATTTCCCGGCCGAGCTTGCGGTGGTCGCGCTTGGCGGCCTCTTCCAGCATGGTCAGGTGCGCCTTGAGGTCGTCGCGGTTCCTGAAGGCCACGCCGTAGATGCGCTGCAGCATCGGCCGCGAGGCGTCGCCCAGCCAATAGGCCCCCGCGACATGCGTCAGCTTGAAGGCGTCGGCCGGCACCTGGCCGGTATGCTGCAGATGCGGGCCGCGGCAGAGATCCTGCCAGTCGCCGTGCCAATACATGCGGATCGGCTCGCCTTCCGGGATGCGGTCGAGGAGTTCGATCTTGAAGGGCTCGCCCTGCGCCTCGTAATGGGCGCGCGCACGGTCGCGGTCCCAGACCTCGGTGCGGACCGGGTCGCGGGCGGCGATGATCTGCTTCATCCGCGCCTCGATGGCGCCGAGGTCCTCGGGGGTGAAGGGCTCGGCGCGGTCGAAGTCGTAGAACCAGCCCTGGTCGCGGACCGGGCCGATGGTGACCTTGACGTCGGGCCACAGCTCCTGCACGGCGCGGGCCATGATATGGGCGAGGTCGTGGCGGATCAGCTCCAGCGCCGGCTCGCTGTCCTTCATGGTGTTGATGGCGATGCTGCCCCCGGTGGTGATCGGCCATTGCAGGTCGATGTGCCGGCCGTCGAGGCTGGCAGAGATGGCGTTTTTCGCCAGGCTGGGGGCGATGGAGGCCGCGACCTCGGCGGCGGTGATGCCGGCGGGGTAGTCGCGCGCATTGCCATCGGGAAAGGTCAGGGAGATCTGGGACATGAGTCCTCCTCGTCGGTTTGGCGCCCACGGAACGCCCGGTTGCGGGTATGTCGCGCGGGTGTGGCGCGATTGCCCGGCGTTGTCAATGCGGCTAGGTGTGCAGGGGGGCTTTGCGCCCCCGTCGCGTTCCGCGACTCCCCCGCAGGATATTTGGACACGAAAGAATGACGCAGTTTCTGGAAGGGCCGCAGGGGCGGCGCATCGCCTATAACCGGATCGAGGGGCAGGGGCCCGGCGTGGTGTTCCTGGGCGGGTTCCGCTCGGACATGCAGGGCACCAAGGCGCTGTGGCTGGAGGATTGGGCGCGCGAGCGCGGCCGGGCCTTCCTGCGCCTGGACTATTCGGGGCATGGCGAATCCTCGGGCGCCTTCGAGGAGGGCGCGATCGGCGACTGGCTGGCCGATGCCATGGCCGCGATCCGTGGGCTGACCGAGGGGCGGCAGGTGCTGGTCGGCTCGTCCATGGGCGGCTGGATCAGCCTGCTGCTGGCGCGGACCATGCCCGAGCGGCTGGCCGGGCTGGTCACGGTGGCGGCGGCGCCGGATTTCACCGAGCGCGGCTATTGGGCCGGGTTTTCCACGGCCGAGCGCGCGGCCCTGGCGGAGCGCGGCCAAGTCGAGCAGCCCAGCGGCTATGGCGATCCCTATGTCATCACCCGCCGGTTGATCGAGGACGGGCGCGACCACCTGGTGCTGGACCAGCCCTTGCCGCTGCCTTTCCCGGTGCGTTTCCTGCAAGGCACCGGGGATGCCGAGGTGCCGATGTCCTGGGCGCTGGACCTGCTGGCCCATGCCTCGGGCGAGGATATGCGGCTGGTGCTGGTCAAGGGCGCCGATCACCGCTTTTCGACCCCCGATTGCCTGGCGCTGATCGGCGCGGCGCTGGAGGAGGTGCTGGCGCGGGCAACCTGAGGCGGGCGCGGCCCGCCGGCCGCGCCCCGTTGCCGCGGGCGGTCAGACCGCGATCTTGGAGTCGTGTTCGGTGAGGTTGCTGACGCCGCAATCGACCGGGACCGGGCCGCTGCGGCGGCGCTTGCGCTGGCCGGCGGGCTGGACCTGCTCGTCGATGAAATCCAGCACCAGCGGGCGGATGTTCAGGCGCCAGCTTTTCCCGGCGAAGATGCCGTAATGGCCGGCGCCGGGTTCCAGGTGCTGGGTCTTGCGGCTTTCGGGCACGCCGGTGCAGAGCGCCAGCGCGGCGACGCATTGGCCCGGCGCCGAGATGTCGTCGTTGGCGCCCTCGACCGTCATCACCGCGACATCGGTGATCTTGCCCAGGTCGACCGGCTTGCCGTTCACGCTGAAGCGGTTCTGCGCGATCTCGCGTTCCTTGAAGATGCGCTCGACCGTCGAGAGGTAGAATTCGGCGGTCATGTCCATGACGGCGAGATATTCGTCGTAGAAGGTGTTGTGCTTGTCGCCCTCGGAGCCCTGGCCGCGGGCCTCGGCGAAGATCTTGTCGAGGAAGGCCTTGGCGTGGGTCTCGGCATTCATGGCGATGAAGGAGGAAAGCTGGGCGAGGCCGGGATAGACCATGCGCCCGGCGCCGCGATACTTGAAGCCGACCTGCTGGATCATCAGGTAGTCCAGCTCGCCCATGGTGATGCGGTTGCCGAAATCGGTGACTTCGGTCGCCGCCGCGTCGGGGTCGATCGGGCCGCCGATCAGGATCAGCGAGCGCGGCTGGGCCTTGGGGTCTTCCTCGGCCAGAAGCGCGGTCGCGGCCAGCGCGAGCGGCGCCGGCTGGCAGACGGCGATCACATTGGTGTCGGGGCCGAGATGGCGGATGAAGTCGACCAGATACTGGGTGTAGTCGTCGATGTCGAACTTGCCGCAGCTGACCGGGATGTCGCGGGCATTGTGCCAGTCCGTCACATAGACTTCGCAATCGGGCAGCAAGGATGTGACCGTGGTGCGAAGGAGGGTGGCATAGTGACCGGACATTGGCGCGACCAGCAGGACCTTGCGCGCAAGCGGCGCGCGGCGGGCGACGCGGAAATGCACCAGGTCGCCGAAGGGGCGCTCGATCACCGGCTCGATATAGACGACATGGTCCTGGCCGTCCTCGGACACGACGGGGGGGATTTCCCAGTCCGGCTTGATGACCATGCGCGCGAAGCTGCGCTCGGTCACCCGGCCCCAGGCCGACATCAGCTTGAACATCGGATTGGGCAGCAGCGCGAAGGCCGGATAGGAGGCCAGGGCCCGCGCGCTGGCGCCCATCCATTCGTTGGTGTTGCGGATCGTCTCCATCGCATCATAGGAGATGATCCCTCTCAAACCCTTGTACGTCGTCATTGCCACCTTCTCCCATGGACCCGCCGGATTCGGCCTTGCCGGCAAGGACACGGCTTTACCTGCGTATTGTGCTGGGCATAATGATTTTACGGTTCAGGGAGGATTGTCAATTATGGCGGGCAAGGACGAAAAACCGGAAGCTGCGGACGCGGCCGAAGCCGGGGGCAAACCACGCAGGGGCCGCGGGGCAGGGGCCAAGGCCCGCGCCGGGGCCGAGGCCGCGCAACCCGAGCCCAAGCCTGCCGATTCGGAAAAGCCGGCGCGGGCGCGTCGCGGGAAGGCTGCGGCAAAGGCCGAGCCGGCGCCGGCGCCGCCCGCCAAGTCCAAGCCGGCCGCCAAGTCCAAGCCGGCCGCGGCGGCCGATGCGGCCAAGCCCGCCGCCAAGTCCGGCACGCGCAAGCCCGCCTCGCGCGGGCGGGCGGCCGGGCGCAGCGATCCGCGCCCCGGTCCGCGCCGCAAGCCCACGGGCAAGGCGGCGGCGAAGGCGCAGGCCGAGGCCGCCTCGATCAGCATGGCCGACGAGGCGCTGCGCCCGCTTGGCGCCGTCGGGCCGGGCACGGTGCCGCCGATGGCCGCGCCCCGCGCCCCTGCAGCCGCCCCTGCCGGGGCCGACCAGCCCCCCGTTCCCGCCGCCGAGCCGCATCCGAGCCCGGCCACCGCCGCCTTCGTCGAGGCGGCCTTCGGCGCCGGCAGCCGCCTGCCCGAGCAGCTGGCCCAGAACATCGAGCGCATCGAATCGCTGACCCAGCGCCTGATCAGCGCGCTGGCGCAGCGCCGCCCCTCCAATCCCGGCGTCGAGATGCCGGGTCCCGACCTTTTCGCCACCGCGACCTCGGCCTGGATCAAGCTTCTGGCCGAGCAGCCCGAGCGGGTGATCGGCCAGCAGGTCAGCTATTGGGGCGAGACGCTGCGCCATTTCGCCGAGGCCCAGGCCGCCTTCGCCCGCGGCACGCTGACGCCGCCGCCCAGCGAGGGGCCGCGGGACCGGCGCTTTGCCAACCCGCTGTGGGAGGCGCATCCCTTCTTCAACTTCATCAAGCGGCAATACCAGATCAACGCCCAGGCCCTGCAGGAGGCGGCAAGCGCGCTGGACCTGCCCGAGATGACCGACCGGCGCCGGATCGAATGGTTCACCCGCCAGATGATCGACATGATGGCGCCGACGAACTTCCTGGCGACCAATCCCGACGCGCTGGAAAAGGCGGTGGAGACCGAGGGCGAAAGCCTGGTCAGGGGCCTCGAGAACCTGGTGCGCGACGTCGAGCAGAACAGCGGCGAGCTGATCGTGTCGCTGGCCGACCGCGACGCCTTCCGCGTGGGCGAGAACATCGGCACCACCGAGGGCACGGTGGTCGCGCGCACCAAGCTTTACGAGCTGATCCAGTACAAGCCCACCACCGCGCAGGTGCATGAGATCCCGCTGGTGATCTTTCCGCCCTGGATCAACAAGTTCTACATCCTCGACCTCAAGCCGCAGAACAGCCTGATCAAATGGATCGTGGACCAGGGCCATACGCTGTTCGTGGTGGCCTGGAAGAACCCCGATCCCAGCTATGGCGACACCGGCATGGACGATTATGTCAGTGCCTATCTGGAGGTGATGGACCGGGTGCTGGACCTGACCGACCAGAAAAAGCTGAATGCGGTCGGCTATTGCATCGCCGGCACCACGCTGGCGCTGACCCTGTCGCTTCTCAAGCAGCGCGGCGACGACCGGGTGAACGCCGCCACCTTCTTCACCGCGCTGACCGACTTCGCCGACCAGGGCGAATTCACCGCCTATCTGCAAGACGATTTCGTCTCGGGCATCGAGGAGGAGGCGGCGCGCACCGGCATCCTGGGGGCGCAGCTGATGACGCGCACCTTCAGCTTCCTGCGCGCCAACGACCTGGTCTGGGGGCCGGCGATTCGCAGCTACATGCTGGGCGAGACGCCGCCGGCCTTCGACCTGCTCTTCTGGAACGGCGACGGCACCAACCTGCCGGGGCGCATGGCGGTGGAATACCTGCGCGGGCTGTGCCAGCAGAACCGCTTCGTCAAGGAAGGGTTCGAGCTGATGGGCCACCGGCTGCATGTCGGCGACGTGACCGTGCCGCTTTGCGCCATCGCCTGCGAGACCGACCATATCGCGCCCTGGAAGGACAGCTGGCGCGGCATCGCGCAGATGGGCTCCAGGGACAAGACCTTCATCCTGTCCGAATCGGGCCATATCGCCGGCATCGTCAACCCGCCCAGCAAGAAGAAATATGGCCACTACACCTCGGATGCCGGCTTCCAGCAGGGCGAGCAGCACTGGCTGGACAAGGCGCAGCACCACGAGGGCAGTTGGTGGGGCCGCTGGGGCGAATGGCTGGCCCGGCGGGCGGGGGACATGGTCGAGGCCCGCGATCCGGGCGAGGGTTTCGGCCCCGCGCCCGGCCTTTACGTCCACGAGCGGGCGTAAAATTTTTCTGCACCGCAGCAAGAAAACCTTGCAATGCTGCGGTGCAGAAAGTATATGTTGGTCAGAACAGTTCAACCGGTGCCGAAGCTTCGCGCCGATCTAGGAGAGAGCAAATGGCCAAGACCCCTGACTTCACCAAGACCCTGCAAGAAGTGATGGCGAAATTCCCGGTCGACACCTCGTCGTTCCAGGACGCCTTCAAGTCGCAGACCGCGCTGGGCGAGAAGATGGCCCGCGTCGCGCTGGCCGCTGCCGAGCGTTCGACCGAGATCTCGGCCCAGTGGGCCAAGGACACCATCGCCCGCATGGGTGAGCTGACCTCGTCCAAGGAAGAGCCGGCCGAATACGCCAAGGCGCTGAGCGATTTCGCCACCGCCGCCGCCGAAATGGCTGCCGAGCACATGGCCGCCTTTGCCGAAGTGGCGAAGAAGGTCCAGATGGACACCGTCGACCTGATGCTGACCGCCGGCAAGGACCTGGCCGCCGACGCGCAGAAGGCCGCCGAAAAGGCCAGCCGCGAAACCCAGGCCGCGGTCAAGAAAGCCGCTGCCGCCGCGACCTCGGCCAGCACCGTGACCAAGGCCTGATCGCAGGCCCTTGCGGTTCCAGACGAAGGGGGGCAGTTCGCTGCCCCCTTTTTCCATGGCCGGGCCCGGTTCGTATCCGGCCGGGCCCCCGATCTGGGCCCGATCCGGGGCTCGTCCCCTGCTTCCGGCGCAGCATGGCGATTTTCTTTGCATTTTTCCGGGCCATTTCCCATCATGCTGCAAATGCACTGCCGGAGGAGCCATGGCTGAGCCCGAGAACACGACCCCGCTTCTGATCAAGCGCTATGCGAGCCGCCGCCTCTACAACACCGAGACCAGCGATTACGTCACGCTTGAGGATATTGCGGGCTTCATCCGTGCCGGGCGGCAGGTGCGCATCGTCGATCTCAAGACCGGCGACGACCTGACCCGGCAATATCTGTTGCAGATCATCGCCGAGCACGAGGGCCGGGGCGAGAACGTCTTGCCCATCGACGTGCTGATCGACCTGGTGCGCAGCTACACGACCCAGGCGCAATCGGTGGTGCCGCAATTCCTGGCCGCCAGTTTCGAGATGCTGCGCGAGGGTCAGTCGAAGATGATGGAGAATCTGTCGACCTTCCCCAACCCGATGTCCTCGATGCCGGGTTTCGAGGCGCTCCAGCGCCAGCAGCAGCTGTTCCTGAAGGCGATGGCGGCGGGCTGGGGCGCGGGCAGCAGCGGCCCCGAGATGGAGGAGACCGAGACGGATGAGACCCGTCGCAGCGGCAAGAAGGCTTCCGCGCCCGAGGACATGGCCGAGATCCGCCGCCAGCTTGCCGAATTGCAGAAGCGGATTTCGAAGCTTTGAGAGAACTGCGACTTGCACCCCGCCGCCCGTCGCGCTAGACGAACCGCCACGGACGGTTGGCCGAGTGGTCGAAGGCGCACGCCTGGAAAGTGTGTAGGCGGGGAACCGTCTCGAGGGTTCGAATCCCTCACCGTCCGCCACTTGCCCTCGCGAAAGCGTTCTCCGCGTCCGGCTCCGGCCGAATTTTTCCGTTGTTTTCGAGGGTTATGCGGCGCGGGCTATTCACCCGGCCTCTGCGCCGGGTAGCCTGAAAGCGTTCTCTCGGGGCCAATATTCTCCGGACCTGTTAACCGGATGCTTCACGGTATAGTCCCGCAACGTTCTGATGTTGCAGGAGTTTTACCCATATTGTCAGTCTGGCGGTTGGGAAATCTGAATGCAGGGGACGCGCGACCAGCGTTAAATTTAGGTGCGAGTCAGCTCGTACGAATGGACGCGACCGCACTTTCGTGCGAGGGAGCCCGCAATCCTTGAGCGGTTCTTGCACCAGAATACAAGGTCGCTGCTTTTCAAAAGAGCGACGACTGCCCCGGATCGTTTGTAACGGCCCGATTGTTACCGCCTGCCTGAGTTTGGGCTGATGGATTAAGGCACATGCATAGTGACGTCGTTAATGACGTGTCTTATGCGGGTGTGGGGATGCGGGGCGATATTCTTGGACTGGAGCGGCGGCGGCGGTGGAGCGACGAGGAGAAGCTCGAGATCGTTTTGTCGGTCGGCGTGGACGGGGCGACAGTGACGCAGGTTGCACAGCGGCACGATGTAACACGGCAGCAAATCTATGCCTGGCGGCACCAACTGAAGAAGAAGGGCGTGGTTTCGGCGTCTCCGGAGGCGCTGTTTCTGCCGGTTGAACTGGACCGGCCCACGGAATTGGTGATGCAGTCAGCGGCCATCTGCGCAGGAACGCCTCGGCCTGCCCAGATCGAGTTGCAGTTGGCGAATGGTCGCTGCCTGCGCTTCGATCCGGCTCTGGATACCGTGACGCTGACACATGTGATCCGTGCGGTGGAAGGGGCATGATCGGGCCGGGAACCGGCGTTCGTGTCTATCTGGCCTGCGGCGTGACAGATATGAGGAAGGGGATCACCGGGCTGGCTGCACTTGCCCAGGATGTTCTGCGCCAGAAGCCGACCGGCGGTGCGGTCTTTGCATTCCGTGGGCGTCGCGGCGACAGGTTGAAATTGCTTCATTGGGAC
The DNA here is from genome assembly GCF_018499825.1 of Paracoccus sp. pheM1. Taxonomy (NCBI): domain Bacteria; kingdom Pseudomonadati; phylum Pseudomonadota; class Alphaproteobacteria; order Rhodobacterales; family Paracoccaceae; genus Paracoccus; species Paracoccus sp. pheM1. The sequence continues at coordinate 661,518 of NZ_JAGXCX010000001.1, forward strand.
GGGCAAGGCTTCTGCCTGTATTACAAGGTGCTGGAAAAGGGCCGCTTTCCCTGGCCTACACGTGGTGATGGTGCGGTTCGCCTGACCTCGGCGCAGTTGGCGATGCTGTGGGAGGGCATTGATTGGCGTAGGCCGGATTGGGGCGCGCCGCCGGCCCGGGTGGGCTGATTTATCCTGCTGAAACACCTCGTTTTTATGGTCAGGATCGCTGCCCTGTGGTAGTCGGACGCATGTCGAATGCGGCCCAGACCCTTCCCGATGACCCGGCGCTTCTGAAGGCGCTGATCGTGGCGTTGCAGGCGGAAAACGCGAAGATCTCGGCCACGCTGCGCGCCCATGACCAGTTGATCCAGACCCTGCGACTGCGCATCGCCAAGCTGAAGAAGCAGGTCTTCGGCCAGTCCTCGGAAAAGATCGAACGCGAGATCGAGCAACTGGAACTGGCGCTGGAGGATCTGCTGATCGCAACGGCCGAAAGTGAGACCTCAGTTCCGGATGACAGTCAGGGCGATGATGTGCTGGAAACGTCAGCCACCGATGAAGGCGGTGACCGCCCATCCCGCCGACGCCCCCGAGTCTCGGACAGCACGCCGCGCGAGCGGCAAGAGCTGGATCCCGGCAGTTGCTGCCCCGATTGCGGTGGTGATCTGCGCCTGGTGGGCGAGGATGTCAGCGAGATGCTGGATCTGATCGCGGCGCAGTTGCAGGTCGTGCAGATCGCCCGGCTCAAGAAATCCTGCCGCCGCTGTGAGCGCATGGTGCAGGTTCCGGCCCCCAGCCGCCCGATCCCCGGCAGCATGGCAGGCCCGGGCCTGCTGGCGCATATCCTCGTCTCCAAGTTCGACGACCACCTTCCGCTTTATCGCCAGCATGAGATCTTCACCCGGATGGGCGCCGACATCCCCGACAGCACACTGGTCGACTGGTGCGGTCGGGCAATGAGGGTGCTGGCCCCATTGATCGAACGGATCGAGGTGGATGTGATGGCCAGCGACCTGCTGCATGCCGATGACACACCGATCCGGGTGCTGGATCGCGCGGGCCGCGACAAGGGGTTGGGCAAGGGGGTGAAGAAGGGCCGGATCTGGGCCTATGTCCGCGATCAGCGCCCTTGGGCAGGCGCCTCACCGCCCGGCGCGGTCTATGCCTTCGCGCCCGACTGGAAGGAAGAGCACGTTCATCGCCATCTGGCCCGGACCCGCGGCATTCTCCAGGCCGATGGCTACAAGGGCTATGCCAAGCTCTACGACCCGGACCCAGACGGGACGCCGCGCCTGCGGGAGGCCGCATGTTGGGCCCACCTGCGGCGGGACTTCCATGACGAATGGGACAAGACCAAATCCGCGATCGCCCGCGAGGCGCTCGACCGCATCGGCGCACTCTACGACATCGAGCGAGAGATCACCGGCCATCCCGCTGATATCCGCCTTGCCGCGCGCCGGAAACACAGTGCCCCGAAGGTCGAGGCCTTCTTCGCCTGGTCGGAGCAGCAGCTCCCGCGGATCCGCGGCAAGGGGGATCTGGCCAAGGCCTTCCGCTATGGGCTGAGCCGTCGGGACGCCTTCAGCCTGTTTTTTGAGGACGGCCGGGTGGCGATCGACAACAATCCTGCCGAGCGCGCGCTGCGCCCGATCGGTGTCGGGCGCCGCAACTGGCTCTTCGCCGGTGCGGATACCGGAGCCGAAACGCTGGCCCGCGCCATGACGCTCATTGAAACTGCCAAGATGAACGGCCTGGATCCCCAAGCCTATCTGGCCGACATCCTGGCCCGCATCCACGATCACAAGATCAATCGGCTCGACGATCTGTTGCCCTGGAACTGGTCGCCGCTGCCCTCCGCCCTGCACGAGGCCGCCTGATGGCAACCGTCACCCACGTCTGCACCCTCGACTACGTCGCAAAGATGCTGGGCGAAGACCCCGAGCTTCTCAAAGCCATCGTCTACAACGACGACAACCTGACCTATGGCTCGATCATCAGCGTCTATACCGGCCCGGATGACACCGTCACCGCCCTGACCGATGACGGTATCGATGAACTGAAAGACATGCTCAGGGACGCGCGCATCACCACCGAAACCTGGCACGCGTTCCTCGACGACTTTGTCGATGACGCGGAACTCGTCGCCCGCATCAAGGCACTGTCGCCGCGGTAACAATCGGGCGGTTACGATGCTGGGCGAAGACCCCGAGCTTCTCAAAGCCATCGTCTACAACGACGACAACCTGACCTATGGCTCGATCATCAGCGTCTATACCGGCCCGGATGACACCGTCACCGCCCTGACCGATGACGGTATCGATGAACTGAAAGACATGCTCAGGGACGCGCGCATCACCACCGAAACCTGGCACGCGTTCCTCGACGACTTTGTCGATGACGCGGAACTCGTCGCCCGCATCAAGGCACTGTCGCCGCGGTAACAATCGGGCGGTTACGGTATTTCGCCGCCGATCACACGTCCTTCTGGGGAGCGAAGGTCGGGTGAATACAGGCAGCCTGTTTCTGTGGGCAACCGCAAGCGATCACGCGTATGAAGGTCCATCCGCAGAAGTCTCGTTTCTGAACTGCAAGCTGAGCTTCAGAAGTTGCCGACGGATAGTTCCGCTGTCGGCCGCGAGATCTACTGTGGCGAACCGAATGAGATGACCGTGCACCGAGATGGCTTCGTCGATGGTTTCACCGATGACCGGGTGCAGCAACAAGCCCTCGGCCTTGTCAGCCAGTGGATCGCCACGTCCTGCCTGTGAACGTATATACGCGTAGATTTGGTAAAGGTACGCGCTACGCAACGTTGCCTCGCGGCGCCAGCCCGCCGTCACCATGCCAGTGAACTTGGTATCGATCACGATACGGCGGTCCACCAGCGCATCGTCGAGCATGACATCAGTCTGCATCCCCGGCAATATCTCTCGCGCACCCTCGGTCCACCAGTCGATCGGCCAGTCGAGCGCACCGCCTGTGCGTACGCGCCAGCGCTCCGGTGGCAGGAAGATTTTGTAGAAGCCGCCGACGGCGCGTTCGAACAACCGCCGGGCCCACTGCTCCTCTCTATCCGGCATCGGTAATGGTCGCGGGCCAGCCCGCTCGGTGGGCAGAACGAGGTCCATCGCAAGCATCGCCGCTGCGAGCATCTCGCGATCCGCCGTGTCGTGACGGCCAATACGGTCGGCGCTGAGCTCGGCTCGCGATGGCATGGCGCCGGCGACACCGAGGGCCTGCATATCCGCAGCCAACCGGCGGCAACGATGGCGAAGCTCAGGGCGCGCGACCAGCCGCGCTACTGCCTCGAGCGCGCCGCGGACGAAGCGGTTGCGCGGCGTGTCGACGCTGAGCTCGACGAAGCGGCAAGCCACGGCGCCGCGTGCGAGCAACTGTCGGCGCTCCGTTCGCAGGACGTCGATCCGACCCCGGACCCGCGACAGGTCGGCGCTGCGCGGACAGTAGCCGAGGCTCATCTGTCGTCGCTGGCGTTTCTCTACCGCCTGCGCCAGTAGTTCGGCAACGAGATCGGCAATCTCGTCCGGGTTGTGCTCGACGTCGACGAGTGTGCGGCCCGCCGTCCGGAACAGGTCCGAGGCGTAAAGCATCAGAAGCCAGATGTTGCGCACCGGGATGCGACCGATGAAGCCCGCCGCGGCGGTCTCGCTCACCCCGGCGTCGGCGCTCACCATCCCTGTAGCAGTCGATCGAGGGCCTCGCGCGCCGATTTCGGCGCGTCGAACCAGTATTCGTCGAGCAGCGGGCCGATCTCCGTCTCGGCCACCTGGCAGAACCATTCGCGCGTGGCGCCCGGTTCGAGCTTCGCCGTCGGGGTGACGTAGCTGTGTCCGATCTCAAACTGGCGACCGAACGCCTCGGCGATCTGCGCGTTCAGGGCGAGGAGGCGCCGCTCAATGTCTTCGGCGAGGGTGGGATCGAGGCCGCCGTTTGCGGTGACCCAGCGTCGCCAGGCTGGCCCAAGCCTCGGCTCGAGCCCGACAAAAGCGAAGCGCCTGCGAAATGCGAGATCGACAAGCGCGAGCGAGCGGTCGGCGATGTTCATGGTGCCGATAACAAACAGGTTCTCGGGCACATGCACCGGGCGGCGGACGCCGTCGGCATCGGGATAGCAGAGCTCCAGCGCCTCACGCGGCGTGCGCTTACCCGCTTCAAGAAGAGTCAGGAGTTCGCCGAAGATCTGCGCCGGGTTCCCGCGGTTGATTTCCTCGATGATCACGACGAAACGGGCCTCTGGTTGGCTCAGTGCCGCTCGGATTGCCTCCATGAAGACGCCATCAGCGAGCGTCAGTTTTCCGTCTCCGCTCGGCCGCCATCCGCGCACGAAATCCTCGTACGAGAGGTTCGGGTGGAACTGGACGGCTCGGACGCGTGCCTCGTCGCGCTCGCCCATCAGCGCGAAGGCGAGGCGCCTGGCGATCCACGTCTTTCCCGTACCCGGCGGCCCCTGAAGAATAAGGTTCTTGCGGGTGCGCAGGCGCTCTATCAGACGCTCGATCTCGCCACGTTCAAGGAAGCAGCCGTCGCGCAGGATGTCGTCGATATCGTAACGTTCCGCAGGCGCAGGCGCCTGGACAGGATCGGCGGCAGCGGACTCCTCCTCATCCTCAGTTGAGGCCGGGTCGGCGGGGCCGCGCTCTGTCTGCAACCCCTCGGGCGCCTTGTATCGCCAGGAAGCGAGCGACAGCTCGGGGAAGTTGTGCACCGGATAGCTGTCCTCCCCGAATCGCGCATTCAGGTCGTCAACAAGCTTGAGATAGGTTGCGCCGTTGCAGGGTCTCTGCGGTCCAATCGTCGGGATCCGCATCTGGAGCCGTCCCGTCAGGAACGCGCGCGAGTTACTGTCTAGGGTCGGGAACTCCCAGGGATGCGACCAGTAGAGCCCGGTCGAAAGATTCCATGAGGCACCCCAGACGTCGACCGCTGCGTCGTAGGCGGTGATGAACGTCTCCCGCTGCTCTGGCTGATCGGCCTCCACGAGCGCTGCCGCGGCAGCGAACACATCCCACAGCTTGTCGATGTCGCTTTCGCCGCGTTTGTCGCCGTAACTGAAGAACCACGACCGCTGGTTGTTCAGCACTGGAATGCCCTCGAAGGAAGCCGGTGGCTCCTCCTCCACGCCGATCAGCCTTGCCAGCGCCCCTGCAATCGCACGGCGATTGGCGTCCGTCATCGAGCGGTTGAACGTGCCCATTGTCGTGAAGGGGCATATGTCGCGCAGTGGGCCGGTTCCGCCTTCGGGATAGCGGTCCTGGAGATAGCCGAGCCCAGCTATGTCTTGTGCGATGGCATGGATGCCTTCGATCAACGGCCGCCGGTCCGCCCGATAGTCGAGAAGCTTCGCCGCAACGGCGCTGTAGAACGTGGTCCAGCGAAACCGCTGCTCGCCGCCCGCGTCGCCGAATCGTTCGCGCCAGAACGGCTCGTTGCGGAAACGGTCAAGGTCCTGGGTCTGACCGTCGAAGGCGAAGGCCAGCAGTCCATCCTCCATCCAGCCGCCCGGTGCGACGCGCCAGACAGTCGCGCGATTGGTGTAGAAATACCATTCGCGGGGCGACGAAACCGGCGACCAGTCGACTCGCACATGCTTGCCGTCATCGAGATTCGCGGTGATCGTGCCAACCGCCTTGATCGCCATCACCGAGACGGTGGCACCGCGATTGTCGAACGGAAGATCGTGCTTGCGCGTATAGGACGATTTGATCGCGATCCTGTCCCCCGGCCGCATCGAGCGCACGAGATCTCCGTACTTCCCATCCTCGTAGCCGTTTTCCCAGATACCCTCGGCTAGAAATCGTGGCGTCTGGTCCTCGGTGCGGTTGTACGCAGCGCCGACAAACCAGCTAGGCCTCTCGCCTGAAACTCCCGACATCAAACAAACTCCGCTTATGCCGCCATTCGCTGAATGATAGAGGCGACATAGGTGTCCCGTTGATCCTCCATAAATAGCACATGCATGTCCTCCAACTCCTGGATCGTCTTGCCCCAATTCAGCTTACCGAACCGTGTCGGTGTGACGATGAAACTGTTCAGGACAACATTGTCACTGGCGAGCCTCGTCTGGATGTCCTTGATGACTAGGTGGAACTCGATCTTTTTGTGACCAGGGCCTTCATGCTGAAGACCGTGAGGTTCCACGAAGGCCAGGTGTTGCTTGCCGTCCTTGACGAGCCAAAGGAGGAAGTCGGGATAAAAATTCCCCGCCTCGAAGAAGCCCACCCCGCGCCCACGGCTCTCGTTGCGGAGCAAGAATAGTTCAATCCCTTCTGATACCAGTCTGGCTTGATCTTGTTCGATATAGAGGCGCAGGTCATCGAGGAATTGGAATTCGCTCTCGTTCAGCGATACCGGTGCAATCTGGATCTTGCTGCCCTTGATGACGTGAAGCACTGGCTCGTAAAGATGGCTCCCGAACAGGCAGGCCTTCAAATCGCCGGCACGGAGAACTCCGCTCTTTCCGGCGGCGATCTGCTTGGTGAGGCTTTGAATGTCGTTGATGAGAGCCGCTTCGCTGGCATCGACGATCAGTTGGTACTCGCCGGCTTCTGGTAGGCTTCCATCGCCTGCTTCAATCTCCCGGAGCTCGAGCCGCGGTTCGATGAACGCGGCCTTGCAGTAGTTGTAGAATTCCTCCGAAAATTTCTGCAGGAGCTCCGCCGCCATCTCTTGCCACAGCGCTACGTTCCCGAAATCCGAGAACTCCATCTTCCCCGAGGGCACGACGACCTTGTACCAGGTCCGATCCTCAAGGAGCACTTTGATCATGGGCTTGGAGATGTTGAGGTTATGCCAGGTGCGTTCCCGCTTGAACTTTTCAAGCCGGAAGAACAGATCATCGTAATCTAAAAAGGCCATATGGCCTTCAGCGAAGACGGTCTCTTCTTTGCTTCCAAGCCTGGTGCCCTTCTTGGATTCGAGAGACTGGATGCGGGGATACCAGTCGATGACGACGCCCTTCTGGCGAATTTTGTCCGGCACAAGGGTTAAGGCCGGGACAGCGCCATCGCGCTTGAAGTCGTACTCCCGACCATCTCCCCGTTTCTTACGCGGGCGCAGCACCTTCAAGCGCTGCCCGAAATCGTAGGTGACCGTTAGGGGAACGGTGAACACCTGCTTCTGGTCGTTTCGCGGCAGCTCCTCTTCTTCGAGGAACTTACGGAAACGTTCCATGAAGTCAGCCTCGATCCCGAAAACGTTCAGGGTCTCAACATACTGGATCAGTTCCGGTTGGTGGGTGGGTGTGGCGAAGCTGCTGCGCTGGAGCGACCAGTCATAACCCTTGAGGCGAACACCGCGACCGAACAGCTGGATAATTTGCGCGCCTTCGCTCTTGCCGACATGCATGAGGCCGAGCGTGCTGACGCGCCAGCAATCCCAGCCTTCGACGAAGCGCTTGGAACCGATGAGCAGGTTGACCGGGGAGCTGGACAGATTGATCTGACCGAACATGGTCTCGGCAAACTCGGATTCCAGGACCGCAACGTTGTCGAAACCCCGCTCGGCGATATGGCTTGCCAAACCCGATGCGTCACCGACGTTGATCAGCCCGAAGGGCTTTTCGGCCTGACCGACCCGCAGCATGATCTCGTTTTCGTCGCCCTTGATCCGAGCGATCGACAATTCACCGCCGGCGCGATTCTGAAACAGCTTGTCGAGGATGTCACGGAAGAGGTCTTCGGGCTTCCATCCCTCCCGAAGCATGAGCTGCTGAAGATAGACGAAGCCGCCCGCGAAGATGTCACCTCCGTTCTCGTCAAGCAAACCGGTTTCCTGAGCATTTCCGGTCAGGATATGCTCGATCTCGGCGGCTGATGTCGCCTCGTGCTTGAGGAATTTCGCGATGAAGGCGAGGATCTTGCCAACATCGGAGACCGTCTCCTTTTCTGCCTTCGATCCAGTCGCCTTGGTAACGCTTGACCCGACGAATACCCAGAGCGGCTTCTCGATATTGTAGGGCGCATACAGACCATGCTTGTCCTCGTGGAGCTTCAGCTGCTGATAGAAGCTCAGAAGGCACGCCGTCAGGTAGGAGAACTCCAGTTCGGCAAAGGTCCGCGGCAGGTTGAAGATGCGGTAGTCCTTGCCATAGCCGTCCTCGTAGAAATACCTGTACGAGTAGTCGAACAAGATCGTCTTGGCGTAGGACGCCTCGATGTCGGGACGCTTTGCGGCTGAAACGGCCTCCTTCAGGGTGGCCGAGTATTCGAAGACGAAGCCCTTCTCCGAAAGGCGGGCCCGGCTTCTGAACCAGCCGCGCTCTTCCTGACTTCCCATTCCGCGGTGGGCTTCATCGACAAGAAGCAGGTTCTGGTCACCCAGATTGCGGGTTGCGATGATGTTTGGTCCGTCCGTGTCCCCGAGCTTGGTCACCTCGGTATAGTCCACCTGCCGAAGCCCGTTCTTGCCCGAGGACAGCAGGTCGCCGCTGTCTGTCAGCAGGCGGGATGCCACGATGTTGCTCCCCTTCATCTCACGCGCATGCTGCAACGAAAGCTGCTCGTTTGGCGTGATCAGCACGGTCCGCGTCAGGTCGTGCTTGAGCGGCGATTTCGATGCGTAGTGCCGGAACTGGAGGAAGTTGACGTGCATCAGCAGCGTCTTCCCCGAGCCGGTGGCGTTCTGCAGGCAGAGCTTGTTCAGGTCGTCGAGCTCATAGGGCGTTATGCCCGTCTCGTAGCCCTCGTCGGTCCAGTAGGTGTTGAATGCCGAGACATAGTCGTTCAGCGCCTCCTGCAGCGCCTCGCGGTCTGCGAAGAAGCGGTCGAGATAGATCTCCGCGAACAGCAGCGAGAGCCATTGATAGTATTTCCAGACGATCGGCCGGTCGCGCTTCTCGTTGATCGCCAGCGTATGGCTGACGATGTTGTGCTCGTAGCGTAGCAGGTCGGCCCGCGTGATCTGCGCGCCTTCCTGCAGGTGGACGTCCAGCGCCTTGTAGAAGTGGTGCAGGTTCTCGGACGTCATGCCCTCCGGCGCGTCCTTCACCGTCTTCGCCAGTGGTTGCACCGGCCGCAGGGTACGCTTGCCGTCCTTGTGGTCCTTCAGCGGGTCGAAGCCGAACAGGCTGACGATCCACTGGTTCAGCACCAGCTTGTGGCCAAAGGGGAGCGGCTTGGCCGAGGACTTGGGCTTTCTCGCCATGGATCAGCCCTCCACGTCCCACATCGCCTGATGGAAGGCTTCCTCGATCAGGCGCACTTTCCAGGTCTCCTCGGCCTGGCGGAGGTTGGGCAGGTTGTTGGAGCCGTTCACGTAGATCACGTCGAACTCGGTGTCCTGCGCGGACACGCGGTACTTACGGAACCACTCGTCCAGCATTAGGTTGTCCTGCTCGAGATCGCCAGTCAGCTTGCGCCAGACGACGAGCACCTTCTCGCGGTCGTTGTGATCGCCGGGGGTGCGCAGGGTGTAGCCCTCGACCTTGCGAAAACGCCAGGCACCGCCGTCGGTCTCCTTCAGCGCGCCGTCGAGCATCAGCCGGGTGCTCGAGTCCTCCGGCAACTCGGGATCGATCTCACGCTTGAAGACGGCGTCATAGCCGCGCCAGCGGTCCAGATGCTCGACATGCAGGCCGATCAGCCAGTTGAACGTCTCGATCAGGTCCACGGCCTTCTCGACATACTCGTCCGTGCCGGGCTTCTTGATCTTCAGCTTGTAAGCCGTGGGATCGTCGAACCACTCGATGTTCAGGAGCGACGAGCTGCCCTTGGTCTCGAAGTCGAGCCAATAGCGGAGCATGTAGTCACGCGCAAAATCAACGCCCGCTTGCGATATGTCAGGGCTCGGGGTCAGCGATAAGTTGTTTAGCGCATCTTCGTAGGACTCGAGTCGATGATATTTAATCAGTGTCGATACGCCATCTTTCTCAATGGGTGCACCTTCACTCCACGATGAACTGTAAGCCGACTTGATAGCCCGAGGCTTGAGTACGGCGTCAAAGTAGCTTCCGACTTCGCATAAGATGTGCCGGCGCTGTCCGTTGTCAGCGCGGTTTGCGTCAAAGACCGCGCTAGCGGTCGTGCCTGAGCCTGCAAAAAAGTCCATTACCCACGAACTCTTGTCAGTTGTTTGTCTGACAAGCTTTTCCACCAGCGCTGGCGGCTTTGGGTTGTCAATGAAACCTTTTTCACCGAACAACGCTTCCAGCTTTGGTTCGCCATCCGAATACTGTCGGATAACAGAAGTCGACACCACCGATCCGACCTCATGCAGAAAATATTTGAGCTGCGGAATTGAGTTTTCATCCGCTTTGAAGACGATCCTGTGGTCGTCTCGATACCCCTCAAAAGAAGGACGGGTACCTATAGACTTCTGGGGGAATGCCCATCCGCGCTTCGGTGGCTTGCAGGGCCTTTCTGTAATCGGGTGAGGTGGAGCGTAAAACCGAAAGTTGTCCGAATTAGAATCCCGAATATCGGATGCTTGTTTTCCAGAGGGCATGGACGGCTCCACCTCGCGGTAGACCCAAATGCTAGCCATCATTTTCTTCGCATCGACCTCCTCGACGAGCTTCCCGTCTGCATCCCGGTATTCAGCAAATCTGTAAGGATACAAGCCCTTCCACGGGTCTGCCTTCTTCGCCTCTGCTTTTGAGAGCCCTAGTTCTTGAGCTTCTAAGATGAACTGGTCTCGATGTTCCGTGTACAAAGCCTTCAGAGCGCCCTCTACCTCAGCGATAGGAGGGAACTCGTTCCCAATTCGATCAATCAGCTCGCGAACTTCGAAATAGCCTGGCCGCTCTTCGCGAAACATCGATTTCTCCGCTTCAACGCGGGCCTTAGATTTCGCAAAGACCTCGATGTACTCGTGGTTCGTAGAGTATGCTGGAGAGTTGTTGCTGACTGTGTCACGCGCCCAAATGAGCTCCTCAACGCGATTCTCAGTCCCAAAAACACTTCTCATGCACCAATCCAGCTCAGCACGTTGAACTTCATTGATGCTGCAAAAAATGACGCCTTTATCTGACATGAGAGAAGCATACGCCGCCAGCCGTTCATGCATCATCGAGGTCCACGATGACGATTTCAAAGAGTCCTTGTAAATAAACCCATCTGAGCCGGTGTTGTATGGCGGATCAATATATGTTGTCTGAACACTATTTTGATACTTTGGCGATAGGAGGCGCAGGACTTGGGAATTGTCCGAGTGTAGCAGAATACCGTGGAGAGATTGATCCAGCTCCTCAATGCCTGCAACAATTTGATCGCGCAGCGTTTCCGAAAATAATTCTGTATCAACGATCAATTGCTGATGGAGGTGGAGAAATTCCACCGAAAGAGGATTGCTATACCCCTCTAATTCGTGCGCGGCGAACAGAGTAACCCAATCCTCCCGCTGCGCGTCATTCACCGCGATCTCTGGATAGAACTCCACTGGGATGCGGTCGAGCGTGATGCAGTACTGCGTGTCGACTACGAACTTCTTTTTCAGCCACAGCTTCTTCTGAAAGTCCTCAAGCTGGGCGAGGAAGTCGATCAGATAATACGCGATGCGTCGCAACACCTTGATCTTGGCGAGATAGGTCTCCACTCGCGGCGCATCGGCGGACTCGATGTCGTCCAGCCGCATGACCTCGTTCTTGATGTAGAAATCCAGCTCGCGCCGCAGGAACCCGCCCAGATCCTTGTGGATGAAGTAGTCCATCGTGTTCCGGGCCGTATATTGAGCCAGGTATTTCTCCAGCAGAGCCCGGTCCTTCTCCGTCTCGGTCGGGGCCGGGGTCATCAGCGCGGTCACAAAATCGTCCGCGCCCTCCAGCGTGGGCAGCAACGCCTTCACTTTCTCGGCCGCCTCGGTCAGGCGCTTCTTCCGCCACGTTCCCTCTTGGCCGGTTTTCTCGGGGTCCGGGCGGTACTGGAACTGGATGAACAGCTCCGGTTCGCCGCTGTCGCCCGTCTCGATCCTCACCGGCTCCGGCTCGTGGATGATGAAGTAGCGCTCGGTCTGCTCGGATGCCTTGACGTTGTTGTGCTCGCCCTCGCTGGCGGAGACGATGTGGCAATGGACCTTGAGCGGCTTCTGCGCCAGCAGCGCGCCGTGATGTGTCTGGAACTCCTTCGCCTGCGTCGGGTCGAAGGTGAAGCTGCCTTGCCGTCCGTTTCCCGCACGAAATAGCGGCGGCTCATGAAGTCGCCGCTGTCGTAGTAGCGCTCGAAGAAGCGGTAGAGGTGATCGTAAACGTCGCCCTCGTTGCTGCCGCTGTCCTTCGCTGCGTCCCAAGCCGCCTTGGCTTCCCTCACTTTCGGCGCCGCATCGGGATCGGGCGCGCCGAATTCCTCGGCCTGCTTGCGCGCCGCCTCATAGGCCGCCCGCGCTTCTGCGACACGCGCCTCGTCGGCCTCCCCAAATGCCTCGCGAATGATGCCCAGCAGGTCCTCCTCGAGAAACTTCGTCACCTGGCCGGCCTTGGCGTGCATGATGCGATAGAAGCCGAAGTCCAGGTCGGGCTGGTCGAGTTGGAACAGCTCCTTCAGCAGGCTGATCAGGCGGTCTCTCTGTTTCTCAACGTTCGGCATGTGACGGATTTTCCTGCGTTCTGTTGGCTCATACCACCGCCCAACGGACGGCGAAGAGCTCTTGTTTGCTGATATGCTGCTGGAGGCGGGCTTCAAGGTCGGTGATCATCTGGTCTCGTTCCTCGATGATCTCGTCCTCCACCTCGAAGATGCGTTGGCGCAGCCGGCGCTTGGATTTCTCCAGATCCTGAATCTGCACCTGGATGCGGCGCTGTTCCTCGGGGGACTCGGCGGTGCGCGCCTCACGCTTGAGCTCCAGGATCCGCGCCTTCGCATCCTTCAATTCCTTCTCGGCTGCAAACACCTTGTCCTCGGCCCACCTTTCGAGCTTCTGGCTCTCGGCTGAGAACCACTCCGCGTTCTGGCGCTTCAGAGCTTCGGTGACAGCCTTCTCGCGCGCGGCGAGGGCGCCCTCAAGTCGGGCACTGTCGATCCACGCGGGATCGTCCACGACACGGCAGGGCATTTCGAACAGGCGCCGAACGGTCTCTTCCTCGATGACAGTGCCCTCATCCGTGATGGCCGCGAGCGGGATATGATCCTGTTCGTCAAAGCCGGAGAAGCTGAGGCAGCGTGCAGCCAATATGCCACTGCGCCCTACGAGCGGCTCAATGCTGACCGCCTTTGCCGGCCAGGCGGAGTAATCAAAGATGAGCGAAGCGCCGTTCAACGACCGGTCTTTGGCGCGCTGGATGACATGCTGTGCCATCGGATGGCCCAAGCGGTACCTGTGCTCGCTCAGACCATTCTTGGCGATGCCATAACCTCCGGTGGGGACCGCGACTCCGCTCGGCGATTCCTTCAGCGTAAAGGTCAGATGTTCATCATCGAACCGCGCATGATCGCGAAGCTCGTGCCGTGTCACCGCCCAGAGCATCCGTTCGTAACGACCGATGTATTCCTTGCTCTTGTCGAGATTGATCTTCAGGCGGTCGTGGACCTCCGCGTCAAAATTCTCGAGGAGCTTCCGGCGCGTGTCCTCCATGGCGGCGCTGATGTTCTCATCCATCTCGCCGCGCAAACGCGAAAATTCGGCCTCGATTTCCTCGGTCGTTCGGCAATTCTGATAGATGGAGACGATCCGTTTCTCGAACTCGACACCGGATTCGATCGATCCCAGGACTTCATCCGATGCGCCGAAAACCCCCGAGAACAGCTGGAACTTCTCCGCCAAGAGTTCGTAGACGCGTTGATCCGCGGCATTGTTCTTGTTCAGGAAATTGACCACAACCACATCGTAGAGCTGCCCGTACCGGTGGCAGCGACCGATCCGTTGCTCGATGCGCTGAGGGTTCCAGGGCAGGTCATAGTTCACCACGATGGAACAGAACTGGAGGTTTATGCCCTCTGCGGCCGCTTCGGTGGCGATCATGATTGAAGCGCGTTCACGGAAGTACTCGACCAACGCGGCGCGGATGTCTGCCGTTCGTGAGCCGGTAATGCGATCTGTGCCCTTGTGTTTCTCCAGCCAGGCTCCATAGATCGCCTTGGACTGCGGGTCATTGTTGGATCCGTTGAACAGAACGAGCTGATCTCCGTATCCATTTTCGGAAAGCAGGCGGACGAGATACTCCTGTGTGCGCCTAGACTCTGTGAAGATGATGGCCTTCTGGGCGGCGCCAAGCTCCTGCGTCTTTGCAAAGCCAGCCCTCAGAGCGCTCAGCAGCGCTTCTCCCTTGGCGTTCTCAGAAATAGAAACAGCGAGATCCCGAAACTCGCGTAGGTCGGATATTTCCTTCTCGATGGCGTTGATGTCGTCCGGAGAAAGAAGTTCCGGCTGATCGTTACCCTCCGACCATTCGTCGGCAAGCTCGTCGAATTCCTCGTAGTCCTCCGCCAGTTCCTCCTCGAGCTTGCTCCGGAGGTCTGTATCCTGCTTAAGCTGCCGCTCGAGTTTCTTTGCAAGGGAATCAAGAGCCCCTGCAATGGCAAAGGTGGAGGATGCGAGCAGCTTGCGCATTATCAGCGTCATGAGGGTGCGCTGAGCTGACGGCAACGCGTGCAGCGAAGGCCTGCGGAGGTAGTTAGACACCATGTCGTAAAGTGCCTGCTCCGCCTCCGTCGGTACGAACTCTTGTGTGATCGGGATCCGATTGGTGTAGCGAATATACTCGAGAACCTGCCGCCGCAGGGTGCGATGACTAACCGCTTGGAGGCGTTGCTTCAGTTCGTCGAACTGGTCATCGCCAGTGAGCCGTGAGTACTTGGCCCGGAAGCTCTTGGCGTCACCGAACGTGAAGTCGTCGATCAGGCTGACTAGTCCATACAACTCCATCAGGGAATTCTGCAGCGGCGTTGCCGTCAACAGGATCTTGGGAGCGTTGACAAGCGCGCCCTTCAAAGTGCGGCCAATACGATTATCCGGCCTGTACACGTTTCTGAGACGATGTGCCTCGTCAATGACCACCAAGTCCCAAGGGATGACCATCAATGCTTCGGCGTGACGTGCTGCGAATTGAAACGAAGAGATGACCAACCGGTTTTGCTCGAATGGGCTGCGCATCCCACCCTTCGACATTTTGTTGTGGTTCCTGGCCTCAAGAATGAGCGTTGGAAGGAAGAACTTTTCTTCTACTTCCTGGGACCACTGCTTTCGTAGATTTGCTGGTGTAATGATCAGGATACGTCGCTTGCCCTCGGCCCATTTCTGGGCAAGCACCAAGCCGGCTTCAATCGTTTTTCCAAGACCAACTTCGTCAGCGAGTATCGCCCCCTTTGAAAGGGGTGACTTAAAGGCGAAAAGCGCAGCCTCGACCTGATGTGGATTTAGGTCGACCTGAGCATCCAAAAGCGCTCCTGCAAGTTTCTCAGTGTCGGCAACAGAATGCCGCTTGCTCAATTCATGCGCGAAGAGCTTGGCGTGATACCCAGTGATCATTGCAACCCTCCGCCCTCTAACCAGTCCGACCTTCTAAATCGGTTCTCCGATCATCTCGGTCCGGCGATATGTTCTTCCCTATGCTCTCTCTATTCAGAAGCACGATCTGTTGGTCGTGAGGGCGTCGCGCAGCCGGATCGGTGTCCAGTCCCAGCCGCTTCAGCGCGTAGTAGAGAAGCGCCTTGCGGACCGGGATCCTGGCCTTTCCGCCGCGCATTCCGTAGTCGAGCGCGATGACTTTCTTCTGCGTGTCGGACAACTCTGGGTGCGGTCCGATCTCCAAAGTCACCTGCTCGTTCCAGTCGGCATCTCCATCAGTGCCGATCTCGCTCGGTTTGGTGCCGCGGGTCTCGATGATCCGCGAGAGCAGGAAGTCCTTAAAGCTCTGGTCGGTGAGGCAGAAGGCTCGCGTGTGCCAGCGAAAGCCATCGAACGCGATGGCGTGTGGTGCGATCCAGCGCCAGCGCGGCTCCGGTCGGGACAGCGATTGATACCTGACCT
Organism: Paracoccus sp. pheM1; assembly: GCF_018499825.1. NCBI lineage: Bacteria > Pseudomonadati > Pseudomonadota > Alphaproteobacteria > Rhodobacterales > Paracoccaceae > Paracoccus > Paracoccus sp. pheM1. Next base: position 677,412 of record NZ_JAGXCX010000001.1, read on the forward strand.
CGATAGCCTCTGATCGATGGATCGCGGCGATGACTGAACGCAGGGTTTTGGCACCGACGCCGCGGACGGGGGTCGGTGCGGCCTCGTAGGACGGGAACTGGCCGATCCAGGCATCAGCATGGTCAAGAATGCCGTCGGCAACGGAGCGCAACTGAGAGAGATAGCGGCTGGCGTCCGGCGTCAGGAAAAGTGGCTCGAATTTGGCGCCCCGGATGTAGGCTCGTGCGCTCTTGTCGTAGACCATGTTGTCCGGGGCCATACCGATGTAGCGGTTCAGGTCGGTGGACGCTTGGTTCACCGACACGCCGAACGCATCCATCAGATCGCCCCGATTCACATGCCCCTCCCAAAACAGGCGGAACTCGATGAATTCGAGCCGACGCTCGACACCCCACCGCAGATCGGCCTTTGCTGTTCCCACCACGCACTCCCAGTGACATGATCCGTCTTGTAACTAGGCGAACCCAGTTACTGGACTTCCGGTCAAGCTATCTGAGAAGCGGCGCGGGTTCAATCGGAATTGGGAGCGCCTGAGTGCAGACGGGAAGGCGAGGATAGTGGCTGTGCCTCGGCCACGCCCTGACTTCAAGTCGCGAGAAAGTCAGCCACGTTTCTGTTCTTCCCCGGCGGCTCTCAGCACTTCGAGTTCGAACGCTTCGACATCTTCCACCCTGTAGATCACGCGACCTCCGATTTTGAGGAATCGGGGGCCTTCACCCACCCAGCGCCAGCGCTCGAGCGTACGATGGCTGATGTTCCAGCGAGCGGCCAGCTCGATCTGGTTGAGATGTCTGACGGACATATTCGTTTCCTTTCGCACAAGTCGGTTTGACTGCGACAGGACGTAGGCGTGGATAAAAAATGCTATCAAGTCATATGTCCGGATGCGGTCTCCCACGAGGCAGCCGGAGACTCGATCGGTCCAGCTCTGTCCGACGCATCTCGGGCAACAGCGGAGAGCGCATTGCGCGTGTGTGCATTTTTGGTTATATTGAAGACGGGCACCAAGGAAGGAGCGCCACGATATCTTTGTACCGGAAGTCTCTGATGACAAAAGGACTTCTGCCCTTTAGCCTGACGCAATGTCGAACGGGCCCTGGACAGATGAAGAGAACAACCTGATCGTCGCGGACTACTTCGCGATGCTGGCCGATGACATTGCCAGGCGCCCCTATAATAAGGCCGAGCACAACCGGCGGCTTCAGGAACGGATCGACCGCACACGCACGTCGATCGAGTTCAAACACCAGAACATCAGTGCGGTGCTGAAGGGGCTCGGCGAGGACTGGATCCCCGGCTACAAGCCGGCGTTCAATTTCCAGATGACGCTGGTCGATGCGGTGGCGCGCTGGCTCGTGCTCCATCCCGACTGGCTCGGCCGGATGCCGGGCATGCGTCCGGTCACCGGCCTACAGGAGGCCGCGCGGCTCTGGATCGGCCCACCCCCTACGCTGTCCAACCAGCCACCGCCGCAGGAGTTGGAGCAGATGCTGCATATCGCCCGCAAATTCGATGTCGCGGGCCGGGACGAGCGAAACCGCGCGCTCGGTCGCGCGGGCGAGGAATGTGTGCTGGCGCATGAGCAGGCTTCGCTTCATGCCGTGGGGCGCGAGGATCTGGCGCGGAGGGTACGCTGGGTGTCGGAAGAGGATGGCGACGGCGCAGGTTATGATATCGAGAGCTTTGCACCGGATGGGCGGTCCCGCCTGATCGAGGTGAAGACGACGAACGGATGGGAGCACGCCGTTCCTGATCACCCGCAACGAACTGGCCGTGGCCGAGGAACGCCGATCGGAATGGCGCCTGTTCCGGCTCTGGAACTTCTCGCGCGAGCCGAAGGCCTTCGAGCTTCACCCGCCGCTCGATGCCCATGTCGCTCTCACCGCGACGACGTTTCAGGCGAGCTTTCACTGAGGATCAGCCGAACACCTTCTTGGCTTGCTCCGGCCACGGTGCGGCAATTGCTTCGACGAGGGACATGAGGCTGACCGCTGGAGACTCCCGGCCGCAGGTCAGGCGTTTGAGGACGGTGGGCGACAGATAGGCCAATCGCAACTGGCGACTGACATGCCGCTCGATCGGGCCAGTTCTGTACCGGCGCATCTCGGGCTATGGCGTAGAGCGCGTTGCGACTGTGTGCATTTTTGGTTATATTGAAGACGGATGCCATGGAAGGAGTGCCGCAATGTCCCGAACGACGACCATGACCGTCCGCCTCAGCGGCGCGCTCAGCGACTTCGTTGCGGCCAATGTCGGCGAGCACGGCTCCTACGAGAACATCAGCGAATATGTCCGCGACCTGATCCGGCGCGACAAGGAGCGGGCCGAGCGCGAGGCCTTCGACCGGCTGAAGGCAGAGTTGACGCGAGCCTTCGCCGCGCCCGAGGACAGCTACAAGCCGCTGACCGCGGCCGAGGTCATCGCCCGGAACCGGGCCTCCTGACCGGATGGCCGTCCGCATCCAGGAGGCGGCTTCGCTCCACCTCGACGACATCTATCGCCATACGCGCGACCGCTGGGGCGAGGCCCAGGCCGATCGCTACATCACCGGCATGTTCGAGGCGTTCGAGCGGATCGAGACCCATGGCGTTGTCTCGCGGCCCATTCCGGCCGAGTTCGGGGTCGAGGGTTTCTTCTTCCGCTACGAACGCCATTTCGTCTATTGGCGCCGGCTCTCCAACGACGATATCGGTATCGCCACCGTCCTGCATGAGCGGATGCACCAGATCGACCGGTTCCGGGAGGACTTCGGGCTGACGTAGGATGGGCCGCTACCTGTCCGTCGGTGACATTAGGAATCGTCTCGCATGCGTGACCGGACCAGCCCGAATGCCAGCAAGTTGCATAGTTCGGCGTGGCGTTCGGCCGGCGTGATCCGATCGGGTGGGAGCGATTGGGGCGTTTCATGAAAGGCGGCTCTCCCACCCATCCCCACCGCTCGAGAGTTCTGGGGCTGATGGTCCATCGGCTTGGCAGTTCGGCCTGATCGGGGGAGGTTTCTTGCATCTTCATCTCCTTTCGCGCGACTCGCACGGTCGCCGGGAAACGAAGGCGTGGAAACAAAAGGCAGGCAAGTCATGGGGTTGCGAGAGGCCTCCTGACCCCCTGATAGTTCTGCAGGGTAGAGAAAATTCGACGCCAGTCCCGACTCATCCGCCACTTCGGTATAAAACCGGGAACGCCGATTCCCGCCATTTCGCTCCCTTGGTGGCTATCAGCGTCCGCAACAGGGCGCTTTTTCTGCCTTATGTAGATTGCATCGTCGGCCACCTCGACGCGTTGCGCAAAAGCCCGGACGTGATCCTGCCGATAGTCGTGCTTTACGAGCCGGAGCCGGCTGCGCTCCCAGTTCCCGCACGGCGGCAGCTGTGAGGCGCGGATGGGTGGAGCTTGCGAGCATGACTTCGATCCGCGCGGCCTCGACGCGCACCTGATGCCGAAGTACCCTCTTACCTATCTTGCAGCTTCCGACAAATGCGGATGAGCGCATCGAGATCGCTTGGCGATAGCTTTGCGATCTCGGCCGGGGGACGATAGTAGGCCGCTTGCAAATCGTCCTTCGTCGCGCTTCCCTTTTCGGTTGCTCGCACGAGCTTCACCCGCCGATCGCTGGGCAACGCAACGCAACGCGGTCGGCCAGGCCGGATCGCTCCAGCCGGTCCACCAACCATGTCGCAGTCGAAGGGTCGCAGCCCCATTCGCGCGCCAACACCCCGATCGGCTTGCCATCCGCGTCGAGCGAGAACAGGGCGCGGGAATGGTTCGGTGTCAGTTCATGGCTTTGCTGCGCCTCAAGAAGCTGCGGCGCCGAACGCATCAGAAAATCAAACAGCGCCAAGCCTCGGTGGCAGGGTCCGGCGCGTCGTGAGGGCGTGTCGTCATCTTCGGTTTCGCCTTGCTTCAATGTCTTGGCATACTTTGAATGGTCAAATGATTTTGTTAGTCAAAAGAAATGCCGGCAGCACGTGACCCGGCTCTGCCGGAGGCGAACCCGTTTATGCCAAGCACGGGAGAAGCCCATGAGCACGCATATCCCTGTCCTGATCGTCGGCAGCGGCCTGAACGGCCTGACGGCCGCAGCACTTCTCGCCCATCAGGGTATCGGCTGCATGGTGGTGAAGCGCCATGCCGACACGTCGATCCAGTACAAATTCGCCGGCATCTCGCCCCGCAGCATGGAGATATTCCGCGGCCTCGGGCTGGAGGCGGAAATCCGCGCCAAACGCACCGGTGACCAGCAGGGGGCGGCATTGTGCGGGGAAGAAACCTTGCCGATCCAGATATGCGATGGTGCCATGGCCCGGTGCCAGCCCCTACAGCCTCACGCAGCCTGCGACTTGCGACCAGCACGTTCTGGAACCGATCCTGCAGCATTGCGCAGAGAGGCTGGGTGCGGACATTCGCTTCAGCAGCGAGCGCTTGTCCTTCGAGCAGGACGCCGCCGGTGTTCGCGCCGTCATCCGAAATCGCGAAACCGGGAAGGAGGAAACGGCGGTCGCCGACTATCTGATCACCGCCGACGGTGCCGGCAGCAGGCTCCGCGAGATGTTCGGCATCGGCCGAAGCGGTCCGGGCGTGTTGCAGCACTGGATGAACATCATCTTCGACACCGACTTGTCTTCCGAGATCGGCGGCGAGCGCTTCACCTCCTGCTTCGTTACCGACCTCAACGCCACCGTCACGCCGCGTCCTGGCGGGCGCTGACTGGTGGCATTGCAGTATTTTCCAGAGAAAGGCGAGCGACCGGAGGATTTCGACCGCGACCGTTACCGGGAACTCGTCGAAAAGGCGGCCGGCCGATCCGGCATCAAGGCGGAGTTGGTCGACGCGCGGTTCTGGGAGATGGCGGCATGCGTCGCCAAGCGCTTCCGCGGGTAGCTGTTTTCTGGTCGGCGACGCCGCGCACCTCATGCCGCCGACCGGGGCATTCGGGGGCAATTCGGGCATCCACGCCGCGCACAACCTGGCCGGGAAGCTCACCATGGTCGTCCGGGGCGAGGCGGATGCCGGCCTGCTTGACAGCTACGACGCGGAGCGCCGGTCGGTGATCGCCGCGACGGTCGCGCAGGCGCTTGCCCGCTTGCAGCAGTGGTTCAAGGGTCCTGCGGGGCGGCTGCCGCCTGCCGTCGCCATCGTGGACGACTACGATATCGTGTTCGGGCAGCGCTACGACACGGGTGCGATCGTGCCGGAAGGTCCGCCGCCGGATCGCCTCTTCGAGCCGGTCGCCGAACTGTCGGGCCGGCCCGGCACACGCGCGCCGCATCTGGTGGTCGAGCGCAACGGAGAGCCGATCTCGATGCTCGACCTAGTCGACCGCGGCTTTGTTCTGCTTGCGGCAGAGGCCGCATGGCGCCGGGCGAGGGCGGCCGTCAGCGAAAGACAGGGCATTACGCTCGCCGGCGGACTACCTCTTCCATGCCGTATTGCTGGCAGTACTTGTTTCGGGGCTTGCCATTGCCTGGAGGTCGTCGCGCCAATGAACGAAGGACCGGGACGGTTAGTGGCCGGCGTTGCTGCCGGTGCGCGCGGCTTCAAGCTGATGACGGATTCATTGCGCAGCGCGGACTGATGCCCGGTTTCGCCCGGCTGTCGGCCACCGGGGGACCGTGGTTTACAGACCTCGGCGCGTGAATCTCAGATGCGTCACCCTGCTCGGCGACGAGACCGCCTCGATCTCATAGCTCTGCTCCAGGGCTTCGAGACCGTCCCACAGCCGGACGCCGCGGCCGAGCAGGATCGGCACCACCGCGACATGGGCGTGGTCGACCAGGCCGGCGGCGAAGAAGTCGCGCACGACGGTCGCGCCGCCGCCGATCCGCACGCCCTGGCCCTTCGCGGCCTCGCGCGCCATCGCGAGCGCCTCGGCGGGCGAGGCATCGATGAAGTGAAACGTCGTGCCGCCCTCCATCTCGATCGGCGGGCGGGTGTGATGGGTCAGGACGAAGACCGGCGTGTGGAACGGCGGGCTGGAACCCCACCAACCTTTCCAGTCGGGATCGTCCTGCCATCCGGGGAAGCCGTATTTGCCGGCGCCCATGATCTCGGCGCCGATGCCGGTGTCGTGCTGGCGAACGAGCGCGTCGTCGATGCCGCCGGTTCCACCCTGTCGGCCAGTTCTCTCCCGCCACCATCGGGTCTCGAACATCCATTCGTGGAGACTTTCGTCCGCATGGCCGAACGGGCGATCGCGGCTCAGGCCTTCCCCGGTGCCGAAACCGTCGAGCGAGATGGCAAAGTTCTGGACTTGGGCGAGCGACATGTCGATATTCCTTCTGTCTGTCGGGCCAGGACCGCGATCGACCTGCGGCCGCTGGCCTCTTCACCTTTTCAGCTGCGGACGGCATCGCCGCCGCGATGGAAGCCGAGCGTCAGCCAGGGGACGTGCAGATGCGCGACCCGGCAAGTTCCGCGAATCCTTCATGGCACAGTCTCAGCCCAAGGATATTCAAGCTGCATGGCCACCACCCTGGCCGTGCGCTGGCCATATCGCCCGGCGATCGCCTGAAGATTGAGGTCGAGGGCAGCTTCGGGTCGCCGGTCCGGGAAGATCGAGACGGTGCGCTCCTGCGGCCAGGCCTCCGCAACCAGGCCGGGCAGGATGCGAATGCCGTTCGCCGTCACGATGGCGGACGTCGAGGCAGCGAAGGTGACGGCCTTCGACTGATAGGTCCGCGACCAGGCATCGGCGACCTGAGCCAACGCAACCTCGTCGATGCCCGGTTCCAGGGCGATCCCGAACGCGTCGCGGTTCCAGAAGGCGACCAGGTTGCCCAGAACAGTGGTGGCGAACGAGCGGCTAAACCTGAATGCGCTGCTCGCATGCCGCGCGTCCCAGCGGTCGACGCCGAGATCCTGGGCCACGGCCTCTGCCTTTTTGCGGCCGGCGACGGCCTCGATCAGGGTCAGCATCATGGGCACGGATGCGGTGATGCCGGTGGTCGTCGCGACGTTTCCGTCGATCACGAAGCGCCGGTCCGCGACATACTCGATCGTCGGGCTGCGCCGAAGCAGGTCCTTCAGGTAGTACCAGTGTGTCGTGGCGCGCCTGCCGTCGAGCAGGCCGGCCGCGCCGACGATCTTGGCCCCGGCGCAGACAGCGATGACGATGGCGCCCTTGTCCGATTGCTGCCGCAGCCATGCCAGCACGGCGGGATCGTCGTCGCGGCTCATTGCCGGCACGATCACATAGTCCGCCCCGTCCGGGTGCGCAGCGTCGAATTCGGCGATCGTCGCATCCGGCTCAACCGCGTTGAGCGCGGGATAGAGATGGACCGGACCAGGGCCGGCCGCCAGCATCAGCACATCGGCCACGTCGGCGCGCCGCAGGATTCCTGTCGGCACCACGTAGTCCGTCGTCTCGGTCGCATCGTTGAGGCCGATGACGGCGATGACCGGCCGCCGCTTCCTGGAGGGCTGGAGCGCGTCCAGCATCGCCGCCGTCTCGGAGGCAGGCACCGGCGGCGCGGATGCCGCCATATCGGACGGCAACGCCGCGAGCCACAGGCCGAAGCCACCCGCCACGACGATGACGGCCCCGATGAGTCCCCACATGGCAACCATGCCTTTTCTCACTTTGGTCCTCCGGGTTCCAGGTTGACCTGATCTTACCGCGGGCCGGTCATGGCTGAAATGACATAAAGCCGGCAAAAACTGCCATGATACGCAATATCGCCATTGTGCTCCATCCGGGATTTCAACTGCTCGACACGGCCGGCCCGACCGCAGCCTTCGAGATGGCGGAGCGCTTCCGGCCGGGCAGCTACCAGCTCAGGGTCATGGCACCGGGCATCTGCCGCGCGACGGCGCGCGTGGAAAGCTCCTTCGGCCTCAGCCTCGCGGCCGAGCCGTTGCGCGACGGCCCCTTCGATACAATCCTCGTCTCGGGCGGCGAGATCATCCGCTCGATGGCGGCAGCGCAGCAGATCGTCGCCTGGGCTGAGGAGCGTGACGGCCCGGCGCATCGCCAGCGTCTGCTCGGGCGCTTTCCTGCTCGCCGAGGCCAGCCGCCGCAGGCATTGCGACGCGCTCGGGCCTGAGCGCCCGTCGCCCGCTCTTTGCCAGATCCACGAAACGGGCGTGATGGCCATCGGCCTCATCGCGCCGGACGGCATGCGATGGCGAACGACCTGGCGCGTGGCGGCTATCGTCTCCTGCTGCGTTGTCTCATCAAGGGGAGTGGGCGGCCTTGAACGGCCGCCGTTTCCATGTCCTTGCAGGCGCCCACGTCCAGCATCGGGTGCGGCGCGAGACAGCGGGTCTGGAAGGCCTCGAACACCGGCCAGATATCGAGAAGCGCGTCGATGCCTTCCGATGTGACGGGAACGGGGTTGCCGTAGGCATCGCCGACACCTTCCCAGCCGGTGAACTGTGGCGTGAAGTTTGCCAATGTCGCCAACTTCCGGGGCTTCCCGCATATCCCCGGTCAGGATGCTGTTCTCCGCTACGCGACGAAGGATGGCGGGCACGACGGGAGCGTGCTGTGACGAGCCTACCGGAAGAGTGCGCTCCGCGCGGGGCCGAGCCGAACAGGGTGATCGCGGCGGCGCGATCCTGGCTCGGCACGCCCTACCACGATCAGGCCAGCTTGCGCGGCGTCGGCTGCGACTGCCTCGGCCTCGCCCGTGGTGTCTGGCGCGAGATCGTCGGCCCCGAGCCGTTCCCGATCCCGCCCTACAGCCGCGACTGGGGCGAAACCGGCCCGCGCGAGGTGCTGGCGGAGGGCGCGCGGCAGATGATGATCGAAGTGGAACCTGCGGCGGCCGAACCCGGCGCGCTGATCCTCTTCCGGATGAAATCCCGCGCCATCGCCAAGCATGTCGGGATCCTCACTGCGCCCGCCATCTTCCTCCACGCCTACGAGCGGCTCGGCGTGATCGAGGAGCCGCTCACCTCTGTCTGGCGGCGGCGCATTGCCTTCGCCTTCCTGTTCCCGCAACGCTGAGCATCTGCCATGGCCACCCTCGTTCTCGGCGTCGCCGGCGCCGCCATCGGCGGCGCGATCCTCGGCGTCAGCGCCGCGACGATCGGCGGTTTCATCGGCTCCAGCATCGGTTCGGTCGTCGACAGCTGGATCATCTCGTCACTCGCGCCCACCCAGCGTATCGAGGGCGCGCGTCTCGACACGCTGCGCATCACCGCATCGACGGAGGGCCCATGCACCGGTCCTGCCGCCGATGCTGGCGCGCCACCGGCTGGCCGCGCCTACGAGGCTGGGGCCAGAGCGGGGGCCAGGGATGGGGCCGGGCCGGCGGACATCCGCTTCAGCGGCAGCCTTGCGGCCGCGCTGGTCCGGCCCGGACCGCTCGGCGGCCTCGGCGCATTCGCCCAGCAGCGCGCGCAGGGCCCGGTGAGGCTCGCGCGGCCTGGCGAAGCCGTCGTCCTTCGCGTCCCGGCCCGAGTTGGTTTGGCCCCCGCCTGCCGTCTCGGCGTCCTCGGTCGCGTCCTGCGGCTGGTCTGCTTTTCCGGACCCGTTTCTGGATGTCCCGGCCTCCTGCGCCATGTGATCGCCCCCGGCGTGGGGATGTTCCCGCAGGAAACGGCGCGCCGGCCGCTGCCGAACCGGCCGGCCGCGAGGGCACCCCGGAAGGCAAGGCGGCGGCGGGCATCGCCCGAATGTGAGCGGGAATTCGCGCCCCGTTCTGCAACACTGTCGGAATATGCAGCGGGGGAAGGCTCGCCAAGCGGCGGCATTCGATTAAAATAGATCAGTTGCGTGGAACATGGAGATCCTGATGGCCAACGGTGAAAGCGGCCCCATCGTCGATGCCGAACTCGACAAGGCCCTGTCCGAGCTGCTGGCGCAGACGGAGAGGGAACCGATCTCGCCGCGGCTGCGCGAACTGGCGCGGCGGCTCGAGACGGCGCTCGACGAGGCCCGGCATCGCCGCGACGGCAAGGGCGGCGGCAATGGTGGCGGCGGCAATGGCAGCGCGGGCGGGGGCCTGCGCTAGGCCCGGCCGGTTCCTGCCGATCCGGCGATTTCGCACGGAACCATCCTTCCCGGCCCGCATTGACTTTCCGCCGTCACCTCGAGGATTGCGAAGGACCGTCATGTCGGACGACATACTCGGCCATATCCCAGCGCTCCGGGCCTATTCGCGCGCCTTGTGCCGGTCGGTCCCGGATGCCGAGGACCTGGTCCAGGAGACCCTGCTGCGCGCCATCGAGAACGTCCACCGCTACCGGCCGGGCACCAACATGCGGGCCTGGCTGTTCACCATCATGCGCAACCGTTTCTTCACCAATTGCCGGAAATCCGCGCGCGAGCGCACCGGGGCGGCGGATTGCGCCTCGCTGGCGCCGCAGGTCAAGCCGGACCAGGAATGGCACCTGCAGGCCCGCGAGCTGCAGGCGGCGTTGCGCGCGATGCCGGTGCATTACCGCGAGGCGATCGTGCTGGTCGGCGCGCTTGGCGAGAGCTATCTGGACGCCTCGCGCATCCTCGACTGCGATATCGGCACCATCAAGAGTCGCGTGAACCGGGCGCGTTCGATGCTGCGCAGGGTGCTGGAACCCGCGTTCTGAAGGCCGAAGCCGAGCTGCGACGCGCTTGCCGGGCTGGTTCGGGAAGGCGATCGGGGCGGGAAGGCCGGTCCCGCTGGCCGGGGCCAGTGCGGCGTTTCTGGACGCTTGCGCCCCGCGCCCGGCCCTGCACTGGCGGCCATCCTTGCCACCGCCAACACCCCCGCGGCCGGAGGGTCCAGGGGCCGGTTCCAACGGCTCGAAATTGAAGGCATAGGACAGGCATCGAACACGAAGATCGGGTCGCTGGGGATGTCCCCTCGACCAAGGGGGATGAACAGCCCCCGGCCGACGTAGGGTGTAACGCGACAGAAACATGGGTTTAATGCGCTTTGAGCGGCTGGTGTCTGGTGGCGTTTTTTTGACGCAAAAGCGGCGTTTTTTTTTTGACGCGCTACACAGGGATGGCCGGCTTTCTTGTCGCTCCTATCATGCGTGCCAGCCAGCGGTCCCGCCCGGCACCACCTGCATCGCGCCGCGATAGGGCGAGTCCGTTTCGGCCTCGACCGGCGGGCCGGGGGAGCGGTCCCGGTTTCTCAGCATTCTTCGACAAGCCACTGTTTTATTGAGGGAATGGCGGAAGCGGTGGGATTCGAACCCACGGTGGAGTCTCCCCCACGCTGGTTTTCAAGACCAGAGCCTTAAACCACTCGGCCACGCTTCCAGGCCGGGCCGGGATAGGCCGGCGCGCCATGCGAGGCAAGGGGAATCTAGCCGCGCCGCGCTGCCGGCGCGGCAGCCCCCGGCAGCCGCAATCCCGCGCGCAAGCCCCCCAGCGCCGCGCGGTCCAGCGTCAGCGCGCCGCCATGCAGCGCCGCCAGGTCGGCGACGATGGCAAGGCCCAGGCCGGTGCCCGGCGGGCCGGCCTCGTCCAGCCGGGCGCCGCGGGTCAGCGCCAGGGCATGATCCTGATCCGACATGCCGGGGCCGTCGTCCTCGATCAGGATGTGCAGCTGGTCGCCCTGGGTCCGCGCGGTGATGCGGATCGCCGAGGAAGCCCATTTCACCGCGTTCTCGACCAGGTTGCCGATCATCTCCTCGAGATCCTGCCGCTCGCCGGCAAAGGCGGGATCGGCTTCGGCACGGACCTCGACGCGCAGGCCGGTCTCGCGGATCGGGCCGCCCAGCACCAGCAGGATGTCCTGGATCACCGGCGCGACCGGCGTGCGCTGGCCCAGAAGCCGCGGCGCGGCCGAGCTGCGCGCGCGCCGCAGGTGCCAGCCGATCTGGCGGTCCATGCGCGCGATCAGCGCGTGGCCGGGATGGTCTGGGGGCAGCGCATTGTCCAGCGCCGCCAGCGGCGTCTTCAGCGAATGCGCCAGGTTGCCGACATGCTCGCGCGCGCGGGCCAGCACGGCGCGGTTCTGTTCCAGCAGCGCGTTGATCTCGGCCGCGACCGGGCGCAGTTCGGCCACGGCGGGCAGGGGCAGCGCCTCGGCCTGGCCGGCGCGGATGCGGCGCAGGTCGCGGCCGAGCCGGTCGAGGCTGCGCAGCCCCGCCGCGACCTGCAGCAGGCTGGCCGCTGCCAGGGCCAGGCCCAGCACGGCCAGCGAGATGGCCAGCGGCCGGCGCAGCCGCGCCATGGCGGCGTCGATCTCGGCCCGCGGCGCGGTCACGGTGACGGCCAGGGCCGAGGCGGAACCGGGCAGGGTGAAGACATGGCGCGCGACCCGCAGCGGTTCGTTCGCCGGGCCAAGGCCGGGGCCGCCCTGGAAATCCGCCTCGGGCGGGTTCAGCACGTTGTCGAAGAGCGAGGGCGATTTCGCCATCACCTGGCCGTCCTGCGTCAATTGCCAGAACCAGCCCGACAGCGGCATCTGGAAACGCGGATCGGTCGGGGCGGGACCGGCAACCAGCCGGCCCTCGGCGTCGATCCCGGCGCCGGCGATCAGGGCGTCGGCCACCGCCCCGGTCTCGGCGTCGAAGCGGCCGGTGATGAAATCCTCGAGGATGGCGGCGATGGCGAGGTAGCCTGCGACCAGCGCCACCCCGGTCAGCAGCGCCGCCAGCCCGATCAGCCGGGCGCGGATCGAATCGCGCGGCAGGATCAAGCGGCGGTCCTCAGCACATAGCCCTCGCCGCGCCGGGTCTCGATCAGGCCCTCGCCGACCTTCTTGCGCAGCCGGCCGATCACCACCTCGATGGACTTGAAGTCGCGGTCGGCGGCGGAATCATAGAGGTGATCGGACAGTTCGCTGCGGCTGACCACGCGGTTCTGGTGATGGATCAGATAGGCGAGGATGCGGGTTTCGAACGCCGTCAGCTTCAGCGCCAGCCCGTTGCGGGTGATGACGCCCAGCTGGGTGTCGAGCCGCAATGGCCCGGCCTTGATCACCGCCTGGGCATGGCCGGCGGCGCGGCGCACCAGGGTCTGGGCGCGGATCACCACCTCTTCCAGGCGGAAGGGCTTGACGGCATAGTCGTCGGCCCCGGCGCGAAAGCCGGCCACCTTGTCGGTCCAGTCGCCGCGCGCGGTCAGGATCAGCACCGGCATGGTCGCGCCGCCCTCGCGCCAGCGGGTCAGCACCTCGATCCCCGGCATGCCGGGCAGGCCCAGGTCCAGGATCGCGAGGTCGTAGGTCTCGGTCGAGCCCAGGAATTCGCCCTGGGTGCCGTCGGCGGCGATGTCGCAGGTGAAGCCGCCGTCGCGCAGGGCGGCTGCCAGCTGCGCGGACAGGGTCGGGTCGTCCTCGACGATCAGGCATTTCATGGCTTCGGCCCCTTTCGGCGGGCATCGGTCAGGCCCGCGCCCGCGACCTCCAGGAAATCGCCGCTATGCGCGTCCAGCCGGATCAGCAGCACGTCGCGCCTGGGCGTCAGCAGGCGCAGCTCATGCACCAGGATCACGCCCTGCGCCCGCTCGTCGGGGGTGGGCGGCACGATGCGCGCCGCGATCAGCCGGCCGCGGAACCGTTCCGCCACGATCTCGGCAGCGCGGTTGAGCGGCAGGATGCGGGAATCGTGGCGCTGGAGGCTTTCGAACTCGGGCGCCCAATCCTCGGGCCAGGGCGGGCCGCGGTCGTGGCCGCGATCCTCGGCCAGCGCGTTCAGCCCCAGCGCCAGCGCGACGGGAAGCGACAGGGATATGATGCGCATGCGGTTCATCGGCCCTATGTAATGGGCGAAATCCAAATGAAAGCCAAACGGGTCGTTGGTCTTTGGTTGGCGCGACGGGGGCTATCACCCGATTCGTCCGGGGCCGCTGAGGATGCCCCGATAAGGAAGGAACCAGAGATGAGCAGAAAACTCTCGACCTCGATCGCGCTTTCGGCCCTGCTGGCGGCGTTCTCGGCCCCCGTGCTGGCGCAAGAGACGCCCGCCGCGCCCCCGCCCGCGGCCGAGGCCCAGGCCCAGTCCCAGGCGCCGGTCGCGCTGCCGCAGGTATTGCAGGATGCCGGGCTGACCGACGTGACCAGCAAGCTCGGCCCGCGTGGCGCCACCCGGCTGGAGGGCAAGCTGCCCGACGGCACGCAGATCGACGCCATGCTGGACGACAAGGGCCAGCTGCGCGGGCTGCGCGCCAAGGGCGACGGCGTGTTGCCGCAGGCGCTGGTCGACCAGCTGGTGCCGCAGCCCGTGCGCGACAGCGCGGTCTTCGGCGAGCTGGGCGGGCTGAAGGCGGTGTTTTCCGGCGAGCGCGGCGTGATGCTGGCCGGGCAGGGCGACGGCAAGCAGGGCGTGCGCGCCGCCTTTACCCAGGACGGCACGCTGATGCGCTTTGGCCGCGGCGATGCCGAGCGCGGCGGCGATCGTGGCAAGGGCTGGCAGGGCAAGCACGACCACGACCGCCGGGACATGCGTCGCGGCCATCACCGCGGCGACGGCCCGCGGGGCTGGGACCATGGGCCGCGCGGGGATCGCGGGGGCGAGCGCGGCTGGGACCGCGGGCCGGGCCGCGACATGCCGCCGCCGGCCCCCGCCGGAGAGGCACCGGCCCCTGCCGGCGAGGCGCCCGCGCCGCAGCGCCAGGGCGCGCTGTCGCCGGACCAGCTTTACCGGGGCGAGGTGCGCATGGCGCTGACCTCGGCCGGCTACAGCCGCATCGGCGAGATCATGCAGGACGGGACGCGCGTCCTGGCGCAGGCGGTGAACCCCGAGGGCGAGCCGGTCGCGGTCGAGCTGAGCCCCAAGGGGCAGGTCACGCGGGAAATCAACCGCTGAGGCAGGCGGCAGGCACATCGGGCCGCGCGGGCTTTCGGGCCGGCGCGGCCCTTTGGCGCGCCAATTCCGATCAACCTCTCGGCAAGACCCTGCCTTTCGGCGCGAAAAGGCTTGCCTGATGCGCGCGGCAATGCGAAATCCCCCCGGAATTTCCGGGCTTTCCTGCCCGAAACATGGGGTCGGTCGATGCGTCGTCGTGAATTTGTCCTTTCTGCCGGTGCGGCTGTGTCGGCCGTCAGCGCGCTGTCAGCCTCGCTGGGGGCGGCCCTGGCGCAGGAAAGCCCCGAGGCCCAGCCGGAAGCCGCCGCCGAACCGGCCGAGGAGGCCGCGCCCAGGCCCTTCGGCTTCGAGGATGTCGCCGCGATGGCCAGGGATCTGGCCGCCAATCCTTATGAATACCGCGATGCCGAGCTGGTCGGCAGCTTCGGCAACCTGACCTATGACCAGTATCGCGGCATCCGGTTCCGCCGCGACCGCGACCCCTGGGCCGGCAGCCGCGATTTCGCGCTGGACCTGCTGCCGCCGGGCGCGATCTTCCACGAGCCGGTGGACATCGCCCTGGTCGACGAGGGGGTGGTGATTCCGGTCCGGTTCGATCCGCACATGTTCGACTTCGACCCGGTGCAATTCCCCGACGGCGTCGATTACGAGACGCTGGGCAACATGGGCTGGTCGGGGTTCCGCCTGCGCGCGCCGCTGAACCGTCCCGACGTGATGGACGAGATCGCGGTCTTCCAGGGCGCCAGCTATTTCCGCGCCGTGGCGCGCGGCACGCTTTACGGCCTCTCGGCGCGCGGCCTGGCCATCGGCACCGGCAGCGCCGAGGGCGAGGAGTTCCCGCTGTTCCGCGGCTTCTGGATCCACAAGCCCGGATCGCAGGACCGTTCCGTGCTGGTCCATGCGCTGCTCGACAGCCGCTCCGTCTCGGGCGCGTTCGAGTTCCGCATCACGCCGGGCGCCGAGACGGTCTTCGACACCCGCGTCTCGCTGTTTCCGCGCCAGGACATGCGCAACGCAGGCATCGCGCCCCTGACCTCGATGTATTGGTTCGGGCCGACCGACCGCTCGCGCGTGGACGACTATCGCCCCGCGGTGCATGACAGCGACGGGTTGCAGATGCTGACCGGCAGCGAACAGCGGCTGTGGCGGGTGCTGTCGGGGCACAGCACCTTGCAGGTCTCGGCCTTCATGGACAACGATCCGCTGGGATTCGGCCTGGCGCAGCGCGCGCGCGACTTCGAATCCTACAAGGATGCCGAGGCGCGCTATGAAAAGCGCCCCTCGGCCTGGATCGCGCCGCAGGACGAATGGGGCAAGGGCACGGTCACGCTGATCGAGATCCCGGTCGAGAACGAGTTCAACGACAATATCGTCTCGTTCTGGCAGCCGGCCGACACATTGGCCAAGGGCAATCGCTACGACTTCAACTATATTCTGACATTTGCCGCCGAAGTTCCTGACAGCGCGCCGATTTCCCGCGTGCTCGAGACCATGTCGGGCCAGGCGATCAACAATCCCAACGGCCGCACCTATATCGTGGACTTCGACCTGGGGCTGTTCGGCTCGGACGATCCGGTGCCGCAGCTGCGCGCCTCGGCCGGGCGGATCGGGCACAGCTACCTGCTGCGCCTGCCCGAGCAGGGCCGGATGCGGCTGGCCTTCGAATACCTGCCCGAAGGCGCCAAGCTGGCCGATCTCTCGGCGGTGCTGAACGGTCCGAACGGTCCGCTCAGCGAGACCTGGATCGCCCGCTGGACGCGCGAGTGACCGACATGGGCGCGACCCACAGCCAGCCGGGCGGGCATCCGGCCAGCCAGAACCGTCCCCTGCCTCTGTCCGCGGAAGAGGGCTGGGAGGCGCTGGACCTGCCGCAATCCGAAGGCCCGGCGACGCCGCCCGAAGCGCCGCTGGACATGCCCGAGCAGGATTTCCGTGCCCGCCCGCCCCTGGGGCCGGACAGCCGCTGGCCGGGCCTGGGCACGATCGCGGCGCGGCTGACCGCCTTTGGCGGCGCGGCGGCGATCGCCTGGCTGGGCTGGCGGCAGATGATGCTGACCTTCGGCACGAACATGACCTGGCTGCAATCGGTGCTGCTGGTGCTGTTCGCGCTGACCTTCACCTGGGTCGGGTTTTCCTTTACCTCGATGGTCTCGGGGATCTTCGCGCGGCGGCTGCGCAACCCGGAGGGGCCGAACCAGGCGCGCCTTGCCGTGGTCATGCCGGTCTATCACGAGAACGCGGCGGCGACGGCTGGCCTTCTGGCGGCGCTGGCGCGCGACCTCTACCGCGAGGGCCTGGGCGAGCGGGCCGAGATCTTCGTGCTGTCGGACAGCTACGAGCCGCAGGCCGTATTCGAGGAGATGGCGGCGATCAGCCGGCTGCGCGACATCTCGCCGGTGCCGGTCTGGTATCGGCGCCGCAGCTTCAACAAGGGGCGCAAGGCGGGCAATGTCGGCGATTTCGTGCGCCGCTGGGGCGGGCGCTATGACCAGATGGTGGTGCTGGACGCCGACAGCGTGGTCGGTGCGGCGACGATCAAGGCGCTGTCGGCGCGGATGAACGCCGATCCGGCCGTCGGGCTGATCCAGACCATGCCGATGCTGGTCGGCGGCCAGACCATCTTCGCCCGGCTGACGCAATTTGCCGGCCGCATCTATGGCCCGGCCGTCGCCCGCGGCGTCGCCGCCTGGTCGGGAGACAGCGGCAATTTCTGGGGTCACAACGCCGTCATCCGCGTCGGCGCCTTCGCGCAATGCTGCGGGTTGCCGGAACTGCCGGGCAGGCCGCCCTTTGGCGGCACCATCCTGAGCCACGATTTCGTCGAGGCCGCGCTTCTGCGCCGCGCCGGCTGGAAGGTGCGGCTGGACCACGACCTGCGCCAGAGCTTCGAGGGCTGCCCGCCCACGCTGCTGGACATGGCCGTGCGCGAGCGCCGCTGGGCGCAGGGCAACCTGCAGCATGCGCGGCTGATATTTTCGCGCGGCTTCGCCTGGATCAGCCGGGCGCATTTCGTCATCGGCATCCTGGGCTTCCTGATGTCGCCGATCTGGCTGATGCTGATCCTGGTCGGGCTGGCGCTGTCGGCCAATGTGCTGCTGTCGCGGCCGGATTATTTCCCGCAGACCTACCAGCTGTTCCCGACCTGGCCGACCTTCGACCCGGTGCGGATGCTGTGGCTGTTCATCGCCGCCATGTCCTTCCTGCTGGTGCCCAAGTTCATCGCCATCTTCCGCGCCTGGCTGCGGCCGCTGGCCAAGGATTCGGGCGGCAACGTGCGGCTTCTGGCCTCGGCCATGTTCGAGATCGTGCTTTCCGCGCTGATCGCGCCGGTGCAGATGCTGATCCAGACCCGGCAGATCATCGAGATCCTGCGCGGCCGCGATTCCGGCTGGGAGGCGCAGGTCCGCGCCGGCCAGATGCCGCCCTGGCACGTCGTGCTGCGCCGCCATGCGCTGCATGTCGTCCTGGGGGTCGCGACGCTGGTGGTGCTGGCCTTCCTGTCGCCCTGGCAGCTGGTCTGGCTGTCGCCGATCCTGGCCGGGCTGATCCTGTCGCCCCTGACCTCGCGCTGGTCGGCCAGCCCGGTCTTTGGCCGCTGGGCGCGCCGCCAGGGCCTGCTGGTCACCCCCGAGGAGCGCCAGCCCCCCGAGGTGCTGACCGCCGCCAACGTCCTGGACTTCCGCATTGCCGGCGGCCTGCCGCGCGGGGGGCTGGAGGCGCTGGGGCGCGATGCGGCGTTGCGCGCGCGCATCCTGGCGCTGCTGCCCGCCGCGCCGCGCGGCCCGGTCGAAGAGCGGCTCGACGCCATCTCGGCCGAAGCCAAGATCGGCCATGCCGCCTCGCAGGCGCAGGCGCTGCGCTTCCTGGGCCCGGCCGAGCAACTGGCGCTGATCGAGAACCGCGCGCTGATCGAAGCCTTCGCGAAGTTGCCGCAATGAAACGCATCGCCGCTTTGGACATGCTGCGCGGCTATGCGCTGGTCTGCATCATGCTGGACCACATGCCGATCGGGGTGCTGCGCAACCTGACGCTGACCAATTTCGCCGTCTTCGACGCGGCCGAGCTGTTCGTGCTGCTGTCGGGCTTCCTGGTCGGCATGGTCTGGGTCAAGGTCGAGGCGCGCGAGGGCCGGCGCGCCGCGCAGATCCGCTTCCTGCGCCGCGCGGCGCAGGTCTGGCTGGCGCTGATCGCCGGCGCGATCCTGCTGGCGCTGTTCTCGGCGCTGCTGTTCCAACTGCACATGAACCATACCGCGGTCTGGTTCCAATATGCGCGCTGGATCATCGAACATCCCATCGGCTATGTCGCCACCGTGGCGCTGATGTGGATGCAGCCGAACCTGCTGGACGTGCTGGCGCTTTACGTGCTGCTGATCGCCACCGTGCCGGTGACGGTGCCCTTCCTGTTGCGCTGGCCCTGGCTAGCCATGGCGGTTTCGGTGCTGGTCTGGGTCTTTGCCCAGCCGCTGAACGCGCTGATCCCCAACCAGCGGCCGGGGCCGGGGCTGCTGTTCAACCCCTTCGGCTGGCAGCTCCTGTTCTTTGCCGGCGTCGCCATGGGTGCCTTCCGCGAGCGGGTCATGCCGGTCCTGCGGCGCTATTCGGCGCTGCTGACCTGGATCTCGGTGGGGGTGCTGCTCTTCGGGCTGACCATCGTGATCGCCTGGAAGATCGGCGCACCCGCCAAGCCCGTCAGCCAGTTCCTGCGCCAGATCACCGGCGGAATCGACAAATGGTCGTTGGATTTCATGCGCTTCACCGCCATTCTTGCGGCAAGCTGGATGGTGGCGGTGCCCCTGGCGCGGCCCTTTGCCTGGATGGCCGCCACCGTGCCGGGCGAGGCGCTGGCCGAGATCGGCCGCGGCGGGCTGCTTTCCTTCATCGTCTGCGTGATGCTGTCGATCTGGGGCGATGCGCTGGACATGACCGTGCCGCCCGGCGCGGCGAATATCTGGACCCGGCTGGCCATCGACATCTGGCTGGTGGTGACCTTCTGGGCCATCTCGGCGGCCTGGATGCGGCGGGAAACCTGGCTGCCGCCGTTGCGGACACGCCTCGGGCTGGGCTAGGGCGTGCGGGGGCTTGCCTTGGCGGGCCCCAGCCGCTCAACTGTCGGCCGCAGACCGAGGAGGGATCATGAAATCGGACATCCAGATCGCCCGCGAGGCGCAAAAGCTGCCCATCGCGCAGATCGCCGGCCGCCTGGGCCTGGCCGAGGCCGATTTCCTGCCCTATGGCCGCGACAAGGCCAAGATCGCGCATGAGGCCATCGCCGGGCTGGCCGGGCGGCCGCAGGGCCGGCTGATCCTGGTCACTGCGATCAACCCGACCCCGGCGGGCGAAGGCAAGACCACGACCACCGTGGGCCTGGGCGACGCGCTGAACCGCATCGGCAAGCGCGCGACGGTCTGCATCCGCGAAGCCTCGCTGGGGCCGAATTTCGGCATGAAGGGCGGGGCGGCGGGCGGCGGTCATGCGCAGATCGTGCCGATGGAAGACATGAACCTGCATTTCACCGGCGATTTCCATGCCGTGACCAGCGCGCACAACCTGCTGGCGGCGATGATCGACAACCATATCCACTGGGGCAACGCGCTGCGCATCGACCCGCGCCGGGTGACATGGCGCCGGGTCATGGACATGAACGACCGGGTGCTGCGGCAGGTGGTGGTGGCACTTGGCGGGCCGGCCAACGGCGTGCCGCGCGAATGCGGCTTCGACATCACCGTCGCCTCCGAGGTGATGGCGATCCTGTGCCTGGCCTCGGACCTGGCCGATTTGCAGGCGCGGCTGGGCCGCATCGTCATCGGCCAGACCTTCGACCGCCGGCCGGTGACTGCGCATGACCTGGGTGCCGAGGGCGCGATGACGGTGCTGCTGCGCGATGCCTTGCAGCCGAACCTGGTGCAGACGCTGGAGAACAACCCGGCGCTGGTCCATGGCGGGCCCTTCGCCAATATCGCGCATGGCTGCAACTCGGTCATGGCGACGCGCACGGCGCTGGCGCTGTCGGACTATGTCGTGACCGAGGCGGGCTTCGGCGCCGACCTGGGGGCCGAGAAGTTCCTGAACATCAAATGCCGGCTGGCCGGGCTGCAACCCGACGCGGCGGTGCTGGTGGCGACGGTGCGGGCGCTCAAGATGAACGGCGGCGTGGCCCGCGCCGACCTGGGGGCCGAGAATGTCGCGGCGCTGCGGGCCGGCTGCGCGAACCTGGGCCGGCATATCGAGAACCTGCGCCGCTTCGGCCTGCCGGTGGTGGTGGCGATCAACCATTTCGCCGGCGATACCGAGGCCGAGATCGCGGCGCTTGCCGATCATTGCCGCGGGCATGGCGTTCAGGCCGTGCTGTGCCGGCACTGGGCCGAGGGCGGCAGGGGGGCCGAGGATCTGGCCCGCGCCGTGGTCGCGCTGGCCGAGGGCGGGGCGGATTTCGCGCCGCTCTATCCCGACGAGATGCCCCTGGCCGAGAAGATCGAGACCATCTGCCGCCAGGTCTATCGCGCCGGCCAGATCGAGTTCCTGCCGCATATCCTCGAGCGGCTCGAGGAATGGGAGCGGGCCGGGCACGGCCATCTGCCGGTCTGCATGGCCAAGACGCAATATTCCTTTTCCGCCAACCCTTCGGCGCTTGGCGCGCCCGAGGGCTTTACCATCCCGGTGCGCGAGGTGCGGCTGTCGGCCGGCGCCGGCTTCGTGGTGGCGATCTGCGGCGACATCATGACCATGCCCGGCCTGCCGCGCGACCCCGCGGCGCTGCGCGTGGGGCTGGACGGCGACGGCCATGTGCAGGGCCTGTTCTAGCCGATGCGCGCCGGCTTTCCCATCGCGCGGCCGGGCATGGCCGTGGGCCTTCTGGGCGGTTCCTTCGATCCCGCGCATGAAGGCCATGTCCATATCACGCAGGAGGCGCTGCGTCGCTTCGGCCTCGACCGGATCTGGTGGCTGGTCAGCCCCGGCAATCCGCTGAAGCCGCACGGGCCGGCGCCGCTGGCGCAGCGCATCGACCGCGCGCGGCACCTCATGCGCGACCCCAGGGTCGAGATCACCGGCATCGAGGCCCGGCTCGGCACCCGCATGACCCGCGACACCATCGCCGCGCTGCAGCGGCTTTACCCCGGCGTGCGCTTCGTCTGGCTGATGGGGGCGGACAACCTGGTCCAGTTCGACCGCTGGGATCGTTGGCGCGACATCGCGGCGCGGGTGCCGATCGGCGTGATCGCCCGGCCGGGCTGGCGGATGCCGGCGCGATTCTCGCGCGCGGCGCGGCTGCTGTGGCGCGCGCGCCTGCCCGAGTCGCGGGCGCGTGAACTCGCCCGGTCTGGGCCGCCGGCCTGGGTGATGATAAACCTGCCGCTGAACAAGCTGAGTTCCAGCGCCATCCGCGCGCTGGGGCCGAAAGGACGCGCATGAACGGATGGACGCGGCGTGGCTTCGTGGCGGGGCTGGGGCTGCTGGCGCTGGCCCCCCGCATGGCGCCGGCCCAGCAAAGGCCGGCCGCGCGCCCCGCGGGCTTCGACGCCGAGGCGCTGATCGCTGCGGCCGGGCTTGGCGGGGCGGTGGCCTTTGCGGTGATCGACCCGGCCTCGGGCCGGATGCTCGCCCAGCGCCAGGCCGACCGGCCCATGGCCCCGGCCAGCACGCTCAAGGCGGTGACGGCGCTTTACGCGCTGGACCGGCTGGGCGAGGGGCATTGCTTCACGACCAGGGTCATCCGCGCCGGCAACACGCTGATCCTGGCGGGCGGCGGCGATCCGCTGCTGGACACCGATGCGCTGGACGAACTGGCCGCGGCCGCGGTCGCCGACGAAAAGGCCGCCGGCCGCCCGGCGCCCACCGCCTTTGCCGTCTGGGGCGGGGCGCTGCCGCGCATCGGCCGGCTGGACCCGGCGCAGGACGAGCATCTGCCCTACAACCCCTCGATCTCGGGGATGATCCTGAACTTCAACCGGGTGCATCTGGACTGGCGGCAGGGCGAGGCGGGCTATCGGCTGTCCTTGCAGGCGCGGGGCCGCAAGCTGTCGCCCAGGGCCTATACCGCCGCGATCGCGGCGGTGGACCGGGGGCTGCCGCTCTTTACCTACGAGGCGGGCAAGCTGGAAAGCTGGACCATCGCCCGGCGCGGCCTGGGCAAGTCCGGCAGCCGCTGGCTGCCCGTCCGCCGCCCCGAGCTTTATGCGGGCGACGTGTTCCAGACGCTGTGCCGCGCCCGCGGCCTGGCGCTGCCCGATCCCGAGGTGATCGAGATCCTGCCCGAAGGGGCCGGGATCGCCCGCCACGACAGCCCGCCCCTGCGCGAGATCGTCCAGGGCATGCTGGAATATTCGACCAACCTGACCGCCGAGGCGATCGGGCTGGCCGCCAGCCGTGCGGGCGACGTGGCGGCCTCGGCCGCGGCGATGGCGGACTGGCTGCGCGGGCAGGGGGTCGGCGGCGATTTCGTCTTCCACGACCATTCCGGCCTCTCGCCCGCGAACCGTGCCGATGCGCGCATGCTGGCCGGGCTGATGGCCGGGCCGGGACGGGCGCGCGGCCTGCGCGGGTTGCTGAAGCCGATCCCGCTGAAGGACGCGGGCGGCAAGCGCAAGGACAGCGACATCGCCATCGAGGCCAAGACCGGGACGCTGAACTTCGTCTCGAACCTTGCCGGCTACGCCCAGGGCCCCGGCGGGCGCGAGCTGGCCTTTGCCATCCTGACCGGCGACGAGCCGCGCCGCGCCGCCAGCCAGGGCCAGGAACTGCCCGAGGGCGTCATCGGCTGGACCAGGCGCTCCAAACGCCTTCAGCAGGCGCTGGTCGAGGGCTGGGTCGCCAGCCTCTGACTTCTTCGTTGTCCAAATACCCATGCGGCCGCGAAACCGCCGGGGCGCTTCAAAGCACGCGATGGCGGGCGCGGGCGGCGAGCTCGATGGCGGCGGCGTGCAGGCGGTCGATCTCCAGCTGGTCGCGGATCTCGGCCAGCATCTCGGCCTCGATCTCGCCCAGGCGGCCGTCCGAGGCGGCGACGTCGCAGGCCAGGACATAGGCGGTGTCGAACATCTTTTCCGGCAGCGCCTCGCGCACCAGGCCGAAAAGCGCGTCCAGCCCGTCCTCTTCCTCGAAGAGCGTCACCACCGTCTGCGACACGGCACGGACGCGGTCGATGTCATAGGCGGCAAAGACCGGCGTGTGGTTCACCGCCCGCTCGATGGCGACCAGCTCGGCGGTGCGCGGGTTCTGGTCCGAGGCCGAGACCGCCACCATGACCGCGACCAGCGCGTCGCAGGGCGAGAACGAGGGCAGGCTGTCGGGCATAGCATTTCTCCTTGCGTTTCCGGGGGTAATTATTGACCATCCGGCGCCGTTTCAATACGGGGAAGTCTCGACCCAATGGAGACCCGAAAATGACCGCCCTGCGTGACGCCGCGATGAAATCCAAGGCCTGGCCCTTCGAGGAGGCCCGCCGCGTGCTGAAACGCTACGAGAAGAAGGATCCCGAAAAGGGCTATGTCCTGTTCGAGACCGGCTACGGCCCCTCGGGCCTGCCGCATATCGGCACCTTCGGCGAGGTGGCGCGCACGACCATGATCCGCCGCGCCTTCGAGATCATCTCGGACATCCCGACGCGGCTGTTCTGCTTTTCGGACGACATGGACGGCATGCGCAAGGTGCCCGACAACGTGCCCCAGCAAGAGATGCTGCGCCGGCACCTGCAAGAGCCCCTGACCACGGTGCCCGATCCCTTCGGCGAATACGACAGCTTCGGCGGGCACAACAACGCCATGCTGCGCCGGTTCCTGGACACCTTCGGCTTCGAATACGAATTCATCAGCGCGACCGAGTTCTACAAGTCCGGCCAGTTCGACGCGACGCTGCTGCTGGCCGCGGAACGCTATGACGCCATCATGGAGGTCATGCTGGCATCCTTGCGCGAAGAGCGCCAGCAGACCTATTCCTGCTTCCTGCCGATCAGTCCCAAGTCGGGCAAGGTGCTTTACGTGCCGATCAAGCATGTCGACGCCAAGGCCGGCACCGTCACCTTCGACGACGAGGACGGCGAGGAACTGACGCTGCCCGTCACCGGCGGCCATGTGAAGCTGCAATGGAAGCCGGATTTCGGCGCCCGCTGGGCGGCGCTGGACGTGGATTTCGAGATGTATGGCAAGGATCACTCCACCAACACCCCGATCTATGACGGCATCTGCAAGATCCTGGGCGGGCGGCCGCCCGAGCATTTCACCTATGAGCTGTTTTTGGACCAGCACGGGCAGAAGATCAGCAAGTCCAAGGGCAACGGGCTGTCGATCGACGAATGGCTGACCTATGCCGCGACCGAGAGCCTGTCCTATTTCATGTTCCAGAAGCCCAAGACGGCGAAGCGGATGTATTTCGACGTCATCCCCAAGGCGGTGGACGAATACCACCAGCAGCTGCGCGCCTATCCCGACCAGACGGTCGAGCAGCAGCTGGCCAACCCGGTCTGGCACATCCATGGCGGCGCGGTTCCGGCCTCGGACATGGTGGTGCCGTTCCAGATGCTGTTGAACCTCGCTTCGGTGGCCGGCGCCAAGGACAAGGAGGGGCTCTGGGGCTTCATCCGCCGCTATGCGCCCGAGGCCAGCCCCGAGACCCATCCGACGCTGGACCAGGCCGCCGCCTTCGCGGTGCGCTATTTCAACGATTTCGTGGCGCCGACCCGCAGCTTCCGCGCCCCCACGGAAATCGAGCGCCGGGCGCTGGAGGATCTGGCCGGGCGGCTGGCGGCATGGAGCCAGCCCGCCGATGCCGAGGCCCTGCAGACCATGGTCTTTGCCATCGGCCGCGAACACGGGTTCGAGCCGATGAAGGACTGGTTCCAGGCGCTCTACCAGGTGTTGCTGGGCGCCGACCAGGGGCCGCGCTTCGGCGGCTTCATCGCGCTTTACGGCGTGGCCGAAACCCGCGCCCTGATCGAGCGGGCGCTGGCCGGCGAGCTGGTTTCCGAACCAACCGCCTGAACCAGAACGGGAATTCCCTGTTGCGCGCGGCCTCGTTGCCGCGCGCGCATGGTTAACGACCCGTTAACGCGAGATTGCCAGATTCCTACCGGACCGCGCGGGCAACCGCCTCGCACGTTCTGGATTAGGGGAGAATTGGCATGACCATTGCGATTATCGGCAACCAGTCGTTGATGCCGCGCGCCTTCCGGCTGGGCCTGGATCAGTGGTCCCGGACGGATGGCAGGGCGGGATCGCCGACCTGGGCGGGGGTGGCGAATGCGGCCATCGTGCCGGCGGACGAGGATTTCGGCAGCTGCCTGGAAATCCTCAAGCAAGATGCGGTGACGCAGATCCGCTACATGCAGCGCACGCCGATCAATCCCGGCAGCTATCTGCGCATCGCGGCCAGGGTCAAGGCCATCGCGGGCAACCTGCCGCAGGTGCGCATCGCCGCCTTCGCCGGCAATGCCGCGGGCAACAACGTGGCGGGCGTGCCGCAGACCGGCCCTGCGGTCACGCTGCCGGGCTATGGGCAGGTGGTCGAGGTCTCGGCCATCGTCGGCACCGGCCGGCGCGAGGGCGTGGACATGGCCTGGGGACGCAGCGCCGCCTTTGGCCATTTCGGGTTGGACCTGACCGGGGACAACAACGGCTCGATCCGCATCGAGAGCATCGTGATCGAGGACGTGACCGCCGCCTTCGTGCCGGGGATGCTGGACTGGGTCGATGTGCGCGATTTCGGCGCCATGGGCGACGGGACCACCGACGACCGCGGCGCCTTCCTCGCCGCCGACCAGGCCGCGGCCGGGCGGCAGGTGCTGGTGCCCGAGGGCAGCTATCGCATCGGCTCGGACCTGAGCCTGTCCTCGCCGGTCCGTTTCGTCGGCACGCTGGCCATGCCGCGCACGGCGCGGCTGTCGCTGACGCGCAGCTTCGACTTTCCGACCTATGCCGCGGCCTTCGGCGACGAGACCGAGGGGATGAAGCGGGCGCTGCAGGCGCTGCTGGGCTTTACCGACCATGCGGTGCTGGACCTTTGCGGCCGCAACGTGCATCTGGCCGAGCCGATCAGCATTTCGGACGCGGTGCCGGGCATGACCAGCTTTGCCAACCGCCGCGTCATCGCCAATGGCCAGGTCAGCATCGTGCCCGGCCCGGCCTGGGATACGCGGGCGGCGACATCGGCCGCGACCTACGACCCGGCGCAGCCCCAGGTGCTTTCGGCCGTCGCCAACATCGCCAATATCGAGGTCGGCGCCCGCGTCATCGGCAACGGCGTCGGCCGCGAGGTCTATGTCCTGGCCCGGAACGTCGCCGCCGGGACGCTGACGCTGTCGCAGCCGCTTTACGGCGGGGCGGGCACGCGCAACTATACCTTCAGCCGCTATCGCTATGCCTTCGATTTCTCGGGGATGGAGCATCTGAGCCGCTTCAACTTCGACGACATCGAATTCCTGCTGGAGGGCAATGCCAGCGGCGTCATGCTGGCCAAGACCGGCAACATGAACTGTTTCCGCGACTGCTACTTCACCCGGCCCAGGGATCGCGGCATCACCTCGATCGGCTCGTCCTGCCAGGGGATGCTGGTGGACCGCTGCGAATTCCTGTCCAACGAGATGGGCGACCTGGCGCAGAACCGCACCACCGTCGCGCTGAACGTCAACAACAACGACGCCAAGATCCGCCACAGCCGCTTCATCCGCTTCGCGCATTTCGCGGTGATGAACGGCGGCGGCCACATGATCGAGGGCAATCACTGGTTCCAGGGCGACAATGCCCAGAACGGCGTGCGCTTCGGCGGGCTGGTGCTGACCCAGACCAACCTGCAGGCGACCGTGACCGGGAACTATATCGACAATTGCTCGATCGAATGGACGAACGAGCATGACCCCTATCCGAATTTCGACGGCGAGGAATATTCCTTTGGCGGGCTGACCGTCACCGGCAACACCTTCCTGGCCTCGAACACGACGCTGGGGTTCAACTGGCTGGTGGTCAAGCCCTATGGCAGCGGCCATTTCATCCACGGGCTGGCGGTGATGGGCAATGTGTTCAAGTCGCTGTTCAACAAGATCGCCCGGATCGAGAAGGTGGACACCACATTCGCCGACATGAACTATCAGCGCATGCGCAACATCCAGTTCCAGGGCAACATGTTCAACGGCGTGAACAGCTATGTCGCCAACCCGGTCGACGTGGCGCATAACCAGGCCAGCGCCTCGAACCGCTGGCTGGTGACGGTGGACCAGGCGCTGCCCTTCAACGGCTGGGTGCGCAACGTCCAGTCCATCATCGCCACCAGCCAGATCACCAATGCCGCCAATGCCCGCGTGTCCGAGATGCCCTGGGTGCAGACCGCGCTGGGAACCACGCGGCAACAGGTTGCGCTGAACTGGGGCGCGGCGGTGCGCGGCTCGGTCAGCCTGCGGCTGCGCATGGACAACCCCGACTGACGCCCCCCTTATGCCGGCCTTTGCCCTCGGCGGATCATTCCGCCGGGGGTTTCAGCATGTCCGGCGGCAGCAGCCGGAACGCTTGGCCGAAGCCCGCGTTCAGCAAGGCCGAGACCGGCTCGATGCGCCAGAAGCGGAAATCCGGCAGGTCCAGATAGACCTTGGCCTTGGGATCGCGTGCCAGCCAGCGGGCGCGGCGTCCCTCGTCCGGCGCGACGGGCGCGGCACGGCCAAGGATCGACAGGCGGGCATGGGTCATGGCGTCGCCCCTGGCGGTCTCGGCCGCAATCAGCAGCCCGGCGCGCGGATCGGCCGCCAGCGCCCGCGTATGCGCAGCAAGCCCCGAAAGCAGCGCAAGCGGCGCGCCATCCGCATCGGTCTGCAGCGCGATGCGCGTGACCAGCGGCACCCCCGTATCGGGGTCGAGCGTGCCCAGGCTGGCATGGCGCGCGCCCTCCAGCAATTGCCGGGCAAGGGCGCGGGCCTCGTCGGTGGTTTCGCGAATCGGGTCGATCTTCATGGCCGCATGCTGCGCCGGCCGCGGCCCGGCAGGCAACCGGAACCTGTAAGACAGCCGCGGCGTTTTCCGGCTTTCGCAGCGCCCGGCCTTGTGAAACAACAGCTTCATGAGCAAGCACCCGCGCATCACCCTGGTCACTGGCGGCGCCCGCTCGGGCAAGTCCGCCCTGGCCGAATCCATCGCCGCCGGCCATGAGGGCGGGCGCATCTATATCGCCACGGCCGAGGCCTGGGACGACGAGATGGCGCAGCGCATCGGCTTGCACCGCGACCGGCGCGGCAACGACGGCTGGCGCTCGATCGAAGAGCCGCGCAACCTGGCCGGCGCGCTGGCGCGCACCGACGGGCAGGGGGTGCGGCTGGTCGATTGCCTGACGCTGTGGCTGTCCAACGTCATGGCCGAGGGCCAGCCCGGCCCGCATGTCCGCGCGCTTTGCCGGGCGCTGGATGCACAGAAAAGCCCGGTGGTCGTGGTGACGAACGAGCTGGGATTGGGCATCGTGCCCGAAAACGCGCTTGCCCGCCGCTTTCGGGACGAGCATGGCTGGATGAACCAGGCCGTGGCCGGGATCGCCGACGAGGTCTGGATGGCCGTCAGCGGCCTGCCGCTGCGCCTCAAACCGCAAAGAGGGACATCGTGAAAGAGTTCGATCAATCCGCCGCCGCCGCCGCCCGCGACCGCCAGGACCAGCTGACCAAGCCCGCCGGCTCTCTGGGCCGGCTCGAGGAACTGGCGGTGTTCATGGCCGGCTGGCAGGGGCGCGAGCGCCCGCGGATCGAGCGCGCGCAGGCGCTGGTCTTTGCCGGCAATCACGGCGTCACCCAGCAGGGCGTGAACCCCTTCCCGGTCGAAGTCACCGCCCAGATGGTCGAGAATTTCCGCCAGGGCGGCGCGGCGATCAACCAGCTTTGCCGGCTCTCCGGCGCTGAATTGCAGGTGATCGCGCTGGACCTGGACCGGCCGACCGGCGATTTCACCCAAGGTATGGCGATGGAGGTCGACGACCTGGTCGCCGCCATCCAGACCGGCAAGAACGCCGTGGACGCGCAGGCCGACGTGATCCTGCTGGGTGAGATGGGGATCGGCAATTCCACCGTCGCGGCGGCGCTGGCGGCGGCGACCTTCGGCGGCACGGCCGAGGATTGGGTCGGCCCCGGCACCGGCGCCGACGACGAGGTGCTGGCCCGCAAGATCGCCGCCGTCGAGGCCGGGCTCAAGCGGCACAAGGGCGCGGCGACGGCGGCCTCGATCCTGGGCTCCTATGGCGGGCGCGAGCAGGCGGCGATCTGCGGCGCGGTGATCCGCGCGCGCGAGCTGGGCATCCCGGTGATCCTGGACGGGTTCATCTGCTCGGCGGCGGCGGGCGTGTTGCTGGTCAACGACCGCAACGCGCTGGACCATTGCCTGATCGGCCATGAAAGCGCCGAGCCGGGCCACCGCCGGCTGGTCGCGGTGATGCAGAAGAAGCCGGTGGTGACGCTGGACATGCGGCTGGGCGAGGGCTCGGGCGCGGCGGTGGCGCTGATGATCCTGCGCGCGGCGCTGGAATGCCACAACGGCATGGCCACCTTTGCCGAGGCCGGGATTGGCTAGGCTTCTGGCGCAGGCGGCGCTGGCGCTGGTCTGGCTGACCCGGCTGCCCGTGGGGCGGCTTCTGCCCGCCTCGCCGCCGACGCTGGCGCAGGCGGCCTGGGCCTTTCCGCTGGTGGGGCTTGCCGTGGGGTTCATCGGTGCCGCCGTGCTGGGGCTGGCGGCCCTTGCCGGGCTGCCGGGGATGGTCGCGGCGCTTCTGGCGGTCGGCGCCATGATCCTTGCCACCGGCGCGCTGCACGAGGACGGGCTGGCCGATTGCGCCGATGGCAGCGGCGGCGCGACCCGTGAGCGCCGGCTGGAGATCATGCGCGATTCCCGCATCGGCAGCTATGGCGTGCTGGCGCTGGTCCTGGTCACGGGACTGCGCGTGGCGGCGATTGCGGCGCTGGTCGCCCAGCCCTGGCTGGCCGCGGCGGCCGTGGCCGGGCTGGCGGCGGCCTCGCGCGCGGGGATGGCGCTGGGGCTGGGGCTGATGCCGCCTGCGCGCCACGACGGGCTGGGCCATGCGGCGGGGCGGCCGACGCGCGGCGCGATGCTCGCCGCCCTGGCGCTGGGGTTTGCCGCGCTGATGCTGCCGGCGCTTGGCCTGCCGCATCCGGCGGCGGGCTGGCTGGTGCTGGCCGCGGCGGTGGCGGCGGCGCAGCTTTGGCTGGCGCGCCGGGCCCTGCGGGCGCTTGGCGGGCAGACCGGCGACGTGCTGGGCGCCATGCAACAGGCGGGCGAGACGGCCGGGCTGGTGGCGCTGGCCGCCCTTGCCTAAGCGCCGTTACGTCGCATCGCCTTTTTCTTGACGGGTTTTTGCACTTCACTCATACCAAACGGCTACATGAAAGGTGGGGATTATCCGCCGCCGCCACGGCAAGGGGCGGCCATTGTTTTGGGGAGGTTTTTCATATGGGTGCCCTGCTGGGGCTTTCTCGCGGCATCGACCGCGTCAATTCGGTCATCGGCCGCGGCGCAAGCTGGCTGATCCTGGTCGCCGTGCTGGTCAGCGCTGGGAATGCGGTCATCCGCAAGGTGCTGAACACCTCGTCCAATGCCTGGCTGGAGTTGCAATGGTATCTCTATGGCGCCGCCTTCCTGGGCGCCGCGGCCTATACGCTGAAGGAGAACGAGCATATCCGCATCGACATCATCTATGGCATGTGGCGCCGCCGCCGCCAGCACTGGATCGACCTGATCGGGCATGTGTTCTTCCTGATGCCCTTCGTCACGCTGATGATCTGGTATCTCTACCCCTGGGCGATGCGCTCCTACTACCGCGGCGAGGTCTCGACCAATGCCGGCGGGCTGGTGCTGTGGCCGGCCAAGATGCTGCTGCTGGCCGGCTTCGTCATGCTGTTCTTCCAGGGCATTTCCGAGATCATCAAGAAGATCGCCGTCATGCGCGGCATCATCGAGGATCCCAACCCCTTCGTCTCGGCCCATGAGGCCGCCGCCATGGAGGGCGAGATCATGGTGCGCGAGATGACGGCCGCGATCGAGGATGAGACGAAGGACGGGGAGTCCCGCAAATGATGATCTTCATCGCGCAGAACATGGCGCCGATCATGTTCGCCTCGCTGGTGATCTTCCTGCTCTTCGGTTATCCGGTGGCTTTCGCGCTGGCGGCGAACGGGCTTTTGTTCTTCGTCATCGGCGTCGAACTGGCACCGCTGTCGGGTGGCAACATCAACCTCAGCTGGCCCCTGCTGAACGCCATGCCCGAGCGGTTATGGGGGGTGATGTCGAACGAGACATTGCTGGCCATCCCCTTCTTCACCTTCATGGGCATCGTGCTGGAGAAATCCGGCATGGCCGAGGACCTGCTGGACACGGTCGGCCAGCTTTTCGGTCCGATCCGCGGCGGCCTGGCCTATGCGGTGATCATCGTCGGCGCGCTGCTGGCGGCGACGACCGGCGTGGTCGCGGCCTCGGTCATCGCCATGGGGCTGATCTCGCTGCCGATCATGCTGCGCTATGGCTATGACCGGCGCATCGCCTCGGGCACCATCGCGGCCTCGGGGACGCTGGCGCAGATCATCCCGCCCTCGCTGGTGCTGATCGTGCTGGCCGACCAGCTCGGCCGTTCGGTGGGCGACATGTACAAGGGCGCGCTGATCCCCGGCCTGGTGCTGACCGGGATCTACATGCTCTATATCTTCGTCATGTCGTTCATCCGGCCGAACAGCCTGCCGGCCCTGCCGAAAGAGGCGCGGACGCTGGGCTCGGGCGTCACCTCGCTGCTGGTGGCGCTGGCGCTGACCGTGGGCATGGCCTGGCTGGCCTTCCGCTGGCTCTACCCGACCCATGGCAAGGATGCCGACATCCTCGCCCCCTCGCTGGCGGTGATCGTGATCTATGTGCTGGCGCTGCTGGACCGGGCGTTGAAGATCAACCTGATGTCGCGGCTGGCGCAGCAGGTCGTCATCGTGCTGATCCCGCCGCTGGCGCTGATCTTCCTGGTGCTGGGCACGATCTTCCTGGGCATCGCCACCCCCACCGAGGGCGGCGCCATGGGTGCGGTCGGCGCGCTGCTGCTGGCCGGGGTCAAGGGGCGGCTCAGCTATGACGTGATCCGCCAGGCGCTTCTGGCGACGACGCGGCTGTCGGCCTTCGTCATGTTCATCCTGATCGGGGCGCGGGTCTTCTCGCTGACCTTCTACGGCGTGAACGGGCATATCTGGGTCGAGCATCTGCTGACCTCGCTGCCCGGCGGCGAATACGGCTTCCTGATCGCGGTGTCGGTGCTGGTCTTTTTGCTGGCCTTCTTCCTCGACTTCTTCGAGCTGGCGTTCATCATCGTGCCGCTGCTGGCGCCGGCGGCGCAGGCGATGGGCATCGACCTGATCTGGTTCGGCGTGCTGCTGGGGGTGAACATGCAGACCAGCTTCATGCACCCGCCCTTCGGCTTCTCGCTGTTCTTCCTGCGCTCGGTGGCGCCGAAATCGCCCTATCGCGACAAGGTGACGGGGCAGATGATGCAGCCGGTGACCACCGGGCAGATCTATTGGGGCGCGGTGCCCTATGTCTGCATCCAGCTGGTCATGGTCGCCATCGTCATGACCTTCCCCGGACTGGTCATGCACTACAAGGGCGCGCCGGTCGATACCTCGAACGTCAGGATCGAGATCCCCTCGGGCGGCGGGCTGGGCGGCCTTGGCGGCCTCGGCGGGCTGGGCGATCCCTTCGGCCAGCCGGCCGCGCCCGGAACCGCTGCGCCGGGCGGCATTCCCGCGCCGGGCGGCCTGGGCGGGGCGCCGAACTTCGGCACCCCCGCTGCGCCGGCCGCGCCGGCGGATGGGGCGACCGCCCCGGCCCCGGCCCCCGCCGCGCCGCAGGACGGGCTGGGGGCGCTGTCAGGCCCGCCGCCGGGCCTGACCGCCCCGCAACAGCCGGCGGGGAACTGATCGGGCTGGGCGGGTTTCCCGCCCGCCTTCGCCCCCCGCGCCCCGCAACGAAAAGGGCCGCCGCGATCGCTCGCGGCGGCCCGATTGCAGGCTTGCGACGGATCAGAGCGTGCCGTTGCGCTGCTGGATCATCATGAAGGTATCATAGGTATATTCGGCGGTCTGGTTGTAGAGATACCAGTCGCCCCGCGCCCCCTTGATCGATTCCCAGATCTTCTTGAACGGCGCGTTCGAGGCTTCCAGTTCGGCATAGACCTCGTTCGCGGCCTTGTAGCAGGCGTCCAGGATCTCGGCGCTGAACGGGCGCAACTGCGCCCCCGAGGCCACCAGCTCCTTCAGAGCCGTGGGGTTCAGGTGGTCGTATTTCTGCAGCATGTCGGCATCGACCGCCCGGCACGCGGTGTGCAGAAGCGACTTGTAGTTCTCGGGCAGCGCCTCGTATTTGTCCTTGGCAAAGAAGAAATGCACGGTCGGGCCGCCTTCCCACCAGCCGGGATAGTAATAATAGGGCGCGACCTTGAAGAAGCCCAGCTTCAGGTCGTCATAGGGGCCGACCCATTCCGAGGCGTCGATGGTGCCCTTTTCCAGCGCCGGATAGATGTCGCCGCCGGCGATCTGCTGCGGCACCGCGCCCAGCCGCTCCAGCACCTTGCCGGCAAAGCCGCCGACACGGATCTTCAGGCCCTGCAGATCGGCCACGGCGTTGATTTCCTTGCGGAACCAGCCGCCCATCTGCACGCCGGTATTGCCGCCCGGCAGGCCGAAGATGTTATGGGTGGCCAGGAATTCGTTGTAAAGATCGATGCCGCCGCCGTGGTATTGCCAGGCGTTCATGGCCCGCGCCGACAGCGCGAAGGGCACGGCCGAACCCAGCGCGAAGGTCGGATCCTTGCCCCAGCTGTAATAGCCGACCGTATGGCAGGCCTCGACGGTGCCGTCGGTGACGGCGTCCTGGGCCTGCAGGCCGGGCACGATCTCGCCGCCGGCAAAGACCTGGATCTGGAACTTGCCGCCGGTGGCCTCGGACAGGTATTTCGACAGAACCTCGGCGCCGCCATAGATGGTGTCCAGCGATTTCGGGAAGGCCGAGGTCAGCCGCCATTTCACCTCGGGCATCTCTTGCGCGATGGCGGGCGCGGCAAGCGCAGCCCCGGCCGCTGCGGTCGCGCCGCCAACCGTGGCGCGGGTCAGAAAGGCGCGCCGGCCGAACTGGTTGGTTGTCTTCATGGGTTCCTCCGCGTTGATCGGCCTGTTCCTGGGCGGCCGATGACGGGGCGAATGTTGCATGCGACCGGACGGCCTGTCGAGACGCCAGTGCCGGATTTCCGCCGCATCCCCGCCCGCTTGCGCAATTGCCGCAGCGTCAGTCCGCCCAGCCCGCGCATCGCCGATCTTGTAGGG
Source organism: Paracoccus sp. pheM1 (assembly GCF_018499825.1). Lineage (NCBI taxonomy): Bacteria > Pseudomonadati > Pseudomonadota > Alphaproteobacteria > Rhodobacterales > Paracoccaceae > Paracoccus > Paracoccus sp. pheM1. The sequence continues at coordinate 712,410 of NZ_JAGXCX010000001.1, forward strand.
CGCTCAACGCACTACCCAAGCGGTTTGGGCTTGCCTATACTGGCAGGGGTCCGGGGCTTTGGGGGAACAAGGGATGCGCTGTCCTTTCTGTGGAAATGTCGATACGCAGGTCAAGGATTCGCGTCCGGCCGAAGACAACGTGGCGATCCGCCGACGCCGCTTCTGCCCGGCCTGCGGCGGCCGCTTCACCACCTATGAGCGGGTGCAGCTGCGCGACCTGGTCGTGGTCAAGTCCAGCGGAAGGCGCGAGGATTTCGACCGCGCCAAGCTGGAGCGCTCGATCCGCATCGCCATGCAGAAGCGCCCGATCGACCCCGAGCGCATCGACCAGATGATCTCGGGCATCGTGCGCCGGCTGGAAAGCATGGGCGACACCGACATCCCCTCGAAGGTCATCGGCGAGATCGTGATGGAGACGCTGGCCCGGATCGACACCGTTTCCTATGTCCGCTTCGCCAGCGTCTACAAGAACTTCCAGGCGGCGGACGATTTCGACAAGTTCGTGTCCGAGCTGCGCCCGCAGACGGTCGAGGAGTGACCGACCGCCGCCACATGCGCCACGCGCTGGCGCTGGCGCGGCGCGGCCTGGGCAATGTCTGGCCCAATCCGGCGGTGGGCTGCGTCCTGCTGCGCGACGGCGCGGTGGTCGGGCGCGGCTGGACCCAGCCCGGCGGCCGCCCCCATGCCGAGGTCATGGCGCTGGCCCAGGCCGGCGCGGCGGCGCGCGGCGCCACCGCCTATGTCACGCTGGAGCCCTGCGCCCATCACGGCAAGACCCCGCCCTGCGCCGAGGCGCTGGTCCGCACCGGCATCGCCCGCGTCGTCACCGCCATGACCGATCCCGACCCGCGCGTGGCCGGCCGCGGCCATGCCATCCTGCGCGCGGCCGGCATCGAGGTAATCGAAGGCATCTGCGAGGCCGAGGCCCGCGCGGTGCAGCGCGGTTTCCTCAGCCGCATCCAGCGTGGCCGGCCGATGCTGACGCTGAAGCTGGGCGCCAGCTTCGACGGCCGCATCGCCACCGCCTCGGGCGAAAGCCAGTGGATCACCGGGGCCGAGGCCCGCCGCCATGTCCATGCCCTGCGTCTGGGCCATGACGCGGTGATGGTCGGCGGCGAGACGGCGCGCGCCGACCGGCCGGGGCTGAACGTGCGCGGCTTCGGCCCGGTGCGGCAGCCGGTGCGGATCGTGGTCTCGTCGCGCCCCTTGCCCGACCTGCCGGATGAGGGGCCGGAGCATGGCCCGCTGTGGCAGCTCGCCGGCCGCCCCGAGGATGTCATGGCCGAACTGGGCGTCCGTGGCCTGACCCGTGTCCTTTGCGAAGGCGGCGGGGTGCTGGCGGCCAGCCTTTTGCGCGCGGGGCTGGTGGACCAGCTGATCGGCTATAGCGCCGGGGTGGTGCTGGGCGGCGACGGCCGCGCCGGGATCGGCGCGCTGGGGCTGGGGCGCCTGGCCGATGCGCCGCGCTTCCGGCTGGCCGAGACGCGCCGGATCGGCCCCGACGTCCTGCATCGCTGGCTGCGCGATGATGCGGTGGAGCGTTAATCAATCGGTCGCGGCCTAGCGCCGCCAGAGCCAGGCGTGGCCCGCCAGCAGGCCCTGCGCCTTGGACAGCAGCCGTAGCGCCGGGCCGCCCGCGCCGAATCCCGGATCGCGCAGCCGTTCGACGGCGAGCTCGGGCGGGCAGGGCAGGTGGCTCACCGGGTCGAAATAGCGTGGATAGGCGATCAGCGCGGCATGGACCAGCAGCGCCAGGTCCGCCCGCACCTGCCGCCGCGCCGGCACCGGCCCCAGGTCGCGCGTCAGCCCCCAGCCGGCATAGAAGGGCGCGCCCAGCGTGGTGACGGGCAGGCCGCGCAACAGCGCCTCGAACCCCAGGGTCGAGGTCATGGTCCAGACCGCGTCCACCCGGCCCATCAGCGCATCGGCGGCCGCGTTGCGGGCGACCACATCGGCCAGCCGTTCCAGATCGGCCGGGGCGACCAGGCCGGGGCGCAACCCGGCCTCGACATCGGGATGCGGCTTGTAGACCAGCACAGCATCGGGATTCTCGGCCCGCGTGCGCTCCAGCAGGGCCAGGTTGGTGCGCTCGGCTCCCGCGCCCAGGCGGATCGAGGCATCGTCCTCGACCTGGCCCGGCACCAGGATGCGACGGCCGGGCGGCAGGTCGGGCGGCCCGCCGGACAGGTTGTATTTGGTGATCCCGGCCTCGACCAGCAGCCGGGCCAGGCGCAGGGCGCGGTCCCGCCCGCCGGGGGGCAGGGGTTCGGCCATCAGCCGCTCGAACCGGCTTTCGCGGCCGGGGTCGTAATAGATGCCCAGGTCGTCGGCGACCAGCGACAGGGGCGGGACCAGCGCCGCCCCCAGCCCGCGCGAGCGCAGGAATCCGTCCTCGACCCGCAGCGCGCCGGGCACCTGATCGGCGCGGCCTGCCCAGGCCATGGTCACGCCCGGTCCCGGTTTCGCGACAAAGCGCACCCCCCGGCCGCTGCCGAAGAACCGCGCCATGAACGGGCGTTTCCACAGCCGGATGCCATGCGCGCGATGGCCGGCATTGTCCTGGCGCCAGGCGCGGGCCTCGGCCTCGATCTGTTCCAGCGCGCCCTCGAAATCCGTCAGCCGGTCGCGGCAGGGATCATACCAGACCGGCGCCAGCAGGTGGCTGGCGGCGAAAAGCTGCTCGATGCTGGCCGGGCTGCGGCGCGGGATCGGGTGCTGGTCGTCCGTCAGGCCCCAGCCGGCATAGAAGGGACGGCCGAAGATGCGCGGCCGGTGGCCGGCCAGCATCGCCTCGTATCCCAGCTGCGAGGAACAGGCATAGACCCGCGCCGCGCCCGCAAGCAGCGCCCAGGGCGACACCGCGCCGTCGCAAAAGACCTCGCCGCGGCGCAGGTCGGCAGGGCTGAAATGGCCGGGTCGCAGGCCGCGCGCGGTCTCGGGATGGCTGCGGACCACCAGCGGCAGGCCGGGATTTTCGTCGCGCGCCGCCTCCAGCATGGCCAGGAAATCCGCCCGGCCCGCCCCGCGCAGCGAGGCGTCGCCGCGGGTCTGGTCGATGACCAGCACATAGCCGGCGGCGGGCGGCGCGACCTGGGGCAGATGCGCGTTGTATTTCGACAGGTCGGCCGCGATCAGCCGCGCGATCCCCTGTCGCGCGCGTTGCTGTTGCGCCTGGGTGCCGGGCGCATGCACCATCGTTTCGATCAGCGAGGGCGCCTCGGCGTCGAAATGCAGCCCGACGGGGTCGACCAGCAGGCCGATGGGCCCGCGCCGCGCCACCGCGCCGCGCGCCCGTCCCGGCAGGACCGAGCGCAGGAAGGCGTCCTCGACCCGCACCAGCCGGGCGCCGCGGCGGGCGGCCAGCGCCTTGCCGCGCCAGGCGGTCGGGCTGTCGCCCCAGATGCCGACGTGATCGCCGGGGCCGGGCAGGCCGATGCGGGGCGACCATCCGGCCAGATGCAGGATGCGGCGCAGGCGAGGCCGGGTCAGGAAGCCGCCGCTGCATATGAAAAGCCGCCGGGAATCCCCGGCGGCATCGTCGTTCTGCTCCACGTCCTTACCGGAAGGCGCTGTCTACCGAGCCGACCTCGGTCGCGGTGCCCAGGATCGACTGCAGGGTCTTGCGCCATTGCACGAAGGGCGCCTCGGTCACATAGACGGTGTCGCCGTCGCGGATGACGAAATCGCGCGCCAGGAACATGCCGTCGGGCCTGGTCAGGTCCAGCACATAGGCGACGCGCTGGCTGCCCTGGATGTCGCCGCGGCCCAGCACGGCGCGGGCCACCGCCGGCGGCTCGTCGCGCAGCACGAACACGCCCTTGGGATCGGCCAGCGTGGTGTTGAGCCCGCCGACCATGGCCACCGCCTCGATGGCGTTGATCTGTTCGTTGCCCAAGGGCACCTTGGTCTGGCCGCCCAGCGCGCCGAGCGCGGTGAAGCTGCGCTCGTCCTCTTCGACCAGGATCACGTCGCCGGGGCGCAGCGCGATGTCGTTGCGGGCGTTGGAGTAAAGGTCGCGCAGCCAGACCTTGCCGCTGGAATTGCCGCGTTTCACCGTCACCACCGCGATCTCGGGCTCGATCGAGACGCCGCCGGCCTTGGACAGCATCGAGGACAGCGTCCGCGTCGGCCGCTCGATCGGGAAGACGCCCTGGGCGTTCACCTTGCCCATGACCGAGACGGTGGCGCCGTCGCCGGCGACGCGCGTCACCATGACCTGCGGGTCGGGGGTCTGGCTTTCCAGCTTCTGGGTGATGATGCGGCGCAGCTCGTCCGGGCTGTTGCCGGCGGCGCGGATGCGGCCGGCATAGGGCACGAAGATATAGCCCTGGCTGTCCACCTGAAGCTCGGTCAGCGCGGTCGAGCTTTGCCCCATCGAGGCCAGCAGCCCGTCATCGACGTTTTCCCAGATCTGCAGGCCCAGCACGTCGCCCGGACGCACCTCGTCGGCGCCGACCTGGCCGGCGGCGCGGAAATCCGACGAGAAGCCGTAGGCGGGCGAGAAGCTGGCGGCGCGGTTCACCCGGTCGTCCACATGCACGATATGGGTGCTGCCGCCCTTGTCCACCGAGCCCGAGATGATCTGGCCCTTGGTCGGCCCCGAACGCGGCAGGCCGCAGGCCGACACCAGCAGCAGCGCGCCAAGCACCGCCATCCGCGCCAGGCGCGCGCCGAGAACGCCGGACCGAGGCGCGGCCGGACCACCCACATGGGCTGAAAAACTGACTTCGCTCAAACTGTCACTCCTGTCCACTCGCGCGATTCCCGGATCGCCGCGGTCTTTTGCTGGCACGTTAGCCCAGCGGGCCCGGGTTTTCCATGTTCTTTGGGCGCTTCACTCGTCCTTGTCGAGCATCTGTTGCCGATATTTGCCACGTCCGGCGAAAAGCGCCTGATAGGGATCCTCGGGCGCCAGCATCATGTCGACGACGATGCGCAGCGCATGGGCGCGCGAGCGGGCGGCGTAATAGCCCCCCGGCACCTGGCTGCTTTCCAGCAGGAAGTCGCGATAGCGGCGATAGGCCGCCGCCTTGGGCGGGCGCGGATCGTGCAGGAATTCCGCCAGGCTCTGGTCCGAGACCAGGCCGGGCTTGTCGAAGACCGCGCGCCCCATCGCCTTGACCGGCAGGCCGCGCCACAGCGCCTGCTGCGCCGCGGTCGAATTGACCGTGACCGCCGCCCGCGCCTGGTTCAGCAGCCGCGCCAGCTTGCCGCCGCGCACGAAATGCACCCGCTCGGCGATGCCCAGCGCCAGGGCGCGGTCCAGGATGGCCTGGCGGATGCCGCCGCGCCCGTCCTCGAGCGGATGCGCCTTGAAGACGATATGGTGGTGGCGCGGCGCCGAGCGGGCGAATTCGGTCAGCAGCTCGTCGGTGAAATCGGCCATGCGGGCATAGGGCGAATGGGCGACGAAGTTCGAATCGTGCTCGAGCTGCATCAGCACCAGCACATAGGGCAAGCCGCCGCGCCGCACCGCCCCCGCCTCGCGCATGCGGGCCAGCGCGTCGAAGGGCGTCAGCACGAAGCGGCGCAGGTTCAGCCGGAATTCCTGGAACACGCCGATCTGGCGGTGGGTGCGGTAGCCGGGATAGCGGCGGTTCGCCACCAGCACCAGGAAGTGATAGAGCGCGCCATAGAACTTGTGCTGGCGCATGTCGCCCCAGCGCGCCGGCGGGCGGTGCATCTCGGCGATGCGGTTGCGCAGCGCATTGCGCATCTCGCGCAGGGGGATGCGCATCAGCGCCGAATGCCCGTTCGAGCCGCCGCGCTCATAGGTGATCCAGAACGGGCGCAGATAGCCTTCCTCGAAGACATGCAGCACCAGGTCGTGGCGCCGCGCCGCCTCGCGCGCGGCGGCATGGACCGGGCGCACGTCGCCGTAAAGCACGATGTCGGTCACGCCCTTTTCGGTGACGATGCGGTCCAGGTGGTCTGGCCAGTCCTCGGGCCCGGTGCCGTGGCGGATGAACCGGGACGCGTCGGACCAGAAGAACTCATCGCCGGCGTTGAAGCCGACGCGCCAGACCTGGGCGCCGGTGGCGCGCAAAAGCCGGCCGACGCGGTCGAAGAACGGGCCGTGCGGGCCCTGCAGCATCAGGAAGACGCGCTTGGCTGCGGGCAATGCGGCGGTCGCCGCCACCGGGACCAGCTTGCGCTGGGGCGGCGGCGGATCGGGCGGGGCAAGCGGGCGCTGGGGTGCCGCAGGCGCCGGGGCGGGGCGCAGATCGCGGACGTGGCGGGGGCCGGTCATGGGATTGAGCATATGAGCCTGGTGTCTGTTTGTGCAGGAATCGGGCTTTTCGCTACAGGCGGGGCCCAGCCACCGAGGTCATATTCCCTCTGATTGCACCAAAATCCCGCCGCTGTCACGGCCTTTCCTCATTTTGCCTTAATCGGCGCGGCCCCCGGCTGCGGCTTTGCTTGAAGATCGCGCGCCGAGGCTCTAGTTCTCGGGCAGCCAAAGGAAGGGGGCGTCCATGTTTACCGGCATCATCACCGATATCGGCGAGGTATCCCGCGTCGAGATGCGCGGCGACATGCGGGCGCGGATTTCCTGCCATTACGAGATGGCGGGGGTGGACCTGGGCGCCTCGATCGCCTGCGACGGCATCTGCCTGACCGTGGTCGAGAAGGGGGCGGACTGGTTCGACGTGGACATCTCGGCCGAGACCATCTCCAAGACCAACATCGGCGCCAACGGCTGGGCGCCCGGCAAGCGGCTGAACCTGGAACGCGCGCTGCGCGTCGGCGACGAGCTGGGCGGGCATATCGTCTCGGGCCATGTCGACGGCGTCGCGGTGATCGAGGAGATGCGCGACGAAGGCGGCAGCACCCGCATCACCCTGCGCGCGCCCAGGGCGCTGGCGCGCTTCATCGCGCCCAAGGGCTCGGTGGCGCTGAACGGCACCTCGCTGACGGTGAACGAGGTCGAGGGCGATCGCTTCGGCGTGAACGTCATCCCCCACACCCAGGCCGTGACCACCTGGGGCGAGGTGCAGCCGGGCGACGAGGTGAACCTGGAAATCGACACGCTGGCGCGCTATGTCGCGCGGCTGGCCGAGGCGGGCTGATGGCCGGGATCGGCCATAACCGCGGCCCGGCGCTGTCCCCCGAGGCGGGCCGCGGCTTTCGCGTCCATGCCTGGACCGTGGCGCGGCGCGAGCTGCTGGGCGCGCGGCTGCCGGTCGAGGTGGTGCGCATGCAGGTCCGCCGGGCCAGGCAGCTGGGGCTGGACTACAAGACCTATGCCGGGGTGCGGGCGACGACCGGGCGCGACCTGGTGGCGTTTCTTTACTCGACGAATGCGCTGGGGGTGTTCCGCGACGGCCAGCCGGTCGGCGCGGCCGAGCGCCGGCGCATCGCCGAAAGTGCCGCCGCGCCGCATCTGGGCTGCGCGCCGGGGCTTGCGCCCGATGCGATCGCGGTGCAGATCGGGGCGGTCTCGGCCGAACGCCTGCCGCCCTTTGGCGCCAGCTGGTCGGCGATCCGGGACGGGATGAAGGGCTGGCTGCGGGCACGGGGCCTGCCCGGCGATGCGGTGCTGATGATCGGCGAGACCGGGCATGAGCGGGAAATGATGGTGGCAGGCGGGCTGGCGGGTTTCGTCACCGGCCGGCAATTCTTTGCAGGAGCGGCGGATGCAGTATGAAAAGCCGGGGCCGGTCGAGCGCGACTGGTCCGACGCGATCTCTCCCATCGAGGAGATCATCAACGAGGCCCGCAACGGCCGCATGTTCATCCTGGTCGACCACGAGGACCGCGAGAACGAGGGCGACCTGGTCATCCCCGCCCAGATGGCCACGCCCGAGGCGATCAACTTCATGGCCACCCATGGCCGCGGGCTGATCTGCCTGTCGCTGCCCGGCCCGCGCATCGACGCGCTTGGCCTGCAGCTGATGAGCCCCAAGAACTCCAGCCGGCACGAGACCGCCTTCACCATGTCGATCGAGGCGCGCGAGGGCGTGACCACCGGCATCTCGGCCCATGACCGTGCCCATACCGTCGCGGTGGCCATCGACCCCAGCAAGGGCGCGGCCGACATCGCCACGCCCGGCCATGTCTTTCCGCTGCGCGCCCGCGAGGGCGGCGTGCTGGTGCGCGCCGGCCATACCGAGGCGGCGGTGGACGTGGCGCGGCTGGCGGGGCTGAACCCCTCGGGCGTGATCTGCGAGATCATGAACGAGGACGGCACCATGGCGCGGCTGCCGGACCTGGTGGCATTCGCGCAGAAGCACGGGCTGAAGATCGGCACCATCAGCGACCTGATCGCCTATCGCCGCCGCCACGACAACCTGATCGCCGAGCGCGGCCAGCGCGCCGTGCATTCGATCCACGGCGGCGACTGGATGATGCGCATCTTCGCCGACGAGACCTCGGGGGCCGAGCATATCGTGCTGACCAAGGGCGACCTGACCGCGCCCGGCCCGGTGCCGGTGCGCATGCATGTGCTGGACCCGCTGCACGACGTCCTGGGGATCGGGCGCGAGAGCGCCGGCACCCTGGACGCCGCCATGCGCGTCATCGCCCAGGAGGGCAGGGGCGTCGTGGTGCTGTTTCGCGACCTCGAGCCGCGCCTGCCGCGCCAGGACGAGGTTTCCTCGCATGTGCTGCGCCAATACGGGCTGGGGGCGCAGATCCTCTCGGCGCTCGGCCTGTCCGAGCTGGTGGTGCTGACCAATTCGGCGCCGGTCAAGGTGGTCGGGCTTGACGCCTACGGGCTTTCGATCCATTCCACCCGCTCGATTCCCAAAGAGTGACGAAATGGCCGCCAGCATCGAACATGACCAATTGCCGCTGCCCCGGATCGAGGGCGGCGCGCGCCTGCTGATCGTGGTCGCGCCCTATTACCGCCAGATCGCCGACGGGCTGATCGCCGGCGCGCGCGGCGTGGCCGAGGCCGCCGGTGCCACCGTCGATCTGGTCGAGGTGCCCGGCGCGCTGGAAATCCCCAGCGCCATCGCCCTGGCGGCCGGCCGCAACCTTTACGACGGCTATGTCGCGCTTGGCTGCGTGATCCGCGGCGAGACGACGCATTACGACACCGTCTGCAACGACAGCTCGCGCGGGCTGATGCTGCTGGGCCTGCAGGGCCATTGCATCGGCAACGGCATCCTGACGGTGGAAAACACCGCCCAGGCCGAGCTGCGCGCCGATCCGCAGGGCCAGAACAAGGGCGGCGGGGCCGCGGCCGCGGCGCTGCACCTGATCGCGCTCAAGCGCGGCTGGGCCGGGCAATCGCCGCGCGGCGACGCCCCGGTGCCGCGCGACGTGATCAAGCTGGCCGGCGAGATCGACGGGCCGGGCAGCGCATGAGCGGGGCGGGCGACAAGACGCGCCGCGACGGCGACCGGCAGGCGCGGCAGGCCCGCGCCGCGGCCGCGCGGCTTTATGCGGTGCAGGCGCTGTTCCAGATGGAGGCGGGCGGCCAGTCCGCCGACCGCGTGCAGCGCGAGTTCCTGAACTGGCGCATCGGCCGCGAGGACGAGGACGAGGACATGGTCTCGGCCGAGGCCGACCAGGCGCTGTTCACCCGCATCGTGGACGATGCCGTCACCTGGCAGTCGCGGATCGACCAGATGACCGACCGGGCGCTGGTGGCGAAATGGCCGATCGGCCGCATCGACCCGGTGCTGCGCTCGGTCTTCCGGGCCGCGGGCGCCGAGCTGGTGACGCCCAAGACCCCGCCCAAGGTGGTCATCGCCGAATATGTCCGCCTGTCGCAGGCCTTCTTCGCCGAGGGGCGCGAGTCGAAATTCGTCAACGCCGTGCTGGACCACATGGCGCGCGAGGCCCGTCCCGAGGCATTCTGACGCGGGGCGCGCGGGATTTTCCCCTCGGGCTTTGCCGCGATCCGCGCTAGAATGGCCGGGCTTGTCTGTTCCGGGAAAAAAGATGCCGCAACTCGTCCGGCTTTATATCGTCAGCATCGCCATCGGCTTCGCGCTGGCGCTGGCCTTTACCGCGCTGCTTCTGGCGCTGGATGTCGGCACGCTTCGGCATCTGGTGACGGCCACGCGCGGCGGCTGGATCGCGGTGCTGATGCTGGTCGTATTCCACACCATCCTGTTCTCGGGGGTGCAGTTCGGCATCCGCATCATGCTGATGGCGCGCAAGGATGGCCGCGGCGGCGGCCTGCGGCAGCGGATTCGCCCCAACCCCGCGCCCGCCATGGCCCCCGCCGCCACCCGCCCGCGCTGATCTTCGCGGCCCGCCCGGCAGGCGCTGCATTTTTGCGTCGCCACTGTGGACCTTTCGCAACAATTTCATCTCGGAAAGGCGCCGATCCGGTGCCTTTTTTTTGTGCAACTCCCTGCCGTCATCCCGGTGTTTCAGCATTGTCATCTTTCGTTAGCAATGTGGTGCCCTGTTACCCGCCTGAGGCCGCGCCGAAAATTCCGTGCAACCGGCGGGCGAAAAGGTTTCATCACGTTTTCGCATGATCCGTTTTCCGCCGATGGGCAGGTTCCCGCCGAATTTCACGTTTTTGCGAGTTTTTGCGCAGTTTTCCGGGCCTCTTTATCGTCGGGCGCGACGGTTCTACCTCTGGGCCAGCAGAGATGCTCGTGGTTCCGCAAGGGCGGTGCCACGGACACGAAACGGTTCGGAAAAGGACTGACACAATGAAGACGCTTGCTTACCTCGCCGGTGCCACCGCCCTGGCCGCCGCGTTCTCGGCCCCGGCTTTCGCGCAATCCGAAATCGCCACGGGCGCCGATGCCACCGGCATCACGGAAGTCAACGAACAGATGCGGGACGTCGAGGAGGCGGTCCGCGACGATTTCGACCGCTCGTCCGACGCCTATCGCTTCGGCAATCCCGAGCGCCGCCAAGGCGTGTTCGGCTCGGTCGCGCTGAGCTACGTCGGCCGCACCGGCAACAGCGAGAACCAGGACTTCAGCCTGGCCGGCCGCCTGTCGTCGAACCAGGGCCGCTTCTCGCAATCGGTCGGTATCCTGCTTGAATACGGCGAGAACAATGCCGGCGACACGGATACCGAAAAGACCTATGTCATCTACGAAGGCATGTATGACATCAACGATCGCTTCTACGGCTTCGCTCTGGGTCGTCTGACGACCGATGCGCTGGCCAACGATCCGGTCAGCCTGGCCACCGACGAGAGCTTCGCGGACTTGGACGGCCGCCTGAAGCGTGACGCCTATTTCGGCGTCGGTCCGGGTTACCGCGTGATCAACAACGACACCACCGCCTGGCGCGTGCAGGCCGCCGTCGGCGTGCGCTACACCAAGGCCGTGGACGTGATCGACCCGGTCGCCGAGACCTACGACTACAACACGGAAACCGAAGTCGGCTACCTGCTGTCGTCGCGTTTCTATCACCGGATCAACGACCAGTTCTTCATCACCAACGACACCGACTATCTGACCTCGGACGCGAACGATACCGCGACCAACGAACTGGGTCTGAACTTCAAGATGACGGAAGCCTTCGCGACCCGGATTTCCTATAAGACCGAGTATGTTTCGGATCGCGCGACCCGCACCGACAACACGCTGGGCGTGTCGCTGGTCTACGGCTTCTGATCGAGCAGAAGAAAGAAGATCCCTCCTCTCTCTCCATGGGCGGCCTTCGGGCCGCCCCTTTTTGCATCGGGAGCAGGGGGAAAAGCGGTGGCGGGAACCGCAGCGACCGTGGCGGCGCAGGTTTCCCCGAAAGCCTGGATGTCCAGGTGGGAACCGGATAACGGGACCAGGGCCCCGACAGAGCCAGCCCCCTCGGTGAAGTTATAGGCCAGTGAGAAAGATGGCCGCGCACGAGAAGAGCAGAAACCCGCCAGCCCAAAGATAGGACGGCCGCCCATGGGCTGCAAGGGCGGCGCGAGCTTGCGCAATGTTTCCCTTTCGTTCATGGTGGACGCATGAACAGCGCCGCCGATCCGACCGCCGATCTTCTGCCCGCCCTGCCGGGCCAGCGGCTTGCGCGCGGGGTGGCGCGGATGCTGGCCGGGCTGGGCCATGCGGCGCTGCCGGAATTCGTGCCGGCGGGCGGGCTGCGGGTCGACGTGATCTCGGTCACGCCCAGGGGCGAGATCTGGGTCGTCGAATGCAAGAGCTGCCGGGCCGATTTCGTCTCGGACCGGAAATGGCAGGGCTATCTGCAGTTCTGCGACCGCTTCTTCTGGGCGGTGGATGCCGATTTCCCCGAAGACCTGCTGCCCCAGGGCTCGGGCCTGATCCGCGCCGACAGCTGGGGGGCCGAGCTGGTGCGCATGGCCCCCGAATCGCGGCTGGCCGGGGCGCGGCGCAGCCGGCTTTTGCGCGACATCGCCCGCGTCTCGACCGCGCGGCTTCTGGCGCTGACCGATCCGATGGGGATCAGCGGCGCGGCTTCCTGACGTCCTTGCCGGGTTTCGAAGGGCCGCCGATGCTGCGCGCGGCCTCGGCGGCGGCCAGCAGTTCCTCGGCGATTTCCTCGGCCTCGTCGGGGTCGAAGTCCAGCGGCAGGTCGACGTTCTCGGCCTCGACATAGATCCTGACCATGCCGCGGTCGGTGGGGCCGATCTGAAGATTGGCGGCGATGTCGCTTTGGCTGTTGATGCTCATGCTGGCTCTCCTGGCGCCTGGCCTCATGGATCCGGGGATTTTCCTTAACCCGCATGCGAATTTCCGGCAAGACGGGCTTGCGCAGCCCGGTGGCTGGCGCTAGATACCCGCCTGTGCCGCCTTAGCTCAGTTGGTTAGAGCGCTAGATTGTGGATCTAGAGGTCCCCCGTTCGAGCCGGGGAGGCGGTACCATCCAATCAGCCACCAAGCGCAAGAAGCCGGACGGATCATGATCCGTGCAGGCGACGGCCGTTTGAACGCGGTGCGGCTTGCGCCCCAGCGATTCCCGGTCCAGGGCAGCGCCCCGTCGGTTGCCTGGGGCAGGGCGGCGGCCTGCTGTGCCGCGGCTAGGATGTCGTGTTTTCATCGGCGCGGGATCGTCGGCTTGAGCTTATAAAGCTCCGGCGCAGGCATGATATGCAACTGCCCGAGTCATAAAAATATCACATCACCCTCGCGGCTTTTTCCGGCCGCTTTTCCGGGCGCGGCTTTGCCGATATGTGCCGCCGGCGAGCATTCGCATGACTTACGGAGATGAAGTTGAAAGCTGCATTCTATGCCGCCGCAGCCAGCCTTGCAGCCAGCCTTGTTGCGGGCGCCTCCTTTGCCGGGGGATATGTTCCTCCGGTCGTTGAGCAGCCGGTGGCCGTCGCGCAAACCCGCGCCGATGTCGATTGGACCGGGTTCTACGCCGGTCTCCAATACGGGCAGGGCAACCTCGACGCCTCGGTTCCCGGCGTCACCGTCGATGCGGGCGATTTCGACGCGCTTGGCCTGCACGCCGGTTATCTGCGTGATTTCGGCCAGTTCGTCCTGGGCGGCGAACTGGACTACAACAATGTCGAGCATGACGATTTCGACGGCAGCGCGGACCTGTGGCGCCTGCGCGCCCGTGCCGGCTACGACATGGGCAAGTTCCAGCCCTATGTGACCCTGGGTGCCGCGCGTCTTTCGGGCGAGGATGCCAAGGAAACCGGCCTGACCTATGGCATTGGCGCCGATTTCCTTTTGACCGACAATTTCTCGGCCGGCCTGGAATACAGCCATGCCGATTTCTCGGATGTGGACGGCACCAATATCGACCTTGATGCGGATATGGTCCAGATCCGGGCGTCGTATCGGTTCTGACAAAACCTGGCCGGACGTTTATGACCGGCCGATGGTTGTCGCGACAATGAAGCCGCCTCATGGGCGGCTTTTCAATATCCCGGAAAGCGCCTCTTGATGATTTCGGCGGTCGAATCCCCAAGGTGGCGCTGCCGGTGCCGGTGCGGTATAGACGGCGATGCCGTTCCCGGAGCGGCGCCGGGGCGGTGGTTCCCTGGGATTTGCCAAGACCCCGCGATTCGCAGGCGGGAACAAGACAGGATCGGGCGGCGCGACCAGTGCTGGAAATGGCTGAGACGGATAATTTCGTCAACAAAAACAACAACGCGCGGCTTTCCGTCGCGCCGATGATGGATTGGACCGACAGCCTCTGCCGCCGCATTCACCGGCTGCTGTCGCGCCGCACGCTGCTTTATACCGAGATGGTGACGGCCCCGGCGCTGGTTTTCGGCGACCGGGCCAGGCTCCTGGATTTCGATGCGGCCGAGCATCCGGTGGCGTTGCAGCTGGGCGGCTCTGACCCGGTGCAGCTGGCCGAGGCGGCGCGGATCGGCGCCGATTGGGGCTATGACGAGATCAACCTGAACGTCGGCTGCCCCAGCGACCGGGTGCAATCGGGCTGTTTCGGCGCCGTGCTGATGACCCGGCCGGAACTGGTCGCCGAATGCGTCGCGGCGATGGTCGCCGCCAGCCCGGTCGAGGTCACGGTGAAATGCCGCATCGGCGTGGACGATCAGCTGCCTCAGGCGGTGCTGCCCGATTTCATCGCCCGCATGCGCGACGTGGGCGTGCGCCGCATGACCATCCATGCCCGCAAGGCCTGGCTCCAGGGCCTGTCGCCGCGCGAGAATCGCGAGATTCCGCCGCTGGACTATCCGCTGGTGCATCGCATGAAGCAGGCGTTTCCCGACCTGCACCTGTCGGTCAACGGCGGCATCGCCTCGCTCGACGCGGTGCGCGATCACCTGCGGGCGATGGACGGGGTGATGGTCGGGCGCGCGGCCTATCACCAGCCCTGGGACATCCTGGGCGAGGCCGACCGGCTGTGGGGCGAGGAGCCGCGCTTTGCCGGTCCGCTGGAGGCGGCGCGGGCGCTGCGCGACCTGGTCGATGCGCATCTTGCCCAGGGCGGGCGGCTGCATCAGGCAACGCGGCACATGCTGGGCCTGTTCCACGGCCGTCCCGGCGCGCGCGGCTGGCGGCGGCAATTGTCCGAAGGCGCATCGCGGGCCCGCGACCGGGCCGAGGCGCTGGCGGTCTATGATGCGGCGCTGGCCGAGGTCATGGCGCCGGCGTGACCTTGTCCTTGGCCCAGGCCCGTATCGCCCGGACCAGCGCCCGGCGCCGCACCGGCTGGCGGGCGCTGTCGAGATAATAGGCCAGCATCAATTCCCCGACCAGGAAGCGCAGGATCGGCGCCTGGTCCGGCGCCAGCAGGCCCGGCACCCCGGCCAGCGCCTGCCAGTCGGCCAGGGCGATCCCGTCCCGCGTCCGTCCCGGCGGCTCCGCACGCCGGCTTTCCAGCCAGACCAGCAGCCGCGCCATGTCGCGGGCCAGCGCCATTTCGGTCGCGCCCTGCATGTCGATGGCGGTCAGCCGCAGCGCGCCGGGGCGGGGCTCGTCGGCGAAAAGGTTGTCGGGCGTCAGGTCGCCGTGGCAGAGCCCGCGCTCGACCGCGGCGCCGCGCAGCGGGGCGGCCTCGGCCCGCATCCGCCGCATGTGGCCGGCCACCAGGTCGGCGTCGATCCAGCCCCCCGAGGCCGCCGCGATCCGCGCCTCGAGCCCGTTGAGCCAGAAGCGCGGGCCGAAGGTGCCGCGGGCGCGCGTCGCGGCGGCCAGGTGGCGCAGCCAAACCCCGATGCGCGCGATCAGCGCGGCGCGTTCCACCGGGTCCGCCTCGGCCAGCAGCTGCGCCATGGGCCGGCCCGGAGCCGGCGCGGTGATCAGGATGCCGCGTTCGGGCAGGGCCAGCAGGGGCGGGGCGACGGCGTCGAGATCCTGCCCCAGCAGTTCGGCCGCCCGATGCAGCCGCGCCAGGGCCTGGCTCACGCCGGCGGCAGGATCGGCGCCGCGGAACTGCCGAAGCCAGGCCGGCTGCCCGTCCAGCCGGACCTGCACCACCAGCCGGTCGGGCCGGTCGCGCGCCACGCGCAGCGGCTCGATCCCTGCCAGCGGCGGCAGGGCGGCCAGCGGATCAGGCGCGTTCGGCAGCCTTGGCCTCGTTCCACAGCGCGTCCATCTCGGCCAGGTCGCTGTCCTCGGGGCGGCGGCCCTGGGCGGCGAGCGCCGCCTCGATGGAGCGGAAGCGGCGGGTGAACTTGGCATTGGCCAGGCGCAGCGCCTCCTCGGGGTCGATCTCCAGATGCCGGGCCAGATTCGCCATCACGAACATCAGGTCGCCGAATTCCTCGGTCAAATGGGCGTGATCGGAGCCGCCCCTGGCCTCGACCAACTCGCGCGCCTCCTCGGTGATCTTGTCCAGCACCTCGGCCGGGCCGGGCCAGTCGAAGCCGACGCGGGCGGCGCGGTTCTGCAGCTTGACCGCGCGGGTCAGCGCCGGCAGGCCAAGCGCCACCCCGTCCAGCACGCCGCGTTCCGCCTTGGCCGCGCGTTCGCGGGCCTTGATCGCCTCCCAATCCTTGATCTGCTGGGCGGCCGACTTGTCGCGGGATTCGTCGCCGAAGATATGCGGGTGGCGGTCGATCATCTTGTCCGAGATCTTCTCGACCACGTCGGCAAAGTCGAACATGCCCGCCTCGGCCGCCATTTGCGCGTGGAAAACCACCTGCAGCAGCAGGTCGCCCAGCTCTCCGGGCAATTCGTCCCAGGCTTCGCGCGCGATGGCGTCGGCGACCTCATGCGCCTCTTCGATGGTATAGGGCGCGATCGAGGCGAAGTCCTGCTCGATGTCCCAGGGGCAGCCGGCCTGCGGGTCGCGCAGCGCGGCCATGATCGCCAGCAGGCGGCGGATGCCGGTGCGGTCGGCCGCATCGCGGGCCAGTGCGGGATGGTCCGGCGCGGGATGGGGCGCCTTGTCCTCAGCCATCGTGATCCCCCTTGCTAGGCTTGGCCCGCATTGACCTGCCACAGCCCGCCGCCCGTGTCCACGGCACCTTTCAGCGGGGGCTTTGCCCCCAGCGCGTTCCGCGCTTCCCCCAGGATATTTTGACACGAAAGAAGCGCGGGCCTTTCTTTCGTGCCCAAATATCCCGGGGGAGTCCGAAGGACGGGGGCGGAGCCCCCCTGCGCCAGTGCGGCGAGCAGCCATCGGCTTTCTTGCCATCGGTCCGAGCCGCGGATAGGGTGCGCGCCAATTCCGCCGGGGGATCGCCCGGAGAACGACAGCACAGGGATAGACTTAATGCTCGTGACCCCCGCCTATGCCCAGGCCGCCGGAGGCGCTTCCGGCGCTGCAGGACTCGCCTCGTTCCTGCCGCTCATCCTGATCTTCGTCATCATGTATTTCCTGATGATCCGCCCGCAGCAGAAGCGCGTGAAGGAACATCGCGCCATGGTCGAGGCGCTGAAGAAGGGCGACGAGATCGTGACCCAGGGCGGGCTGATCGGCAAGGTGACTTCGGTGCGCGAGAACGAGCTCGAGGTCGAGATCGCCCCCGGCGTCAAGGTCCGCGTGATCCGCTCGACCGTGACCGGGCTCGTGAACCGCACCCAACCCGCCGCCGCCAACAGCTGAAGAACCGCATCCCGCCATGCTGGACATCCCATTCTGGAAGCGTCTGCTGATCCTGGGGCTCGTCGCCCTGGGTCTGCTCTATGCCATGCCGAACCTGTTCTACAGCCGGGTCGAGCAGCATAACGACGCCGTCACCGCCGCCGAACGCAACGGGTTCGAATCCCAGGAAGACGCCGCCGCCCGCGCCGGCTGGCCCGACTGGCTGCCCTCGGGGCTGGTCAACCTGGGCCTGGACCTGCGCGGCGGCGCCCATCTTCTGGGCGAGGTGCATGTCCGGGATGTCTACAAGGCGCGCATGGATGCGCTTTGGCCCGAGCTGCGCGACGCGCTGGCGGCGCAGCGCGACGTGGTGGGCGCCGTCCGCCGCGTCCAGGCGCCCGAGGGGCAGCTGGCGGTCGAGATCGGCAATCCCGACCAGATGGCCAAGGCGGTCGAGATCGCCCGCGGCCTTGCCGTGCCCGTCACCTCGCTGACCGGCGCGGGGCAAAGCGACCTGGCGATCTCGGCCTCGGGCAACCGGCTTACCGTGCAGCTTTCGGATGCGGAAAAGGCCGCGACCGACGACCGCACCGTGCAGCAGAGCCTCGAGATCATCCGCCGCCGCATCGACGAGGTCGGCACGCGCGAGCCGACGATCATGCGCCAGGGCAAGGACCGCATCCTGATCCAGGTGCCCGGCATCGGCTCGGCAGAGGAGCTGAAGCAGCTGATCGGCACCACGGCGAAGCTGACCTTCAACCCGGTGGTCAGCCGCACCGCCGACGCCAATGCCCGCCCCGGCACCGGCAATGTGCTGCTGCCCTCGATGGACGAGCCCGGCGTCTATTACGTGATCGAGGAAAGCCCGGTCGTCACCGGCGAGGATCTGACCGACGCCCGGCCGAGCTTCGACCAGAACGGCGCGCCGGCGGTCGATTTCCGCTTCGGCCCCTCGGGCGCCAAGCGGTTCGGGGCCTATACCTCGGCCAATATCGGCCAGCCCTTCGCCATCGTGCTGGACAACCAGGTGATCTCGGCGCCGGTGATCCGGCAGGCGATCACCACCGGCTCGGGCCAGATCTCGGGCGCGATGAACGTGGACGAATCGACCCGGCTGGCCGTGCTGCTGCGCGCCGGCGCCCTGCCGGCCGAGATGACCTTCCTGGAAGAACGCACCATCGGCCCGGAGCTGGGGCAGGATTCGATCGACGCCGGCCGGCTGTCCTCGATCATCGCCACGGTCGCCGTGGTGGCCTATATGGTCGCAAGCTACGGGCTGTTCGGCGTCTTCGCCTCGATCGCGGTGATCGTCAACGTCATCCTGATCCTGTCGGTCATGTCGATGATGGGGGCGACGCTGACGCTTCCCGGCATCGCCGGCATCGTGCTGACCGTCGGCACGGCGGTGGATGCCAACGTCATCATCTACGAACGCATCCGCGAGGAACTGCGCGCCGGCAAGCGCATCGTCAAGGCCATCGACGACGGCTTCAGCGAGGCGATGTCGGCGATCATCGACGCCAACGTCACCAGCTTCATCGCCGCCGCGGTGATGTTCTTCCTGGGCTCGGGTCCGGTCAAGGGCTTCGCGGTCACGCTGACCATCGGCCTTGTCACCTCGGTCTTTACCGCGATCTACCTGACGCGGCTGATGATCGTGTTCTGGCTGGAATGGCGCAAGCCCAAAGAACTGATCTTGTAAGGGAGCAGGACCATGGCATTTCGTCTGAAACTCGTTCCCGACAACACCGCCTTCAACTTCTTCCGCTGGCAATGGCTGAGCTTCGGCGTCTCGGCCGCGGCCATGGTCGGATCGGTCCTGCTGCTGCTGGTGATGGGGCTGAACTTCGGCATCGACTTCAAGGGCGGCACCACCATCCGCACCGAAAGCCCGACCGCCTTCGAGGTCGGCGACTATCGCCAGGCGATGAGCGATCTGCACCTGGGCGATGTCTCGATCACCGAGGTCTTCGACCCCGCCTTCGGCACCACCAAGCATGTCGCCATGATCCGCATCGGCACGACCGACGAGACCGGATCGGTCACGCCCGAGCAGCTGAACGAGATCGAGGCGGCGCTGAAGACCGTCGATCCGCAGGTGGTCTTTGCCGCGGTGGAATCGGTCGGCCCCAAGGTCTCGGGCGAGCTGATCAAGACCGCCCTCTATGCGGTGGGTGCCGCGACCATCGGCATCATGTTCTATATCTGGCTGCGCTTCGAATGGCAGTTCGCGCTGGGGGCGGTGATCTCGCTGATCCATGACGTGCTGCTGACGGTCGGGCTGTTCTCGCTGTTCCAGCTGCGCTTCGACCTGACCACCATCGCGGCGCTGCTGACCACGCTGGGTTTTTCGTGCAACGATACGGTCGTGGTCTTCGACCGGCTGCGCGAGAACCTGATCAAGTACAAGACGCGGCCGCTGCTCGACCTGATGAACCTGACCTGCAACGAGACGCTGTCGCGCACCATCATGACGGCGGTGACGACCGCCATCGCGCTGACCGCCATGCTGATCTTTGGCGGCGACGTGATCCGCGACTTCGTCATCGCCATGCTCTGGGGCGTGATCGTGGGCTGCTATTCGACGATCTATGTCGCCAAGAACATCGTGCTGTGGCTGGGCGTCAAGCGCGACTGGTCCAAGCCCGATCCCAAGGAAAAGGCGCCGGGCGAGGACATTCCCGCCGCCTTCCGGGACGCGCCCTGATGCCGATGATGGTGCCGACGGAATTTTCCGGGGCCGTGCCGGTGGACGGCTACGGCCCCGGCTTCTTTCGCGTCGGCGGCGTGGTGCATCATGGCGCGGTGATCGTCACCGCCGCGGGCGTGCAGCCCTGGGGCGGGCTGGATGACCGCGCCCCCCTGCTGGCGCTGGCCGGCCAGGTGGACGTGCTTTTCCTGGGCATGGGGGCCGAGATCGCCTTTCCGCCGCGCGACCTGGCCGCGGCGCTGGACGCCGCGGGGGTGATGGCCGAGCCGATGAACTCGCCCTCGGCCGCGCGCAGCTACAACGTCACGCTGTCCGAAAGCCGGCGCGTGGCCTGCGCGCTGATCCCGCTATGAGCCTGCTCGCGGTCCGCGACCTGGCCGTGGCGCGGGGCGGGCTGCGTGCCGTCGAGGGCGTCAGCTTCAACCTGGAGGCCGGCGGCGCGCTGGTGCTGCGCGGGCCGAACGGCGTCGGCAAGACCACGCTTCTGCGCACGCTGGCCGGGCTGCAGCCGCTGGTCGCCGGCGTGATCGAGGCCGCGCCCGACGCCATCGCCTATGCCGGCCATTCCGACGGGCTGAAGCCGGCGCTGACCGCGGCCGAGAACCTGCGCTTCTGGTCCGAGATCTTCGGCGGCCATGACATCGCCGGAGCGCTGGAGGCGATGAACCTGCGCGACCTGGCCGACCGCCCGGCGCATGCGCTTTCCGCCGGGCAGAAGCGGCGGCTGGGGCTGGCGCGGCTGATGGTGACGGGGCGTCCGGTCTGGCTGCTGGACGAGCCGACGGTATCGCTGGATCGCGATTCGGTGGCGCTGTTCGCCGGGATGCTGCGCGCCCATCTGGGGCGGGGCGGGGCGGCGGTGATCGCCACCCATATCGAGCTGGGCCTGCCCGAGGCCGAGATCCTGGAGCTTGGCCCCTATCGCGCCACCCGCACGCGCCGCGAATCGCGGCCGGCCGGTTTCAACGAGGCATTCGGATGAGGGCGGCCAAATGAGGATGCGCGGATGAAGGCGCTGCTGATCCGCGACCTGCGGCTGGCCACCCGCGCCGGCGGCGGCTTCGGCCTGGCGCTGGCGTTCTTCCTGATCGTCTGCACGCTGGTCCCCTTCGGCGTCGGCCCCGAGGGCGGCCAGCTTTCGCGCATCGCGCCGGGCATCCTGTGGGTCGGGGCGCTGCTCTCGTGCCTGCTGTCGCTCGACCGCATCTTTGCGCTGGATTTCGAGGATGGCAGCCTGGACCTGCTGGCCACGGCGCCCCTGCCGCTGGAGGGGACGGTGGCGATCAAGGCCTTCGCGCATTGGCTGGTGACGGGCCTGCCGCTGGCGCTGTCGGCGCCGGTCTTCGGGCTGCTTTTGCACCTGCCGGGGCCGGCCTATCCCTGGCTGGTCGCCTCGCTGATGCTGGGCACGCCGGCGCTGTCGATGCTGGGCGCCTTCGGCGCGGCGGTGACGGTGGGGCTGCGCCGCGGCGGGCTGCTGATGTCGCTGCTGGTGCTGCCGCTCTACGTGCCGACGCTGATCTTCGGGGCCGAGGCGGTGCGGCGCGGTGCCGCAGGGGCCGATCCGGTGACGCCTTTGGTCTTCCTGGCGGCGATCACGCTGGCCACATTGGCCCTGGCGCCCTTTGCCGCAGCCGCTGCGCTGCGTGTCAATCTGCGGTGAATGCGACCACTGGCCACTTGAGCGGGCGACGCGCCCGATTTAGGAAGCGAACATGTCAATCTGGGAATATGCCAACCCCGTCAAGTTCATGCGCACCTCGGGCGCCGTGCTGCCCTGGGTGGCCGCGGCGGCGGCGGTCTGCACCGTGGCGGGGCTGGTCTGGGGCTTTCTGACGCCCCAGGACTACAAGCAGGGATCGACGGTCAAGATCATCTTCCTGCACGTCCCCGCCGCGCTGATGGCGATCAACATCTGGCTGATGATGCTGGTGACTTCGCTGATCTGGCTGGTCCGGCGCCACCACGTCAGCGCGCTGGCCGCCAAGGCCGCGGCGCCCGTCGGCGCGGTGATGACGCTGATCGCGCTGATCACCGGGGCGATCTGGGGCCAGCCGATGTGGGGCACCTGGTGGGAATGGGATCCGCGCCTGACCTCGTTTCTGATCCTGTTCCTGTTCTATCTGGGCTATATGGCGCTGTGGGGGGCGGTCGAGAATCCCGACAGCGCCGCCGACCTGACCGGGGTTCTGTGCCTCGTGGGCTCGGTCTTTGCGCTGCTGTCGCGCTATGCGGTGAATTTCTGGAACCAGGGGCTGCACCAGGGCGCCTCGCTGTCCATGGCGCCGGGCGAGCGGATGTCGGCGGTCTATCGCTATCCGCTCTACCTGACCATGGCGGGGTTCTTCCTGCTGTTCCTGGCGCTTTTGCTGGTCCGCACCCGGACCGAGATCCGCCGCCGCCGCCTGGCGGCCCTGCTGGCAAGGGAGAATCGCGCATGACCGAACTTGGCAAATATGCCGGGACCGTCCTGGCCGCCTATGGCGCAAGCCTGGTGCTGCTGGTCGGCATCGTCGTCCAGACCGTGCTGGCCAATGCCCGCGCCCGCCGCGAATTGCAGGAGCATGAGCGCCGTGGCTAGGATCTCGCCGATGATGCTGTTGCCGGTGGCGGTGTTTGCCGGTTTCGCCGGGCTTTCCGGCTGGGCGCTGCTGCGCGACGATCCCGACGCGCTGCCCTCGGCCATGATCGGGCGCGAGGCGCCTTCGGTCGGCGAGACCACGCTGCCCGGCAAGGTGCAGCTGACCGACGAGATGCTGCGCCAGCCGGGGGTGAAGCTGGTGAATTTCTGGGCCAGCTGGTGCCCGCCCTGCCGCGCCGAGCATCCGACGCTGACCGAGCTTTCGGCCAAGCTGCCGGTCTATGGCGTCGACCTGAAGGATCCCGAGGGCGCCGCGCTGGGGTTCCTGTCCGAGCATGGCGACCCCTATCACGCGCTTGCCACCGATCCGCGCGGGCGGGTGGCGATCGACTGGGGCGTGACCGCGCCGCCCGAGACCTTCATCATCGACGGCTCGGGCCGCATCCTTTACCGCTATGCCGGGCCGCTGGTGCGCGAGGATTACACCAACCGCTTCCTGCCCGAGCTGGAGAAGGCGCTGGCGGCCGAGTGACGGCACCGCCGGGCCGGCTGCGGCCTTGCATGGGTATTTTCGGAACGAAGAAGCCGGGGGAGACCGGCGGCGCCGGCGCATGCCGCGCGCCGTCGCGGGAGTATTTGGAAAACGGTGAAGGCGGCGGGCCGACGAGGCTTTCCAAGCCTTTCTCCGGGCGCTAAGACGGCCGGGCTTGCAAGAGGGCCGCCATGTCGCAGAACCAGACGACCATCGCTCCGCAACCCGGCATCATGGAGATCTCGCTTTACGAGGGCGGGGCCTCGAAGGTGGCGGGGGTCGAGAATGTCGTGAAGCTTTCCTCGAACGAGAACCCCTTCGGGCCGTCGGACAAGGCGCGCGAGGCGGTGATCCGCGCCGCCCATGCGCTGCACCGCTATCCCAATACCGACCATGCCGGGCTGCGCGCCGCCATCGGCGAGGTGCATGGGCTGGACCCGGATCGCATCATCTGCGGCGTCGGCTCGGACGAGATCATCCATTTCCTGTGCCAGGCCTATGCCGGGCCGGGGACCGAGGTGCTGTTCACCGAGCATGGTTTCCTGATGTATCGCATCTCGGCTCATGCCGCCGGGGCGACCCCGGTGCAGGTGGCCGAACGCGACCGGGTGACGGATGTGGACGCGCTGATCGCCGGGGCGAGCGAGCGCACGCGGCTGATCT
The DNA here is from genome assembly GCF_018499825.1 of Paracoccus sp. pheM1. Taxonomy (NCBI): domain Bacteria; kingdom Pseudomonadati; phylum Pseudomonadota; class Alphaproteobacteria; order Rhodobacterales; family Paracoccaceae; genus Paracoccus; species Paracoccus sp. pheM1. The sequence goes on from NZ_JAGXCX010000001.1 coordinate 736,236, forward strand.
TCGTCGCCAATCCCAACAACCCGACCGGCACCATGATCGGCCTGCCGGAGTTGGAGCGGCTGGCCCGCGCCGTGCCGCAGGCGATCCTGGTGGTCGATGCGGCCTATGCCGAATATGTCGAGGATTACGATGGCGGCGCCGAGCTGGCGAGCCGGCTGCCCAACGTGTTCATGACCCGGACCTTCTCGAAGATCTACGGGCTGGGGGGCTTGCGCGTCGGCTGGGGTTACGGCCCGCGCGAGATCGTCGATGTGCTGAACCGCATCCGCGGCCCCTTCAACCTGTCCAATGTCGCGCTGGAGGGGGCCGAGGCCGCCATGCGCGACCGCGAGCATATCGCCCGCTGCCAGGCCGAGAATGCCCGCATGCGCGCCTGGCTGGCCGAGGCGCTGGCCGAGAAGGGCGTGCCCTCGGACACCTCCTGCGCGAATTTCATCCTGGCCCGCTTTGCCGATGTGGAAACCGCGGGGGCCTGCGACGAATATCTGAAGGCGCAGGGGCTGATCGTGCGCCGCGTCGCCGGCTACGGCCTGCCGCATTGCCTGCGCATCACCGTGGGCGACGAGGCGTCCTGCCGGCGCGTGGCCCATGTCATCGGCCAGTTCATGGCCGAGCGCGCGGGAAGCCGCTGATGGCCGCGATCTATGACCGGGTGGCGCTGATCGGGCTGGGGCTGATCGCCGGCTCGATGTCGCTGGCCATGCGCGAGGCGGGGCTGGCGCGCGAGGTGGTGGGCCATGCCCGCAGCCCCGAGACCCGCGCCGTCGCGCGCGAGATCGGGCTGGCCGACCGCGTGGCCGAGAGCGCGGCCGAGGCGGTGGCGGGGGCCGACCTGGTGGTGCTGGCCGTGCCGGTGGGCGCCATGGGCGCGGTCGCGGCCGAGATCGCGCCGCATCTGAAGCCGGGCGCGACCGTGACCGACGTGGGCTCGGTCAAGCAGGCGGTGATCGAGGCGGTGGCGCCGCATATCCCCGCGGGCGTGCATTTCATCCCCGGCCATCCGCTGGCCGGGACCGAGCATTCCGGCCCCCGTTCGGGCTTTGCCGCGCTGTTTCGCAACCGCTGGTGGCTGCTGACCCCCGCCGCGGACAGCGATCCGGCGGCGGTCGAGCGGCTGTCGGCGCTGATCCGTGCCATGGGCGCCAATGTCGAGGCGATGGACGCCGCCCATCACGACCTGGTGCTGGCTGTGACCAGCCATACGCCGCATCTGATCGCCTATACCATGGTGGGGGTGGCCGATCACCTCAAGCGCGTCACCGAAAGCGAGGTCATCAAGTATTCGGCGGCGGGTTTTCGGGACTTCACCCGCATCGCCGCCTCGGACCCGACCATGTGGCGCGACGTGTTCCTGCAGAACAAGGAGGCGGTGCTGGACATCCTGGGCCGCTTTACCGAGGAGCTTTTCGTGCTGCAGCGCGCGATCCGCATGGGCGACGGGGCGCATCTGCACGATTACTTCACCCGCACGCGGGCGATCCGGCGCGGCATCATCGAGGCCGGGCAGGACACCGCGGCACCGGATTTCGGCCGCAGCCTGGCGGCGGGCGAGACGCCCAAGCCCTAGCAGGCTGCTGAAAAAGTCCTTGCGACAGGACAGCGTGGGCGGGGAACCGGGAAATCCGCCTCAAATTGCCGAAAACACCCCATTTCCGGGCCGATATTCGCTGGATCCAGAACGATTTCCGCTGCGTCGCCCTCTCAAAATCCTTTTTCAGCAGCCTGCTAGCGGCGCGGGCCCTAGCGGCGCGGGAAGGCCGGGGCCGGGCCCAGCACCATCGGGCCAAGGCTCGTCCTGCCCTCGGCGAAGCTGAGCGGCAGGCGCAATTCGCCCTCGGCCGGGGGCGGGAAATCCTGGCCCGCATCCTCGGGCAGCGGCAGGTCCGAGATGTTCTTGAGCATGGTGCCGGCCAGCGTCACCACCCTGGTCGGGATCAGTCCCGCCGTGGCCGCGGCCTGCAACAGCGCCTCGGCGTCCCTGGTGTAAAGCACCAGCCGGCCCTGGGCGCGCCCTTGGGCATCGGCCTCGATTCGGCCCAGGATGCGGGCCTGCACCGCGCCCAGGCGCAATTCGGCATCGTCGAGCCGCAGCCCCACCGGCAGCGGTGCCCGGTCGGGGTCCAGCGTCGCCGGACGGGGCAGGGCGTCCAGCCAGACCCGGCCGGTGGCGGCCAGGCTGAGCCGGCCGGGCAGGGGCAGGGTCGCGAACAGGCCGGGTTCCAGATCGTCCAAGTCCAGCTCCAGGTCATAGGCGGCCGCGGCCGCCTCCGGCGCATCGGCGTCGAGGTCGCGCTGCACGGCATCGGCGTGCAGCCGCGTGGCGAGCGCCGCGCCCTCGACCGTCAGCGGGCCGGCCTCGATCCCGGCCGAGGCCATGGCCAGCCCGTTCAGCGGCTGCACGCGCAGCCGGGCGGCGGCATCGCCGAGCCCCAGCGCCACGGGGCCCGAGCCGGGGTCCAGCGTCGCGCCGGGCGGCAGGGCCAGCCGCAGCTCCGTGGGCCGCAGCGGGCTGAGCCAAAGCTCGGCCTGCGGCAGTTCGACGCGGCCGAGGTCGGTCTGCATTCCCAGCGCCAAGGCGCGCACCCCGATCCGGCCCGGCTCGCGCAGTTCCTGCACCGCGCCCAGTTCGGCCGCGGGTTGTCCGGCCGCGATCCGGCGCAGCTGCTGCGCCATCAGGCTTTCCCCGCCCAGCCACAGGCCGCCCAGGATCAGGGCAAGAACGATCAGGGGGGCAAGCAATCGGCGCATCCGGTCCTCGGGGTTTTCATGGCGTCTTGGAACGCCGGCCCTGCTGTCCTAAGTTTTTCCTGACCGAATTATCTAGGGCACCGGGGTAAAGAATGGGTGAACGGCCGGAGCATTGGGTCTTTGCCTATGGCTCTTTGATGTGGGATCCGGGCTTTCCCGTGGCCGAGATGGTGCCCGCGACGCTGGACGGCTATGCCCGCAGCTTCTGCCTGCGCTCGATCGTCTATCGCGGCACCAGCGAGACGCCGGGGCTGGTCCTGGGGCTGGAGGCCGATCCGGGGGCGCATTGCCGGGGCCTGGCGCTGCGCGTGGCCGAGCCGGACTGGGAAGAGACGCTGTCCGGCCTGCGCGCGCGCGAGCTGACCACCAACGCCTATGCCGAGCTTTTCCTGCCGCTGGCGCTGGACGACGGCCGCGGCGTCGAGGCGATCGCCTATGTGATCCGGCGCGATCACGACCAATATGCCGGCCCGCTGGAGCTGCACGAACAGGCCCGCATCATCGCCGTGGCGCAGGGCGGGCGGGGGCCGAACGCGGATTACCTGTTCAACACCGCCCGGCACCTGGCGCAGATGGGCATCGAGGACCGGGCCCTGGACGAGCTGGCGCGGCAGGTCCGCGGGCTGTTGCACCCCGGCGGGGGATAGGCGCGATTTCCCCTGGCGAGGGCGCTTGGCAGGCGCGGGTCCGGCCTCTACAGTCGGCTCGGAAAACAGCAAGGGGGTGGAACTTGTCCCGAACTGACGCCGAACCGCCCGAGGGTCCGCCCGCCGCGCCGGAAGGCCGCCGCTCTCGCGCCGCCCGGCTGGCGGCCACGCGCGACGGGGGGCCGGGCGGGACCGGGCCCTCGCAGCCGCAATTCTCGCAGCCCGTCCGGCAGATCCTGCTGATGCTGATCGTGCTGGTGCTGGTCGTGGCCGGCGCCTGGTTCGCCTATGGCCGCATCCTGTCGATCTTTCACTCGAACGAATACCTGAACGGGCTGATCCTGGCCGTCTTCGTCATGGGCGTGCTGGGCTGTTTCTGGCAGGTGGCCGAGCTGGTCAAATCCGTCAGCTGGATCGAGCGTTTCGCCGCCCGCCGCCGCAATGCCGCCGAGCGCGGCGTCAGCGCGGCCGAGCCGGCGGGGCCGGACGATGCGCCGCGGCTGCTGGCGCCCCTGGCCGCGCTGCTGGGCCAGCGCGGGCCGGTGGGCGGGGCGATCTCGACCGAATCCTCGCGCTCGATCCTGGAATCGGTGGCGACGCGGATCGACGAGGCGCGCGACATCACCCGTTACCTCGCGAACCTGCTGATCTTCCTGGGCCTGTTGGGGACGTTCTACGGGCTTGCGACCACGGTGCCGGCCGTGGTGGACACGATCCGCGCGCTTTCGCCCAAGGATGGCGAGACCGGGCTCGAGGTCTTCAACAAGCTGATGACGGGGCTGGAATCGCAGCTGGGCGGCATGGCCACGGCCTTTTCCAGCTCGCTCCTGGGCCTGGCCGGCTCGCTGGTGGTCGGGCTGCTGGAGCTGTTCGTCGTCCATGGCCAGAACCGCTTCTATCGCGAGCTCGAGGAATGGATGTCGGGATTCACCCGCATCGGCCTGGGCGGCGGCGACGGGCAGGGGCTGGGCGAGGCGGCGCTGGCCGGCTTCATCGAGCGGGTCGAGGCGCAGATGACCGGCCTGCAGGACTTCTACCTGCGCCGCGACGAATTGCGCGACCAGGAGGCCGCCGCCGCCGACCGGCGCTCGCTGGCGCTGGCCGAGGGGGTGGAGCGGCTGGCCGGGCTGCTGGGGTCGGACCGTGACCGGCTGGGCGAGACGCTGGCCGCCGAGCGCGAGGCGACCGCGCAGGCCCTGGCCGGGGTCGAGCGGGCGATCGGCGGGCTGGCCGAGCCGCGCCGCGACCCGGAGCTGGTCGCCGTCCTGGAGCGTCTGGCCGAAGGGCAGGACCGTCTTGCCGCCGAGCCCCGCCACGATCCGGCGCTGCCCGCGGTGCTGGAACGGCTGGCCGCGGGCCAGGAGCGGCTGGCGGTGCTGGCCGAGGCGCCGGAGCAACCGGGCTTCGACGGCGCCGTCCTGGGCGAGGCGCTGGAGCGTCTGGCCGAGGGCCAGGCCCGGCTGGCGACGCTTGCCGAAGCTCCCGCGCCCGAGGACGGCCGGCTGGCCCGCGCCCTGGAACGGCTGGCCGAGGGGCAGGAGCGCATCCTGGACCTTGGCGCGCAGCGGCCGGCTGCTGCCGCCGCCGCCGCGGGCGACGATCCCGAGGCGCGGATGCGGCTGCGTTCCATCGACGTGCAGCTGGGCCGGCTGGTCGAGGAAACCGCCAGCGGCCGCGACGGGCTGATCGCCGAATTGCGCAGCGACCTGGCGGCGCTGACCCGCGCGATCCGCAACCTGGAGCGCGGCGATGGGACTTAGCCGGGGCGGCGGCAACCGTTTCTCTGCGACGATCTGGCCGGGATTCGTCGATGCGATGACCGCGCTGCTGATGGTCATGATGTTCGTGCTGACCATCTTCCTGCTGGTGCAATCGGTGCTGCGCGACCAGATCACCACCCAGGACAGCGAGCTGGACCAGCTTGGCCGCCAGGTGGCCGAGCTGTCGGACGCGCTGTCCACCTCGCAGGCGCAGGCGGTCTCGCTGGACCGCGACCTGGCGGCCGAGCGCGACCGGCTGCGGCGTTCCGAACAGGCGGTGGCTTCCGCGCGGGCCGAGATCGACGCACAGACCGAGGCGGCGCGCCTTGCCGCCGCCCGGCGCGAGGCGCTGGAGGCGCTGATCGGCGACCTGCGGCGCCAGAACACCGAAACGCGGCAGCAGCTGGACGAGACCGAGGCCGCGCGGCTGGCCGATGCCGCCGCCGCCGAGGCGCTGCGCGAACGGCTGGCCAGGTCGGATGCGGAACTGGACGCCGCCACGCTGGAGCTGGAGGCGGCGCGCAAGGAGGCCGAGGAAACCCTGACCCTGCTGGCCGCCGCCGAGGCCGCCAAGAAGCAGCTGGGCGAGCAGGCCGAGGCCCAGGCCAGCGAGGCCGAGAAACAGGCCGCCCTGCTGGCCCTGGCCCGGCAGGAGCTGTCCGAGCAGGAGGCGCTGACGGTCGAGGACCAGCGCCGGCTGGCCGCGCTGAACCAGCAGGTCGCGCGGCTCAACGACCAGCTGGGCAGCCTGCGCGCCGTGCTGGACGCTGCCGGCGACGAACGCCGCGAGGCCGACCTGCGCGCCGAGGATCTGGGCCGGCAGCTGAACGTCGCCCTGCTGCGCGCCGCCGAAGAGGAGCGCAAGCGCCGCGCGCTGGAAGAGGACGCGCGCAGCAAGGCCGAGGCCGAGGCCAAGGATCTGGCGCGCTATCGCTCGGAGTTCTTCGGCCGGCTGTCGCAGATCCTGGCCGGCCGCGAGGGCGTGCAGGTGGTGGGCGACCGCTTCGTCTTTTCCTCGGAAGTGCTGTTCGCGCCGGGCGAGGCGACGCTGTCGCCCGAAGGCCAGGCGCAGATCGCGCGGGTGGCAGAGATGCTGGGACAGATCTCGGCCGAGATCCCGCCCGAGATCGGCTGGATGATCCGCGTCGACGGCCATACCGACGACGTGCCGCTTTCGGGGCTGGGGCGCTATCGCGACAACTGGGAACTGAGCCAGGCGCGCGCGCTGGCGGTGGTGCGCTACATGGTGGACGATCTGGGCTTTCCGGCAACCCGCCTGGCGCCTGCCGGCTTTGCCGATACCCGCCCGGTGGCGCAGGGCGACACGCCCGAGGCCCGTGCCCGCAATCGCCGCATCGAGCTGAAGCTGACCGAACGCTAGGCGCGTGGCAGGCCGCTGTCAGGCGTCGATGGTGCAGGCCCCGTGCCGGGGCAGCTTTGCCGGGTCAGCTTTCCTGCGGGGCGGGCTCGCGCGGCGGGCGGCCGATGATGTCGCGCAGCGCGTCCAGTTCGATGAAATTGTCCGCCTGCCGGCGCAATTCGTCGGCGATCATCGGCGGCTGGCTGCGCATGGTCGAGACCACCGAGACCCGCACGCCCTGACGCTGCAGCGCCTCGACCAGCGGCCGGAAGTCGCCGTCGCCGGAAAACAGCACCGCATGATCCAGCCGCGGCGCCAGCTCCATGGCGTTGATGACCAGCTCGACATCCATGTTGCCCTTGACCTTGCGGCGCCCCAGCGCGTCGGTATATTCGCGCGCGGGTTTCGTCACCATGGAATAGCCGTTGTAATGCAGCCAATCGACCAGCGGGCGGATCGGTGAGTAGTCCTCGTTCTCCAGCAATGCCGTATAATAATAGGCGCGGACCAGCTTGCCGCGCCGTTCGAATTCCTGCCGCAGCAGCTTGTAGTCGATGTCGAAGCCCAGCGACTTTGCCGCAGCATAAAGATTCGACCCGTCAATGAACAACGCCAGCCGGTCGTCCTTGTAAAACACGATTCCCCCGAGATGTCTCGAAACCAAAGTCAGAAAGCGAACTTAGTCCTCGTTGCCCTGGGTGCAAACCTGCCTAGTTCGGCAGGTTCGCCCTCGCAGAGCCTGCGTTTCGCCTTGCAAAAGATCTCGCAATTACCGCAGGTTGTGCCGGCGGCCTTCAGCCGCTTCTGGTTTACCCCAGCCTTTCCGGCAGGTTCCGGTCCCGATTATGTGAATGCGGCGGCGTCTTTCCGCTGCGTCATGCCGCCCGAACAACTGCTGCGCGAATTGCACGAAATCGAGGCCGAACTGGGCCGCAGCCGCGACGGCGCGCGCTGGCAGGCCCGCGGGCTGGACCTGGACCTGCTGGCCCATGGCGATCTGGTGCTGCCCGATGCCGCCGTGCAGGACCATTGGCGCGGCCTGCCACCGCAGGAACAGCCGCTGCATGCCCCCCAGGGCCTGATCCTGCCCCATCCCCGGCTGCAGGACCGCGGCTTCGTCCTGGCCCCCCTGGCCGAGATCGCGCCGGACTGGGTGCATCCGCGCCTTGGGCTCAGCGTGGCGCAGATGCTGGCGGCGCTTCCGCCCGAGGCGCTGGCGGGGATGCGGCCCGCAAGTGCTTGACATTTCCGTCGCGGGCGCCCAAATATCCGGCCTCGCCCCCTGCACCCCGATTCCAGCTGATAAGGTTGACCGATGGCCCGCGTTACAGTCGAAGATTGCGTCGATAAGGTTCCGAACCGTTTTGACCTGGTGATGCTGGCGTCCCATCGCGCGCGCGAAATCGCCGCGGGCAGCCCGCTGACCGTCGATCGCGACAATGACAAGAACCCCGTCGTGGCGCTGCGCGAGATCGCCGACGAAACCCAGCCCGTGGACGATCTGCGCGAGCGCATGATCGAGGCGCATCAGACCCAGATCGAGGTCGACGAGCCCGAAGAGGACGCGATGGCCCTGCTGCTGGGTGCCGAGATGGACCGTCCCAAGCCCGCCGACGAGGAATCGGAAGAGCGCATGCTGCGCATGATGCTGGAAGCGCAAGGCAGGAACTGAATCCAAAGGTCTTCGGCCCATCATGATCGACGTCGAAGACCTCATCGCGCTGATCCGCAACTACAACCCGCGCACCAATGCCGAACTGATCCGCGACGCCTATGAATACGGGCGTCGCATGCATGAAGGCCAGTTCCGCCATTCGGGCGAACCCTATTTCACCCATCCCGTCGCCGTCGCCGCCATCCTGACCGAGATGCGGCTGGACGATGCGACCATCGTCACCGCGCTTCTGCACGACACGATCGAGGACACGCGCTCGACCTGGGCCGAGGTGGCGCAGATCTTCGGGCGCGAGATCGCCGATCTGGTCGATGGCGTGACCAAGCTGACCAACCTGCAGCTTTCCGGCGCGCATTCCAAACAGGCCGAGAATTTTCGCAAGCTTTTCATGGCGATGTCGCGCGATCTTCGCGTGATCTTGGTCAAGCTGGCCGACCGCCTGCACAATATGCGGACGATCAAGTCCATGCGCCCGGACAAGCAGCAGCAAAAGGCGCGCGAGACCATGGACATCTATGCGCCGCTGGCCGGCCGCATGGGCATGCAATGGATGCGCGAGGAGCTGGAAGACCTGGCCTTCAAGGTCATCAACCCCGAGGCGCGCAATTCGATCATCCGCCGCTTCGTCAGCCTGCAGCGCGAATCCGGCGACGTGATCCCCAAGATCACCGCCGACATCCGCGCCGAGCTGGAACGCGAGGGGATCGAGGCCGATGTCTATGGCCGCGCCAAGCGCCCCTTCAGCATCTGGCGCAAGATGCAGGAAAAGCAGCTTTCCTTCTCGCGCCTGTCGGACATCTACGGTTTTCGCATCATCACCCGGACGGAACCCGACTGCTATCGCACGCTGGGCGTGATCCACCACCGCTGGCGCGCGGTGCCGGGCCGGTTCAAGGATTACATCAGCCAGCCCAAGGCGAACGGCTATCGCTCGATCCACACCACCGTCTCGGGGCGCGACGGCAAGCGGGTCGAGGTGCAGATCCGCACCCGCCAGATGCACGAGGTGGCCGAGGCTGGCGTGGCCGCGCATTGGGCCTATCGCGACGGGGTGCGCACCGCGAACCCCTTTGCCGTCGATCCGGGCGAATGGATCGCCAGCCTGACCGAGCGTTTCGGCGAAGAGGATCACGACGAGTTCCTGGAACACGTGAAGCTGGAAATGTATTCCGACCAGGTGTTCTGCTTCACCCCCAAGGGCGACGTGATCCCGCTGCCCAAGGGCGCGACCCCCTTGGATTTCGCCTATGCGATCCATACCCGGCTGGGCTCGTCCTGCGTCGGCGCCAAGGTGGACGGCATCCGCGTGCCGCTGTGGACGCGGCTCAAGAACGGGCAGTCGGTCGAGATCATCGCCGCCTCCGGCCAGCGCCCGCAGGCGACCTGGCTCGACATCGTCGTCACCGGCCGGGCCAAGGCCGCGATCCGCCGCAGCCTGCGGCAAGAGGACCGGACCCGCTTCATCCGGCTGGGATCGGAACTGGTGCGGGTGGCCTTCGAACATGTCGGGCGCAAGGTCAGCGACAAGGCGCTGCGCACCGCGGCCAAGACCATGGCGCTGCCCGACACCGACGAGCTGCTGGCCCGCATCGGCAGCGCCGAGATCTCGGCCCATGACGTGCTGACCACGCTTTACCCCGAACTTGCCGAAAAGCGCAGCGAGATCGACGCCCGCCGCGCAGTCGCGGGGCTGGCGGCCGACCAGGAATTCACCCGCGCCCCCTGCTGCAACCCGCTGCCGGGCGAGCGCATCGTCGGCATCACCTATCGCGGCAAGGGCGTGGTGATCCATGCCATCGACTGCCCCGTCCTGGCCGAGTTCGAGGAAAGCCCGGAACGCTGGGTCGACCTGCATTGGCGCGAAGGCCAGCACCCGGCCGCCTATTCCACCATGCTGTCCCTGACCATCCGCCACGACGCCGGGGTGCTGGGCCGCATCTGCACGCTGATCGGCGCGCAGGGGGCGAATATCTCGGACCTGGAGTTCATCGACCGCAAGCCGGATTTCTATCGCCTGCGGGTCGAGGTCGAGCTGCGCGACCGCGAACATCTGCACACGCTGCTGACCGCGCTGGAAACCGAAAGCGACGTGGCCCAGGTCTCGCGCATCCGCGATCCTTCCGCCCATATAAGCTGAGGCGCGGCCGGCATGTTCAAAAGACGCAAGCCGCTGAGCTATGCTCAGATGTGGACCGAGATGTTCTATCCGCGCTCGGGCTGGAAGCGGGCGTCGAAATACGTGCTGCACCGGCTGCGCCGCCTGCCGGACCAGCCGCATCGGGTAGCGCGCGGCTGGGCCTGCGGCATCTTCATTTCCTTCACGCCCTTCTTCGGCTTTCACTTCATGGGGGCTGCGGCGCTGGCCTGGCTGATCCGCGGCAATATCCTGGCGGCGCTTCTGGGCACCTTCGTCGGCAACCCGCTGACCACGCCCTTCATCGCGCTGACCTCGGTGGGGCTGGGGCGCTGGATGCTGGGGGTCGAGGGCCGCTTTACCCCGCACCTGATCTTTGACGAATTCACCCGCGCCGGCAGCGAGCTGTGGAACAACCTGCTGGCGCCGCTCAGCGCGGAGCGCACGGCGCATTGGGACCAGCTTTTGCAATTCAACGAGCAGATCTTCCTGCCCTATGCGGTGGGGGGCGTGCTGCCCGGAATCGCGGTCTCGGTCGCGGCGCATTACCTGACCGTGCCGCTGATCAAGGCCTATCACCGCCACCGCGAAAAGCAGATGGCCGAGCGCATCGCCCGCGCCAAGGCCCGGCGCGACCGCGAGCTGGCGGAAAAGCGCTAGAAGCCCAGCCGGTCGCGCAGCGAATACCAGCCCATGCCGGCGACCAGCAGCGGCCAGCGCAGCGCCGCACCGCCGGGAAAGGCGGGCGAGGGCAGGGCGGCCATGGTGTCGAACCCCTCGGCCTGCCCCTGAACCGCCTGCGCCATCAGCTTGCCGGCAAGATTGGCCAGCGCCAGCCCATGGCCGGAATAGCCGCTGGCCGACAGGCAATTCGGCGCCGGCCGGGCAAAGCAGGGCATGCGGTTCATGGTGATCGCCAGCGTGCCGCCCCAGGCATGGGTCAGCCTGACGTCGGCAAGGCCGGGATAGATCTCCAGCAGCGGCTTGCGCACCTTGGCGGCGATGTCGGCGGGAAAGCGATAGCTGACATTCTCGCCGCCGCCGAAGATCAGCCGCCCCTCGGGGTCGAGCCGCCAGTAGTTCACCACGAACTTGGTGTCATGCACGCCGATGGGCTGGGTCAGCACCTCGGCCGCGCGCGGCCCCAGGGGCTCGGTCGCGACGATGAAATTGTTGATCGGCATGACGCGGGCGGCGACATGGGTGTCCAGATTGCCCAGATAGCCATTGCCCGCCAGGATGACATGGTCGCAGATCACCCGGCCCTTGCCGGTCTGGACGATGCTCTTTTCACCGGCGCGTCGGGCGTGGCGGATGTGGTGGACATGGCTCAACTCGCGGATCTTCGCGCCGGCCGCATCCGCCAGCCGCGCCATGCCGATGGCCAGGTTCAGCGGATGCAGATGCCCCGCGCCATGGTCCAGCTCGCCGGCGACATAGGCGTCCGAGGGCACCAGCGCGCGAAAGGCGTCGCGCTCCAGCGCCTCGATCCGATCATAGCCGTAGTCGCGCGCCAGCCTGTCGATCATGGCGCGGGCATGGTCCAGCTCGGCGGGCTTGCGAAAGGCATGGGCGATGCCACAGGCGACCGGCACCCCGGCGCGCGCCGCCAGATCGCGGGTCAGGCGCTTGGCCTCCTCGGCCATGTCCCACAACCGATGCGCCGCCTCGACCCCGGCCATCCGCTCCAGCTCGTCCACCTCCAGCCGCTGCCCCGAGCCGATCTGGCCGCCATTGCGCCCCGAGGCGCCGAAACCCACGCGATGCGCCTCCAGCACCACCACGTCGCGGCCCGCCTCGGCCAGGTGCAGCGCCGCCGACAAGCCGGTATAGCCGGCGCCCACCACCACGACATCGGCGTGCGCCTCGCCCCGCTGCTCGGGGAAGGCAGGCAGCGGATCGCGGGTCGCGGCATAAAGGCTCGGCGGATACTCCCCCGGCCGGTCGTTGGAAAACAGCAGGTTCATCCCTCGGCCTTCTTCGTTGTCCAAATACCCATTCCGACGGCGCGCCAAGGCCAGGCCGTGCCCGGCTCTATACGTTCAGCAGCAGATGCTCGCGCTCCCAGGGGCTGATGACTTGCAGGAACTCCTTGTATTCGTTGCGCTTGACCGCCTGGTAGACGTCGATGAACTCGGCCCCCAGCACCTCGCGCATCGGCGCGCTCTCGTCCATCAGGTCCAGCGCGTCGCCCAGGTTATAGGGCAACTCGTCCTCGGACATATAGGCGTCGCCCAGGCATTCGGCGCGCGGCGCCTCGGCCTCGGCCAGCCCCAGGTAGCCGCAGGCGAGGCTGGCGGCCAGGCCCAGGTAGGGGTTGCAATCCATGCCCGCCAGCCGGTTCTCGACCCGCCGCGATTCCGGTTTCGAGATCGGCACCCGCAGCCCGGTGGTGCGGTTGTCGCGCCCCCATTCCAGGTTGATCGGCGCCGCGAAATCAGGGACATAGCGGCGATAGCTGTTGACATAGGGCGCCAGCAGCGCCACCGCCGCCGGCAGGTGCTTCTGCATCCCGGCGATGAAATGCATGAAGGCCGGCGTCTCGCGGCCCTGCTCGTCGGAAAAGATGTTGCGCCCGTCGCCGATGCCGACGACCGAGTGGTGGATATGCATGGCGCTGCCCGGCTCGCCCTCGATGGGCTTGGCCATGAAGGTGGCGAAGCAGTCGTGGCGCAGCGCCGCCTCGCGGATCAGCCGCTTGAAATAGAAGATCTGGTCGGCCAGGGCGACGGGGTCGCCGTGGTTGAGGTTGATCTCGACCTGGCCGGCGCCGCCTTCCTGCAGGATGCCGTCGATCTCGAAGCCCTGGGCCTCGGCGAAGTCGTAGATGTCGTCGATGACCTTGCCGTATTCGTCCACCGCGGACATGGAATAGGCCTGCTTGGCGGCGGCGCGGCGGCCGGTGCGGCCCATGGGCGGCATGATCGGCTGGTTCGGGTCGATGTTGCGCGCGACCAGGAAGAACTCCATCTCGGGCGCGACGATGGGCCGCCAGCCGCGCTGCCGGTAAAGATCGACCACCCGTTTCAGCACGTTGCGCGGCGCGATGGGCACCGGGTTGCCGGACTGGTCCGAGACGTCGTGGATGACCTGCAAGGTCACGTCCGCCGTCCAGGGCGCCGCCGTCGCGGTCGAGAAATCCGGCGTCAGGATCATGTCCGGCTCGGTGAAGGCGCCCGAGGGGTTGTCGGCCCAATCCCCGGTGATGGTCTGCAGGAAGATCGAGTTCGGCAGGTAGAACCGTTCCTGATGCGCGAATTTCGAGGCGGGCATGGCCTTGCCCCGCGCCACCCCGGCGATGTCGGCGACGATGCATTCCACCTCGTCCAGCCGCCGCCCGGCGACATAGTCCTGCGCGGCCTGCGGGGTTTCCTCGATCCAATGCGGTCTCATGCGGCCCCCTGGCGGATTTCTGCGCTGAAGGCGCGCGGCGCCTTGAAGAAGGCCTCGATCCGGTCGGCGATGCCCGGCGATTGCCGCGGGGTGCCCATGCGGGCGCGGGCCTGGTCCAGCAGCGGCTTGGGCACCGCGCCGCGGCCGCGATGCTCGATCAGCCCCTGGATGAAGGCGTCGTCGAACTCGGGGTGGGCCTGCACGGTAAAGGCGCGATCCTCATAGACCAGCGCGGCGTTTTCGCAGAACTCGTTTCGCGCGACGATCTGCGCATCCCTGGGCAGGGCGACGACCTGGTCCTGGTGCCATGCGTTCAGCGTGACCTTTTCGCCGCCGAAATCGTAGTCATGCGCGCCGACCGCCCAGCCGCCGGGATGCTTCGTCACCGTGCCGCCAAGCGCCTGGGCGATGATCTGGTGGCCAAAGCAGATGCCGACCAGCGGCACATGCCGGGCATAGGCGGTGCGGATGAACTCCTCGAGCGGCGGGATGAAGGGATGATCCTCGTAGACGCCATGGCGCGAGCCGGTCAGAAGCCAGCCCTGGGCCGCGTGGACATCCGGCGGGAACTCCATCCTTTCAACGTGATAGCTGGTGAAATCGAAGCCCCGCCCGGCAAGGAGCCGCTCGAACATGGTGTCATAGTCGCCCAGATCGCCGCGAAGTTCCTCGGGCGATTGGCCGCATTTGAGAATGCCGATACGCATGGTGACTGGCCTGTCGGTTGTTCCCCCTGAAGCTAGTCGGGCGCGGCGCGGCCGGCAAGGGGCTGCTGCGGGCTGCCGCTTCGGTAGGGCTGGCCGTGTGGGCGAGGGCGCGCTAGGCTGCCGGCAAAACCAGCAGAAAGGATCGGCCATGCCCGGACTTCGCCCCGATGTGGACCCCGAGGGATTGCAGGAATTCTCGGTCGTCTTCACCGACCGCTCGCTCAACCACATGTCGCAGAAATTCCAGGGCGTCATGCGCGACATCTCGGCCACGCTGCGCGAGGTCTATGGCGCCGATGCGGTGGCGCTGGTCCCCGGCGGCGGTACCTGCGCCATGGAGGCCGTGGCGCGCCAGTTCGGCCGCGACGCCCATGCGCTGATCGTCAGGAACGGCTTTTTCAGCTATCGCTGGAGCCAGATCTTCGAGGCGGGCGGTTTCGCGCGCCAGACCACGGTGATGATGGCGCGGCCGCAGGGCAACGAGCCCCGCGCCCCCTTTGCCCCCGCCGCCATCGAGGAAGTGGTGGAAAAGATCCGCGACACCCGCCCCGATGCCGTCTTTGCCCCGCATGTCGAGACGGCGGCGGGCATGATCCTGCCCGACGACTATATCAAGGCGCTGGCCGATGCCGCGCATGAGGTGGGCGCGATCATGGTGCTGGACTGCATCGCCTCGGGCGCGATCTGGGTCGACATGCGCCAGACCGGCGTGGACGTGCTGATCTCGGCGCCGCAAAAGGGCTGGTCGGCCTCGCCCTCGACCGGGATGGTCATGCTGTCCCCGCGCGGGATCGAGCGGCTGGAGACCACGGTCAGCGACAGCTTCGCGCTGGACCTGAAGAAATGGCGCGCGATCATGAAGGCCTATGAGGACGGCGGCCATGCCTATCACGCCACGCTGCCGACGGATGCGCTGCTGGGCCTGCGCGACGCGATGGACGAGACGCGCGCCTTCGGGCTCGAGGCGGCGCGCGAGGCGCAATGGCGGCTGGGCGACGCGGTGCGCTCGGAGCTGGCGCGGCGCGGGCTGCGCTCGGTCGCGGCCGAGGGATTTGCCGCGCCGGGGGTGGTGGTCTGCCATACCGACGACCCCGAGATCTCGACCGGGCGCAAGTTCCTGGCCGCCGGCTACCAGATCGCCGCGGGCGTGCCCCTGCAGGTCGGCGAGGGCGAGGGATTCCGCAGCTTCCGCATCGGGCTTTTCGGGCTCGACAAGCTCAAGGATGTCGAGGGCACGGTGGCGCGGCTGGTTTCCGCCTTTGACGCGGCACTTTGACGCTGCGGGCAGGAAATCGCGGCCGGTCCGGGAACGATCTGCGGGTTTCGGGGTTTGCTTTTCCGAAACCGATACAGCCCTGCGAAAGGACAAGATCATGGCGAACCACGAAGCCACCGCCGATGAACTGAAAGCCAAGGCGCGCGAGGCCGCTGACGATGTAGGCCGCCACGCCAGCCGCGCCGCTGACGAGGCCAGCGCAGCCTATGAGACCGCCCGCGAGAAGGGCGCCGAGCTTTACGAGACCGCGCGCGAAAAAGGCGCCGAATTCGTCGAGGACGCCAAGCGCCGCGGCGCCGAATATGCCGAAACCGTCCGCGAGCGGGGTCATGAATATGCCGAGCGCGCCCGCGACGAAGCCCGCCGGCTTTACCGGCAGGGCGAACGGCAGGCGCATGAGGTCGCGGCCCATGCCGAGGAATATTACGACGAGGTCTCGGGCATGGTGCGGCGCAACCCGGCGCAGGCGCTGGGGATCGCGGCCGGCATCGGCTTCCTGCTGGGCCTGATCATCGCGCGGCGCTGAGTCTCGGCGGATGTTCGACTATACCAGGAAACTCCAGCTCGCCCTGACCGACAGGCTGCGCCGCGCCGGCCTGTCGGCCGGGGCAGGCGCGGCCCTGCTGATCGGGGCGGGGTTCCTGCTGGCGGCGCTGTGGACCTGGCTGGCCGATCACCTGGGCTGGGGGGCGCTTGGCGCCTCGCTGGCGATCGGCCTGGGCTTCGTGCTGGTCGGGCTGGCGGTGATGCTGATGGCGCGCAAGGAACGCCATCCCGTCCCCACCACCGACGAGCTGAAGGCCGAGGTCGAGCAGCGGCTGATGCTGGCCGCCGACATGGCCGTCGAAAAAGCCACCGGCGCCGCGGATGCGGCACTGGAGCGCGCCTCGCAAAAGGCCGGCCAGCTGATCGACCAGGCCGAGCAGCGGGTGCATTCGCTGACCGACAGCCTGGCCTACAAGGCGGACCGGATGGCCGACCGCGCCGAGGCGAGCGTCTATGGCGCCGCGCGCCGGGCGGGCGAAAGCGCCGTCGGCACGCTGGGCCTGCCGCCCGATACGCTGCGCCGCGTCGCCGGGCAGGTCCAGGGCGCCTCGCAGTCGCGGGCGGCGGCCGTCGCGCCGCTGATCGGCGCCTTTGCGGTGGGGATGACCCTGGCCTCGCGCCTGCAGCACTGGCGCCACCGCGACGAGCCGGACTGGGAAGAGGCCGAGGATTGGAGCGAAGATCCCTATTGAGGATCGTCCCGCAACCCATTGACAACAAAAGACCCCGCCGCCGGCGGGGTCTTTTTTCCTGTCGCGTCGGCTGCGCCCGCGCTCAGGCGTTCGCTTCGCGGATCTTGTTGGCGGCATCCTTGTCATAGGTCACGCCGGCCTTGTCGAACAGCTGGTCGAGTTCGCCCGAAAGCGTCATCTCGGTGACGATGTCGCAGCCGCCCACGAACTCGCCCTTGACGTAAAGCTGCGGGATGGTCGGCCAGTCCGAGAAATCCTTGATGCCCTGGCGGATCGTCTCGTCGGCCAGCACGTTCACGTCGCGATACTGGACGTTCATATAGTTCAGAACCCCGGCCACGCGGCTTGAAAAGCCGCATTGGGGCATCTCCTTGGTGCCTTTCATGAACAGGACGACATCGTCTGCGTCGATCGTCTCCTGGATTTGCTGGCGTGCATCGGTCATTTCGTCCGGTCCTTGCTGAAGCGCCGCCTGGTCGCGACGCTTGCGGTTGATCTTAGTCGGGTGCCTTGGTGGTCAGCGCAAGGGCATGCAGGGCGCCGTTGGGGCCGTCCATATGGCCCTGCAGCGCCGCATAGACGGCACGTTGCTGCTGAACGCGGTTCTGGCCGCGGAAGCTTTCGTCGATCACCTCGGCGGCATAGTGGTTTCCGTCCCCGGCAAGGTCGGTGATCGTGATCTTGGCATGCGGAAATGCAGCGCGGATCAGGGCTTCTATATCCTGGGCTTCCATCGCCATGGCGGATCCTTTCTTTGTTCTGCAAGATGTAGGGGAAGCCCGCACGGGCCGCAAGATCGACCGGCCTGCGCAATCGCTCCGCCCCGCGGGGGCGGGGCAGATCCACCCGCCGTCCTGCGGGTTCGGTGGCCTTGCTTGCCCGCGGCAGGCGCCGCCGGGATGGCGGCCCATGCCCGGCCTGCGGGCGGATGGAAAAAGGCCGGTCCAGCTTCCTGGCGACCCCGCCTTGGCTATTGCACCAGGGTCTTGCGATGCTGGGCGTGGCGCACGGCCAGCTTGCGCCCCATCCGGCCCGAGGCCAGAACGCGCGCGCCCACCGGCACCTCGTCCTCGGGCCGGTCGCGCAATTCGGGGAAAAGCGCAAAGATCTCGGCCTGGGCCTGGCGGCCGACGGATTTCAGCGCCTCGGGCCCGGTATGAAGCGATTCGGTCTCGGCGCCCTCGGACAGGACGATCTCGTGCTGGTCGAAGAGGAAGTGGAAATATTCGACCGAGGGCAGGTCGTCGGCGATGTCGATGCCGTCGATCTGCAAAAGCTGCTTGGCGGCGACCAGAACCTCGGGCGTGCCGAACATCTTCAGCGCGATCCTGGAACGCACCAGGATCCGGTGCTGGGGCGAGACGACTAGGTTGCGCAAGGGCAGCCCCTTGCCGAGCGCGCCGGCCCTGATGCGGATCGGGCGCAGGTTGGGACTGGCGTCCAGCGCCTTGCTGCCCAGCACGCGCGAGCCGATCCAGCGCACCGGCTGCAAGCCGTTGTCGCTGGTCACGACCAGCATGCCGGGGGTCAGTTCCTCGACCGGCCGCGGCCCCTGGTCGGTTTCGATCAGCGTTCCGCGGACGAAACAGGGAAAGCAATGCCGGTCGGTGAAGATGCCGTGGTAGTCCAGCTCGTAATTGCCGGCCCCGGCGGGAAACGAGACCGAGACGATGGGCCGCGTGGTCAGCGCCTCGACCTCTTGCAGCGAGGCGCCCTTGGGCGGCGGCATCAGGAAGGTGTTGCCGGCGGTGTCCTGCATGATGCGGACCGGCAGGACCAGCGTCTCCTGGCTGCCGTCGGGATTGGCGAAGGTGACGGCGGTGTTCTTGACGACGAAGGTCGAGTCGACCTTGTAGCTGGCGATATTGCCGTCGCCGTCGGCATCGTGGCGGATCGGCTCGGCCAGAAAGCCGAAGGGGCCGTTGGTGCGGATGATGCCGTCCTGGTCCAGGTCCACGGCGCTGACCTCGACCAGCTGGCGCGACAGCGGGTCCGCCTGCGATCCGAAGCTGGCGCCGGCCAATATGGTGCTGGCCCTTCCTGCGCCGGGGACCAGCTCCCAGGGGTCCATGTCGGGAAGCTTTCCCAGGAAGATCATCTTCTCGCAGTCGGGTCCGGCGGGACCGCAATGATTGTCGCCGGCATGATTGAAAGACATTTTAACACTCACCACTCAGATACGAGCCCCTGCCGGGGGCCGCGTAATCGGTTACCCCGCGTGTCCGGCTTCCAGGCAGACGAAGACCATCGCTGGGATCGGCATTGCCGGCCCCAAGGCCGGGGCGATCCGTCAAGAGCCGCGACGCGCAGTATCGGGCCAACAGGGCGCCGACCAATTTTGTCTAAAAGATATGAGCATCGTGGCAAGCGGAAAAACTGAACAGTTCTTTTTAAAAGATAAGCGATCCCGGTGGGTTAACGCGCTCCTTGGCGCATATGCCGGCCGAAGGCGGGCTGCGTGATATGCATTCCCGCATCTGCCGGGACGGGCCGTCGCGGCAAGGGGGCGATCTGCCGACGGCCAAGGCGCCGTCCCGCGTTCAAGGCGTGGGGCGGCGCGGTCGGGTCATCCTTCAGGCCCCCGCGCCGAAGTCTTCGCGCTCGACGAGCAGGGTGCGAAAACCGCGTGCTGCGAGTTGGCGTGCGGTGGCGCAGCCGACGGCGCCGGCATTGCGGGCCCATGTCACGTCGGCATGGCCGTGGTAGTTGGGCTGGGGGGCGCTGCGATTGAGCAGCACCAGCTCGCCCGGCGCCAGGATGCCGCGCGCGAGCAGCCCCGCGCCGAGCGCCGAGCCGAGCCAGCCGGTGGCGCCGATCAGGCCGACCCTCATGCCTGCCGCCCGTCATGCTGCCCGCCATGCTGGCCGCCATACTGGCCGCCATGCTGGCCGGTATAGGCGTTGATCGCGGCCTGGAAGGGGATGACGCCGATGGCCCGGCCCTGGGGATCCTGGACCCGCAGCGCCTGCAGCCGGCTGGCGGCCATCTGCTGCAGCGCCTCGGCGATGCTGGCCTCGGGGGCGATGGCGGCCTCGGGCAGGGCGGCGTCGGGCGGGGCGGCTTCGGGGGCGTCGAAACCGTGCCGGGCCTGCATGACCGCGCCGACCTTCAGCACCTTGCCGCGGTCGACATGCTGGACGAAATTCGCCACGTAATCGTCGGCCGGGCGCAGCACGATGTCCTGCGCCGTGCCCTGCTGGATCACCGAGCCGTCGCGCAGAAGCGCGATGCGGTCGCCGATGCGCAGCGCCTCGTCGAGGTCGTGGGTGATGAAGACGATGGTCTTCCTGACCTCCTGCTGCAGGTCCAAGAGCACCGTCTGCATGTCGTAGCGGATCAGCGGGTCGAGCGCCGAATAGGCCTCGTCCATCAAGAGGATCGGCGCGTCGTTGGCCAGCGCGCGCGCCAGGCCCACCCGCTGCTGCATGCCGCCCGAAAGCTGGCTCGGATAGCTCTTCTCGAAGCCCGAAAGCCCCACGCGCTCGATCCAGCGCATGGCGGTGCGGTAGCGCTCGGCCTGCGGGATGCCCTGCACCTCGAGCCCGTAGGCGGCGTTGTCGAGCACGGTGCGATGCGGCAGCAGGCCGAATTTCTGGAACACCATCGCGGTCTTGTGGCGGCGGAACGCGCGCAGCTCCGCCTGCGACATGGCGACGACGTTGCGGCCCTCGATCACGATCTCGCCGGCGGTGGGCTCGATCAGCCGGTTGATGTGGCGGATCAGCGTCGACTTGCCCGATCCCGACAGGCCCATGATGACCTGGATGCTGCCCGGCGCGACCTGGATGTTGATGTCGCTCAGCCCCAGCACGTGCTGGTGGCGGGCCTGCAGCTCGGCCTTGGTCATGCCGGCGCGGACGGCCGCGACATGCGCCTCGGGATTGGCGCCGAAGATCTTGTAGAGGTTCTTGATCTCGATGCCGATGGGATCCGTGGTGGCGGGATCAGTCATGGCTGGCCTCCTGGTGTTTTTGCAGCCGCTTGCCCCAGGCCTGGCTGATGCGGTCGAAGAGGATGGCGATGCCGACGATGGCGAAGCCGTTGAAGAGCCCGAGCGTGAAATACTGGTTCGAGATCGCGCGCAGCACCGGCTGGCCCAGCCCCTGCACCCCGATCATCGAGGCGATCACCACCATGGCCAGCGCCATCATGATGGTCTGGTTGATGCCGGCCATGATCGTGGGCAGCGCCAGCGGCAGCTGCGCCTTGACCAGCTTCTGCCACGAGGACGAACCGAAGGCGTCGGTCGCCTCCAGCACCTCGCGGTCGACCTGGCGGATGCCGAGGTTGGTCAGCCGGATCATCGGCGGCAGGGCATAGATCACCACCGCGATCAGGCCGGGCACCCGGCCGATGCCCAGCAGCATCACCACCGGGATCAGGTAGACGAAGCTGGGCATGGTCTGCATGATGTCGAGGATCGGGCTGACGATGCGCTGCACCCGCTGCGAGCGCGCCATCAGGATGCCGAGCGGCAGGCCGATGGCGATGGACAAAAGCGTCGCGGCCAGCACCATGGAGATGGTCTTCATGGTGTCGTCCCACATGCCGAAGAGCCCGATCAGCACCAGGGTCAGCACGGAGCCGATCACCACGCGCAGGCTGCGGCTGGCGCCCCAGGCCAGGGCGGCGACGACGGCCAGGACGAGCAGCCAGGGGGTGCCCAGAAGCAATCGCTCGAACCAGATCAGCATGGTCTGCAGCGGGCTGAAGAGGCCCTCGATCATGTCGCCGTGGCTGCGGGTGAAGCTGCGAAAGCCGTCGTCGATGACGCGCTGCAACTCGCGCAGCCAGGCGCTTTTCAATTGGGGGAAGGAGGTGAGCCAGGTCATGGGATCCTCGCGCATGGGGCTGGGGGCCGGCCTGGGCGGCCGGGACCGGGAAAGGGTGGCGGCATCGGGCCGGGCCGGGGGTCGGGGCGGTCCCGCGGACCGGCCCGGAGGCCGGACCGAGGGGTGGTCAGGGCCCGACCCGAGAGCCGGACCGAAGGGGTGTCAGGGCCCGGACCCGAGCGCCGGCTGGGCCAGGGACCGGAACCGGGAGCGGGTCCGCGGGCCCGAGAGCCGCTCCGCGGGGCCAGTCCTGGGCCAGTCCTGGGCCGAAACCGGAGCCGGCCCGACGGGCAGCCAGGGCCCAGACCGAAGCCGGACCGCGACCGCGGGCCCGAGAGCCGGAGCGTGGCCAGGCCAAGACCGGACCGGAGAACCGGCTGGGCCAGGCCAGGGCCCGGAACCGAGAGCCGGAGCGGGGCCAGGCCTGGGTCCGACCTGGGCCAGTCCTGGGCCGAAACCGAAGCCGGACCGCGACCGCGGGACCGAGAGCCGGAGCCTCGCCAGGCCAAGGCCGGCCCGGAGAACCGGCTGGGCCAGGCCAGGGCCCGGAACCGGGAGCCGGAGCGGGCCCCCGAGCCGAGAGCCGGAGCGGGGTCAGGCCTGGATCCGACCTGGGCCGGAACCGGAACCGGAGCCGGCCCGACGGGCAGCCAGGGCCCGGACCGAGAGCCGGATCGCGACCGCGGGCCCGAGAGCCGAGAGCCTCGCCAGACCAAGGCCGGACCGCAGAACCGGCTGGGCCAAGGCCCGGACCGGAAAGCCGGCCCGACGGGCAGCCCGGCCCGGACCCGAGAGCCGGAGGGCGGGCCGGGGCGGACTTTCGGCCCACCCAGCCCGGCCGCGGGGGGCGCGGTCAGAGCGCGGCCTTGATCCTCTCGGCCGCCTCGGGCGTGACCCATTCGGTCCACGTCGCCTCGTTCTCGCGCAGGAACTGCCGCGCGCCCTCCTCGCCCTGCGCCTGGTTCTCGGTCATCCAGGCCATCAGCGCGTTCACCGTCGCATTCGTCCAGCTCCGCTTGGAAAGGTAGTCCATCACCTCGGGCGGGGCGCTGTCGGCGAATCGCTTGGCGACGACGGTCTGCACCTTGTCGGCCGGCCAGTCGTTCTTCCTGGGCTCGGCGCAATCGGCGTTCGAGGTGCAGCCCTGCCATTCGTCCATGTCGAGCGCCACGCCGTGCTCCAGCTTGACCATCTCGTAGCGGCCCAGCAGCGCGGTCGGCGCCCAGTAATAGCCGACCCAGCCCTGCTGGCGTTCATAGGCGCGCGCGATCGAGCCGTCGAGCCCGGCGGCCGAGCCGGTGTCGACCAGGTTGAAGCCCGCCTCCCGGGCGCCGAAGGCCTTGTAGAGCTGGCTGGTGATCACCGTGCCGCCCCAGCCGGCCGGGCCGTTGAAGATGGCGCCCTTCGCGGGATCCTCGGGATCGGGGAAGAGGTCGGGGCGCTTGAGCACGTCCTCGATGGTCTTCAGCTCGGGGTTGGCCTCGGCGAGGTATTTCGGGATCCACCAGCCCTGCACGGCGCCGTCGCTGAGGATGTCGCCGGTGACGACGATCCGGTCCTCGGCCAGGCCGGACCGGATGACTTCGGGCACCAGGTCGACCCAGCCCTCGGGGGCGATCTCGGGCTGGCCCTTCTCGACCATCGAGGTCAGCGTCGGCACCGTGTCGCCCTGGATCACCTCGGCGCTGCAGCCGTAGCCCTGGTTGAGGATGAAGGCATCCAGCGCCGCCGCAAGCTCGGCGCTCTGCCAGTTCATGCTGGCAATCGTCGGACTGCCGCAATCCGCCCAGGCCGCGCCCGAAAAGCCCACAAGCAAAAGCGCCGCACCGCAGGAAACAAACCGTCTTCCCATTCTCTTTCTCCCTGGCGCGAACATGGCCCCCAAACCCCAGCCGTCGCGCAAACCGGGGAGGCTTCTTGGGCAGGAGCCGGTTCCTGCCGGTTGTCGTCTCGGTCCGCGGTTCCGGTCCGGGCCGCAGGGGCGAACCCGACAGGCGGACCGGGCATGCAGGAGCCGGAGGGCGCCGAAAGCGGCGCCGGTTCGCTGCCCGGCACGGCGACGACCGGCGGTTCGCGCGCCGCCCATGGCGCATCATCCCCGGCCCGGCGCATCCCGGATGCAACGATAGCGGCATGTCTTGCGACAATATCGTCAGCCGGACCTGGCATCCGCGGCCGGGCAGGGCGGCCGAGCCGGGACATGCGGGCATCCGCTTCATGGCGCAGGCAGAGGGGGAAGCGTGCCGTCTGTCGCCGGCCGGGGCGGATCCGCGCGGTGGCAGGGATGGGCGCCGGCCGGCTTGCAGCGCCTTGCGCATCCAGACGAGGCCGGTCGGCGCTGGGGAAAGGGTCCGGGTGCCCCGAGATGGCCGTGGTGCGGCGGCATTCCGGGCAGCGGCTGGCGAAGCGCGCCGTCAAGGCGTCCACCTGGCGGCCCTGCACAGCCCGGCAGCGCGGCGCGCATTCGGGCCGCGCCATGAAGGCCTTGGGGAAGCGGGCACGCACATCCGGCGCCGCCCCGCCGTCACCCAAGAACCGGCGGAACCCGGCGCGCGGCAGGCGCCGCCGCCGGGCCGGCGGCGGGATCGTCACCGCGCCGATGCCGCCGTCGACCAGCGCCCGGCCGGCGGCTTCGCGCCGTCCCGTCTCGGGGGGAGCAGGGTTTTCCATACCCTTTCATAGCCCCGGCGGCGATTCGCCTCAACCGGACTGGCCAGCAATGCATACCAAAGGATCATGAGTGGCGTTTTAGTCGACATGGATGAACAATCCGTGCCTGGCTGCCCGCCTGCGCAGCAAAAGGCCCCGCCGGGCGATTGCGCCGGCGGGGCCGAAAAGGAAGTTCCGGGATGCTTCCGGCCTTATTCCCGGTTGCCCAGGAATTGCAGCAGGAACATGAACAGGTTCAGGAAGTCCAGGTACAGCTGCAGCGCACCCATGATCGCGGCCTTGCCCAGGAAGTCGCGGTCCGAGTTGGCCAGCTGCAGATAGGTGTTCTTGATGTTCTGCGTGTCGAAGGCGGTCAGCCCGGCAAAGATCAGCACGCCGATCGCCGAGATGGCGAATTGCATCGCGCCCGATTTCAGGAAGATGTTCACGATCGAGGCGACGATCAGCCCGATCAGGCCCATCATCAGGAAGGTGCCCATCCCCGACAGGTCGCGCTTGGTCGTGTAGCCGTAAAGCGACAGGCCGGCGAAGGCGATGGCGGTGATCAGGAAGGTCTGGATGATCGAGAAGCTGGTATAGGCGGCGAAGATCCAGCTGATCGAGATGCCCATCACCGCGGCGAAGGCATAGAACAGCGTGGTCGCGCCCTGCACCGACAGCCGGTTCAGCGCGGCGCCGAAGGCAAAGACCATGACCAGCGGCGCGAACATCACCACCCATTTCAGCGGCGACAGATACAGCGTCTTGCCGAACTCGGTCAGGTAGTGGCCATTGCCGAGCGCCCATTGCGTCGGCGTGTCGGAAAGCGCCAGGCCCGCCATGCCCCAGGCGGCGCCGGCCGTCACCAGCATGCCCACGGCCATCAGGCCATAGACCTTGTTCATATAGGCGCGCAGGCCCTCATCCACGGCAGCCGAGCGCGTCGCGGTCCCGGCCGTGCGGATCGAATTGTAGTCTTGCATAGGTTCTCCCCGGTCGAAAATCGCGGTGCGGCCCGCATGGCCGACCATCCACGCAGATATTGGCAAAGCACGCCGGTTTTTCAATGCAGAACCGGCGGTTTTGGCCCTGGCTGACGAAAATTTCAGATGCTAACGATCACCTTTCCGGTCGAGCGCCGGCTGGCCAGCAGGTCATAGCCCTCGGCCAGCCGGTCGAGCGGCAGGGTGGCGCCGACATGCGGGCGCAGGCGGCCCTGTTCGTAAAGCGCGAACAGCGCGGCGATGTCCTGGCGCAGCAGTCCGGGATCGAGCTTGCGATAGCCGCCCCAGTAAAAGCCGTGGATGGCGATGTTCTTGACCAGCGCGTGGTTGAGCGGCAGGGCCGGAGGCTTGCCGCCGGCAAAGCCGATCACCAGGAAGCGGCCGCCGGGGCGCAGGGCGCCGAAGGCCGCCTCGCCGGGCGCATCGCCCACGGGATCGTAGACCACGTCGACGCCCCCCATCCCGCGCAGCGCGGCGCGCAGGTCGGGGCAGATCTCGCTGTCGATGCAATCCGCGGCCCCCGCCGCCCGCGCCACCGCCAGCTTGTCGGCCCCGCGCGCCACCGCGATCACTCGCGCGCCCAAGGCGGCGCCGATCTCGACCGCGGTCAGCCCGACCCCGCCCGCGGCCCCCAGCACGGCCAGGGTCTCGCCCGCGCGCAGGCCCGCGCGCAGCGTCAGGGCGAAATGGCTGGTGCCATAGGCGATCAGGAAGCCCGCCGCCTCGTCATAGCTCATCGCCTCGGGGATCGGGTGGCAGCTTTCGGCGGGAAACAGGTTGGCCTCGGCCATGGTGCCCTGGCCTTGCACGACGACGCGGGTGCCGGGCGCCAGCGCCACGCCTTCGCCCGCCGCCAGCACCTCGCCCGCGCCCTCGAGTCCGGGGATGAAGGGCAGGGGCGGCGTCTCCTGATACTGTCCCTTGGTCATCAGCAGATCGGCGAAATTCAGGGCGGCCGCGCGCAGGCCCACCAGCACCTCGCCCGGACCGGGCGCGGCCAGCGACAGCCTGCCCGCGACGGGAGAGCCGGCCATTTTGTTGATTTGCATCATTTTCCAGGTCGTATTCATGATTCCTCCCACCGCTTTCCGCCTGCTTCCGGCCCGGCTTTTTTCCATGTTTCCGGGGGGTTCGGCCAGAGGCTTTCGGTGCCCGCAACCGATTGTCTTTTTGGACAAGTGGCCATTATCGACCTCGAAAATTGCGCCGTTCTGATGTAGCGCCCGTTTAGATTGAGTGAGGTGTTACCATGAAACATAACGTGGATGTCCATGTCGGAAAGCGGATCCGCCATCGTCGATGGATGATCGGCATGACCCAGCAGCAGCTGGCCGAAAAGGTCGGGATCAAGTTCCAGCAGATCCAGAAATACGAGACCGGGATGAACCGGGTCTCGGCCTCGCGGCTTTGGGACATCGCGCGGGCGGTGGACGTGCCGATCAGCTTCTTCTTCGAAGGGCTCGAGGACGGCCAGGTCCAGAACTCGGTCGAGGGCGACATCCTGGCCGACAAGGAGGCGCTGCAGCTGGTGCGGGCCTATTACGCCATGCCCGAGGCGCAACGCCGCCAGATCTTCGAACTGGCCCGCGTGCTGTCGGACGCGGCCTGATCCGAACCCGCCGCGTTCCGGGGCTTTCGCTTGCGGGATACTGCGGCTAAACCTGCGCCCGAAGCATATCCGCGGGGGCAGGTCATGACGAGCGCGAACAAGACCAATCCTGTCGAAGACGCCGAACGGATCGTCGCCGTGGCGCATCGCCTTGCCGATGCCGCGCGGGCCGAGACGCTGAGCCTGTTTCGCAGCCCGGCATTGCGGCCCGACAACAAGGCCGCGACCGGCTTCGACCCGGTGACGGAAGCCGACCGGGCCAGCGAACGCGCCATGCGCGCCATCCTGGCCGCCGAGCGGCCCGAGGACGCGATCCTGGGCGAGGAATACGGCGCCCAGGCCGGGCGAAGCGGCCTGACCTGGGTGCTGGACCCGATCGACGGCACCCGCGCCTTCATGGCCGGGGCGCCGAGCTGGGGCGTGCTGATCGGGCTCAGCGATGCGCGGGGCCCGATCTACGGCATCGTGGACCAGCCGCATCTGGACGAGCGGTTCGAGGGCGGGCTGGGCCATGCCCGGCTGATCTCGGGCCGCGGCACCGTGCCCTTGCGGGCGCGCCGCGGCGTCGCGCTGGCCCAGGCGACGCTGATGACCACCTATCCCGAGGTCGGCGACCCCGCGGAACATGCCGCCTTTTCCCGCGTCGCGGCGCGGGCGCGGCTGGTGCGCTACGGGCTCGACTGCTATGCCTATGCGCTGCTGGCCGCCGGCCATGTCGACCTGGTGATCGAGGCCGGGCTGCAACCCTATGACGTGGCCGCGCCCATCGCGGTGATCCAGGCCGCGGGCGGGGTCGTCACCGACTGGCAGGGCGGGCCGGCGCATGGCGGCGGCACCATCCTGGCCGCGGGTTCACAAGAATTACATGCCGAGGCGCTAGCCCTGCTCAAGGGCGATTGAGGCCCCGGCGCGGGCCCCCTATGGTGCCCCGACCGACTTTCCCGACCGCCATCCTCGTCGCAAGACCCGAACCCCGAGGAGCCAGCCGATGACCGAGCCGCGCGAAACCGACACGGATGCCCCCGAAGCCGATTTCCAGCTGAGCCGGCAGGACATCGACGCGATCAACAAGGCCGTGGACGACGGCGACGGCCCGGCGCTGGACGCCGCGCTCGAGCCGATGCACGCCGCCGACATCGCCGACCTGATCGAGCAGCTGACGCCGGCGCGCCGGCGCGAGTTCCTGCATCT
The DNA here is from genome assembly GCF_018499825.1 of Paracoccus sp. pheM1. NCBI lineage: Bacteria > Pseudomonadati > Pseudomonadota > Alphaproteobacteria > Rhodobacterales > Paracoccaceae > Paracoccus > Paracoccus sp. pheM1. Next base: position 764,459 of record NZ_JAGXCX010000001.1, read on the forward strand.
CTATTCCGGCGAGATCGACGGCGAGATCCTGTCCGAGATCGACGAATCCATCCGCGACGAGGTCATCGAGCAGCTGCCGCACGAGGTGGTGGCCGAGGCCGTGCGCGAGATGGACAGCGACGACGTCGTCGACCTGATCGAGGACATGGGCGCGCCCGAGCAGCAGGCCATCCTGGCCGCGCTGGACGAATCCGACCGCGCCGCCGTCGAACGCTCGCTGACCTGGCCGGAATATTCCGCCGGCCGCCTGATGCAGTCCGAGGTGGTGACGGCCCCCGAGCATTGGAGCGTGGGCGAGACCATCGACTTCCTGCGCGCCGAGGAATGGCTGCCCGACCAGTTCTATCACGTCGTGCTGGTCGACCCGCGCCGCCACCCCACCGGCTATGTCACCCTGGGCAAGCTGCTGGCCTCGCGCCGGCATGTGCTGCTGGGCGACATCCGCGAGGACAGCTTCCGCACCATCTCGGCCCGCCAGGACGAGGGCGACGTGGCGCATGCCTTCAACAAGTATCACCTGATCTCGGCCCCGGTGGTCGATGACGACGACCGACTGGTCGGGGTCATCACCATCGACGACGCCATGTCGGTGCTGGACGAGGAGCACGAGGAGGACATCCTGCGCCTGGCCGGCGTCGGCGAGGACAGCGCGATTTCCGACACAGTGGTCGAGACCATGCGCCAGCGCGTGCCCTGGCTTGCGGTGAACATCCTGACCGCGCTGGTCTCGGCCTCGGTCATCGCGTTCTTCGAGGACGCCATCGCCCGGCTGGTTGCTCTGGCGGTGCTGATGCCGATCGTCGCCTCGATGGGCGGCAATGCCGCGACCCAGACCCTGACCGTCGCCGTGCGCGGCCTGGCCACCAAAAGCCTGACCCGCACCAATGCGCTGCGCATCGTGCGCCGCGAACTGGCGGTGGGCCTGGGCAACGGGCTGCTGTTCGGCCTGGCGCTGGCGGGCGTCACCTATGTCTGGTTCCGCGATCCCAAGCTCAGCCTGGTGATCGCCATGGCCATGGTGGTGAACCTGTTCGTCGCCGCGCTGGGGGGCATCCTGATCCCGCTGGGGCTGGAAAAGGCGGGGGCCGATCCGGCCCTGGCCTCGGGGACTTTCGTGACCACCGTGACCGATGTGGTGGGCTTCTTCACCTTCCTCGGCCTTGCCGCGGTGATCCTGCTGTGAGCGCGGACCCGGCACTCAAGCACGCGCTGCGCCAGGCGGCGCTGGCGGCGCGGGCCGGGGGCGGCGACGATGCCGCGCTGACGCGCCACCTGGTCGCGGCGCTGGCGCCCCATCGCGGCAAGGTGCTGGCCGGCTATTGGCCGATGCGGGGCGAGGCCGATCCGCGCCCGGCCATGGCGGCCCATGACGGGCCGGTCTGCCTGCCGGCGGTGATCGGCCCCGCCCGGCCGCTGGAGTTCCGCGCCCATGGCGACCGGCTGGAGCCGGGCCGCTTCGGCACCCTTCATCCCCCCGCCGATTCGCCGCTGCTGCGCCCGGATGTGCTGATCGTGCCCCTGGCCGGGTTCGACCGGGCCGGGCACCGGCTGGGCTATGGCGGCGGTTTCTACGACCGCACGCTGGCCCGGCTGCGCGCCGAGGGGGCGGTGGTCGCCATCGGGCTGGCCTATGCGGCGCAAGAGATTCGCGCCATCCCCGCCGAGGCGACCGACCAGCCCCTTGACCTGATCGTGACCGACCGGGGCGTCATCCTGCCGCAGCCGGAAAAATCGCAGGACGCGAGTGCGGGAACGAAGTTGCAACCCTGACGCCTTGCGGCTGGGGATAAGCCTGTGGAAACCGGGTGAGCGGCTGCAAGGAACCCTGCCAGATCGCTTGGCTTTTCGCCGCCGGCCGCGACGAGGCAGTTGTTAACAGTGCATTTGCAGCGAATCTCATGACGTCCCAAGGGTCGGGATCGGCGGCGAAGTCCAGCAAAAATTTTGATTGAAATGCGTGCTGTCTCGGTTCAATTTGTGGCCCAGGCTTTCGGCGCCACCAGATCTTGTGTCTTTTTCGACAAGTGATCCGGTCCGGCGGCGGGGGCGAAGATCAGGAAAAATGCTTCGGGGTGCCGTGCGATCCGGCCGCCTGGGTCCGTGCCTTGGCGCGGGTGGCGGCGGTCGGCATGCGGCCTTGTTGCGGATGACGGGGGACAGTCAGGATGCGGATCGAACGGCGCTTCACCACGGTCGAGAGCGGGGCTTACGGCGCGCTTTCCTTTACCACCACCAGCAGCGAGATCCGCAACCCGGACGGCACCGTCGTCTTTCGCAACGACGCGGTCGAGGTGCCCCAGGGCTGGAGCCAGGTCGCCTCGGACGTGATCGCGCAGAAATATTTCCGCAAGGCCGGCGTGCCGGCGCGGCTCAAGCGCGTCAAGGAAAAGGGCGTGCCCGAGTTCCTGTGGCGCTCGGTGCCCGACGAGGCGGCGCTGGCGGCCCTGCCCGAGGAGGCGCGCTTTGGCGGCGAGAGCAGCGCGCGGCAGGTCTTCGACCGCATGGCCGGCGCCTGGACCTATTGGGGCTGGAAGGGCGGGTATTTTTCCAACGAAGAAGACGCCCGCGCCTATTACGACGAGATGCGCTACATGCTGGCCAGCCAGATGGGGGCGCCGAACAGCCCGCAATGGTTCAACACCGGCCTGCACTGGGCCTATGGCATCGACGGCCCCGGCCAGGGCCATTTCTATGTCGACTACAAGACCGGCAAGCTGGTCCGGTCGGACAGCGCCTATGAACATCCCCAGCCGCATGCCTGCTTCATCCAGTCCGTCGCCGACGACCTAGTGAACGAGGGCGGCATCATGGACCTGTGGGTCCGCGAGGCGCGGCTTTTCAAATACGGCTCGGGCACGGGCACCAATTTTTCGTCCCTTCGTGGGGAGGGCGAGAAACTGTCGGGCGGCGGGAAATCTTCGGGGCTCATGGGCTTCCTGAAGATCGGAGACCGCGCAGCCGGCGCGATCAAGTCGGGCGGAACGACCCGGCGCGCGGCAAAGATGGTGATCTGCGACATGGATCACCCCGACATCGAGCAGTTCATCAACTGGAAGGTCATCGAAGAACAGAAGGTCGCCTCGCTGGTGGCGGGTTCGAAGATGCATGAGCGCGAGCTGAATGCCATCTTCGCCGCCATCCGCGCATGGGACGGCAGCGCCGAAGATGCCACCGATCCCGCCCGGAACGTCGCGCTGAAGGCGGCGATCCGCGGGGCGAAGCGCGTGATGATCCCGGAGACCTATATCAACCGGGTTCTTCAATATGCTCGCCAGGGCTTTGATTCCATTGAGTTCCCGACCTATGATACCGATTGGGACTCGGAAGCCTATGTCTCGGTCTCGGGGCAGAACTCGAACAACTCGGTGCGGGTGACGGATGCCTTCCTGCGCGCCGTGCGCGACGACCTGCCCTGGGAGCTGGTGCGGCGCACCGACGGGCGGGTGACGAAGACCGTCTCGGCGCGCGAGCTGTGGCAGCAGATCGGCCATGCCGCCTGGGCCTGCGCCGATCCGGGCATCCAGTTCCACGACACCATCAATGCCTGGCACACCTGCCCCGAGGACGGGCCGATCCGCGCCTCGAACCCGTGCAGCGAATACATGTTCCTGGACGACACCGCCTGCAACCTCGCGTCGATGAACCTGCTGAGCTTCTGGCAGGACGGCGAGTTCGACGCCGACGGCTATGTCCATGCCTGCCGGCTGTGGACGGTGACGCTGGAAATCTCGGTGATGATGGCGCAGTTCCCCAGCCGCGAGATCGCGCAGCGCAGCTATGACTTCCGCACGCTGGGGCTGGGCTATGCCAATATCGGCGGGCTTCTGATGAACATGGGGCTGGGCTATGACAGCGAGCAGGGCCGGGCGCTGTGCGGCGCGCTGAGCGCGATCATGACCGGCGTCTCCTATGCCACCTCGGCCGAGATGGCGGCGGAGCTGGGGCCGTTCCCCGGCTATGGCAAGAACGCCGGGCACATGCTGCGGGTGATCCGCAACCATCGCGCGGCGGCTTACGGGACCGGCGCCTGTCAGGGCGTGAACGTGGCCCCGGTGGAGCTGGACGCCGCGAATTGCCCCGACCCGCGGCTGGTGGCCCTGGCGCAGGGCGCCTGGGACGAGGCGCTGACCCTGGGCGAGGAGCACGGCTATCGCAACGCCCAGGCGACGGTGATCGCGCCCACCGGCACCATCGGGCTGGTGATGGATTGCGACACCACCGGCATCGAGCCGGATTTCGCGCTGGTGAAGTTCAAGAAGCTGGCCGGCGGCGGCTATTTCAAGATCATCAACCGCTCGGTTCCCGCGGCGCTTGAGGCGCTGGGTTACGGCTCGGCCCAGATCGAGGAGATCATCGCCTATGCCGTGGGCCATGCGAGCCTGGGCAATTGCCCTGGCATCAACCATGCCAGCCTGGTCGGCCACGGCTTCGGCCCGCGCGAGCTGGAAAAGATCGACGCGGCGCTGGCCTCGGCCTTCGACATCCGCTTCGTCTTCAACCAGTGGACGCTGGGCGAGGCCTTCTGCCGCGAGACGCTGGGCATCCCGGCCGACAGGCTGAACGACCCGAGCTTCGACCTGCTGCGGCACCTGGGCTTCACGCGGGCGCAGATCGAGGCCGCCAACGACCATGTCTGCGGCACCATGACGCTGGAGGGCGCGCCGCATCTGAAGCCGGAACATTACCCGGTCTTCGACTGCGCCAATGCCTGCGGCAAGAAGGGCACCCGCTACCTGTCGGTGGACAGCCATATCCGCATGATGGCGGCGGCGCAGAGCTTCATCTCGGGCGCGATCTCCAAGACCATCAACATGCCCAACAGCGCAAGCATCGCCGATGCGCTCGCCGCCTATGAGCTGAGCTGGTCGCTGGGCATCAAGGCCAATGCGCTTTATCGCGACGGCTCGAAACTGTCGCAGCCGCTGGCCTCGGCGCTGGTCGAGGACGACGAGGAGGCCGAGGAGATCCTGGCCAGCGGCAGCTTGCAGCAAAAGGCCGTGGTCATCGCCGAGAAGGTGGTCGAGAAGATCATCGTCAAGGAAGCCGTGCGCAGCCATCGCGAAAAGCTGCCGCAGCGCCGCAAGGGCTATACCCAGAAGGCGATCATCGGCGGGCACAAGGTCTATCTGCGCACCGGCGAATATGACGACGGCAAGCTGGGCGAGATCTTCATCGACATGCACAAGGAAGGCGCGGGCTTCCGGGCGATGATGAACAATTTCGCCATCGCCGTGTCCGTGGGCCTGCAATACGGCGTGCCGCTGGAGGAATTCGTCGACGCCTTCACCTTCACCCGCTTCGAGCCGGCGGGGATGGTGCAGGGCAATGACAGCATCAAGAACGCGACCTCGATCCTCGACTATGTGTTCCGCGAACTGGCCGTGTCCTATCTGGACCGCACCGACCTGGCGCATGTGAAGCCGCAGGGCGCGCGCTTCGACGACCTTGGCGGCGGCGAGGCCGAAAGCCAGCCCAATGTCGCCCCGGTCAGCGAGGGCGCCTCGCGCTCGCTCGAGATGCTCAAGCAGATCAGCTCGACCGGCTATCTGCGCAAGCGCCTGCCGCAGGATCTGGTGGCGCTGCAATCCGGGGTCTCGGTCGCCGCGGTGGCGACGGCCGAGGGGGCCGCGGCTGCGGTGGGCGTCGTCGCCATGGATGCGCGCACCAAGGCGCGGATGCAGGGCTACGAGGGCGATCCCTGCGGCGAATGCGGCAATTACACGCTGGTGCGCAACGGCACCTGCATGAAGTGCAACACCTGCGGCGCGACCAGCGGTTGCAGCTGAGGCGATCGGGGTCCGGGCGCGGAAACGGCGGCCGGACCCTGGCCAGGACGAAAGGCAGGACATGGAACTGATCGTCGGCACCAGGCGCATCGCCGCCGCCGCCATCCATCCGATCCCCGGCGGGGTCGAGGCCGAGTTGCGGGGCGACGCGGTCCTGCCCTTGCTGGACGCGACCTTTCACGGCGCCGGCCGGGTCGAGATCCTGGGCGGCGGCATGGACCGCCGACCGATGGACGTGGCCGGCATCGAGATGCGCGGCGCCTCGACCCTGGTCACGCTGCTTTGCGCGGGCGAGGCGGCGGCGCTGCACTGAAGGATCATCGCTGCGATGAAACCTGTTCCGCGTCCTTTGGCCGCGGAACTTTTTTATGCTCAGGCGCTTGCGCCCGGCATTGCCTGCAAGTCACGATCAGTTCATCCTTTGCGAGCGTGGTTCATTTGCAACGGGCTCGAAAATCCCCTTGAACATGAGCATATTGCCAGGAGACCGGGTAGCGCCGCCCCGGCATGGAAGGAGACAATCCAGATGAACAGACCCTCTTCCCGCCATTTCCTGACCGCTTCGGGGCTTGCGCTGCTGATGGCCCTGACGCCGGCCGTCGCGCAAGAGCCGGCGACGCCCGGCGCCGATGCCGCGCAGGAGGCCGCGAACAGCAACCAGCCGCTGACCGCACCCGACAGCCAGGCCCGCCAGCAGCAGGTCATGCCCGAAAGCTTTGCCGACCTGGTCGAGAAGGTCAGCCCGGCTGTCGTCAACATCACCACCACCTCGACCGTCTCGACGCCGCTGGTGCGCGGGCCGCAACTGCCCGAGGGCAGCCCGTTCAGCGACCTGTTCCGCGAATTCGGCTTTCCGGGATTCCCGCCGGGCGAGGGCAATCCCTTCCAGCGCGGGCCGCAGCAGCGCGAGCAGCGCTCGAACGCGCTGGGGTCGGGCTTCGTGATCTCGCCCGACGGGCTGATCGTGACCAACAACCATGTCATCGACGGCGCCGACGCGATCGAGGTCGAGTTCTTTTCGGGCAAGCGGCTGCCCGCCAAGGTGATCGGCAAGGACGACAAGACCGACATCGCCGTGCTGAAGGTGGAAAGCAGCGACGCCTTGCCCTTCGTCAAGTTCGGCGACAGCGACCGGGCGCGGGTGGGCGACTGGGTTCTGGCGCTCGGCAACCCGCTGGGGCAGGGCTTCTCGGCCTCGACCGGGATCGTCTCGGCCCGCAACCGGGCGCTTTCGGGCACCTATGACGATTTCATCCAGACCGATGCGGCGATCAACCGCGGCAACTCGGGCGGGCCGCTGTTCAACATGGACGGCGAAGTGATCGGGGTGAACACCGCGATCCTGTCGCCCAACGGCGGCTCGATCGGCATCGGCTTCTCGATGGCCTCGAACGTGGTCAGCAAGGTGGTCGAGCAGCTCGAGGAATATGGCGAGACCCGGCGCGGCTGGCTGGGCGTCAAGATCCAGCCGGTGACCGACGACATCGCCGAATCGCTGGGCCTGGCCGAGGCCAAGGGTGCCATGGTCACGGATGTCCCCGCCGGCCCCGCCGCCGATGCCGGGATGAAGGCGGGCGACGTGATCACCCGCTTTGCCGGCGGCGCGGTCGAGGATCCGCGCGACCTGGTGCGCCGGGTGGCCGATGCGCCGGTGGGCGAGGCGGTCGAGGTCGTGGTCCAGCGCGACGGCGAGCCGGTCGAGCTGAAGGTGACGCTGGGCCGGCGCGAGCTGGCCGAGGGCACCGGCGGCGGCAAGGTGGACAGCGCCGAGGAATCGGCCAGCGACCTGATGGGCATGACGCTGGCGCCGCTGACGCCCGAGATCGCCGCCGAACTGGGGGTGTCGCGCGACATGCAGGGGCTGGTGGTGCAATCGGTCGAACCGACCGGGGCCGCCGCCGACAAGGGGCTGGCCGCGGGCGATGTCATCACCGAGGCCGGCCAGCAGCCGGTCGCCACGCTGGCCGACCTGGAGACGCGCATCAAGGAGGCGCGCGATGCCGGGCGCAAGTCGATCCTGGTCATGGTGCGCCGCGCCGGCGAGCCGCGCTTCGTCGCCCTGCCGGTGGGATGAGCGCATGAAAAAGGGCCGGGGATGACCCGGCCCGTCCTTTGGTCGGGGCGCCCTGCGGCGCCCCGTTTTCGTTGCGGCTTACTGCTGCTGCGGCGCCGCGGCCGGGGCGGCTGCGGGCGCCGGGGCCGGGGCCGGGGCCGGCGCGGCGGCGAGGCCCTTGTTCGCCTCGGCCAGCGCGTTCATGCCGGCGGTGAAGCCGGTCAGCGACAGCGGCAGCTTGACCATCTGCTCCTGCGGCGCGCCGAAGGGCAAAAGCGACAGGGTTGCGGCCTTGCCGCGCTTCAGCGGGCCCAGGTCGGATTCGGCCAGGCCCACGCGCGACACGCAGCCGACCTGCGCGCAGAGCAGGAAGGGATAGCGCGATTCCTTGCCGGCATCGACTTGCAGCCCCACCCCGGCCTGGAGGTCGGTCTCCAGGGGCGCGATGAAGGTGATGACGGCCTGGACCTCGCCGGTCATCGGGATGACCGAAGCCTCCGCCACCGGCGAATCCTTGTCGTCCCTGAGCAGCTGGTAAAGCTCGCAGGGATCCTTGCCGTCCTGCGTCTTCATGCAGCGCAGCGTCCAGTCGCCATGGGTCGCCCTGGCATAGGGCTGGCCGACCTGCGGCTCGCCATCGCCGGCGGCCTCGGCGGCAGGCGCTTCGGCGGCGGGGGCTTCAGCGGCGGGTGCCTCGGCTGCGGGGGTTTCGGCGGCGGGCGCTTCGGTGGCGGCCTCGGCTGCGGGGGCTTCGGCCGCAGGGGCCTCGGCTGCCGGCTGGGCCGGGGTCTGGGTGCTTGCGTCCTGCGCCATCACGCCGGCGGCGCTGCCAGCCAGCGCAACAAGGGCGGCAACCAGTGCCGCGGATGTCCTGTTGACCATGTTCTCTTCCTTTGGTCCATGCATCGGCCCCGGTCCTAACATGGGCATCGCGCCTTGTCAGGGCGGATCGCATCGCGCGGCGTCACCTTTGCGTTGGCATGGATGCGGGACGCCGCAAACACAAGGATCCGGGGCGCGCAAGACCGCTGCCCCGGATCCCATGGCTTACCTTCCCTGCCGGACTGGCCGGTCATCATTGCGCGGAAGGCTAGATGCAGCGGGACAGGCCGTCAACTGTCCTAAAGGTCAAATATGACATCGCCGCGACGCATGCGCCATCTGACCGCATCGCAGGCAGCCTGGGCGAAAAAATGCCGCGCCCGAAGGCGCGGCAGTCCAACAGGGAGGAAGCCGGCCATCCGCCGATGCGGGGTCCGGCAAGGAACAGACTGGCACAAAATCCTTGCGATTGTATTGTCCTTTCGTCCTAGCCTTGCGCTTTTTTGCCGATCCGTGGAGGAAACATGACAGGCATCGTCGATCTGGACGCCGGAACCGTCTTCGTGGGCGGCGGCGGCCCCGGCCACGCCCAGCCGCAAAACCTGCTGCTGAAATATGCCAATCGCCACGGGCTGATCGCCGGCGCGACCGGAACCGGCAAGACGGTGACGCTGCAAACCCTGGCCGAATCGTTTTCCCGCGCCGGCGTGCCGGTGTTCATGGCGGATGTGAAGGGCGACCTGGCCGGCATCGCCCGGCCCGGCGATCCCAACGGCAAGCTGCATGGCCCCTTCCAGGCCCGCAGCGAAACCATCGGCATGGCGCTGGACTACCAGGATTTCCCCGTCACCTTCTGGGACATCTGGGGCGAACGCGGCCACCCGGTCCGCACCACCCCGGCCGAGATGGGCCCCCTGCTTCTGTCGCGGCTGCTGGGGCTGACCGATGCGCAGGAGGGGGTGATGAACATCGCCTTCCGCGTCGCCGACGAGCAGGGGTTGGCGCTGCTGGACATGAAGGACTTGCAGGCCATGCTGGTCTGGGTCGGCCAGAACGCCAAGGACCTGTCGCTGAAATACGGCAATGTCTCGACCGCCTCGGTCGGTGCGATCCAGCGCGCGCTGATGGTGCTGGAGAACGAGGGCGGCGCCCGGCTGTTCGGCGAGCCGGCGCTTGAGCTTGCCGACATGATGCGGCTGGATGCCTCGGGCAAGGGCATGGTCAACATCCTGTCGGCCGAGCGGCTGATGAATGCGCCGCGGCTTTATGCCACCTTCCTGCTGTGGCTGATGTCCGAGCTTTTCGAGCAATTGCCCGAGGTGGGCGACCCGGACAAGCCGCGCATCGCCTTCTTCTTCGACGAGGCGCATCTGCTGTTCGACGACGCGCCGCCGGCGCTGGTGGACAAGATCGAGCAGGTGGCGCGTCTGATCCGCTCCAAGGGCGTCAGCCTGTGGTTCATCAGCCAGAACCCGGCCGACCTGCCGGATGCGGTGCTGGGGCAATTGGGCAACCGGGTCCAGCACGCGCTGCGCGCCTTTACCGCCAAGGACCAGAAGGCGCTGCGGCTGGCGGCGCAGAACTATCGTCCGAACCCCGATTTCGACACTGCCGAGGCGATCCAGGCCGTCGGCACCGGCGAGGCGGTTACGTCCCTGCTGGAGGCAAAGGGTGTGCCGGGCATCGTGCAGCGCACCCTGATTCGCCCGCCGCTGTCCCAGCTTGGCCCGATTTCGGATGCCGAGCGGGCGGCGATCAATGCGGCCTCGCCCATGGCGCTGAAATACGGCCGGGCGCTGGACCGCGAATCGGCGGCCGAAATCCTGGCCAAGCGCGCCGAGGCGGCGGCCGCGGACAGCGCCGGGGCAGGGGCCAAGGGCGCGGACGACGACCTGTGGCAGATGGACCGCGAATATACCCGCGCGCGCCGCTATGACCCCGGCCTGCGGGTTCCGGCCGAGCCCAAGCCGCGCGCGCGCAGCTCGAACAGCGATTCGATCGCCGTGACCTTCGGCAAGAGCCTGGCCCGGCAACTGGGCACCAGGACCGGGCAGGCGCTGGTGCGCGGCGTGCTGGGTTCCTTGTTCAGGGGCAAGTGACCCGGTTCGGCACCGGGCGGGGCGCGGCCTGGGCCGTCTCGGCCAGGATCGCGATCAGCAGCATGACGTGGCGGTGCATGTCGTAGCCGGCCTGGCCGCTGCGGCGGATCAGGTCCAGCCGCTCCTCTTCGGCCAGAAGCCGCGGCAGGGCGATGCCCGCGGGCGGCGGCGCGTCGCATTTCAGCACCCGGCGCAGGTCGCGCCGGCGGCTCCAGCCCGCCAGCCCGGCCCTGGCGGCGCGCACCAGCAGGCGCGGGCGGCGCAGAGGCGGCTGGCCCAGGCGCGGCTGAAAGGCGATCACATTGCTCATCATCGTCATGGCGGTTTCCTCTGCCGGTCGAATCCGGTGGAATTATTTGCAACCTTGGGATGTGTTGCGCCGCCCGCCCGTGCTGCGCGCGCCGCAGCAAGGAATCGTTAGGAATTCTTAGCAAATACTGCCGCACCCCGCCGTGGTCCCGCTGTGCCGGACCGGGGCGGAGATACAACCCATCGGCGAGCCTCTGCCCGCTCGTCTGCAGGAAGCGAAGGAATGACCATGACGATTTTGACGGGAGATTTCGCGCCGGACGCCCTGATTGCCGCCCTGCCGGCCGGCGTCGAGCCCACGGACGGCAATCCGCCCGAAACCGCGCTTGTCCCGCAGGCCGAGGACGGCGATCTCAAGCTTTACCTGCGCCATGTCGAGGGCGGGGAAACGATCCGCTCGCTGGCCCGCGAGACGGGCTGCCACGCCTCGACCATCCTGCGCCGCATCCGCCGGTTCGAGGCGCGGCGCGACGACCCGCTGGTCGATCGCGCAGTCGAGCGGGCGGCGGAAAAGGGCAGGGGCAGCGGGGCAAGCCCGGCCGATCCGGGGCAGGCGGGCAGCAGGCAGATCACCCGCATCCTGCGCCGCCTGGCCGAGCCGGGGGCGCAGATGGTGGTGGCCGACGGCATGGAAAAGGCCATCGTCGTGCGCGACGACATCCGCACCGCCATCCTGGACCGCGAATTGGCCGAGCATATGGCGATGCGCGCCTGGGTGCATCTGCTGGGGCAGGGCAGGATCAACCGCTATGCCATCTCGGCCCAGGGGCGCGAGGCGCTGCGGGCGATGCTGGCCGCCCGGCGCGGCGGCGCCCTGCCGCGGGTCGAGGATTTCGTCCTTGCCGCCCCGGTCATGCCCCCGGCGCAGGGCTGCGCCGAGGATGCCGCCGCCTTCAGCCATGCCGACCGGCACCGGCAATGGGACGAGCGCGAGATCACCGACCCCGAGGACGGCCGCCGCCGCCGCGCCCGCGTCAATATCGCCGAAAGCCCGCTGCTGATGCTGGCGCGGCGGCGCGAGCCGGACGGGCGGCCCTTCCTGGCCGCCGAACTGGTTGCGGCCGGCGAACGGCTGCGCGAGGATTTCGAGCTGGCGCAGATGGGGCCGCGCGTCACGCAGAACTGGGACCGCTTCCTGACGGCCGGCGTCGATGTCTCGCGCGTCTCGGCCGGCCATGGCGGCGGCTCGGAAGGGGCGCGCAACCGCGTCGCCGCCGCGCTGCGCGAGCTTGGCCCCGGCATGGGCGACCTGTGCCTGCGGGTCTGCTGCTTCCTGGAGGGCATCGAGATGACCGAGCGGCGGCTGGGCTGGTCGGCGCGCTCGGGCAAGATCGTGCTGCGCCTGGGCCTGATGCGGCTGGAACGCCACTATCGCGAAACCTACGGCTCGGGCGCGCCGCTGATCGGGTGACGCCGGGACAGGCCAAGGGGGGGACGGTCATGAAAAAGGGCGCCCGGCGGCGCCCTTTTCGCATCGTCCCTGGCCCTGGCCCTGGATCAGGCCGCGGCCTTGGCCGGATTGGCGCGCAGCCAGTCCAGCACCGCCTCGGGCGCGGTGGCGCCATAGGGATCCTCGGGGCAGTCGTCCATCCGGCCGGGCTCTTCGAACCAGGCCTGGACGCGGCCGTCCTCGACGATGGCGGCATAGCGCCAGCTGCGGGCGCCGAAGCCCAGGTTGTCCTTGCGCACCAGCATGCCGACCTTTTCGGTGAAGGCGCCCGAGCCGTCCGGGATCACCTTGACGTTCTTCAGGTTCTGCGCCTTGGCCCATTGGTTCATCACGAAGCTGTCGTTGACCGACATGCAATAGATCGCGTCGATGCCCAGATCGGCCATCTCGTCCGCCGCCTTCTCGAAGCCCGGCAGCTGATAGGTCGAGCAGGTGGGCGTGAAGGCGCCGGGCAGCGAGAACAGCACCACGCGCTTGCCCTTGAAGTAATCCGCAGTGGTCATCGCCTGCCAGCGATAGGGATTGTCCCCGCCCACGGATTCGTCGCGCACGCGGGTCTGGAAGGTCACTTCGGGAAGCAGATCGCCTTGTTTCATCATTCGTCCTTTCATCATCCGCTCCTCCCTTGGCCGATGCCGCGCCGCAGCATCGAGGGGCATAGATGCACCCTGCATTGGCGTTGATCAAGACCCGAAAAACCCGTAAGTTCGGCTGACTCCCAGCAAAGGATGCCGATATGGCGGACATGCCCCCGGTTCTGCGCCACCCCGAGAAAGCCCATCGCCCCGACCAGCCCCAGCCCAAGAAGCCGGACTGGATCCGCGTGAAGGCGCCGACCAGCCAGGGCTACAAGGATACCCGCGACATCCTGCGCAACAACCGCCTGTCCACGGTCTGCGAAGAGGCCGGCTGCCCGAACGTCGGCGAATGCTGGAGCCAGGGCCACGCCACCATGATGATCATGGGCGAGATCTGCACCCGCGGCTGTTCCTTCTGCAACGTGATGACCGGCAAGCCGAATGCGCTCGACGTGTTCGAGCCGGGCCGCGTCGCCCATGCCGTGCAGAAGCTGGGGCTGAAGCATGTGGTCATCACCTCGGTCGACCGCGACGACCTGGACGACGGCGGGGCCGAGCATTTCGCCCAGACCATCCGCGCCATCCGCCACCGCTCGCCCGGCTCGACCATCGAGGTGCTGACGCCCGACTTCCTGAAGTCCAAGCCCGGCGCGCTGGAGGCGGTGGTCGAGGCCCGGCCCGACGTGTTCAACCACAACCTGGAAACCGTGCCCGGCCTTTATCCGACGGTCCGGCCCGGCGCACGCTATTTCCACAGCCTGCGGCTGTTGCAGCGGGTCAAGGAACTGGACCCCAGCATGTTCACCAAGTCCGGCATCATGGTCGGCCTGGGCGAGGATCGCCAGGGCGTCCTGCAGGTCATGGACGACATGCGCGCCGCGGACGTGGATTTCATCACCATCGGGCAATATCTGCAGCCGACGCCCAAGCATCACCGGGTGGACCGCTTCGTCACCCCCGAGGAGTTCAAGGGCTACGAGAAAGCCGCCTATGGCAAGGGCTTCCTGATGGTCTCGGCCACGCCGCTGACGCGTTCCTCCTATCATGCCGGCGACGACTTCGCGCAGCTGCGCGAGGCGCGGCTGGCAAAGCTTGGCCAGGCCTAAGTCGGGGCTTGCAAAACGCTGCGTTGCGCCTTAGGCGGAGCGCAGAGACGGCCGGATGCCGGGCGGCGGATGTCCATGTTCCGAATGCCCGCCGGGGGAAGCATCGCCCCTTGCGCAAGGCGATGCCGTTTCGCCGGGCCAGGCCGGCCTGGACAAGGGCGCCACGGGGGTGTGGCGGAATGGTAGACGCGCCTGACTCAAAATCAGGTTTCGCAAGAAGTGTCGGTTCGAGTCCGACCACCCCTACCAGCGCCCTTTTCGGCCTTCGCTTCCGTCCCGTCTCGGTCGGACTGTGCCGCATCCTCACCACCCCATGCCCCTGCGGCATATCCTTTGGTCGCATTAAGGCTTCGCCTGACGGAGCTGCTGGCCGGCCTGTATCCTGCCCCCGTGACCGGCTTTCGGCCCCGACGGGCCTCGCACGTTCGGCCATCCATGCGCAGATTTCCGCAGACAGGTTCCCGGCTCCCCGTGAAGCTGGGTTCGCGCACCGTCGCATGGCCGGAGACTTGGCTGCCGGCCGCCGCCACGCGCAAAGTGAGGCCAAGGCGGTCAAGGCGCTGAGGATGCGGCTTGCGCTGCTGCTGGCAGGATAGTCCTTTGGCTGCGGCGGGACGATCCGACGCTGGATGCGCGGGAAGCGGGCGCCGGGTTGCTCGTGGATGCGAGCGGGATGCTGTCCGGGGCCAGCGATGACCACCCTGATCGCGGCCTCAACTGCTACCTGCCGCCTTGGCCGCCGAAGCGGGCGGGATGGTCCCGGATGCGCCTCTGATCTGGCGCATCAATCCGGGGCGAGTTCGAGGTTCCCCGGCCGCCAAGCGTCCGGCGAAATCCAGTGGGATCTTTTTTCGGGTATGGGGACGAGCGTGGAGTAACGCACAACGGAACTCGCCTAGGCGGCTGATAGTCAACCAGAATGTGCGAGTGAATTGGTGGAGCCAAGGGGAGTCGAACCCCTGACCTCTTGAATGCCATTCAAGCGCTCTACCAACTGAGCTATGGCCCCACCGGAGGTCTCGGGCGGCGTCTCCGTCGCCCGTGTGAGGCGTCGTATAGGAGGGGGCGTCGGCGGGTGCAAGCGGAAAAATACAGCCTCGGGGAAAAATTCTCGCGCCGCCGGATAAGCCCTGGAATCAAAGCGGTTTTCCCGGAAAATCTGCGCGCTGCAACCGCGCGCGGACAGGGCGTGCGACCTTGCCCGGCTGCTGCCTGGCCAGGGCTGCCCGCAGGATCGCCTTCGGCCGCCGCAGCATGGGCGGGTGCTGGCCTCCGCCAGATGGGGCGGCTTCGCATGTCAGACAAAGGGGCTGCCAAGGCCGCCTGTCTCAGCCCCGGCCGTGCGGTTCCTGCCAGTCGATCAGCGGGTTGATCGGGATGATGCGATGCGGGTTTATCGTGGCGTGGCTATAGTGATAGTGGCGCACGATATGGTCGAAATGCACCGTCTCGGCCACGCCCGGCCATTGGTAAAGCTCGCGCGTCCAGCCCCAGAGGTTCGGATATTCCCGCAGCCAGCGCCGGTTGCATTTGAAATGCGTGTGATAGACTAGGTCGAAGCGCAGCGCGGTGGTGAAAAGCCGCCAATCGGCCTCGGTGATCCGCTCGCCGCAGAGATAGCGGTTGCCGGCCAGATGGCCCTCGAGCCAGTCCAGCGTCTCGAACAGCGGGCCGACAGCCTCGTCATAGGCCGCCTGCGTCGTGGCGAATCCGGCCTTGTAGACGCCGTTGTTGACCCGGTCGTAGATGCGCTCGTTCAGCGCGTCGATCCGGTCCAGCAGCCCGGCCGGACAGTAATCGTCGCGGTTGCCGGTCAGCCCGTCGAAGGCCGAGTTGAACATGCGGATGATCTCGGCGCTTTCGTTGCTGACGATGGTCTCCTGCGCCTTGTCCCACAGCACCGGCACCGTCACCCGGCCCGAGGCCCTGGGGTCCACCCTGAGGTAGAGGTCGCGCAGATAGGGCAGGCCGTGCAGCCGGTCCCCGGTCGCGCCGGGGAAATCGGCGGCAAAGGTCCAGCCCTCGGACAGCATGTCGGGATGGACGGCCGAGACGCCGATATGCGCGGCAAGCCCCTTGAGCGCGCGAAAGATCAGCGTGCGATGCGCCCAGGGGCAGGCATAGGAGACATAGAGATGATAGCGCCCGCTTTCGGCGGCAAAGCCGCCCATGCCGCTGGGTCCGGGACTGCCGTCCGCGGTGATCCAGTTGCGATAGGCCGTCACGCTGCGCTGGAAGCGCCCGCCGCTGCTTTCGGTGTCATACCATTCGTCCTGCCAGGTGCCGTCGATCAACTGGCCCATGCTGCCCCTCGCGCGTTTCCGTCCGGCCCCCAGCATAGCCGAGCGGGCAGGGCGGGCAACCGCCCGGTTCAGTCGCGCAGCTGCGCCCGCGCCCAGCCGGCGATCGAGGCGGCGTCCATGGCGCCCGATTGCCGGGCCACCTCGCGCCCGCCGCGATAGAGCAGCAGCGTCGGGATACCGCGGATGCCCAGGGCGGCGGCGACCTGCGGCTCGGCCTCGGAGTTCAGCTTGACGAGCCGCATCTCGGGCTCCAGCATGCCGGCGGCGCGGGCGAACTCGGGCGCCATCATCCGGCAGGGGCCGCACCAAGGCGCCCAGACATCGACCAGCACCGGGATCGAGTTGCGGTCGATCTGGCGCCGGAACATCGCCCCGTCCACATCGGCGGGATGGGCAGAGAACAGTGCCGCGCGGCATTTGCCGCAACGCGCCTCGCGCGCGTCGCGCCCGGGCGGCAGGCGGTTGGTCGCGCCGCAGGCGGTGCAGACGATCTGGCGGTCGGCGTCGGACATGGTCAACCTCGGGGTTCCGGGGGCTGTCCCAGATATATTCGTAGGCGCGTAGATAAACAAGGCCCGGCCCCTGCCGGACCCTATCCGCCCCGCAAAAGCCGCGCCGCGTCGCCGTAACAGGCCAGCCCGGTTTCCTGCGCCGGGCTAGCATCCGGCCCCAGGTCGCGCCGCAGTTGGCAGACGGCCTCGTGCTGGCTCAGGAAGACCTGGCCGGACAGGTGGCGCAGGAAATCGCTGCGCCGCAGCCGGTCCATGACCGGGCCCTTGACCTCGGACAGGTGCAGGCGGATGCCGCCCTCGGCCAGGCGGCGGTTGATTTCCTCCAGGCTTTCCAGGGCGCTGGCGTCGATGTCGTTGACGGCAGGGCACATCAGCACGACATGGCGCAGGCGCGGCCGGTCGGCGACCAGCGCGGCGATGCGGTCCTCGAGAAAGCGGGAATTGGCGAAATACAGGCTTTCGTCGACGCGCAGCGACAGGATCTCGGGCCAGACCAGCACGCGGTGGCGGTCGACGTTGCGGAAATGCTCGGTTCCCGGCACCTGGCCCACGACGGCGGAATGCGGCCGCGAGCTGCGGTAAAGCTGCATGACCAGCGACAGCAGCACCCCGGCGCTGATCCCCGGCTCGACCCCGACCAGCAGCGTGACCAGGATGGTCGCCGCCATGGCCAGGAAATCGCGCGGCGAATAGTCCAGCACCCGGCGGATGGCGCGGAAATCGACCAGCGACAGCACCGCCAGGATGATGGTCGCCGCCAGCACCGCCTGCGGCAGGTCCGCCAGCAGCGGCGTCAGGAACAGCGCCGCCAGCGCGATGCCGATGGCGGTGAATACCCCCGCCGCCGGGGTCTGCGCGCCGGCGTCGTAATTCACCACCGAGCGCGCAAAGCCGCCCGTGACCGGATAGCCGCCGCCCAGCCCGGCGGCGATATTGGCCGCGCCCAGGCCGATCAGCTCCTGGTCCGGGGCGATCCGCTCGCGCCGCCGTGCCGCCAGCGTCTGCCCGACCGAGACCGATTCGACGAAGCCCACGACCGAGATCAGCAGCGCCGCCGGCGCCAGCGCCGCCAGCAATTCAAGCGACGGGATGGGCAGCGACAGCCCCGGCAGGCCCTGCGGGATGGCGCCGACCAGCGCCACGCCGCGCCCGCCCAGGTCCAGCGCCTTGGCCAGGGCGATGGCGGCGGCGATGGCCAGGATCGGCGCCGCCCGCGCCAGCATGTCGGCCAGCCAGCCGGGCAGGCCGGCCCGCACCAGCCCGTGCCGGCCCCAGCGCCGCGCCGCGTAAAGGAAGGCCAGCGACCCGGCGCCGATGGCCAGCGTCCAGGGATTGGTCCGGGGCAGGCCGGCGAAAAGCGCGGGCAGGATCTCGGGCAGGGTCGAGCCGCCGCCGCCCACGCCCAGCAGGTGCCGGATCTGCCCGGCCGCGATCAGGATGCCCGAGGCGGTGATGAAGCCCGACATCACCGGGTGGCTGAGGAAATTCGCCAGGAACCCCAGCCGGAAGATGCCCGCCGCCACCAGCATCGCGCCCGAAAGCAGCGCCAGCGCGACGGCGGCGGTCAGCGCATCGGCCAGCCCCGCCTGCACCACCGGCCCGATGGCCGAGGCGGTCATCAGCGAGACCACCGCCACCGGCCCGACCGCCAGCACCCGCGAGGTGCCGAAGACCGCATAGGCGACCAGCGGCAGGATCGAGGCGTAAAGCCCGACCTCGGGCGGCAGGTTGGCCAGCATGGCATAGGCCAGGCTCTGCGGGATCAGCATGATGGTGACGATCACCGCGGCCAGCAGGTCGGCGCTCAGCACCGCCCCGCCATAGCCGCGCGCCCATTGCAGCATGGGCAGGCGGTGGATCAGATGCATCTGCGGCGAAGCCCCTGCCCGATTTTGACCATTGCGATTCCGGCGGCCATTGTTGCGGTGAAGAGGACGGGTTCGGGGCGGATGAGGCCGATGGCGGGGATGGCGCCGCCGGGGCAGAAGCCCGACAGCCCCCAGCCCAGGCCGAACAGCGCCGAACCCCCGACCAGCCCGGCGTCGATGTCGCGCCGCTCGGGCAGGTGGAAGCGCAGCGCCAGCACCGGCGCCGGCCGGCGCAAGACCAGCCGGTAGCCCGGATAGGCCACCAGCAGCGCACCGCCCATCACGAAGGCCAGGGACGGATCCCAGGCCCCGGCAATGTCGAAGAAATTCAGAACCTTCGCAGGGTTGGCCATGCCCGAGACCGCAATCCCCGCGCCAAAGACCAACCCGACCAGCAAGGCCGACAGCAAGACCATCTCAGAACCCTCCCGCAAGATGGCGCACCGCATAGACCGTCGCCCCGGTCGCCAGCATGAAGCTCAGCGTCGCCACCAGCGACCGCGCCGACAGCCGCGCCAGCCCGCAGACCCCGTGGCCCGAGGTGCAGCCGCCGCCATAGCTGACCCCGATCCCGACCAGCAGCCCGCTGAGCGCCGTCCAGCCCAGCGGCACCGGGCTGTCGAAGCCGATCTCGACCCCGCCCAGCCGCACCAGCAGCAAGGGCGCCGCCACCGCGCCGGCCAGGAAGGCCAGCCGCCAGCCGCCGCCCGGCGCCAGCGCCCCGGCCAGGATCCCGGTCATGCCGGCGATGCGGCCGTGCAGCGCCATCAGCAGCACCGCCGCCAGCCCGATCAACCCGCCGCCCAGCAGCGATTGCACAGGGGTGAATTCGGTCATGCCCCGCCTCCGTCCCGACGATCCCCGTTTTCGCGATCCCCGTCCTCGCGGCCCCCGTCCTCGCGGCCCCCGTCCTCGCGGTCCCCGTCCCGACGATCCGCGCCTTCGCCTTCAGAGCCGCTTTCGGAACCGCCGCCTTCCGGCCCGCGGCCGATGCCCAGCAGCGCCCAGACCGGGCAGAAGCGCAGCGCCGCGGTCGCCAGCAGCACCAGCCCGGCAACCGCCGCCGCCCAGCTCCACGCCGGCGAAAGCCCGGCCAGCAAGGCCAGCAGAACCAGGCCGAGGCCCAGCACCAGCCGCAGCACCCGCTCGGTGCCTGCGATATTGATCCGCATCCTTCCTCCTCCTCCTCAGTCCCAGGGCGCCTGCAGCAGGTCAAGCGGGATCTTCAGGTAGCGCCGACCGTTCGCCTCCGGCGCGGGCAGCCGGCCGGCATTGGTGTTGACCTGCAGCGCATGCAGGATCAGCTTGGGCATCGGCAGGGTGCGGTCGCGCGCCTGCCGCGCGGCGACGAACTCGGCCTCGGTCAGGTATTGCGCCATGTGGCTGTTGCGCGCCTTCTGCTCGGCCACGGTCGATTCCCAGGCCGGCGCCCGCCCGCCCTGGCAATAGTCGTGGCCGGTGAAGACCCGCGTCGCCTCGGGCAGGGCCAGGATCTCCTGGATCGAGCGCCACAGCGCATGCGCGTCGCCGCCGGGGAAATCCGCCCGCGCCGTGCCGCTGTCGGGCATGAACAGCGTGTCGTGCACGAAGGCCGCGTCGCCGATCACATAGGAGATCGAGGCCAGGGTATGGCCGGGCGAGAACAGCACCCGCGCCGGGATCGAGCCGAGGCGGAAGGTCTCGCCCTCGGCGAAGAGCCGGTCCCATTGCGAGCCGTCGGCGGGGAAGTCCGGCCAGTTGTAGAATTCCTTCCACAGTTTCTGCACCTCGACCACCTTCTCGCCGATGGCGGTGGCGGCGCCGGTCTTGCGCTTGAGGTAGTCGGCGGCCGAGAAATGGTCGGCATGGGGATGGGTGTCGAGGATCCATTCCAGCCTGTAGCCGCGCTCGGCGATGAAGGCGAGGATGCGGTCGGCCTCGATGGTGGCGGTGGCGCCGGATTTCTCGTCATAGTCCAGCACCGGGTCGACGACGGCGCATTGGCCGGTCGCCGGATCGGCCACCACATATTGCACCGAGCCGGTCCGCGCCTCGTAAAACCCCGTCACCTCCGGCACAGCCGCCAGGGCCGCGCCTGCGCCTGCGCCAGAACCGGGGCCAGGATCGGAATGCGGACCGGAATGCGGATCGGCGGCCCGGCCGGGGCCGGAAGCACGATCACGGGTATCACGATCACGGGTATCACGATCAGGGGCCGCGCCCTGGCCGGGCGTCGAGGTCGAGGTCGGGGCATGGCTCATCGGATACTCCTCCTGCGCGCAAACTGTCCTTCATCCATGACATATTCGAGTATGCGAATATATGCAAGGGTGGCGAGCGGGGGAAAGCTTGCGCCCTGGCGCTTGACGGCGGCAGGATCTTCGATTCTTCTGGGAATCCGGGGCGTCCTTGTGCGCCGGCGCGCCTTGGCGGGGCTTGATTTCGCAGCATCTTGCGGAAAGCCAATGCCAGACTGGCGCCGGGAGTTCCAAAAACCAGCAGGAGGAGAAGGGAATGAGGATCGGCTGCCCCAGGGAGATCAAGCCGCAGGAATTTCGCGTGGGCCTGGCGCCCGCCGCCGCCGCCGAGGCCGTCCTGCGCGGCCACCAGGTGCTGGTCGAGGCCGGCGCCGGCCTGGGCGCGGGTTTCGCCGACGAGGATTACCTGGCCGCGGGGGCGCGGATCGTTCCGGATGCGGCCGCGGTCTTTGCCGAGGCCGAGCTGATCGTCAAGGTCAAGGAGCCGCAGGCGCCCGAGCGCGCCATGCTGCGGCGCGGGCAGGTGCTGTTCACCTATCTGCACCTGGCGCCAGATCCGGCGCAGACGCGTGAGCTGCTGGCTTCGGGCGTGACCGCCATCGCCTATGAAACGGTGACGGATGCGCGCGGCGGGCTGCCGCTGCTGGCGCCGATGTCCGAGGTGGCGGGGCGGCTGGCGCCGCAGGTCGGCGCCTGGGCGCTGCAAAAGGCCAATGGCGGGCGCGGCGTGCTGCTGGGCGGGGTGCCGGGGGTCAGGCCGGCCAATGTGCTGATCATCGGCGGCGGCGTGGTGGGCGCGGCGGCGGCGCGGGTCGCGGTCGGCATGGGCGCGAACGTGACGGTGATGGACCGTTCGCTGCCGCGGCTGTCCTGGCTCGACGATCTCTTCATGGGCAAGCTGACCACCCAGCACGCCAGCGCGGCCGCGACCGCCGAGCTGATCCAGCGCGCCGACATGGTGGTCGGCGCCGTGCTGGTGCCGGGTGCGGCGGCGCCGAAGCTGGTGTCGCGGGCGCAGCTTGAAACCATGCCGCGCGGTGCGGTTCTGGTCGATGTCGCCATCGACCAGGGCGGCTGTTTCGAGACCTCGCGCCCCACCACCCACCAGGATCCGATCTACGAGGTCGACGGTGTGATCCATTACTGCGTGGCCAACATGCCGGGGGCGGTGGCGCGGACCTCGACCCAGGCGCTCGGCAATGCCACCTTGCCTTTCCTGCTGGCGCTGGCCGACAAGGGCTGGCGGCGCGCGCTGGCCGAGGATGCGCATCTGCGCGCGGGCCTGGCCACGCATGAGGGGCAGCTGACCTCGCCGCCGGTGGGCGAGGCGCTGGGGCTGGCGGCGATCACCCCCGACCAGCTGCTGGCGGGCTAGGCCACCCTAGCGCCAGAAGCGCTTGGCATCGACCAGGGCCTCATGCGCTTCGGCAGCGGCTTCGACCAGGGTGCGCTTGTCGCGGTCGGTGCCCAGCAGCGCGGCCGCCGCGGGGTCGCCGGCCAGGCCCAGCCGCTCGACCAGCGCCGGGGCCGCCGCCAGGTCGTTCAGCGCCCCCATGCGGTCCTGCAACGCCTCGAGCGCGGCCAGGAAGCGCGCGGCCCGGCGCCTGCGGCGCTTTTCCGCATAAAGCGGTGCGAAGAACTCGGCGGCATAGCGCAGCTTCTTGGCGTCCTTGCGCAATTCGTGCCGGGTCTCGTCATCCACATCGGCAAGGCCGATGCCGTCCTTCTTGACCTTGCGGCGCAGGCGGTCGAGCGCGGCCGAGGCGAATTCGCGCAGGGGCAGGTCGCGGATCTCGGCGGCCGAGGGCTGCGTCGTCCAGGGGCCGATGGCAAGATATTCCGCCAGGTCGAGCATCAGCAGCCGCGCCCGGCGCGAGCCGAGCGCCGTCCGGGCCTGGGCATAGGCCGCCATCCGCGCCGGCTCCAGCCGGGCGCGCAGCGCATCCGGCCGGCAGCGCAGGCGCAGCACGTCCAGGTCGCGCGCCTCGCCCAGCACCCCGGCCAGCCAGCGGCTTTCACCGTTCAGCCGCGCGGCCGTCTCGTCCTGAAGCATCGGCTTGAAGATGGACAGGGCCGAGCGCAGCCGGCGCAGCGCCACCCGCGCCTGATGCACGGCCTCGGGGTTGCCGGGATCGACCAGCGGCTCGTTGAGGCGGAACTGCCGCAGGCAGGCGGCGCCGATCTGGCGAAAGCCCTCGGCCGCCGCCATGTCGCGGTGAAGGGCTGTCGGCGCGGCCTTGTGCATGCGCAGCACCGGGCCCAGCAGGCGAAAGCCGTGATCGGCCTCGCTCAGCACGCCCAGGCGCAGCGGCGCGATCTCGTCCAGCCGGCGGGCCAGCGCGTAAAGCGCGGCGGGCGCGCCCTCTCGCAGCGCCAGCCGAAGCTCGCAGCGCGCCGAGCGGCGGTCGGCGGCCGTCACCTCGCCCCGGTCCAGCGCCAGCTCGATGTCGGCGCCCTGCCAGGACAGGGTCCAGAGCTGGCGCTGGATGTGCAGGTCGAACAGCGGGCCGATGTCGGCCACCTTTGGCCCCAGCAGCGCGCAAAGCGGCGTGCGCTCGTCCAGCACCGGCCTGTCGCCTGCGACGGGCTGGCGCCATTCGGGCAGCACGAACAGATCGGCGGTGCTGCCGGTGGCCCGGACGGTCTGGATGCGCCCGGTTTCGTCCTCGCCTTCGCCCTCGGCCAGGCTCAGCGTAAAGCCGGCGGCCGCCAGGTCCCGGTCGGGCGTGTCGAAATAGGTGGCATGGAGCGGCAGGACGGCTGGCTCCCCCGGCAGCAGATCCGAGGCGCGCAGGGCCTCGGCCGCCTCGGGCGCGATCTCGAGCATCAACTCCGGCACGGAGACCATGGTTTTCTGTTGCGGCATTTCGACCTTCCATCGGGCGCTTCCGGACATCGTGCCGGCCCGTCCCGGAACGGGCGGCGGCGGATGCAGGATAACCGACGGCTGAAACACCTCCATGTCGGTTTTCGTCGAAACGCCGAAACTGCCGCAACCCCAGCCGCACCGTGCCGGGATCAGAGGCAGGGATCGGGCGGGCTGACCAGGCCGTGGCCGAAGACCTCGTCATGGCCGGCCTTGCCCAGATCCCGCGCGCTGGATTGCAGGCGCGCGCGCACCTCGGCCGGGGTCAGCCCCGGTTCCTTCTGCATCAGCAGCGCCGCGGCCGCGGTGACGAAGGGCGTCGCGAAGGAGGTGCCGGTCTTGGTCCGCGCCCCGCGGATCGAGGCGGCGGTCCAGACATCCACCCCCGGCGCCGCCAGGTCGATATGCCCGCCCCGGTTCGCCCGGCGATAGACCTGGGCGCGGCGGTCCACCGCCGTGACCGCGATCACCTGCGGATAGGCGGCCGGATAGGCCGGCTTCGCCGCCGGCCCGCCATTGCCCGCCGCCGCCACCAGCACGATCCCGTCCCGGTCCATGCGCCGGACCTGCCCGGCCAGGGCGTCGTTCGCCGGCCCGGCCAGCGACAGGTTCACGATCCGCACCTGCTGCGCGGCCAGGTAGTCCAGCGCCTCGACCAGCGCGAAGGCATCGGCGCGCTCGTCCTGGCGCTGCTTGTGAAAGGCATCGACGGCGACCAGCGGCGCCCCCGGCACCAGCCCCGGCGTGCGGCCGTCGGCGCGCCCGACCAGCAGCGCCGCGACCGCGGTGCCGTGCATCTGGTCCGAGGCCGCGGCCTTGGCGTCCGAGGCGATGCGGTGCAGGCTGATCCGCGCATCCTCCAGCGCCTCGTGCCGGATGTTGAGCCCGGTATCCACCATGCCGATCCGGGGCGGCGTGCCGCAGGTCGCGCCATGCGCCGGCCAGGCGATCATCTGCCGGGCGGGGCAGTCGGCGCCCCGACAGCCCGGCGCATTGCCCGGCCGGTAGTAATGGTTGAAATCGGCCGCCGTGGCCGAGGCCATGGCGCGCACCACGTCCCGCGCCTGCTCAAGGGGCATGGCGGCGGGCTTGCGCAGCCGGTGCATCGGCTCGCCCGCGCTGAGCCGGGTTTCGTGCAGCACCTCGAAGCCCATGCCCTGCAACTGCGCCAGATCGGCCGGCGACAGGCCGCGCGCGATCACCTCGTCCGGGGCGCGCTGGGGCAGGGGCTCGGCGCGGGCCCGCGGCTGGGCCGGCGGCGGCGCCCGGCGGCGGGGCGCATCGTCATCGTCGTCGTCATCATCATCGTCGTCGTCATCGTCGGCCCAGGCGGCGGCGGGCGCCGTCCAATCGGCGCCGGGGCGCAGGTCGGCCAGCAGCATGGCGGCCAGCACGGTCACGAACAGCAGCAGGCGCGGCATTTCCCTTCCTCCATCAAGCCGGTTTCTGGACATTCTACGCCCGACACATTCTATTATTCCCCGCCCAGGTCAATTTTCCCGCCCGGAGGACTTCATGGATGCGGCTTTCGGCGAAGCCCTGATCGCCCTTTTGCCGAACCTGCGGCGATTCGCGCTGTCGCTGTCGCGCCGCGCCGATCTGGCCGACGACCTGGTGCAGATCACTGTCGAGCGCGCCATCACCCATGCCGCCGGATTCGACCGCCGCGCGCGGCTGGAGCCGTGGCTGTTTCGGATCATGCGCAATGCCTGGATCGACCAGACCCGGCGGCAAAGGACCGCGGGCACCCAGGTCGACATTTTCGAGATCCCCGAGGCGCTGCCGGTGGACCCGGCCCCGGCGCTCGAGGCGCATCTGATGCTGCAATCGGTCGAGGCGGCGATGGCCACCCTGCCGCCCGAGCAGCGCGAGGTGCTGCATCTCGTCTGCGTCGAGGAGATGAGCTATGCCGAGACCGCCGAGGTGCTGTCGATCCCGGTCGGCACGGTGATGAGCCGGCTGTCGCGGGCGCGGCTCGCGCTGGCCGGGAAGTTGGGAATAGAATGACGGGCGGCGCGTATACGGCGGGCAACCCGGCGGGAGGACAGGCCCATGCAGATCGACGATGAGACCCTGATGGCGCTGGCCGACGGCGAGCTGGAGCCCGACCGGGCCGAGGCGGTGCGCCGTGCCGTTGCCGCCGATCCCGAGTTGCAGCGCCGGCTGCACCGCTTTGCCGAGACGCGGCGCCTGCTGGGCGGCCTGCGCACCGGCGCCGGCGGCGAAGACCCGCTGGCCGGCATGATCCGCGCCGCCGCCACCGCCGCGCCTGCTCCTGCGCCACAGGCCGCGCCAAGGGCCCCGGCTGCGAACCTGAACCGCCGGCCATGGCTTGCGCTGGCGGCCTCGGCCGCGCTGGCCGCGCTTGGCCTTGGCTGGTGGGAATGGTCGGGGCGGGGCGCCGATGGGCTGCCGGGGGCCGAGCTGGCGGCGCTGGACGAATTGCCCTCGGGCGAGGTGCGGGTGCTGGCGGACGGCACCGAGATCAGCATGATCGCCTCGTTCCAGCTGGCCGGGGGGCAGTTGTGCCGCGAATATGAAACCGCCCGCGCGCGCGCGCTGCGCACCGTGCTGGCCTGCCGCGACGCGGATGGCTGGCAGGCGCGCTTCGCCGCCCAGGCCCAGGCGGACGGCGCGGACTACCGCCCGGCCTCGGGCCCCGAGAGCATCGAGGCGGCGCTTGCCGCCCTGGGCGCGGGCGAGCCGCTGACCCCCGAGGACGAGGCGCTGGCCCTGCGCGCCCTGCCGGGGGAATAGATCGGAGCCCGCCGCGTAATCCTGTGGTCAGACAGGAGAACGCCATGACCGCCCGGACCCTTCTTGCCCCGACCCTGCCGCTTCCCCGGCCGCGCCGGCTGATCGCCGCGCTGCTGGCCCTGGCCATCATCGCCGCCGCCTGGGGCTTGCCCGCCACGCTGGAGCCGCGGGGGCGGATGACGCTGGCCGTCTCGGCGCTGGCGGTGCTGGGCTGGGTCGGCACGCGCCTGCCGGAATCGCTGGTGGCGCTGGCCGCCGTGCTGGCGCTGGTGCTGGGCGGCGTGCTGAGCGAGGCGCAGCTTTTCGCCGCGCTCGGCAGCGAGCTGATCTGGCTGCTGCTTTCGGCCTTCGTCGTCGCCGCCGTCGCCAGGGATGCCGGGCTGACCCAGCGGCTGGTCGCGCCGCTGATGCGCCGGGGGCTGCGTTTCGCGCCCTTCGTCCTGCTGCTGGCGCTGCTGGTGGCGGCGACGGCCTTCGTTCTGCCCTCGACCTCGGGGCGGGCGGCGCTGCTGCTGCCGGTCTTTGCGGCGATCGCCGGCGCTCTGCCCGATCCGGCGCTGCGAAAGCCGCTGGCGCTGCTGTTTCCGACGGTGATCCTGCTGTCCGCCGGCGCCTCGCTGATCGGGGCGGGCGCGCATCTGCTGGCCGCCGCCAGCATCCGCAGCGCCACCGGCTTGCAGCTGGGCTATCTGGACTGGGCCATGCTGGGCCTGCCGTTTTCACTGGCCGCCAGCCTGGCCGGGACCGCGCTGATCCTGCTGCTGTTCGTGCCGCGCGCCTTGCTGATGGCGCCGCTGCCCCGGATCGAGACGCCGCGGCCGGACCCCGCGACCCGCCGCCGCCAGGCGCGCATCGCCCTGGTGCTGGCGGCGGTGGTCGGGCTGTGGCTGACCGCGCCGCTGCACGGCATCGGCATGGCGCTGGCGGCGCTGGCCGGGGCGCTGGTGCTGCTGACCCCGCCCTTTGCCACCCGCAAGCCCAAGGAGATCTTCCGCGCCGTCGATGTCGAGCTGCTGCTCTACATGGCCGCGACCGTGCTGATCGCCCAGGCGATGACGGCGACGGGGACGGACCGCTGGCTGGCCGGCCATGCGCTGGCCGCGCTGCCGCCCGCGCTGACCGGGAATCGCGCCGCCGTGGTGGTGCTGCTGGCCGCGGCATCGGTGGCGGCGCATCTGGCGATCACCTCGCGCTCGGCCCGTGCGGCGGTGCTGATCCCGGCACTGGCGCTGCCGATGGCGGGCTGGGGCCACGATCCGGCGCTGATGATCCTGGTCGCGGTCATGGGCACCGGCTTTTGCCAAAGCATGATGGCCTCGGCCAAGCCGGTGGCGATCTTCGGCCATGCCGAGGGCGCGGGCTTCGCGCAGCGCGACCTGATGCGGCTGGCGCTGCCGCTGGCGCCCGCCGTGACCGCGCTGCTGGTCTGCTTCGCCCTGCTGGTCTGGCCCGCGCAGCTGGAGCGGATGCGCGGCGGGGCGCAGGAAGCCCCGGCCTCGGTGTCGGCTCCGGCCCCGGCGATTTCCGCCACCCGGCCCGTGCCCCGGCCAGCGTCTTGGCCCGCGCGACTTCCGGCCGAGCCGCACCATCCCCGCGCCATGGGCGAGTTGCAGCGGCTGCAGCACGAGGTGAACCGCGCCCTGCGCCCGGTGGGCCTGCGCATCACCATCCGATAAGATCGTTTGGGATCAAGGGGAAAGGGCGGCTCCGGCCGCTCTTTTCGCTTCCTGCCACAAACTTTTCGCACCGCGCCGGAATAATCCGCGGGTCCGGGCCGTAATCCTGCCAGACAACAGAAAAAAGGATGCCGGATATGTCCCTGACCGTTCTGATCGCACCCTCGGGGTTCAAGGAATCGCTTTCCGTCAATCAGGTGGCCGAGGCCATCGCCCGCGGCATCCGCCGCGCCGCCCCGCATGCGACCATCCTGACCGCCCCCATGGTCGATGGCGGCGAAGGCACGACCGAGGCGCTGGTCGCCGCCACCGGCGGCCGCATGGTCGCCACCACCGTCACCGGCCCCTTGGGCCAGCCCGTGGCCAGTTTCTGGGGCATGATGGGCGGCGACGGCCCGCGCAGCGCGGTGATCGAGATGGCGGCGGCCGCCGGCCTGTCGCTGGTGCCCCGCGACCGGCGCGACCCGACGCTGACCACCAGCCGCGGCGTCGGGGAACTGATCCTCGAGGCGCTGGACCAGGGCGCCACCCGCATCCTGGTCGGCTGCGGCGACAGCGGCATCAACGACGGCGGCGCCGGCATGGCGCGGGCGCTTGGCGCGCGCTTCCTGGACGCCCAGGGGCGCGAGCTGCCCGAAGGCGGCGGCGCGCTGGAGCATCTGGAGCGCATCGACATCGCCGGGCTCGATCCCCGGCTGGCGGGGGTGCGGATCGACGCGGCGGTGAACTGGCACAACATGCTGCTGGGCGCGCGCGGCGTCGCCCGCGTCTTCGGCCCGCAAAAGGGCGCCACGCCCGAGCAGGTCGAGGCGCTGGACCGCGGCATGACCCGCCACGCCGCCGCGATCCTGGCGGCGACCGGGCGCGACGTGGCGGGGATGGCGGGCGCGGGCGCCTCGGGCGGGCTGGGGGCGGGGCTTGCCGGCCTTGCCGGCGCGACGCTGCATCCGCGCTTCGACATCATGCTGGACTACCTGGATTTCGACCGGCTGCTGGCCCGCGCCGACCTGGTCATCACCGCCGAGGGCGCGCTGGACGGGCAGAGCCCCTATGGCAAGGTGCCCTGCGAGGTCGCGCGCCGCGCCGAGGCGCTTGGCGTGCCGACCGTGGCGCTGGCCGGCACCATCGGCAAGGGCGCGCGCCAGACCTATGAACACGGGATCGCCGCCTATGCCTCGATCATGCGGCGGCCCTGTTCGCTGGGCAAGGCGATCGACGAGGGCGGCAAGCTGCTGCGCGCGGCGGCCGAGAACACCATGCGCATGCTGCTGGTGGGCCAGCGCCTGGCCTGGCGCGCCCGCGACGCCTGATGAACATCGCGACTTGCGCCCCCGGTCGAACCGGCAACCGGGACGCGCGGGGAACGGCCGCCCAAGGCCGCTCCGATCCTGCCGGTCCAACGCAAGTGACGGAGAACGACCATGGCAAAGATACGTGGCAACGACGACGACAACCGCCTGCTCGGCACCAGTGCCGCCGACCAGATCTGGGGCATGTCCGGGGACGACAGCATCTTCGGCTACCAGGGCAATGACAGCATCTATGGCGGCGCCGGCAACGACCGCCTGGATGCCGGACAGGGCCATAACCGGGTCTGGGGCGGCGAGGGCAACGACGTGATCCTGGCCGGTGCCGGCAACGACACCATCGACGCGGGCAGCGGCAATGACGTGGTGCGCGCCGGCAACGGCAACAACCGCATCACCCTGGGCGAGGGCAACGACCAGGCCTTTACCGGCAACGGCCGCGACCATATCGCCGCCGGCGACGGCAACGACGTCGTCCGCGCGGGTGCCGGCGCCGACACGGTGATGGGCGGCGAGGGCGACGACCGCCTGTTCGGCGAGGCCGGCAACGACCGGCTGGTCGGGCACGAGGGCAACGACACGCTGAACGGCGGTGCCGGCAACGACACCATGACCGGCGGCGAGGGCGCGGATGTCTTCGTCTGGAACGGCGGCCGCGACCGGATCACCGATTTCGACAGCGACGACGACCGCATCAACCTGTCGCATTACGCCCGGTTCGACGGTTTCGGCGACATCCGCGCCGCGGCGAGCCAGGTCGGCAACGACGTCGTGATCCGCGCCGGCAACGACCGGCTGGTGATCGAGGACATGCGGCTGGGCCAGTTGGGCGGCGACGATTTCAGCTGGTAGGCGGCTTGTCCACGGCAGGCGACGGCGGCGCGGGCAGGTCCGCGCCGCCGCGATGCTGCGCGCCCCGCGGCCCCGGATCAGGGCCCGGCATCGTCGGCAGGACGCCCCGGCCCAAGGCCCATGCCGGTGCCCATGCCCCCGCCCATTCCGCTGCCCATGCCCCCGCCCATGCCGCCACCGCCGCCCTTGCCGCCTTCGCCGCGCCCGCCCTTGGACGAGCCGCCAAGCTGGCGGGCCGGACCTTGCAGCGGGATCACCGCATCGGGCGGCACCGGTGCAAGGTCCAGCGCCTTGCGGATGAAATCGCGCAGCGAGACGACCAGCTCGGCGGTGTGGATCGGCCGGCCGGCGGCCATCTCGGCGGCTGCATGGCTGGCCAGGCGCACCTGTTCCTCGGTCCCCAGCAGGATGATGTCGGAAAGCGCCGCCTCGACCGCGTCGCGGATGCGCCGGGCGCGATCCGAGCCGCCGGCCTCATCGCCGCCCGCCTCTTGCGCGCGCTGCCGCAGGTCGCGCAGATGCGTCGGATCGACCAGCAACTCGCCGGTGAAGGAACCGCCCAGCACCTTGTAGGCGGCGATCAGCGTGCGCAGCCGCTCGTTGATCTGCCGGTTCATGCGCTGCTGGCGCTGCTGGATGGTCAGCAGCATCAGCACCCGGATGCCGACGCCGATCAGCGTGAACAGCGCAAGGCCCAGCAGGGTGGTCAGGATCCCCTGCCAGGTGCTGAAGTCGAAATAGCGCATCGGAAACTCCCTGGCCCGGCCGCGATCCCCGGCCCGTTTATCCCACCGCTTCGCCGCGATGCGCCAGAGGGTTTTGCGGCCAGTGCCGCGAAAGGCCGGTGTCGCTTGTCGCCGGCGCGGGGATGCGGCCGCGCGCCTGGAAGGCGGCCGATGCCTCTGGGGTGGACCGGCCGGCGTTTTTCCGCAAACTGCCGGACCATGGCGCGCCGGCGGTCGCCCGGCTGCGCCATGGTCGATCTTCGTGCTGCCGGGGCGATCCCGGCATGCCAACCCCTTCGGAGGCCGAAATGACCAGGACCGTCGAAACCCCGCGCCCCAGCCGCCCGGCCTTTCTGGGCGAGCTGTTCGAGGTGCTGACGAACCGCGGCCGCCGCCTGCTGGGACGGCGCGGTGCCGGCGCCGCCACCGAGTCGCCCGACCTGTGCGAACTGGGCGAGGCGCTGTTGTCGCGGCGGGGCGAAGCCTCGGGCGTGGCCATCGCCCAAGACCTGCTCGCCGCCTTCGAGGATGCCGACGAGGCGACGCGGCTGGCCTTCCTGCACGACCTCGCCGAGCGTTTCGGCCCCGATCCGGCGGCGGTCCGCGCCGCGCTGGAGGCGGTGCAGCGCGACCCCGAGGACGCGCTGGCCATCGAGGCGCTGCACGAGGCGACCGAGCCGCGCCGGCAGGAGCTGCTGCGTCGCCTGAACCTCGCCCCCGGCGGCACGGCGGCGCTGGTGCGGATGCGCGAGGAGCTGCTGGCCCACCTGAAGGGCAACCCCGCGCTGCGCCGGGTGGACCTGGATTTCGCGCATCTCTTCGCCTCCTGGTTCAACAGGGGGTTTCTCGTGCTGCGCCATATCGACTGGAACACGCCCGCCAGCATCCTGGAAAAGATCATCCGCTACGAGGCGGTGCATGCCATCCAGAACTGGGACGACCTGCGCAACCGCCTGCAGCCGACCGACCGGCGCTGCTACGGCTTCTTCCACCCGCAGCTGGTGGACGAGCCGCTGATCTTCGTCGAGGTGGCGCTGACCGAGGAGATCCCGGACAATGTCGCGGGCCTTCTCGACCTCGACCGCCAGCCGATCGAGGCTGAGCGCGCCAGCACCGCGGTGTTCTATTCCATCTCGAACACGCAGCGGGGCTTGGCCGGGGTGTCCTTCGGCAATTTCCTGATCAAGCAGGTGGTCGAGGAACTCAAGGCGGAACTGCCGAACATCCGCAGCTTCGTCACGCTGTCGCCGGTGCCCGGCTTTGCCGCCTGGCTGGCCCGGCAGCGCCAGGACGAGATGTCCGAACTGATCGGTGCCGACCAGCGCCTGGCCTTCGCCCTGCTGGACGAGCCCGACTGGCACCGGGACCGGGCCGCGGCCGAAAGCCTGCGCGCGCCGCTGCTGGCCGCCGCCGCCACCTATTTCCTGCGCGCCCGCGACGGCAAGGGCCGCGTCGTCGATCCGGTGGCGCGCTTCCACCTGGGCAACGGCGCCCGGCTGGAGCGGCTGAACTTCCTGGGCGACGTCTCGGCCAACGGGCTCAAGCAGGCGCATGGGCTGATGGTGAACTACCTCTACGACCTCGACCGGATCGAGGCGAACCACGAAGCCTTCGCCGAAGGCAGCGCCATCGCCGCCTCGGACAGCGTGACGCGCGCGCAGCCGATTTCCAACGCATGAACCACGGGGACCATTCATGAGCGACAACCTGTTCGACCTTCTCGCCACCCGCATCCGCGACCCCGAGGCCGTGGCCATCGAGACGCCGGCCGGCGAGCGCATCCGCTACGGCGACCTGATCGCCCGCAGCGGCCGCATGGCCAATGCGCTGGCGGGGCTTGGCGTCCAGCCCGGCGACCGGGTGGCGGCACAGGTCGAGAAATCGGTGCAGGCGATCATCCTCTATCTCGCTACCTTGCGGGCGGGGGCGGTGTTCCTGCCGCTGAACATCGGCTACACCCCCGCCGAGATCGGCTATTTCCTGGGCGATGCCGAGCCCAGGGTCTTCGTCTGCGATCCCGCCCGGCAGGAGGCGCTGCGCGAGCCCGCGGAAGCCGCCGGCGCCCGCATGGTCACGCTGGACGCCGAGGGGCAGGGCAGCCTGACCGACGCCGCCGCTTCCTCGCCCGCGGGCTTTGCGACCGTGGCGCGGGATCGCGGCGATCTGGCCGCGCTGCTTTACACCTCGGGCACCACGGGCCGGTCCAAGGGCGCGATGCTGGCCCATGGCAACCTGGTCTCGAACGCCCTGGTGCTGTGCGACGCCTGGCGCTTTACCGCCCAGGACGTGCTGATCCACGCCCTGCCGATCTTTCACACCCACGGCCTGTTCGTCGCCACCAATGTGGTGCTGTTCTCGGGCGCCTCGATGATCTTCCTGCCGAAATTCGACCCGGATCGGGTCCTCGGGGCGATGGCGCGGGCGAACGTGCTGATGGGCGTGCCGACCTTCTACGTCCGGCTGCTGCAGGAACCGGCGCTGGATGCCGCGGCCACCGCGAACATGCGGCTGTTCATCTCGGGCTCGGCGCCGCTCCTGGCCGAGACGCATCGCGAATGGCAGGTCCGCACCGGCCATGCCATCCTGGAACGCTACGGCATGACCGAGACGAACATGAACGCCTCGAACCCCCATGACGGCGCGCGCATCGCCGGCACCGTCGGCCTGCCGCTGCCCGGCACCGAGATCGTCGTCACCGACCCGGAAACCGGCGTGGAACTGCCGCGGGGCGAGATCGGCATGATCGAGGTGCGCGGCCCGAATGTGTTCAAGGGCTATTGGCGCATGCCGGAAAAGACCGCCGCCGAGCTGCGCGACAACGGCTTCTTCATCACCGGCGACCTGGGGAAATTCGACGAGCGCGGCTATCTGCACATCCTCGGCCGCGGCAAGGATTTGATCATCACCGGCGGGCTCAACGTCTATCCCAAGGAGGTCGAGGCCGAGATCGACGCGCTGCCCGGCGTGGTCGAATCCGCCGTGATCGGCCTGCCACATGGCGATTTCGGCGAGGGGGTTACGGCGGTCGTGGTTGGGAGCGGCAGTCCGGCGCTGGCCGAGGCGGGGGTGCTGGCGGCGCTGGCAGGGCGGCTGGCCAGGTTCAAGCAGCCCAAGCGCGTGCTCTTCGTCGAGGAACTGCCGCGCAACACCATGGGCAAGGTGCAAAAGAACCTGCTGCGCCAGCGCTTCGCCGGGCTCTACGACCAGCCGGAAGGGTGCTGAAGGCCCGACAGGGCGCGGCCTGCGGTCGCCAGGCCGTCTCCGTCTTCCCGGGCATGAAAATCTTCGGGTAAAGGACCGGGGGAGGGCTGTGGCCTCTGCCAGGAAAAGCGCATGGCCTTGCATGGGCCCTGGCCCGGCCCGTCCTTTCCCGACGGGTTCCCGGCCCCACCCCGGCCCCAGCCCGGCCCACCCCGGCCCGGTGCGGCCCCAGCCCGGCCCAGTGCGGCCCCGGTGCGGCCCAGAGCGGCCCCGGTGCGCGGC
The DNA here is from genome assembly GCF_018499825.1 of Paracoccus sp. pheM1. Classification (NCBI taxonomy): domain Bacteria; kingdom Pseudomonadati; phylum Pseudomonadota; class Alphaproteobacteria; order Rhodobacterales; family Paracoccaceae; genus Paracoccus; species Paracoccus sp. pheM1. The sequence goes on from NZ_JAGXCX010000001.1 coordinate 799,248, forward strand.
AAGGCCCTTGTTCTGGCGCGGTCCGCCCGCGAAAAAGGCCGCCCCCTGCGGGGCGGCCCGGTCCTAGCCGAAGGCGGGTCGGCTTACATCATGCCGCCCATGCCGCCCATGTCGGGCATGCCGCCGGCGGGGGCCTTGGGCTCGGGCTTCTCGGCGATCATCGCCTCGGTGGTGATCAGCAGGCCGGCGACCGAGGCCGCATCCTCCAGCGCGGTGCGAACCACCTTGGCCGGGTCGATCACGCCGAACTTGAACATGTCGCCATATTCCTCGGTCTGCGCGTTGAAGCCGAAGGCCTTGTCCGAGGATTCGCGCACCTTGCCGGCAACCACCGCGCCGTCGACGCCGGCGTTCTCGGCGATCTGGCGCATCGGCGCCTCCAGCGCACGGCGGATGATGGCGATGCCGGCTTCCTGGTCCGAGTTCGCACCGGCCAGCCCTTCCAGCGCCTTGGCCCCCTGCACCAGCGCCACGCCGCCGCCGACCACGATGCCTTCCTGCACCGCGGCGCGGGTCGCGTTCAGCGCGTCGTCCACGCGGTCCTTGCGCTCCTTGACCTCGATCTCGGTCATGCCGCCGACGCGGATCACCGCCACGCCGCCGGCCAGCTTGGCCACGCGCTCCTGCAGCTTCTCGCGGTCGTAGTCCGAGGTGGTCTCCTCGATCTGCTGGCGGATCTGGGCGACGCGCGCCTCGATCTCGGCCTTCTCGCCGGCGCCGTCGACGATGGTGGTGTTGTCCTTGTTGATCGAGATCTTCTTGGCCCGGCCCAGCATGTCGATGGTGACGTTCTCCAGCTTCATGCCCAGGTCTTCCGAGATGACCTGGCCGCCGGTCAGGATGGCGATGTCCTGCAGCATGGCCTTGCGGCGGTCGCCGAAGCCCGGCGCCTTCACCGCGGCGATCTTGAGCCCGCCGCGCAGCTTGTTCACGACCAGCGTCGCCAGGGCCTCGCCCTCGACGTCCTCGGCCACGATCAGGAGCGGCTTTTGCGACTGGATCACGGCCTCGAGCAGCGGCACCATCGGCTGCAGCGACGACAGCTTCTTCTCGTGCAGCAGGATGTAGGCATCCTCCAGCTCGGCGATCATCTTGTCGGCGTTGGTGACGAAATAGGGCGAGAGATAGCCGCGGTCGAACTGCATCCCCTCGACGACCTCGACCTCGGTCTCCATGCCCTTGTTCTCTTCGACGGTGATCACGCCCTCGTTGCCGACGCGCTGCATCGCCTCGGCGATCTGCTGGCCGATGAAGGCCTCGCCATTGGCCGAGATGGTGCCGACCTGCGCCACTTCCGAGCTGTCGTTGACCGGGCGGGCGGCGGATTTGATGGCTTCCACGACCTTGGCGGTGGCCATGTCGATGCCGCGCTTGAGATCCATCGGGTTCATGCCGGCGGCCACGGCCTTGAGGCCCTCGCGCACGATGGCCTGGGCCAGAACGGTGGCGGTGGTGGTGCCGTCGCCGGCCTCGTCATTGGTGCGCGAGGCCACTTCGCGCACCATCTGCGCGCCCATGTTCTCGAACTTGTCGGAAAGCTCGATCTCCTTGGCGACCGAAACGCCGTCCTTGGTGATGCGCGGCGCGCCGAAGGACTTGTCGATCACCACGTTGCGCCCCTTCGGGCCCAGCGTCACCTTGACCGCATCCGCAAGGATGTTCACGCCCTTCAGCATCCGGTCACGCGCGTCGCTGTTGAACTTAACTTCTTTCGCAGCCATCTGTTCTGCTCCTTGAATGGGTTATCGGAAGGGGACGATCAGGCGATGATGCCCAGGATGTCGCTTTCCTTCATGATCAGCAGTTCTTCGCCATCGACCGAGACCTCGGTGCCCGACCATTTGCCGAACAGCACCCGGTCGCCGGCCTTGACCGCGGGCGCGATCAGCTCGCCCGAATCCTTGCGCGCGCCTTCGCCCACGGCGATGATCTCGCCCTCGGCGGGTTTTTCCTTGGCGCTGTCGGGGATGATCAGCCCGCCGGCCGTCTTTTCCTCGGCATCGATGCGGCGGACCAGGATACGGTCGTGGAGTGGACGGAACGTCATATCGTTCTCCTCATGGACAAACAGATTGCGAGAGGTTCCTCCGCACCGGCCAAGCGACCGGCACGGGGCTTGCGCGACCCGGATGGCATCGCGCGTGAGAGGAATTGGCACGCTAGGCGGCGGTTTCAAGGGGTGGCGCGAAAAATTTCGGCACTCGCCGAAGACAGCTGCCAACACATGAGGTTTGCGTGCAATATCGAGTGATTTCAGCTGCCTCGGATCATGCAGGGTCTTGACCTGCGGCGGGACTGCGCCAAACTTTTCCTTATGGAATGGTTTCGTTCAGACTGATGCCGAGGGGTTTCATGACGGACACGTATATCTCTGCCGCCCGCGACCTGGTGATCGAGGGGATGCGCGAAAGCCAGGTCGCCCTGTCGTCGGAGCTGGAATATCACCTTGCCTCGACGCTGGCGCGCTACATGCATCGCCCGATCGCGCCCGACCGCCTGACCGTCCGGCTGATGGACGCGGCGCAACGGCGGGCGCACCGGGGCGAGTCGCGCCAGATCGGGGACGAATGCCTGATCTCCTGCGCCTTCTTCGCGGCGCGGCTGACGCGGCGGGGAGGCTCCATCGTCCATTATGCCGGGCTGGGGCAGAGCGCCTATGAGATCGCGGGGATGCCGGACGTGGCGCTTGGCTTTCCCGACATGCTGGACGTGCTGCAGGCCAGCGGCCCGCATGTCGAGGACCGGCCCGCCCCCTCGAGGGAGGGCGAGGGCGAGCCGGAGAGCAGGATCCTGCTGCTGTCGCCCAGGTTCAGGCACTGATCCCGGCGCTATTCCTCGGGGTCAGGCTCGGCCGCCTCGAGGATGGCGAGCAGCTCGGCGACGCGGCCCTGGGGCAGGGGGCGGCCCTCGTCGATCATGGCCTCGTCGGCATGCAGCCAGCCCCAGGCCTCGGCCAGTTCCTCGGCCGTCGCATCCGTCCGGCTGATCTGGGCGATCAGCGTCTCGTCCACCGGCCCCAGAACAGCCCTGATGTCCTCAAGTCGCATGGCTGTCTCCTGTGATGTTCCTGCGGTTCGTCCCTGTCAGATAAGGGCTTTGCGGGCGGGGAAAAGGGGCGGCGCGCGCCCCCTTGAACCGCCATGCCCTCGCCCTAGATCGTGACTCGCCGGAAGCCTTTGACGGGACCGGCATGCCGGACGGGCGCCCAGCCCTGCCGGCAGAACGCTTGTACCCATGTTGCTCAACGGAGGATGTGGCTATGAGAACCACTTTCGATTTTTCCCCGCTCTACCGGTCGAGCATCGGTTTCGACCGGATGCTGGACGCGCTCGAGGCCGCGAGCCGCGTCGAAACCATCGACACCTGGCCGCCCTACGACATCGCCAAGACCGGCGAGGACGACTATCGCATCACCATGGCGGTGGCGGGTTTCTCGCCCGACGAACTGGCCATCACGCAGGAACAGACCATGCTGGTCGTGTCGGGCCAGAAGGCCGGCGAGGACAAGGCCGAGTATCTGCATCGCGGCATTGCCGAACGCTCCTTCCGCCGGCGCTTCCAGCTGGCCGACCATGTGAAGGTGACGGGGGCCGAGCTGCAGAACGGCCTGCTGACCATCGACCTGCGGCACGAGATCCCCGAGGAGATGAAGCCGCGCCGGATCGAGATCGCGGCCAGACCCCGGACAGAGCCGAAACGGATCGAGACCGGGAAAGAGGCCGCCTGAGCCTGTCCGCCACGCAAACGGCGCCGGGCACCGCCCGGTGCCGGACCCGTTGCCCAGAAAGGAGGAAAATCATGAACGTCCGTGATCTGATCCCCTGGAGCCGCAACGGCGGCAACCAGCTTCCCACCGCTTTCCGCGAGGGCGACCGCGATCCCTTCCTGTCGCTGCATCGCGAGGTGAACCGGCTGTTCGACGACATGTTCCGCGGCTTCGGCGCCGGGCTGCCGTCCCTTGGCGCGGCCCCCGCATTCCGGGGCAGCTGGCCGAGCGTCGAGATCTCCGACAATGAAAAGGAGATCACGGTGACGGCCGAGGTGCCGGGCCTTGAGGAGAAGGACATCGAAGTCCTGCTGGATGACGGCGTGCTGACGCTGAAGGGCGAGAAACGCTCGGAGGTCGAGGATAAGGACCGGCAATTCTCGGAACGCTTTTACGGCCGTTTCGAGCGCCGTATCCCGCTGGGCGCCGAGATCCGCGAGGACGAGGTCGATGCGCATTTCAGGAACGGCGTGCTGACCGTGACCCTGCCCAAGACGGAAAAGGCGCAGTCGCAGGTCAAGCGCATCGCCATCAAGGGCTGAGCCATCGGGGCGGCGACAACCGCCGCCCCGCCCTTGCCGGGATCGGCTGCCCCTGACCCGGCCGGATCACCTTTTGCGCTGTCCCGCCATGCGGATTGCCGCGCGCAGGGCCAGCGCCGATGCCAGCAGCAATTCCCGGCCCGGCGAGACCTGGTCCGGCGAAACCTTGTCGGGCGAAAAGGGCGCGGCCTTTCCCGCTGCGCCTGCCCTTGCGCCGTCGCGATGGTCCATTCCCGGCGGCGGCGTGTCCGCCTTGACCGCGCCGCGCCGGCCCATCGGCTGCGGCGCGCCCGTGGTGGTGTCGCGGGCGGTCTGCTGTTCGATCTCGGCATTCAGCTCGGCCCCGGCCAGGACCACATAGGCCGAAAGCCACAACCAGGTCAGCAGGACGACGACGCCGGCCAGCGTGCCGTAGGTCTCGGTATAGCGGGCGAAATTGCTGGCATAGAGCGAAAATCCCAGCGAGGCGGCGATCCAGACGCAGACCGCCAGCGCCGCACCCAGGCTGAGCCACCGCCATTTCGCCGCCTTGCGCGCCGGGCCGAAGCGATAGATCACCGCCAGCCCCAGCACCCCGGACCCCGCCAGGATCGGCCAGGCGATCCACGAGATCGCCGCCTGCACCCCGTCGCCCAGATGCAGCAGCCCGGCGGCCAGGGGCAACACCACGATCAGCCCGATGGCGACGGTCAGGCCGACCACCAGCCCCAGCGTCAGCGCAAATCCGGTCAGGTAAAGCCGCAGCAGGCCCCGCGTCTCGTCCTCGTCATAGGCGATGTTCAGCCCCTCGATCAGCGTCATCACCCCCTTCGTCGCGCCGTAGATCGCGACCGCCAGGCCCGAGATCGCGACCAGCCCCGTCTGCGTGCCGCCGTCCGTCACCTTGACCAGCTGGTCGCGGATGATCCCGGCGGCATCCGGCGGCAGCAGGGTGAAGATCCGCTCCATCGTACTGCCCAGATCGGCCGGATCGAGGACCAGCCCGGAAATCGCCACCAGCGCCGCGATGGCCGGGAAGATGGCGATGAGGCCGTAGAAGGCGATGCCGGCGGCGACCACGCCGACATGATCCTGGGCGATCTCGGCCCGGACCCGCCGGAAGATCTGCCTCCAGCCGGGCAGGGGGATCCCGGCGGGGGTTTCGGCGGCATGGCCCAGATCGTCGGCAAGGCGGGCACCATCTGTCGGCATCGGGGAATCCTCGTCCAGTTCGGGATGATCCAGGCGGAACGCGGCAAGGGGCGGCTCGGGTCCAGGGTTCGTTCTGCCGGCGAAAGCTGGGCGTCGTCTATCGATCCCGCGCCAAGCGACATGGCCACATGCCGTAGCGGTCGTGGAACCCCTGGCCGCGCGGCAGATTGGTTTCAGGCGAGGACTCATCCCAAGCATGATCGCCAAACTGCGGCCCGGCGATCCCGAAAGGAGAAGATCATGGCAAATGTCCCGAAACGCGCCGCGCTTTACCGCATGGTGACGGCGGACCATATCTGTCCCTGGGGGCTGAAGTCGCTCGACCTGCTGAAGCGCCAGGGCTACGAGGTCGAGGACCACCACCTGACCTTGCGATCCGAGATCGACGCCTTCCAGGCGCGGCACGGCGTCGAGACCACGCCCCAGGCCTTCATCGACGGCAAGCGCATCGGCGGCTACGACGATCTTCTGGCCTTCTTCGGCAAGGAGGTGAAGGACAGGGACGCGCCGACCTACCGGCCCGTCATCGCGCTTTTCGCCATGGCCGCGCTGATGGCCCTGGCGACCAGCTGGGCGGTCTTCGGCAGCCTGCTGACGGTGCAGGCCGCCGAATGGTTCGTCGCCATCGCCATGTGCCTGCTGGCGCTGCAGAAGCTGAAGGATGTCGAGGGCTTTTCGACCATGTTCCTCAACTACGACCTGCTGGCGCGGCGCTGGGTGCCCTATGGCTACGTCTATCCCTTTGCCGAGGCGCTTGCCGGGGTGCTGATGATGGCCGGGGCGATGATGTGGCTGTCGATCCCGGTGGCGCTGTTCATCGGCACGGTGGGCGCGGTTTCGGTCTTCAAGGCGGTCTATGTCGACGGGCGCGCGCTGAAATGCGCCTGCGTCGGCGGCGACAGCAACGTGCCTTTGGGCTTCGTCTCGCTGACCGAGAACCTGATGATGGTCGCCATGGCGCTGTGGATGCTGCTCAAGCCCGCGGGCATCGGGCTGGGCCATGGCGCCGCGCCGGGAATGTGAGGCGGTGCCCTGGCCGCGCAATGCAGGCGGCACCAACCCGCGCGGCTGTCACAAACCCCGCCGCCATCTCGTCATGGTTCTGCAGGAAGCATTGATGGAGAAACCAACCATGACCGCACGTCTCGACTATTTCAAGGCGGCGCCCGCGGCGATGAAGGCGATGCTGGCGCTGGAGACCGCCAGCCGGCAACTTGCCGTTCCCGCGGCCCTGCGCCAGCTGGTGAAGATGCGGGTGTCGCAGATCAACGGCTGCGCCTATTGCCTGGACATGCACGCCCCGGAGGCCCGCGAGGCGGGCGTGCCGCAGCAAAAGCTGGACGTGCTGGCGGCCTGGCGCGAAAGCCCGGCTTTCGACGCCCGCGAACGCGCCGCCCTCGGCTGGGCCGAGGCGCTGACGCGGCTGGAGGCGACGGGCGCGCCGCAGCGGGACTACGACGCGCTCGCCGCGCAGTTCGGCGAGGCCGAGCGGGTCGAACTGACCCTGGTCATCAACGCGATCAACGCCTGGAACCGCTTTGCGGTGGGGTTCCGGTCGCAGCATCCCGAACGGACCTTGGGCGATGGAAGCTGACCGGCATGCGCAGATCTTCCAGGGCCAGCGCCGCCGCCTGGCGGGGCTGGCCTATCGCATGACCGGCTCGGTCGCCGATACCGAGGACATCGTGCAGGATGCCTGGCTGCGCTTTGCCGGGCAGGATCTGCGCACCATCGAGCGGCCGTCGCGCTGGCTGGGCGCGGTGGTCACGCGGCTTTGCCTCGACCACCTGAAATCCGCGCGGATGCGGCGCGAGACCTATGTCGGCGCCTGGCTGCCCGAGCCGCTGGTCGAGGACGCCGCGGCGGGGGCCGAGCAGCAATGGATCGTGACCGAGGACGTGGGCATCGCCCTGATCCTGACGCTCGACGCGCTGTCGCCCGAGATGCGCGCGGCCTTCATCCTGCGCGACGCCTTCGACTACGATTTCGAGGAGATCGCCGCGGTGGTGTGCCGCAGCCCGGTCGCCTGCCGGCAGCTCGTCTCGCGCGCGCGGCGCAGGCTGGCGGGGGCCGCGCCCGCATCCTCCGTCCAGCCGGGCGAGGCATTGCCCATCGTCACCGCCTTCTGGCAGGCCAGCCGACAGGGCGACATGGAGGGCCTGCTGCGGCTTTTCGCCGAAGAGATCGAGGTCCATACCGATGGCGGCGGCAAGGTGCCCGCGGCCATCAACGTCCTGCGCGGGCGCCGGCGGGCGGCGGGGTTCTTTGCGGGCATCGCGCGCAAATGGCCGCATGCGGCCGATGCCGTCCCGCACCTGTGCCGGATCAACGGCTCGCCCGGCTTCGTGCTGGTCAAGCCGGGGGGCGTGGTGCAGACCACGGCGCTGGCGATCCGGGAGGGCCGGATCGCCGCCATCTGGATCATGCGCAACCCCGAGAAGCTGCGGCACCTCTCGCCGCGGGTCATCGCCGGCTAGGACCGAAGGCCATGCCGCCGCGACGCGCGGATCGGCCGGACGCCGCCCCCTGGGGACAGGCTCGGGCACGCCTGTCCGCCCGTTTCCCGCACGGCCAGGAACATCCTGCGGGTTTCCTTGTTGCCTACCCGTTGCCGTTGAAGGCGTGAACCCTGCAACAGGAAAGGACCATGACATGCGCAAGATTGCCGATGCCCGGATTCTCATCCTCGCCACCGATGGATTCGAGCAATCCGAACTGGAAGTTCCGCGCGACCGGCTGAGCGAGGCGGGCGCGACGGTCGAGATCGCCTCGCCCGGCGGGGAAAGCATTCGCGGCTGGCAGGGCGAGGATTGGGGGCAGAGGGTCCATGCCGACCTGGCCCTGTCCTCGGTCGACGCCTCGGCCTATGACGCGCTCGTGCTGCCGGGCGGCCAGATCAACCCCGACAAGCTGCGCATCGAGCCAGGGGCGGTCGACCTGGTGCGGCGCTTTCACGACGAGGGCAAGATCGTCGCGGCGATCTGCCACGGCCCCTGGCTGCTGGTCGAGGCGGATCTGATCCGGGGCCGCAAGGTGACATCCTACAAATCCATCCGCACGGACCTGGTGAATGCGGGCGGGGTCTGGGTCGACGGCCAGGCGGTGACGGACGACCGCATCATCACCGCGCGCAGCCCGGCCGACCTGGATGCCTTCTGCGACGCGATCCTGGCCGAGCTTGGCTGACGGGGGGGCAGGCGGATCGCGCGCGGTCTCGGCCGTCCCGGAAGCCTCGCTGTCCTGGCCCCGTAACCATCCGCGCAACCATCCGCGCAACCATCCGCCCCGGCCGGCGTTGAGCCCGCGACCGTCAGTCGGATCACCAGATGCCCAGGGACACGCCCGCCCCTTCGGACCCCGTCGCGGCCGCGAAACAGGCCGGGCTGGTGCATGTCGGCGACGACATGCCGGGGATCACCCGCATCCGCGCGGGCAAGGGGTTTTGCTATCGCGATCCCCAGGGCCGGCGGATCACCGACAAGGCCGAGCGCAGGCGGCTGGCGGCGCTGGCGGTGCCGCCGGCCTATACCGACGTCTGGATCTGCCCCGATCCGCGCGGCCATATCCAGGCCACCGGCAGGGACGCGCGCGGGCGCAAGCAATACCGCTACCACCCCGGTTTCCGCGCCTTCCGCGACAGCGCCAAATACGATCACATGCTGGCCTTTGCCCGGCTTCTGCCCAGGATCCGCGCCTGCGTCGCGCGCGACATGGCGCTGCGCGGGCTGCCTGAGCAAAAGGTGCTGGCGACGGTGGTGCATCTGCTCGAGACCACCATGATCCGCGTCGGCAACGGCGACTATGCCCGCCGGAACAGGTCGCACGGGCTGACCACCTTGCGCAGCCGGCATGTCAGGCTGGAGGGCAACCAGCTGCGGTTCCGCTTTCGCGGCAAGGGCGGCAGGGAATGGAACCTGGGCATCCGCGACCGCCGCGTGGCCCGGATCGTGCGCAGCATGCAGGATCTGCCCGGCCAGGCCCTGTTCCAGTATCTGGACGAGGAGGGCGCCCGGCAGAAGATCACCTCGACCGACGTGAACGACTATCTGCGCCGGATCTCGTGCAGCGAGGTGACGGCCAAGGATTTCCGCACCTGGACCGGCACGGTCCTGGCCGCGCTGGCCCTGTCGGCATATCCCGCCTGCGAGAGCCAAGCGGCGGCGAACCGCAACATCCGCGAGGCCATCGAAACCGTTGCCGGCCATCTGGGCAATACGCCGGCGATCTGCCGCAAATGCTATGTCCACCCCCGGATCATCAAGGCTTACCTGGCTGGCAAGCTGAAGCTGGGCCCCTGCCGCAAACCCGCCGGCGACCCGCAAAAGCCGGGGCTGCGGCACGAGGAAAGGCAGGTGCTGAATTTTCTCGGCCGCCGGCTGCGCGCCTGACCCGGACATTCGCGGGACAGGCGCGCGAAGGCCGCGGCCGTCGGGACCGCGACCTCCCAGCGCCGCGCGGCGAGGACGCGGCCCTTCCCGGCGCGGCGCTTTGGCCGAGAGGCGGCAGGGCGGATTCCCACCCTGCAATCCGGATGTTCGGTCCGCCCGCGCAACAGACCCACGCAGCGTCTTTGGAAAAGCCCGGCGAGAACCGGGCCTTTCATGCGCGGCTCAACCCTCGGCCTTGTCGCCGATCTTGTCCTGCGTCCTGGTCAGGAAATCCGCGGCATCGTGGCGTTCCCAAAGCTGCCTGGCCGGATCGCCCGAAGTCTTGTTGACCATGATGCCGCGCCGAACCGCGGGACGCGCGGCGATCTCGTCCTGCCAGCGCTGGACATGGCCATAGATCCCGGCATCGAGGAAGGTCGCCGCGTCGCCATAGACCTTGCCCGCGATCACCTGCCCATACCAGGGCCAGATCGCCATGTCGGCGATGGTATAGTCCTCGCCGGCCATGAAGCGGTGATCGGCCAGGTGCCGGTCCAGCACGTCGAGCTGGCGCTTGGCCTCCATCGTGTAGCGGTCGATGGCATATTCGATCTTGACCGGCGCATAGGCGTAAAAATGCCCGAAGCCGCCGCCGAGGAAGGGGGTCGAGCCCATCTGCCAGAACAGCCAGTTCAGCGCCTCGGTCCGCGCCGCCGGGTCACGGGGCAGGAAGGCGCCGAACTTCTCGGCCAGGTAAAGCAGGATCGAGCCGGATTCGAACACCCGCCGCGGCGGCGCGACCGAGCGGTCCATCAGCGCCGGGATCTTGGAGTTGGGGTTCACCGCGACGAAACCGCTGCCGAACTGGTCGCCGTCGCCGATGCGGATCAGCCAGGCGTCGTATTCGGCGTCGAAGCCGGCTTCCAGCAATTCCTCCAGCATGATCGTGACCTTCTGGCCGTTGGGCGTGGCCAGCGAATAAAGCTGCAAGGGATGCTTGCCGACCGGCAGGTCCTTGTCATGCGTCGGCCCGGCGATGGGACGGTTGATGCTGGCGAACTCGCCGCCGTTTTCCTTGTCCCATGTCCAGACCCTGGGCGGGGCATAGTCGTCGCTCATGATCGCTCCTGTCGCTGCATGGCCCCAGGATGCGGGGGATGGGGCCGGACATCAACCGCGGCCGGGGACAACCGGAAGATCACGCGCGCATGTTTCCAAAAAATAGAACAAAACATATGAAATTATATAATTGTGAGCATGATCCGGCTTGGATACGTTAGGGAAACCGCATGAGGAGGCTTGCGGTAAGGCGATATTCAGTCAGCGCGCAGCGGCGGCATCCGGTCGGGCATGTCGGGGCAACCCGGCGTCCCTTCGCGGCCGGTCGCCTGGGCGATGGCGGTTAGGGAGGATGAATGCAGCACGCCGTGCGTCTGGATAATGTCGACATCAGTTTCGGCGGGACGGGAAAAACCGTGTTCCGCGCGGTTGCCGGCGCCAATCTCAGCGTTGCCGAGGGCGAGTTCGTCGCCATCGTCGGGCCGACCGGCTCGGGCAAGTCGACGCTGCTGAATGCCGCCGCCGGGCTGCTCAAGCCCTCGGCCGGGACCGTCGAGATCCAGGGCCAGCCGCTCGAGGGGCTCAACGGGCGCGCGGGCTACCTGTTCCAGGCCGATGCGCTGATGCCGTGGAAGACCTCGCGCGACAACGTGGCCATCGCGCTGGAAATCTCGGGCACGCCGCGGCGCGAAGCCCTGGAACGGGCCGAGGAATGGCTGGAAAAGGTCGGCCTCAAGGGCTTCGGGCATCGCTATCCCCACATGCTCTCGGGCGGCCAGCGCAAGCGGGTCGCCATGGCGCAGGTGCTGATCCGCGACCCGGAAATCCTGCTGATGGACGAGCCCTTCGGGCCGCTGGACGCGCAGACGCGGCTGATCATGGGGGATCTGCTGCTGGACCTGTGGCAGCAGGACCGCAAGGCGGTGATGTTCGTGACCCACGACCTCGAGGAAGCCATCGCGCTTGCGGACCGGGTGGTCATCATGTCGACGGGGCCGGACGCCAAGCTGATCGGGGATTTCACCATTCCCCTGGCCCGGCCGCGGGACGTGTCCGAGATCAAGCTGTCCCCCGAGTTCCAGGAGCTGCACCGCGACATCTGGCACCTGCTGAAAGAGCAGGTGCTCAAGGCCTATGGCAACCAGAACCGGGAGGAGCGGGCATGAACAGAGCCGTCCTGACAACCCTGCAGATCCTCGTGGCGGTCGTTGCCGTCGCGCTGTGGTGGGTGATCACCAAGACCTCGATCCTGGGCGATCCGGCCCGGATCCAGTTCTTCTTCTCGACCCCCGCCGACGTGTTCTGGCAGATCGTCGCCTGGTTCAGGAGCGGCGAGATCTGGCGGCATCTGTGGATCACGCTGGTCGAGGCGGCGCTGGCCTTCGTCATCGGCGCGGTCGCCGCGATGATCGCCGGTTTCTGGCTGGCGCGCCGGCCCAAGCTGGCCGCGGTCTTCGACCCCTATGTCAAGGCCGCCAATGCCTTGCCGCGCGTGGTGCTGGCGCCGATCTTCACGCTGTGGTTCGGCCTGGGCATCTGGTCCAAGGTGGCGCTGGGGTTCACGCTGGTCTTCTTCATCGTCTTCTTCAACGTCTACCAGGGCGTGAAGGAGGTGAACCGGACCGTGCTGCAAAACGCCAGGATGCTGGGCATGACCGAGCGGCAGCTGCTGCGCCACGTCTACCTGCCCTCGGCGCTGAGCTGGGTGTTTTCCTCGCTGCATGTCTCGATCGGCTTTGCGGTGGTCGGCGCGGTCGTGGGCGAATACCTGGGGTCATCCGCCGGGCTCGGCTATCTGATCGCGCAGGCCGAGGGCATGTTCGACATCGCCGGCGTGTTCGCGGGAATGTTCGTCCTGTCGGCCTTTGTCCTTCTCATCGACTGGGGGGTGACGATGGTGGAAAGGAAGCTGCTGGTCTGGCAGCCCGACAACAATCACTGAAGGGAGGAGCAAAGATGACGATGCTCAGGACTATCCTTGCGGCGTCGCTCGTGGCGGGCGCGACGCCTGCGGCGGCCGAAACCGTCAAGATCGCGATCGGCGGGGCCAGCTGCGTCTGCTACATGCCCGTCGTCCTGGCCGAGCAGCTTGGCCTTTACGAAAAGCACGGGGTCGATGTCGAACTCGTGGACTTCAAGGGCGGCTCGGCGGCGCTGAAGGCCGTGGTCGGCGGCAGCGCGGACGTGGTCTCGGGCTATTACGAACACACGATCACGCTGGCGGCCAAGCAGCAGGAGCTGTCCTCGTTCGTGCTGATGGGCCGGCTGCCCGGCATCGCCGTGGCCGTGGCGCCGGGCAAGGCCGGCGAGGTCAAGACGATCAAGGATCTTGCCGGCAAGACCGTCGGGATCAGCGCGCCGGGTTCCTCGACCGACTTCTTCCTCAAATACATGCTGTCGCAGAACGGGCTGGAACCGAATGCCGCCTCGGTCGTCGGCGTCGGCGTCGGCGCCACCGCGGTCGCGGCGCTGGAGCAGGGCCGGATCGATGCGGTGGTCACGCCCGATCCGGCGATCACCCAGCTGCAGAACCGCCATCCCGATCTGCCCGTGCTGGTCGATACCCGGAAAGCGGCGGACACCCACGCCCTGTTCGGCGCCGACTATCCCGGCGCGGCGCTTTATACGCGCACGGAATGGCTCGACCAGCATCCCGAACAGGCGCAGGCCCTGGCCGCCGCCATCGTCGAGACGCTGCAATACATCCACAACACCCCCGCCGAAGAGATCGCGGCGAAGATGCCGCCCAACCTGGTCGGCGCCGACCCGCAGGTCTATATCGAATCGCTGAACAACAGCATGGAAATGCTGTCGGAAACCGGGCTGGTGGATGCGAAGGGCGCCGAAGCGGTGCAGACGATGCTGAGCTTCAACCTGCCCGAGGTCGCCGGCGCCAAGATCGACCTGAGCAAGACCTATACCAACGCCTATGTCGAAAAGGTCTCGGCGCAGCAGTAGGCCGGTGAAACCGATGCGAAAGCCCCGTCCGCCCGGACAGGGCTTTCGTCATTCCGCCTCGACCAGCCTTGCCGGCCAGATGCCGTCCTTGACCGCGCGGACGATCAGGTCGCGGATCAGGTCGCGGATCGTCTCCAGCGCGATGGTCGGCGGCCGGTCCGTCTGCTCGCATAGATAAAGCGTCCTCGTCAGCGTCGGCGAGATGATCGGCCGCCAATGCAGCCGGCCGGACTTGATCTCGTCGCCCATGAACAGCGTCGTCCCGATGGTGCAGCCCAGCCCCTCGCGGACCGCGCCCGAAATCGCGTGGACCGAGTTCATCTGCAACTGGCTGGTCGCATAGATCTGTTCCAAGGTCTTGTGATGGTCCAGCAGAGCCCGCGCCGCCATGCCCTGGCGCAGCATGATGATCTTGAAATCCAGCAGTTCCGACACCGTCACCGGCTCGGACCCGCTGCCGATGATCTCGCGCTTGCCGATCAGGACCAGATCCTCCTCGAGGATCGGCGTGGCCTTGAAGGTGCTGGTCAGCGGCGGGTTGTAGGCCAGGCCCAGGTCGGCATCGGCCGAGGACAGGTGCAGCAGGGTCGTGCTGGAAAGGCTTTCGATCATGTTGAGCTGCAGGTCCGGGTAGTCCTCGACCACGACCTTCGCCAGCTGGACGCCGATGGCCTGGATCGCGGAATAGGCCAGGGCCAGCGACACCTCGCCCGAGACATTGTCGCGAAAGGTGGACAGATCCCTTTTCGCCACCTCGACCGTCTTCAGGATGGTCCGGGCATGCAGGTAAAGCCGCTCGCCCGCCGCCGTGGCCTCGAGCCCGCGCGGCTTTCGGGTAAACAGCGGCGCGCCGATCTCGGCCTCGAGATTGGCGAGATGGTAGCTCAGCGCCGACACGGCGATTCTCTCGGCTTCCGCCGCGGCCGACAGGCTCTTGCTGTCGTAGATGCTGCAGAAATACCGCAATTGCTTCAGGTCCAAGGGCGCCTCGCATGGGTGCTAATTTTTAGAACATAGCTATAAGTATTATATAATTGTAAGAACAGTCAGGCAATCCTATCCTTTGCCCATGGGATGGGAGGCCGCATGACTGCCGAGTTCAAACCCCTCGCGGGGATCCGTGTCGTTGAGATGAGCCATATGGTGATGGGGCCAAGCTGCGGCATGTTCCTGGCCTTCCTGGGCGCCGAGGTGGTCAAGGTCGAGCCGCCCGGCGGCGACAAGACGCGCCAGCTGACCGGCATGGGCAGCGCGTTCTTTCCGCTGTTCAACCGCCGCAAGAAATCCGTGGTCCTGGACAGCCGCACCCCGGCCGGCAGGAAGGCGCTGGACCGCCTTCTGGCCTCGGCCGACGTCTTCATCGACAATTTCAAGGACAGCACCCTGAAGGGGATGGGGCTGGATGCCGAAACCCTGCAGGACCGCTTTCCGCACCTGATCTGCGCCAGTCACAAGGGTTTCCTTTCAGGGCCTTACGAGCGGCGCACGGCGCTGGACGAGGTGGTGCAGATGATGTCGGGCCTGGCCTACATGACCGGCCCCAAGGGGCGGCCGCTGCGCGTCGGCACCTCGGCCAACGACATCATGGGCGGGCTGTTCGGCGCCTTCGCCGTCATCGCCGCGCTGTTCGAGCGCGGCAAGACCGGCGAGGGGCGGACCATCCGCGTCGGCCTGTTCGAGAATTGCCTGCTGCTGGTCTCGCAGCACATGGTGCAGTTCGAGCTTGAGGGCAGGGACCCCGAACCGATGCCCGAGCGGGCCTTCAGCTGGCCGATCTATGACGTCTTTGCCGATGCCGAGGGGGGGCAGATCTTCATCGGCGCGGTCAGCGACGGCCATTGGACCCGGCTTTGCACCTATCTCGGCCTGGACGACCTGCTGCAGCACCCCGAGTTGCAAAGCAGGATGGCCCGCATCAACGCGCGCTCCTGGGTGGTGCCCCTGGTCGCGGCGGCGGTCGCAAGGCGGCCCATGGCCGAGCTTCTGCCGGCGCTGGAGAAGATGGAGATCCCCTTTGCGCCGGTGGCCAAGCCCTCGGACCTGTTTCGCGACCAGCATGTCATGCGGCAGGGCGGGCTTGCGCTGTCGCAGACCCCGGACGGCCGGAGCTTCCGGGCGCCGGCCCTGCCGATCGAGATCGACGGCGCCTCGCTGGCCGGCGGGGGCGATGTGGACCGTCTCGGCGGGCACAATGCCGAGATCCTCGGCAGTCTCGGCCTGACGCCCGAGGAAATCGCCGCGGCCGCCAAGGCCCCCTCGGGCGAGGCGGCGTGACATGACCGCCCCCGCATCCGCACCGGGCAGGCAAGTCGCCGTGACCGAGGTTTCGCCCCGCGACGGCCTGCAATCCGAGAAAGCCTTCGTCCCGACCGAGGACAAGATCCGGCTCGTCGAAAGCCTTGTCGCGGCCGGCATCCGCTCGGTCGAGCTGACATCCTTCGTCTCGCCGCGCGCCGTGCCGCAGATGCGCGATGCGGCCGAGCTGGTGCGGCATTTCCGCGGCCGGGCCGGTGTCCGCTTCAGCGCGCTGGCGCCGAACCTGCGCGGTGCCGAAGTCGCCATCGAGGCGGGGATCGACGCGGTGGTGATGTTCGCCTCGGCCTCGGAAAGCCACAACCTGAAGAACGTGAACCGCTCGCGCGCCGATTCGATTGCCGGGTTCCACGAGATCGCGCGCCTCGCCCAAGGGTCCGGGGTCGCGCTGCATGGCGCCATCGCCACGGCCTTCGGCTGTCCCTTCGAAGGCGACGTGCCGGTGGGCCAGCTGGTCGAGCAGGCCATGCGGTATCGCGACCTCGGCATTTCGCGCATCACCCTGGGGGACACGACCGGCATGGCGACGCCGGGCAATGTCGTGCCGGCGCTCGACGCCCTGCGCAAGGCGGTGCCCGAGGTGGGGATCGCGCTGCATTTCCACAATACCCGCGGCGTCGGCCTGGCCTGCGCCTATGCCGGCCTGCTGCACGGCATCCGCGATTTCGAGGCGAGCGTGGGCGGGATCGGCGGCTGCCCGTTCGTGCCGCGCGCGACCGGCAATATCGCCACCGAGGATTTCGTCTATCTGTGCGAGGAATCGGGTTTTCCGACCGGGATCGACCTCGGCAGGCTGATCGAGGCCGCCCGGACCGCCGAGCGGATCCTGGGAAGGGAACTGCCCGGCCAGGTCATGAAGGCCGGGCCGCGCCTGGCGCTATCCAGCATGGATGCCGTGCGGACCGCCCATGGCTGAGCCCTATCCCGACGCCCGCGGTGCAAGCTGGGGGATCGAGGGCGCTTCTGCGGCACGTTCCATTTGCGAACTGCGCCGGCGGGGCCGCCGGGGATCATGTCCGCATGTTCCCGTTTCTGCGCCCTCGGTTGACCGGCTTCAGCCTTAGCCGAGAAATCGGCAAGCGTCCGCACGCCAAGAAAACCCATCGCCGCCCGCATCTCGGCCATTGCCGGCAGCGCCCCGGCCCCAGCCTCGCCGCCGGCGGCAAGATCCCGTAGCGGCGCGCGGCCAAGCTGCACCGCCGAAGCGCCGAAGGCCCGGTGTTTCAGCACGCACGAACCGCGCCGGACGCCGCTCTCGGCCAGCAGTTCGGGAACCGCTCCCGGATCAGCGGCGATGCGGGGCAGGGCCTCGGCGGGCGGCGGCAGGCCGTCGAAACTCCGCCCGCCATGGGTCGAGACCACGATGGCATCGGCGCCCTCGGCGGACAGCCCGCCTTTCAGGCACAGCGCGCGGAAATCCCGTCCCGTCAGCGCGGGATGAAGGCACAACTCCTCGGCCATAGCCGGCGACAGCGGGCCGGCGCGGACCTCGGGCGGGTAATGGCCATAGCTCGGCATCCGGCGCCGCAGGGCCGGCCGCGGGATCACCTCCCATGGCCAGCGCGGATGGCGCAGCATGTCGACGAGGTTCCACGGCATCGGTCGAAAGGGCGCGCCGAAGCCATTGCGCTGATTTTTCTTCGCGCTTGGGCGGCATCTGCCTGTCCACGGTCAGGACCAGCCTGTCGCATCGCAGGCCGCGACCCGGCGCAGCGGACCATCTCAAGCAGGACGGTTGCTGTCTCTTCGTCCCAGGGTGCGGGATGGCCGATGGCATTGCGACGGTCCTCTCGGCGCCACCGGGAAGGGTGGGCCGTTCACCGACAGCGCGGTTCGTGGCGACGGTGATGGACATCTGCCCGTAAAGTTTGCCAAACTTGACCTCACCGCTCGACCCGGAACCAATCTGGGGGAATTGCCGCCGCATTCGACACGACCTTACGGTGGGCATGTCCCCGGCTCAGAATCCTCTCCGTCACCCGAAGTCCAGGCCCGATGATGCATCGCCGACATATCCGATCCCATACGGCGCTGCGCGGAATAGCCGCGTTGCTGGTGGTTCTCTATCACTACCGCCACGCCTTTCCCTGGGGCGCGGCCATCGACGGCAGAACCGGCTTCGTGATGAGCGCGACGCATATGGTCGACCTGTTCTTCATGCTGAGCGGCTTCGTGATGACACTCGTCTATGCCGCCGACGGTTTCGACAGCCGTTTCAGTCCGCGCGATTTCCTGCAAAGCCGGTTCGCACGGATCTATCCGCTTCATCTGCTGACGCTGGCGTGGATGTCCCTGCTGGTGATCTATGGCGGTCCCTTTTCGGCCGAGCTTTCGCAGGAAGCGTTGCGAACGGTAGCGTTGGTGCAGGCCTGGGGGTTCCAGGACCAGTTTTCCCTGAATTTTCCAAGCTGGTCGATCAGTGGCGAGTTCGCCGCCTATCTGCTGTTTCCGCTTCTGGGTTGCGGCCTGCTCATGCGCCTGCGCCCTGGGCCCGAGGTCTTCGTCGTGCTGGCGATAGCGGGGCTCGCGGCGCATGAGATCCTGATGCAGCATTACGGGCTGCGCTGGGAACGCATTGCCCTGCTGCGGGCGGTGCCGGGGTTCCTGCTGGGGTATGCCCTGTGCCACTATCGTCATTCCTGGACCGGATTGTCGGACAGGGCGCTGTCGCTGATTCAGTTGTCTTGCGTCGTTGCGCTGGCAGGCATGATGCATGCCCGTCTCGAACTGCTCTGGATGGTGCCGCTCTTTGCCATCTGCATCCTGTCCACCTGGGAGGACCGGGGCGTTCTGGGCCGCCTGCTGTCCGCCCGCGCGCCGGTCTGGCTCGGGGACATCTCCTATACCATCTACATGCTGCATGTCCCGGTCATCAGCACGGGCTACCTTGCCTGGCCGAAGCTGGCTGGGTTCTTGCCCGATACGGTCCGGCAGGCCTTGTTCGTGCCGGCAACCCTGCTGGTTACGCTGGGGCTTTCGGCGCTGGTCTACCGCCATTTCGAGGTTCCGATGCGCAGCCTGCTCCGCGCCCGGCAGCGGACTCGGGCAGGCGTGGACTAAGGTCTGCCTATATCCGATCAAGCCCGCGCGCCGGCCCGAGGGGCGGTGCAGAGAAAGCCGGCATGGCTTTCCATCCGGCGCCGTCGCGGGCCTTCCTTTCGGGAGCCGGGAGCCGGGAGCCGGGAGCCGGGAGCCGGGAGCCGGGGGCGGGGTCTTGATGCGACGGCTGTCGTTTCCGCTTTGACGGGCTAAGCCGTGGTTCCTGAACTGGCCGTCGGGTCTGCAAGGTCCGCTTTGGGCGCCTTGCGTCAATCGCGATCGCCGGCAGACCTGATTGCCCTGTATCGCGGCAGGGCGCAGCGCTCCAGGATCCGGCTGGCAACGGCTGCGGTTTCCCGCCAGCCGGGCAGGGCCTCGCCGGCCCGGCGCGCGGCGTCGCGCAACTGTGCGTGCAGGGGCGCCTCGCCCAGCAGCCGGCGCAGCGCGGCCGCAAAGGCCGGCGGGTCGTCGGGCGGCACCAGCAGCCCGGCGGCCGCGGGCACGGTATCGGGGACGGCGCCCGTTGCACAGCCGACGATCGGCAGGCCATGCGCCAGCGCCTCGTCGAAGACCAGCCCGTGCCCCTCGTATCGCGTCGCCAGCGCGAAGATCGAGGCGCTTGCGTAAAGCTGTTCCAGCCGCTCGGCATCCACCCGCCCCGCCAGCACCACCCGATCCGAAACCGGGCTTTCGGCCAGTTGCCGGGCCAGCGCGGCGGCATGGGCGCGGTCCCAGGGATTGCCGACGATCACCGCCTGCCAGTCCATATCTTCCAGCTTTGCCAATGCCTTGATCAGCACGTCATGGCCCTTGCGCGGATGCAGGATGCCCACCGACAGGATCAGCGGCGGGGTCAGGGGCGCGGGGACGAGCCATGGCCGCTCGACCCCCGGCCGGGCGATGGTGATGCGGTCGGGCGGCACGCCGTAGCGTTCGGTCAGCAGGGCGCGCGTATGGGGGCTGGGAACCAGCACGTGGCGCGCAAGCCGCAGGTTGTCGCGCTCGGTCCGGTAGAGATGCGCGCGCCGCGCAGGATCTAGGCCGGTCTCCATCGCCAGCGGGTGGTGGATCATCGCCACGATGGGCGCGCGGACCTGGGCGAGGCCGGCGGTGTCGATGGCGCCGAAGACCAGCCCGTCGACGATCAGCGGGCGGTCCTCGGCCACCAGCGCCGCGACGGCCGCCGCCATCTCGGACGGGGCGGGGTCGGGGAAGCTGGCAGGCAGCTGCAGGTGGCGGACGTCGTGGCCCAGGGCGCGCAGCCCCTCCAGCAGCCGGCGTTCATAGATATAGCCGCCGGTCAGCGTGTCGATGTCGCCGGGAATGGCGAAGGCGGCGTCGCAGGGTGGGGTCATGGGCGCACCTGTTCGGGGGCATAGCGGGCCAGCACGCGGCGCTCGGCCGCGCCGACGCCTGCATGGCCCAGCCATGAGAGCAGCGTGACCAGCACCACCGAGGACCAGAGCATGTCGTAATCCGAGACCGAGGCCGACAGCGCCATCAGCCCGCCGATGCCGCCGCCCGTCGCCAGCCACTCGACCACGGTGACGGCCAGCACCGCGGCCGGCACGCTCATCCGCGCCGAGGCGAAAAGCGCGGGCAGCATGGCCGGGATGCGGACATGGACCATCTGCCGCCAGCGGCCGGCGGCATAGGTGCGGAACACGTCGAGGATCTGGCCCGGCGCCTGCCGCAGCCCGTGCTGGCAGGCGACGAAGGTCGGAAAGAACACCATGACCGCGACCAGCACCACCACCCCCGCCGCGCCGCGCCCGACCAGCAGCACGATCAGCGGTGCCGTGGTCACGATGGGGATGGCGCGCAGCGCGATGGCGAGCGGGGTGACGAGTGCCGAGAGCGCAGGCAGCAGCGCCAGCAGGACGGCGAGGCCCGCGCCCGCCGCCAGCCCTGCCGCATAGCCCGGCAGCACATGGGCGCCGGTCTGCGCCAGCGCCTGCGCCAGGGTCTGCCGGGTCTGGGCGGCATCCGGGGCCCAGGCCAGCGCCGCCAGCACGTCCCCCGGCCGCTTGGCGAAGAACGGGCTGAGCCCGGCCAGCCGCAACGCCGCCCACCACGCGGCAAGCACGGTCGCGACCACCGCGAGCGTCGAGACCAGCGCCGCGCGGCGCGAGCCGGGCGCGGCGCCCGGCGGGGCCAGCAGCACGGGCGGCGATCCATCCAGGAAGCGGCGCGCCGCCGCGCCGATCAGCGCATAGGCCGCGACCGCGACGGCGGCGGCCAGCGCGGCGATGCTCCAGAGCGCGGGCACGTCCAGCGCGCGGGTGAAGCGGATGGTCAGCACGCCCATGCCGCGCTCGGCCCCGGTGAACTCGCCCACCAGCGCGCCGAGGAAGGCGGCGGGGGCCGAGATCTGCAGCCCGGCGACCAGATAGGGCAGGGCGGCGCGCAGCCGGACATGGCGCAGCTCGGCCAAGCGGCCGCGGCCATAGACATGGACCAGGTCCAGCCAGGCGGCGGGCACGGCGCGCAGGCCGGCCAGCAGCGGGATCAGCGTGGTGTAATAGACCGCCAGCGCCGCCAGCGCGATCTGCGGGCCTTCGCCCGGCCCCATCATCACCCGCAGGATCGGCCCGGTCGCCACCAGCGGCAGGCAAAAGACCACCAGCGCCAGCCCCGAGACCAGCCCGGTCAGCCGGGGCCAGAGCAGTGCCACACCCGCCAGCGCCACCGCGGCCAGGTTCCCCAGCAGGAAGCCCGCCGCCGCATTGGTCCCGGTCACGGCCAGCGCCCGCGACAGCAGCCCGGCATGGGCGGCGGTCCATTGCGCGACCTCGACCGGGCCGGCGATCAGGTGGCGGCCCGCCAGGGCCAGCGCCGCGGCCTGCCACAGCGCAAGCAGCAGGATAAGCCCGGCCAGCGCATTCCTCATGGGCAGGCCGAGGCGGGGGCAGAGAGCGCCGCCCGCGCCTCGGCCTCGATGTGGCGAAAGGCGGGGCTGTCGGCCAGTCCGGGACGGCGCGGACGGGGCAGCGGCACGGCGATGTCGGCGATGATCCGCGCCGGGCGGGGCGACAGGACCAGGATGCGGTCGGCGAGCCACACCGCCTCGGCCAGCGAATGGGTGACGAGCAGCGCGGTGGTGCCCTGCGCCTGCCAGAGCGGCGGCAGATCCTGCGCCAGCTGGCGGCGGGTCAGTTCATCGACAGCGCCGAAAGGTTCGTCCAGCAGCAACACCTGCGGCGCGGTGACCAGCGCGCGGGCGATGGCGGCGCGCTGGCGCATGCCGCCCGACAGCGCCGCCGGGCGGGTGGCGGCAAAGCCCTCCAGCCCGACCAGTCGCAGCAGATGCGCGACCTTGCCCGGATCGGCGGGCTGGCGGGCGAGCTTTTGCGCCAGCGCCACGTTATGCGCGGCGCTGAGCCAGGGCAGCAGTGAGGGATCCTGGAAGGCGATCGAGATCGCGCCCCGCCGGCGCTGATGGGCCGGGTCCAGCCCATTGATGCGCACCTGCCCGCCGTCCGGCAGATCGAGCCCCGCGACCAGCCGCAGCAGCGTGGACTTGCCGCAGCCCGAGGGGCCGATCAGCGCCGTGGTCTGCCCCGCGGCGAAATCGGCGTCGAAGCCCGCAACCGCCTGCACGCCGCCGGGCCAGGTCTTGGTCAGCGCCCGGCAACTGATCCCGGCGCTGCTATCCTGCATGGACCGCCTCCAGGATCGAGCGGTCCCAGAGCGCGGGCGTCACCTCGCGGCCCAGCAGCGAGAGGGTGCGGATATTGGCCTCGACCGCCTCGTCGCTCCACCAGCCGAAACCGTGCGTCTCGGTCAGCTCCGAGAACATCAGCGGCAATTGCCGGCGCGCCTGCAATTTCTGCGTGGGCAGGTCCAGCCCGGCATCGGGGAACAGGGCGACGGTCAGTTCGGCCGCCGCATCGCTGTCGGCGCGGCACGCCTCCCAGCCCCGCGCCTCGCCGGCCATCAGCGCCACCAGCGCCTCGCGGCGGTGGGCCAGGCTGTCCTCGGTCGCGATATAGGTCTGGGAATGCAGGGCATAGCCGTGATCGGCCATCAGCATGGTGCGGGCCTCGATGCCCTGGATCGCCATGGCGACCGGCAGGTCGGTTTCCCAGCAGAGCAGGCAGTCCACCTCGGCCGCGATCAGCGGCTGGGCGGAATATTGCGTGGGCACGATGCGGATGGCGTCGAAATCCACGTCGTTCAGCTTGCACAGCGCCTGCAGGACGGGGGTGTTGGCGATGGCCATGCCAATGCTTTTCCCCGGCAGGTCGGCAGGGGTTTCCACGGGATTGCCCGGCAGCGAGGCGATGGCGAAGGGGTTCTTCTGCATGGCGACGCCGATGATGCGGAACGGCGCCCCCTGCGCCACCGCCGCCGCGGCATAGTCGGCGGCCGAGATGCCGACCAGCGCCGTGCCCGCCACCACCGGCGGCTCGACCGGCGCGTTCGGGCCACCTTGCAGCAGCGAAACCTCCAGCCCCGCCTCGCGCCACCAGCCATTCTGCAGCGCGATGTAGCTGCCGGCGAATTGCACCGAATGCAGCCAGGACAGTTGCAGCGCCACGGCCTCCTCCTGCGCCCGCGCCCGGTGCGGCAGGCCCGAGAGGCCGAGCGCCAGCCCCGCCGCCCCCGTCTGCAGGATCCGGCGGCGTGTCGGCGGGGAATGGGTCATCGGGGCACCTCCGTTCGGGTCATGGTGGGGCAGGGGACGAACGACCGTGGCGGGCGAGGCGTTCCCTCGGCCCCGCATCCGGCGCGGCAAAGCCTTGCAGGATCAGGTCGCGCATCCGGTCCATCGGGATCGAGGGGCTGTCCGCGCCGGGGACCAGGCCGGGGGCAAAGCCCCACGCGGCGCTGCGTTCGACCAGCGCCGCGGGGCCGATCACATGCATGGGCACGTCGCGCCCGCCGTCCGGCGCGATGCGTTGCGCGGCCTGGTGGTCGCCCAGCACCAGGATCAGCGGCGCGTCACCCGCATGGCGCAGCGCATAGGCCATGACGGTCTGCAAGGCATAGTCGATGGCGTCGCGGTAATGCCGGCGGATGTTGTCGCGGTCGCGCCAGACCTCTTGCGGGCTTTCCCCGGCGACGGCCATGGCGGCGAAGGCGGAACCGTCCCCGACCTCGTCCCAGCCGATCAGCCGCGGCACCGGCACCCAGGGCGCATGGGACGAAATCAGCGCCACCTGGGCGAAAAGCGGGTCGCCCCCATCATGGCGCAGCAGGCGGTCGGCGGCGGTCAGGGTGAACTGGTCGGGCATGGTGACCCAGTTGAAGGGCAGCCCGCGATAGCCCAGGTCCGATGCGGCCAGGATGCGGTCGAAGCCCATCTGCGCCGCCTCGGGCCAGGGGCGGGTGATGGCGGGCATGACGGCCGCGGTGCGAAAACCGGCGCGCTGCGCGTGGTGGAACAGCCCCTGCCGCCCGCTGGCCAGCGCGGCCTGGTAAAGCGACTGGTCGCCCACCCAAAGCCCCGAGGCGAAGGTCGCATGCGCCAGCCAGCTTTGCCCGCCCTGCGTGGGCGAGACCAGATACCCCGAGCGCATGGCAAGGCCGGCGCGCGCCAGATCGGCCTCGGCCCGGCGCAGGGTGGCGAGATGGGTTTCGGCGTAGAAGGGGGTCGCGAAACTGGCCCGGCCATAGCTTTCGACGAAGATCACCAGCACGTCGCGGTCGATGGCACCCAGCAGTCCCGGCCGGCCCGCCATCGGGTCGTTTGCCGCCGCCGCGCGGAAGTCGCGCAGCGCGGCGAAGGTGCCGGCGGCCAGCCGGGCGCGCTCAAACGCATAGCGCGCATTCTCCGGCCTTGGGGCCATGGCGGGCAGCAGGACCAGCCCGATGGCCGCGACAAGGGCGATGCGCGCGCCTTGCCCCGCGACGGGGCGGGCCCAGAGCCCCGTCGCCCACCACAGCGCCGCGGCGATGCCCGATGCGGCAAGGGCAGTGGCCAGGACGAGGCCGAGACCCGCCAGCGGGCCGAAGGTGCCACCCGTCAGCCGCACCGCGGCGTCCAGCAGCGGCAGGTCCGCCGCGACGTTGAAGGGCCGCCCCAGCGATGCCACCATGGCAAGGTCGGCAATCTTCTGCATCGCCAGCAGCGTAAGCGCCGCCGCGGCCGGCAGGCGCGCCACGCTGCCGCCCAGCACCAGCAAAAGCAGCAGCGCCGGCAGTTCGGGCGTCGGGCGGATCGCGGCGCCCGGCACGATCAGCGCCAGCTGGATCGCCAGCGCCGACAGCAGCAGCGGCAAGGCCCTGCGCATGGTCATGGCCGGCGCCGCCACAGCCAGCGGATGTCGAGCGCAAAGGACAGCACCACCGCCGCCGTGGCGAACCAGGCCAGGAACTCGGCCTGCGCATGGCTCGGCAGCGGCGTCTGCAGCAGGATCAGCGTGCCGAGCTGCAGCACGCAGATCGCCTTGCGCCGCAGCCGCTGCGGCAGCTCGGCCCGCAGCCAGGGCAGGGCGAGGCCGGCCGCGACGAAGCCATAGCGCAGCACCCCCAGCAACAGCACTCCCGGCCCCAGCGTGGTGCCCAGCCAGGCATGCAGCGCCAGGGCCAGGGCGAAAGCCGCGTCCACCTCCATGTCGAAACGCGCCCCGAAGCCCGAGACGAGCCCCGACCGCCGCGCCAGCCAGCCATCGACTCCGTCGAGGACCAGCGCCACGCCCCCGGCGACCGCGACCGCCCATCCTGCCGCCACGCCATCCGCAAGCGGCGCCAGCAAGGCGCAGGTGATGGCCGCGCGCAGCAGCGTCACCGCGTTGCAGCCGCCGATCCGGTCATGCGGATAGCTGCGCCGCATTTGCGCCAGGATCATGGCGCAGCAGCCCAGATAAAGCGCGCTTGCGGCAAGCCAGCCCCCGGCCGCGCCGCCGATCCCGCCAAGCCGCAGCGCCTGCATCGCGAAAACGCCCATCGCGGCGCCGGCGGCGACCTGCGCCGGTATTCCAGCCGCCGGGCGGGGCGGCTGCGCAAGCGGGCCGTGATCGGGGTCGGTCATGGGAAAATGCTACGCCAAGCGTGGGTTCCGTCAAGATGCTACGGCTTTGCGCGGGGCGGGGTTTTGCGATAGGATAGTGAAAAGGAGCCAGCCGATGCGCGAGCCCCCCTTGGGTTACAGAACGCCCGCCCGCCTGTTTCACTGGATCGTCGCGCTTGCCGTGCTGCTGATGATCCCGGCGGGGCTGACCATGACGCGCGAGGGGCTGGACCGCGGCTTGCAGGACGCGCTGTTCATCTTTCACAAGAACACCGGCACGCTGCTGATCCCGGTGATCCTGGCGCGGATCGTCTATCGCCGGCTGCATCCGCCGCCGCCCTTGCCGGCCTCGGTGCCCGGCTGGCAGAGGCGGGCGGCGGCCGCCTCGCATCTGGCGCTTTACGTCCTGCTGGTCGTCATGCCGCTGAGCGGCTTCGTCCGGGTGCGGGCCGGCGGCTTTCCCATCGAGTTGCTCGACGCCATGGGGGCAGGGCCCTGGCTGCCGAAATCCGAAGCCCTGGCCGCCGCCGCGCAGGGGCTGCATTTCATCGCGGCCCTGCTCTTGATCGCGGTGCTGGCGGTGCATGTCGGCGCGGCGCTGCAGCACGCGCTGATCCGGCGCGACGGCGTGTGGCAGCGCATGTGGCCGCCCGCGGGGGGCTGAGGGCCGGGGGCTGAGCGCCGTCTGGCCGGCTGCAATGCGCCTTGCCCGGCGGCACCGATCGGCAAGACTCGGCCAATGCGGGATCGATGCCTTGAAATGCGGCCGCAGCTGGGCCCCGATGGCAAGCGACTGAATCACCTGATCCTTGGGGCATCATGCATTCGCAAAAACTCTTTCGCCGCACCGTGCTGCAGGCCGCCCTGGGCGGCGGCGCCTTCTTCCTGCTGCCGCGGATCGCGCGCGCGGCGGACGGCATCGCCGGCGGTGCCGAGCCGGAGGCGTTCTCCTTCGATATCCTGACCGAGCGGGCGCGGGCCTTGGCGCAGGCCGCCTACCAGCCGCCCGAGATCGAAGAGGCCGAGATCCTCGAGCAGGTGGATTACGACCGCCACAACGAGATCCGCTTTCGCCAGGACCAGGCGCTCTGGGGCGATGAGCCGGCCGCCTCGCGGGTGCGGTTCTTCTTTCCCGGCCGCTATTTCAAGCAACCGGTCCACATCCATGCGCTCCGGGACGGCATGGCAAGCGAGATCCCGTTTTCGCTGGATCTCTTCGACATCCCCGACGACAATCCGGCGCGGCGGCTGGCCCGGACCGACGGCTTCGCCGGCTTCAGCGTCATGGATGCGCAGACCGGGCGCGACTGGATGGCGTTCCTGGGCGCCTCCTACTGGCGGACCTCGGGCTACAGCGGCCAGTTCGGCCTTTCGGCCCGCGGCCTGGCGATCGACACCGCCATCCCCGACGGGCCCGAGGAATTCCCGCTGTTCACCCATTTCTGGCTCGAGCCGGAAACCGACAGCGGCATGACCACCTATGCGCTGCTCGACAGCCCGCGCGCGACCGGCGCCTATCGCATCGTCTCGCGCCGCGGCAAGGGCATCGAGCAGGACGTGACCGCCCGCATCTTCCTGCGCGAGGGGGTCGAGCGGCTGGGCATCGCGCCGCTGACCTCGATGTATTGGTTCGGCAAGAACACGCCGCATATCGCGCCGGACTGGCGGCCCGAGATCCACGATTCGGACGGGCTCGAGATCCTGACCCATGCGGGCGAGCGCATCTGGCGGCCGCTGAACAACCCGCCCCATACCATGGCGAACACCTTCACCGCGCCCTCGGTCAAGGGTTTCGGGCTGATGCAGCGCGAAAGGAGTTTCGAGCAATATCAGGACGACGGCGTCTTCTACGAAAAGCGCGCCAGCGCCTGGGTCGCGCCCCGCGGCGACTGGGGCGAGGGCACGGTCACGCTGGTCGAACTCAGCACCGATGACGAGATCCACGACAATATCGTGGCCTTCTGGCAGCCCGCCGCCCCGCCCAGGGCCGGCGACGAATACCGGCTGGACTACCGGCTGTCCTGGCTCGAGGACAGCCCGCTGGCCGGCAGCACCGGGCAGTTCGTCGCGGTCCGCATCGGTGCCGGCGGCGTGCCCGGCCAGCCGCGCCCGCAGGAGACGGTGAAGATCGTCTGCGACTTCACGCCCCATTCGCTGGCCCCCGGCGACAAGCCGCATCTCAACATCACCGCCTCGCGCGGGGTGGTGTCCAACGACGCGGTCTATCCGGTCGTCGGCCGCCCGACCTGGCGCGCCATGTTCGACCTTGGCTTCGGCGGGCCCGAGGAGTTGGTGCCCCGCGACGACAGCCCCATCGACCTGCGGGTCTTTGTCGCGAAAGCCGAGGACGCGGTGACAGAAACCCTGCTGCTGCAGCTGTTTCCCACGCAGTTGCGGTCCCTGCTGGCCAGCAGGCCGTGACCTGGGCGGGCGCGCGGCCGCCCCGCCCGTAGCATGGAGCATGGAGCATGGAGCATGGAGCATGGAGCATGGAGCATGGAGCATGCGCGTCGAGGGGATCGGCGTCCAGGCCGCCCTCGAAACCCTGGCCGCGGCCGGCCCGCGGCGAGGCCGGAGGGGAAGGCAAAAGGCATTGCCAGGACGCATCGTCCTTGCGGACGATCACCGGCGTTTCGGCATGGATTGCGGCGTTTCGAGGCCGTGAGCTTTATCAGGATCCATGCCCCGGCCTTGGAGGCATGCGACCTTCCCGCCGGCCCGCTGTTTCCCGACATCCCCGTCGGCGGTCGATGAGAGCCGCCCCCTGCGTCACGGAAGACAGGCGGCACGGCGTCCTCGGCAAGATCATCCGGTCGCCAAGCTTGCGGGGCAGGGGCCGATCAGGTTGTTCATGATCGGCCTTGGGCGGCGGTCGTTGTTGCGGAACAGGACCGTAGAGCGGCAGAGCTGGCGCCTTCATGACGCATGTGCTTGGGCCCGGCTGTGCGACGGAGAGTCTTTTAATTTATCTTTTAAATCATTATTTTGCGCGGAAATCCAAGTCTCCGATTCAGGGCAGGGAACAGCAGCATCGGGTCGCATGATGGTATCCTGCGGGCATAGCGCCGCCGTTCGGAAAAGCGGCGCTTCCCCGGCGCTTCGACGAGGTTTCGCAGGCCCGGAAGCGATGGCGTCGGGCGGATGCTCGTCACGTCCCGCAGCAGTTGCCAGAACCTTGACAGCGGCCTTCCAAGTCAACCTGCCGGATCCCGGCGCCAGGACACGGCGCCCGGTGTCAACGCCATGCGCTGGATTCCAAGCAAACCCTTGCAATAAAATGATTATGTTGAAACCTTGCCCGCACAGTGGACATTAATCGCGCGTATAATGGCCATTGAGAGGGTTCCGTATTGTGGTAACTGATTGATTTTACGTTATCTCATGGATGCCTGTTTTCCCGCTTTGACCATTCTACGCGCGATTATTGACCATCGAAATGTTGCGTGATGGCCAAAGAAAAAGGCCGCCCGAAGGCGGCGTGACGAAGTCTGGCATCTTATGGAGGGCAGGGCCGGACTGGGCCTGCCGATAGCGGATCAGGATTCCACCAATGCTCTCGAATTGCTCTTCGAAGATTCTGCGGAACGGGCTGCCCGGTGCGGGATGGTGGAGTTCGTCGAGCAACGACCCGAAAGCTCCCCAGTTTTTGATGCGGCAGGGAGAACGCTCGGGGTCAAACCCGGTCTGAAGGATCTGCAATGCGCCGCGGATTCCCGCCACCCCTTTGGCGGTGTAGATCCAGCCACAAGTGGTTGCAGCATCTGATCCTGGACTGATAGGTCGTCGAAAGCGGCATATGGCCCGAACTCCATAGCGGTGCCCAACAACTCCGTCACCCGGATACTTTGTTCGAGCGGCAGGCTGTCCAGCCATACCGGACCGGGGCGTTCTGCAATCCTGTCAGCGATATAGGTCTGGAGCGGGGATCCGGGGCAGGGCGCAGCGCAGCCTGCAAGATCCTGCAACCTAGCGGTGTTTTCCGGAACGCTGTCTGCAAAGACGCCCTTGCCGTCCGCTCCACCAGGCCCATCCCGGCGGATCAGGGGCAGCCTATGTGTCGGACAGGATCGGACCGGCTTCAGCCGCCAGATCAGCCGTTCGCGCCGGTGGATGGCGATATTCTGACCTGCCACCTTGGCGACCGCATCGTCCTCGGCCAGACAGGCCGGACAAAAGCGCAGATCCTGCTGCGGGCGCAGGCTGTCGATCAGGATCTCCTCACCAAGCCGCCAGCTCCGGCTGGTGTGCCGCATCAGGGTGTTGCGCAGCACCGGTCCCGGATCCTGCCCGGCGGTTGCGCAAAGGCGGGCCACCTCATCCGGATCGCCGATGGACAGAACAAAAGGATCAAGGCCGAGATCACGCAGGAAGGTCTCGATGGGGCCGCGGATATGGAAAGCGGCCATGCGGGCCGCCCAGGACCAATGGGTCTCGTCCGCCCGGAACGGCAGCAGGGGAAAAAGGCGGGCCATGCTCAGGCCCGCCGCCGCCGGGCCCGCGCGCGAGCAGGCGGATCGTCGGCCTCGTTCCGGTCGGGGTCGATCTGCGGCCAGTCCGGGGCGAGGAAGACATTCCCGCCGGGCGGACAGCCCTCCTGCATCGCCCAGAATTCCGCAAAATGGGCGATGTCCAGACGGGATGCCCCCGCCGCCAGGGCAAATTCGATCGCGCCGACCAGGGTCTCGATGCAGCGGCCAAAGCGATAACGCGCGCCATGGAACAGGCGCGGGATCAGATCTGCGTCAAGCGGCGGCTCAAGCCCCGCAATCCGGCAATATTCCCGGATCACCCGAACGACGCTTGCCCCATCCGTCACCTCCGAGACCGGCGGCAGGATCAGCGTCGAAAGCCGACGCTGGACCTGAGGATCGGAACGGACGATCTCGTGCAGCCTCTCGGTGCCGGACAGGATCGGGATGACGGCCTCGTCCCCCTGCATGAGGGATTTGAGGGCGCGCAGGATCAGGTGGCGATCGGCGCAAAACAGGTCATGCGCCTCGTCGATCCAGAGAACAACGATACCCAGATCCTTGAGCCGACCCCGGAGGGTTTCCCAAAGGCCCCAGCCTTCGCGGTTGGCGGTGATCACCGGGTAACCGCTGCGCTGCAACAGCGCAGCGGTCATGCTCTTGAAGGTGGCGGGGTGGGCACGCTGGCATCGAGATAGTGCCGCCCCGTCGCTCCGGACAGAACCGGGTGCCGTTCCAGGGCGCGGGAGATCAGCGTGGTCTTGCCGCCACCGGCACCATCCACCACCATCACGCCGTGGGTCTCTCGCCCCGCGGAAAAGCGCTGCGGCTCGGGCAAGAGGTTGCCCGCCTCATCCCGGCAGAGCAGCCGGTCGAGATGGGTGGTGAATGCGGCGTCCCTTGGCGTATCGACGCGGAGGTTCCGCAGTTTCTGAAGGATCCGGGCGGCCTCGGTGGGATTGGGCATGGGGTTACTCCGTGATGGACCAGGGCTGCGTTGCGGGGGCCGCGTCGGGCAGGTCGGGTTGCGTGGGGGCAGGGCCGGTGACCGGGCTTGCCGGGCAAGCCGCCGGGCGCGGCTCATGCACTTCCGGGCCGGGGATGGAGCGACCGATGCCATCGGCGGCCGCGGACTGCGCCGGTTTGTCGCCACCCGCATTGAAGCCGATATAGAGGCTGGCCTCCAAATCCCGGATCCGCTCGGGAGTCCATTCGTCAACGAGCAGCCCGGCCATCCGCGTCGCCGCGGTGCTGCGCCCTTCGATCGCCGTGATCGCGGCATGGTTCAGCACGCCGAAGGACTGGCCCATATGGGTGTTGATCCCCCATTCCAGCCATTTCCCCAGCGGACCGTAATCGGCATAGCCCATGTCCAGCAGCGGCTGCCCGCTATATTGGTCCAGGTGCACCACACGCTGCTGAGTGAGGTCGTCGGGATAGACCGAACCGCTGAACATGTCTTCGGGCTTCTGCGGCAGGTTGACGGCATAGCCGCGATGCAGACCCAGCCGGTCGAAGGACGCGATCGCATCGTCCAGGGTGATCGGGGTGCCGCCGGGCACCGGGCTTTCAGGGATCTGCGCCTGTTCCAGCGACCACGAGGTCTTGGCAATCTGATCCAGCTTCTGCTGCGACATTGGCACGTTCACCCGCACCCCGTCGGGATAGCCGAAGTTGTTGCCGTTGGCCCATTCGTTCACCTTGCTGCCCCAGACGCCCGACCAGGGCATGCCGGTGACGGCCAAGAAGACGATGAAGAGGCCCACGAGCAGCCCCGTCACCGCATGCAGGTCGCGCCAGAACACCCGGCGCTGCGGCTTGCCCCGAACGGAGACGATGCCGCCCTTTTGCCCGCGCGGCCACCACCGCCAGGTGCCGGTGCCGACCAGCAGGATCGACCAGCCCGCCGCGATCTCGATGACATAGCGCGTCCAGGTGCCGAAATACTTGAAGCTGTGCAGCGTGCGGATCGTCCACATGATCGTCGAACGATCCGGCATCGCGCCCAGCACCAAGCCGTTATAGGGGTTCACATAGACCGCCATCTTGCCGCGCTCCGTGCTGACGGTGATCTTGGTCGAGGCGCCGGGGTCGGCCGGATCGGTGTATTTGACCGCCGTGCCCGGAACCGCATCCAGGGTCGAGGCGACCTGCGCGGTCGGTGCCAGCCTTTGGCTGTCCTGCACCTGCACGCGCTTGAGGTCGGCGTGATACCAGTTGTCGATCTCGTTGCGGAAGACATACATCGCGCCGTTGATCGACAGCGTGATCATGAAGGGCAGCACCAGCAGGCCCGCGTAAAATGCCAACGCCAGACGGCGCGATAAAGGTCGCCCACACCCTGGCGAGCGGTATTGGGAATTGCAGACATGGAGTCCTCGCATGCGTTGGCCCGCCGAGGCAGGACCGATGTTGGCTGGGAACGGGCGCTCAATGGCCCGAATGATCAGAGGTATGGCCCTGGTCGGCGGCGGGTGTGGCATTCATGGCGCGCACCTCGAACGGCAGGGCGATTTCGCCCGCTTTCTCGAAGACCAGTGTCGTCTCGACGGTATCGCCCTCGGCAAAGGGGGTCGGCACCTGCATGAACATCAGGTGATAGCCGCCGGGCTTCAGCTCGACCGAGCCACCGGCCGGGACTGGCAGGCCATCGGGCAGTTCGCGCATCTTCATCACGTCGCCCTTCCTGGTCATCTCGTGGATATGCAGCGCGCCCGCCCGCGTCGAGCGGGCCGCGACCAGCCGGTCCTCCTGGCTGCCCTTGTTGGCGATGGTGACATAACCGCCGGCCACCGGGGCATTGGGCGGCATGGCGCGGACATAGCCGTCCGAAAGCAGCAGATCTCCATGCGTTACGGGATCGGCCGAGGCCGAGGCGGCAAGGAGGCCAAGGAAAAGCGCGCCCAGCATCGGGGCGGCCAGAATTCTGGATTTCATGGTTCTATCTCGTGTCTGAACTGCATTCACCGCCCCGATGGACGATGGCGAGGTTCAGACTGCGGGCGGTCCCCGAGCCGAGGGGGCAAGCACCTGCGCGCAGGGCGCGATCTCGATAAGGATGTATGATCCGGGTTACTACACCACCTATCGGCTGTCCTCTCCTCTGCGGATCGCCGGCCGGCAAGGATGCGAGATCCGGGTAAGGCGGGCAGACGGCGAGGCGGCACGCCGTCGCCATGCCGACGAACTGGCGCTGCTGGATGCGCTTGTCGCGATGGGACAGAAGATTACGTCGAATGTCGGGGCTGCCTTCGCCGACGAATGGATGCTTTCATGTCGTGCGGCGCGCTGAGACCGCTGCGCGGGGATTTAACGGCTCTTCGTATTGCGTTGTCAGGCCTATGGGTCCGGAAAAAGCAGGATCGCACGTAATAACATCACTGCTGCTCTTGACATGTAATAGCATTACATTGTCTTCCTGAACGCCGGACAGCTATCGACGCGGATGCAGGTGCGGGTATGGACAGAACGGCAATGCTGGAGGTCGCGGGGCTGCGGATCTCCTTCGGTCCGCGCGAGATCGTCGGTCCGCTCAACTTCACCGTTGCGCGCGGCGAGCGGATCTGCCTGCTGGGGGCATCAGGCTCCGGCAAATCGATGACGGCGGTGGCGATCCTTGGGCTGATCTCGACGCGCGCGCAATGCAGCGGCAGCGTGCGCGTGAACGGCCATGAGGTGCTGAACATCCGTGTGCCGCAGCGTCCCGCCGATGCGCGAGTGGCGATGGTGTTCCAGGACACGCAATCGGCGCTGAACCCACTGGTCTCCATCGGATCGCAGCTTGAGGAACCGCTGCGGCGGCATGGCGGGCTGGATGCTGGGGCGGCGCGGGAGGAGGTCCGTGCCCTGCTGGCCTCCATCGGCCTGCCCGGCACCGACGCCTTCCTGCGGACCAGCCCGGCCGAGATTTCGGGCGGCCAGCGGCAGCGGGTTTGCATCGCGCTGGCGCTGGCCTGCCGCACCGGGCTGATTGTCGCGGATGAGCCGACGACGGCGCTGGACGTGGTGACGCAGGCGCAGGTGCTGGAGGTGCTGAAGCAAAAGACCAGCGCGCCCGGCAGCCCCGGCTTGTTGCTGGTCACGCATGATCTGTCGGCGGCGATGCGGGTCTGCGACCGGGCGCTGATCCTGGCCGAGGGGCGGATCGTCGAGGATGGTCCCATCGACCAGATCCTGAATCGCCCGCGTCATTCCTTCACCTGCGAACTGGTCGATTGCGCCTGCGAGGGGCTGCATATCGTCCGCGAGGTTGCTTGATGAACGCCCTTCTCATGAACGAGGATGGCTCTTTCCTGTCGGTCAGCGGGCTTGAGCGCAGCTTTCCGGTCCCGGCGGGCCTGTGGCGCAAGCCCGAACGCCGCATGGTGCTGCG
Source organism: Paracoccus sp. pheM1 (assembly GCF_018499825.1). Classification (NCBI taxonomy): domain Bacteria; kingdom Pseudomonadati; phylum Pseudomonadota; class Alphaproteobacteria; order Rhodobacterales; family Paracoccaceae; genus Paracoccus; species Paracoccus sp. pheM1. The sequence goes on from NZ_JAGXCX010000001.1 coordinate 834,279, forward strand.
CGGGGTCGATTTCGCGCTGTGGCCGGGTGAGCGGGTGGCGCTGGTGGGCGCCTCGGGTTCAGGCAAGACGACGCTGCTGCGCTCGCTGCTCGCCATCGACGCGCCCGATTGCGGGCATATCCTGTGCCAGTGCAAGCCGGTCCGACCGGCGGGCATGGCGGAACTGCGCTGGTATCGGCAATCGGTGCAATACATCCCGCAGGACCCGGCGGCCTCGCTGGACCCGCGTATGACGGTGCGCCAGCAGATCGCCGAGCCGCTGCGCCGCCTTGGTGTGGATTGCGACCACGATGTCCGCATCCGTGAATCGCTGGAACGGGTCGGGCTCGGGCCGGAGCTCCTACTGCGCCGCCGCAATGAACTCTCCGGCGGCCAGGCACAGCGGGTGGCCATCGCCCGCGCCATCGCCACGCGCCCCGCTTTCCTGCTGGCCGACGAGCCGATGAGCGGCCTCGACCTGCCGATCCGCCGACAGGTTGCCGCGGTGCTGCGGGATCTGTCGGAGAACCAGGGCACCGGGCTGCTGATTGTGTCGCATGACATCGTGGATGTGGCGCGGCTCTGCACCCGCACGGTGGTGATGTATGACGGCGCCATCGTCGAGGATCGCCCCAGTGCCGAGTTGCTGGCCGATCCGCACCACCCCGCCGCCCGCGAACTGGTCGCGGCGGCATTGCCCGATACCGCAAGGCTGCCCGCGCCGCAGGCGTAGGCCCCCCGCCTGAAAACCAACCGCTGTCCGGCGGCGCCTGCGTCCGCCATGAATGGAGTGCAACCGATGCTCGCAACCCGAAAACCCCTCGTCCTGTCGCTGCTGGGCGCGCTGATGCTGTCCGCCGGCCCTGGCCTTGCACAGGACGCCGCCCCGCATGACGACAACGCCCGCATCCGGCTGGCGATGTTGCAGCCGCCGCGTTCGGGGCTGACGCCGCTGTCGGACGATGCCTTCAAGCTGTCGCGCTGGAGCGCGGCGGAAACCCTGATCCGGCTGGACCCGGACGGGCTGCCGCAGCCCTTCCTTGCCACCGCATGGGCGCAGGTGGACGACCACACCTGGCGTTTCGTCATCCGCAAGGACGTCAAGTTCCATGATGGCACCGATCTGACGCCGGAACGGGTCGTCGCCTCGCTGGTTGCCGCCACGCAGGCCGCGCCGAAGCCGCGCATCCTCGACGGGGTGGAACTGGAAATCACCGCCGATGGCGACGACGCCGTGCTGGTGCGGTCGCGCGATGTCGATCCGCTGATCCCGAACCGGCTGTCCAGTCCGCAACTGGCGATCCTGGCCGAGCGCGCCTATGGGGCGGACGGTCGCGTGAACCCGATCGAGGCGGGCACCGGGCCCTTTGTGCTGAAGGAGATCAACGGCACCACCAGCGCGAAGCTGGACCGTTTCGACGGCTACTGGGGCGAACGCGCGCAGGTCGCCGGGATCGACGCCGATTACGTCCCCGACGGTACGGCCCGCGCGGCGGCGCTGCGCACCGGCACCGCCCATGTCGTCGAGGCGATCCCGGTCTCGCAGGCGGCGCTGCTGGACCAGAACCTCATCCACGAGCCTGCCTGCCCTGGCAGAGCGTCGATGAGCAGGCCTTCCTGACCGCGCGGGTCATCCTGCCGCTTTGTGCCTGGGACTATGCCGCCGCCCCGCGGGCGTTCCGCGACTGGATCGCCCGGATCGCGGCAGGGGGTGGCCGCTTTGCCAACGCGCCGGACCTGATGTTGTGGAATATGGAGAAGTCCTACCTGCTGGACCTTGCCGCGCGCGGCGTTCCTGTGCCCCGGACCCATGTGATCGCCGATCCCTCTGCCGGGACGGTCGCGGCGCGGATGCGGGAAGAGGGCTGGGGCAGGGCGGTCCTGAAACCCGCCATCGGGCAGAGCGGGAACGGCGTCACGCTGCTTGAACTGGCCCGGATCGGGAACTGGCCGCAGATGCCGCCGGGCGCGCATGTCCTTCAGGAGTTTCAGGCCGATATCGGCGAGACGGGCGAGACCACGCTTACCTTTTTCGGCGGCGCATTCTCACATGCCGTTCTGCGCCGTCCCGCTGCAGGAGAGTGGCGGGCGAACTCGCAATATGGCGTTGCGCTGGAACGGATCCGGCCCGACAAGGCCGTCATCGAGGTGGCCCGCCGCGCGCTTGCGGCGCTGCCCACGCCCCCGGCCTATGTGCGGGTGGATGGCATCGCCCGGCCAGGGCGTGAATTTCTGGTGACCGAGATCGAGCTGATCGAACCCGCGCTGTTCCTGCATCTCTGCCCCGGAAAGGCGGAAAGGATCGTGGATCTCCTCTGCTGCGCCGCCTGACGTCGCGGATCGCGCTGATCCTGGTCGCTACTTGCCGCCATTCTTGTCGTCTCTCGGCCTGACGTAGATCTCCAGCCGGTGGCCAACGATTTCGAAACCGTGTTCGCGGGCGATCCTGTCCTGCAATTGCTCGATCTCGTCGCAGCGGAACTCGATCACCTCGTCCGTCTCGACATTGATGAAATGGTCGTGGTGTTCCGAGCCGCTGGTTTCGTAGCGCGCGCGCCCGTCGGCGAAGCTGTGGCGTTCGATCAGCCCGCAGCTTTCGAGCGTGCTGACCGTGCGATAGACCGTGGCGATCGAGATCCCCGGCGCGATCTTGCTTACCCGCCGATGAAGTTCCTCGGCGTCGGGATGGTCGGCTGAATCGCTCAGAACCTGCAGGATCACCCGGCGCTGGCCGGTCAGGCGCATGCCCTTTTCCTTGCAGAGCTCGGCCAGCTTCTTTTCGAGATTCACGGTCATTCGCTCGATTTCGCCCTGTTGGTCCCCCGGCGGGTGAGCAGGCACGATAGCAGTTCGGCCTGCGGGGGTCATCACCCTATCCCGCCCGGCATCCGGGACCGTTCCGGCCGGCCTGGGTCGGGGTGTCCGCACCCTGCCGCCGCTGGGCCGGATGACGAAGCACGACGCGGCATGGGGCGACTGCCGCTGCGAATCCGTCGCTGGGGGTAAAGGTTAGCCCGGCGCCTGCCTTCAGCCCTTGGAGGCGCCGGTTCCATCTCGGCCGCGATCAGGCCGTCGGGTCATCCATCCGCCTGCCCGCGTCGGGTGAGCAAATCGTCTCTATGGACCAGAACGGCGCATTTCGGCGCCTTCATCCCGTTTCCGGCGAATGCCACGGCATTGTCGAAGGGGGCGTCCGCGCCGACGATCTGGGGCGTGCCGAGAAAGCGATAGTCGTCCAGCTTTTCGTGGTCGATCACCGCCACGGCGATCTTCGATCCGCTTTGCGTCGTCTTCGGCGTCTGGCCGCCGGTTTTTCGTCGAAGATCGGCGTGTCGTCATGGACCCACAGGCTGCGCTTGGGTCGATGGTCGGGATGCCGGTTTTCGTCACCGTCGCCTGGATCGGCGTCTGTTTCGCCAGCATGTTCTTCATCGCATCGGTCAGGGCCTTCATGCCCCTCGACCCTTCTGGCTTGGGTCAATGGTTCCCGGCCTGCATCCTGCGGGAGGTGCCGTCCTGGTCCGGCAATCCCGATGCCGACCGGGCGGATCAGTTGAGCAGGCGGCAATGCCCGCAGGCCGATTGCGCGATGCGGCGCAGATGCTCGACGGCATGATGCACCGAAAGCGCGGCGGCTTTCGCGCGGGCGACATGGCTGTCGATTTCCGCCCCGGTCGCGCCTTGCTTGCCGATATGCGCCGCCAGTTCGGCCAGGGCATATTTCAGATGCTGCGCACAGCTGATCCGCAACGCTATCGGGGCGGAGCGCCGGCTCGCGGTCCCGGTCAGCAGGTCGAAGGCGCGGGCAAGGGGTTCCGTCGCCTCGGCGTCCTTGCCCTCATGGACCAGAAGCGCCGCCAGGTTGTGGCACGAGACATTGACGATCACCGGCAGGGGAACGGTCAGCGCCTCGGGTCGTTGCAGCGCGAAAAGCCGCTCCGCCTCGGTCAGGGCCCGCATGTAGAGCGTCCTGGCCGCAGCATGTTCTCCGGCTGAAAACGCCTTGTTGGCGATGGCTGTCAGTTCGAGCCAGAGGTGGTCGCGGCCGGCCGGCGTCGCGGAGGCGGCGTTCATGGCATCGAGGTCTGTAAAGGCATTCATCGTCTTCTCCTTGGGAATGACCATGCCGGCGGCGCGACATCGCTCGGGCGTCGGGCGCCCTTCGGATCGGAAGGGGCGTCACCGTGTCTGTGCGCCGCGGCTTGCGCCCGGTCCGGCTTCCGACGCGGTGCGGCGGATGCGGCACAGCACGTCGATACCCGCAAGCTCATAGCCCAGCGGGGCAGGGGGAAGCTCGGCGAGGTGGATCATCCCAGCCGGGATGTCGAGCAAGCGATCCTCTTCGTCGATATAGAAATGATGGTGATCTTCGCCCTTCATACCAGACCGTGTTGCCATAGGCCGGCACGCGCCGCACCAACCCGGTTTCGCAAAAGCGTTTCAGGCTGCCATAGACCCTGCTCAGGGATCCCGGTGCGCCGCGGCTCTGCAATGCGTCGAAAAGATCTTCCGCCGAGACATGGCGCGGTGGCTGCCCGGACAGGATGTCCACGATGGCGAGCCGCTGGCGCGTCGCCCGCAGGCCCGCTTCGGCCAGGATGCTGCGGGCGCGGTGGGAACCGAATGGGCTGTCATCGCTGGCGGTCATTGGCGGCTCCGACATTGTTGCGAGCAAGTCGCAACAATGGATGGCGAAAGCGCCGTCATTCGTCAAGCACAGATGCAAGTGAATTGCACTTGCAATATTGCTTCGAATCGATATTCCTTACTGCGACTCGCTCGCAACTATGCTGCGACTGGCCTTGCAGGCGGGCTTTCGACCATGGAAACAGGAAAGGAATTCCCATGTCTTCGACACTGGCGCGCCTGCTTGGTGCGGTGACGGCAACGGCGCTGATGGCGGGCGCCGCGACGGCCGAGGACAAGATGAAGGTGGTGACGACCTTCACCGTGATCGCCGACATGGCAAGGCAGGTGGCGGGGGATGCCGCCGAGGTGGTGTCGATCACCAAGCCGGGGGCCGAGATCCACGGCTATGAGCCGACGCCGCAGGACATCATTGCCGCGCAGGATGCCGACCTGATCCTCTGGAACGGCATGAACCTGGAACTCTGGTTCGAGAAGTTTCTGGTCAACCTGGGCGATGTCCCCTCGGCCACGCTGACCGAGGGCATCGACCCGATCCCGATCGCCGCCGGCGCCTATGAGGGCAAGCCCAATCCCCATGCCTGGATGGGTCTCGACAACGCGCTGATCTACATCGACAACATCACCGAGGCTTTCAGCGAACACGACCCGCAGAACGCGGCAAGCTATGTCAGGAACGCCAACGCCTACAAGAAGCAGCTTCGCGCCACGCTTGAGCCGCTGAAGGCCGAGATCGCCCGCATCCCCGAGGACCGGCGCTGGCTGGTGACCTGCGAAGGCGCCTTCAGCTATCTGGCCCGCGATTTCGGGATGCAGGAACTGTATCTCTGGCCGATGAACTCGGACCAGATGGGCACGCCGCAGCAGGTGCGTGCGGTGATCGACGGGGTGAAGGAGCATCAGATCCCCACCGTCTTCTGCGAAAGCACGGTGAATACCGCGCCCGCCGAACAGGTCGCGCGCGAAACGGGAACGCATTACGGCGGCGTTCTTTACGTGGACAGCCTGTCCGAGTCGGACGGGCCGGTGCCGACCTACCTGGACCTGTTGAAGGTCACGTCCGAGACCGTGGCGAAAGGGCTCGCGGCCGGCGTGAGCTAAGGCCTGGCTTGCAAAAGGACTGCCCTGCCGCGGCGCCTTCCGCGCGGCGGGTTTCCCGTTCAAAGGGCGGCCGTCCCGTTCCGGCAGAAAGCGATGACCATGATGCGCGACGACAGAATGACCATGAGGGACAGCGATCCTGGGACGGACCCCGGCGGTGGCATCGTGGCGCGCGACGTGTCGGTGACCTACCGCAACGGCCTGACCGCGCTACGCAATGCCAGTTTCGCGATTCCCACGGGGACCGTCACCGCGCTGGTCGGCGTGAACGGTTCCGGGAAATCGACGCTTTTCAAGGCGATCATGGGTTTCGTGCCGGTGGCCAGGGGCGAGATCAGGCTGCTGGGCATGACGGTCCGCGAGGCGCTGCGCCGCAACCTGATCGCCTATGTGCCCCAGGCCGAGGAGGTGGACTGGTCCTTTCCGGTTCTGGTCGAGGACGTGGTGATGATGGGCCGCTACGGCCACATGGGTTTCCTGCGCCGCCCGTCGCAGGCGGATCGCGACGCGGTGGGGCGGGCGCTGGCCCGCGTCAACGTGCAGGACTACCGCCATCGCCAGATCGGAGAGCTGTCCGGCGGCCAGAAGAAGCGCGTCTTCCTGGCCCGCGCGCTGGCGCAGGACGGCCGCGTCATCCTGCTGGACGAGCCCTTCACCGGCGTCGACGTCAAGACCGAAGAGCAGATCGTGGCGCTGCTGCGCGAATTGAGGGACGAGGGGCGGGTGATGCTGGTCTCGACCCACAACCTGGGCTCGGTGCCGGAATTCTGCGACCGGGTGGTGCTGGTCAAGGGCACCGTGCTGGCCCATGGCCCGACCGAGACCACCTTCACCCGCGAAAACCTCGAGGCGGCCTTCGGCGGCGTGCTGCGCCATTTCACCCTGGGCGGGCAGGCGCTGCATGACGACGAGGACAGCCGCCACGTCACCATCCTGACCGACGACGAACGCCCGCTGGTGCAATATGGCGACCGCACCCGCACGCGCGAGGGCGTCCGATGAACCTGCTGCTTGAACCCTTCGGCTATCACTACATGACGAACGCCATGTGGGTCTCGGCGCTGGTCGGCGGGGTCTGCGCGTTCCTGTTGGCCTACCTCATGCTCAAGGGCTGGTCGCTGATCGGCGACGCGCTGTCCCATTCGGTCGTGCCGGGCGTCGCCGGGGCCTATATGCTGGGCCTGCCCTTCGCGCTTGGCGCCTTCATCTCGGGCGGGCTGGCGGCGGCGGCGATGCTGTTTCTGTCCGATCGCTCGGGGCTCAAGGTCGATGTGGTGATCGGCCTGATCTTCACCGCGTTCTTCGGGTTGGGGCTGTTCATGGTCTCGATCAACCCGATGGCGGTTTCCGTGCAGACCATCACCATGGGCAACATCCTGGCCATCACGCCCGAGGATACCTTGCAACTCGCCCTCATCGGCCTTGTTTCGCTGGCGGTGCTGGCGCTGAAATGGAAGGATCTGATGGTGGTCTTCTTCGACGAGGCCCATGCGCGTTCCATCGGATTGCGGCCGGGGCTGCTGAAGGGCGTGTTCTTCGTCCTGCTGTCGGCCTGCGTGGTGGCGGCGATGCAGACCGTGGGGGCGTTCCTGGTCATCGCCATGGTGGTGACGCCCGGCGCCACGGCCTATCTGCTCTGCGACCGCTTCCCGCGGCTGATCGCGCTTTCGGTCGCCATCGGCGCGGCCACCAGCTTCCTCGGCGCCTATCTCAGCTATTTCCTGGATGGCGCCACGGGCGGGATCATCGTCTTGCTGCAGACGCTGGTCTTTCTTAGCGCCTTCGTCTGGGCGCCCAAGCACGGGCTGCTGGCCGCCCGCGCCAAGGCCCGCGCGGCGCTTCTGGCAGAGGGAGGCGCGCAATGATCGACACGCTTCTGATGCCGTTCCAGTTCGGCTTCATGCAGAATGCCTTCCTGATCGCCGCCATCGTCTCGGTGCCGACGGCGCTGCTGTCGTGCTTCCTGGTGCTGAAGGGCTGGGCCCTGATGGGCGACGCCGTCAGCCATGCGGTGCTGCCCGGCGTGGTGCTGGCCTATATCTTCGGCTTTCCGCTGATCCTCGGGGCCTTCGGCGCCGGGATGGTGACGGCGCTGGCGACGGGCTATCTGTCGGCCAACAGCCGGGTCAAGCAGGACACGGTCATGGGCGTCGTCTTCTCGGGCATGTTCGGGCTGGGGATCGTCCTTTACACCTCGATCACCTCGGACGTGCATCTGGACCATATCCTGTTCGGCAACATGCTGGGGATCGTGCCGGCGGACCTGCGCACCGCGCTGTGGATCGCCGTGCCGGTTTCCGTCGTGCTGGCCCTGAAGTGGAAGGACCTGATGCTGCACGCTTTCGATCCGGTGCAGGCGCGGGCCTCCGGCCTGCCGGTCGGGCTGCTGCATTACGGGCTGCTGACCATCCTGTCGCTGGCCAGCGTCGCCACGATGACCGCCACGGGACTGATCCTGGCGGTGGGCCTCTTGATCGCGCCGGGGGCCATCGCCTTCCTGCTGGTGCGCAGCTTCGGACGGATGCTGATCGTGGCTGTCGCGGTCTGCATGGGGGCGATGCTGGCCGGGGTCCACGCCAGCTTCTTCCTGGACAGCGCACCGGCGCCGACCATCGTCCTGATCCTGACCGCGGCCTTCGTCGCGGCCCTCGTCCGGCGGACCTGGCAGATCAGGCGCGCCACGGCATCATTTGAGCTCACTTGAGTGTATATAGGGAAACGGCGGCGCACGAGGCACCGCCGTCACGGGGGCTTTTCGGCGCGAGGGGCGGGACCGCCCCGTCGCGTCAGAAGGTCGAGGTCAGCCCGATATAGAAGGCGCGCCCCGGTTCGTTGAAGGTGTTCGTTCCGTCGCTGGTATTGGTGCGCAGGATCCGCTTGTCGAAAAGGTTCGTCACCCCGGCCGACAGCCGCGCCGACTCGCTTACCGCCCAGTTAGCACCCAGATTGACCAGCGTATAGCTGCCGCGGGTTTCGGGATCCTCGATCTCGTTGCCCATGCTGTTGCCGATCGTCGCCGGCTCGATCTTGCCGTAGTGGGTCGCACCCAGCGTCAGGGTCAGGTCAGGCGTGGCATACCAGTCGAGCGAGGCGTTGATCGTATAGTCCGGCACCAGGCTCAGCGGCTGGCCGTTCTCGTCCTCGGACTTGATCATCTTGGTGAAGTTCGTGTTGAAGGCGAAGCTTTCGCCCAGCGGGGTCGAGAAATTGCCCTCGATCCCCGAGATCACCGCGTTCTTCTGGTTTTCCCAGCGGAACAGACGGTTTGTCGTCGCATCCGGGTTGTGCTGGATCCGGCCCGAGGCGATGCGGTTGTCATAGTCGTTGTGGAACCAGGTCAGGCTGGCACTGATGTCGTTGTGACCGGCATAAGCGACGCCGATCTCCTTGTTCAGGCTGCGCTCGGCCTCCAGATCCGGGTTGCCCAGAACGTAGCAGGGACCGCTGAGGCGCACGCCGTCGACATAGGGGCAGCCATTGCCTCGGGTGACATAGACGTAGTTCGGGTTCAGCTGATACAGGTTCGGCGCCTTGAAGGCCCGCGCCACGCCCAGCTTCATCGTCCATTCGTCGTTGAAGGCATAGGTCGCGTTCAGGCTGGGCGACCATGCGCTGCCGAAATTGTCATTATAATCGAAGCGCAGGCCGGGGGTCAGGGTCAGCTTGTCGTTCCACTGGATGTTCGCCTCGGCGTAAAGCCCGATGGTCTGCTGGTCGGTCTTGGGGTCGCGGTTCTCGCCGTCGGGATCGACGCCGGTATCGGGCACCAGCGAAGGGTCGAGCCCGCCGCGGATCGACACGCCGTCCTCCATGAACTCGCCGCGATATTCGGCGCCGAAGGTCACGCGGCTGTCCCGGCCGGCAAGCTTCATCGGCAGGATCCATTCGCTTTTGGCGGTGATGTTGTCCAGCGTGATGGTGCTGAACGCCATCGCGTCGTTTTCCCCGTCGCCATCGGTATCGACGCAATTGGTGATCGCGCCTTCGCCTCCGCCGGCCGTGCCTTCGCAAAGCCGGGCATTGCGGGTGTTTTCCCATTGCAGATAGCTGAACGACTCGCCGAAATCATACTCGCCGCGATGGGTCAGGGACAGGGCGCGGCGATACATGCGGTTGGTCTCGGTGCCGATCAGGTTGACGCCGTCCTGATCCTCTTTCACGCTGCCGAACATCGTGTCGCCGGCATAGATGTTGCCCTGGCGCGAGAAATTCGCCTCGAAGTCGATGACATGACCGGGCGCGACCTGCCAGCTCAGCAAGCCGCCCAGATCCTTGTTCACCACGCCTTCGCGGCCCGCGAGGTTGAGATATTCCGGGTTGCCGTCGTCGTCCAGAACCGGACTTCCATCATCATCCAGCAAGGGAACGCGGTTGATGTCGGGGGCGTCGCCGTCGGTCTTGTTGTAGTTGCCGAACAGACGGAAGGTCAGGTTTTCACCCACGGGCCCGGCCAGCATGAAGTTGCTGCGCACCGTGTCGCCTTCCTTGCGGCTTTCGGGCGAATTGTAATGCATCCCGACCTGGCCCGAGAAGGTCTCGGGGCGCTTGGTGATGATATTGACCACCCCGCCCGACGAGCCCGAGCCATAGCGCGCCGCCGCCGGACCGCGCAGCACCTCGATGCGCTCGATCATTTCGGCGGGCACCCAGTTCGAATCGCCGCGCGAGTCGCGTTCGCCATTGCGGCTCATACGGACCGAGTTGCGCGACATGACCGGCTTGCCGTCGATCAGGATCAGGGTGTTTTCCGGCCCCATGCCGCGAATGTCGATCTGGCGCTGGTTGCCGCGCTGGCCGCTGGCGGTGGCGCCGGTCAGGTTCACGCCGGGCATCTTGCGCACGACTTCGGAAATATCGTTGACCGGAGGGGCTTTCTCGATGTCCTCGGCTGTCACGGTCGAGGTGCCGAGCGCCTGCTTGGCCTGTTCCTCGGCGGTGATCACGATCGTTTCAAGGACGACCGTGTCCTCGGTGGTTGTCTCCTGTGCCAAGGCGGAACCGGCGAAGACCGGCAGTGACATCAGCAGACAGAGTGCGGTGCCCGTGGTCGGGCGCGGGAAAGGCGTCGCCATCGCATGCTCCTGTTGGAAAGGGTCAGGGATGGCTGGCGTCTCGCGCGCTTGCTGGCTTCAACCATTTGTGAATTAAGTCTTCAACGCAAAGAATGCCGAGGCTGCGGCAATCGCGCCGCATCTGTGGCTGTTCTGCCACGGCCGAGCCTGCAAGAGCAGAGCTTTCGAAGTCTGGCCTCTGATTTTCGCAGCGTGGTGTCCGGCAGGAAATCGGTTTACAGGATTGGCGGCGAGGCAGGCAGCCTTGGACCGTTCGACCAAGGACAAGCCCTCCACCAGACGCAGCCCGGGCGTGCGGGCACTGCGGGTATTCTGGAAGCCTCGCCGTAACTGCGCGAATTGCGGCTTGAGGGCGATGAGGTCGCGTGGCGGAAATATGCAGGCGGCTAGGACTATCTGGTCTGGCGTGGGGTGCCGGCGGATGGGCTGATCGCCCTCTTCGGCGCGGAGGGGGAGGTGGAGTTGCCCCGGCTGCCATCTGAGCAAGGCGGCCTGCGTTGTGCGAACTGCAGAGGTCAAGACCGGCCGGATCGACCCGCCGTCGGCACGGATCTTCCGGCCGGCAATGCAGCCCCGCAGGGTTGCCAGGCGGGCCGCCCGCCGCCATCACGCGATTGACACAAGCGCCGAACAGTTGCAGTGCCATCGTAAGCGGGAGCGGCAGCGACAGGGGAGCACCCGTGCCGCCGATCCGGGTGCCGACGGTGGCCGTCGCCCCCGCAAGGACGCGCAATTCGCCGCCGCCCGCCTCTGTCTCCAGCATCCCGCCGCCGGCCAGGGCATAGCTGTCGGCGACGAATTGCAGGCCCTTGAAGGACAAATCGCCCTGGACCTCGACCAGCCCTCCGGTCCCGTTGAAGGCGCCGTGGCCGCCGGCCCAAGGCCATGGGGATGTCGCCGCCACGGTCCCGCCAGGCTAGGTTCGCCGCGCTCCAGACGCCGCTGCCGCCGCGCCAGATCTTCACCGCCGCATCGCCGCCGTGCCGACCACCAGGTCGACATGGCCGCCGCCGGTCACGATTTCATAGGTGCTTGTTCCCAGTGCCGGCGTCGTCGCGATCCCAAAGCCATGGTCGGTCAGCCCGCCATAGCTCAGCAGCCGGTAATAGCCCAGGCCCGCGCCGCCCGCATTGGAAAGCCTGAGCACGCCGTCCAGGGTCAGCTGCCCGCCGACGGTGACGTGATCGCTTGTGCCGCCGCCGGGGGCCGGGGGGCGCCCAGATCAAAGCCGAGGACGGAGCCGGTGCCGAGTTCCATGTCGCCCGCGATCATCAGGGTGCCGATGCTGCCGCTTCCCAGTTGAAGCACGCCGCCGGCCACCAGGATGTCGCCGCTGTGGGTGTTGGTGCCGCTCAGGATCAAGGTGCCGCCGCCCTCTTTCACCAACCCGCCCGTGCCCGAGATCGTGCCGCCGAAGCCCGTGTCGCTGCCGTCCCCGCCCGTGGTCAGCGTGCCCTGGCCAAGCGTGACGTCCCCGGCCCCGGAAAGCGAGCCGATGGTCTGGTCGAACCCGTCCAGGTCGAGCGAGGCCCCGGCATCGACGGCATGCGCGCCGAGGGTCGCAAAGCTGCCGGCAGCCCCCGCCCGCAGGCTGCCCCGAGAGGCATAGGCACGGCCATGGCCGTTCGATCCGTCGCCCATGACGTTGACTCAGCCGGACTTGCCGGCCTCGCTGCCGATGACGCCGGGCTCTGTGTCCAGCCGGCCGCCCGCTTGGATCGCCAGCGTTCCGCCGCCGCCGTCGATGTCGATTGCATCCTGGGCGTTCACGCCCACGCAAGGTTCCAGGCCGCAAGCGGGGGCGGCGGGATGCCGGGAAGCACGTCGCCGCTGGCGGCCACGGTCTGCGCCAAGGCGGCGGGGCTGCCCATGACGCTGCCGAGGACAAGGGCCAGCGCGGTCGAATACAGCGGATCGTGGACGGCCGATGCCCCGCGCAAACGGGCCTTTTGGGGCAACCCTCGCCAGCAGGGCCGTCGGAAGGGCATGTCGCGATGCCATCTGGCGGGCTTTCCCCCATCGTGTCGCCATTCATTGCGACCCTTCTGGCAAAGGAACGTTAAGAGAAGGTCAAGCGGCATGCCGAAGCCCCGAGGCATTTCCGAAGGATTTGATCGATTCCTCGCCCATAGGGGCTTGCCGGGCGGGCCTCAGCCCGGCCCGGCATGGCCGAGGGGGCGGGACAGTTCGTGGCCGCGTTCGGCCAGCCTTGCCGACAGAAAGCCGATCACCGCGCGCACCCATTGCATCACCCGCAGGTCGCGGTGGCAGGTCAGCCAATAGGTCCGGGTCAGGCGGACCCGTTCGGGCAGCACGATCTGCAATTCGGGATATTTCGCGGCGATATACCAGGGCAGCACTCCGATCCCCAGCCCGCCCCGCACCGCCGCAAGCTGGTTGAAGATGCTGGAGCTTTTCACCCCGGCCCGGATCGCGGGATGGATCTCGCCCAGGTAGTCCAGGCCGGGGGCGAAGATCATCTCCTCGATATAGCCGACGAAGCGCAGCCGGGGCAGATCCTCGGGGCTGGCGATCGGCGGCAGGCTGCGCAGATGCTCGCGCGTGGCGTAGAGGTGCAGCGTATAGTCCACCAGCCGCTCGGAGCGATAGGGGCCGCTCGTGACCGGGTCCAGCGTGATCGAGATGTCCGCCTCGCGCCGCGACAGCGACAACACCTGCGGCATGGTGATGAGTTCCAGCGAGATCAGCGGAAATTCCGCGGCAAAGGCCGGCAGCAGATGGGTCGAGAACAGGCTGCCGAAGCCCTCGGGCATGGCCAGCCGCAGCGGCCGCGCCTGGCCGGTGGCGGCGGATTGCTCCAGCGGGATCAGCCCGGCGGCCTGCTCCATCCGCTCGGCCGCCTCGATCAGGCGCTGGCCGGCGGGGGTGGGCTCGTAGCCGCGGGGATTGCGCTCGAACAGGCGGGTGTTCAGCGCCTGCTCCAGCCGGTCGATGCGGCGCGAGACGGTGACATGCGAGGTGCCCAGCTGTCGCGCCGCGCGCGAAAGCTGCCCTTCGCGCACAACCGCCAGAAAGAATTGCAGGTCGTCCCAGCTGAGATTGGCCATCTGTTCGAAAATGCACACGCCCTGTAAGAAATTAAACCTCTCTGAACACTTGTGTCAAAGCCGAATTGCCTGCATCGTTCCATGCGGGAGGGGCAAGGCGAGAGTAGCCCCCTCGCGGGTAACAGGACAGTATTCCCACCCGGCAGGCAGAAGCGGCCGGTGGAAGGGATGCGCCTTTGGGAGGACATAATGCGAAAGATTCTGCTGTCGACCGCCGCGGTCGGCCTTATTGCCACGCCTGCCCTGGCCGAGGTTTCGGACGGGGTGGTCAAGATCGGCATCCTGAACGACCAGTCCGGGGTCTATGCCGATTTCGGCGGCAAGTATTCCTATGAGGCCGCGCGGATGGCGGTCGAGGATTTCGGCGGCAAGGTGCTGGATGCGCCGGTCGAGGTCGTCACCGCCGATCACCAGAACAAGCCCGACATCGCCTCGAACATCGCCCGGCAATGGTATGACACCGAGCAGGTCGATGCGATCATGGAACTGACCACCTCGTCGGTCGGCCTGGCGGTGCAGGCGCTGAGCCAGGAAAAGAAGAAGATCACCGTCAACACCGGCGCGGCCACGACCGAGCTGACCGGGCCGCAATGCACCCCCTATGGCTTCCACTGGGCCTATGACACCCATGCGTTGGCCGTGGGCACCGGCGGCGCGCTGGTGAAGGAGGGCGGCGACAGCTGGTTCTTCCTGACCGCCGACTATGCCTTCGGCTATTCGCTGGAAGAGCAGACCGGCAATTTCGTCAAGTCGCAGGGCGGCACGGTCGCGGGGGCGGTGCGCCACCCGCTGGCGACGACGGATTATTCCTCGTTCCTGCTCCAGGCCCAGGCTTCGGGGGCCAAGGTCATCGGCCTGGCCAATGCCGGCATGGACACGCAGAACGCCATCAAGCAGGCGGCCGAATTCGGCATCACCGCCGGCGGCCAGCGCCTGGCGGCGCTGCTCTTCACCCTGGCCGAGGTGCATGGCATCGGGCTGGATGCCGCGCAGGGGCTGACGCTGACCGAAAGCTTCTACTGGAACCGCACGCCGGAATCGCGCGAGTTCGGCGAACGCTTCAAGGAACGCACCGGCGTCATGCCGAACATGGTCCATGCCGGCACCTATTCCGCCGTCACCCAATACCTCAAGGCGATCCAGGAGGCAGGGACCGACGAGACCGAGGCCGTCGCCGCCAAGATGCACGAGATGCCGGTGGACGACATCTTTGCCCAGGGCGGCAAGGTCGGGCCCAACGGCCGGCTGATCAAGGACGTCTACCTGATGGAGGTCAAGGCGCCCGGCGACGTGACCGAGGACTGGGATTATTACAACGTCCTGGCCACGATTCCGGGCGATCAGGCCTTCCTGAACCCGGCCGAAAGCGGCTGCCCGCTGGTCCAGTGATGGCGGCGACGCTTGCAACGCAGTCCGAGCCGCGGGTGGTCTTGTCCGCCCGCGGCCTCGGCCGGGACTTCGCGGGTTTCACGGCGGTCAACAACGTGGATCTGGACGTGGAGCATGCGCGCATCCACGCGCTGATCGGGCCCAATGGCGCCGGCAAGACCACGGTCTTCAACCTCTTGACCAAGTTCCTGCAGCCGACGCGGGGCCAGATCACGCTCCTGGGCCAGGACATCACCAACACCCGGCCCGACAAGGTGGCGCGGATGGGGCTGGTGCGCAGCTTCCAGATCTCGGCGGTGTTCCCGCACCTGACCGTGCGCGAGAACGTCAAGGTCGCGCTGCAACGCCCCAACGGGCTTTCGACGCAGTTCTGGCTGCCGCTGTCCGCGCTCGACCGGCTGGATGCGCGCGCCGACCAGCTGATCGAGCAGCTGGGCCTGGCGCAATACCGCGACCACCGCGCCGCCGACCTGTCCTATGGCCGCAAGCGCGTGCTGGAGATCGCGACCACCCTCGCGCTCGACCCCGAGGTGCTGCTTCTGGACGAGCCGATGGCCGGCATGGGGCAGGAGGACGTGGCCATGGTCGCGGGCATCATCCGCGACGTCGCCGCCGAACGTGCCGTGCTGATGGTCGAGCACAACCTCAGCGTCGTCGCCGACATCTGCCACCACGTCACCGTGCTGCAGCGCGGCGAGATCATCGCGCGGGGCGACTATGCCACCGTCTCGGCCGATCCGCGCGTGCGCACCGCCTATATGGGGTCCGAGGCATGAGCGCGCCGCTTCTGAACGTCCGCGACCTGCAGGCCTGGTATGGCGAAAGCCACGTCCTGCACGGCGTGAACCTGCATGTGAACGAAGGCGAGACCATCTGCATCCTCGGCCGCAACGGCATGGGCAAGACCACGACGCTGCGCAGCATCATGGGCATCCTGCGCAAGCGCACCGGCCGCATCCAGTTCGCCGGGCGCGACATGATGGCGCTGCCCCTGCACCAGACCGCCCGCGCCGGGCTGGGCTTCGTCCCCGAGGAACGCGGCATCTTCGCCAGCCTCTCGGTCGAGGAGAACCTGATGCTGCCGCCGAAGGTCGCCGAGGGCGGCATGTCGGTCGAGGAGATCTACGCGCTGTTCCCGAACCTCGAGGAGCGCCGCAATTCGCAGGGCACCAAGCTGTCGGGCGGCGAGCAGCAGATGCTGGCCATGGCGCGCATCCTGCGCACCGGCGCGCGCTGCCTCTTGCTCGACGAGCCGACCGAGGGGCTGGCCCCGGTCATCATCCAGGCCATCGGCGAGGTGCTGCAGAAGCTGAAGGGCCGCGGCATGACCGTGGTGCTGGTCGAGCAGAACTTCCGCTTCGCCGCCAAGGTCGCCGACCGCTTCTACCTGATGGACCACGGCCGCATGACGGCAGAGTTCCCGGTCGCCGAACTGCCGGCGCAGATGGACATGCTGCATCGGGAACTGGGGGTGTGAGATGACGATGATTTTCGGCGTGCCCCTCCAGGCCCTGATGGGGCAATTGCTGGTCGGGCTGATCAACGGCAGCTTCTATGCGCTCTTGTCGCTGGGCCTGGCGGTGATCTTCGGGCTGTTGCGCGTGATCAACTTCGCCCATGGCGCGCAATACATGCTGGGCGCCTTCGCGGCGCTGCTGCTCCTGACCGTGGGCGGCATCAACTACTGGCTGGCGCTGATCCTGGCGCCGCTGTTCGTGGGCCTGTTCGCGGCGCTGGTCGAAAAGACCATGCTGTCGCGGCTCTACAAGCTCGATCCCCTTTACGGGCTCCTGTTCACCTTCGGCCTGGCGCTGGCGATCGAGGGCACCTTCCGCTATTTCTTCGGCGCCTCGGGCAAGCCCTATGCGCCGCCCCCGCAGCTGACCGGGGCGGTGAACCTGGGCTTCATGTTCCTGCCGATCTATCGCGGCTGGGTGGTCATCGCCTCGCTGGCGGTCTGCATCGGGGTCTGGCTGCTGATCGAAAAGACCAAGCTCGGCGCCTACCTGCGCGCGGCGACGGAAAACCCGGTGCTGGTGCAGGCCTTCGGCGTCAACGTGCCCTTGCTCTTGACGCTGACCTATGCGCTCGGCGCCGGGCTTGCGGGCTTTGCCGGCGTGCTGGCGGCGCCGGTCTACCAGGTCTCGCCCCTGATGGGCTCGAACCTGATCATCATCGTCTTCGCGGTGGTGGTCGTGGGCGGCATGGGCTCGATCCTGGGCGCCATCGTCACCGGCTACATGCTGGGCGTGGTCGAGGGGCTGACCAAGGTCTTCTACCCCGAGGCCTCGAACATCGTGATCTTCGTCATCATGGCGATCGTCTTGATCCTGCGGCCCGCGGGCCTTTTCGGAAAGGATGCCTGACATGGCCGCAAAATCCGAAACCGTCGCCTCGGAACATGTCGCGGCCCATCCGCGCGCGGGGCAGGTGCAACTGGCGCTGGTCGCCATCGCCCTGGCCGGGCTGCTGGTGGCGCCGATGTTCCTCTACCCGATCTTCCTGATGAAGCTTCTGGCCTTCGCGCTGTTTGCCTCGGCCTTCAACCTGCTGCTGGGCTACACGGGGCTTCTGTCCTTCGGCCATGCCACCTTCTTCGGGGGCGCGGCCTATTTCACCGCCCATGCGGTCAAGGTCTGGGGCTGGTCGCCCGAGGCGGGCATCCTGCTGGGCGTCGCCGGCGCGGCCTTGCTGGGGCTGGTGATGGGCGCCATCGCCATCCGCCGCCAGGGCATCTATTTCGCCATGATCACGCTGGCGCTGTCGCAGATGTTCTTCTTCTTCTGCCTGCAGGCGCCCTTCACCCATGGCGAGGACGGCATCCAGTCGGTGCCGCGCGGGCACCTGTTCGGGCTGATCGACCTGAACCGGCCGATGAACATGTATTACTTCGTGCTGGCGGTGTTCGTGATCGGGCTCCTGATCATCCGGCGTTTCGTGAACTCGCCCTTCGGCATGATCCTGAAGTCGATCCGGGAAAACGAGCAGCGCGCGATCTCGCTGGGTTATTCGGTGCAGCGCTACAAACTGGGCGCCTTCGTGATGTCGGCGGCGCTGGCGGGGCTGGCGGGCGGGGTCAAGGCGCTGATCTTCCAGTTCGCGACGCTGACCGACGTGACCTGGCAGATGTCGGGCGAGGTGATCCTGATGACGCTGCTGGGCGGCATCGGCACGCTCCTGGGTCCCATCGTCGGCGCAGGCCTGGTGGTCACGTTGCAGAACTACCTGGCCACCTCGGACTTCCCGGTGACGATCATCACCGGCCTCGTCTTCATGGTCTGCGTGCTGCTGTTCCGCCGCGGCCTGGTGGGAGAGTTCTTCGCAACGAAAATCGGCCGGAAAATGGGGTTCCGTTCCGAATCGTGATGGTGCGGCCCCCGCGCCGGCGGGGGCCATCATGGAGTGTCCGATGGAAAGCTACGACTATATCGTGATCGGCGCGGGCAGCGCCGGCTGCGTGCTGGCCAACCGCCTCAGCGCCGATCCCGGCAACCGGGTGCTGCTGCTCGAGGCCGGGGGGCGCGACAATTACCACTGGATCCATATCCCGGTCGGCTATCTCTATTGCATCGGCAACCCGCGTACCGACTGGGGTTTTCGCACCCAGCCCGAGCCGGGGCTGAACGGCCGCGCGCTGCTTTACCCGCGCGGCCGGGTGCTGGGCGGCTGTTCCTCGATCAACGGCATGATCTACATGCGCGGGCAGGCGGCGGATTACGACCATTGGCGCCAGCTCGGCTGCACCGGCTGGGGCTGGGACGACGTGCTGCCGCTGTTCAAGGCGCAAGAGGACCATTATCGCGGCGCCGACGACATGCATGGCGCCGGCGGCGAATTGCGGGTCGAGACGGCGCGGGTCCGCTGGGCCGTGCTCGACGCCTTCATGGAGGCGGCCGAGCAGGCCGGCATCCCACGGACCGAGGACTTCAACCGCGGCGACAACGAGGGCGGCGGCTATTTCGACGTGACCCAGCGCCGCGGCTGGCGCTGGAGCGCGGCGAAGGCCTTTCTGCGCCCGGTGCGCCACCGCCCGAACCTGCGCATCCTGACCGGCGCCGAGGTCGAGCGGCTGGTGATCGAGGCGGGCGAGGTCGCGGGCGTGGTCTTTCACCACCAGGGCCAGCGGCGCGAGGTCCGCTCCGCGCGCGAGACGGTGCTGGCCGCGGGCGCCATCGGCTCGGTGCAGATCCTCGAACATTCCGGCGTCGGCCGCGGCGAGGTGCTGCAGGCCGCCGGCATCGCGCCCCAGGTCGAGGTGCCCTCGCTGGGCGAGAACCTGCAGGACCACCTGCAATTGCGGCTGGTCTACAAGGTCCGCGGCGTGCCGACACTGAACGAAAAGGCCTCGCGCCTGATGGGCAAGGCGTCGATCGGGCTGGAATACCTGCTGAAACGCTCGGGCCCGATGTCGATGGCGCCCAGCCAGCTTGGCATCTTCACCCGCTCGGGGCCGGACAAGGCGACGCCGGACCTGGAGTTCCACGTCCAGCCGGTCAGCCTCGACAAGTTCGGCGACCCGGTGCATCCCTTCCCGGCGATGACCGCCTCGGTCTGCAACCTGCGGCCGGAAAGCCGCGGCTCGGTCCATGTCGCCGGGCCGGATTTCCGCGCCCATCCCGCGATCCGGCCGAATTACCTGTCGACCCAGGCCGACCGCGACGTGGCCGCGCGCGCCATCCGCCTGACCCGCAGGATCGCCGCGCAGCCCGCCTTCAACCGCTTCGACCCCGAGGAGCATATCCCCGGCATCGCCTTCCAGAGCGACGAGGATCTGGTCCGCGCCGCCGGCGCCATCGGCACCACGATCTTCCACCCGGTCGGCACCTGCCGCATGGGCGCCGACGACGCGGCGGTGGTCGACCCGCGGCTGCGGATGCGCGCGCTTGGCCGGCTGCGCATCGCCGACGCCTCGGTCATGCCGACCATCACCAGCGGCAACACCAACGCCCCGGTGATGATGATCGCCGAAAAGGCCGCGCGGATGATGCTCGAGGACGCCAGGGCCTGAACCCGGCTTTGACTTTTCGCGTCCCATGCCCATATCTTGGCACAGGGCTGGAAGCGCGGAGGCAAGCCATGCTCAGGACCATCTGCCTGTCCCTTTCCCTGGCGCTCGCCGCGCCTGCCGCCATGGCCGGGCCGGCCGCATCGGCCGGGGGAAACGTCACCGTCACCTATGTCGCGCCCGAGAGCTTCCGCGACCGCGAGTTCCGCCGCGAACGCAGCCGGACCTCGGCCCTGGCCGAGTTCGACCGCTGGTTTGCCGAGCTTGGCGCGCGCTCCCTGCCCGCCGGGCAAAGCCTTGCCATCGAGGTGCTGGACATCGACCTTGCCGGCGAGTTCGAACCCTGGCGCAGCGGCTTCAACGACGTGCGCTTCCTGCGCGACACCACGCCGCCGCGCATCCACCTGCGCTATCGGCTGATGCAGGGCGACACCGTCATCCGCGCGGGCGAAGAACGGCTGACCGACATGAACTATCTCTCGGACCCGCGCGGGCATGGCGACAGCCGGCGCTTCGTCTATGACAAGCTGATGGTGCAGGACTGGTTCCGCAAGACCTTCGCCACGCCGCGGCAACCCGCCCGTCCCGATCTTTCCGGCTGACCGGCAAGCCCCGGCAGGCCGCAAGCGGCCCGCCCTCAATCCTCGATCATGCGGCGGCTGCCGTCGATGTCCAACCCGCCGGAAAACACCCGGCTCGCGCGAATGTCGCTTTCGGTGATGGTGGACAGCGCCCGCGCATCGACCGGCACCTCGCCGGAAAACAGCCGGTTCGCCTGCCGCAGCCGTGCCCGGTCCAGCGCATTGCGGATCGAGCGGGCATTGGCGAAATGCGGCTGCTCGCGGCGCAGGCGGATATATTCCTCCATCGCCGCCCGCCCGGCCTCGTCGAAGACATAGCCCTGGTTCTCCAGCATCGCGGCCGAGATCCGCCCCAGCTCCTCGTCGGTATAGTCGGGAAATTCGATATGATGGGCGATGCGCGAGCGAAAGCCGGGATTGGCCGAGAAGAAGCGGTCCATCCGGTCGGCATAGCCGGCCATGATGACCACCAGGTCGTCGCGGTTGTTCTCCATCACCTGCAGCAGGATCTCGATCGCCTCCTGGCCATAGTCGCGCTCGTTGTCGGGCTTGTAGAGGTAATAGGCCTCGTCGATGAACAGGACGCCCCCCATGGCCTTCTTCAGCACTTCCTTGGTCTTGGGCGCGGTATGGCCGATATATTGCCCGACCAGGTCGTCGCGGGTCACGCTAACCAGGTGGCCCTTGCGCACATAGCCCAGCCGGTGCAGCAGCCCGGCCATCTTCAGCGCCACCGTGGTCTTGCCGGTGCCGGGATTGCCGGTAAAGCTCATGTGCAGCGTCGGCACCTCATGGGCCAGCCCCAGGTCGCGCCGCGCCCGGTCTACCAGCAGCAGCGCCGCCGTCTCGCGGATCCTCTGCTTCACCGGCGCCAGCCCGATCAACTCGCGGTCCAGTTCGTCCAGGATCTCGCGCACGCCCGAGGATTCATACTCGGCCTTCAGATCCACGGTCGCCAGCGTCTCGCCCATATCGCCGTCCATCAGCCTTTCTCCGTTTCACAAATACTCTCGGGGGGTCCGGGGGGCAGACAGCCCCCCGGTCCGGCAGTGCCGTCAGCCGATCATCTCGTGGGTATAGCGGATATGGCGGCCATCGGCCTCCATGCGCCAGGTCTTGAAGCTCGGCTCGTTTTCCGGGCGGTTGACGATGAAGGACATCATCACCGTCTCCCATCCGCGCGTGCTGTCGAAGGCGTTGATGCGGATATACTTGTCGCCATGCGCCTTGCGGCAGTCGTCCAGCTCCATCATCACGCCCTTGGCGTCCTTGAGGTCGAACATCGGGTTGCCCCACATCTCCCAATAGGTGTTGCGGGGATGGGGCTCGGAGGTCCATTCGATCCCGACCGCCCAGTCGCGCGACAGGATGTATTCCACCTGGTCGCGGATCTGCTCGTCGGTCAGGTCGGGCAGGAAGGAAAAGCAGCCCTGAGTGATACGCATCTGATCTCTCCCTTAGCTGACGGACGCGGTCGGAACGAAGTCCGAGGTGTCGGTCGAGGTATAGTTGAAGGTGATGTTGCCCCAGGTATCCAGCGCCGCTTCCAAGGGCTTGCACCATTTGGCGGCCTTGCGCAGGACTTCCGGGCCCTCATTGGCGATATCGACGCCCTCGTTGCGCGCCAGAACCATGGCCTCCAGCGCCACGCGGTTCGCGGTCGCGCCGGCCTGGATGCCCATCGGGTGGCCGATGGTGCCGCCGCCGAATTGCAGCACCACGTCGTCGCCGAACAGGTCCAGCAGCTGGTGCATCTGCCCGGCATGGATGCCGCCCGAGGCGACCGGCATCACCTTTTTCAGGTTGGCCCAGTCCTGCTCGAAGAAGATGCCGCGCGGCAGGTCCACCGCGTTCACCGTCTCGCGGCAGACGTTGTAATAGCCCTGCACGGTCATCGGGTCGCCTTCCAGCTTGCCGACGGCGGTGCCGGTATGCAGGTGATCGACCCCGGCCATGCGCAGCCACTTGGCGATGACGCGGAAGCTGATGCCGTGGTTCTTCTGCCGGGTATAGGTGCCGTGGCCGGCGCGGTGCATGTGCAGGATCATGTCGTTCTGCCGGCACCAGTTGCTGATCGACTGGATCGCGGTCCAGCCGACGATCAGGTCCACCATGACGATGACAGAGCCCAGCTCCTTGGCCAGTTCCGCGCGGCGATACATCTCTTCCATCGTGCCGGCGGTGATGTTGAGGTAATGGCCCTTGGTCTCGCCGGTGGCGGCGGTGGCCTTGTTCACCGCCTCCATGCAGTAGAGGAAGCGGTCGCGCCAATGCATGAAGGGCTGCGAGTTGATGTTCTCGTCGTCCTTCATGAAGTCGAGCCCGCCCTTGAGCCCCTCGTAGACCACGCGGCCGTAGTTCTTGCCCGACAGGCCCAGCTTGGGCTTGGTGGTGGCGCCCAGGAGCGGGCGGCCGAACTTGTCCAGGCGCTCGCGCTCGACCACGATGCCGGTGGGCGGGCCGGCGAAGGTCTTCATGTAGGCGACCGGAAAGCGCATGTCCTCGAGCCGCGCGGCCTTCAGCGGCTTGAAGCTGAAGACGTTGCCGATGATCGAGGCGGTGACGTTGGCGATCGAGCCTTCCTCGAACAGGATCAGGTCATAGGCGACATAGCAGAAATACTGCCCCGGCGTGCCCGGCACCGGCTCGACCTTATAGGCTTTCGCGCGATACTGGTCGCAGGCGGTCAGCCGGTCGGTCCAGACCACGGTCCAGGTCGCGGTCGAGCTTTCGCCGGCCACGGCCGCCGCCGCCTCGATCGGGTCCACGCCCTCTTGCGGGGTGATGCGGAACAGCGCCAGCACATCGGTGTCCTTGGGCTGGTAGTCGCCGTCCCAATAGCCCATCTGGGCGTATTTCAGCACGCCGGCGGCGTAGCGCTTTTTCTTGTCCGTGATTTCGGACTTGCTCATCTCGTTCATCGGGCTTCCTCCTCCTCAGGCGGCTTTCGCGCCAGTGATTGCCGGGTCCAGCGCCCCCGACGCATAGCGTTTGGCCATCTCGTCCATCGGGATGACCCTGATCTTGCTGGCGTGGCCCGCGGTGCCGAAACGCTCGAAGCGGTCGCGGCACAGCGCCGTCAGCTCCTTCATGGCCGGGATCATGAACTTGCGCGGATCGAATTCTTCGGGCTTGTCGCGGGCGATCTTGCGGAACTGCCCGGTCATCGCCATGCGGCAGTCGGTGTCGATGTTCACCTTGCGCACGCCGTGGCGGATGCCGCGCTCGATTTCCTCGACCGGGACGCCATAGGTCTGCGGCATCGCGCCGCCGGCATCGTTGATCAGATCCTGCAGGTATTGCGGCACCGAGCTGGAGCCGTGCATGACCAGATGCGTGCCGGGCAGGCGCTCGTGGATCGCCTCGATCACATGCATGGCCAGGATGTCGCCATCGGGCTTGCGGCTGAACTTGTAGGCGCCATGGCTGGTGCCGCAGGCGATGGCCAGCGCGTCGCAGCGGGTGCGCGAGACGAAGTCCACCGCCTGGTCCGGGTCGGTCAGCAGCTGGCTGTGATCGAGCTTGCCCTCGGCGCCCGAGCCGTCCTCGGCCGCGGCCTCGCCGGTCTCCAGGCTGCCCAGCACGCCCAGCTCGCCTTCGACCGAGGCGCCGACGGCATGGGCGGCCTCGGCCACCTTGGCCGTCACCGCGACGTTATAGTCGTAATCCGCGGGCGTCTTCATGTCCTCGTGCAGCGAGCCGTCCATCATCACGCTGGTGAATCCGTGGCGGATCGCCGACATGCAGGTGGCCAGGTTGTTGCCATGGTCCTGGTGCAGGCAGATCGGGATGGTCGGGTTCATCTCGGCCAGGGCCTCGACCATGCGGCGCAGCATGATGTCGCCGGCATAGGAGCGGGCGCCGCGGCTGGCTTGCAGGATCACCGGGGCATCGACCTCGGCCGCGGCCTTCACGATGGCCAGGCCCTGTTCCATGTTGTTGATGTTGAAGGCGGGCACGCCGTAGCCATGTTCGGCGGCGTGGTCCAGAAGCTGTCGCAGCGTGATGAGGGCCATCACTTTCCTCCCTGGATAAGCTGGTTGGCAAGGTCGGCGGCACGTTCGGCGGAGATGCCGAAATGCCGGTAAAGCGCGGGGGCAGGGGCCGAGGCGCCAAAGCCCGCCATGCCGATGAAGCCGTCGCCGGGGCGCAGGAACAGCCCGTCCCAGCCCTGGCGGATCAGCGCCTCGATGGCGATGCGCGGGGCGCGGCCCAGCACCGCCTCGCGCTCGGTCTCGGGACGCCGGGCGAACAGCTCGAAGCAGGGGGCCGAGACGACGGCGGCGCGCACGCCCTGCGCCGCCAGCAGGTCGGCGGCCTCCAGCGCGATCTCGATCTCGGAGCCGGTGGCGATCAGGGTCACGTCGCGCGCGCCCTCGGTCTCGCGCAGGACATAGGCGCCCTGGCGGCTCAGGTTCTCGTCATCGGCCTCCAGCCGCACGGCGGGCAGGTTCTGGCGCGACAGGCACAGGACCGAGGGCGTGGCGGGCGCGGTCAGCGCGATCTCCCAGGCCTCGGCGGTCTCGACGGCATCGGCGGGGCGAAAGACCATCAGGTTCGGGATCGCCCGCAGCGCCGCGACATGCTCGACCGGCTGGTGGGTCGGGCCGTCCTCGCCCAGGCCGATGCTGTCATGGGTCATGACATGGATCACCGGCACCCCCATCAGCGCGCCCAGCCGGATGGCGGGGCGGGAATAGTCGCTGAAGGCCAGGAAGGTGCCGCCATAGGGGATCAGCCCGCCATGCAGCGCGATGCCGTTCATGATCGCGGCCATGCCGTGTTCGCGGATGCCGTAATGGACATAGCGGCCCAGGCGCTCGGCCGGCGTCACCGAGACCATGCCCTTGCTGCGGGTGTTGTTCGAGCCGGTCAGGTCGGCCGAGCCGCCCACCGTGTTCGGCAGCGTGGCGTTCACCACCTCCAGCGCCATCTCGGACGCCTTGCGGGTCGCCACCTTGGGCCGGTCGGCGGCCAGTCTGGCGGTATAGTCGCGGATGGCGCTGCGCAGCGCCGCCGCATCGGGCGCGGCCAGCATGGCGTTGAAACGGCCCTGATCTGGGGACGTTTCCAGCCGCTTCTGCCATGCTGACCGCGCCTCGGCCCCTCGCGCGGAGACATTGCGCCAGGAGTCCAGGATGTCTTGGGGAATTTCGAAGGGCGGATGGCTCCAGCCCAGATGCGCGCGCGCCGCGGCGATCTCGTCGGCGCCCAGCGGCGCGCCATGCACGTCGTGGCTGCCCTGCTTGTTCGGCGCGCCATAGCCGATCACCGTCTTGCAGGCGATGAGCGAGGGGCGCTCGTCCGCGCGCGCGGCCTCGATGGCGGCGGCCACCGCCTCGCGGTCATGGCCGTCCACCGCCTGCACATGCCAGCCCGCGGCGGCAAAGCGCCCCAGCTGGTCGGTCGAGGTGGACAGGTCGGTATGGCCGTCGATGGTGATGCCGTTATCGTCCCACAGCAGGATCAACCGGCCCAGCCGCTGGTGGCCAGCAAAGTCGATGGCCTCGTGGCTGATGCCCTCCATCAGGCAGCCGTCGCCCGAGATGACATAGGTCCAGTGATCGACCAGCCCGTCGCCGAAGCGGGCGTTCATCATCCGCTCGGCCAGCGCCATGCCGACGGCGGTGGCGATGCCCTGGCCCAGCGGGCCGGTGGTGGTCTCGATCCCCTTGGCATGGCCATATTCGGGATGGCCGGCGGTGCGTGCGCCCAGCTGGCGGAAATTCCGCAGCTGGTCCATGTCCATGTCGTCATAGCCCAGCATGTGGTTGATCGCATAGACCAGCATCGAGCCATGGCCGGCCGACATCACGAAACGGTCGCGGTCGGGCCATGCGGCATCCGCCGGGTCGATCTTCATGAAGCGGTTGAACAGCACCGCGGCGACGTCGGCCATGCCCATGGGCGCGCCGGGGTGGCCGGATTTCGCCGCCTCGACCGCATCCATCGCCAGCGCACGGATGGCATTGGCCATCTGCGCCTCCATGCCGGTGTCGATCCTTGCCATCTGGTTCATGTTCTTCCCTCCCTTCAGGCGCGCTTCGATTCGTTGACCAGGCGCAGGATCATCGGCGTCAGGATCAGCTGCATGGCGAGGTCCAGCTTCGGCCCCGGAATGACGATGGAATTGGCGCGGCTCATCCACGAGCCCTGGATCATCGAGGTCAGATAGGGAAAATCGATGCCGCGCGGGTTCTTGAAGCGGATCACCACCAGGCTTTCGTCCGCGGTGGGGATCCAGCGCGCGATGAACGGGTCCGAGGTGTCCACCACCGGCACGCGCTGGAAGTTGATGTCGGTTTCGGTGAACTGCGGGCAGATCACATGCACATAGGCATGCATCCGGCGCAGGATCACGTCGGTCACGGCCTCGGTCGAATAGCCGCGGCTGGCCTTGTCGCGGTGGATCTTCTGGATCCACTCCAGGTTGATGACCGGCACCACGCCGATCTTCAGGTCGGCCTGGCCGGCGATGTCGATGCCGTCCGACCTGACCGCGCCATGCAGCCCCTCGTAGAACAGCAGGTCCGAGTCGGGGGCGAAATCCTCCCACGCGGTGAACTGGCCGGGGGGCGTGCCGTATTTCTCGGCCTCGCGGTCGTCGTGGACGTAATGCCGGGTCTGGCCGGTGCCGGTCTCGCCGTAGTGGCGGAACACCTGCTCAAGGCGCTCCAGCTCGTTGGCCTCGATGCTGAAATGGCTGAAGGTGTGGTCGCCCGTCTCGGTCCGGCGCGTCAGTTCCGCCTTCATCGCCGCGCGGTCGAAGCGGTGGAAGGCGTCGCCCTCGATGCTGACGGCGGTGATGCTTTCGCGGCGGAAGATCTGGTCGAAGGTGTTCTTGATCGTGGTGGTGCCTGCGCCCGACGAGCCGGTGACAGAGATGATCGGGTGTTTCTTGCTCATGGTGTCCCTTCTTTTTCCAGATCAGGCCCGGAACAGGCCGCGATGGCCGAACAGCGCCGAAACCTCGGTCTCGGGCAGTTCGTGATAGGCGGCGATGCGGGCGACCTTCTCGGCCGAGCCGAAGACGAAGGGCGTGCGCTGGTGCAGGCTCGCTGCGCCCTGGTCGAGGATCGGGACCAGCCCGTTGGTGGCGCGGCCGCCGGCCTGTTCGACCAGAAAGGCGATGGGCGCGCATTCGTAGAGCATGCGCAGCCGGCCCGAGCCGTAGCCCTTGCGCGCGTCGCCCGGATACAGGAACACGCCGCCCCGGATCAGGATGCGATGGGTTTCCGCCACCAGCGAGGCGATCCAGCGCATGTTGAAGTTCTGTTCCCGCGGGCCGTCGCTGCCGGCCAGGCAATCGTCGATATAGGCCCGGATCGGCTGCGGCCAATGCCGGTAGTTCGAGGCGTTGATGGCGAATTCCAGGGCGCTTTCGGGCATCTCCTGCCGGGCCATGACCAGCCGGAAGCCGTCGCTGTCGGGGTCCAGCGCGTAATGCTGCACGCCGTCGCCGAACGTCACCATCATGGCGCAGCGCGGGCCGTAGATGATATAGCCGCCGGCGATCTGCTGGCGCGCCGGGCGCAGGAAGCTGGCCTCGGCCGTCGCCTCGGCGGGGTAGATCGAAAAGATCGTGCCTATCGAGACATTGGTGTCGATGTTCGAAGAACCGTCCAGCGGGTCGATGGCGACGGCCAGGCGCCCCGCGGGGTCCAGCGCCACGGCCTCGTCCTGTTCCTCGGAGGCGAGCCAGCGCACCCCCGCGCCGGCCAGTGCCTGGCGGAACAGGTCGTCCGCCATCACGTCCAGCGCCTTTTGCCCGTCGCCATCCGCATTGGTCCCGACCGGCGAGGCAAGGTCGCCGCCCCGGCGGATGATCGCGGCAAGCCGGGCGCCGGCCTCGGCCATCGCCTGCATCACGGGCCGAAGCTCCTCGGGAATGCGGTCGGTCTGGATTGTCTCGGCGGTCATCTGCCCCTCCTCTGGCGCGTCCCGTCTTCTTGTTGACATGTCCAGATTTTAAGGAACATTTAATAATGCAAAAAAGTATTTCGGAAATTCTGAATGAAGCGGATCAGTGCCATTACCCTGCGCCAGCTGCGCGTGCTGCGCGCGGTGATCGACAGCGGTTCTCTGACGGGCGCCGCGGGGCAGCTCAGCCTCAGCCCGCCCGCGATCCACAGCCAGCTGCGCGCGCTGGAAGACCTGATGGGCGCGCCCATGGTGATCCGCGGCGAGCATGGCGCCTTCCTTGCCACCGAGGAGGGGCGGACGGTGCTGGAGGCCGAGGCGCAGATCGCCATCGCCCTGGAAACCTGCGCGCGGCGGGTGGCGGCGCTGCAAAGCGGCCATACCGGCAACGTCTCGCTGGGGGTGGTCTCGACCGGCAAGTATTTCGCGCCGCGCCTTGTCGCCGACCTGCGCCGCGCGCTGCCCGAGGTCGAGGTGACGCTGCGCATCGGCAACCGCGACGCGGTGATCCAGTGGCTGACCTCGCGCGCGCTGGACCTGGCGATCATGGGCCGGCCGCCGCGCAACCCGGCGGTGGTGGCCGAGCCCATCGGCCCGCATCCCCATATCATCGTCGCGCCCCCCGATCACCGGCTGGCCACAGCCGATCCGGCGACGCCGCGGGATCTGCTGGCCGAAACCTATCTGGCGCGCGAGCCGGGCTCGGGCACGCGGATCCTGATGACGCGCTTCCTGGACCGGATCGGCGACGGCACGCCCTGGCGCATGGTCGAGATGGGCACGAACGAGACCATCAAGCAGGCGGTGATCGCCGGGCTGGGCATTGCGCTGATCTCGCAGCATACCGTGACCGAGGAATTGCGCGCCGGCCGGCTGGTGGCGCTGAAGGCCGAGGGGCTGCCGATCCAGCGCAACTGGTTCCTGA
This sequence comes from Paracoccus sp. pheM1, assembly GCF_018499825.1. Taxonomy (NCBI): domain Bacteria; kingdom Pseudomonadati; phylum Pseudomonadota; class Alphaproteobacteria; order Rhodobacterales; family Paracoccaceae; genus Paracoccus; species Paracoccus sp. pheM1. Next base: position 863,966 of record NZ_JAGXCX010000001.1, read on the forward strand.
TCCGGCGCGAGGACATGGCGCTGTCGCCGGCGGGGCGGCGGGTGCATGACCATATCCTGGGGCTGAAGGGCACCTTCCTGCCCGCGGTCGAATCCTAGGGGCCGGCCGCGGCGGATCGCCGGCGGCCGGCCCCCTGGGCCTTGCCTTTGACCTTACGCGATCAGTCCTCCAGCGGCTTGCCGGCGGTCTCGCGCGCCATCAGCATGGCGACCAGCGCCAGCGCGGCGGCGCCGACCAGGTACCAGGCCGGCGCCAGCTTGCTGCCGGTCACGCTGATCAGCCAGGTCGCGACGAAGGGCGCGGTGCCGCCGAACAGCGCATTCGCCGCGTTGAAGCTGAAGGCGAAGCCGGAATAGCGCACGCGGGTCGGAAAGATCTCGGACAGGAAGCAGGGCAGGGTGCCGTCGTTGATGGTCAGCAGCGCGCCGAAGGCGATCTGGATCAGCACGATGGTGAGGAAGCTCGCGCCGTCGAGCATGCTGAACAGCGGCACGGTCAGTGCCATGAACAGCACCGAGGCGGTGATCAGCGCCGTCTTGCGCCCCAGCCGGTCCGACAGCATGCCCATCAGGAAGATCAGGAAGATGTAGCTGGCCAGCGAGATGCTGGTGGCCAGGAAGGCCTGCGCCTTGCCCATGCCCATCTCGGTCGAGAGATAGGTGGGCATGTAGCTGAGGATCAGGTAGAAGCCCACGGCGTTGAGGCAGGTGACGCCGAAGGCGATGGCGATCTGCCGGCGATGGTTGCGAAACAGCTCGCGCACCGGGGTGGCCTCGACGTGATGGGTCTTTTCCAGCTCGCGGAATTTCGGCGTATCCTCCAGCCGCAGCCGGATATAAAGGCCGATGAAGCCCAGCGGCAGCGCCAGCAGGAAGGGGATGCGCCAGCCGAAGCTTTGCATCTGCGCCTCGTCCAGGAAGGCGAAGAGCCCCGCCGACATCAGCGAGCCGGCCAGCAGCCCCGCGGCGGTCGAGGCCGGCACGATGCTGGTGTAAAGGCCGCGGCGGTGGGTCGGCGAATATTCGGCGATGAACGAGGTGGCGCCGGCATATTCGCCCGCGGCGGAAAAGCCCTGCACCATGCGCACCAGCAGCAGAAGCACCGGCGCCAGCAGGCCGATCTGGTGATAGGACGGCAGCAGCGCGATGACGGTGGTGGCGCCCGACATGATCAGGATCGACCAGGACAGCGCCGTGCGCCGCCCGACCCGGTCGCCGATCGCGCCCCAGATGATGCCGCCGACCGGGCGGATGATGAACGAGATGGCGAAGACCGCGAAGGTCGCCAGCAGCGCGCTGGTCGGCGCGATCTCGGGGAAGAAGGCATGGGCGATGACGGTGGCGAAATAGCCGTATGAGGCATAGTCGAACCATTCGACGAAATTGCCGACGAAGCTGGCGCCCAGCACCTTCCTGACGACATCGCGCGAGACCTCGGCGTCCGGCGCCGCATCCTGCGGCATGCCGGCCGCCGCGGCGAGCGTTGGATTGGACATTGATTACCCTCCCTTGGGTGTTCCTGCCGGCCTCCTCTGCCGGCAATGACCTTTCGGCCCGGCCCGCGGGGGATGCGGGCCGGTGGCGGCGGTCGGAACCGCCGTTACGCGATCCGCCCGCCGGGTGGTCCGGCGGGCGGCGGGGGGTCAGGCGGCCTTGGCCTTGCCCTTGACGATCAGATGCTCGGGTCCATAGGGGAAGCCGGTGATGTTGCGGTTCCCACCTTCCTCGATCACCAGGATGTCATGCTCGCGATAGCCGCCGGCGCCGGGCATGTTCTCGGGGATGGTGATCATCGGCTCCATCGAGACGACCATGCAGGGCTCCAGCACCGTCTCGCAATCCTCGCGCAGTTCCAGCCCCGCCTCGCGGCCGTAATAGTGGCAGAGCACCCCGAAGCTGTGGCCATAGCCGAAGCTGCGGTATTGCAGCAGGTTCTCGGCCGCATACATCTCGTTCAACTCGGCCGCGATCTCCGAGCATTTCTTGCCCGGCACCAGCAGTTCCTTGCCGCGGTCATGGACCTTGCAGTTGAACTCCCACAGCCGGATGTGTTCGTCGCTGGCCTCCTCGGCGAAGAGCGTGCGCTCCAGCGCGACGTAATAGCCCGCGACCATGGGGAAGCAGTTCAGCGACAGGATGTCGCCGCGCTGGATCTTGCGGCTCGTCACCGGGTTGTGGGCGCCGTCGGTGTTCACGCCGGACTGGAACCAGGTCCAGGTGTCCAGCAGCTCGGCATGCGGCCAGGTCTTGGCGATCTCGCGCACCATGGCGGCGGTGGAATGCAGCGCCACCTCGTGCTCGGGCACGCCGACGGCGGTCGCTTCGACGCAGGCCGCGCCGCCGACATCGGCGATGCGGGCCATCTCGGTGATATGGGCGATCTCCTCGGCCGACTTGATCATGCGCAGCCGCATGGCGGGGGCGGCGATGTCGACGAACGCGACGCCGGGAAATTCCGCCTTCAGCAGGTCGAGCAGGTCGATGTTCACATGGTCGAACTCGATGCCGATGCGCTTGGCGCTGCCGGCAAGCTGGCGCAGGGCATGAAAATAATTGTCCTTCTGCCAGTCGGTATAGGTGACGTTGCCGCCGAAGCTGCGCCGCCAGGGCTGGCCGCCGTCGATGCCGGCGCTGATCGTCGTCGCCTTGTCATGGTCGATCACCAGCCCATAGCGGCGGCCGAACTGGCAATAGAGGAAATCCGCGTAATAGTTGATGTTGTGATACGAGGTGAACAGCGCCGCATCGACGCCCGCCTGCGCCATATGCGCGCGGATCGCGTCCTGGCGGCGCTGCATTTCCGTGGCCGAGAAGGTCGGGGCCGCCTTCTCGCCATTGCCGACGAAACTTTGAAGCCTGTCGCGTTGCATGGGATGTCCTCTTTGTTCTTTGGGGGTTCGGATGGCGTCAGGATCGGGCGTGCAAGGGGTCTTGTCAAAAGACCGTTTCTCATGCTTCGATTGAGAAAATCTCAACCGTTGCGGGTCGCTTCCCATGTCGCTTCTGCCGCTCAATGCCCTGCGTGCCTTCGAGGCCGTCGCCCGGCTGAAAAGCTTCAAGGAGGCAGCGAAGGCGCTGTTCGTCACCCAGTCGGCGGTCAGCCACCAGGTCCGCCATCTCGAGGAATTCCTGGGGGTTGCGCTGTTCGACCGCTCGGGGCCGCGGCCGCGCCTCCTGCCGCGCGGGCAGGAGCTGGCGCGCACGCTGAGCCTGTCGCTGGCCGAGATCGAGGCGGCCTGCAAGCGGGTGCGCATGGCCGGCGGCGCGCAGCCGCTGGTGATCGCCGCCATCCCCTCGGTCGCGATCTGCTGGCTGATCCCGCGGCTTTCGCGCTTTCGGCAGGCGCATCCCGACCTGGCGCTGCGCGTGGTCTATGCCATGCACGGGCAAGAGATCGACTTTCGCAGCACGCATTTCGCCTTCGTCTTCTCGGATGGCCCGCCGGTCCTGCCGGGGGTGCGGGTGCTGGCCTTCCTGCCCGGCGAAAGCGCGCCGGTCTGCAACCCCTCGCTGCTGTCCGGCTTGGGCGAGGCGCCGCCCTCGGCCGCCGGGATCAGGGCCGCGGGGCTGCTGCACGACACCGACACATCCGCCTGGCGCGCCTGGCTGTCGCGGATGGGCGAGGGCATCGGCCCGGACGAGGCCGGGCCGGTGTTCGAGGATTTCAACTTGCTACGCGCCGCCGCCCTGGCCGGGCAGGGGGTGGCGCTATGCCCGCTGGCGATGATCCGCGACGACCTGGACAGCGGCCGGCTGGTGCAGCTGTCCCCGGTCACGGTGCTGGAGAACTATGGCTACTACCTGCTGGCCAACGATCCGCAGCCCGCCGACCTGGCCGAGAACGCCCAGGCGTTCCAGGACTGGGCATTCCGCGAAAGGGATACCGGGCCGGACGGCTGATCCGGGTCAGGACCGTGCCGGTTCGCGCGCCGCGACCGGGTGCAGCAGATGCGAGAAATCCGGCCGCCGCGCCAGCACATCGGCCAGGCTGTAGCCGTCCAGCACCGCCATGAACCCCGCCATCGCCTCGTCCAGCACCGAGGTCAGCCCGCAGGCCGGCGCGATGATGCAGGTGCCGCAGCCGACCAGGTCGAAATCGTCCTCGGTATGGCGGACCAGCGCGCCGATGTTGATCTCGGCCGGCGGACGGGCCAGGCGGATGCCGCCGTTGCGCCCGCGCAGGCTGGCCAGGAAGCCGGCATGCACCAGGTCGTTGATGACCTTCATCAGGTGGTTTTGCGAAATGCCATAGGCCTGCGCGATCTCGCCGATCGAGCAGAGCCGCTCGGGCTCGCGGCCCAGATACAGCAGCACGCGCATGGCATAATCGGTATAGCGCGTCAGGCGCATCGCAGGCTCCGATAAAACATGTATCCTGATTGCATGTTTCTGGCGGCAAAGATACATGTATCCGCGATACATGTTTTGAGTCGCGGCCGATCCCCTGCCGCGCCCCCTTGCAGGAGAAGCCGAATGCCGCAGCCGCTGAGCGCGCAGACCATCGCCCTGGTCAAAGCCACCGTCCCCGCGCTTGAGGCGCATGGCCTTGACATCATTCGCGAAATGTATGCGCGCATGTTCCAGAACCCGGACATCCGCGACCTGTTCAACCAGACGCACCAGGGCGGTTCGGAATCGCAGCCACGCGCGCTGACCGGGGCGATCCTGGCCTATGCCAACAATATCGACAACGTGACGGCGCTGGTTCCCGCGGTCGAGCGCATCGCCCAGAAACATGTCGGCCTGCAGATCCTGCCCGAACATTACCCCCATGTCGCCGAGGCGCTTCTGGGCGCCATCCAGGCGGTGCTGGGCGATGCGGCCACCGACGAGGTGCTGGATGCCTGGGGCGAGGCCTATTGGTTCCTTGCCAATATCCTGATCGCGCGCGAACGGCGGATCTATGACGAGCAGCTGGCGGTCGAGGGCGGCTGGAACGGCTGGCGCGACTTCCGCATCGACGAGGTGATCCGCGAAAGCAGCACCATCGCCTCGTTCATCCTGCGCCCGGTCGATGGCGGGCCGGTGATGGCGCACAAGCCGGGCCAATACCTGACCTTCTGGCTGGAGATCCCCGGCCATGCCCCGGCCAAGCGCAACTATTCGATCTCGGCCGCGGCGAACGGCCAGACCTATCGCATCTCGGTCAAGCGCGAGCCGCAGGGGCTGGTCTCGGGCTGGCTGCACCAGCAAAGGCCGGGCACGGTGCTGAAGGTCGCGGCCCCCGCGGGCGAGTTCTTCCTGCCCGACCGGCCCGAGCGGCCGGTGGTGCTGCTGTCGGGGGGCGTGGGGCTGACGCCCATGGTCGCCATGCTGGAGGCGCTGGTGCAATCGGATGCGCCGGTGCCGGTGCATTACATCCACGGCACCCACGACCGCGACACCCATGCGATGCGCGCCCATGTCCGCGCGCTGGCCAAGCGGCGGCCGCAGATCACCGTCACCGATTTCCACCAGACGCCGCTGGCGGACGAGGTCGCGGGCCGCGACTACGACCATGCCGGGCTGATCACCGAGGAATGGCTGCTGGCCAATACCCCCTCGGAGGCGGCGGATTACTATATCTGCGGCCCGCGCCCCTTCCTGCGCGCGGCGGTGGCGGCCTTGTCGCTGGCGGGCGTGCCCGCGGACCGCATCCATTACGAGTTCTTCGGCCCGGCCGACGAATTGCTGGCCGCCTGAGGCGGCCTTGGGCCGACGCTGCCCGGCCCCTTGCCAAGGGGCTTGGCAGCGCGCCGCGGCTTGTGGCAATGCGGAACGGACGCCCGGTCCCCCGGCCGGGTGCAGCATCCGGGAAACCATCGTGCCGCAATCTGTTGCTGACGACAGCGAACGCTATATCGCGCGGGGCATCGCCCATGTGAAGCTTGCGACGCCGGTCCGGGCGCCGATCACCGTGTCCTTCGTGCTGATGCCGCGCTTTACCATGCTGGCCTTCACCTCGGCGATCGAGCCCTTGCGGGTGGCCAACCAGCTGACCGAGCAGGTGCTGTTCAAATGGCGCATCCACAGCGAAAGCGGCGCGCCGATCACCTGCTCGAACGGGGTGCCGCTGCTGCCCGACGCGCCGCTGTCCGAGGCGCCGGCCTCGGATTACGTGCTGGTCTGCGGCGGGGTCGAGCCGGATGCGGGGTGCAGCGCCGAGCTGACCGACTGGCTGCGCAAGCAATGGCGCCACGGCGGCACCGTGGGCGGGCTTTGCACCGGCGCCTATGCGCTGGCCCGTGCCGGCATCCTCAACGGCCGCCGCTTTACCCTGCATTGGGAAAACATCCCGAACTTCACCGAGAAATATCCCGACCTGGTGCCCGAGCGGCGCATCTTCTGCATCGACGAGCGCATCGTCACCTGCGCCGGCGGCGTCGCCTCGGCCGAGCTGGCGCTGAAGCTGATCGAGGATTACTACGGCGCCGAGCTGGGCCAGGCGGTGATGAACATGTGCCTGCTGGGCCAGATCCGCCGCGGCGAGGACGAACAGCTGAGTTCGCTTTCCGTCCGCCTGGGCACGCGCAACGACCACCTGATCCGCGCCGTGGCCTATATCGAGGCCCATGTCGAGGACGAGATCGACCTGGCCGAATGCGCCCGCCACCTGGGCATCTCGCGCCGCCAGCTCGAGCGGCTGTTCCAGCGCTACCTGGACACGACGCCGCTGCAATACCTCAACAGGGTGCGGCTGCAGCATGCCCGCTCGCTGCTGACCGAGACCAATCTCAGCGTCATGCAGGTGGCGGTGGCCTGCGGCTTCGGCTCGTCCTCGTATTTCTCCAAGGTGTTCCGGGGGCAATACGGCATGTCGCCCTACAAGTTCTCGCTGACGCGCAAGCGGCCGGGTTAGGGCCTGGTCCGCGCCCTGCGCTATGATCGGCCGAATCGCCAGCGCAGGAGGACGGGGGATGGACAAGGGCAGGGCGGCGGCGGGACGCATCCGCATCGGCATCGGCGGCTGGACCTATGAGCCATGGCGCGGCAGCTTCTATCCCGAGGGGCTGGCGCAGCGGCGCGAGCTGGAACATGCCAGCCGCCGGCTGACCTCGATCGAGGTCAACGGCACCTATTACGGCGCGCAAAAACCCGAGAGCTTTCGCAAATGGCATGACGAGACGCCCGAGGATTTCGTCTTTTCGCTGAAGGCGCCGCGCTATGCCACCAACCGCAAGGTGCTGGCCGATGCGGGCGAAACCATCGCGCGCTTCCTGTCCGGCGGGGTGATGCTCTTGGGCGACAAGCTGGGGCCGATCAACTGGCAGTTCATGGCGACGAAGAAATTCGAGCCGGCGGATTTCGAGGCCTTCCTGAAGCTGCTGCCCGCCTCGGCCGAGGGCAGGGCGCTGCGCCATGTGGTCGAGGTCCGCCACGAGAGCTTCCGCACGCCCGCCTTTACCGAGATGCTGCGCGAGCATGGGGTGGCGGCCGTGGTCGCCGCGGACGGCAAGTATCCGCAGATCGCCGATCCGACCGCGCCCTTCGTCTATGCGCGCATCATGGGCACCAGCGCGGACGAGGCGCTGGGCTATTCGCCGGCCGCGCTGGATCTTTGGGCGGAAAGGGCGCGGATCTGGGCCGCGGGCGGGCTGCCCGAGGGGCTGGACGATGTCGGGCCGAACGCGGTCCCGGGGCCGCGCGACGTCTATCTTTACGTCATCGGCGGCCACAAGGCGCATAATCCGCAAGCCGCGATGGCGCTGATCGAGCGGCTGGGCTGAAGGCCGCGGAGGGTCCGGCCGCGGACCGGGGGTCTTGCCGGCAAGGTCCGGCCCTGCCAAGCTGCAAGGCAGGGAGAACGCGCATATGGACGGACAGCAGAACAGCCGCAAGTCGCTGGACACGGCGGAAATCGGCGCGCTTGCGCATCTTTACCGGGCCGAAATCTATCGCTCGACCATCTGGCGCACGCGGCTCGACACCACGACGAACTGGTCGGTGGTGACGCTGGGGGTGGCGCTGTCGATCACCTTTTCCTCGCCCCAGGCATCGCCGTTGCCGCTGGTTCTGGTCGGCATCCTCATCATCTTCTTCCTGATGCTGGAGGCCCGGCGCTATCGCTATTTCAACGTCTGGCGCGCGCGCTGCCGCTGGATGGAGCTGAACTTCATGGCGCCGATGCTGCGCGACGGCGATTTGCGGCTGGAAACCGGCTGGCAGGACCGGCTGGCCGAGGATTACCGCCGCCCCGCCTATCACGTCAGCCTGCGCACCGCCATCGGCCGGCGCATCCGGCGCAATTACTTCTGGATCCTGCTGATCCAGACCGCGGCCTATCTGGGCAAGCTGGGGGTGCATCCGACCCCGCTGCAATCGGCGGGCGAATTGCTGGAGCGCGCCGCCATCGGCCCGATTCCGGGTTGGCTGGTGCTGGCCTTGGGGCTGGCCTATTGCCTGTCCTGGGGCGCCATCGCCCTGTGGAGCCTGCGCGAGGACCGCCAGCGCGCCCGCTGGCGCCAGGATCCGCTGGGCATGGGGTGAGGGCCCGTCGGGCCGATGCAAGCGCGCGCTTTTCCTGACGCATTCCCCCGGCTGAATGCAGGATGCATGGCGGGGCGATCCAGGATCGAGGGTGTGGCCGGGGCGGCCGGTGTTTGTGTCCCGGCGGTGCGGCCGGGTGCCGGACGGCCGCGCCGGGATCGGCTGCGCCGCTGGCGTCGGGGGGCGTTGCCCCCCGCGTTTCCTCCACCCCTCGACGGGGTGGAGGAAACGTCCCCCCAGGATATTTGGGCACGAAAGAAGGGCAGGCGCCGCCGCCGGTGGTCGAGGCGGCCAGGCCTCGGCAGGCTGGAGCCGGCGCAATGCCAGCCCATCGGCCCAAGGCGCCGAAGGATATGGCGCCGGCAGCCGCGCTGCACTAGGCTGGCGGGATGCTGGTCGATCCCAAACACCCGTTCTTCCGCCCGCTCTGGGTCCGCGTCCTGTGCGTCCTGCTGCCCCTGCTTTGGGCGGCGTTCGAGGCGGCGGGCGGCGCCTTCTTCTGGGCCATCCTGTTCGGTGCGGCGGGGATCTATCTTTTCGTGGCGCTTTTCCTGGGTCGCGGCGACGGCGGATGATGTCCCGCCGCCGGTGCGGACCCGCCTGCCGCGCCGATCCGCAGATGCCGGGCCGAGAATCATCCCGCCCAGGGCGGGAACCGGCTGCGCGGCAGCGTCTGAACAGTCCGGTTCTGTCTGTTTTTGCGGCGGGGCCCCTCCCATGGCTACCCGGTGGAACGCCAAGATTCGCCCGATGATTCCGGCGTTTCGCAGCGTCATCGCGGCAAATCGACGATCAGACCCGGCAAAGCACTTGACCTGTCAGGCAGATTCGTTTGCATCGGGACAGGGAATATCTCTAGACATGGGAGGCATTATGTCACTCTTCTCCACCCGGATGCTTGCGGCATCGGCTTTCGCCTTGATGGCTGCGGCGCCGCTGCATGCCAAGACCTTCGTCTATTGCTCGGAGGGCTCGCCGGAAGGGTTCGACGCCGCGCCCTATACCGCGGGCACCACCTTCGACGCCTCGGGCCATGCGGTCTACAACCGTCTGGTGCAGTTCAAGCCGGGCACCACCGAGATCGAGCCGGCCCTGGCCGAAAGCTGGGACGTGTCGGAGGACGGGCTGGAATACACCTTCCATCTGCGCCAGGGCGTGAAGTTCCATTCCAACGACAAGTTCACGCCCTCGCGCGACTTCAACGCCGACGACGTGATCTTCACCTTCGAGCGCCAGGCCAGCGCCGACCATCCCTGGCACGAATACATCCCCGGCATCACCTATGAGTATTATTCCTCGATGGAGATGGACAAGCTGATCAAGTCCATCGAAAAGGTCGACGACCATACGGTGAAGTTCACCCTCAACCAGCCCGAGGCGCCGTTCCTGGCCAATGTGGCCATGCCCTTCGTCTCGATCGTGTCCAAGGAATATGCCGATGCGCTGGACGCCGCCGGCACCCGCGAAGACCTGAACAACGCCCCCATCGGCACCGGCCCCTTCAAGTTCGTCGCCTACCAGAAGGACGCGGTGATCCGCTATCAGAAGAACGCCGACTACTGGGGCGAGGCGCCCAAGATCGACGACCTGGTCTTTGCCATCACCCCCGACGCCTCGGTGCGGCTGCAAAAGCTCAAGGCCGGCGAATGCCACCTGATGCCCTATCCCGCGCCCGCCGACCTGGACGAGATCCGCGCCGACCCGAACCTCAAGCTGGACGAGCAGCCCGGCCTGAACGTGGGCTACCTGGCCTATAACACCACCGTCGCGCCCTTCGACAACCCGCAGGTCCGCAAGGCGCTGAACATGGCCATGGACAAGCCGGCGCTGATCGATGCCGTCTACCAGGGCAATGCCGAGGTCGCCAAGAACCCGATCCCGCCGACCATGTGGTCCTATAACGACGCCATCGAGGACGACAAATACGATCCCGAGGCGGCCAAGGCGATGCTGGAGGAAGCCGGCGTCAAGGACCTGACCATGGAAGTCTGGGCCATGCCGGTGCAGCGCCCCTACATGCCCAACGCCCGCCGCACCGCCGAGATGATCCAGAGCGACTTCGCCAAGGTCGGCGTCAAGGTCGAGATCGTCAGCTACGAATGGGGCGAATACCTGAAGAAGTCGATGGAAGAGGGTCGCAAGGGCGCCGTCATCCTGGGCTGGACCGGCGACAACGGCGATCCCGACAACTTCCTGTCGGTGCTTCTGTCCTGCGCCGCGGCCACGCCGGGCGGGGCGAACCGTGCCTTCTGGTGCAACCAGGAATTCTCGGACCTGCTGGCCAAGGCCAAGGCGACCTCGGACCATGACGAGCGGGTCAAGCTTTACGAAGAGGCGCAGGTCATCTTCAAGCGCGAGGCACCCTGGGCCACGCTGGCGCATTCGACCCAATACGTGCCGATGGCCAAGAACGTCACCGGCTTCGTGCAGTCGCCGCTGGGCGACTATGTCTTCGACACCGTGGACCTGACCGAATAAGGTCGCGCCCGGATTGAAACTCTCGCGGCCGTGCAGGGAAATTTCCTTGCACGGCCCTTAGGTTAGGGTTCGATGCTCAGATTCATCCTCAAGAAACTGCTTTACCTGGTCCCGACGATGATCGGGATCACGCTGGTGGCCTTCGGCTTCATCCGCCTGCTGCCGGGCGATCCGGTGCTGCTGATGGCCGGCGAGCGCGGCGTCTCGCCCGAGCGCTATGCCCAGATCGCGGCGCAGCTTGGCTATGACAAGCCGGTCTGGCAGCAATACCTGCATTATCTCGGCAACCTGCTGCAGGGCGACCTGGGCAATTCGCTGGTGACGAAGAAGCCGGTGCTGACCGAGTTCCTGGCGCTGTTCCCGGCCACGGTCGAGCTGGCGCTGGTGGCCATCATCATCGCCACGGTGATCGGCGTGCCGGTGGGCGTGATCGCGGCGATCAAGCGTGGCAGCTGGTTCGACCAGGTCTCGATGACCGCGGCGCTGGTCGGGTTCTCCATGCCGATCTTCTGGTGGGGGCTTCTGCTCATCATCCTGTTTTCCGGCGTGCTGGGCTGGACCCCGGTCTCGGGCCGCATCTCGCTGATGTATTTCTTTCCGCAGGTCACGGGCTTCATGCTGATCGACAGCCTGATTTCCGGGCAGAAGGGCGCCTTCGCCTCGGCGCTGAGCCACCTGATCCTGCCCTCGATCGTGCTGGCGACCATTCCGCTGGCGGTGATCGCGCGGCAGACCCGATCCGCCATGCTGGAGGTGATGGGCGAGGATTACGTCCGCACCGCCAGGGCCAAGGGCCTGTCGACCCGCCGGGTGATCGGGGTCCATGCGCTGCGCAATGCCATGATCCCGGTCATCACCACCATCGGCCTGCAGGTCGGCGTGCTGATGGCGGGCGCCATCCTGACCGAGACGATCTTTTCCTGGCCCGGCATCGGCAAGTGGATGATCGATTCGATCTCGCGCCGCGACTATCCGGTGGTGCAGTCGGGCCTGCTGCTGATCGCCGCCATCGTGATGATCGTGAACCTGATCGTCGACCTGACCTATGGTCTCATCAACCCGAGGATCCGGCACAAATGACCGATACCACCGTCAAGATTTCGGACGCGGCCATCCGCCGCCGGATGCTGCGCGAGTTCTGGTTCTATTTCAGCCAGAACCGCGGCGCGGTGATCGGCCTCGTCGTCTTCGTCCTGCTGGTGCTGACCGCGATCTTCGCGTCGCTGATCGCGCCGCATGACCCGACGCAGCAATATCGCGACGCGCTGCTGGTGCCGCCGATCTGGCAAGAGGGCGGGCGCGCGGGCTTTCTGCTGGGCACCGATGCCGTGGGCCGGGACATGCTGTCGCGGCTGATCCATGGCGCGCAATATTCGCTGTTCATCGGCATCGTCGTCGTCGCCATCGCCCTGACCGGCGGCATCATCATCGGGCTGGTCGCCGGTTTCTTCGGCGGCTGGGTCGATACCGTCATCATGCGCGTCATGGACGTGGTGCTGGCCTTTCCCTCGCTCTTGCTGGCGCTGGTGCTGGTCGCCGTGCTGGGGCCGGGGCTGACCAATGCGATGATCGCCATCGCCATCGTCTACCAGCCGCATTTCGCACGCCTGACCCGCGCCGCGGTGATGGGCGAGAAGGCGCGCGAATATGTCACCGCCGCCAAGGTGGCGGGCGCCGGCAACCTGCGGCTGATGTTCAAGACCATCCTGCCCAATTGCCTGGCGCCCTTGATCGTGCAGGCGACGCTTTCCTTCAGTTCGGCGGTCCTCGACAGCGCCGCGCTGGGTTTCCTCGGCATGGGCGCGCAGCCGCCGGCGTCCGAATGGGGCACCATGCTGGCCGAGGCGCGCGAGTTCATCCTGCGCGCCTGGTGGGTCGTGACCTTCCCCGGCCTCGCCATCCTGGTCTCGGTGCTGGCGATCAACCTGATGGGCGACGGGCTGCGCGACGCGCTCGACCCGAAACTGAAGCGGAGCTGACCGATGGCGCTTCTGACAATCCGCAACCTGACCGTGCGCTTCGCCACCTCGACCGGCAGCTTTACCGCCGTGGACGGCATCGACGTGACCGTGGACAAGGGCGAGGTGCTGGCCATCGTGGGCGAGTCGGGCTCGGGCAAGTCGGTGTCGATGCTGGCGGCGATGGGGCTTTTGCCCGACACCGCCACCGTCACCGCCGACGAGATGACCTTCGACGGGCAAGACCTGCTGCGCATGACCCCGCGCCAGCGCCGCCGCATCATCGGGCGCGAGATCACCATGATCTTCCAGGAACCCATCGCGTCCCTGAACCCCAGCTTTACCACCGGCTACCAGATCGAGGAGGTGCTGCGCTTCAACGCAGGCCTGTCGAAACGCGCCGCCCGCGCCCGCGCGCTGGAGCTGTTTCGCCAGGTCGGCATTCCCGACCCCGAGGAAAAGCTGAAAAGCTATCCGCACCAGATGTCCGGCGGGCAATGCCAGCGGGTGATGATCGCCATGGCCATCGCCACCGGCCCGCGCCTCTTGATCGCGGACGAGCCGACGACGGCGCTGGACGTGACGATCCAGAAGCAGATCCTCGACCTGCTGATGAAACTGCAGGAACAGACCGGCATGGCACTGATCCTGATCACCCACGACATGGGCGTGGTGGCCGAGACGGCGGACCGCGTGCAGGTGCAATACAAGGGCCGCAAGATGGAAGAGGCCGACGTGCTGACGCTGTTCGAGGCGCCTTCGCATCCCTATACCCGCGCGCTGCTTTCGGCCCTGCCCGAGAACGCGACGGGCGACCGGCTGCCCACCGTCGGCAGCTTCCTTGAACCGGAGGTGCAGCCATGAGTGTCGTCGAAGGGCGCAACCTGATCCGCGACTATTACGTCCCCGGCTCGCTGACCCGCGCCGCCAAGATGGTGCGTGCGGTCAAGGGCATCAGCTTCTCGGTCGACCGCGGCAAGACGCTGGCCATCGTCGGCGAATCCGGCTCGGGCAAGTCGACGCTGGCGCGGATCATCGCGCTGATCGACCCGGCCTCGGGCGGCGAGCTGCTGATCGACGGCAAGCCCGTGGACATCGGCAAGGCGCGGCTGACGCGCGAGATGCGCTCCAAGGTGCAGATGGTGTTCCAGAACCCCTATGGCAGCCTGAACCCGCGCCAGAAGATCGGCGACGTGCTGATGGAACCCCTGCTTCTGAACACCGACACCCCCGCCGCCGAGCGTCGCCGCCGCGCCGAGGAGATGCTGGCCAAGGTCGGCCTGCCGCCCGAGGTGTTCAACCGCTATCCGCACATGTTCTCGGGCGGGCAGCGCCAGCGCATCGCCATCGCCCGCGCGCTGATGCTGAACCCGACGCTGCTGGTGCTGGACGAGCCGGTCTCGGCGCTGGACCTTTCGGTCCAGGCGCAGGTGCTGAACCTGCTGGCCGACCTGCAGGACGAGTTCAACCTGGCCTATGTCTTCATCAGCCACGACCTGTCGGTGGTGCGCTATATCGCCGACGACGTGCTGGTGATGAACAAGGGCGAGGCGGTCGAGCAGGGCAGCCGCGAAGAGGTCTTCGCAGACCCCCGCCACCCCTATACGCGCGAGTTGTTCGCCGCGACCCCGGTGACGGACATCGAGGCGATCCGCGAGCGCGTGGCGCGCCGCAAGGCGCTGCGCGCGGCGATGGCCTGACGCGAGGATGCCGGGGCGCGCAGGTCACAGGCGTCCCGGCAATGCCTTGGCCCCTGGCAGGCTGCTGGAAAAGGATCCTGGGCCTCTTCTGCAAAGGAATTGGTCCCCGATCCGGCGCAACTGGTCCAGGAGTTTGAGGTTTCCGGGTCATTTTGCGGCGAATTTCCCGGCTTCCAGAGCCGGATCGAGACACCCGGGCAGTTTTTCCGCAGCCCGCCTAGGTCGACAGGCTGGGGCCGGCGCAACGCTTGGGGTGCATGTTGCGGAAGTTTTCCCATGCCTCGTTCAGCGCGCGGGTGCGCGCCTCGGCCAGGCGGATCGCCTCGGGCGGCAGGCCGCGGGCCAGGGCGCGGTCGGGATGGCTTTCGCGCACCAGTTCGCGCCAGCGCCGCCGCGCCTCGGGCAGCGGCGTGTCGGGCGTCACGCCCAGCACCTCGCAAGAGGGGCAGCCCTGCCGGCGGTCGTGGCGGGCGCGGATCGCCGCGACCTGCGCGGCGGGCAGGCCGAAGATGCGCGCCACCTCGTCGATGAAAATGATCTCGGCCTCGTGCAGGTCGCCATCGGCGACGGCGATGATGAACAGCCCCTCGACCACATCGGCCAGCACCGGGTCGCCCGCCGGGAACATCGCCGCGATGCGCCGCGCCCAGGCGTCGAAGCCGGCCACGTCCTGTCGCGCCAGGTCGAAGACGCGGGCGGCGTTCTTTTCCTCGGACCGCGGGATGATGAAGACGCGGCGAAAGGCCGCCACCTCGGACCGCGCCACGGCACCGTCGGCCTTGGCGAGCTTGGCCCCCAGCGCGATCACGGCGATGGTGAAGGCCACCGATTTCTCGGGCGGGGTGGCGGGGCGGCGCGCGCCGACGATCGCCGCCAGCCGGTCGGCAATGCGCTGCCAGAAGCTGCGGGGCTTCGGCAGTTCGGGGCAGGGCTGTTTCTGGTCCTTGATCGCGGCGTCCATGGCCTGCAGCCTAGGCGGGGTGGCGGGTCAAGTCCACTGACATTCCCGCCAGTTACGAGCCGTCATCTGCGGCTTTCCAACGCGGCCTTGACGACCAGCACCACCAGCGCGATCACGGTCAGCGTCGAGGCGGCGGCAAAGGCGCCGGTGGTGTTGAGGTCGTTGAACATCAGCTCGATTTGCAGGGGCAGGGTGTTGGTCTGCCCGCGGATCGAGCCCGAGACGACCGAGACGCCGCCGAACTCGCCCACCGCCCGCGCCGTGCAAAGCACCGCGCCGTAAAGCAGCGCCCAGCGGATATTGGGCAGGGTGACGCGGGAAAACACCTGCCAGCCGCGCGCGCCCAGCGTGACCGCCGCCTGTTCCTGTTCCGAGCCTTGCGCCTGCATCAGCGGCAGCACCTCGCGCACGACGAAGGGGGCGGTGACGAACATGGTGACCAGCACGATGCCGGGCAGGGCGAACATGACCTTCAGGTCATGCGCGGCCAGCCACGGGCCCAGCAGGCCCTGCCGGCCGTAAAGCAGCAGGTAGCAGATGCCGGCGATGATCGGCGAGATCGAGAAGGGGATCTCGATCAGCACCATCAAGAGCTTGCGCCCCGGAAAGCGAAAGCGGGCGATGGCCCAGGCGGCGGCGATGCCGAAGGCGATGTTGACCGGCACCACGATCACCGCGACCAGCGTCGTCAGCCAGATCGCATGCAGGACCAGCGGATCGGCGATGTTCTTCAGATAGACCGCCCAGCCCTCGGCAAAGGCGCGCCAGAAGATGAAGGCCAGGGGCGCCACCACGAAGATCGCGGTCAGCGCGAAGGCCAGCCCGATCAGCAGCCGCGGCACCGCGCGGCTTTGGCCGGGGGCGTGGGTCAGCGCGACGGTGCTCATCAGCAGGCCTCCAGGTGGCGGGCGGCGCGGAACTGGATCAGGTTCGAGACCACCAGCAGGATCAGCGCGAACAGCAGCAGCACCAGCGCGATGGCGGCGGCGCCCTGGTAGTCGTATTCCTCCAGCCGGATGAAGGCCAGCAGCGCCGCGATCTCGGTCTTGAAGGGCAGGTTGCCGGCGATGAACACCACCGCGCCGAACTCGCCCAGCGAGCGGGCGAAGGCCACGGTCGAACCCGCCAGCCAGGCCGGCAGGATCGCCGGCAGCACCACGCGGCGGAAGATGGCAAAGGGCCGGGCGCCCAGCGTCATCGCCGCCTGCTCCAGCGCCGGGTCCAGATCCTCCAGCACCGGCTGGATCGCGCGCACCACGAAGGGGATCGAGGTGAAGGTCATCGCCAGGATCACGCCGCCCAGCGTATAGACCAGCTCGATCCCGGCGCCGGCCAGCGGCGCGCCGAACCAGCCGTTCGCCGAATAAAGCGCGGTCAGCGAGATGCCGGCGACGGCGGTCGGCAGGGCGAAGGGAATGTCCATCAGCGCGTCCAGGATGCGCTTGCCGGGAAAGTCGTAGCGCGTCAGCACCCAGGCCATCAGCAGGCCGTAGAAGGCGTTGAAGACGGTGGCCGCGGCGGCGGCGGTCAGCGTCACCCGCAGCGCCGCCAGCGTGCGCGGCGCGGTGACGATGGCCCAGAACCGCGCCGGCCCGATCTCGGCCCCCTTCAGCACCAGCGCCACCACCGGGATCAGGATCACCAGCCCGACGTAAAGCAGCGTCGTGCCGAGGCTCAGCGAGAACCCCGGCAGCACGCGTTTCGCGCGGATGGGCGCGGCGGCGGCGCTCATTGGTTGACGAAGACCTTGTCGAGGATGCCGCCCTCGGCCAGGTGCTCATCCTGCACCTTCTGCCAGCCGCCAAAGACCTCGTCCACGGTCAGCAGTTTCACCTCGGGGAACTCGGCGGCGTATTTCGCCGTCACCGCCTCGTCGGTGGTGCGATAGTGGTTCTCGGCCAGGGTGTCCTGCGCCTCGGGCGAGTAGAGCCAGTTGAGATATTCCGTCGAAACCTCGGTCGAGCCGTTCTTTTCGGCGTTCTCGGCCACCACGGCGACCGGGAAGGCGGCGAAAAGGCTGGTCGCGGGGGTCACGGCCTCGAAGCCCTGGGCCTCGTATTGCCTGGCGATGCCCTTGGTCTCGGCCTCGAAGGTGATCAGCACGTCGCCGATATTGCGCTCGGCGAAGGTCTGGGTGGCGGCGCGGCCGCCGGTGTCGAAGACCGGCACGTTGGCAAAGATCTTGCCGACGAATTCCTGCGCCGTCTCGGGCGTGCCGCCCTCTTGCGTCAGGGCATAGGCATAGGCGGCCAGATAGGTATAGCGCCCGTTGCCGCTGGTCTTGGGATTGGGGAACACCGCCTGCACGTCGTCGCGCGCCAGGTCCGACCAGTCCTTGATCCCCTTGGGATTGCCCTTGCGCACCAGGAAGGCGGGCAGCGAGTAATAGGGCGAGGCGCCGTTCGGCAGGGCCTCGCGCCAGTTTTCGGCCACCAGGCCGTTCTGGGCCAGCACGTCCACGTCGGTTTCCTGGTTGAAGGTGACGACATCGGCCGGCAGCCCTTCGAGGATGGCGCGCGCCTGTTTCGACGAGCCGCCGTGGCTTTGGTCGATGGTCACGTCGCGGCCGGTCTTTTCCTTCCAATGCGCCTGGAACTCGGGGTTCAGCGCCTCGAACAGCTCGCGGGCGATGTCATAGCTGACGTTCAGGATCTTGTCCTGGGCCAGCGCCGGGCTGCTGCCCAGCATCAGCGCCAGCGCGGCGACGTGAAGCTTGCGGATCGTCATAGGCTTTTCTCCTTGCGGGGGAATGCGGCGGTGGCGGCCTGCGAAGCCAGGGCGCGCGGGCCGGGAAAGATCGTGCCCGCCTCGGGGCGCAGGTTGACGCGGGCGCCGGGGACCAGCCCCTGCGCCTCGGGCGCGCGGCGGGGCAGGTCGATGCCGAACTGGCCGGTGCCGTCGGTCAGCTCCAGCCGCAGCAGGGCGCCGTTGCTGGTGCGATGGGCGACCTGCCAGCGCCCGGCGGGATCTGCCAGGGGCGTCACGTCGGCGGGGCGCAGGAACAGCGTGGCCGGCCCGTCGGGCAGGGCGCGGCGCGGCAGGCGGCTCGGGTCCAGCCCCTGCGCCTCGGCCCGGCCGGCCTGCAGCATCACCGGCAATTCGATGGTCGCGCCCATGAAGCGGGCGACGAAGGGGCTGGCGGGATGATCGTGGATCTGGTCGGCATTGCCGATCTGCTCGATCCGGCCCTCGCCCATCACCACGACGCGGTCGGCCAGCTCGAAGGCTTCCTCCTGGTCGTGGGTGACGAAGATCGTGGTCGAGCCGGTCTCGTCATGCACCTGGCGCAGCCAGGCGCGCAGGTCGCGGCGCACGGCGGCGTCGAGCGCGCCGAAGGGCTCGTCCAGCAGCAGCACCGTGGGCTCGATGGCCAGCGCGCGCCCAAGCGCCACCCGCTGGCGCTGGCCGCCCGAAAGCTGAGC
This sequence comes from Paracoccus sp. pheM1, assembly GCF_018499825.1. NCBI lineage: Bacteria > Pseudomonadati > Pseudomonadota > Alphaproteobacteria > Rhodobacterales > Paracoccaceae > Paracoccus > Paracoccus sp. pheM1. Next base: position 882,950 of record NZ_JAGXCX010000001.1, read on the forward strand.
CGGGTAGCGGTCGCCCAGATGCGCGATCTGCAGGAATTCCAGCAGCTGGTCCACCTTGGCCGCGATCACCGCCTTGCCCGGCCGCTGGGCGCGCGGGCGCACGGTCAGGCCGAAGGCGATGTTGTCGCGCACGCTCATGTGCGGGAACAGCGCGTAATGCTGAAAGACGAAGCCGATGCGGCGGTCCTGCGCCGCCAGGTGCAGCCAGTCGGCGCCATGCACCACCAGCCCGCCCGAGTCCGGCCATTCCAGCCCGGCGATGATCTTGAGAAGCGTGGTCTTGCCCGAGCCCGAGGGTCCGAGCAGCGCCACCAGCTCGCCCGATTCGATGGTCAGGTCGATGCCGCGCAGGACAGCGGTGCCGTCGAAGCTTTTGGTCATGTGCTCGATGACGATGGACATGGGCGCCTCCGTTTCCGCGCCAGAGGTAGCGGGCGGGCCGAGGCCGGGCAAGCCGGGCGGGCCCCGGCTGCCCCGGCGGGCGGCGAATGTTTTCCCAAGGCTGGCCGGGCGGCGGACCGCTGTTCCCCTGCCGCCGGCCCGGCGCGGAAAGCGTCCGGGCCGCAAGGGGCTGGCGCGCGCATTCTTCCTTATTTTTCATGCCGCCTGGCCGCGCGGGGCTTCGCAATCGCGCCGGCCGCTGCTAGGGTCCGGCGCGCAGCAGCAAAGGGACGGCGCGATGGGTGGCGGGGATCTGGTGATCGGGCGGGAAAGCCCCCTGGGCGAGGATCTGGCGCTGCTGTTTCGGCGCCATACCGCCGACATGCATGCCGACACGCCGCCGGAATCGATCCACATGCTGCCGCGCGCCGCGCTGGAGGGCCCCGAGATCGCCTTTTTCGTGCTGCGCGAGGGCGGCGTGCCGGTCGGCATGGGCGCGGTCAAGCGCATCGCCCCCGATCATGGCGAGATCAAGTCCATGCATGTGCTGGCCGAGGCGCGCGGGCGCGGCCATTCCCGCCGCATGCTCGGGGCGCTGGTCGCCCATGCGCGGGCCGAGGGCATGGCGCGGCTGAGCCTGGAAACCGGGGTGCAGCCGACCTTCATCGCCGCGCGCGGGCTTTATGCGCGGGCGGGTTTCGTCGAATGCCCGCCCTTTGGCGACTACCACCCCGATCCGAACAGCGTCTTCATGACGATTGCGCTGCGCGGTTCGGATTGAACGGTTGATTCAGCCGCCGTCCTGCGCCATGACTGCCGCCATGCGGCCCCGTAGCTCAACTGGATAGAGCAAGCGCCTTCTAAGCGCTAGGTTCCGGGTTCAAGTCCTGGCGGGGTCGCCATCCTATCAAGGAATGCTTTGAATATCAGGCGCTAGACGCCCGGTTTCCATTCTGGCTCTGATCGGTTCCCCGTTTCCATGCCTGATCCGCCGCGTAGGGGATGCGCTTGCGGCCCGCGCCTTGCTTTGCGTCGCCGGGCTTCGGGCGGGCCCGCCTGGCCGGCCGGGCCGCGATCCGATGCGCCTCAGCGCGGCGCAGCCTGCCAAGGCGGCAGCGGCGACTTGCGGATCATGTCCGCGGCCTTCTCGGCGATCATGATGGTCGGGGCGCTGGTGTTGCCGCGGGTGATGCGCGGCATGACCGAGGCGTCCACCACGCGCAGCCGGCCGATGCCGTGAACGCGCAGCTGCGGATCGACCACCGCCATCTCGTCCCTGCCCATCTTGCAGGTGCTGGTCTGGTGCCAGCCCGTGCTGCCGGCCTGTTTCAGATGATCCAGCAGCTGGTCGTCGGTGACGGCATCGGGTCCGGGCGCCAGTTCGCTGACGATCCGCGGCGACAGCGGCTCGGTGGCGAGGATCCTGCGAAACAGCCTCATGCCGATCAGGGTGCGGCGGATGTCGTCCTCGTCGCCCAGATAGTTCGGGTGAAAGGCCGGTGCCGCCAGCGGGTCAGCGGATTTCAGCGCCATATGGCCGGTCGATTTCGGGCCGACCAGCACCGTCGCCCCGCTCATCCCCGGCTCGGGGTCGACGACGACCTGGCCGCTGGGCAGGAAGTTCGAGGTCATCGGCCGGATCGCCAGTTGCAGGTCGGGCTGCGGCTGGTCGGGCGTGGACCGGACATAGGCGCTGACCGCCGAGGATCCCATCGCCAGGTAGCCGCGACGGGTCAGCAGGTAGCGCATCCCCTCGACATATTTGCGCCATCCGACGAGGTGGCCGTTATAGGAGCTGTCGGGCGTCACCCGCATCAGGAAGGGTGCGAACCAATGGTCCTGCAGGTTCTGCCCGACGCCGGGCAGGTGCCTTGCCGCCTGGATGCCGAACTTGCGAAGCTGCCCGGCATCGCCGATCCCCGAATGCATCAGCAGATGCGGCGAGGCCAGCGCGCCGGCGGACAGGATGACCTCGCGCGCGGCGTGGATGATCCGCCTGGCGCCGTCCTGGATCACCTCGACGCCGGTCGCCTCGCCGTTTCGGAGGACGATGCGCAGAACCTGGACCCCGGTCAGCACGGTCAGGTTGCGGCGATGCAGGACCGGCTTGACGAAGGCGGTATAGGCGGATTCCCGGCGGCCGCCGCGAATGGTGAATTGCTGATACGAGACGCCTTCGTAGGGCGGCGCGTTCAGGCCGCGGATCTCGGGGATGCCGTTCCTGACGGCGGCGGCGACGAAATCCTCGGTCGAGGGGTGGCGGATCACCGGGTCGCTGACCGCCAGCGGGCCGTCGCCGCCGAAAAACGCGTCTGCGCCCCGCTCGTTGCACTCGGATTTCCTGAAATAGGGCAGGACATCGCGGTAGCTCCAGCCCTCGTTGCCGAGGCTGGCCCAATGGTCGTAATCCATCGGATGGCCGCGCGAATAGACCATGCCGTTGACGGAACTCGATCCGCCCAGCGTCTTGCCGCGGGGCCAATAGACCGTGCGCCCGCCAAGGGTCGGAACGGTTTCGGTGGTAAAGGCCCAGTTGTAGCGCTTGTTGAGGAAAAGCGGGCCCATGCCGGCGGGGGTGTTGATCCAGAAATAATCCGCCGACGGTCCCGCCTCGATCAGCAGGACGCTTTTCCTGGAATCCTCGGACAGGCGGCTCGCCATCACGCAACCGGCGGAACCGGCGCCGACAACGAGATAATCGTATGGTTCCATATCAATCCCCTCCCGGAATGGCGGACGCATGGGGGTGCGTCCGGGCTGTCCTGTTTCGTCCCGTCAGTTGGTTTCGCCGGCGGCGATATGGGTCTCGAGCCTCTGGCTGCCGGAGGCGGCCCCGTCGGGCTCGATCGACGCGATGCGCGCGTTCCAGCGCCCCTTCACGCCCGGCGGCGCGGTCGCGAACAGCGCATGCATGCCCAGCAGGCCGCCTTCCTGCGCCGGCGACCGCGGCCGGCCGAGCCTGTCGCAGGTGTCCCTGGTGATCCGCGGCCGGTCGAGGCCGCCGCTCGGCGGCATCCTGTCCGGGCTGGAGGGCGCGGGAGCCAGGGCGATGTCGGCCATGCCCGACGGCCGCACCGAAAGCTGGCCCTTGCCTAGCCGCCCGGTATGGAACCCGGCCCGGCCGCCGGTCGCTTCGGCCACGGTATCGACAAGAACCTGGCCGCATGGAGTTGCTTGCCGGCCACGGATCGGAGACCTTAAGCGCTTGCGCCGCCGCATTTCCGGCGGTCATGAGCGGCAAGAGGCCCAGGGCGGCAAGCTTCGCCGGTCTTTTCATCGCCTTTTCCTCCCGCTGGTTACGAATTCGCCGGGCCAGGACAAGCCGACCTGCCAAGGGGTTGTCGCAGCGGCCGGATCGCCGGGTTCAGCCGGCCGGGCCCTGGGGCGCCCTGGGGTCGAGATAATCCGCCAGGCCCAGGCGGCGCCGGGCGAAATACTGCATCTCGATCATCAGGCAGCCGGACGCCGAGACCAGCGGCCCGTGCGGCGTTCCCGGCGGGCGGATGACATAGGCCGGGGCGCGCAAGGTGATGCCGCTTTCCTTCTGCGTCAGCGCGCCCTCGATCAGCAGCGCCTCTTCCCAATGCGGATGGGTGAAGGCCGCGAAGGTCTCGCCGCCCGGTTCGAAGCGGACATAGCGGGTGCGAAACCCCTCGGCTTCCGCCTCGTTCCAGGCGCCGCTGAGCGGCTTGACGAATATGCCGGCGGTGCCGGCGACCGGCTCCCAACCCGTGGCCAGATCGACTTCGAACATGCTGCGCCTTCCTTTTTCCCGGCGGTTCCGGGACGGGATGCCCGTCCCGGAGCGCATTCATTCAGCCTGCCGGAACGCCTCGAGGATCTCGGTGCCCGGCTTGCGGTTGTCGTTCATGCGCGCCGCCCAACCCTCGGCCACCGTCGCGGTCTTTTCGTTCCACAACGCGATCTCCTCGTCGCTCAGGACCGTCGGCTGATAGCCGTATTTGTCGATCATGTCCTGGCGGACCCTGGCCTCTTCGCCCTCGGTCCATCGGCACAGGTTCTCCTGCGCCTCGGCGGCGGCGGCGGTGATCTCTTGCCGGATGTTTTCGGGCAGGGATTGCCATTTGCTTTCCGCCATGGCGAATACGATGGTCGCGGAACCCAGGTTTGGCCCCTCGGCGCCGTATTTGAACAGCGATTCAAGCTCATAGGGCGGCGCGGCGTGATAGGGCCAGATCGCGCCGTCGATGGTGCCGCGGCGCAGGGAATCGTTGATCTCGCTGGCCGTCAGCTGGATCGGAACCGCACCCAGGGCACGGACCGTCTGCTCCATGGCGGCACCCGAGGCCCGGATCTTCAGGCCCTGAAGGTCGGCCAGCGACCGGACCGGCTTGGTGGTGGTGGGAACCTTGTAGCCGGGAAGGATAGTCACGAACAGCGCGCGCATGCCCTGGGGCTTGTATTCCGCTTCGGAAAGCACGCCGCCGGGCCTGGCGATTTCCCAAAGCTTGCGCGTCGCATCGCAGGCGTCCTCGTATTTCACCGGCAGTTCCGCCACGGTCGTCAGCGGCATCTTGTCGGATGCATAGGACGGGATCAGGACCACGATATCCGCCAGCTTGCTGTTGAGGACCGAGACATAGTCCTTGCCAAGCTGACCGGCGGGATAGACCTCATAGGACACCGTGCCGTCGCTGGCCTTGACCACGGCATCCGCCATGCGCCCCAGCCCCTCGACCCAGGCGTAATGGGTCGAGGAAAGCGGATGCGCAAAGCGCAGCTTCACCTCTTCCTGCGCCTGCAGCGGTTGCCCCAGCGCCAGGACGCCCGCCATCGCGACAGCGGCCATTTTCGTCGTCTTGTGCAGCATTTCTCCTCCAATATGCTGGGATGAAGCCGTTTTCGCTCAACGGTCTGTCTGTTGCCCGCCGTCCCCAGGGGGCGGCGTCGCGGTCATTCCCGGCTGCGATACGAGGAAACGGCAGGCATTTCGCATCACGCCATGCGATGCCGTCTCACAAGGATGGCGCAAGCCGGTCCTGGTGCCGATCAGGCGCTTTTCCGAAGCTCGGCTTCGGTGGCGTCGCGGCGCGTGTTCAGGGCAGGGCGGCTGGACGCCGCCCGCATTCGCTGGGGCGCGCTTAGAACGAGGCGGCGCCGGCGGTGATCCCGCCATCGACGGGAACGACGGCCCCGGTCATGAAGCTGGCATCCTCCGACAGCAGGAAGGCGATGACCGAGGCGACTTCCTCGGGGCGCCCCTCGCGCCCGATCGGATGGGCGGCGCGCATCTTGCGGGCGCGTTCGGGGTCGGCGAACATCGCCTCGGTAAAGGGCGAGTTGATGATGCCGGGCGCGACGCAGTTCACCCGGATGCCGCGCGGCGCCAGGTCCATCGCCGCGGCCCGCGTCAGGCCGATGACCCCATGTTTCGAGGTCACATAGGGCAGGCGGGCGGGCAGCCCCTCGAGCCCGGCCTGGGACGAGATATTGACCACCGCGCCGCTGTCGCGCCCCTCGCTGGCCTGGGCATAGGCGCGGCAGGTATGGAAGGAGCCGTCCAGGTTCGCCCCCATGTTGCTCCGCCACAACTCGTCCGTGGTGTCCGAGGCGCTGCCCCAGCCCTTGATGCCGGCGGCATTGACCAGATAGTCCACCGCGCCGAAGCGCTGCCTTGCCGCCTCGAAGGCCGCGACCACCTGGCCGTCGTCCGAGACATCCACCGCCACCGCCAGCAGCCGGTCGCCGCCGCCCAGTTCCGCGACCACCCGGTTTGCGTTTTCCTGCTGCAGGTCGGCGACGACGACATTGGCGCCCTCGTCGAACAGCCTGCGGACCGTGGCCGCGCCGATCCCGCTGCCGCCGCCGGTGATGAATGCCGTCTTTCCTTCAAACCGTGCCATTCTCGTCCTCCTCTCCGAGAGTTCTGGTCTTTCGCGATGCGTCGGGGGAAGCGGCCGGACCGGGTGCGGCGATCACCCCGCCGGCCGGAAGTCCCGCAGCGGAACCTCCAGCTTTCCGGCCAGCCCGGCGGGGATGCCCACCGACTTGACCTCGACATAGGAATCGAAGGCCTCCAGCCCCGCCTCGCGCCCGATGCCGGATTTCTTGAAGCCGCCCACCGGGCAGTAATATCCGGGCCCGACGCCGTTGATGTCCGTGGCCCCGGTCCTGATGCGGCGGGCGATGCGCAGGGCATGTTCGTCCTCGGCGGCGAAGATCGCGCCATGCAGCCCGTATTGGGTGCCGTTGGCGATCTCGACCGCCTCGTCCTCGCCGTCGAAGGGGATCACGGCGATGACGGGGCCGAAGATCTCTTCCTGCGCGATGGCCGCCCCCGGCGCCACGTCCGAAAAGATCGTCGGCTCGACGAACCAGCCGTGGTTCAGGTGGCCCGGCCGGCCGCCGCCCAGGACTAGGCGTGCGCCCTCGGCCTTGCCCTTGGCGATATAGCCTTCGACCCGGTCGCGCTGGCGGGCGCTGACCATGGGGCCGATCTCGGTCGCCGGGTCCATCGGATCGCCCACCGGCATCGAGGCGACCATGGCGGAAAAGGCGTCCAGGAACTCGGCCTTGCGGTTGGCCGCGACCAGCACGCGGGTCTTGTTGCTGCAGATCTGCCCCGAATTGCGCAGCGAGGCGATGCGCAGCGATTCCACCGCCTTGGGAATGTCGGCGCCGTCCAGGATGATCGCCGCCGACTTGCCGCCCAGCTCCAGCGTGATGCGGCGGATCTCGGCGCCGCAAAGCCCGCCCAGGCGCTGCCCGGCCGCGGTCGAACCGGTGAAGCTGACCTTGTCCACGCCCGGATGCAGGCACAGGTATTCGCTGGTCTCGCGGTCGGCGGGGACGACGTTCACCACCCCCTTGGGCAGGCCCGCCCGCTCGAACAGCTCGGCCAGCAGATAGGCGTCGACCGGGGTTTCCGGCGCCGGCTTGAAGACGGCGGTGTTCCCCGCCAGCAGCGCCGGCGCCAGCTTGAGCATCGCCACCACCAGCGGGCCGTTCCACGGCGCCACCGCCGCGACCACGCCCAGCGGCTCGCGCAGGACCAGCCCGTAGCCCGAGGGCGACTGGCGCAGTTCCTCGAACGGATAGCGGTCCACGACATCCAGCGCGATGTCCAGCATCGCCCGCGCCCCCGCCGACTGCATCCATCTCGACAGCGTGATCGGGCTGCCCATTTCTTCTGTCACGAGCTGGGCGATCAGGTCTTCCTGCGCCTTGAGCCCGTCGCTCAGGCGGCGCAGGGTCTCGCGCCGCTCGGCCAGCGACATGCGCGGCCAGGGGCCCTGGTCAAAGGCGTTGCGCGCCGCCGCCACCGCCCTGTCGATATCGGCGCGATCGGCCGTGACGACGCTGGTCAGCCTTTCCTCGGTGAAGGGCGAGATCACATCGACGAATGCCGTCGAATGCGGCCGCACCCATTCCCCGCCGATGAAAAGCCGGTCGTGCCTTCCTTCCCAGATCATGATTTCCTCCTCCCATTCCTGCGGCGTCCCCGACCAGCCTGCCGGAAACGCTCATTTTCATTCTGCGCATCGGAAGACGGGCAGGGTTTGTCTGCCGCGCTTGATGAAGGCGACCTCGACGGGGCGGCCGATGCGCATGTCCTCGGGCTTGCCCTCGATCTGGGTGAAGAGGTGATAGCCCTCCTCCAGCACCACGAAGCCGACGGTGTAGGGCGCGATCGCCTGCCAGGCCGGGGTCGGGCCGCGGCCCACCGTGCTGTGGGAATAGATCCGCCCCTTGCCCGAGGAGCGCCGCCATTCCAAGGCCTCGCCGTCGCATTCCGGGCAGAAGGACCGCGCCGGCCACACCACCGCGCCGCAGCCGGTGCAATGCTGGTAGGTCAGCTCGCCCCGCGCGCAGGCCTGCCAATAGGGCGCGGCGTCCATCTGCGCATAAGGCTGCGGAAAGCCGTCGACATATTCGATTTCCATGGCGTCTCCCCTTAGGTCCGGTTGCCGAGGATGGCGACGGCGCCGGCCGCCAGCATGCCGCCCGAGCCCTGCACCAGCACCGTCTGCGGCCGCTTCGACGGCGCCGCCCCCAGCGCGGTGCCGCGCAGCTGGCGGATGGCCTCGACATAGCTGTCCATGTTGCACGAAATCCCCGGCTGGCCAAAGGACAGCCAGCCGCCGTTGGTGTCCAGCGGCAGGTCGCCGTCGATGCCGGTGCGCCCCTCGCGGTAGAGCCGCGCGCCCTTGCCCTTTTCGGCAAAGCCCAGGTCCTCGAGGATGATCGGCCCCATATGCGCGAAATTGACCGAGATCTGCGCCATGTCGATGTCGTCGCGGCCGATGCCGGCCTGGGCGAAGGCCTGGCGCGCCGCCTCGGCCGTCGCGGTATGGGTGATGTTGGGCAGCGGGCCCAGCGTGTCGAAGCGCGCCCGGCGCATGTTCATCCGGTCGCCCAGGTATTCATGGGTCGAGGCCGAGCCGTAGCCCAGCAGGTAGACCGGCGCCGCGAAGTTGCGGGCGTTCCCGGCCGAGGTCACCACCAGCGCCCCGCCGGTGCCGCCGCCCCAGGTCGAGCACATCCAGCGCCGCAGCGGGCTCGAGACATAGGGCGAGGCCAGCACCTTCTGCGCGTCGATCTCGCCGAAGCGGGCCTTGGCGGCATGGGGGTGCTTCACGCCCCATGCCTGGTTGGCGATGGCGACCTGGGCGAAATCCTCCTCGGTCACGCCGAACTCGTGCATGTAGCGGCAGGCCGCCTGGGCATAGAGCGAGGGGATGGTGGGGCCGTAGGGGATCTCGAACTGCGGGTCGGCATCGGCCTCGGCGCCCATGGCGACGGCATCGACGAAAAGCTCGGTGGCGTCGCTTTGCAGGCAGAGCACGTATTCGGCCTTGCCGGCGGCGATCATCTGCGCGGCCATGCCCAGGCTGGCGGTCAGGCCCGCGCCGTGCATCGTCAGCTCGCTGTTGATCGTCACCGGCATCTGCATGTGCGAGATGAAGATGTTGGACCATTGCGAGCGCTTGTCGGCCCAGGGCGAGCGGCCGGTGAAGACCGCGTCGACCTGCTGCCGGCCGATGCCGGCGTCCTTCAGCGCGGCGCGGGCGGCCTCGACCGCCAGCCGCATCGGATCCTTGCGGTTGTCGCGGCTGGCATAGGCATCGCCCATGCCGACGATGGCGGCGACAGGGCCGGTGGCGGGGCTGGGGCTCATGGCGTCAGTCCTTGAAGATCGGCGTGGCCTGGGCCATCAGCTCTTCCAGGTCGGCACGCTTGCGCAGCATCAGGATCGACCATTCGCTGCGCTGAAGCACGTCGCTGTTCTGATTATAGGCCTTGATCAGGAAGGTGCCGACACCGAACTTGTCGTCCTTGTCCTTCTTGGCGATGACCTCGCCGGTGGCATAGACCGTGTCGCCGATCTTGACCGGGTGCAGGAAACGCAGCTTGTCCACGCCGTAATTGGCCTGGATCGCCGGGCCGAACTGCAGGAGCCCCGAGATCAGCGAGAAGGTCAGCTGGCCCTGCACGATGCGTTCGCCCCAGCGGGTCTTGGACGAATATTCGGTGTTCGAGTGGATCTCGATCCAGTTGCCGGTCAGCATGCAGAAATTGACCACATCCGTTTCGGTCACGGTGCGGCCGGGCGAGCGGAAGACATGGCCGATTTCCAGCTCGTCCAGCGGGGTGTTGACGCGATTGTCCGCAATCATGGCTTCATCCTTTCAATGGGTTGCATCCTCCTTGGGGGAGGCGGCGCCGCGGCGGGGAGGCGGCCGGCGGCGCCGCGCGACGCGGGTCAGAGCCGCATCGACTTCGAGATGATCGTCTTCTGGATCTGCGAGGTGCCGCCGCCGATGGTGGACTGCACGCTTTCGCGCAGGTAGCGCTCCATGTCGGCCTCGGGCAGGTTGGCGTGGCCGCCCAGCACCTGCATCCCGGTCAGCGCGCATTGCTTCAGCGTCTCGGAGCCATAAAGCTTGGCCATCGACACCTCGCGCGAGCAGGGGATCTTGGCCGCCGCCATGCGGGCGGCGCGATAGCACAGCAGGCGGGCGGCATCGACTTCGGTCTGGCGCTCGGCCAGCATGTGGCGCAGCACCTGGAAGTCCCAGATCGGGCGGCCGAACTGGATGCGTTCATGGGCGTATTGCGTGGCCTTGTTCACCGCGGTCTGGGCGTTGCCGACATAGGCGGCGGCGACCGAGCAGCGTTCCAGCTCCAGATGCGCCAGGATGATTTCCCAGCCCTGGCCTTCCTTGCCCAGGAGGGCGTTGCCGGGCACCTTGACCTCGTCGAGGAAGATCTCGGTGGTGCCGGTGGCGTGGCGCGACAGCGTCGGCAGCTTGTTGATGACCATGCCCGGCGTGTCGTTCGGGATCAGCAGGATCGACAGCCCGCCATGCTTGTCGTCGGCATCGGTGCGCACCAGCATGGCGATGACGGTGTTGTTCGCCGCCGCGCCCGAACACCACAGCTTCGAGCCGGTGACGATCCAGTCGCCGTTCTCGTCGCGCCGCGCCCGCGTGGCGGTGTTCGAGGCGTCCGACCCCGCGCCCGGTTCCGAGATCGAGACCGAGAAGCGGATCTTGCCGTCGATGAAGGGCTTGATGTATTGCGCCTTCTGTTCTTCGCTGCCGTATTTCTGGATGTTCATCGCGGTGAAGGTCGGCACCAGGATGGCGGCGGCGAAGTCGAAGCCGTATTTGCCCAGGCCCTCGGCCATCAGCGTGTAGTCGAAGATGTCGCCGCCGGCGCCGCCGTCCTCTTCCTTGAACAGCAGCCCCAGCCAGCCCTGCCTGGCGATCTTGTCATAGGCTTCATAGGGATAGTCGCGGTTCATGTCGCATTTGCGGATATATTCGACAGTCACCTCGTCATCCATGAAACGGTTCACCGTCTCAAGCCAAAGCGCCTGCCCCTCGTCCAGAAAATTCCTGTCCATTCCATCCTCCTGAAATCCACAGTAAGGCGGGCCATTATTCCGGTGTGCAAAATCAGATTCTGCTTTTGACGTTAGGATCGGGGCGGTGCGAAGCCAATTGACATTTTCCCAACCGCCGCTTCGGCAGAGCCGAATTGACGCGTTCGGCCGGCCGGCATTCCGCATGGGGCTGCGGCTGCCGGCATCCATGCCCGGCGCCGATGGCTGCTCTTGCGCCTTGGGCCGCGGGCCGCGACCTTCCGGGCAGGGTCGGCAGGGTCGGCAGGGTCGGCAGGGTCGGCAGGGTCGGCAGGGTCGGCAGGGTCGGCAGGGTCGGCAGGGTCGGCAGGGTCGGCAGGGTCGGCAGGGTCGGCAGGGTCGGCAGGGTCGGCAGGGTCGGCAGGGTCGGAAGCCCCGCGAGATCGTCCGGGCTCTGCCGTGGTGTGCATGTGTTCGCGACCGGCCGCGGATGCCTGGTCGAACCATTCCGGCGGCGCGGCACAGGCAAGCCGGTTCGGCGCGAGGCGGCGATGCCGGTCGGGGCGCGCCGCCTCGGCGGCAGGTTCCGGGGCTTTCGGCCCCGCATGGAAAGTCCGCCCAGGCATGATGCCAGGGCGGCGCCGGTGTTTCAGAGCCTGGCCCTGAAGAAGGGGCCGAGCTTCGCCATCGCCTCGCCCACCAGGTCGGGCTTGTCATAGAGGCCCAGGTGCGACGCGCCCGGAACGATGTGCAGGTGCTTGTCCTTGCTGGCGGCGCGGCGGAACAGGTCTTCGCTGATCCAGCGCGTGCCAGCATCCTCGCCGGCGACGATCTGGATCGGCTGGGTCAGGAACAGGTCGACCAGGTGGAAGGCGTCGAAGGTGACGAGCTGCGCCAGGCTGCGCACCGGCGCGATGCTGGGCGAGCTGGCGCATTGCGCGCGCGGGGTGCGGTAATATTCGACCGCCTCGGCCAGGTCGGCGTTCGGGGCGTCCTCCGGCTTCTGCGGCACGATCGGGTAATAGCCGGTCTCGGCGCCGTTCGCCTCGGCGGTGCGGGCGTTGGCGGCGTTTTCCAGCATGGCGAAGGCGCCGGTCAGGTCGTCGCGGCCTTCCCAGCCATTGCGCAGGATCGCCCCGTAATTGGTGGCGCTGACCGCGCCCACCGCCTTGATGCGGCGGTCGCTCATCGCCGCCGTCACGGTATAGGCGCCGCCGGCGCAGATGCCCATGGCGCCGATGCGGTCGCGGTCGACATAGGGCAGCGTCGTCAGGTAATCGACCGCGGCGCTGATGTCCTCGACCCGCGCATGGGGGTTTTCAAGCTGGCGCGGCTCGCCGGTGCTTTCGCCCTGACAGGAGGCGTCGAAGGCGATGGCGACGAAGCCCTCGGCCGCAAGCTTGTCGGCATAGATGCCCGCCGTCTGCTCCTTCACGCCGCCGGCGGGGTGGGTGACGACGATGGCGGGATAGGTCTTGCTTTCGTCGAAGCCGGCGGGAAGGTGCAGATGCGCAGCCATCTCGAGCGCGCCGTTCCTGAAGGTCACGGATTTCATCTTCGTCTCCTCTGTCATGCGATGGGGACGAAGATAGCGCCGGCGACGAGTCGCAATTAGACCGCTCAATCGGGATGCCGTGATTAGCCGGCCTTATGAATGCGCCCTCGCCGCGCCGAAGGGACGAGGGCCCAGGGCCGGGCTCAGACCCGGACCGGATGCACCAGCAGTTCCGCCTCGATCCGGCTGACCATGACGGCCAGGCGCGGGCCGACGTCGCTGCGAATCATCTCTTCCGTCAGGTGGAAGGACGGGCCCGAGCAGTTGAAGGCATAGACCCCGCCGTCGCGCGTCTTCAGCGCCGCGCCGACGCCGTTCACCGTCCGCTCGTAAGTGCCCAGCGAGACGCAATAGCCATGCGCGTCGAGTTCCTTGAACGCGGTGGCGAGGCGTTTCTTGAACTTGGGGAAGTCGGCCTTGTCGTGTTTCTCGATGGCCTCGACCAGGAAATCCCGCTCGCTTTCCGGCAGGGCGTGCAGATAGGCCATGCCCATGGCGGACCGCGCGATGGGGATGCGGGCGCCGACCTCGAGCCGCAGCGACACCGTCGCGCTGCCATGCGCCAGTTCCAGATAGGCCAGGTTCAGCCGGTCCCGGTTGCCGAGCGCCACCGAGATATTGGCGTGATTCGCCAGCTCCTGCATGTGCGGGCGGGCGACGCGGGTCAGGCTCATGCTGCCGAGATAGGCGTAGCCCAGCGACAGGACCGGGGTGCCCAGCGAATATTTCTCCAGCCGGGCGTTGTATTCCAGATAGCCCAGCGTGGTCAGCGTATGGGCGATGCGGGCGACGGTCGGCTTGGGCAGGCCGGTGCGCTGCGCGATCTCGAGGTTGCCCAGGAAGCCGTCGCCCGGTTCGAAGGCGCGCAGGACTTCCAGCCCGCGCGCCAGCGCGGTGATGAACTGGCGGTCGGTCTTTTCCTCGTCGGGACCGGGCAGGGACAAGAGGGTTTTGAAAGACCTGGCCAAGCTGAACTCCTGCTTTGTTGCGGGCTTCTGTCCCACGTTAGTCGGTTTTCTGCCAGAAACAAGCTTCTGCCAGGCGAAAGACGCAGCCGGGGGTCGCGGGCTGCGCCAGTATGCAAAATGTAATTCTGCATTGCAAAACCAGATTGATTGGTTTAAACAGCCTGTCAACATCAACCCATGCTGCGGGAGGCGCGATTTGTTCAGCAGGCCGGAGGAACCCGACCACAGGCAACAGCTTCGGGAAAGCGTTGCGGATTTCGCCAATCGAGAGGCCACGCTTGCCGCGACTCGGACGGGGCTGGCCACGCAGGCGGGCTTTTCGCATGAACGCTGGAAGACCATGGCCGAGCTGGGCTGGACCGGCATCCTGGTCCCCGAGGATGACGGCGGCCTGGCGATGGAACATGCGGATCTGGCGGCGCTGCATCACGAGGCCGGGCGCGCGGCCCTGCCGGAGCCGCTTGTTTGCGTTGGCATTCTTGCGATGCAGGCGCTGGTCCTGGGCGGCAATCAGGCGCTGAAGGACAGGCTTCTGCCCGGCCTGATGGGCGGCGCCCTGCTGGCGACGCTGGCCTGGCAGGGCCGCGCCGGGGCGATGGGTTCGGGCGCCGTGGGGCCCAAGGCCGCGCCCGAGGGCGAGGGCTGGACCCTGTCGGGCCAGGCGCTGTTCGTGCCCCTGGCGCAAGAGGCCGGCGGCTATGCCGTGGTTGCCGATACCGGCGCGGGCATCCTGCTGGCCTGGATCGACCAGTCGCCCAAGGTGGTGCAGACCACCGCCCACACCGACGGATCGCGGCAATCGACGGTCGATCTCGACGGGGTCAAGGTCGATCCCGGCGCAGTCATCGCCTTTCCCGACCGCGGGGCGGCGATCCTCGACCAGCTGCTCGACATCGCCCGGCTGGCCGTCGCGGCCCAGTTGCAGGGGGTGATGGAGGCGGCGTTCCAGATGACGCTGGACTACATGAAGCAGCGGGTGCAGTTCGGCAAGCCCATCGCCTCGTTCCAGGCGATCCAGCACCGGGCGGTGAACCTTTACGTCCATATCGAGATGGCGCGTTCGGCCTTGCTGCGGGCCGCGGCGGCGATGGACGATCCTCATGCCGATGCGGCCAGCCGGGCCGCCCATGTCTCGGCCGCGAAAAGCCGGGCGGGCGATGCCGCGCAGCTGGTGGTCAAGGAATGCATCCAGCTGCATGGCGCCATCGGCTATACCGAGGAATGCGACCTCAGCCTTTACGTCAACCGGGCGCTGGCGCTGGCGGCATGGCTCGGCAATCCGCGCGCCCATCGCGCGCGCTGGTTCGAATTGCACAACGCCGGGGGGCAAGCCAATGGCCATTGATTACAATGCGATGGACGAGCAGGATTTCCGCAGGATGCTGCGGGATTTCATCGCCGCCGAATGCCCGCCGCACCTGATCAACCAGGCCCGCCGCGTCAACTGGCACGAGGCGAGGGACTGGTTCCTGAAGCTGTCGGCCAAGGGCTGGCTGGCGCCCGCCTGGCCGGTCGAGCATGGCGGCATGGGCCTCAACGTCGAGAAGATGCTGGCCTATCACGACGAATTCGACAGCGCCGGCGTCGCCCGCCATCCCGACATCGGCATCGTCATGCTGGGGATGCTGCTGGTCCGCTTCGGCACCGAGGCGCAAAAGGCGCATTACCTGCCGCGCATCCTGGCGGGCGAGGATGTCTGGTGCCAGGGCTATTCCGAACCGGGCGCCGGCTCGGATCTTGCCAGCTTGCGGACCTCGGCGGTGCTGGACGGCGATCACTGGGTCATCAACGGGCAAAAGATCTGGACCACGCTGGCGCAGGATTCGACCGACATCTTCATCCTGGCGCGCACCGATCCCGCGGCCAAGAAGCAGCAGGGCATCAGCTTCTTCCTGGCGCGGATGGACACGCCCGGCATCACCGTGCGCCCGATCAAGACCCTGGCCGGCGATGCCGAGTTCTGCGAGGTCTTTCTCGACGACGTGCGGGTGCCCAGGGACAATATCGTCGGTGCGGTCAATGACGGCTGGACCATGGCCAAGGCGCTGTTGGGTTTCGAACGCCTGACCCATGGCAGCCCGAAATTCGCGCAGATGGCGCTCTTGCGGCTCGAGACGATGGGCCGCGAGCTGGGCATCTTCGACGACCCGTCCTTTGCCGCGACATATACCCCGCTGGCGCTGGACGTGGCCGACCTGACCGCCACCTATGCCCGCTTTGCCGAGACGCTGAAGGGCGGCGGCGCGCTGGGACCCGAGATCTCGATCCTCAAGCTCTGGGGGCCGGACCTCTACCAGCGCATCTCGGAATTCATGCTGGACGTGGCGCAGGAGAACGGCTCGGCCCTTGGCCCGACCCGGTTCGGCGGGGCCGAGGTGGACCCGCTGGGCTATTACTTCCTGTCGCGGCCGACCACGATCTACGGCGGCGCCAGCGAGATCCAGCGCAACATCCTGGCCAAGACCCTGCTGGGAATGCCCGGCTGACACGTTGCGCGAAGGCCGTGAAATGACCTGCCGGGGCCGCGTCCAAGGCCCTGCGAAGCCTGGAGAGGGAGGATTTGGATGCAGGACGTCATTCTGAGGCAGAGCCCTGCCGACCAGCAGCATTACCGCGCGACCGGCGTCTGGCCCGACGAGACCTTCGCCGACGTGCTGCGCGCCCGCACCGCCGCCCATCCCGACCGCGAGGCGGTGACGGACGGCAAGGCCCGGCTGACCTATCGCCAACTGGAGGATGCGATCATCCGCGTCGCCGACCTGCTGGCCCGCAGCGGCATCCGTCCCGGCGACATCGTGGCGGTGCAGCTGCCCAACTGGATCGAGTTCATCCCGGCCTATTTCGCCATCGAGCGCATCGGCGCCATCGGCGTGCCGGTCAGCATCGAGTTCCGCGCCCGCGAGGTCGATTACGTCCTGCGCACCACCGGGGCGCGCGGCATCATCACCTGCGCCGAATACAAGAAGTTCGACCACCAGGCGATGGTCCACGCCCTGCGCAAGGATCTGCCCGAACTGGCATTCCTGGGCGTGGTGCGGGGGCAGCCGACCGGGGATGCGGTGGCGCTGGACCCGGTGATCTCCGCCTCGGGCCGGCCCCAGGGCTTTGCCGAGGTCGGGACCGACCCGAACGCGATGATGCGGATGATGTTCACCTCGGGCACCACCGGCAGCCCCAAGGGGGTGACGCATAACCACAATACCTCGCTATGGCCGGCGCGGATGCTGAACATGGACATGGAGGTGGGCGAGGACGACGTGATGCTCCTCTACCTGCCGCTGGCGCTGAACTGGGGCTATCTCTCGGTGCTGCAGACCGTGCTGGCGGGCTGCAAGCTGGTCATCATGGAGAAATTCGCCGCCGAGCCCGCGCTCCAGGTGATCGAGGCCGAGCGCGTGACCTATGTCGCCACCGCCCCGGCGTCCATCGTGGCCATGCTGAACGTGCCGGGGCAGGAGCGATACGACCTCTCCTCGCTGAAGACTGTGATCTCGGGCGGCACCTCCTGCCCGCTGGAAACCATCCGCGCCTTTCGCGCCCGCATCCAGGGCGACCTGATCGAGCTTTACGGCATGCTGGAATGCGGCGGCTATCATACCTATACCCGGCGCAGCGACGACCCGGAAAAGGTCGCGGGCTCGGTCGGCAAATGCGGCACCGAGATGCGGCTCAGGATCTCGCCCATCGGCGGCACCGGCGCGGTGCCGCAGGGCGAGCCGGGCGAGATCCAGAGCCAGGGCCCGGCCACGCAGATGGGCTATTACAAGCGCCCCGAGGCCAATGCCGAGGCCTTTACCGAGGACGGCTGGTTCCGCAGCGGCGACCTGGGCATGATCGACGCGGACGGCAACCTGCGCATCGTCGGGCGGCTGAAGGAGATGATCAACCGCGGCGGCAAGAAATACTATCCGCGCGAGGTCGAGGAGATCCTCTACACCCATCCGAAGGTGCTGCATTGCGCGGTGATCGGCCTGCCCGACGAACGGCTGGGCGAGTCGAACTGCCTTTGCCTGGTGCCGCGTCCGGGCGAGAGCGCCACGCTGCAGGAATTCGTGGATTTCCTCAAGAACGAGGTGGCGATCTACAAGCTGCCCGAACGGCTGGAGATCTTCGAGGAATTCCCGATGACGCCCACCGGCAAGTTCCAGCGCCATGAGCTGATCAAGCAGGTCGTCGCCCGCGACGGCTAGGCCAGGCGCATCCCATTGCAACCCGCGCCGGCGTTTGCCGGTGCCCGTCATGGAGACAATCCCGGACATGAAAATCCTTGTCCCCGTCAAACGTGTCGTCGATTTCAACGTCAAGGTCCGCGTCAAGGCGGACGGCTCGGGCGTCGATACCGCCAGCGTCAAGATGTCGATGAATCCCTTCGACGAGATCGCCGTCGAGGAAGCCATCCGCCTGAAGGAAGCCGGCAAGGCCGATGAGGTCATCGCCGTCTCCGTCGGCCCCGCGCAGGCGATGGAAACCATCCGCACCGCGCTGGCCATGGGCGCGGACCGCGGCATCCTGGTCAGGACCGACGAGGCGGTCGAGCCGCTGGGCGTCGCCCGCGTGCTGAAGGCGCTGGCCGAGAAGGAGGGCCCCGGCCTGGTCATCCTGGGCAAGCAGGCCATCGACGGCGACAACAACCAGACCGGCCAGATGCTGGCCGCCCTGCTGGGCTGGGCGCAGGGCACTTTCGCGTCCAAGGTCGAGATCGGCGAGGGCGAAGTGACCGTCACGCGCGAGGTCGACGGCGGGCTTCAGACCGTGCGGCTGAAGACCCCCGCCATCGTCACCACCGACCTGCGGCTGAACGAGCCGCGCTATGCCAGCCTGCCGAACATCATGAAGGCCAAGAAGAAGCCGGTCGATGAGACGACGCCCGAGGCGCTTGGCGCGGACATCTCGCCGCGCCTCAGGGTGGTCAGGACCAGCGAGCCGGCGCAGCGGCAGGCGGGGATCAAACTCGGCTCGGTGCCCGAGCTGGTCGGCAAACTCAAGGAAGCGGGGGTTCTCTGATGGCCATTCTTCTGATCGCGGATCACGACAATTCCACCCTGTCCGATGCCACCGCCAAGGCGCTGACGGCCGCGGCCAGGATCGGCGGGCCGGTGCATGTGCTGGTCGCCGGCTCGGGCGCGCAGCCGGTGGCCGATGCCGCCGCCGCGCTGGCGGGCGTCGACAAGGTGCTGCTGGCCGATGCGCCGGCTTACGCCCATGCGCTGGCCGAGCCGCTGGCGGCGCTGATCGTTTCGCTGGCCGGTGGCTATGACGCCATCCTCGCCCCGGCCACCACCACCGGCAAGAACGTGCTGCCGCGGGTCGCGGCGCTGCTCGATACGGTGCAGGTCTCGGACGTGGTGGCGGTGCATGGGCCCAAGAGCTTCGAGCGCCCGATCTATGCCGGCAACGCGCTGCAAGTGGTCGAGGTGCTGTCGGCGAAGATCGTCGCCACCATCCGCACCACCGCCTTCGAGGCGGCGGGGCAGGGCGGCTCCGCCCCGGTCGAGCCGGTGGCGGCAGCCGACGATCCGGCCGTGTCCAGCTTCGTCGGCCAGGAGGTCGCGGTTTCCGAGCGCCCCGAGCTGACCGGCGCCAGGATCGTCGTGTCGGGCGGCCGCGCGCTTGGCTCCAAGGAAAAGTTCGACGCATTCATCCTGCCGCTGGCCGATGCCTTCGGCGGCGCGGCGGGCGCGTCGCGTGCGGCGGTCGACTCGGGCTATGCCCCGAACGACTGGCAGGTGGGCCAGACCGGCAAGGTGGTGGCGCCCGAGCTTTACGTGGCCGTCGGCATCTCGGGCGCGATCCAGCACCTGGCCGGGATGAAGGACAGCAAGATCATCGTCGCCATCAACAAGGACGAAGAGGCGCCGATCTTCCAGGTCGCCGACCTGGGCCTGGTGGGCGACCTGTTCAGCGTCCTGCCCGAACTGACCCAGGCCGTCGCGGCCGCGCGCGGCTGAGGCTGGAGGGGGAAGATGACCGACCAGCCCGCCGTCGACATCGAGGATCTGCGCAAGGCTATCGGCCGGGAAAGCTCGGCCTCGGACATCGTGACGGTGCAGCAATGCCTTGCGCTGAACGCCACGCTGGACAAGGACGCGCCCCCGCCGCAGCCGGGGGACGCGGCGCCGCTTTCGATCCACTGGTGCCTTGCCCCGCCCACCGTGCCGATGCGCGCCATCGGCGCGGACGGCCACCCCGAGCGCGGCGGCTTCCTGCCCGCCGTGCCGCTGCCGCGCCGGATGTGGGCCGGGGGGCGGCTGGAGTTCCTGGACCCGATCCGCGTCGGCGACCGGGTCACGCGCCTGTCGCGGATCGAGGATGTCAGGCTGAAGCAGGGCAGTACCGGCCCGCTGTGCTTCGTGACCGTGCGGCACCAGGTCTCGACCCCGCGCGGCCCGGCGATCAACGAGCGCCAGGATATCGTCTATCGCGGCGCCGAGACCGGGGCCGCGCCCGCGAAACCGGCGGTCCCGCCGCCCGGCCCCAGGGCGGAATGGAGCCGCAGCGTCATGGCAGACCCGGTGCTGCTGTTTCGCTATTCCGCGCTGACCTTCAACGGCCATCGCATCCATTACGACCGCGCCTATGCGACGGGCGAAGAGGGCTATCCCGGCCTTGTCGTGCATGGGCCGCTGCAAGCCACGCTGCTGCTGACGTTGGCGGGCGAGCTGCGCGGGATGCCCAAGACCTTCGATTTCCGCGGCACCAGCCCGCTGTTCGACGGCGCCGCCCTTACCGTGAACGCCGCGCCCTCGGAAACCGGGCTGGAGCTGTGGATCGCGGGCGCCGACGGCCGCACCACCATGTCGGGAAGCGCGACATGGTAGAGGCGCTGTCCACGATCACCGCGCCGCTGTTCGTGCCCGCGTCTAGACCCGAGCGGGTGGCCAAGGCGGCCGCCTCGGGCGCCGATGCCATCATCATCGACCTGGAGGATGCCGTGGCGGCGGCCGACAAGCAGGCCGCGCGCGATGCGCTGGCGGGCCTTGCCCTGCCGGATTTCCCGATGATCCTGCGCATCAACGCCATCGGCACGCCCTGGCACGAAGGCGACCTGGCGCTGGCCGCGCGCATCGGCCTTGCCGGGATCATGCTGCCGAAAAGCGAAGACGCGGCGCAGACCCAGGTGGTGCATCAGGCCGCGGGCCACGCCGTCCTGGCGTTGGTGGAAACCGCGCGCGGCATCGCCAACCTGCCCGCCATCGCCGCCGCGCCGGGCGTGGCGCGGCTGGTCTTCGGCTCGGTCGATTTCTCGGCCGACATCGGCTGCGCTCATGAGCCCGAGCCGCTGCTGCTGGCGCGCTCGCAGATGGTGCTGGCCTCGCGCGTCGCGGGGCTGGCCGCGCCCATCGACGGCGTGACGCTGGCCATCGAGGACGAGGCCGCCGTCGAGGCCGATGCGCGCCGCGCGGTGTCCCTGGGTTTTTCGGGCAAGCTTTGCATCCATCCGCGCCAGGTCGCGCCGGTGCTGCGCGGCTTCGCCCCCTCGGCGGCCGAGGTCGAATGGGCCGCCAGGGTCGTGGCCGCCGATCGGGGCGGCGCGGCGATGGTGGACGGGGCGATGATCGACCCGCCCGTGCGGATGCGCGCCGAACAGATCCTGCGCCGGAGCGGCAGAAAAGACGGGGTGAACCATGTATGACATTCTGAAGGGCCTCCGCGTCATCGAGGGCTCGTCCTTCGTCGCCAGCCCGGTTTGCGGCCAGCACCTGCTGGGGCTGGGGGCCGAGGTCATCCGCTTCGACAATATCGGCGGCGGGCTGGACGCCAGCCGCTGGCCCATCGACGGGGCGGGCCGCAGCCTGTTCTGGGAAGGGCTGAACAAGGGCAAGAAATCCATCGCCATCGACCTGAACAGTCCCGCCGGGCGCGAACTGGCGACGCAGATCATCACCGCGCCGGGCGAGGATGCGGGGCTCTTCGTGACCAACTTCCCGGCCGCGGGCTTCCTGTCGCATGAACGGCTGGCGGCGCATCGCCCCGACCTGATCACCGCCCGCGTCATGGGCTGGGCCAGCGGCCGCAACGCGGTCGATTACACGATGAACGCGATCACCGGCCTGCCGCTGATCACCGGCCCCGAGGATCTGCCGCCCGACGTGCCGGTCAACCACGTCCTGCCCGCCTGGGATCTGATCACCGGCGCCTATGCCGCCTTCACCCTGATGGCGGCCGAGCGCAACCGCCGCCGGACCGGCCAGGGCGGCGAGATCCGCATCCCGCTGGTCGACATCGCCGCGACCACGCTGGGCCATCTGGGCCAGATCGCCGAGGTAACAGCGGACGGCCCGCCGCGCATCCGCAGCGGCAACGACCTTTTCGGCGCCTTCGGCTGCGACTTCCTCACCGCCGACGGCAAGCGGCTGATCCTGGTCGGCATCACCGCCCGGCAATGGAAGGGCGTGATCGAGACCTTCGGCATCGGGGCCGAGGTGGCGGCGCTGGAAGACCGGCTGGGCGTGTCCTTCGACCAGGAAGGCCCGCGCTTTCTCCACCGCAAGCCGCTGTTCGACATGGTGCAGAAGGTGATCGGCGCGATGAGCTATGCCGAGGCCGCCGCGCTGCTGAACGAAAAGGGCATCTGCTGGGAGACCTATCGCAGCCTTCAGGAATCCATGGCCGAGGAGCCCGGCTTCATCAGCGGCAATCCGGTCTTCAACCAGCAGACCCATCCGTCCGGCCACAGCTACCCGACGGGCGGCGCGCCCGCGACCTTCCCGGCGCTGCCGCGCCATCCGGCCCCGCGCGCACCGCGCCTGGGCGAGCATACCGAAGAGATCCTGGCCGAGCTGCTGGACCTTCCCGCCCATGAAATCGCCCGGCTGCACGATCAGCGGATCGTCGCCGGCCCCGAGAGTTGAGGAAACCGCCATGTCCGACACCGCCGATCTTGCCGATCTTCTGGACCGCGCCGCCGCCGCCGTTGCCGCCATGCGCCTCTATCTCGACCGCGTGAAGGACGAGGTGGCCGGCCGCGTCACCGTCGACGGCCGCCCGCAGGCCGCCCGCGTCGACCAGGAGCAGCGCGCCGTCCACGGCTTTGCCTGGGCCGCGACCGTGGTCGAGGCGCTGGCCCAGACCGAATCCTGGGGCCGCCGCCTGCAAGCGGCCGGCACCCTGGGCGAGGCCGAGCGGCTGGTGATCGAGATCGGCTTCGGCGAATACCTCGCCCAGCTTCTGGGCGGCATCCCGATGGGGCCGAACGAGATGCTGCGCCCCGCCGACCTGGGGGTCTCAAACGATGCGCTGGCGCAGGACGCGGCGGTGGCCGGGTTCATCGCCGGGGGCAACACGCCCGCCAACCGCGCGCGGCTGGTCGAGCTGATCCAGTCGGGCGAGCAGGTCTCGGACGCGCTTGGCGACGCCGACCTGGACATGATCCGCGAAACCTACCGCCGCTTTGCCGAGGAACGCATCGCCCCCTCGGCGCATCAATGGCATCTCGCGGATGTGCTGATCCCCGACGATATCGTGGCCGAAATGGCCGAGCTTGGCACCTTCGGCGTCTGCATCGACGAGGAATATGGCGGGCTCGGCCTGGGCAAGCTGGCCATGTGCGTCGTGACCGAGGAACTGAGCCGCGGCTGGATCGCCGCCGGCTCGCTGGGCACCCGCTCGGAAATCGCGGGCGAGCTGATCCTTGGCGGCGGCACGCCCGAGCAGAAGGCGGAATGGCTGCCCAGGATCGCCTCGGGCGAGGTGCTGCCGACCGCGGTCTTCACCGAGCCCGACACCGGCTCGGACCTGGGCAGCCTGCGCACCCGCGCCAGCCGCGACGGCGAGGGCTGGGTGGTCAACGGCAACAAGACCTGGATCACCCATGCCGCGCGCAGCGACGTGATGACCATGCTGGTGCGCACCAACCCGGACAGCAAGAGCTATGATGGGCTGTCGATGCTGCTGGCGCCCAAGCCGCGCGGCACCGACGACAACCCCTTCCCGGCCGAGGGCATGACCGGGGGCGAGATCAAGGTGCTGGGCTATCGCGGGATGAAGGAATACGAGCTGTCCTTCGACGGCTTCCGCGTGCCGGCGGACGGCGTGCTGGGCGGCGAGGAGGGGCAGGGCTTCAAGCAGCTGATGCGCACCTTCGAGGGCGCGCGCATCCAGACCGCCGCCCGCGCGGTGGGCGTGGCGCGCTCGGCCTTCGAGCTGGGCTTGCGCTATGCGCTCGACCGCAAGCAGTTCGGCCGCGCCATCGCGGGCTTCCCGCGCATCTCGGACAAGCTGGCGATGATGCTGGTCGAGATCGTGCTGGCGCGCGAGCTGACCTATTTCTCGGCCCGCGAAAAGGACAAGGGCCGGCGCTGCGACATCGAGGCCGGCATGGCCAAGCTGCTGGCCGCCCGCGTCGCCTGGACCAATGCCGACGCGGCGCTGCAGATCCACGGCGGCAACGGCTATTCGATGGAGTTCGAGATCAGCCGCGTGCTGTGCGACGCGCGCATCCTGAACATCTTCGAAGGTGCCGCCGAAATCCAGGCACAGGTCGTCGGCAGGGGGCTGCTGGCGACGAGGAATTGACGATGCTGCCGCGCTCCTGCGGCGGCCGGATGGAGGACCAACTGATGATGAGGAAACTGATCGCCACGACCGCCCTTGGCGTCCTGGCATTCTCCGCGCCCGCAATGGCGCAAGAGGAGATGACGCTGAAGCTGGCCCATATCGCGCCGGCGACGCATTACCTGTGGGAACAGGGCGCGAAGCCCTTTACCGAGGCGGTGACGGAAAGCACCGGGGGCCGCGTCCGCTTCGACGTCTACCCGGCCGGGCAATTGGGCAAGGATTACATCTCGATCCTGAATTCGGGCATTGCCGACGTGGTGTTCTTCGTGGCGAACTATGCGCCCGACAAGTTCCCGCTGACCTCGGTGGTCGAGCTGCCCTCGCCCTACAAGACCTCTTGCGAGGCGACGGCGCGGTTCTGGGACCTGGCGCAGGAAGGCGGGCTGCTGAACGAACAGGAATACAAGCCCCAGGGCATCCATGTGCTGTTCGTCTCGTCGCTGCGCCCCTATACGGTGATGACCACCGGCAAGCAGGTGGCCGGGCTTGGCGACGTCGCCGGGCTCAAGCTGCGCGCCAACGGGGCGGCGATGGACAAGGCGGTGCGGGCGCTTGGCGGCGTGCCGGTGCGCGTGCCCTCGCCCGAGGCCTATGACGCGCTGACCCGCGGCACGGTGGACGGCGGCGTCTATTCCTATCTCAGCCTGCCGGAGTTCAAGCTGGACCAGGTCTTCCACCACGCGGTCGACGGGGTGCAGATCGGCTCGCCCGGCATCGTCTTCGCCATGAGCGAACGCGGCTGGGAGCGGCTGCCCGAAGACGTGAAGGCGGCGATGACCGAGGCGGCGCTGCCCGCGCAAGAGGGACTTTGCGCCTGGCAGGATGCCGAGGAAACCAAGGTCCGCGACAGGCTGGTGGCCGAGCAGGGCTTTACCGTGAACACGCTTTCGGCCGAAGAGGCCGCGCAGTGGAACGAGCGGCTGGCGACGGTCGCCAGCGTCTGGCTGGACGAGCTGAAGGCCGTGGGCAAGGACGGCGAGGCGCTGTTGCAGGCCTATATGGGCGAGCAGCCCACGAACTGAGCCGGGCCGAGAGCCGCAGGAAAAGGCCGCGACCCGATGGTCGCGGCCTTTTTCCTTTGCCGGTCGCAAGCCGCGATCCCCGGCTTTCCCGGCCCGCCTGGACGAGTTGGCCGCTGGCATCCTTTCGGACGCCAGCGGCCTTTTTCCACGAGAGAGAGATTGATCGGGTTTGCCTATTTTCAGAAGCTGTATTGCGCGGCGAACTGGATCCTGTCGTTGTCGAACCTGGCGCCGTCGAACTGGCGGCGCTCGGCCCTGATGTATTCCAGGCCCAGCGTCACCGGCTTGACCGGCTTGTACTTGACGTTCAGATGCACCGCGCTCAGCTTGTCGGTGCCGTCCGCGGCCGCGCCGGCATGATCGTCGTAGTCGTTGACGCCATAGCCCGCGCCGATCTCGAACTGCGGGGTGATCGCGTGGCTCAGCGCGATGCCGTAGCCCTTGGCGCCGATGGCCTGGCCATTCGCGTCCAGCTCGGGGGCATAGGTCGCGCTCCAGGCCGGCAGCAGCGAGGAAATGCCGTCGCCCTGGGTGTAGGAGGCCTGGATCAGCCCGCCCTCCCACAGCTTGGCATTGGCGCTGATCGTCGCGCCCCAGCTGGATTCGACGCCGTTGACCGGATGCTCCAGGCTGCGCGAGATCGCGGCCAGCTTCACGCTGCCCTGCGCGAATTTCTGCGTCACCGCGGCGGCGATGGCGACGCGGTCCTTGAGCGCCGAGTTGTCCTCTTCGAGCGAGAGCGCGGCCGAGGTGTCGCCGAACTCGGCGGTATAGCGGACCTGGCCGACGCGATAGGCCGGGGCGCCGGTCTGGCCGTTGGCGTCGATGAAGGCCGGCAGCTCGCCCACCGGGGTGAACAGGCTCCAGGTCTGGCCGGCGAGCAGGCCGTTCAGCTCGCCGAAGGCGTGGCGCAGGCGGAAGGTGCCGCCGCCGCCGCCCAGGAAGTCGCCCTCGAGGTTGAACTTCAGCTCGCCCATGTCGGTGGATTGGGCGCCGCGGATGCCGATGCGGCTTTGGTAGGCATGGGCGCGGCTGGCGGCATCCTCGGTGCTGGCGGCGGTGATGCCGGCGATGCCGCCCGAATGGATGCCGAGGTCGTGGCTGTTGTCGTAGATCAGGTCGCCCTTGACGTAGCCGTAGAAGTTCAGCGTGAAGCCGGTGGGCGTGGTCAGGCCGGCCGGCTGGGCCTGGCGCGCCTCGAGCGCGGCGACGCGGTCCTCCAGCGTCTGCGCGGCGGCGGGCAGGGCGGCAAGCCCGGCCGCCAGCGCGGCGAGGCCAAGCCCGCCGATATGGGTCTTCTTCATGGTGCTCCTCCCTGAGCCTGGTGATGCATCGCGCCGCACCGCAGGTGCGGCCGGTTGCGGGATTTCGAACGATGGGCTGTGCCGGCAGGCGACCCGCGGCGATCCCGTGGGGAAGGCCGGACAGGGTGCCGTCCTGCGGCGGGCCGGGCGCTTTGCCTGCCCCCGTCATTCCCCGCGGCGGGGAAGCGTCCGGGACAGGCAGGCCTGGCCATGCGGTCCCCCTGGCCCCGGAAGGGTCGGGGGGATCGCGGTTTTCAGAATTCGGGGCTTGCGGCGCGATAGGCTTCCAGCGCCTGCGAGCCTTTCTTGCCCTGCGCGTCCATCCGCGCCGCCCAGTCCTGGACGACCGGCTCCAGCGCCGCGTCCCAGCGGGCGCTTTCCTCGGCGGGCAGGTCCACCGCCTTGAAGCCGGCATTGGCGACGATCTGGTCGCGGATCTGGCTGTCCTCGCGATCCTGCGCCGCGCAGGCCGCCTCCTGGGCCATGGCGGCCGCCTCGGTGAAGATGGCCTTCATGTCCTCGGGCAGCCGGTCCCAGCCCTTCTTGCTCATCGCGTAGATCACGATGCCCGAGCCCAGCCGGGGGCCGCCGACGGCGTTGTGCAGCACCTCTTCCAGCTTGTAGGGCGTGACGCCGCCAAAGGGGTAAAGCGCGCCGTCGACCGTGCCGCGGCTGATCGAATCATACATCTCGCTGGACTGGATGCGGACGGGCACGCCGCCTAGGGCGCGCACGGTCTTGTCCATGGCCTCGCCGGTCACGCGCAGCTTGAGGCCGGCCATGTCTTCCAGCCGCTCGACCTGCTTTTGCGAGGTCATGACCTTGTAAGGCGACAGCGTCAGCACGAACAGCGGATGGATGTCGAGCGCGTCGAACTCTTCCTGTGCCAGGAAGCCGCCGGGCTGGCTCAGGTGCCAGAATTTCGCGGTGCCCTCGCAAGAGGTGGAATAGCCGCCGGGAAGCTCGACCACCGCGCTCAGCGGGAACTTCTCCTGCGCATAGGAGGGCGCGATCAGCGAGACATCGGC
This sequence comes from Paracoccus sp. pheM1, assembly GCF_018499825.1. Taxonomy (NCBI): domain Bacteria; kingdom Pseudomonadati; phylum Pseudomonadota; class Alphaproteobacteria; order Rhodobacterales; family Paracoccaceae; genus Paracoccus; species Paracoccus sp. pheM1. The sequence goes on from NZ_JAGXCX010000001.1 coordinate 910,593, forward strand.
CAGGTTCGAGCTGAGCACCGCCAGCGAATCCTTGCCCAGCTGGGCGGCGGGATAGACGTTCCATTTCACCGTCCCGCCGCTTGCCTCGACCACCGCATCGGTAAAGATCCTGCCGCCTTCCTCCCACATCAGATGGCTGGCGGGCAGGAAATGCGCGAACTTGAAGGTGGTTTCCTGCGCCATGGCCGGTGCGGACACCGACATCATGGCTGCGACCATGAAACCGAAACACTTGTGCGACATGACGACCTCCCATTGTTGTCGCGATGCGGCCCCTTTTCAGGGCTCTCTGGTTGTTGAGCCTGCGATGTCTTCCCAGCGCTCCAACTCGGCCAGGACCTGGGCGATGTCGGCGCGGATGTAGTCGAGCGCGTCCCGGCCCAGCGGCAGGCGCAGGGGCGGCTCGGCCTCGGCGGCGATGCGGCAGAGCGCGGGGCCAAGCAGCGCCGGATCGTTGGGCTGCTTGCCGTGCCGCGCCGCGGTATAGCCGCGCAGCGCCGCGCCCAGCTCGGCGTAATCCTCGATCTGCGAGAATCTGGTATCCAGCGACGGCCCGGCGAAATCGCTGCGAAAGCCGCCCGGCTCGACGATCGTCACCTTGATGCCCAAGGGCGCCACCTCCTTGGCCAGCGCCTCGGAATAGCCCTCGACCGCGAATTTCGCCGCGCTGTAGAACGAGAAGCCCGGCGCGGCCGCGAAGCCGACCATCGAGGAGAAGTTGATGACATGGCCGCGCCGGCGCTTGCGCATGCCGGGCAGCACGGCGCGCACCATCTCGGTGGTGCCGAAGAAGTTCACGTCGAAGAGCGGGCGGTATTTCTCGGCCGGGGTTTCCTCGGCGGTCGAGGCCAGGCCGTAGCCGGCATTGTTCACCAGCACGTCGATGCCGCCGAAGGCCGCCTCGGCCTTGGCGACGACGGCGGGAAAGCGGGCATGGTCGGCGGCGTTCAGGTGAAAGGACCGGCAACGGTCCGGGAATGCCTGGGCCAGCGGGCTCTGGCCGTCGGCGGCCAGGACGGTGACGACGACATTGTCGCCCTGCGCCAGCGCGGCCTGCGCCAGCGAATGGCCCAGCCCCTTGTCGGCGCCGGTGATCAGCCAGGTTTTCATTTCATCCCTCCCCCGAGGCGTGCCGATGCGTTTCCAGCCGGCTTGCGTCCCTGGACAGATTGATTAGCAGAATCGTTTCGCGAGTCAATAGTTAATTTTGCTGTGCAGAATCTGTTCTTGCAAATTTGCGGGTGAGGAAACCTAGCCGGCACGACGGCTTGCCCTCTGCCGCCGGGGTCGGAAGCAGGAAGCGGCGGCCAGCGCCAGGCTGCTCGGTTTCATGTCGTTTCCTCCCGCTTCGCGGATCGTCGCGATTTTCATGCACAGGGGTCGGTCCCGCCCCTGCGTCTGGTATCGCCACCGATTTTCGTGGAAATGCCGCGCTGTAGGCCAGAACAATCTCGGCAGGCCGAAGCGATGCAGGCTATCGGGAAAACCTGGGGGCCGCGATCAGGCCGAGGCGGGGGCCAGAAGCTGCGCCGTCAGCACCGAGGCCGCGCGCCCCGGCACCCTGCCCTGTGCGGTGGCGATCAGGATCGGGCGCTTGGCCCAGGGCTCGTCCAGCCGCACGACCGCGACCTGGTCGAGCATGTCGCGATAGATCAGGCATTCGGGCTGGATGGTCATGCCCAGCCCGGCCTGCACCAGGCTGGTCGCCACCCCGCCGCTGCGCCCCATGCGACCCGGTTGCGAAGGGCCGAAAGGCGGGCGAGGCGCGTGGCCGGGCCGGTAATCTGGGCCTGCGGCGGCCGCCTTCTCAGCCGACCGCATCCTGCAAGAAGGCGGGCGGGGTGACGGCGCGGCGCCGCTCCAGGTCGACGGCAAGCATGTCATGCGCGACATGGGCCAGCGCCGTGCCATCCGCGGCTTCCAGGCAATGCCATGTGGAGAAGATCTTTGCGCCCACCTGCGAGATGCGCGAGCGGACGCGCAGGACGGTTCCGGGCGGGCAGGGCCGGTGAACGGGCCGGACCGAGCTTTGCGCCGCCATCCGGCCGATCCCGGTGTCGCGGGTGAACTCCGGCGTCAGGCCGGCAAGGGCCAGCCGGTCATACATGCCGTGGCCGACCCGCCGGATGATGGTTTCGTAAAGCAGCGCGCCCCTGTGGTCCAGGTCGTCGGGACGCACCGGGCCGGACATGGTCAGGTGGTCGCCCGGCCGGCTCGTCGCCGCCAGCTTGGCCAGGATGTCGCCGCGCGGCAGGGCCGTGGCCAGCAGGCCGGACCGGATGGCCGGCAGGCGGCTTGCGCCGGTGCCGGGCAGGTCGAAGGCGGTGGCCGAAAGCGCGCCGGCGCTGGACAGCAGATGGACCGCGGCACCGGCATGGGGGCCATCCGCCACCCGCAGCGAGCGGATTTCGACCGCGGCGCCGGCGCGAAGTTCCCGGTGAAAGCGGATCACGCGCAGGGCGATGGCCGCCATGCCGGGATTTTCGCCGCCGGCCAGCGCCGCGACGGTCTCGGCCGCCATCTGGAAGCTGCGGGAATAGTAGCGGGCGTTCCAGTGGTCGTTGAAGTCGCATTCCCAGCTTTCGACGCGGGTCTGCAATGTCGGGACGGCGAATGCGGCCGGGTCGGTGTTGTCATCCATGCCGGTGCTTCCCAGCCTTTCCTTGGTTCTCGGGCAGTGCGCGCGCGCCCCGGCATGCCGGGACGCGCGTCATGGCTTTCCGGGCTGGCCCCCCGTCACATGTGGTTCGGCAGCCACATGACCATGGCCGGGAAGGCCAGCATGATGGCGATGGCGATGAGGTGGGCCCAGACATGCGGCAGCACGCCCCAGAACACGTCGCCGGTCGGGATGCGGGCGTATTTCGACACCACGAAGCAGTTGAGCCCCAAGGGCGGCGTGACCAGCCCGACCTCGGCGGTGACGATCAGCACCACGCCGAACCACACCAGGTCGAAGCCCATCGAGGTCAGCAGCGGCGCCAGCACCGGCACGGTCAGCACCAGGATCGCCATCTGGTCCATGAAGCAGCCCAGGATCAGGATGACCACGATCAGCAGCACCATGATGACCCAGCGGTTGACATTCAGCGCGCCGACCCAGTCGATGATCATGGCGGTGGTCTGGGTCAGCGCGAAGAAGGTGGTGAAGACATGCGCGCCCAGGATGATGATCGCCAGCATGCAGGAGGTGCGGGTGGCCCGCGCGATGATGGCGTAGATCTCGGCGAGCGAGGTGTCCTTGTGGCGGCGGCTGAGATAGAGCAGGCCCGCGGCGAAGGCGCCGACGGCCGAGGCCTCGGTCGGCGTGGTGATGCCGGTGTAGATGGCGCCGGTGACGACCAGCATCAGCAGCACCATGGGCAGGATCAGCCGCAGCAGGGCCAGCTTTTCGCGCAGCGGGAAGGCCTGGCTCAGCGGCGCGTGCTCGGGGTTGCGCGCGGCCAGGACATAGACGGTCAGCGCGATGGTGAGGGTGACGAGGATGCCGGGCACGACGCCGGCGATGAGCATCTTGGCGACGCTGACATCGGCCAGCAGCGCATAAACCACCATGGCGATCGAGGGCGGGATCAGCATGGCGAGCGTGCCCGAGATGGCGACGACGCCCGATGCCATGCGCTTGTCGTAGCCGTATTTCAGCATGGCCGGCAGCGAGGTCGAGGCGAGCGTGGCGGCGGATGCGGTCGAGGATCCGCAGATGGCGCCGAAGCCTGCGCCGGCGAGCGCGGTTGCGATGCCGAGCCCGCCGCGGACGCGGCCGAACCACGCGGCCGCGGCCTGGAACAGGTCGTCGGCGACGCCCGAGCGCAGCACGAATTCGGCCATCAAGAGGAACATCGGGATGGCGAGGAATTCATAGGACGAGGCGCTGTCCTTGGGCATGCTCGCCAGGATGCCCATCATGGCCGAGGGGCCGCCGATCCAGAGGATGCCGAGCGCGCCCGAGGCGATCAGGGTAAAGCCCACCGGCATGCCCGCCGCCAGCAGCACGAACATCAGGAGCAGGATGGTTCCGGTGATCATTCGTGATGCTCCTCGAGTTCGTTGCCATGTTCGATGACATGGGGGTCGCGGCCATGGACGATGAGCAGCGCGGCATGCAGCGCCATGCGCACCACCAGCAGGGCAAAGCCCAGCACGATGGGCAGGTAGGACATCCAGGCCGGCCAGGTGATGTAGCCGGGCAGGAATTCGTTGCGGGTATAGGCATGGGCCATCTCGCTCCACGACCCGTAGGCGACGATGCCGAAGATCACCACGCCCAGCAGCGACCACGCCGCATCCAGCCGCGCCCGCAGGCGCGGGGCGATGAGATGGCGGAACAGGTCGATATTGATGTGGTCGCCGGCGGTGAAGGTGGCCGAGACCGCGAAATAGGTGCCGGCCAGCATCAGGTAATAGGTGATCAGCTCATAGGCCCAGGGCAAGGGCGCGTGCAGCGCATAGCGCGAGAACGCATCATAGGACACGATGAACATGATCAGGGTGACGGACAAGACTGCGAGCGACAGGCTAAGTCGCTCCAGCCAAGACAAGACGTTTCCCAACGAAACTCCCCCCTTGAAGCGGCCAGGCGCGGGGCATGGCCGGGTGATTGTGATTGATGCAGGGCTCCGATCGACTGGTCGGAAGGCAGCGGCCTCCGGTTCGCGGGCTGACGTCGTCCTGCGTCAGTTCCTTTCAAAAGCATGGAATGGCACGCCGGCGCCTTGCCGATCCTCCGACGGGCTGCGATCCCTTGCGCGATGCCACGCTCTCCCTGCTGCAAAAGCTACATGCGGGCAAGGTGATCCGTCAAGCAGAAATAAGTATCGCATAGCGAAATTACTTGCTGCCCGGACAAGCTGTCAGCCGACGGCCGCGGCGCGGCGAAGCCCGTCGATCTCTGCGGCCGAAAAGCCCCAGTCGTCGAGGATCTCGTCCGAATGCTGGCCGGGCCGCGCGGGCGGGCGCTGGATCGCGCCGGGCGTGCGGCTGAACCGCGGCGCCGGGGCGGGCTGGGTCACGCCCTCGACCTCGACGAAGGTGCCCCGCGCCCGCAGGTGCGGCGCCTGCGGCGCCTCGGAGAGCGACAGGACCGGCGTGATGCAGGCTTCCTTGCCGGCGGCCAGCGCCACCCATTCGTCGCGGGTCCGGGTCTTGAAGGCTTGGGCGAATTTCTCGCGCATCAGGGGCCAGCCCGACTGGTCGTGCTGGTCGGGCAGGCCGGCATCCTCCAGTCCCAGCAGCCTGACGGCATTGGCATAGAACCGTTCCTCGTTGGCGCCGATGCTGACATGCCTGCCGTCCGCGGTCTCATAGACGTTGTAGAAGGGCGCGCCGCCGTCCAGCCGGTTCACGCCGCGCCGGTCCTGCCAATAGCCCGCGGCATGGATGCCGTAGATCAGCCCCATCAGCGAGGCCGAGCCGTCGACCATGGCCGCATCGACGACCTGGCCCTTGCCGGACCTGCGGGCCTCGATGATGCCGCTGAGCAGCCCCAGCGCCAGGTAGAGCGAGCCGCCGCCGAAATCCCCGGCCAGGTTCAGGGGCGGGACCGGCGCCTCGCCCGCGCGGCCGATGGCGTGCAGTACGCCCGTCAGCGAGATGTAGTTGATGTCGTGCCCCGGCTCCTGCGCCAGCGGGCCGTCCTGGCCCCAGCCGGTCATGCGGCCGTAGACGAGGCGGGGATTGACCGCCAGGCAGGCGTCGGGGCCGATGCCCAGCCGCTCGGCCGCGCCGGGGCGAAAGCCCTCGATCGCGGCATCGGCGCCGGCCACCAGCCGCATGACCGCCGCGATGGCCTCGGGCTTTTTCAGGTCCATGGCGATGCTGCGCTGGCCGCGGTTGAGCAGGTTGAAGCGCGGATCGACCGGCAAGCCGCCGTCGGTCGCGGTGAGGCGGTCGATGCGCACCACGTCGGCGCCCAGGTCCGACAGCAGCGCCCCGCAGAAGGGCGAGGGCCCGATGCCGCCCAGCAGAACGATCCTTACCCCGGCCAGCGGCCCCTTTGCTTGTGTCATGTCGCTATTCCCTTTGCTTTGCCGCAGGCCGCCAGGCCCGCGGGGTCAGATCACGTTGCGCGCGCGCAGTTCGGCGATGCGGGCGTCGTCCACGCCCAGCCAGCCATGCAGCACCTCGTCGGTATTCTCGCCAAGCGCCGGGGGCCGGCGGGTCTCGATGGGCGGCACGCCGGACATCTTCACCGGGTTGCCCACCACCTGCACCTTGCCCCAGACCGGATCGTCCAGCGTGACCAGCATCTCGCGCGCGGCGGCATGCGGGCAGTCGAACACGTCCTCGACATCGTTCACCGCCGCCGCCGGAACCCCCGCCGCCAGCAGCGTGTCCAGCGCCTCCCGCCGGGTGCGGGCCAGCAGCCAGGGCGAGATGGCGGCCGTCAGCGCCGCGTTCTCGCGGTTGCGCGACACGCCGTCCTTGAAGCGCGGATCGTCCTTGAGGCCGGGCATGCCGATCGCCTCGCAGAAGCGGTGCCAGATATGCTCGCCCAGCACCGCGATGACGATATAGCCGTCCTTCGTCTCGTAGCTGCCGAAGGGGGCAGTCACCGCATGCAGGCCCGGCGCGGATTTGGTCTTCTGGCCCGAATACATCGCCACCGAGATCTCGTTCAGGATCAGGCAGGCGTCGTAGAGCGAGATGTCGATCATCTGTCCCTTGCCGGTGCGCCCGCGCTGGATCAGCGCCAGAAGCGCGCCATAGGCGCCCAGGATCCCAGCCTCGATGTCGGCCAGCGAGAAGCCCAGGTAGGTCGGGCGGTCGCCCTGGCGTTCGGGCCGGTTCATCAGCCCGCTCAGCGCCTGGCCGACGATGTCGAAGGCGGGATAGTCGATGAAGGGGCTGGGCAGGACATGCTTTTGCCCAAAGCCGGAAATGGCGACATAGATCAGCTTGGGGTTGATCCGGCTCAGCTCGGCATAGCCGATGCCCAGCCGGTCCATCACCCCGGCGCGCAGGTTCTCGACCACGATGTCGGCCTCTTTGGCCAGTTCGGTGAACAGCGCCTTGCCCTCGGGGTGCTTGAGGTCCAGCGTGATGCTTTTCTTGTTGCGGTTCGAGCGCAGCAGAGACAACCCGCGCGGGTTGCCCTGGGCGTCCTGCCGGACCGGGCTGGTCCGGCGGGCCATGTCGCCGCCGTCGCGGGTCTCGACCTTGACCACCTCGGCCCCGGCATCGGCCAGCCACATCGAGCAATAGGGCGCGGCCAGGAAATTCTCGACGGTCAGCACGCGGATGCCCTCCAGCGGGCGCATGCCCAGCATCGAGGACAATCCGGCGGCGGCGGTGTTCAGGTCGGTCATGGCGTCGTCTTTCGTTCTCTGCGCCCCTTGCGGGGCGGTTCAATCCGGCGGCGGCTTGCGGCCGTCAGAAGCGGACCTGCACCGATTTCGTCTCGGTATAGGCCATGATCGAATCGATGCCGAACTCGCGCCCGATCCCTGATTGCTTGAAGCCGCCGAAGGGCATCACCGGGTCGGTCTCGCCGAAGGTGTTGATCCAGACGCGGCCGGCGCGGATGGCGCGGGCGACCTTGTGGGCGCGGCCGATGTCGCGGGTCCAGATGCCGGCGGCCAGGCCATAGGTGCTGTCGTTGCCCTGGAAGACCGCGTCATCCTCGTCCTTGAAGGGGATGATCGCCACGACCGGGCCGAAGATTTCCTCGCGCGCGATCTTCATCCGGTTGGTCACGCCGGAAAACACCGTGGGCGCGACGTAATAGCCGCGCTCGCCCAGGGTGCAGCCGCCGGTCATCAGGCTGGCGCCGTCCTGGTTGCCGGAATCGACATAGCCCATGATCCGCTGGCGCTGCGTGGCCGAGATCACCGGGCCCAGCTTGGTGTCGGCGTCGAAGGGCGAGCCGACCTTCAGCCCGCCGGCGATGCGGCTGATCTCCTGCGCGACCTCGTCATGGATGCTTTCATGCACGAAGAGCCGGCTGCCGGTCGAGCAGATCTGCCCGGAATTGCGGGTGAACCCGTTCACCGCCGCCGCGATGGCCTTGTCCATGTCGGCATCGGGAAAGATGATGTTCGGGGACTTGCCGCCCAGCTCCAGCGTCACGCGCTTGAAATTCCCGGCCGAGGCCAGCAGGATCGAGCGCCCGACCGCGGTCGAGCCGGTAAAGGACACCTTGTCGATGCCGGGATGTTCGGAAATCGCCGCGCCGACGGTCTGGCCATAGCCGGTCACGACGTTCAGCACGCCCGGCGGCAGCAGCCCGGTTTCCTGAGCCAGTTCCGCGATGCGCAGCGAGGTCAGCGAGGCCAGTTCCGAGGGTTTCAGCACCACGGTATTGCCGCAGGCCAAGGGCGGCGCGATCTTCAGCGCCACCAGCAGCAGCGGCACGTTCCAGGGGTTGATCTGGCCGCAGACCCCCACCGGCTCGCGCAGGGTATAGATGAAGTTCGAGGCATCGGTCGGGTTGGTGGTGCCCAGGATCTTGCTGGGCCAGCCGGCGTAATAGCGGATGGCGTCGATGCACATGTTCACCGCCGCGCCGCTGAACCAGGTCGGCATACCGTTGTCGAGCGTCTCCAGCGCCGAAAGCTCGTCCTTGTGGCGCTCCACCGCATCGGCGATGGCCAGCAACACGCGGGTGCGGGCATGGGGCGAGATGCCCTTCCATTCCGGCGCGTCGAAGGCGCGGCGCGCGGCGGCGACGGCGGCATCGACATCGGCCTTGTCGCCCTCGGCGATGCGGGCCAGCTCTTCCTCGGTCGCGGGGTTCAGCACCTCGATGGTCCTGCCCGATTGCGCCTCGACCCAGTTGCCGTCGATCAGCAGCTTCTTGGCGCCGCCGGCAAGCCACCGGCGCGCGGCCTTCATGCCGGGGTGTTCGGGGTGCAGATCGGCTTGGTTCGCGAGTGTCATCCTATCCTCCCATGTTCGGATGCGGGGCCTTGGCCGCCGCGGTGATCAGCGGGCCGGGGCGTCGAAGGCGGCTGCCTTGCGACAGATCCATGATCTCTCCCCAAGATCCTCCGGCCTGCTGCGAGCCGCGCCCGCCCGTGATCCTTGCCTGTAATCGGCGCGCAAACGGATGCGCCGGCGCTTGCGTTCTTGCGAATCGCATGCCCGACGATTTCCGCTTGATTGCAAGATTGCCTGTAGATATTCCGCTATGCAATACTAAATTCTGCAAAGTGAGGCGGGATTTCGCTTGATCTTAGTTTTGCATTGCAGAAGATAATTTCGAAATATATGGTGATGAACGGGCGCCGGAATGATCCCGCGTTCCCTGCGGCCCGGATGGGATTCACCGGAAAAGTGACCCCGGAAAACGAAACGGGCGTCTTCGGCGCCTCGGGGGCGTGGAGGTTCAAGCGGAGGCATCATGTCCGAAGTGCAAGTCGAGAAACTGGAAGGCAGGGTGGGGCTGGTCCTGCTGAACCGTCCCGCCCGGCGCAACGCGCTGAGCATTTCCCTGCGCAAGGGCGTTGCGGATGCCGTCCAGGCGCTGGATGCCAACGACGACATCCGGGCCATCGTCATCGGCGGCGATGAAAGGGCCTTTGCGGCCGGGGCCGATCTTGGCGAACTGGCCGACATGGTGCCGCTGGACCCGCGGTTCGAGGATCTGGCGGTGATGCGCCGCGCCTGCGACGCCTGCGGCAAGCCGCTGATCGCGGCGGTGCGCGGCTATGCCCTGGGCGGCGGCTGCGAACTGGCGATGATGTGCGACCTGGTCGTGGCCGGGCAGGGGGCGATCTTCGCCCAGCCCGAGGTGCGGGTGGGCATCATGCCCGGCGCGGGCGGCACGCAGCGCTTCCTGCGGGCGGCCGGCAAGGCGCGGGCGCTGCGCTGGCTGCTGACGGGCGAGGCCTTCACGGCCGCGCAGGCCGAGGCCATGGGCATCGTTTCCGAAGTCGTGCCAGACGATCAGGTGATGGAACGCTCGGTCGTCCTGGCGCGCAAGATCGCGGCGCAGCCCGCCAAGGCGGTGACGGCGATCCGCGAGGCGATCCGCGCCGGCGACAACGCCCCGCTGGAGACCGCGCTGATGATCGAGAACCGGCTGTTCCAGATGCTTTTCGCCACAGCCGACCAGCGCGAGGGCATGGGCGCCTTCCTTGAGAAGCGCGAGCCGAGCTTTACCGGAAAATGATGGGGTTGCGATGACTTATTCTGTTTCTGGCCTGTCCGTCGTCGGGGTGATCGGCGCCGGCATCATGGGCGCCGGCATCGCGCAGGTGCTGGCGGCCAGCGGCTTTCAGACCGTGCTTTACGACACCCGCCCCGAGGCCCTGGCCAAGGCCCAGGCCGACATCCATGCCCGGCTGGATCGGCTGGCCGAAAAGGGCCAGATGGGCGCGCAGGACGCGGCCCATGCCAAGTCCCGCCTGCGCATCGCAAGCGACCTGGCCGATCTGGCCCCCGCGGGCCTGGTGATCGAGGCCATCGTCGAGAACCTCGAGGTCAAGCAGGCCCTGTTCCGGCAGCTGGAAGAGGTCGTGCCGGAAACGGCGGTGCTGGCCTCGAACACCTCGTCGCTGTCCATCGCCGCCATCGGCCGGGCCTGCCGGCATCGTCAGCGCATCTGCGGCATGCATTTCTTCAACCCCGTGCCGCTGATGAAGCTGGTCGAGGTCATCGCCGGCCCCGCGACCCGCCTGGAGGTCATGCAGCTGGCGACCGACCTGGTCGGCCGCATGGGCAAGGTCGCGGTGGTGGCCAAGGACGGGCCGGGCTTCCTGGTCAACCTGGGCGGGCGCGCCTTCTATACCGAGGCGCTGCATATCGAGGCCGAAGGCGTGGCCGCCCCCGAGCAGATCGACCGGATCATGACCGCGGGCTGCGGCTTTCGCATGGGGCCTTTCGCGCTGATGGACCTGACCGGCATCGACGTGAACTTTCCCGTCACCGGCTTCATCCACCAGGGCCATCAATACGACCCGCGCCTGAAGACCGCGCCGCGCCACGAGCGCATGTTCGAGGCCGGGCTTTACGGCCGCAAGGTGGGCCGCGGCTTCTACGACTATTCCGAAGGCGCCGCGAAGCCTGCCGCGCCCGAACCGCCCGAGCCGGGCCGTGCCCCCTTTCGCGCCCATGTCGCCGAGGCGCATCCGGGCTTCGATGCGCTGGCCGCGCGCGGGCTGGAAAGTGCCGCTGACGCCGACCCGATCCTCGTCAGCCCCTGGGGCGAGGATGCGACCACCGTCGCCGCCCGCCTGCGCCTGCCGGCCGAGCGGGTGGTGGCGGTGGATTTCTCGGGCGCCGAGCGCGGCGTGCTGACGCTGATGACGCCGCCGGTCGCCTCGACCGCGCTGCAACCCGTCGCCGAGTGGCTGGTCGCCGTCGGCTACCGGGTCGAGATCGTGCAGGATTCGCCGGGCTTCGTCGCGCAGCGCATCCTGGCGATGATCGTGAACCTGGGCTGCGAAATGGCCCAGACCGGCGTCGGCTCGCCCGCCGACATCGAGACCGCGATGAAGCTGGGGCTGAACTATCCCTTCGGCCCCCTGGAGCTGGGCGACCGGATCGGTGCGGGCAAGGTGCTGGAGACGCTGGAAAACCTGCAAGCCGTCACCGGATCGGACCGCTATCGCCCCAGCCTGTGGCTGCGCCGCCGCGCATTCCTGGACCTGCCTTTGCAGGCCCGGCCGTAAACCGTCCTTCAGGAGGAGACCCGAATGAAACCCATCCGCTCGCTGCTTTTCGTCCCCGGCAACAAGGAATCCATGCTGGAGAAAGGCGCCAAGGCCGGCGCCGACGCGCTGATCCTCGATCTCGAGGATTCGGTGCCCCATGCCGAGAAACAGGCCGCCCGCGCCCTGGTCGCCGGCAAGATCCCGGAGCTGGTCGCGCAGGGCCATCGCATCTGGGTGCGCATCAACCGCAGCGCGCATATCTACGACCTCGACGACATCCTGGCCGTGGTGCAGCCCGGCGTCGAGGGGCTGGTGATCTCGAAGCCCTGGGGCCCCGAGGACATCCACATGGCCTCGTGCATGATCGCCGAGGCCGAGGCGCGGGCGAATATCGAGATCGGCACCGTCAAGCTGATCCCGCTGCTGGAGACCGCGCGCTCGATGCAGCTGTGCTTCGAGATCGCCGAGCATCCGCGCGTCGCGGCCATCGTCGGCGCCACCGCCAAGAATGCCGACATGGCCCGTGCCCTGCGCTTCGTCTGGACCGCCGACGGACGCGAGTCGGATTACCTGAAATCGCGCGTCGTCATGGCCGCCCGCGCCGCCGGCAAGCAGCCGATCGGCGGCATCTGGCAGCAGATCAAGGATCTGGAGGGGCTGGAAAAGGCCTCCAGGCTGGACCGCCAGCTGGGCATGTCGGGCGAGCTGGTGCTGCACCCGATGCAGGTCGAGACGGTGAACCGCACCTATACCCCCGATGCCGACGAGGTCGCCTATTACCAGGGCATGATCGACGCGCTGGACGCGGCGATGGCGCAGGGCCGCGCCTCGGTCATGTATGACGGCGAGCATATCGACATCGCCCATGTGAAAACCGCGCGCGAGATCATCGAACTCGCCGGCTCGTTCAAGTAATCCAACGAAAGGAACCCATCATGTCGCATCAAGTCGATTACGCCGCCCTCGCCACCGGGAAATGGTATGAGGATCTGGAGCCGGGCCTGGTGATCAAGAGCGCGATCACCCGCACCGTGACGGAAACCGACAACCTGCTGTTCAGCGCCCTGACGCATAACTCGGCCTGGCTGCACCTGGACGAGGAATATTGCAAGACGCAGATGTTCAAGACCCGGATCGTGAACAGCATGTTCACGCTGTCGCTGCTTTGCGGCATCCAGGTCGCCGACGTCACGCTGGGCACGACGCTGGCGAACCTGGGCTTTTCCGACATCAAGTTCCCCAAGCCCGTGTTCTTCGGCGACACGATCTATGTCGAGACCGAAGTCCTGGGCCGGCGCGAATCGAAGTCGCGCCCCGATGCCGGCATCGTCGATTTCGAGCATCGCGGCATCAACCAGCGCGGCGAGACGGTCGCCGTCCTGCGCCGCCAGGGCCTGATGTCCAAGCGCCCGGCAAAGGCCGCCTGAGATGGGCGATTACCGGGACATCCTCTATGAGGTCGAGGCCGGGGCGGCCACCATCACCATCAACCGCCCCGAGGTGATGAACGCCTTTCGCACCCAGACCGTCGATGAGATGATCCACGCCTTCACCCGCGCCGGCGCCGACAGGAATGTCGGCGTCATCGTGCTGACCGGCGCGGGCAGCCGCGCCTTTTGCACCGGCGGCGACCAGTCGGCGCATGGCGAGGGTGACGGCGACGGCTATGGCGGGCGCGGCGTGATCGGCGTGCCGGTCGAGGATCTGCAATCGCTGATCCGCGACGTGCCGCAGCCGGTCATCGCCAAGGTGCGCGGCTATGCCATCGGCGGCGGCAACGTGCTGGCGACGCTTTGCGACATGACCATTGCGTCCGAGAACGCGGTCTTCGGCCAGGTCGGTCCCAAGGTCGGCTCGGTCGATCCCGGCTTCGGCACCGCCTATCTGGCCCGCATCGTCGGCGAGAAGAAGGCGCGCGAGATCTGGTACATGTGCCGCCGCTACAAGGCGCAGGACGCGCTGGCGATGGGGCTGGTGAATGCCGTGGTCCCCGACGACCAGCTGGACGCCGAGGTGCGCCGGTGGTGCGACGAGATCATGGGCCACAGCCCCACCGCCATCGCCATCGCCAAGCGCAGCTTCAACGCCGACAGCGAGAACATCCGCGGCATCGGCGCCTTGGGGATGCAGGCGCTGAGCCTTTACTACCGCACCGAGGAATCCAAGGAGGGCGGCCGCGCCTTTCGCGAAAAGCGCAAGCCGGACTTCCGGCAATGGTAGGGCGGTAAAGGCGGCGCATGACGGCGATGATGGATGAGAGCCTGCCGCCCATGGCCTCGCGGCGGGGTGGCGGGCCCTGGGGCTTCCTGCTGACGGTGTTCATCGGCTGCATGAACAACGCGCCCTTGATGACGGCCCGGCTGATCCTGCCGATGATCGCCATGCAGGCGGGCGCGAGCCCCGGCTTCGTGGGGCTTATCGCCGCCATGTTTACCGCCTTGCCCATCGTCTTCAACGTGGGTTTCGGGCGGTGGGTGGATCGCTCGGGAACGCTGGTGCCGATGGTGCTGGCCTCGCTGCTGATCGGCGTCGCCAGCCTGCTGCCGATCCTGTGGGGCCGGCCGGCGATGCTGCTGGCCATGGCTGGGCTGATCGGCTGCGGCACGGTGTTTTCCCATGTGGCCACCACCCGCGCCGTGGGCGAGATCGGTCCGCCCGAACAGCGCACCCGCAACCTGGGCCTGCTGATCGCGGCCTATTCGGTGTTCCAGTTCGTCGGCCCCATGGTCGCGGGCGTCACGCTGGAGCATTACGGCAAGGACTGGGCGGTGCTGTCGATCGGCGCCTTCGCCGTCCTGGCGCTTTGCGGGCTGATGCTGCCGGGGCATCTGTTCACGTGCTGGACCACCTTGCGCGACGCGGCCGCGGCCCGGCCCCGCATCCGCGAACTGGTGCGGGTGCCCAGCCTCATGCGCTGGCTGGCGGTCAGCAGCGTGACCAGCAGCGTGGTGACGATCTTTCCCTTCATCGTCGCCCTGCACGCGGCCGAGATCGGCATGTCGGCCTCGCAGGCCGGGCTGGCGCTTGGCGCCTTCGCCATCGGCACCGTGGTCTCGCGGCTGCTGACCGGGCCGATCAGCCGCCATGTCCGGGCGCATGTCGCGATCTCGGCCATGCTGGGGGTCGGCGCCATCCTTTACGCAGCGCTACCGGCCATGGCGGGCTTTGCCTCCTTTGCCGCGCTGAATGCCGCCCTGGGCCTGGTGCTGGGCATGAGCGTGCCTTTCGTGCTGAGCGTGATCTATTCGGTCGCGCCGCCGCGCCGGGTGAACGAGGCCATCGGCCTGTCGATGACCCTGACCAATGTCATCCAGACGCTGATGCCGCTGGGGCTGGGGTTGCTTGCGGCCCGGCTGGGCGGCGCGGTCATGTCCTGGATGCTGGCCCTGCTGATGCTGGGGGCGATAGGGCTGTCGCGAAAGCCATGAGGAACCGCCCGCATCCACCTGATCTTGCATGAAGGACACGCAGACATGACGACCATTCTCGACGGTATCCGGGTGCTGGATTTCGGCCGCTACATCGCCGGCCCGTTCTGCGCCGCCATGCTGGGCGACATGGGGGCCGAGGTGATCCGCATCGAGCCCCCTGCCGGCGCCGACGACCGCTACCTGATGCCGGTGACGCCCGAGGGCGAGGGCGCGCTGTTCCTGCAGTCGAACCGCGGCAAGCGGTCGCTGACGCTGGACCTGACCAGGGACGAGGGCCGCGCGCTGGCCCGCCGGCTGGTCGAGACGGCGGACGTGGTCATCGCCAACGCCCCGCCCGCCGCGCTGGCGCAGCAGGGGCTGGACTACGACAGCCTGCGCGCCGTCAAGCCGGACGTCATCCTGACCGTGGCGACGGCCTGGGGCCTGACCGGCCCGAACCGCAATGCCAGCGGCTTCGACGGCACCGGGCAGGCGGTCAGCGGCGCGATCTGGCTGTCGGGCCAGCCGGGCCAGCCGTTCCGTGCCGCGACCTCCTATGTCGATTACGGCACCGCGATCAGTTGCGCCTATGGCACGCTGGGCGCGATCATCCGCAAGTTGCGCACGGGGCAGGGCAGCCTGGTCGAGACCTCGCTGATCGGCACGGCGCTGACCATGACCACGCCGATGCTGATGGAGGAAGCCACCGGCGCCCGCAGCCGGGTGCCGACCGGCAACCGCAGCCCCATCGCCGGGCCCTCGGACCTGTTCGCGACCAGGGACGGCTGGGTGCTGACCCAGGTGATCGGGCAAGGCATGTTCCGCCGCTGGGCCAGGCTGGTCGGGCGCCCCGAATTGCTGGACGATCCGCGCTTTGCCACCGACATCCTGCGTGGCGACAATGGCGAGGAACTCAGCCGCATCATGGGCGCCTGGTGTGCCACCCGCACGGTCGAGGAATGCCTGGCGGCGCTGCAGGCCGCGCGCATCCCGGTCACGCGGCTGCTGCGCCCGGCGCAGGTGCTGGAACCCGAGTTCGGCCTGGCCGAAGGGTTCCTGAACTGGATGGATCACCCGGCCTTGCCGGGCCCGCTGCCCGTCGCCCGGCCGCTGGCGACGGTCACGGGCATGGATGCGACCGCGGTCCGCCCCGCCCCGGCGCTTGGCGCGCATACGGATGAACTGCTGGGCCAGCTGGGGATTTCCGAAGCCGAGATCGCCCGGCTCAGAAGCGACGGCATCGTCTAGGAAGGGGCAGGGCGCCCGGCCCTGCCCGATGCTTCAGCGCTGGCCCGGCAGGATGCGGTTCACCGCCGACACCACCGCGGCCAGCGAGGCGGCGACGATATTGCTGTCGATCCCGACGCCCCAGGTTTTGCCCTGCGGATGCTCGATCACCATGTAGCACACCGCATTCGCATCCGACCCGCCCGAGATCGAATGTTCGGAATAATCCGCCACGGTGATCTCGGTGCCGAGCCAGGTCGACAGGGCATGCACGAAACCATCGACCGGCCCCGTGCCCGAGCCCGAGATCTTGACCGGATTGCCCCGGTCCAGGATCGTGGCCTCGACCAGGCGGCGATTCCCCTTGTCGGCCGACATGGCGGGGATGGTGACGTGGTCGACGAATTTCAGCCGTCCCGCCGGCTGGTCGACATAATGCCGGGTGAAAAGGCCGTGGATCTGCTCCGAGGTCAGCTCGGTCCCCTCGGCATCGGTCACGGCCTGCACCTCGCCGGCGAATTCGACCTGCAGCCCGCGCGGCAGGTGGAAGCCGTAGTCGGCCTGCATGACATAGGCGATGCCGCCCTTGCCCGATTGCGAGTTGATGCGGATGATCGCCTCGTAGCTGCGGCCCAGGTCCTGCGGGTCGATGGGCAGGTAGGGCACCTCCCATTGCGGCTTGTTGGCCTTGCGCAGCGCCTTCATCCCCTTGTTGATCGCATCCTGGTGTGAACCGGAAAAGGCAGTATAGACCAGCTCGCCGACATAGGGGTGACGCTCGCCCACCGGCATCTGGTTGGAATATTCGTAGACGTCCTTGAGCCGGTTGATGTCGCTGCAATCCAGCCCTGGATCGACGCCCTGCGTGTACATGTTCAGCGCCAGCGTCACCAGGTCGACGTTGCCCGTCCGCTCGCCATTGCCGAAGAGCGTGCCCTCGACCCGCTCGGCCCCGGCCATCAGCGCCAGTTCCGTGGCGGCGACGGCGGTGCCGCGGTCGTTGTGCGGATGCAGCGACAGCGTGATCGAATCGCGCCGGTCGAGGTTGCGCCCCATCCATTCGATGGCGTCGGCATAAAGGTTCGGCGTCGACATCTCGACGGTGGCGGGCAGGTTCAGGATCAGCTTGCGCTCGGGCGTGGGCCGGACGATCTCGGTCACGGCGTTGCAGATCTCCAGCGCCACCTCCAGCTCGGTGCCGGTGAAGCTTTCGGGCGAATATTCGAACTGGAAATCGCCGCCGGCCTTCGCCGCCATGTCGGTGATCAGCTTGGCGGCGTCGGTGGCGATCTGCTTGATGCCGGCCACGTCCTTTTCGAACACCACCCGGCGCTGCAGTTCGCTGGTCGAGTTGTAGAAATGCACGATGGGCGATCTGGCGCCCTCCAGCGCCTCGAAGGTGCGGGCGATCAGTTCGGGCCGGCACTGGACCAGCACCTGCATGCGCACGTCCTCGGGCACGTTGCCATGCTCGATCGCCCAGCGGGTGAAGCCGAAATCGGTCTCGGAGGCCGAGGGGAAGCCGATCTCGATCTCCTTGAAGCCCATGTCGAGCAGCAGGGCCAGCATCCGCGCCTTGCGGTCCTGGCCCATCGGGTTCACCAGCGCCTGGTTGCCGTCGCGCAGGTCGACGGAACACCAGGTGGGCGGCTGGGTGATCCGCTTGTCCGGCCAGGTGCGGTCGGCCAGTTCGATGCGGGGATAGGGTTCGTATTTGACCGGGGCGTTGGCCATGCCGGCCGGTGCGCTTGCTGGCGCGGTCATCTGCATTCCTCCGAGGCGGTATTCATCTTTTCCCTTGCGATCATACGCCAAGACCGGCGTTTTGCACGGCGGAATCGGCCCAGGGCCATCGGCGCGATCCTGCCGGGTAACGCGGCCGTTTTCAAGGACATGGCCGTAATCCGCAAGGGAAAGCGCGATTTCGGCATTCTGTTCGATCGGCAGGGTGCCACGCCCATGCCGGCGAACTCGCGGATCGGATGCGCCACCCCGTCGGCTCGTCCAGCGCAAGAGCCACAGCGCCGAGATCAGCGCGCGGATGATGGCGACCATCTGGCTGCCGCGGAAGATGCCGGCCACGGTCGAAAGCCGCTCGCGCAGTTCGCGAAAACGGCTCCTCCGCGCTGGACATCCCGCGCCACGTCCTCGCGATCCGGCGCAATCTGGCGCTGGCCAGTGTGGTCGCCGAGCAGATCGGCGGCCGGTTCATCGCAGGCCGAGCCTGGGGGGCCGGGGCGAAGGTGCCGCCCCGGCTTGCGGTTCACGCGACCCGCTTGAAGATCGCGGTCAGGCCTTGGCCGCCGCCGATGCACATGGTTTCCAGCCCGTATTGCGCCTCGCGCCGGCGCATCTCGCGCAGCATGGTGGTCAGGATGCGCACCCCGGTCGCGCCGACCGGATGGCCCAGCGAAATGCCCGAGCCGTTGACATTCATCCGCTCGAAATCCGCCTTGCCGAAGCCCCATTCGCGGGTGCAGGCAAGGGCCTGGGCGGCGAAAGCCTCGTTCAGCTCGATCAGGTCGATGTCCTTCATCTCCAGCCCGGCGCGGGCCAGCGCCCTGGCGGTCGAGGGCACCGGGCCGATGCCCATGCGATGCGGCTCGACCCCGGCCACGGCCCATGTCACCAGCTCGCCATAGGGGCGCAGGCCCAGCTTTTCGGCGGTGTCGATGTCGGTGACGACGCAGACCGCCGCGCCGTCGTTCTGGCCGCTGGCATTGCCGGCCGTCACCGTCGATTCGGGGTCCGAGCCCAGCATCACCGGCCTGAGCGAGGCCAGCTTTTCCAGGGTCACGTCGGGGCGGACATGTTCGTCGCGGTCCAGCACGATCTCGCCCTTGCGCTTGTCCTTGACCGTGACCGGCACGATTTCCTCGGCGAAGCGGCCGTCATCGGCCGCGGCGGCCGCGCGCAGATGCGAGTTCACCGCCAGTTCGTCCTGCTCCTCGCGCGGGATCGCATATTCGCGGCGCAGGTTCTCGGCCGTCTCCAGCATGCCGCCCGGCACCGGATAGCGATAGCCGCCCGAGGTGACGCGGCCGCGCGCCAGCCGGTCATGCAACTGCGCCGGGCGGCCGCCGGTGCCCCAGCGCATGTCCTCGGTGTAATATTCGGCGCGGCTCATGCTTTCGCAGCCGCCGGCCAGCACGATCTCGGCCGCGCCGGTCTGCACCCGCATGGCCGCGTCGATCACCGCCTGCAGGCCCGAGCCGCAGCGGCGGTCGATCTGGATGCCCGGCGTGCGGATCGGCAGGCCGGCGTCCAGCGCCACGACCCGGCCGATGGCCGGCGCCTCGCCATTGGGATAGCACTGGCCGAAGATCACGTCGTCGATCCTTTCCGGGTCGATGCCGGTGCGGGCCAGCACCGCCTCGATCACCGTCCGGCCCAGATGCGTGGCCGGAACGCCCTTGTACATGCCGCCATAGCCGCCCACCGCCGTGCGCACCGGCTCGCAAATCACAACCCGTTTCATCGCTTGTTCTTTCTCCTGACGCTTGTCTGGCCTGCGATTGCCGCCGCAAGCCGTTGCCGCTTCCGAATTCCCTGGCCGCGATGGCGGGGCGCCCTTTTCCGTCTGTCCGGCGGCAACTGCGCCCTTGCCACGGCTCGAAGAATAAACTATAGAACGAAATCATCTTCCGCAATACGAAATATAAATCGTGCCGCGGAGGGCATGATCGCGGCATTTCCGGCAGAGAATCGGGCGCCATGCGCCGGTGCATCCGCCAAGCCGGGCCGCGAAGCCCGGATCGTTCATCGCGGCCCCGCGCCGCTTCTTTTGGGAGGATTCGTCCTATGGCGAACAAGAAACTGCGCACCCCGCTTTGCGACCTGCTGAACATCGAGGTGCCGATCCTTCAGGCCGGCATGGGCGGGGTCGCCTTCGGCCCGCTGGCCGCGGCCGTGTCCAAGGCGGGCGGGCTTGGCACCATCGCCGCGATCTCGCCCACGCCGGCGCGGGTCGAGGAAGAGATCAAGCTGGTGCGCAGCATCACCGACAAGCCGCTCTGCGTCGACATCGGCTTTCCCGCCCGCGCGCCCAAGGATCTGTCCGAGGTCCAGCTGGACAAGATGCCCGAACCGCTGGAACGGCTGCAAAAGGAGATCGAGGAACTGGGCGTCGAGGTGAAGCCGGTCGACGACCAGGCCATGAGCATCGAGGACGCCAAGGAAAAGCTGGAGATCTGCTTCCGTCACAAGGTCGAGGTGGTGGCCTGCGCGCTCGGCACGCCGAAATGGGCGGTCGAGGCCTGCCATGAAAACGGCGCCAAGGTGATCAGCGTCGTCGGCTCGGCCCGCCATGCCCGCTCGGCCATCCGCAACGGCGCCGACGTGGTGGTGGTGCAGGGCACCGAGGGCGGCGGCCATACCGGCGACGTGGGCCTGAACACCCTGCTGGCCGAGGTGCTGGAATTCGCTACCGTGCCGGTGGTGGCGGCGGGCGGCATCGTCAACGGCGCGCAGATCGCCGGCCTTCTGACCGCGGGGGCGCAGGGCGTCTGGGTCGGCACCCGCTTCATCGCCACCCCGGAATCGAGCGTGGGCCCGAACTACAAGCAGTCCATCGTCGAGGCCGATTACGACCAGACCATCCGCTCGCTGCTGTTCGACGGCCTCTATGTCCGCCAGATCAAGAACCGCTACACCGAGGTCTGGGAAGGCCACGAGGACGAGATGCTGCCCTATCCCTTGCAGCGCAAGGCGCAGGGTCCGGTGCGCTTTGCCGCCGCCGCCGCCGACCTCAAGGACCACCAGGCGCTGCCGGCGGGGCAGGGGTCCAGCGTGATCCGCGACATCCTGCCCGCGGGCGCGGTGCTGGAGCGGCTGGTCGAGGAAACCGTGGCGCAGCTTTCGAGCCTGCAAAACCGGGTTCAGTTCGGCTGAGAAACAGGCATCGTTCCGGCCGCGGGGATCGCGCGGCCGGAACGGGCATCGAGCGAAGGGGGGATTATCTTGACCGAACAGACTGCGATTGCGCCGCGCCCGCTGGAAGGGGTGCGGGTTCTCGACCTGACCGTTGCGCTGGCGGGGCCTTACGGCACGCTGCTGCTGGCGGGGCTGGGGGCCGAGGTCATCAAGATCGAGGCGCCTCAGGGCGGCGACATCGCCCGCTTCAACCCGCCCTTCCACGGCAAGGACGGCATCCATTTCGACGCGCTGGAGGATGGCGACATCTCGCTCTCGATCCTTGCCCGCGCGCGCTCGAAGAAATCGGTCTCGCTGGATCTCAAGACCGACGACGGCCGGCGCATCTTCCACGAACTGGTCAAGCATGCGGATGTGGTCTTCGAAAACCTCAGCGACGGCGTGGTCGAGCGGCTGGGCGTCGATTACGAGACGCTGCGCAAGATCAACCCGCGCATCGTCTACGGTTCTGTCACCGGGCTGGGCCGGCCCAGCCTTTATCCCGGCGTCAAGGCCATGGACATCACCGTGCAGGCGCTGAGCGGGGCGATGGACACCACCGGCTACCAGGACGGCCCGCCCATGCGCTTCGGCCTGCCGATCAGCGACCTGCTGGCGCCGCTTTACGCGGTGATCGGGGTGCAGGCGGCGCTGCGCCAGCGCGACCGGACGGGCAAGGGCCAGCATGTCGTCGTCTCGATGCTGGAATGCCTCAGCTCGCTGCTGGCCTTCGAGCATTTCGACGTGTTCCAGCGCCACGGCTTCCCGGCGCGGTCCGGGAATTATCACAACCGGCTGACGCCCTTCGGCGTCTATGCGACCCGCGACGGCCATGTCTCGATCGCCGCGGCCAACGATGCCTGGACGCGCTCGATCTTCGAGGCGATGGGCCGGCCGGAGCTGATCGAGGATCCACGCTTTGCCTCGCGCGGGCCCAGGGCGACGAATGCGGACGTGCTGAACCGGCTGATCGAGGACTGGACCAGCCAGCACGGCTCGGAGGAGGTGATCCGCATGCTGGCGACCGAACGCAGCGTGCCCTGTGTGCCGGTGCGCACGGCGCTGGAAAGCCTGTCCGACCCCGCGTTCTTCGCCGCCGGCACCCTGCAGCAGCTGGAACATCCGGTGGACGGCAAGATCGACGCCGTCGGGGGCGGGGTGCCGATCCACATGTCGGGTTCCGCCGTGGGGCTGGAACGGCCGGCGGCGCTGCTGGGATCGGACAATGCCGGGGTGCTGGGGCAGTTGCTGGGGCTGGATGATGCCGCCCTGGCCGAACTCAAGACGCGCAAGGTGATCTGATCTTGCGCCAGGGGCGCGCGCCGGCTTGCGAGCGCCCCCATGGCGACCATCCCGGTCCCGGACCAGCAGGCGGTCCGGGACGCGGGGCTGCGGATCGCGTCGAAATTCGGCCCCGACTGCTGGCCGGAACGTGGTCGCTAGGGTTGCTTCCCCGAGGTCTTCGGCGCCTGTGCGGCGGCGGCTGGGCATCGCCATGCCCGAGGCCTATGGCGGGGCCGGGATCGGCATCACCGAGGCGGCGGTCTTCTTGCAGGCCATGGCGGAAGCGGGCGGCGCGGTGCAGGCGGTGTTTGACCGGCCCATCGGCCAGAACCAGGGCATCCGGCATCCCTTGGCGCAGAACTGGGCGAAGCTGATGATGCTGCATGCCGCAAGGCTGTGGGACGAAGGCAAGCCCTGCGGTTTCAAAGACGAATGCGGCGAAGCTTCTGGCCTTGCAGGCGGCGGTGGCGACCTGCCAGAACGCGATGCTGACGCATGGCGGCTATGGCTATGCCAAGGAATACCGTGTCGAGCGCTTCATGCGCGAGGTGATGGTCCTTTGCCCCGATCACCTCGCAGCTCATCCTGTCCAACATCGCCGAGAAGAGACTCGGCCTGCCGAAGTCGTATTGAGGGCACCGCCCGCCGGGGCGGCCAGCGGGATTTCCGGGGCATGTTTTAATTTCGTATTGCAAAATTAAATTCCTAAAAGTAGATTTGCGCGAGGGTGCGGCGCAGGGCCGCGCATGGGGAATTCGCAAGATCGATGTGCTGGCCGCAGGGGTGTCCCCCGGCAGACCGGGCATGGCTTGCAGGGGGGAGGGGAAACCATGTCTTTCAGTCTGTTGGATGTCCGGGACCGGCTTGGGGTGCAACCGGGGCGCATGTTCATCGGCGGCAGGTGGGTGGACTGGGACGGTCCGCGCTTCGACCAGGTCAGTCCCGCGACCAACGAGGTGATGACCAGCTTTGCCGAGGCCGGCCGGCGCGGCGTGGACATGGCCGTCGCTGCCGCCCGCCGGGCCTTTGACGAAGGGCCCTGGCCGCGCATGGCGGCGCAGGATCGCAAGCGCATGCTGCAGCGCATCATCGAACGCATCTACGACGCCGAGGAGGAGCTCGCGCAGCTGCAGACGCTGGACAACGGCATTCCCTATCACTTCAGCCGCAACTCGCGCCTGTCGGGCAAGGCCTGCGCCGACATCTTCGACCATTACGCCGGCTGGATCGACAAGATCACCGGCGAGACCTATCCGCAATTCTCGGACGCCTCGAACTTCCATTACATGAGCTTTCGCGAGCCGGTGGGCGTCGCCGGGCTGATCACCGCCTGGAACGCGCCGCTGGCGATGTTCGCGATGAAGGCGGGGCCGGCGCTGGCCTGCGGCTGCACCGTGGTGCTGAAACCGTCCGAGAACACCAACCTCGCCGCCACGCGGCTGGCGCAGATCCTTGCCGAAAGCGACCTGCCCGAGGGCGTGTTCAACTTCGTCACCGGCGCGGGCGAGACCGGCGCGGCGCTGGCCGGCCATCCCGGCGTGGACAAGGTCAGCTTCACCGGCTCGGCCGCGGTGGGCGAACGGATCGCCAATGCCAGCGGGCTGAACATGAAGCGGCTGTCGCTGGAGCTGGGCGGGAAAAGCGCGGGCATCGTCTTTCCGCAGGCGCGCAGCGTCGCGGGCGCGGCGACCACGCTGATGGGGCTGTGTTCCACCTTCCTGTCGGGCCAGGTCTGCTCGACCTCCAGCCGGGCGCTGGTGCATGTCTCGGTGCTGGACGAATTCGTCCACCACGCGACCGAGCAGGTCAGGAACGTCCGCTTCGGCAATCCCTTCGACGCCGCCACCACCTCGGCGCCGATGATCACCAGGGCGCATCTGGAACGCGTGCTGGGCTTCGTCGAAAGCGGCAAGGCCGAGGGCGCGCCGCTGGCCTTCGGCGGCGACCGGCCCGGCGGCGATCTGGCGAACGGCAACTGGGTCAACCCGGCCATGTTCGTGGGCGTGACCAACGACATGCGCATCGCCCGCGAAGAGATCTTCGGCCCGGTCCTGTCGGTCATCCCCTTCGAGACCGAGGAAGAGGCGATCCGCATCGCCAACGACAGCGAATACGGGCTGGCCGGGACGCTCTGGACCGCCGACGTGACGCAGGCCTTCCGAGTGGCGCGCGCCATCCGCTCGGGCTCGGTCGGCATCAACGGCTATGCCAGCATCCCCAACGCGCCGATGGGCGGCGTCAAGCGCTCGGGCATCGGGCGCGAGGGCGGCTGGCCGGCCATCGAGGCCTTCACCGAACTGAAGACCATCAATTTCAATCTCGACATCTGACGGGGAGAACCGGGACATGCGCCTCAAGGACAAGCGCGCCATCGTGACCGCCGCCGCCTCGGGCATGGGCGCCGCCGGCTGCAAGCTTTTTGCGCAGGAAGGCGCCACCGTCGCGGTGGTCGACATCCACCCCGAGCGGACGCAGGCGGTGGTGGACGAGATCCTGGCAGCGGGCGGCAAGGCCAGGGGCTTCGTCGCCGACCTGTCCAGGCCCGAGGAATGCGGCCGGGTGATCCGCGAGGCCGCCGATTGGCTGGGCGGGTTGGACCTGCTCTGGGCCCATGCCGGCACGCCCGGCCCCGCGCAATTCGAGGAGATGGAGAAGGCGGATTACGACTTTACCGTCAACCTGAACCTGACCTCGGCGGTGCAATGCGCCGCGGCGGCCGGCCCGCTGATGCGCCAGTGCGGCGGCGGCTCGATCCTGTTTACCTCGTCGGTGGGCGGGCTGGTCGGCTCGATAATGGCGCCGATCTATTCCATGGCGAAATTCGGCGTGATCGGCCTGACCATGTCGCTGGCGCAGCGCTATGCCGCGGACGGCATCCGCGTGAACGCGATCTGCCCCGGCCCGGTCGACACGCCGATGCTGCCCTTGTTCTTCGGCCGCAAGGGCGACGAGGACAAGACCGAGGAGAACCGCCAGAAGCTGATGGCCATCGTGCCGATGGGCCGCGCCGCGCAACCCATCGAGATCGCGCATGGTGCGCTGTGGCTGCTGTCGGACGACGCGTCCTTCGTCACCGGCATCGCGCTGCCGGTGGACGGCGGCTACACCTGCCGCTGACGGGATGGGGGACGACATGATCTGGCAAGGACGAACCGACAGGCTGTTCATCGGCGGCGAATGGGTGGCACCCAGTTCCGGCACCTTCGTCGAGGTGATCTCGCCCATGACCGAAGAGCCGGTCGCCAGCGTGGTCTCGGGCGACAGGGCCGATGCCGACCGCGCCGTGGCCGCCGCCCGCATGGCCTTCGACCACGGCCCCTGGCCGCGCATGGCGCTGGCCGAGCGGATCGAGGTGCTGGCCCGGCTGCGCGACCTGATCGCCGAGCGGCAGGATCTGATCGCGGAACTCGTCACCACCGAGAACGGCTGCCCGATCAGCACCTCGCAATGGATGCAGGCCGCCGGTCCCAGGGTGCTGATGGACGTGTTCTTCGACCTGGCGCCGCAATACCCGTTCAGCGACCTGCGCCGCACGCCGCTTGGCAACGGGCTGGTGCTGCGCGAGCCGATGGGCGTGGTCGCCGCCGTGGTGCCCTGGAACGCGCCGCTGCTGCTGGCGATCCTGAAGATGACTCCGGCGCTGCTCTGCGGCAATACCGTCATCCTCAAGCCGGCGCCGGAAACCCCGGTCAACGCCTATCTGCTGGCCGAGCTGGTGCAGCAGGCCGGGCTGCCGCCGGGCACGGTCAACGTGCTGCCCGCCGACCGCGAGACCAGCGAATACCTGTGCCTGCATTCGGGCGTGGACAAGGTCAGCTTCACTGGCTCGACCGCCGCCGGGCAGCGCCTGGGCGGGCTTTGCGGGCAGGAGATCCGCCGTATCACGCTGGAATTGGGCGGCAAGTCGGCGGCGATCATCCTCGACGATGCCGATATCCCCAAGGCGGTCGAGAACCTGCGCCTTGCCTCCTTGCGCAATTCGGGACAGGTGTGCAGCAACAAGACTCGGATCCTGGTGCCGCGCCGGCGCCGCGACGAGATCCTGGATGCCCTGGCGGCCATGGTCGGCACCATGCCGGTGGGCGACCCGATGGACCCGGCGACCGAGATCGGCCCGATGGTCAGCGCCCGCCAGCGCGACCGGGTCGAGGGCTATGTCGCCAGGGGCAAGGCCGAGGGCGCGACGCTCGTCCTCGGCGGCGGCCGCCCCGGCCACCTGGGCCGCGGCTGGTTCGTCGAGCCGACGATCTTCGCCGACGTGGACCAGAACGCGACCATCGCGCAGGAAGAGATCTTCGGCCCGGTCCTCGCCGTGCTGAACTACGACAGCGAGGACGAGGCGGTGGCCATCGCCAACAATTCGCAATACGGGCTGCACGGCTCGGTCTTTTCGGGTGACGACGGCCATGCGGTCGCGGTCGCACGCCGCATCCGCACCGGCTCGGTCGACATCAACGGCGCCGGGGCGGGGTTCTATTCTCCGCTCGGCGGCTTCAAGAAGTCCGGCATCGGCCGCGAGGCGGCGATCGAGGGCTTCGACGCCTATGTCGAGATGAAATCCATCGGCCTGCCCGCAGCTTACGCGGAAACCTTCGCCTGACCGCGGCATTTTCGGAAGAGACGACCATGCCCCGCCTGACCCCCTCGACACCGGCCCCGACGCGTGCCGTCCCGGCCGCCGGCGCCGCGGATAGGATCCCGCGGAAGCTGGCGCATAGGCAGATCACCGCCTTTCCTGCGGGCCCCGGCGCTTTCGATGCGGACCCGGCCGCAAGATGCCCGTGCCGCAATGGCCCAGGCGGGCGCCAGCGGTCGGCGCAATCCCTGCCGATGGTTGGATGCCGAGATCCAGGCCATGAGCGACAGGCTGGTCATGGAGGGCGGCTTCACCATTACCAGCCTCTTCGCCGAGCGGGCCGCGCCATGGAAAGGGCGGGCCGACAAGATCGCCGACTACGGGTTGGTGGGCGACCTGTTCAGCCTGGTGCCGGAACTGACCGGCAAGCTCTGAACTTCTCTGTTCCGCAAATACTCCGGGGGGAGCGCCCCTGCGGCCCCATCGAGGGGCCGCAGGGGCGCGGGGGGCAGAGCCCCCCGCCCCACCCCGCAACCGCCACCAGCCAGCCAGGGGGGCCGAGCCATGTCCGAAATTGAACGCGAGTCGATGGAATACGACGTTGTGATCGTCGGCGGCGGCCCGGCGGGGCTGTCGGCGGCGATCCGGCTCAAGCAGGTGAACCCGGACCTCGGCGTCGTGCTGCTGGAGAAGGGCTCGGAGATCGGCGCGCATATCCTCTCGGGCGCGGTTCTGGACACCGCCGGCCTCGACAAGCTGATCCCGGACTGGAAGGACAAGGGCGCGCCCGTCAGCACCGAAGTCACCCAGGACAATTTCTACATCCTCGGCCCGCAGGGCCAGGTCCGGGTGCCGAACTGGCCGATGCCGCCCTTGATGAACAACCACGGCAAATACATCGTCTCCATGGGCAATGTCTGCCGCTGGCTCGCCGAGCAGGCCGAGGCGCTGGAGGTCGAGATCTTCCCCGGCATGGCCTGCTCGCAGTTGGTCTACGAGGGCAGCCGCGTCGCCGGCGTCGTGGCCGGCGAGATGGGGCTCGATGCCGACGGCACCCCCGGCCCGGCCTACGAGCCCGGCATGGAGCTGCGCGGCAAATACGTGCTGATCGCCGAGGGCGTGAGGGGTTCGCTGGCGAAGGAACTCATCCAGAAATACGACCTCTCCGCCGGCCATGAGCCGCAGAAATTCGGCCTCGGCATGAAGGAGATCTGGGAGATCGACCCCTCCAAGGCCCGCCCCGGCACCGTCACCCACACCATGGGCTGGCCCTTGGGCAAGAACGCCGGCGGCGGGTCGTTCATCTATCACCTCGAGGGCAACCAGGTGCTGGTCGGCTTCGTCGTCCACCTGAACTACGCCAACCCCTACCTCTATCCCTACATGGAGTTCCAGCGCTTCAAGCACCACCCGCTGGTCGCGGAGCTGCTGGAGGGCGGCAAGCGCGTGGCTTACGGCGCCCGCGCCATCTCCGAGGGCGGCTGGCAGTCGATCCCGAAGCTGGCGGTGCCCGGCGCGGCGCTCTTGGGCTGCTCGGCGGGACTGGTGAACGTGCCGCGCATCAAGGGCAACCACAACGCCATGCTCTCGGGCATCGCCGCGGCCGAGGCGGCGGCGGCCGCCATCGCCGCCGGCCGCGCGGGCGACGAGCTCACGGACTACGAGGCCGACCTGCGCTCGGGCCCCATCGCCCGCGACCTGAAGCCGGTCCGCAACGTCAAGCCGCTCTGGTCGAAGCTGGGGCTGTGGCCGTCGCTGGCGCTCGGCGGCTTCGACATGTGGGTGGCGAACCTGACCGGCTGGAACCCGCTCGGCACCTGGAAGCACGGCAAGACCGACGCCGAGGCCACCGGCAAGGCCGCCGATTTCCAGCCCATCGACTATCCCAGGCCGGACGGCAAGCTCTCGTTCGACCGCCTGACCAACGTGGCGTTCAGCTTCACCAACCACGAGGAAAGCCAGCCCTGCCACCTGAAGCTGAAGGATCCCGCGATCCCGATCGCGGTGAACCTGCCGCTCTATGCCGAGCCGGCGCAGCGCTATTGCCCGGCCGGGGTCTACGAGGTGCTGGAGGGCGAGGGCGGCCCGCGCTTCCAGATCAACTTCCAGAACTGCGTCCACTGCAAGACCTGCGACATCAAGGATCCCAGCCAGAACATCGACTGGACAACACCCCAGGGCGGAGACGGGCCGAACTACCCGAATATGTGACAAGGGAAACTTGTCGATCGCCAACCCTTCTTGGCGGTCTGATCGCCGAGGATAGGGAATAATCCTGCCAGTTTCTTGAGGCAAATCCTTGCCCGACAGCAGGAGGCAGGCATGCAGGACTGTAAGCGCAACTTGATCGGCGGCGAATGGGTTTTGCCGCAGGGAGGCGCGAGAAATACACGGCGAAATGCATCTGGCTGTCGTCGAACTGGATAAGCTGGCGCTTTTCCCATCGGCCGTTGACCCATCCTGGGAATCGTTCGGATTTTTCCTTTGCTGCAAGGATCTCGGCGGTGTTGTCCTTGTAATAGTCGTCGCGCGTGTCCCAGATCTTGGTGCCTTGATTGGTGATCCGAACGTGGGGGTAGTGGTTTATATCGGCGAACTTTTCAGCATCGTTTCCGATGAACGCGGCGAGAAGCTCATCAAGAAATGCACAGCCCTCCTTGAGATGCGGCTCGACCGGATTCGCGCAGTCGTCGCGGATCGGGAACTGTTCCAGTTGCGTGCCGTCCTGGGCGCAGGCGGCGCCGATGCTCAACATCGAAACAAGCGATACCGCAGCGATTAGCTTGCCAAGCATGATGGTTTATTTTCCTTGCTATGGGTAATGTTTTTCGGATCGTGCAGGCTATGGCCGCATCGTCGGGTTGTTCAGATTGTTCGTCCCCGGCCGTCGGGTGAATGGCTCGCAAAGCCCTCCCGCCCGCACAATCACATTGCTAACGGGCTTCAATTGATAGGAAAAGATTATTATATCTTGCTATATGATAAGAAAAATTTAGCTTTGATTTCCTGCTGGATCCGGCTGGAAATCAGCGCATCGACTTCCGGCGGCCCCGAGTCCTCAGCCGATTTTCTGCCGCGCAGAGTTGGACATATGCTCGATGAAGGCTCGGGCGGCGGGGGACATGCGCCTGTTGTCGGGAAACAGGATGCTGATGCGGCCCCAGAGGGAATGCCATTCCGGCAGGATCTGCTTCAAGGTGCCTTGCGCCAGGGCCGTTTCGCAGGTCTGGAGCGACAGCAGGCCGACGCCGCCGCCTTCTATGACCGCGTCCCGGATCATTGCCGAATCATTGCTCACCAGCACCGGCCGGTGCCGCAGCGTGTAGCTTTCCCCCTTGTCGTTGCGCAGCTTCCAACTGCCCGCCCAGCCGGCCGAAAGATAGTCGCCGCCGACGCTGACGGTCGGCAGCTGCTTTATGCCCTCCAGCGTGATTCCGGGATGGCGGGCAAGGAACGCCGGCGAGGCCACGAGGATGCTGCGCGTCTCGCCCAGCTTGCGCGTCAGAAGCGAGGGATTGCTGCGTTCATTGACCTCGGCCATGATCGCCAGATCGAAACGCTTGTTGATCAGGTCAACCTTTTCCGTCGTCACGTGCAGTTCCAGCCGCACCTCGGGGTAGTCGCGGAGGAAGTCCGTCACGAATTTCGGGCCAAGATAGCGCGCTAGCCCCGGCAGGCAACTGACCCGCAGATCGCCCGACACGCGCGACCTGAACTCGACGGCGATGGCTTCGGCGTCTTCGAGGCTGCTCTCGACGATCTGCCATTGCTCATAGATCGCCCGGCCGGCTTCGGTCAGGCGCAGGCTGCGGGTCGAACGGAAAAGCAGCTGGGTTTCCAGGTCGCTTTCCAGCCGCTGGATATGGCGGCTGAGCTTGGCCTTGCGCTCGCCCGTGGCGCGTTCGGCAGCGGTAAAGCCGCCATGCTGCACGACCATGCCAAAGCTGCGCAGATCCTCGAAATTCATTTCCGCAGCATAAATTGGAACCATTTATGAAACAATATGCATCTTCCGGGTTGCGCGGAGAGGACGACGGCGCCCCGTCGCTTTGACGGTTTCGATGCCGGTGAGCGACCTGCGGGATCCCGCCATGCAGATCGTCACCCAGGATGTCAGCGCCGAAGGTGCGCGCATCGTTTGCGGGGGGCAGACGGCCATCCGACGGGACCGCGGTCGTTTCGTCGAACGGGCGCCTTTCATCGCTCCAGCTTGCGGGTCGCGCCGCAGGGGGCCAGCAATCCACATCCGCCGCCCCTGTCCTGTCTTATCGAGCGGGAACGCCGTTCTACCGGATGTTGCGCTTGAACCCTCCGCGTCCGCTGGCATAACCTGCCCCGGACGCGACGAAGCCGGTCTGTCTGCTGGATGCTGCGGCTGTCGTCGGACCGGGGCCTTGGCCGCTCCGACCGACCGGCGTTCTGCATTTTCACCGCACATTGGGAGATTGCCTTGCTTCGGTTCACCTTGAGACAACTTTCCTATTTCCGCGCGACGGCCGCACTGGGCAGCATTGCCAGCGCGGCAAAGGAACTGGGCGTTTCGACTGCGGCGATCTCTGCCGCGATCGACAATCTCGAAGCGATCGCCGGCACCAGGCTGTTCAACCGATTTCCCGCGCATGGCGTCAAGCTGACCCCTTCCGGCGAAATCCTTGAGCAGATGGCACGCGGCGTATTGGCCGAGGCCGAGAAATGGGCGCAGGGTGCACGCAACTTGCGCACCGATGCCGGCGGCAAGGTCCGGATCGGAGCCTATCTCGCGCTCGTCTATGTCTTCGCCATTCCGATCCTGATGCGGAACCGGGAAATCTGGCCCAAGGTCGAACTGGACTTTGTCGAGAGCAGCCACCCCAATCTTTTGGAGCAGCTGAACAAGGGCCATATCGACATCATGATGCTCTACGATCTCTGCTTCGAGCGTGAGGGCTATGACGTGGTCGATCTGGCCAAGGTCGAGGCCAAGGTGGTCTTGCCCGCCTCCAGTCCCTTGGCGGGCAGGAAACGGCTTGCGCTGGGGGATCTGGAGGGGCTGTCCTATGTGCGGCTGGACCGGGAAATTCCCGGACGGACGATGCTGGATCTGCTTTACGCAAGGGGGATCAAGCCGCCAATAGCGTTTTCGTCCTCGTCCTATGAGCTGGTCCGGTCTGCGGTCGGCAAGGGCCTTGGTTTCACCTTCAGCATGTTCCAGCCGCATAATGCGATCACCTACCAGGGGGACAGGCTGGTCTGCATACCGCTGGAAGAGCCCCTGCAGCAGGTCAGGATCATTGCCGCCTGTCGCAAAGGCCGGCTGCAGGAGGACGTCATCCGCAACGTGATTTCCACTAGCCGCCACGTGCTGGAAGCGGCGGATAGCCGCAACTGACGCAATTGCAGGCAATCCGGCCTCGTTGAAGGGCTCTGGATCAATGCCTGGAATGCGCCCTTTGCGGCGGACAGATCGTGCAGAGAAAAGGACCGGCTTGTGGGGTTTTCGGAAAGACGCCCCCTCCTGGGCGCTCTTGTCGGCATCTTTGGATCGTCGGGTCCGCCTTGGCCAGGCACAGGTTGCGGGTCGAATAGGCTAGGCAGTTGGCCTTCAGATTGTAACTGCTGAACTTCGCCCCTGCGTTCGCCCGGTTGCCGAGAACCTGCCATGCCGGCCGACAAGATCGAAGCTGCCCAAGGCGTGACGTCCCTGTCCTTGATCGGGCCTGTCCTTGATCGGGATTGGAACGATTTGCGAGACAATCTGTATTTGCATAACCGACTACAGCCAGCGCCTGACCCGGACTAGCCTGATGAAGGGGAGCATGAAAAGGGGGGAGGACTGGACATGGACAAAGAGGCCCGCACCTGGCTGATCACCGGGGCCGACAAGGGTCTGGGGGCGGCGGCGGCACGCGTAGCCCTGGCCCAAGGCGACAATGTCGTCGTGACGGTCCTTGCGAAGGATGGCGATCACGGCCTTGCCGCGGAATTTCCAGACCGGATGCGGTCGCTGCACCTTGATGCGCGCGATATCCACCGCACCGCTGATGTGGTCGCCCGCGCCCTGTCGTTCTTCGATCGCATCGACGTATTGGTGAACAACGCCGGCTATGGCGTGGCTGCGCCGGCCGAGGAAACGCCCGCCGACACCTATCGCGCCTTGTTCGAGGTGGGCTTCTTCTCGCTTGTCGAGATGACGCGCGCGGTGTTGTCGATCATGCGGCGTCAACGCGCAGGCCACATCATCAACCTGTCCTCTATCGCCGGTTTCAGCGCATATCCGGGCTTTGCCTTCTACAGTGCCGTGAAATTCGCGGTCGAGGGCTATTCGGAGGCGCTTTCCAAGGAGGTGGCCCCCTTCGGCGTCAAGGTGACCATCGTCGAGCCGGGCGCCTTCCGCACGGATTTCCGTGGCCCATCCCTGGTCAGCGCGATCAATCCAGCGTCGGACTATGCCGATCTGAACCGTGCCCTGGCCGGCGTGTCGCAGGCAAGCGGGCGGCAACCCAACGATCCGGAAAAATTCGGCGCGGTGTTGTGCAAGATCGTCGCGCAAGAGAAACCGCCATTGCGCCTGCCCTTGGGCGAGGACGCGGTCGAAGCCCGCCGCACCACGCTGGCCGCGGTAGGGGACGAGTTGCAGGCCTGGCTCGACCTGTCCCGTTCAACCACATTCGCCAATTGAGAGCGGCGGCAGGCAAGGCCCGCCGCATCATTTCCCGTCTACCGAAGCATGTGCCCGGATCGCTGCCGATCCGCCGTGCTGCGGCAATCCCAAACAGGAGCAAACGCCATGTGGCAAGGTCGATACGATCAGCTTTATATCGGTGGCCAGTGGATCAAGCCCGCATCGGACGGGCGCATCGAAGTGATCTCGCCCTTCACCGAAGATGCCCTTGGTTCGGTGCCCGACGGAACCCGCGAGGATATGGACCGCGCCATCGCCGCGGCCCGCGAGGCTTTCGACCACGGTCCCTGGCCCCGCATGCCGCTGGCCGAGCGCAAGGCCGCCGTCGCCAGGCTGGGAGCGCAGTTCCGGGCCCATGAAGATACGCTGGCCGAACTTGTCTCCACCGAAATGGGTTGCCCGATCACCATGTCGAAAGGGATGCAGTCCATCGGTGCGCGGCTGTTGATCGACAGCTATCTCGAGATCGTGGACGACTACCCGTTCCGCAGCTTCCGCCGTTCGGGGACCGGCAATGCGCTGGTCACCCGCGAGCCGATCGGCGTGGTGGCGGCGGTCGTGCCCTGGAACGCCCCGCAGCTGGTGACGATGATCAAGATCATCCCGGCGCTGCTTGCGGGCTGCACGGTGGTTCTGAAGCCGGCGCCCGAGACGCCCTTCGATGCCTATCTGCTGGCAGAGATGGCCGCGGCGGCAGGCTTTCCCGCGGGTGTGATCAACATCGTCCCTGCGGGGCGCGAGATCGGCGAATACCTCGTCACCCATCCTTCGGTGGACAAGGTTTCCTTTACCGGCTCGACCGCGGCGGGGCGGCGGATCGCCAGCCTGTGTGGCCAGGATCTGCGCCGGGTTTCGCTGGAACTGGGAGGGAAATCGGCGGCGATCATCCTGGACGATGCCGATTTCGACCAGGCGGTCGAGATGCTGCGCACGGCCTCGCTGCGCAACAACGGGCAGGTGTGCAGCGGCAAGACGCGGATAGTGGTGCCCGAACGCCACGCCTCCGAACTGATCGACCGGATCGTCGCCCTGATGGATTCGATGCCGATCGGCGATCCGCTGGATCCGGCCACGCAGATCGGGCCCTTGGTCAGCAAGCGGCAAAGGGACAGGGTCGCGGACTATCTCGCCATCGGGCAGGCCGAGGGTGCCCGGATCGCTCGCGGCGGCGACCGCCCCCTTGGGCTGGATCGGGGCTGGTTCATCGACTCCACGCTGTTCGTCGATGTCGACCGCAAGATGCGGATCGCGCAGGAGGAGATCTTCGGCCCGGTGCTGACGGTGCTGACCTACAAGGACGACGAGGACGCGATCGCGATCGCCAACGATTCGGCCTATGGGCTGAACGGTGCGGTCTTCAGCGGCGATTTAGACCGGGCGCTTGGTGTCGCCAGCCGCATCCGCAGCGGCGTGGTCGAGCTGAACGGCAATCTGGTTGGTTTCCATGCCCCGATCGGCGGCTGGAAGTGCAGCGGCATCGGCCGCGAGGCCGGGCTCGAGGCTTTCGACGCCTATGTCGAATGCCGCTCCATCGGCATGCCGCGCGAAATGGTGGATGCGCTGGAGAAATAGCGGCGCAATCAAAAAGGAAAGCCCACCCGGCCATCTTGGCCCAGGGGGACATAATGACCGCACATCGGTCTTCAAAATCGGGAGGAAGGAATGGTCCATGGAATTTGCCGGCTTCTGGCAGCAGGTCTGATGACCTCTGCCCTGGCGGCCACCGCACAGGCGGAAACGCTGAAGTTCGCGCATGTCTTTCCCGCAGATCATTATCTGTGGACGCAGGGCGGCAAGGTTTTCGCGGAAGCGGTCACCAAGGCATCCGAAGGCCGGATCGCCTTCGAAGTCTATCCTGCCGGTCAACTGGGCAAGGATGTCATTGCGGTGCAGCGGTCGGGCCTGGCGGAACTGGCCATGGTGATCCCGGCCTATTCGCCCGACAAGCTGCCGCTTTCCTCGGTGGCCGAACTGCCGGGGATGTATGCCTCCGCCTGCCAGGGAACGCGGATGTTCTGGAATGTGGCCAAGCCGGGCGCGATCCTGGACGAGCTGGAACTGAAGGGGCAGGGAATGCGCGTCCTTTTCGCCTCGACCATTCCGCCGCTCAAGATCGCGACCAAGAACAGGCCGGTGGGGGGGCTCGCGGACCTGAAAGGGTTGAAGCTCCGCGCGGCTGGGTCGGCCATGAACAAGACGGTTCGTGCATTGGGGGCGACGCCGATCCAGCTGACCGCCGGCGAAATGTTCGACAGCCTGTCGCGAGGCACCGTCGATGGCGCCTTGTGGTATTATCATTCGACGCCGACATTCGGGCTCGAGGATGTGCTGAACAACGCGGTCGAAGGGGTCGAACTTGGCGGCGGCACGTTGCTTTACACCATCAGCACGACGGCCTGGGATCGGCTGAACCCCGAGGACCAGGAAATTTTCGCCACCGCTGCCGCAGATGCGCAGACCGCGCTTTGCGAATGGCTGGACGCCGAGGAAAGCCGGGTGCGCGACGACCTGGCTGCCAACCACGACTGGCAGATTTCCACCCCGCCGGCGGAGGAGATGGAACAATGGCAGGCGCTGATCAACGACGTCACCGTTTCCTGGGCCAAGGAAATCGAGGACAATGGGCAGGCGGGCACGCAGGTGCTGCAAGCCTTCCGGGACAGCGCCGAATAGGCACGGCGCATCGGAGCGGCATCTCTCCAGATGCCGGTTCCTTCGTCGTTCGATGGAAAGCTTCGGCGGACCGACATCCATCCTGAAAAGCCGATAGCCGCGAGCGGCTGGCAGCAAGGTATTGAAAATCCATGGAGAGTTTCGACTACATCGTGATTGGCTCTGGTTCGTCTGGGAGCGTGGTTGCGAGCCGTCTGTCGGAGGATGGTCGCAACCAGGTTCTGCTGCTGGAGGCTGGGGGCCATGCCGACCGCTTCTGGGTGCATGCGCCGGCCGGGATGGGGCGGCTGTTCCTGGAAAAGGCGATCAACTGGGCCTATTTCACCGAGCCGGGCGCCGAGATCAACGGCCGCAGCATCTACTGGCCGCGCGGCAAGACCGAAGGCGGCACCGGCGCCGTCAACGGCATGGTCTACATGCGCGGCCACCCGCTGGACTTCGACCGCTGGGCCGCGCTGGGCGCCGAGGGCTGGGGCTGGGACGAGGTGCTGCCCTATTTCATCAAGTCCGAATCGAACAGCCGCGGCGCCAGCGCGTTCCACGGCGGCGACGGCCCGCTGCGGGTCAGCGACCCGCGCCAGAAGCACCCCACGATCGAGGACTACCTGCGCGCCGCCGAGAATGCCGGCGTCCCGCGCGTCGGCGACCTGAACGCCCCGCCCTACGAGGGCGCGGATTTCCACCAGCACACCATCCGCGACGGCCGGCGCGAGACCAGCTACACCGCCTTCGTCAAGCCGGTCCTGCACCGGCGCAACCTGACCGTGATGCGCAAGACCCGCGTGCTGCGCATCCTGGTCGAGCGGGGCGAGGCGACGGGCGTCGAGATCCTGCAGGGCGACCGGCGCCATGTGATCCGCGCCCGGCGCGAGATCGTGGTCTCGGCCGGGTCGCTGAATTCGCCGCATCTGCTGATGCTGTCGGGGATCGGCGAGGGGCGGATGCTGGCGGCGCAGGGCATCGCGGTCGCGCGCGACCTGCCGGGCGTGGGCCGGAACCTGCAGGACCACTGGTTCGGCCCGATGATCTGGGAGGTGACGCGGGGCAGTTCCTGCAACGACGCCCTGCGCGGGCTGGGGAAATACGTCGAGGGGGTCAAATACCTGCTGGCGCGGCGCGGGCTGCTGGCCCTGTCGGTCTCGGCCTCGGCGGTGTTTGTGCGCAGCTCGGACGCGCTGGCGCAGCCGGACCTGCAGATGGTGCTGCGGCCGGTGTCCTACACCTTCCATCCCAAGGGGGCGGTGATGGTGGACGGCTTTCCCGGCGTCAGCGCCGGGGTGGTGCTGCTCAACCCCGGCTCGCGCGGGCATGTGTCGCTGAGATCGCCCGACCCTCTGGCGGCGCCGGCCTTCCAGCCGAACTACCTTTCCGACCCCGACGACGGGCGGCGCACGGTCCTGGGCCTGCGGCGGATGCGCGAGATCATGTCCCGCGACCCGGTGGCGGCCCGCGTGGTGGCCGAGCGGCTGCCGGGGCCGGCGGTGCAGGAGGACGAGGCGCTGCTCGAGCACATCAGGGCCCACGGCAATTGCGGCTGGCACCAGGTCGGCACCTGCCGGATGGGGCGCGACGCGCTGTCGGTGGTGGATCCGCGGCTGCGGGTGCATGGCATCGGGCGGCTGCGTGTGGCGGACGGCTCGGTCATGCCCACGATCACCTCGGGCAATACCAACGCGCCCTGCATCATGATCGGGGAAAAGGCGGCGGACATGATCCGGCAGGACGCCCTGCCGCGCCGCGACGCAAGCTGAACATCGGGAGGGACCAGGATGACGGCAGAATTCACCCATCCGGGACGGGAGACCGCGCAGGACTGGGCGGTTGAACCGACCTCCACCAGGTTTCGAGAGGAAGAAATCCCCTGCCAGGACGCCACCGAAACTTCTGCATGAATTCAGGCGCCAGATCCTCGCGGAATACCATGTCGGCCAAAGCCAGCATGCACTCTGCCCGACGAACCGGCGGAACAGATCCTGCATCTGTGCCATCCATGGTCACGCAGATCGGACCGAGGCCCCGCGGTGATGAGCGGACGGGTTGCCTAGCCGCAGTTGGGACGTCAAGCGGGAAGCTGTCGAGATGACGCTGGCGGGCGCGGGGTCGTCTTCGCGGTCGACATCGGTCGCCGCATGATCGAGCCGGTGACTGCGCCGGCTCGGCGCAAGGCGCCTCGGTGGTCGAGAAGCTGTCGATCCCGCCGCGTGGATCGGCATCGAGATGACCGCCGCGATCCGCTCCAGCGCCGCGACTGCCGCCGATGCCGAAAGCGCCGAGGAACAGGTCGGGCGACAGGGCCTGCAGCGATTCCGAGTGCGGTGCGTGGAGGAAGCCGATGTCCATGGTCTCCCGAAGGCGCTGCATCGCGGATCAGTATCCATGTCTGCGTCGTCGACAGGCCGATGCGCTGCCCGATCTCGGCATTGCCTAGCCCCTCCCAGCCGATGCTGTTCGAATGCCAGCCGCGTGCGCGGCGGCAGGTCCGCCCGCGCGCGCCTGACGATGCGAAGCGCTGCCGGTCATGGACGATGGTTTCCGCGCCCGGCGACGGGTCGGGGACCTGCCGCCGCGCGTCGTCGCCGACCTGGTGGATGGTGACAGAGCGCCGCCGGCACTCGTGGTCTATCACCAGATTGCGGGCGAGCGCACTGTCATGACCCACTCCGGGAGCGCAAGCCGCTTCCCTGGTATTCTTGTCGGATGTCGCGGCGTTTCAGCCACATTGCGCGCCGGTCATGATCATCCCGCGGCCATGGGCGGGAGGGGCCGGGCGGTCCCGCCGGCCCGCCCGCGCTGCGTCGCGAAAATACACCAGCCTGGGCCGGCCGAAACGACGTTGGGGCCCGGCATATTGCCAAGGCGGGCCGTTTCCCGCATCATGCGTGGTCGACAATGGATCGCTTCCCAGAGATGACGCCTCGCGCCCTGCTGCGCCGCGCCTGACAGGCATGCCATCTGGAATACTCAGCACGAGCGGGGCTTTCGGACGATGAGCTATCGTCACTCGATGATCTGTTATACCCAAGGCATCAGCTGCGTGTCGCCGGTGCAATGGCGCGGGCTGGACGGGCTGGTCAGCGTCTATTGGCAGGCCGAAGGCCAGGCCGGCGCGCATGGCTATTACCTGTCGCCCGACCCGCGCATCATGTTCTTCTTCGACGACGTGTCCTCGCATATCCTAATCTCGAACCGCGACGACGAAATGCGACGCAGCGGGCGGCCGATGATGCGGGCGCTCTATGTCCCGGCGGGCGTGCCGATGTGGTCGCGCTTTACCGGCCATCACGTCTTTGCGCATCTGGACCTGCATATCCACAAGGACCGGATGATGCGCTTCCTGACGCCGACGGTGGGGGCATCCGCCGCGCTGGCCGCGCTGCGCCGCCCGGTCGAGATCCAGGACGCCGATGCGATCCACACCCTGGCCGGGCTGCTGGTCGGAGAGGTCGCGCAGCCCTCGCGCCACGGGGTTTTCGCCGAAAGCCTTGTCGGCAGCATCGTGACCGGGCTTCTGGACATTCCGCATGAGGGGGCCGAGCGTGCAAGCGGCGGGCTGACCCCGGCGCAGATGAACCGCCTGGCCGCGCGTCTTGAAAAGGCGGGCGATCACCGCCTGACCGTGGCCGAGATGGCCGCGACGGTGGGGCTGTCGGAAAGCTGGTTTGCGACGGTGTTCAAGCAGACGACCGGGCAGACGCCGCTGCAATGGCAGATGGCGCAACGCATCGGCCAGGCGCAGAAGCTGCTGGTCGAAACCGACCTGACCGTCGCCGATGTCGCGGCCCAGGTCGGCTTTTCCGATCAGGCGCATCTGACGCGCGTGTTCCGCCAGGTCGCCGGGGAAACGCCCGCCGCCTGGCGGCGGATGCAGCTGGTCAGCTAGGGGCCCGGCCGTCGCGACGACGGCCGGGCGGCCGGCTTACCAGGTGCGGCGCAGCGTCACCGCGACGGTGCGGCCCGGATTGTAGTAATCCGCCGTGCCCCGCCCGACGACATGCTGCTCGTCCAGCAGGTTGCTGATATTGACCGCCAGGCTGGTGTTTTCCAGCACCTTGTAGTTGAAGGCCGCATCAAGCGTGACCGAGGCATCGGCCTTGCCCGTATTGTTCGAGATCGTGTGGAAATACGAACCGACATAGCGCGCGCCCAGGCCGAAGGTCATGTCGCCGCGGGTCTCATTGCCCTCAAGGGTATAGTTCAGCCACAGCGACGCCATGTGGTTGGGAACCTCGGAGAACTCGTTTCCTTCCACGTCCACGCCCCGGATCGGCGCGGATCGCACGACTTCCGAATCCATGTAGGAATAGGACGCGATCAGGTCGAGGTTGTTCGCCAGCTCGGCCTTGCCTTCCAGGTCGAAGCCGCGCACGCGCTGCTCGCCCACCAGTTCGCGGGTGATATTGCCGTCGGGCTGGACCACGGCGACGGTGACGTTGTTCTTGCGCAGGTCATAGACCGAGGCCGAGATCAGCGCATTGGTGCCAAGCGGCTGGTATTTCACCCCGACTTCGTATTGTTCGCCCCGTTCCGGCTCGGCGCCAACGCCCGGAGGCGCGACGGATTCGACATAGCTGGCATAGGCCGAGATTTCGCTGTTGATCTTGTAGGTCAGCGCGCCGCGGATCGAGGTTTCCGAGTAATCGCCGCTGGAGCGCACGCCGTTCAGCGTTTCCTCGATGTCCAGCCAGTCGTGGCGCAGGCCTACCGTTGCGATGATCTTGTCGTCGAAGGACAGGTTCTGCTGCACGAACAGCGATTGGGTCTTGTAGTCGTTGTCGCGCAGTTCGTAGGGCGCTGCCAGCGCGCCGGGTGCGCCCGAATAGACCGGATTGGCCACGTCGATGGGTGTGTAAAGCCCATAGAACGGGGCGCTGGTGGTCGATGCGTCGCGGAACTCGATGCCGCCCACGGTGCTGCTGTCGAAGGCTTCGAAGCTGCGGTCGTATTGCAGGATGACGTTGCCGATCAGTTCCTTGGCCGTGGAGTTGCCGCCGAAATACCAGCGGTCCACCATGGTGCCGGTCCGCGCCGCGCTGTCCGACAGATAGACATAGCCGAAATCGCTTTTCAGGTCGCTGTAGCGCAGGTTCGCACGCAGGCTGAGGCCGCTGTCGAACTCATGCTCGAACAGGGCGCTGATGCTCGAGCGCTCCACGTTCTGATAGTTGAAGTCCGGCTCGCCGAAGAAGTCGCTGCGGTCGTATTCGCGGTCCAGCGGATAGCCGCCGCTGTTGGGCGTGTTCTCGCGCTTCAGGTAATCCGCGATCACGCTGAGCTTGGTCGCCGTGGTGGGCTGCCAGGACAGGCCGCCCATGACGAAGGTGGAATCGTTGCGCGAATAGTCGTATTCCCGCTCGCCGTCCTGCACCCTGGCGGTCAGGCGCCAGGCCAGCGTCTGGTCGGCGTTCAGCGTGTCGCCCACGTCGAAGCCGTATTCCGCGTTCCGCGGCGATCCGATCGAGCCATAGACCTCGCCGAAACGCTCGAAGCGCGGCTGCTTGGTCACGAAGTTGATCGTGCCGCCCGGATCTGAGGTCCCGAAGAGCGTCGAGTTGCCGCCGCGGATGACCTCGACCCGCTCATAGGCATAGGGCTCTTCGCGCGTGGCGCGCATCGAGCCCAGGGTCAGCCCGTCGCGATAGGTCGTCGCCTGGAAGCCGCGCACGAGATAGTATTCGTTGCGGTCGTCCGTCCCCCAATAGTCGGTGTGGATGCCCGCCGAATAGCTCAGCACCTCTTCCAGCGTGGTGGCCCTGCGGTCGCGCATCTCCTTTTCGGTGATCACCGAAACCGAGGCCGGGGTGTCGAGAATGCTGGTCGCCACCTTGCCGCCGACCCACAATTCGCTGGCGACGATCGTGTTCGCGTCGTCGTCGAACGGGCCGCTGGCGTTGATGATGATCGGGGAAAGGCGATAGGGCGATTCCTCGGTTCCCGCCCCGGAATCCGGCGGCGCGGGATCCTGGGCCAGGGCCGGGGATGCGATCAGGGCGGTGCAGCCCAGCAGAAGGGCGGTAAGGTGGCGGCGGGGGCCGCGCCGGATGTCATGTGCCATGGTTCAAGGTCCCGCATGGATGTTGTTGTTGCTGCTGGCTGCCTGCGGATCAGAGGAGGGGCCGAGGCTGGCTGGTCTTGGAATGACGGCAGCCCCCCGGTGCCCGAGGCTGGGGCAGGGATGGCGTGGCGGTCATGCTGGCGGGGCTTCTAGGGCCGATGGCGCGAACCTGTCTTGTAGAATCCCACTTTTTTTGTCGGAATCTTTGGGAAAAAGCGGATACCTTGGTCGGCACGGGTTGACGCATGCCCGCTTGCGCGGGAAATCCGCAGGCGAACCTGCCAGGAAAGGCCATGACGATGCGGATTCTGCGCCCTGCGATGCTGGTCCTGATGACGGCCGCCGCCCCCGCCCTTGCGGATGAGGCCGGGTTTCCCGTCAGCATCCCGCATGCGTTCGGCACCACGACGATCACGGAAAAACCGCGCCGCGTAGCGACGGTCGCCTCGGGCAATCACGAGGTGCCGCTTGCGCTGGGGGTCGTGCCGGTGGGCATGGCGGCGGCGAACTACGGCGACGACGACGGCGACGGCGTGCTGCCCTGGGTCGAGGAAAAGCTGGCCGAACTGGGCGCGGACACGCCGGCCTTGTTCGACGAAGGCGACGGTATCGATTTCGAGGCCGTCGCGGCGGTGGACCCCGACGTGATCCTTGCCGCCTATTCCGGGCTGACGCAGTCCGATTACGACACGCTGAGCCAAATCGCGCCGGTCGTCGCCTACCCGGATTCGCCCTGGACGACCGATTGGCGGCGGATGATCCAGATGAACAGCGCCGGCATGGGCATGGGGGCCGAAGGCGATGCGCTGATCGCCAGGATGGAGGCGCAGATCGCCGACACGCTTGCCGCGCATCCCGCCCTGCAGGGCAAGACCGCGATGTTCGTGACCCATCTGGACACCACGAACCTCAGCGTCGTGAATTTCTACACGGCCAACGATACGCGGGTGAAGTTCTTCCAGGATCTTGGCCTGTCGATGCCGAAAAGCGTCGTGGATGCCACGCAGCCGGGCAAGTTCGCGGGCTCGGTCAGTGCCGAGAATATCGACGCCTTCGAAGATGTGGACATCGTCGTGACCTATGGCAACCTGCTTTTGCTGGCCGCGATGAAGGCCGATCCGCTGGTCAGCCACATGCCCGCCGTCGCCCATGGCAGCATCGTCATGCTGAAGAACGATCCGGTCGGGAACGCGGCGAATCCCACGCCCCTGGGCATCGCATGGGTGCTGGA
Source organism: Paracoccus sp. pheM1 (assembly GCF_018499825.1). Classification (NCBI taxonomy): domain Bacteria; kingdom Pseudomonadati; phylum Pseudomonadota; class Alphaproteobacteria; order Rhodobacterales; family Paracoccaceae; genus Paracoccus; species Paracoccus sp. pheM1. Next base: position 954,209 of record NZ_JAGXCX010000001.1, read on the forward strand.
CGATTACGTCGCCATGCTGGCCGAGGCCGCGCAGAAAGCCGAATGACCGAATCCGCGACCATCTTGCCGCGGCGCGCCGCGCGGGCGCGGCTGCTGTGGCTGGCGGTGGTCCTGGCCGCGCTGCTGCTGCTTGGCGCGCTGTCGGTGGCCATCGGCACCCGGCAGGTGGGGCTTGACGACATCCTGGCCGGGCTGCGCGGAGAGGTCGGAACGATTGCCCATGCCGCCGTCTCGGCCCGCATTCCGCGCACGATGCTTGCGGCGCTGGCCGGGGCCTCGCTTGGGCTTTCGGGCGCGTTGATGCAGGGGGTGACGCGCAATCCGCTGGCCGATCCGGGCATCCTGGGGGTGAATACCGGGGCGGCGCTGGCCGTGGTCATCGCGGTCGCGTGGTTCCAGATCAGCGCCGCGCACAGCTTCATCTGGGTCGCGATCTGCGGCGCCGGCGCGACGGCGGTCTTCGTCTATGCCATCGGCTCGCTCGGCCGAGGCGGCGCGACGCCGCTGAAGCTGGCGCTGGCGGGGACGGCGACCTCGATCGCCTTCTACTCGCTGGTGGTGGCGGTGATGCTGACGCGCGGCGACATCGCCGGGGGCTTGCAGGCCTGGCAGATCGGCGGCGTCGGCGGGGCGACATTCGCGCGGATGGGGCCGGTGCTGCCTTTCCTTGCCGTCGGGCTGCTGCTGGCGATGGCATCCGCGCGCAAGCTGAACTCGCTGGCGCTTGGGGATGAGATGGCGGCGGGACTGGGCGAGCGTGTCGCGGTCGCGCGCGCAACGGCTGCGCTGTCGGCGATCCTGCTTTGCGGGGCGACAACCGCGGTCTGCGGCCCCATCGGCTTCGTCGGGCTGATCGTGCCACATCTGTGCCGCCTGCTGGTGGGCGTCGATCATCGCTGGCTTCTGCCGTTCTCGGCCCTGACCGGCGCGGCGCTGCTGGTCGCGTCCGACGTGGTCGGCCGCATCGTCGCCCGCCCCGGAGAGCTGGACGTCGGCATCGTCACCGCCTTCATCGGCGCGCCTTTCTTCATCTGGATCGTCCGCCGCCAGAGGGTCCGCGAGCTATGATCGCCGATGCCGTCACCGCAGGGCGCCTGCGCCGCGCGCGTTACCGCAGCCGGGTGATCTGGGCGGCGCTCGTGCTGCTGGCGGCGGGGTTCGCCGTCACGCTGATGCTGGGCCAAAGCTTCACCCCGCCGCAGGACGTGCTGCGGGTGCTGGCCGGGCACGAGGTGCCGGGCGCCTCCTTCACCGTCGGGCAGTTGCGCCTGCCGCGCGCGGTCATGGCGATCCTGGCGGGCCTGTCCTTCGGCCTTGGCGGCGCGGCGTTCCAGATCATGCTGCGCAACCCGCTGGCCAGCCCCGACATCATCGGCATCAGCTCGGGCGCCAGCGCCGCGGCGGTCTTTGCCATCGTCGTGATGGGCCTCGACGGCGCGGCGGTGTCGGTCTTTGCCGTCCTTGCCGGGCTGGGCGTGGCGATGGCGATCTATGCGCTGTCCTTTCGCGGCGGCGTCGCCGGCACGCGGCTGATCCTGGTCGGCATCGGCGTGCAGGCGATGATGCAAAGCTTCATCTCCTACACGCTGTCGCGCGCGCCCTCGTGGGATCTGCAAGAGGCGATCCGCTGGCTGGCGGGCAGCCTCAACGGCGCGCAGCTGGCGCAGGCCGTGCCGGTGCTGCTGTCGCTGCTGGTCTTCGGCGGGCTGCTGGTCTTGCGCACGCGCGATCTCGAGGCGCTGCGGCTGGGCGACGATGCGGCCTCGGCGCTGGGCACCGATGTCGGACGGACGCGCGCCCTCGTGGTGGTCACGGCGGTCGGGCTGATCGCGGTGGCGACGGCGGTGGTCGGGCCGATCTCCTTCGTCGCCTTCCTTGCCGGGCCGATTGCGGCGCGGATCGTCGGGCCGAACGGTTCGGCCCTGCTGCCCGCCGCACTGGTGGGCGCGGCGCTGGTGCTGGCCGGCGATTACGCCGGGCAGTTCCTGCTGCCGGGGCGCTATCCCGTGGGCGTCGTGACCGGGGCCCTGGGCGCGCCTTACCTCATCTATCTCATCATCCGCGTCAACCGCACCGGAGGCTCGCTGTGACCGCCCATACCCTTTGCGTGCAGCAGCTGTCGGCCGGATATGGCGACCGGCTGATCCTTGAGGGGCTGGACCTCGACGTGCTGCCGGGCCGGATGACGGCGATCGTCGGGGCCAATGCCTGCGGGAAATCGACGTTGCTGCGGTCGATGTCGCGGCTGCTTGCGCCGCGTGGCGGCCAGGTGCTGCTGGACGGCAAGGCGGTGCATCGCATGGCGCCGCGCAAGCTGGCGCAGGTGCTGGGCCTTCTGCCGCAATCGCCCACGGCGCCCGAGGGGATCACTGTGGCCGATCTGGTCAGCCGGGGCCGCCATCCGCATCACGGCATCCTGTCCCGATGGAGCCGCAGCGACGACCAGGCCGTCGCCGCCGCGCTGGAGGCCACGCGCACCGCCGACCTGGCCGAGCGCGCCGTGGACGAGCTGTCGGGCGGGCAGCGCCAGCGCGTCTGGATCGCGATGGCCCTGGCGCAGGAAACCGACCTGCTGCTCTTGGACGAGCCGACGACATTCCTGGACATCGCCCATCAGGTCGAGGTGCTGGACCTGCTGTGCGACCTGAACCAGCGCCGCGGCACGACCATCGTGATGGTTCTGCACGACCTCAACCTTGCCGCGCGCTATGCCGATCACCTGGTGGCGATGGCGGCGGGGCGGCTGCATGTGTCGGGCAGCCCGGACGAGGTGCTGACGGCGGCGAATGTGCGGGCGGTGTTCGGGCTGAACAGCCGGATCATCGCGGACCCGACCTCGGGGCGCCCGATGATGCTGCCCATCGGGCGGCACCGGATGGCGGGTGCGTGATCCGCTGCAACGCGGCGTGCCGACCGGCAGCGCTCCCGGCCTGCCCCGCCAGGCATCCGGTCAGGCACCAGGCCCGGTTGGATCAGGCCGCCGTGGCCTGCCGAACCGGGATCAGGGCAGAAAGATCTCCTCGATCTTCCGGTCGAAGAGACGTGCGATCCTGAAGGCAAGTTCGAGGCTGGGATCGTATCTCTCGCGCTCGATCGCATTGACGGTCTGGCGCGAGACATTCAGTTTCGCGGCAAGTTCGGCTTGCGACCAGCTTTTCTCCTGGCGCAGCTGCTGCACGCGGTTGTTCATTTGTAGCGCAGCCGGCCGATGACCAGCCCGAGGGTCCAGAGCGCGCACATCAGCGGCCAGACCGCGAACATGGACAGCCGAGGCATGCCGGCATTTTCCAGGAACCCGTAGCTGAAGGTCAGCAATGCCGTGCCGGCAAAGGCCAGCGCGAATGCCTCGAACTGGATGCGCCTTTGCAATTCGTCCAGTGCGCGGATGGCGCGAACGACCGACCAGCACAGAAGGACGGCCGGAACCATGGGCGCCATCGAAACGACGATCTGCATCGTCTGGCCCCGGCCGTTGCCGTTCAAAAGGCGCAACGAGACTGCCAGCGTGACCATATAGGCCAGCATGCTCAGGATGAAGGATGGGGCTATCCGGCTCATTTCATGTCCTCGATGTAAAGCATGCTTTACAGTCGGGCCGCAGGCTGCGGATGTCAAGTATGCTTTACATCGGCATCGCAGGCGGCGACCGCTGCGGGCGGATTGCGCCCCGGGCGCACAGGCCGTAAGGCTCCGGGTTCTCATCGCCTTGCAACGGAGACGACGCCTTGCCCCTTGCCGCCGCAATGAACAGCCTCGGGTCGCTGGCCTTCATCCTGCTGGTCGCGCATACGACCGCCTATCAGGAGGCGAACTGGCCCGCGGGGCGGGTCGTCCACGTGCGCGACTGGGTGGTCCATGCCGCCTATGCGTTTGGCGCGGCCCTGCTTTGGCTGACGCTGGTCCCGGCAAGGGATGCGCGGCGCAGGGTCTTGCTGGCCATATGGTTCCCGCGCGCCTGCTGGGCGCTTCTGCTGGTCGGGATCGTCGTCCTGCCGATGTTCTTTCCGCTCGAGCCGTGACCGGCGGCAAGGCGGCGGGCCGGGAAACCCGAGCCCGGCGAAAGGGGAAAGCCCCGCCTCTTCCGCAGCTGCCATCTGCGGAAAGGGGCGGGGCCGCCGCGGCCTGCCAGGAGATTCAGGCAGCGGCAAGCTCGGTAACCAGAACCTCGTCAACAACAGGCGCTTCCGACCCGGCGTTGGTCGCAAGGACCAGACCACCGTCGCCATCGGGTCGGAAGCTTTCGGTCACATCCAGCGTCCGCACGGTGAAATTGACCGTATGGACCGCCTTCAGCGTCCCCAGCAGGGAAATGCGCCCCTGCGTGGGATCGGCGGGATCGCGGCCATAGCTCCAGGACTCGTCGCCCGCCGAGCCATGGCGGTTGATCCATTCGCACAGCGTGCCGGCATCGGCCTGCCAGATCTTCTGGCCACGGATCGGCGACAGGAAATTCGCCACCGTGCTGCCCTTCAGGACGATGTCGGCGCGATAGGGCATGCTGAGTTCCTTCTTGTTGGCCATCAGCACGACCTGCCAGACCCGGCCGGCGGGCACGTTGCGCACCGGCACCGAGACGCTGAAGCTGCGCGACTCGGATTTCGACACGGCGGTCGCATCCGTCCAGGAATGCGAATATTCGGCGGTGAAGCTGATGCCGAATTCCTTCTTCACCACCTTGGCGTCGATAGTGCCCTTGATCGAGACCGTGGTGCCCGTCTTGACCGCCTTGCTGACCGAATGCGTCGTCGTCACCGTGTCCTGGAAGGTGCAGGACAGGCCGACCGTCTGCTCGGGCGTCAGGCCGTTGCGGTTGTCCACGATCCCGGTCGCCGCCGCCGACTGGTAGACGCTGAAGGTCTGCGCCGGCACGTCGAAGACCAGTTCGGATGCCAGCGTGTCCGTCAGCTTGCCGAACAGCCCGCCGTTGTTGCCGGGACCGTTGGCGAACCATTGGCCGCCGGCCGGGTCCTTCTCGGTTTCAAGGTGATTTTGCCAGGCATCCACGATGATGGCGCCAAGCCCAAGCGTGTCGAGATATTGCAGCGTCATGGAAAATCCTCCTGAAGGAAGGGCTCAGCAGTTCACGTCGATCAGCCCCAGCGTGTTCGACAGCGTCGTGCCGGTGATCGTATACGCCGCCGTGCAGGTATTGCCGCGCTCGTAGGTGAAGGCGCGCGCGGCCTCGTTGTCCTTGCCCCAGACCACGTCGACATGCAGATAGACGAGCGCACCGTCCGGGATGTCGAACTCTTCCAGTTTCGCGGTCTTGGTCTGGCCCAGAAGGATGTCGCCGGTTTCCCGCGTGCTCTTCTTCTGGCCCTCGTCGTCGATATAGGCGAACTTCATCCGGGCGACGAAGCCGCCGCCATTGTGCAGGCTGAAATTGCCGACTTTCTGCAGAGACATGATTTTCCTCCGAAATCGCGGGTCTGAAATGGTCCGCGGCGTTGCCGCCTTGGGTAAGACCTGTTTCGCGCATTCCGCGAATCGACGCAGTGGCATTTGCCACAGCGCCGGGGAATAATCGCGCCGGTTGTGGATCATTCGCGCGATGGGAGAGAGGCGATGCAATTGAGCGGCGAGGCGCGGGCGATGTTCATGGCGTCCGCGCATCAGCGCAGCCACCCGGCCGGCGCCGAACTGATCCGCGAGGCCGACCGGGACCGGCGCGTCTTCCTGATGCTGGCGGGCGAGGCCGACGTTCTGGCCCATTCGCCCGAGGGGCGCATGGTCCTGTTTTCCCGCGTCGTGCCCGGCGACCTGGTCGGCATCCTGGCCGCCATCGACGGCGGCGCGCGCTCGACCAGCGTGGTGGCGCGGGATGCGGGGCGCACGGCATGGGTCTCGCCCCAGGATTTCCAGCGGCTGATGCGAGAGCCGGATTTTGCCGGTGCGATCCACCTGCATTTCGTCGGCCTCATCCGCGGCCTGTCCGAGCGGGTCTATGAATTCGGCACGCTCCTGGTGCGCGAAAGGCTGGTGCGCGAATTGCTGCGCCTGCTGGCCGCGCCGGGCGACGGGCCGCATCTGCTGGACCCGGCGCCAAGCCATATGGAACTGGCCGCCCGCATCGCCACCCATCGCGAGGCGGTCTCGCGCGAGATGAGCCGGCTTGCCCGGCTGGGGGTGCTGGAAAGGCGGGGCCGCAGCCTGCACGTGCCCTCGCGCGGCAGGCTGGCCGCCGCGCTGGACACGGGCGAGCAGATCAGGCCAGAGCCGTGATCTCCACCGGCTCGTCGATGCCCTTCAGCGTGACCTGGCGCAGCGGCGGGGGCGCCTGCCGCGCGGCGTCGCAGACGGCCCTGGTGGCCAGGATCTGCCCCGGCTCGGCCAGGGCCGAAAGGCGGGCGGCGATGTTCATCGCCTGGCCGAAGGCGCCGACCTCTTGCAGCAGGCCGCTGGCCGCGGAAAAGGTGCACAGGAAGGCCGTGCCGGTATGCAGGCCGATGCCGGCGCGGATCGGGTCGTCGCCGGCATCCTCCTGCCGCGCCAGCGTCCGGGCCATGCTGCGGGCGGCGGCGACGGCCTTGAGCGCATGGTCCTTGCCGGAAAAGCCGGGCGGCCAGACGCCGATCACTGAATCGCCCTGGAACTCCAGCACGAAGCCGTCATGCTGCCACAGCGCCGCGACCACCGTGTCGCGCATCCGCGCCACCGTCGCGGCATAGGCGGCCGCGCCCAGCCTTTCGCCCAATGCGACCGAGCCGCGCAGGTCGCAGAACAGGATGCTGATCGGCACCTCGGCACCGCCGGGGAACTGCTCGATGAACCTGTCGCAGGCGTTGCAGAAGCGCGGGTTGCGGTTCGACGGGCGCAGGCCGATCCGCCGGGCCACCCAGCCGCCCCAGCCGCCGAAGGGCGCGAAGCACAGCTTGCAGCGCGGCAGGCCCGGCAGCCGCCGGTAGCGCCGCTGCTTGCCCATCAGCACCGGGTGGCCGTCGCGAAAGATCTGCAGCCAAAGCTGCTCGTTGCCGAATTCGGGCTGCGAGGCGCTATCGGACATCGGGCCTCACCAGGTATTCGTCGGGGGTTTCGGAGGCGTGCATCGACTGATCCTCGGGGCAGACGTCCAGCCCCTCGCTGTTGCAGACCGCGGTGGCGCAGAAGAACGAGGGGCCGGCGACGGCGGTCAGGGGCGGGTCGCGCGGCAGGCCGCGATAATCCAGCACCACCGCCGCGCCCTCGGCCATGGGGATGGCGCAGGGGATATGCGGCCGCCCGTCCGGGCCGCGCAAGGGGATCGAGGGCAGGGTGACGACGATCCCCGCCTCCAGCATGTCCGGCGCGATCCAGCCGGGCGTCCCCGCCAGGCTCAGCACATGGTCGTAGCCGGGGCCGAAAAGCATGCCGCCGTCCGCGGCCAGGGCGACGGGCGCGGTCTGCAGGTCGGTCATATGCGCCTCGGCGCCGCGGCCGAACATCAGGTAATGCGCGACCTCGGGCAGGGGCTCGGCATGGGAGAAGGACCGGAAATACACCACGCGCTCGACCGTGACCGGGATCTTGCCGAAGACCGGGCGCACCCGCGTCAGCTGCCAGGGAAAGAAATGCGGGTCCTTCTCGTCCTCGGGACCGAAGGGCGGGATGCCCTGGAAGATGTTGCCGGTGAAGGTGGGCTTCAGCCCGGCGGCGACCGAGGGGATGTTGAACTCGTCGCTTTCGTCGTTGGCCAGCACGAAGATGTCGCGCGGATAGCGCGCCCGGATCTCGCGCAGGGCGGCGGCGACCTCGGCCGGGACCGAAAAGCGCAGCACCAGCTGATACTTGTGCATCTCGGTATGGTATTGCGTCATGTGGACGCCGAACAGCGTCTCGGCGCCGACGATGGTGAAGGCGTGCTGATGCGCCATGTTGCTGATCGGCGGCCCGGCCGGATCGTGTTCGGGGCAATGATCCATCTTCATCCTTTCTTCAGACGCAATCCGGCGGCCCGGCAGATTTCCCCGGCAGCCTCGGTGGCGGTTTCGCGCAGGATCGCGATCAGCCGCGGAATGAAATCCCCGTCCTCGGTCGCGGTCAGGAACGGGTTCTGCTGGGTCGAGATCAGGAAGCGCACGCCCATGCCCGGCTGCGGCTCGACCCCGGCCCGCCGGGCGAAGCGCGCGACGAACCCCTCGCCATAGACGGCGGGATCGAATTCCGAGGCGGTGACGAACATCGGCTTCGGCGGCGGTCCCGAAACGGGCGCCTCTTCCAGGCTCAGCGCGCGGAAGATGGCGTCGTTGAGCCGGTTCATCAGCCCCAGGTCCGTGTTGAGCCCGCGCTCGCTGCGGAAGTTGAAGGCATAGGGCACGATGCTGGTGTCCGAGCCGATGCTGCGAAACAACGCCATCAGCGTCGGATCGGCCAGCAGCCGGTCGACCAGCGCATCGTTGTCGAGGCAGGCGATCTCGTCGTGCAGCCGCCGCTCCTGCTCGGACACGGCCTGGGGGTCGAGGCCGCGGCGCTCGGCCGGCAGGCGCTGGAAGGGGGTGACGGCGACCGGCCCGTCGGCCGGGAACCCGGCCCGCAGCGCGGCATAGAAGCGGCGGCTGGCAAAGATGCATTTCGCCAGCAACCGGCCATAGCCCGACTGGTCGGGCGGGATCACCCGATGCGACAGCCAGACCGAGGCCGCCGCGGCGCCGGGCTTCGAGCCTTCGATGCCATAGATGCCGACCGTCGGCACCACGCCGTCGTGAAAGACCACCGGCGCGGCAAAACTGACCAGATCGCGCATCGCGCCGTCGCGATAGCAAAGCGCGCCGGCGGGGTAGGGGATGAACCCCGCCTTGTGCGGGTCCACGGTCAGCGTCTCGCAATGCCGCGCGGCGTTGAGACGCGCCTCGACCCGCGGGTTCAGGTGCATGCCGGGCGGCGCGTCGTCGTCGTCGATGTCCAGCATGTGGTTGGGGTCCGAACTGCCCAACGGCGGCTGGCGCAGCATGGACATGAAATAGCCGCCCCAGGCGGCGTCGGCATGCAGCGCAAAGCCCAGGCCGCGGCCGCCGAAAGCCTCGCGCAGGGCGGCGATACGGTCCAGCGGATCGACCGCGCCCTCCTCGGTGGTGCCCAGCACGGCGACCGCCAGCATGACCGGCCGGCGCTGGTCCAGGCATTCCGCCAGCATCCGCTCCAGCGCGCCGATCTCCATGCGGCCGTTGTCGTCCACCGGCACGCTGCGCAGCGCGGTGCGTCCCAGGCCCAGCAGCGCCGCGCCCTTGGGCCAGGAATAATGCGCCGTCGCCGGGGCAAGGATCAGAGGCACCGGCAGGTCGGGGGCATGGCGGCGGTGCATCTCGGCCAGGCCCAGATCCTGCACGGTGCGGCCTGCCAGCGCGGCGACTGCCGCCTCGGGCTCGACCCCGGCCGACCGGGCAAGATCGCCGGTCAGGTCCAGCACCGTCCGCACCGGCAGGTTCATCAGCCCCCAGGCGTCCAGCTCCAGCAGCCGGGCCTGCCCCTGTCCGGTCCGCACCTCCAGCTCGCGGGCCGCCGCCAGGGCCGGCACTTCGCGCAGCGCCTCCGCCACGGCGAAGGGCAGGTATTTCAGGTTGCGCGCCGCCCAGATCGCCTCGGCATTGGCCACGCTGCCGTCGCAGGTGACATGGCCCCAGGGCGGGCGCTGCGCATCGTCAAAGCCGGCCATCCGGCACAACTCGCGCCCGACGGTGATCTCCAGCAAGGTGGTGACGGGCGAGGCCTCGGCCGCGACATTGTTCTGGTTGAAGAGCAGCGCCGCGATATAGCCCGCAACCCCCGGCAGGGTGATGTCCCAATACATGTGCGACTGGTTGCGATAGCTGGAAAGCGGCGTGGACCCGGCCAGCTTGCCGATCATCTCGGCAAGACAGGCGCGCATGCGCTCGACCGTGGCGCGATAGGCGTCACTTTCGAAGACGCGGTCCGGCCCAAGCCGGGGATCCTGCGGCGCATAGTCCCGCCGGGCGGCGACATGGCCGGAAATCGCCATCCCGACCAGTTCGCGCAGCACCGCCTCGTTCTCGGCCTTGGGGCCAAGGAACCAAGCCGGCAGCGCGCCCGCCCGCGCGACCCCGGCCGCGCCCAACAGCCCCGTCCCCTCCCGCGCGATCCGGTCCAGCGAATCTATCAGGTCGGGATTGGCCTTGCCGGTCATGGACGCCTCGCAGGATCGCCGGGAGCAGGAAGATGGGACCACCATGGCCCGAGCGTTCGGCCTTTTCAACATGCAGTTGCATGAGCCGCACCGTTTTCCCCAATGTTTGGACGGGCTTCCGCGGGCCGCATCGCCCGCGGCCGGGGCAGGAGCCGGGCAGGAACCGGGCAGGGCGGCGGCCGCATATTTTCCGAAATGTCGAATTCTCAACATTCCGGCCATCGGCCGTCCGCTTATACCCGGAGACGGCGCCCACGGGCGCCCCTTGTCCCCACCAGATTTGCATAGGCGCGATTATGAGCAAAAACCTTCGCCATACCCGGAATCCCGACATGATCGCCTTTACCATCGGATGGGTCGTGCTGCAGCTTATCCACGACGACCTGCCCACCGACATCAAGACCATCAAGGGAAGGCTGCGCCAGATCGCTGCGGGCCGCGCCGAAGGCCGGGTGACGCCCGAGATGGCCAAGGACGCCCTTTCCGGCACCGAGGGCCTGGAGCGCGGGCGAATGCGCGACGTGGCCTGAAAGGACAGGGCCTGAGAAGGCCCGGCCCGAGAGCGGATGGCCGGGGTATCAGCCCTCGGTCCCGGTGACATAGGCGCGCAGGCCCTGCGGCCTCAGCACGGTTATCCGGCCATAGCCGACCTCGATGCAGCCGAGGGCCTCCAGCTTCTTCAGCGTCTCGTTCACGATATGGCGCGAGGCGTTGGCCATTTCGGCCAGGTCGTTCTGCGTCAGCCGGCAGGTCTCGGGCGCGTCCTCGCAGGGGCCCGTGCCGGCCACGCGCAAAAGCACCGCCGCCGTCCGGCGATCCGCCCGCCGGATCAGCAGGTCGGCCATGCAGCGGACCGCTATGTCGAGGTTGTATTCCGAAAGAGAGCCGAAATGCAGCGCCGCCTCGGGCAGGCGCCGGCAAATCCTGTCCACGGCCGCAAGCGAGACGTAAAGCACCGCGGCCGGCTCCATGGCGCGAAAGGACAGGGTCCGCGGCTGGCGAGAGACCATCGGCCCTTCCCCCACCCAGTCGCCGCGCCGGAAGATATGCCCCATGGCGATGCCGGCATCCGGGGTCGGGCCAAGCCCGGCAAAGCTGCCCCGGACGATCCCGTAGAATCCGCCCAGGCCGTCGCCGATGTGATGGGTATACTGGCCGGCCTCGTAATGGCGCAGCCTCGCCTCGTCGAGAAGGGCGGACTGGAACGCGCCCGGCTTTTGCGCCAGCCAGCCAAACGACAGCAGGGTCTGCCGGCACTCGGCCATGGAAACAGCAACTTGCATGAAATTCCCGGTATCGAACGGCGCGCAAGGCGCCCGCCACAGGCTTGTCCATCATCGAGAAAGGGTCAAGCCTTGCTGCAACGGCCGCGCGCGTTGCCCGCGCCTCGTGCATGAGGAGATCCCCTGTTTCTGCGGATGGCCGGACAAAGGTTCACCGCTTGCCGGCCCCCGCGCCACCCTGTCCCAGCAGCCAGACCAGGTAGAGCCCGCCGCACAATCCGGTCATGCTGCCGATGGGCAAGAGCAGGCCAAGCGGCGCGCGCTGCGAGATCAGGTCCGCCGCCAGCAGCAGCGCCGCGCCGGTCCATGCGCCGGAAAGCAGCGGCACCCCCGGCGCGCGGGTCAGGCGCCGGGCGATCTGCGGCCCGGCCAGCGCGATGAAGGCGATGGGGCCGGCGCTGGCGGTGGCCACGGCGGTCAGCCCGACGGCGGCGATGACCAGCAGCACGCGGGTGCGGGCGATGTTCAGGCCCAGCTGGGCCGCCATGCCCTCGCCCAGCTCAAGGACGGCCAGGCGGCGCGCGTTCAGCACCAGCAGCGGTGCGAACAGCGCCAGCCCCGCCAGGGCCGGCCAGACATGCGACCAGCTGCGCGCGTTCAGCGATCCGGCCAGCCAGATCTGCGCCGACATGGCGCGGTCGAGATTGCCCATCACCATCAGCATGTTGTTGACCCCGGTCAGGACCGCGCCCACGCCGATGCCGACCAGGATCAGGCGATAGCCGCCCTCGGTCCCCCGGCGTCGCGCCAGCGCCAGCACCACCACCGCCGTCGCCAGGCCCGAGACCACCGCCGCCGAGGCGACCTGGAAGGTGCCGGCGTTGAACAGGACGATCTGCACGATGGCCCCGGTCGCCGCCCCGGTGGTGAAGCCGATCACGTCGGGCGAACCCAGCGCATTGCGCGACAGCGACTGGAACACCGCCCCGGCCATGCCCAGCGAGGCGCCGACCAGCGCCGCCGTCAGCACCCGCGGCAGGCGGATGCCGCGCAGCACCCGCGTCACCGTGGTCTCGCCCGAGGTGCCGGCCAGCCCCTCGACCACCTGCGCTGACGACAGCCGCACCGTGCCGGTGCCCAGAAGCAGCAGCGCCAGGACCAGGCACAGCAGCAGCAGCGCCAGGCAGACCGCCAGCGCGCGCGGCCGCCACAGCAGCGAGGCGCGGCCCAGCCGCAGGACGCGGGTCTCGGGCAGGATCATAGCCGCGCCAGCCGGAAGCGGCGCACGACATGGACGAAGAACGGCCCGCCCAGGATCGCCGCGACGATGCCGGCCGCGACCTCGGCCGGCGGCGCGACGACGCGGCCGATGATATCCGCGCCCAAGAGGACCGAGGCCGCGAACAGCGCCGAAAGCGGCAGCACCCGGCGGTTGTCCGGCCCGGTGACGGCGCGCGCCAGATGCGGCGCGACCAGCCCGACAAAGCCGATCGGCCCGGCCGCGGCCGTCGCGGCGCCGGCCAGGATCATCACCGACAGGCAGGCGAGCGCCCAGAACCGCTGCGGCCGCAGCCCCAGCGCCCGGCCGCTGTCATGCCCCAGCGCCATGGCGTTCAGCCCCGGCGCCAGCGCCAGCGCCAGCCCGCCGCCAAGCGCCAGCGCCACGCCCATGGTCGCCGCCACGGCCCGCCCGCGCCCCTCGAGCGCGCCCGAGCCCCAGTTGCGGAACAGGTCCAGCACCTCGAGCCCCGAGTTCAGGATCACCAGGCTCGCCGCCGCGCCCAGCAGGACCGAGATCCCGGCCCCCGCCAGCACCAGCCGGACCGGGTCGGTGCCGCTTTCATGCGCCCGGCCCAGCAGGAAGACCGCGACCCCCGCCAGCCCGGCGCCCAGAAAGCCGAACCAGACATATTGCGCCATCTGCGTCAGCCCGAAGGCCGAGGCCCCCAAGACGACCGCGATAGCCGCGCCCGAATTCACCCCCAGCAGGCCCGGTTCGGCCAGCGGGTTGCGTGTCACCGATTGCATCACCGCCCCGGCCAGCCCCAGCGCCGCGCCGGCAAAGATCGCCAGCAGCGTGCGCGGCAGCCGCAGCGCGCGCACCACCAGATGCAGGTCGTTCGCCGGGTCGAAGCCGAACAGCGCCGAAAGCACCTGCGAGGGCGGCACCGGGCGCGAGCCGACGGCCAGGCTTGCCAGCGCCAGAAGCGCCAGCACCGCCGCTCCGGCCGCGTATTGCCGCCCTGCCGGCGCCGGGCGCAAGAGCGGCGTCATTTGGCGAAATAGGGCGCGACCGTCTCGATGATCTGCAGGCCCGAGTAATAATCCACCCGGAACGAGTTCGGCCCCAGCGGATAGACCCGGCCCTCGCGCACCGCGGGCAGGTTGGCCAGCACCGGATCGGCGCTGAATTCGCGCACCGTCTGCTCGGTCCCGTTCAGCAGGAAGACGCTGTCGCCGGTGATCGCGGCGGGCAGGTTCTCATGCGAGACGAAATCGAAATCGGCCGAGCGCGAGACCTCGCCCCGCATCTCGTCGGGAAGGCCCGCGACCGAGAGCCCCAGCGCCGCCAGCACCCGCGCCTGCGGGCTTTCGGGCTTGCCGACCGAATAGGTGCCCGAGAAATTGTAGGACACGATGCTGACATCGCCCGGCGGCAGGGACAGCCCCGCCTTCGCCTCGGCCGCCCGGCGGGCGAAATCCTGGGTCATGCGGGCGGCGTCGGCCTCGTGCCCGGTGGCGCGGCCCAGGCTGTGGGCCAGTTCCTCCCAGCCGTCGTTGGCGTAGTCCAGCACGATCACCGGCACCTCCTGCGCGCGCAGCTGGTCGAGATAGGGCAGGATGCTGTCGCCGCCGACGGAGGAGGCGACGACGAGGTCGGGCTCCTGCACGATCAGCGCCTCGATGTCGAAATTCAGGTTCGGATACAGCACCTCGACCCCGCGTTGGTCGGCGGTGGCGGCCCATTGCGTGAAGAAGCCCTTGTCGTCGGTCAGCGGCCCGACCATGGCCGAGGCGGTGGCCGCAAGCGGCGCGTCGATGGCCAGCAGGATGCCGGTCAGGCTGGGCGAGGTCGAGACGATGCGCTGCGGAGGCGCTGCCACCGTCGCCTCGCCCAGGGCGTCGGGAATGCTGCGCGGCCAGCCTTCGTCGGCAAGCGCCGCGGCGGGCAGGATCAGCGCAAGGAGCAGCGGAGCGAGGCGTGTGGGCATGGGCATTCCTCAGATCGGCAGTTCGGCGTCGTCAAGGTCTTCCAGCCGCAGCCCGCGTTTGCGGATCTCGGCATATTCGCGCAGCCGGATGCGGTCGATCTCGGAGCTGCTGGCGCCGTGCTTCCAGTAGCCGAAGACGCGCGCGTCCTCTCGGGCCAGGCCGAGGGCGCGGAAATGGCTGCGCAGATCCCGCATCTCCTGCCGCTCGCCGGCGGCCCAGAGCGTCCAGCCCTGGGGCGTGGTGATGGCGTTGCGCGCGGCGGCCAGCAGCGCGCCGGTGGTGCCCGCGGGCCGGTCCCGCCGGATCAGGTGATAGTCGATGCCGGGCAGGCGCGGCAGTTCCTCGAACGCGCCGGGCTCGGCGGTCTCGATCCACAGGCTGCCGGGGGTGTCCTGCGGCCATGCGCCCAGGATGGCGTGGACGGCGGGGATCGCGGTTTCGTCGGCAAAGATCGCCGCGCGTTTGCCGGGGGCGTGGCCGGGGACCAGGTGCTGGCGCGGCCCGATCATCCAGGCGCGGGTGCCGGCGCGGGCGGCCTTCAGCCAGCGCATCGCCGGGCTGTCGTCGTCATGGAGCACGAAGTCGATCTCGACCGTGCCGCTGGCGGGCTCGAAGCTGCGGATCGTGTAGATGCGCGAGACCGGCCGCTGGCCCTGGGGCGTCTCGACCTCGATGCGGACGGCCAGGTTCGCGGGCAGCCAGGCGGCGGGGTCCGCCGCGTCGATGCGGCCGACCACCCGCGCGACCGAGGGAAAGGGGCGGCGGATCTCGGCCACCTCCAGCTGGACGCGATCCATGTCGCGCATGTGATCCTGCTGCGACAGCAGGTCGTCAGGATCTTCGACGGATTCCGTGTTCGGGCTGGCCATGGCATCCTTTCCGCCTGCAGCATGTCGCGGGCGCTGGTCTGAAAAGCAGGGATGGCTGATCGCCGGACCGGGCTCCGGCGCAATGGCTGAAACCATATTGCAGAGCGCATTCCGCAATGCAATACACATGCCGCCGGAAAAAGGCGGCCCAAGGGAAGGAACGGGAATGTCCCATCGCCTGCATGCCGATGCGGTGACGCTGCGCTACCAGGCGCGGGTGGTGTCGGAAAACCTGTCGCTGGCGATACCGGACGGGTCGTTCACCGCCATCGTCGGGCCCAACGCCTGCGGCAAGTCGACGCTGTTGCGCGCCCTGGCGCGGCTGCTGGTGCCCGATGCGGGGCAGGTGGTGCTGGACGGCAAGGCGATCCTGGGCCTGCCCTCGCGCGAGGTGGCGCGGCGGCTGGGGCTGCTGCCGCAGTCGCCGGTGGCGCCGGACGGGCTGACCGTGGCCGAGCTGGTGGCCCGCGGCCGCTTTCCGCACCAGGGCTTCCTGCAGCAATGGTCGCCCGAGGACGAGCGGGCCGTGCGCGCGGCGCTGGAAACCACCGGCACGCTGTCCCTGGCCGGGCGCCCGGTGGCCGAGCTGTCGGGCGGCCAGCGCCAGCGCGTCTGGATCGCCATGGCGCTGGCGCAGGAAACCGGCATCCTGCTGCTGGACGAGCCGACGACCTTCCTGGACATCGTGCATCAGGTCGAATTGCTCGAGCTTCTGTCCGGGTTGAACGCGCAGGGCCGCACCGTGGTCGCGGTGCTGCACGAGCTGAACCTGGCCTTTCGCTATGCCTCGCATCTGGTGGCGATGAACGATGGCGCCGTGGTGGCCGAGGGCGCGCCCGACCAGATCGTCACCGATGCGCTGATGCGGCAGGTCTTTGGCCTCGATGCGCTGGTGCAGCCCGATCCGCTGACCGGGCGGCCGATGGTGATCCCGCGTCCGCGCGGCGAATTGGGCGGCGGCTGATCAGTCGAAGGTGCTTTGCCCGCCGGTCGCGCGGTTGATCAGCCGCGCCGCGTCGCGCAGCGCCAGCCCCGCCTGCGGCGAATCCAGCTTGCCCAGGTTGCCGGCCGTGGTCACGACGCAGACCAGCTCGCCCTGCGCATCCAGGACCGGCGCGGCCTGGCCGGTGACGTTGGACAGAAGGTGGCTGGTCAGTTCCGCCCAGCCCTCGGCGCGGATGCGGTCGATCGCCGCCTTGCCGGGCGGCGTGCCGCGGAAGCTGGCCGGTTGCAGGCGGCGTGCGGCCTCGATCTGCGCGCGGGGCAGGAAGGCCTGGAAGACCAGGCCGCAGGCGGTGTTGTCCACCGGCAGCACGTCGCCAAGGCTGACGGCGGTGATGGCGAAATGCGCGCTGCGATACCAGCGCACGATGGTCGGGCCGCGCTCGGTCCAGATGCAGACGCCGGAGCTGAGCCCGTGATTCTCGGTCAGCTGCTTCATCTGCGTGCCCGAGATCTCGACCGCATCGACCCGGCGCAGCGCGGCGACGCCCAGGCTCAGCGCCGCCGGGCCAAGGTCATAGCGGCTGGAGGCGGGATCCTGCACCGCCAGCCCCTCTTTCACCAGGCTCTGCATGTAGCGATGCGCGGTCGAGCGGCCGGTGCGCGACAGCTGCGCGATCTCGGCCAGCGGCAGGGCGCGTTCGGCCCCGGCCAGGATGTTGAGGAAACGCATGGCGATGGTGATCGACTGGATCGTCCCCGACCGCTTTTGCCCCGAGAGCTTCGCATCCTCGTCAAGGAAGGGCTCGAACTCCATCATGGGCGGTTTCTCCTGCGCTTGCGGCTGGCTCGCGGATCGGGCGTGCGGCAGCGGCGCAACACTAGCGCGGCGCGGCGGCGATGGCAAAGGGGCGGGCGCGCTATGTGATTGACATGCGGAATGCATTGCGCAATGTGGCACGCATGCCGCCAGCAAGGTTCCCCTGCCAGCCCGCGCTTTTGCCGACAAGCCCGAGGAACCCATGCCCAAGAATCATCGCAGGCGGCTGACGCAAGGGGTCAGCCTGGTCACGCTTCTGGTCGCAGCGCCGCTGCAGGCGCAGGAAGCCCCCGCCGAAGCCATCACGCTGGAGACGGTCATCATCACCGGCGACACCATCACCCGCGACCTGATGGAGACCCCCAGTTCGGTTTCCGTGGTGACGGCCGAGGAGCTGGAAAAGGAAAAGCCCGGCAAGGCCGAGGTCCGCAGCGTCATCGCCGGCACGCCGAACGTGCTCTATACCGACAACGTCAGCACGCCGGTCATCCGCGGCCAGGACGCGCAGGGGCCGCATACCGGCGCCAACGCCTTCTTCGCCGGATCGGTGCCGCGCGCGACCATCAACCTCGACGGCCATTATCTCAGCTATAACGAGCTTTACTTCGGCGCGACCTCGACCTGGGACGTGGACGGCGTCGAGGTGTTCCGCGGCCCGCAGACCACCGCGCAGGGCGCGAACGCCATCGCCGGCGCGATCATCGTCAACACCAAGGATCCCAGCTTCACCCCCGAGGGCGCGTATCGGCTGGAAGGCGGCAACTACAACCAGCGCGCCGCATCCTTCATGTGGTCGGGGCCGATCACCGAGGAACTGGCCGCGCGGGTCTCGCTGGACTATTCGGCCCGCGACACCTTCATCGACTATGTCGGCTCGAACTTCATCCAGAACGAGATCGGGCAGGACTTCCTGAATGCCAATGCGCGGCTGAAGCTGCTGTGGCAGCCGGCCGAACTGCCGGGCCTGTCCGCCAAGCTGACCTACAGCCACAGCCGGATGAAGCGCCCCAGCGCCGAGGGCGCCTCGGAACCCTATGACGAGCTGGAATCGATCGCCACCTGGATGCCGGGCTGGGACCAGACCACCGACACCGCGATCCTCGACGTGGATTACGACATCGGCAACGGCATGGTGCTGAGCAGCAAGACGCAATATTCGACCTCGGATGTCGAGCGCCGCGTCGGCACGCCGACCATGGGCGACGCGAATGTCGCGCAGGACAATTACTCGAACGAAAGCAAGCTGACCTTCGGCACGCCGGCCGACGGGCTCAGCGGTGTGGCCGGCATCTATGTCGCCTTCACCGACCAGGACGAATGGCTGAACCAGGGCGGCATCTCGACCTTCCGCGACGAGAAGTCGAACCTGGGCCTTTACGGCGAGGTGAACTGGCGCATGGACGAGCGTTGGACGCTGTCGGCGGGCCTGCGCTATCAGCGCGACCACATCCGCCGGCAGGGCGACGTCTCGCCGCTGTTCGCCAACAGCGACGTGGATTACGACCACACCTTCGACGCGCTGCTGCCCAGGCTGACCCTGGCCTATCAGGCGACGCCGGGCTGGAGCGTCGGCGCGCTGGTCAGCAAGGGCTACAACCCCGGCGGCATCTCGCTGGACTTCGGCTATTCCAAGGAATGGACCGAGTTCGACGCCGAGACCGTCTGGAACTACGAACTGTTCACCCGCGCCGAACTGCTGGAAGGGCGGCTGATGCTGACCGGCAACCTGTTCTACATGGATTACAGCGATGCGCAGCACAATATCGCGCATCTGGTCAATGGCGTGACCTATCTGCAGACCGTGAACGCCCAGGATGCCCGCGCCTACGGGCTGGAGCTGGCCGCGGACTGGCGCGCGACCGATGCGCTGACCCTGCGCGGCAGCATGGGCCTGCTGCATACCAAGTTCGAGCGCTTCGACCAGATGCCCGCCTACGAGGGCAACGAATTCGCCCGCGCCCCCGGCAAGATGCTGACGCTGGGCGCCAGCTGGGATGCGACCGACCGGCTGAACCTGGGCGGGCAGCTGCGCTATATCGACGGCTACTATTCCAACACCGCCAACACCCCGGCCTATGCGGTGGACGGCTTTACCCTGGTCGACGTCAATGCCAGCTACCGTGTCAACGACCGGGTCGAGCTTTACGGCTATGTCAACAACCTTCTGGACGAACGCACGCCGACGCTGCTTGAAGCGGCGCGGGGGAATGTGGTCTTTACCCAGGGCAGCATGACCTCGCCGCGCATGGTCGGCATCGGCATCCGCGGCACCTTCTAGGCGGCTGCACCGCGCAATTCCGGCCGGCGCCCCCGTGGCGCCGGTCTTCTTTGACAGGCAGGCAGGGCGAATGATGCTCCGACCAAGACTTTGCATCGGCATGTCCGTTGCGCCCACATGGCTCAGCGGCGAAGGCTGGCGGCACAGGGACAGCGGCATCGAGGGGCTTTATTCCAGCGACCTGGCGCTGGACGTGGCCCGGCGGGCCGAGGCGGCGCATATGGATTTCGTCTTTCGCCCCGACGCCAGCTTCCTGCCCCTGCCGGTGATGGCGCAGTCCTTCGGCTTTTCCAGCCTGGACCCGACCCTGCTTCTGGCCTCGATCGCGCGGGAAACCCGCCGGATCGGGCTGGTGACGACCATCTCGACCACCTTCGGCCATCCCTATCACGCCGCGCGCCAGCTGATGTCGCTGCATTGGCTCAGCCGGGGCCGGGCGGGGTGGAACGTCGTCACCGCCTTGCAGGGAAACGAGAATTTCGGCCTGCCCGAGATGCCCTCGTCCCAGGCGCGCTATGCCCGCGCGGCCGAGTTCACCGAGGTGGTGCGCCGGCTCTGGGCCAGCTTCCCGGCCGAGGCGCTGCTGGTCGACCGCGAGAACGGCCGCTATGCCGATACCGACCTGATCCTGCCCATTGACCACCACGGCCCGCAGTTCCAGGTCAGCGGGCCGATGAACCTGCCGCAATATCCCGGCCCGGACATTCCGCTGATGCAGGCCGGCGGATCAAGCCTGGGGGTGGATTTCGCCGGACAGGTCGCCGACATGGTCTTCGGCATGACGCCCGACATGCCGACCGCGCTGGAGATGCGGCGGCAATTGTCCGAACGCGCGCTGGCCCATGGCCGCCAGCCGCGCGACGTGCGGCTGCTGCCGGGCCTGAGCCTTTACCTGGGCGAGACGCGGGACGAGGCGCGGGCGCTGTTCCTGGCCACCCATGCCCGGATCGACCGCCGCCAGCGCATGCGGCTGGCGCAGGAATTCCTGGGCCTCGACCTGCGGGACTGGCCCGAGGACCGGCCGATCACCCCGGCGGACCTGCCGGCCGACCACCGCTCGTCCCGCTGCGCCAGCCATTGCGAGGCGCTGCGCCGCATCCTGCGCGACCAGCGCCCGACGCCCGCCGACCTGCTGGCCCGGCCCGAGATCCTGGCCTCGGTGCATTGGCAGGTGATCGGCACGGTCGAGGATGCGGTCCGGGAGATCGCCGCCTGGTTCCGCGCCGGTGCCATCGACGGCTTCATCGCCGTGCCGGGCGGCTCGATCCGCTCGCTGGACCTGCTGCTGGAGGCGCTGATCCCGCGGCTGGTGCAGGAGGGGCTGTTCCGGCCGCGATACTCGGCCGACACCCTGCGCGGCCATCTGGAGGAATGACCGGCCGCCCGGCCGCAAACTGCGCGAGTGCAGGATCGGGACAGCGATCCGGCTCCCGCTGGCGGTTTCGCGGGCCGGTCGCGGTCGTGCCCCGTGCGGCCTCATCGTCCGGTGACAGGCCGCCCAGACGGGGACCGTGAACAGTGCGAGCGCCGATCGGGACCATGCGATCCGCTCCCGCTGGCGGTTTCGCGGGCTGAGCTGGCTCTCGCGGTCTTGCCCCGTGCTACCTCATTGTCCGATGACAGGCCGCTCGCGCCGCCTATAGTGGTCCAGCGCAGTGCAGGAGGATGAATCATGCATGTTGTATCGCTGCTTCGCACCGACATGTTCGCGATCCGGATCGGCGGCAGGCCCGCAGGGCTGGACGAGCTTTTCCCCGGCTGGACCGAGCTTGACCGTTTCGGCCTGGTGATCGACGAGCCCGTGGGCGGGGTCGGCGCCACCCACCTGCTGCAATCCGCGATGATGGCCTATTACGACGCCAAGGCCTCGCGCCGCAGCAGCCGCGCCGTCTATCCCGAGATCTATGCCTTCCATATCGGCAAGTGCCACGGTGCCCATGCGCCCTATGATTTCTGGCCCGCCCGGCGCGAGGTGATCCTGCGTACCGACGATCACCGCGAGGTGCTGGATGCGATCAACGACCGCGGCATCACCCGCCTCGCCGTTCCCGACCGCCCCTTGCGCGAGGTGGTGCATCGCCCGAAAGAGGTCGAGGCCGCGCTCGACCGCATCGCCTCTGCCTTCGTCTATGACGCGTCGGGGCGGGTGACGGGTGGCGATGTCGAGATCGCGGGGACCGACAGGCGCACCGAGTTCAATCCTGCGCAGGTGCTGCGCCCGGTTTCCGAGATCGTTGCGATGCGCCGTGCGCCCGGCGCGGTCTCGAGCAGCGGCATCCCGATCAAGGAAGCCGATGACGATTATGCGCATTGGCTGGTCGCCTGCGACGCCGAGATCGCCCCCGAAGAGCGGGAAAGGGCGCTGCAGACCCGGCAGGCCCTGCGCTCGCCCGAGGGGCTGGCGACCGAGACCTACCGCCGGGTGGACGTGTCCGAGGCGCTGAAGCGCCTGGCTTCCGCAGGACAGCCTCGCCGCGCCGCTGCGGCGGAATGAGGGTCGCGGGACATTCGCCATGACCGACCGGCCCAGCGGCATAGCGTGGCGCTTCCCCAATCATTCCCGCAGCAGCCGAGCGATGTGCCGGGCAGTGGCCTTGGCCGAGGCGGGGTTCTGGCCCGTCACCAGCCGCCCGTCGGCGACGACATGCGGGACGAAGGGCAGCAGAGCCTTGCGGTAGAGCGCGCCCCGCCGGGCCATCTCGGCCTCGGCATCGAAGGGCATCGCCTTGGCCACCCCGGCGAGGATCTCCTCGCGCCATGAAAACCCGGTGACGCGGCGGCCCGCCACCAGCAGCCGGCCGTCCGAAAGCCGGGTGTTCAAGAGCCCGCAATAGCCGTGGCAGACCGCGCCGACGATGCCGCCCCGCTCCCATATCTCGCGGGTGATGCGCTGCAATCCGGCGCTGTCGGGGAAATCCCACATCACGCCATGCCCGCCGGTGAAATAGATGGCGTCGTAATCGGCCGGGTCGATCCGGTCGGGCGCGGCGGTGTCCTCCAGCAGCGCCATCCGGGTCGGATCGTCCCGCCAGGCCCGTGCCGAGGCGTCCAGCAGCGGCCATCTCAGCGCCCGCGGTTCCAGCGGCGCGCGGCCGCCTTGCGGGCTGGCCAGGTGCTGGGCATGGCCCTGGGCGGCAAAGATGTCCCAGGCATGGGTCAGTTCCGACAGCCACAGCCCGGTGGGGTGGCGCGGGTCGTCGTAATGGGCGGTATTGGTCACGACATGCAGGATGCGTTTCATGGCCGATCCTCTCACGCCTGACGGCGTGCCTGCAACCAGGCGCGATAGCGGCGGCTGCGCCAAGCGGTCCTGACCTGGTCGAGGACCGCCACGCCGGGCGCCCAGGCGCGGGGCGTCGGTGCCTTGCCCGCACCCATGCGGCGCAGTTGCAGCTTGGCCAGCGCCATGGTGGCGAGGCTCGCCAGCGGGCGGCTTTTCCAGCGGACCCTTGGCACCTCGGCCACCGCCTCGCCCGCGCGCCAGCGGTTCGGCAGGTCGGGCGCCCAGGCCAGCGCCTGCGCAAGGCCGACCATGGCCACGCCGGGGCGGCCGTCATCGGGGGCCAGCGCGGCCTCGGCCGTGGCGCGGCGGCGGATCCCGCCCGTGACCAGCACCGGCATATGCGCCACCGCCACCACGTCGCGGGCGAAATCTACGAAATACGCCTCGCGCGCCACGGTGCTGGCGGCGGCGGGGCGGCCATGCATGGCCGGGCTTTCGTAGCTGCCGCCCGACAGCTCGACCAGGTCGACGGGCAGGTCGTTCAGCATCCGCACCACGGCGACCGCATCCTCGGCCCCGAAGCCGCCCTTCTGGAAATCCGAGGAGTTCAGCTTGACCCCCAGCCCGAAGCCGGGCGAGACCCGCGCGCGCACCGCCCGGACGATCTCGACCAGCAGCCGGGCACGGTTCTCCAGGCTGCCGCCCCATTCGTCGGTCCGCAGGTTGGTCAGCGGCGACAGGAACTGGCTCAGCAGATAGCCATGCGCGGCATGGATCTGCACCCCGTCGAAGCCCGCCTGTTCGGCCAGCGCGGCGGTCTCGGCAAAGCGGCGGATCACCTCGGCGATCTCTGCGCCGGTCATGGCGCGGGGCTTGGCGAAGAGGCGCGAGGCGCCCTCCATTCGCATCGGCACCGCCGAGGGGGCGATGGCCTCGGGCGTGGTGCGGGCAAAGACCTGGCGGCCGGGATGGTTGATCTGCATCCAGAGCCGCGCCCCGTTCACGCGCCCCGCCGCCGCCCAGTCCTTGAACGGCGCCAGCGGCTGGCTTGCGTCGAGGATAACCCCGGCAGGCCCCGTCACCGCATCGGGCGCGACCATGACATTGCCGGTGACGATCAGCCCGGCGCCACCCTCGGCCCATTGCCGGTAAAGCCGGCCCAGGCGTTCCCCCGGCAGGTGGCGCAGGTCGGCCATGTTCTCCTCCATCGCCGCCTTGGCGATGCGGTTGGGGATGGTCTGGCCGCTGGGCAGCTGAAGCGGCTGGAACAGCAGGGATTGGGACATATCCGGCATGCGGCGCGATCCTTTCTTGTCGTGTCGCATCGGGATATAGGGTTTGAACCTAGGTTTAAGGTCAAGGGGCCAGAATGAAGATCGGTGAGATTGCGAAAGCAGCAGGCGTGACGACCTCGCGCATCCGCTTCTACGAGAGGCGCGGCATCATCGCGCCTGCCGCACGCGGGCCGAACGGCTATCGGGACTACCCCGAGGAACTGGTCGCGCTTTTGCGTTTCATCGAGCAGGCGCAGGGGCTGGGCTTCACCCTGCGCGAGATCGCCAGCGTCGAGGTCCGTTCCGGCCCGCATCCGATCTCCTGCGCCGAGGCGATCCGCCTGCTGAGCGCAAAGCGCGATGCGGTGGACGCGCTGATCGCCGAGGCGCGGCAGCGAAAGCGCAGGATCGAGGCGCTGATCGGGGAGTTGCAGGCGAGCCAGGCGGGGACCGCGGAATAAGGGCGGGGGCGGCCCTTGGCCCCGTCGGTGTCGAGTGTCGGGCCAAGCCGGCTTGCGATTGCCTGCGACGATCTCGATCGTCCTGCTGTTTGCGCAGGGCGCCCGGATCGTTGACGAGAAGCCGGATCTCGCCTCGGCGCGGGCGACGGAGGTCGGTGCCCCAAGGGGGCTGCTGGAAAACCGTGCCTTGGCGGCGATCCGTCGGCTTCGGCACCGGGACAGGTTCAAAGGAAAGGCTGGCAGCGGTTTCTCGCCTGCGGCGCGGGGCGGCATCTGGGGGCTGTTGGGAAACGCGGTCTCGGCGATGCGATCCGTCGGCTCAGGCGCGGGGACGGGTGCAGAGGAACGGCTCGCCGCGGGCGGCAGACCGTGGTGCCGAGCGGCGATCCCGCGGGCGGCTATGCGGGAAGGCTGGCGATCCCGGTCGATTTCGCCGCCAGGCGCGGCATGGGCATGGCGCCGCCACCCGGAAACGGCTGAGCCGTGGCCGGGCCGGGCCGGGCACGGCGCGCCTGGATTGATGCGGATCAAGGACGGCAGGGGCGAATCGGGCTAGGATCAAATAATCTGGGCAAGCCGCCGCCAGCTCGTTTCCTCCTTGCCAACGAGGTCATCCATGTGCGCGGTATCCCTTGACGAAGCCCCGGACGTCGCGCTTGGGGTGCGCGCCATCGAGGCCCCGCCCGAAGAACAGCTTCGCCTGTCCGATCTTGGCCTGCATGTCGGTTGCCGCCTGCGCGTGGTGCAGCGCAGCGGGGCAGGGCTGCTGGTGTCCATCAACGAGGATGCGCGGCTGACGCTGGACCTCGACACCGCGCGGCGGGTCAAGGTGCGGCTGCTGGAGCCGGCGATGCCGGCGCTGACGCTTTCCGACCTGGTGCCGGGGGACAGGGCGCGGATCCTCGGGCTGGGCCATGGCGCCGCAGGCTATCGCCAGCGGCTGATGTCCATGGGCCTGACGCCCGGCGTCGAATTCGCCATCACCCGCGTCGCGCCCCTTGGCGATCCGGTCGAGATCAGCCTGCGCGGCTTTGCCATGAGCCTGCGCAAGGCCGAGGCCGCCCTTCTGTCGGTGGAGAAGCTGCAATGACCATCGTCATCGGCGTCGTCGGCAACCCCAATTGCGGCAAGAGCACGCTTTTCAACATCCTGACCGGCGCGCGGCAGGAGGTGGGCAACTGGCCCGGCGTGACGGTCGAGAAAAAGACCGGCCGCTTCCGCCACCAGAACCGGGTCTATGAGCTGGTCGACCTGCCCGGCGTCTATTCGCTGGGCGCGACCGTGCAGGTGTCCGAGGACGAGCGCGTCGCGCGCGACTTCGTGCTGTCGGGCGCGGCGCAGGTGATCGTCAATATCGTCGATGCTTCGAACCTGGAGCGCAACCTCTACCTGACCACGCAGCTGCTGGAGATGCAGGTGCCCATCGTGGTCGCGCTGAACATGGTCGACATCGCGGCGCGGCGGGGGCTGGCCATCGACCGGGCGGGGCTGGAGCGCGCGCTCGGCTGCCCGGTGATCGAGGTCGTGGCCTCGCGCGGGACCGGCATCGAGGCGCTGAAGCGCGCGATCACCGCCGCCCCCGGCCCAGGCACCGAGCCGCGCTATGCGCCCGAGATCGAGGCCGCCGTCGCCGCGCTGATGCCCCATGCCGGCAGCCGCTGGCGGGCGCTGAAGCTGATCGAGGGCGACCCGCCGACGCTGGCCGGGACCGGGGGCGAACTGGAATCGCAGATCGCCGCCGCCCGCGACGGGCTGGAGCGCGCGCTGGGCGAGGACAGCGACATCCTGATCGCCGATGCCCGGTTCGGCTTCGTGACCGGGATCGTCTCTGCGGTGCTGACCCGGCCGCATGACGTCTCGCGCACCATGTCGGACCGGATCGACCGGGTGGTGCTGAACCGCTGGCTGGGGATCCCGATCTTCCTGGCGATGATGTATCTGATGTTCTTCTTCACCATTTCCATCGGCGGCGCCTTCATCGACTTCTTCGACATCGCGGTGGGCGCGGTGGCGGTCGACGGCTTCGGCCGGGCTCTGTCCTCGATCGGCCTGCCGGAATGGCTGGTGGTGCTGCTGGCCGACGGGGTGGGCGGCGGCATCCAGACGGTGGCGACCTTCATCCCGATCATCGCCTTTCTCTATCTGTTCCTGTCGGTGCTGGAGGATTCGGGCTACATGGCGCGGGCGGCCTTCGTCATGGACCGGGCGATGCGCTTCATCGGCCTGCCGGGAAAAAGCTTCGTGCCGCTGATCGTTGGCTTCGGCTGCAACGTGCCCGCGATCATGGCCACGCGCACGCTGGAAAGCCGCCGCGACCGGCTGCTGACGGTGATGATGGCGCCCTTCATGTCCTGCGGGGCGCGGCTGCCGGTCTATGCGCTGTTCGCCGCCGCCTTCTTTCCCGAAACCGGGCAGAACCTGGTCTTCCTGCTTTACGTCATCGGCATCGCCGCGGCGGTGCTGACCGGGCTTCTGCTGAAGAACACGGTGCTGAAAGGCGATGCCTCGCCCTTCATCATGGAACTGCCGCCCTATCACCTGCCGACCTTCACCACGGTGATCCTGCGCGCCTGGGACCGGCTCAAGGCCTTCATCGTCAAGGCCGGGCGGGTGATCGTGCCGGTGGTCGTGGTGCTGAACTTCCTCAATTCGGTCGGCACCGACGGCAGCTTCGGCCACCAGGACGAGACGGATTCGGTCCTGTCCGCCATCGGGCGCGGCATCGTGCCGGTGTTCCGCCCCATGGGCATGACCGACGACAACTGGCCCGCCGCCGTGGGCGTCTTTACCGGCATCCTGGCGAAAGAGGCGGTGATCGGCACGCTGAACGCGCTTTACACCCAGCTTGGCGTCGCGGAAGCCGGCGGCGAGGCGGCCGAGGAAGAGGCGCCCGGCATCGGCGAACAGATCGCGACCGCCCTTGCCACCATTCCCGCGAACCTGGCCGATGCCTTCGGCTCGGCCGGCGATCCGCTGGGGATCGACGTCTCCTATACGGCCGAGGGCGAGGATGCGGTGGCCGAGGAGCTTGAGGTCGCCCCCGCCGCCTTTCGCGCGATGGAGGCGCGTTTCGACGGGCAGGCCGGCGCCTTCGCCTATCTGCTGATGATCCTGCTCTACATGCCCTGCGTGGCCGCGGTGGGCGCGATCTGGCACGAGGTCGGCTGGCGCTGGACCGCGTTCTCGGCCGGCTGGACCACGGGGCTGGGCTGGACGGCGGCGACGCTGTTCTACCAGGGCGCGCGCTTCGGCCGCGACCCGGCGCAGGCGACGCTCTGGATCGCCTTTTGCCTGGCGCTGCTGGCCGGGTCGATGGCCGCGCTTTGGGCGGTGGGCCATTCGGTCGCGCGCAGGCGACTGCCCGAACGCCCGCCGCTGCCGGACCGGATCGGAGGTGCTGCATGACCACGCTGGCCGCCCTTCGCGACTATATGGAGCGCGCGCATCGCGCCAGCCTGACCGACCTGTCTATCGCGCTGGAGACCAGCCGCGACAACGCCCATGCGATGATGCAGATCTGGGCCGCCAAGGGTCGCGCCCGGCTGGTGGCCGATGCTTGCGGTTCCTGCGGCAAGGGGCCCGTTTGCTGCACCTGCCCGGTGGCCGAGATGCTGCCCGAGGTCTGGGAATGGATCCCGCGCGAGGTGCCCCATGGCTGATCCCATGCCCGATCTGGCCCCCTTCCTGCACCTGCGCCGCCATGTCACCGTGGCCCATCACGTTGCCGGCCGCATCCGGCTGAAGCTGGCGCCCGCGGCGCTCAGGGACATGCCCTCGGCCGATCCGGCGCCGTTCCTCGACCTGCTGCGCCGCCTGCCGGTGCGGATCGCGCGGCTCAACCCGGCGGCGCTGTCGGTGGTGGTGGAATACGATCCGCAGGTGATCGGCGCGGCGGATTGGCAGGTCATCTTGAACGGAGGGGCCGCGGAGATCGCCGCGACCCTGAACCGCCAGCTTGGGGACGGCGCGTCCCCGCACCAGTCGCAAAGGAGCATCCCATGAGCAACGATTATCAATCCGGCCCCGGCCAGCCCCACGGCTGGGGCTATGGCCAGGGGCCGCAGGGCGGGCCCTATGGCTATGGTCCGGGTCCGGGACCGGGTCCGCGCCGGGTCGATCTGCTGGACGTGCTGGAGGGGGTGATGCAGGACGGGCTCAGCCTGTCGAACCTCGGCCGGATCGCGCGGGCCAGCGGCTCGAAATTCTGGCTCGGAGCGGCCATCGGCGCCGGCGTGGTGGTCCTGGCCTGCAAGCCGGAACTGCGCGAGGTCGTCTCGCACGTCTTTCACAAGCCCGGTCAGGAGGGGTGAGCATGTCGAGCAAGGATAACGGCGGGGTGCATTATCACTATCACTTCTATGGCAGCCAGGGCTGGCCGGCGCCCGATCCGGCCCAGCAGATGGTCCCGCAGCCGCAACCCCAGCCTTGGGCCGGCCCGCCGGCCTTTTCCGGCTATCGCGGTCAGCACGGCCAGCCCGCACCGGGCATGGCCAATCCGCACCCGCATCCGCAGGCGGATTCGCTGGTCAAGGGGCTGGCGGTCGGAGCCGGCGCGGCCTGGCTTCTGACCAGCGAGCCGGCGCAGCGCGTCATCATGCGCACCGCGGTGCAGCTTTGGGCGACGCTGCAGGGCGGGATCGAGGAGTTGAAGGAACGTTATCACGACGCCGAGGCCGAAGCGGCCGCCGAAGCCGCGGCGACGCCCGAAGCCCCCGCCGAGGCCCCCGCCGAGCCCCAGGCGGCGGTCGATCCCCAGGCCGACCGCAGCGGCCCGCGCCCGGTGAACGGCTAGGCCATGCGGATCGCCCATGAACTGCCCGGCCGCCTGCGCCTGCGGCTGCCGGCCGATGCCGCGCTGATCGCGCGGGCGGGGGCGGCGATCCGCGCCCTGCCGGGCGTGACCGGGCTGCGGGTGAACCGGCGGGGCGGCTCGGTCGTGGTCCTTCATGACGCCCGCCCCGGCCTGCGCGCGCGCATCCTCGCCACCGCCGCCAACCCGCCCGCCCATGCCGAGGGCTTCGTGCCGCCCGAGGGGGCGGACGGGCTGGACCTGGCGCTGGCGGCTGGCTCGGTCGCCGGGGCCTTCGCCCTGCCGCGCCCCCTGGCCGCGCTGGCCACCTGGGCGAATGTCGCCCGGCCGGTCCTGACCGGCGCCGGGGCGGCGCTGACCCAGGGGCTGAAGGTCGAGGTGCTGGACGCCATCGCCATGGGCCTGCCGGCGCTGCGCGGCGAATACGGCACGGCGAACTTCACCCGCTTCCTGATGGAGCTGGCGAATTACATCGAGGCGGGCACCGAGCAGCGCTCGGACGAGCTGTTGCGCACGCTGCTGCACCGCCGCCCCGACGACGTCTGGGTCGAGCGCGGCGGCCAGACCGTCCGCGTCCCCTTCGACAGCCTGCAGGGCGGCGAAAGCGTCGTGGTCGGCATGGGCGAGACCGTGCCCGTCGACGGCTTGGTGCTGGCGGGCGCGGGCTATGTCGACCAGTCGGCGGTGACGGGCGAAAGCCTGCCCCTGTCGCGGATGCCGGGCGAGGTGGCGCTGTCGGGCAGCATCGTCACCGACGGCCGGCTGGTGATCCGCGCCGACCGGGTGGGCGACGCCACCACCACCGGCCGCATCACCCGCTATATCCAGGAGGCGCTGGAGCGCCCGGCCGAGATCGAGACCGTGTCCGAGCAGCTTGCCGACAAGCGCATCGGCATCACGCTGGCCTCGGCGGCCGGGGTCTTTGCCGCGACGCGCGACTGGCGGCGGATGGAATCGGTCTTCATGGTCGATTATTCCTGCACCGTGAAGCTGGGCACCCCCATCGCCATCAAGAGCGCGATGTATCGCGCCGCGAAACAGGGCTGCCTGATCAAGTCCGGCCAGGCGCTGGAGGCGCTGGCGGGCGTCGATACCCTGGTCTTCGACAAGACCGGGACGCTGACCCACAATACGCTGCAAGTCACCGACATCGTGCCGCTGGCCAGGGGCGTGGACGAAGAGCGGGCCGTGGCCATGGTCGCCTCGCTGGGGGAACACACCGCCCATCCCATCGCCCGCGCGGTGGTGGAACTGGCGCAGGCCCGGCATCTGGCCCATGTCGCGCATGAAGAGGTGAACTTCATCGTCGGCCACGGCGTCGAGGGCAGGATCGGCGGCAACGTGATCCGCTTCGGCAGCCGGCATTTCCTGGAAGACGACGAGCATGTCTCCTTCGCCGCCGAACGCGCGCGGGTCGAGGCGCTGAAGGCCGAGGGCAAGTCGATGCTCTATGCCGCGCAGGACGACCGCCCGCTGGCGATGTTCGCGCTGCGCGACCGGCTGCGGGACGAGGCGGCGCCGGTGCTGGCGCGGCTGCGGGCGATGGGCATCCGGCGCATGGTGATGATCACCGGCGACGCGCGCGAAAAGGCGCTGGCCTTCGGCCGCGTGCTGGGCATGGACGAGGTGCATTACGAACAACAGCCCGAGGACAAGGCCAGCCTGATCGCCGCGCTCAAGGCGCGGGGCGCCAAGGTCGCCTATGTCGGCGACGGGGTGAACGACGGGCCGGCGCTGATGGTGGCCGATGTGGGCCTTGCCATGCCGCGCGCGGCCGACATCGCGCGGGCGACTGCCGACGTGCTGCTGGTCGAGGACCGGCTGGACGCGCTGGCCGACGTGCTGGAGATCGCGCAGGACACGATGGCGCTGATCCGCTCGAACTTCCGCGTCGCGGTGGGGGTGAACTCGGCGATCCTGGCCGGGGCGACGACGGGCCTGCTTGCGCCCGCGACCACGGCGCTCTTGCATAACGGCACGACCATCGCGGTCCTCGTCCGCTCGATGCGGCACCGGCGGGCGCTTGGCATGACCCGCAGGCCCGCCGGCGCCTGAGCGGCGCCAGGTCCGGCCGTTCCGCAGGCTTGCCGCGACGGCGATCCGCCTTGCCTGGCCGGCATCACGGGCGGCCAGGCCGCGGCCGGCTTGCCGTGCGGATCACCCGGCCGCGGCCGGCGACGGTCCCTAGTCGATCCCGGCCAGGGCGGCCCTTGTCGCTGCCGCCACCGCCACGACCAGCGGAACCTGGAACTTGTCCTGGATGCGCATCGCGGGGGCCGACAGCGGGCCGCCGCCCATGATGATCGCCGCCGCGCCCTTTTCCGCGATGGCCCGTTCGACCGCATCCGCCAGCGCGGCGTCCAGCGCATCGGCATCCTTGACCAGCTCGTTCGGATCCCCCTCCGTCACCGTGACGCCCCGGTATTGGTCGGCATAGCCCAGCTCCTCGGCCCGCAGGCGGAAGGATTCGAGCAGCCCCTCGTCGGGGGTGATGGTCACGATGGAGAAAGGCCGGCCATCCCGCGCCGCCTCGTGGAACGCCTCTTCGCCGATGCCGAAGACACCGATCCCGGTCACGGCCTGGCGCAGTTCCGGCAGGCCCGGATCGCTGAAGGCGGCCACGATGACCGCGGCGACGCCGGGCTCGGCTGCAACCTCCTGCCCGATGGCGGCGACGCCCCTGGCGGCATTCGCCATGTCCTCGGGCGTGGTCAGCAGCGCGGGAACGCCTGCATTCGTCCGCTCGACGATGGTGGCGCGGTCGCCGGCGACGCCGCGGGCCAGATCGGCCATGCTTCTGGTCGCCTCGGCATTGGAATTGGGGTTGATCAGCACGATGGCGGGCGTTTCCGCCAACGCCTGGGGGGCGGTCGCCAGGGTCAGCATCAGCGCGGCCAAAACCGGATGGGTGCGGTGTTTCATCTGTCTTACCTCCGTGGGAACAGGATGCGCGGGGCGCGCCAGGGTCAGGCCGGGGCCAGCTTGTGTTGCGGCACCGGGGCATAGCCGCCCAGGCGGGACGTCCGCAGCTTCAGCCGCACCATCGCCTCGCACAGGGTCACGGCACAGCTGACCCCGTCCAGCACGGGGACGCCATGTTCGGCGGCCAGCCGCTCGGTCAGGTCGGTCATCCCGGCGCAGCCCAGCACGATGGCCTCGGCCCGGTCGTCGGCGATGGCGCGGGCGATCTCGCGGCCGATGCGGGCGCTGGCGTTGCTGCCCGGCTCTTCCAGCTCCAGCACGGCGACCTCGGACGAGCGCACCCGCCCGCATCGCGACCACAGGCCATAGCGGTGCAGGTTGTGTTCCAGCGCCGGGACCGAGCGCGCCAGCGTCGTGACCACCGAGAACCTGTTCGAGATCAGCGAGGCCATGTGATAGGCGGCCTCGCCGATGCCGACCACGGGAATGTCGGTCAGGCAGCGCGCCGCATCGAGGCCGGTGTCGTCGAAACAGGCGATCACTACGGCATCGACATCGGGGGTCTCGCGGATCACCTGCAACAGGCCCGACAGGCTCATCGCCTCGTCATAGAAACCCTCGATGGAGGCCGGGCCGCGGGCGGGGTTGGCCGCCACGATCTCGGTTCCGGGCGAGGCCGCGCGCCGGGCGGCGGCGGCGATCTTTTCGGTCATCGAAGCGGTGGTATTGGGGTTCAGAACCAGAATGCGCATGTTTTCCTCAGACATCCCCGCCCAGATAGGCGGCCTTGACGCGCGGGTCGTTCAGCAGCTCGCGCGAATTGCCCGACAGGACGACCTGTCCCAGGGACAGCGCATAGGCCCGGTTCGAGATGGACAGCGCCATGCGGCTGTTCTGCTCGACCAGCAGGACCGACACCCCCTCGTCGCGGCTGATGGCGACGATGGCGCGGGCGATGTCCTGCACCAGCTTGGGCGCGATCCCCAGCGAGGGCTCGTCCAGCAGCAACAGCCTGGGCTTGGCCATCAGCGCGCGGCCGATCACCATCATCTGCTGCTCTCCGCCCGAAAGCGTGCTGGCCTGCTGGTTGAAGCGTTCGCGCAGGCGGGGAAACCGCGTCAGGATGCTTTCCAGCGTCTGTTCGATGCCGGGCTTGTCGCTGCGGGTGAAGGCCCCCATCAGCAGGTTGTCCTTGACGCTCATCAGCGGAAAGACGCGCCGTCCCTCGGGGACCATGGCGATGCCTTTCCTGACGACCTCGGGGGCGGAGGTGCCGTCCAGCCGCTCGCCCATGTAGGTGATCTGGCCGGACTTGATCTTGCGCAGGCCGGTGATCGCCCGCAGGATCGAGGACTTGCCGGCCCCGTTCGCGCCGATCAGCGCCACGGTCTCGCCCTCGTTCAGTTCGATGGACACGCCTTTCAGCGCATAGACATGGTCGTAGTAAAGCTCGACATTGTCGAAGCTGAGCATCCTGGTCATGCGCTTACATCCCGATGGCCGCGTCTTCCGAGCCGAGATAGGCTTCGATGACGCGGGGGTTGGCCTGAATCTCGGCGGGGCTGCCCTCGGCGATCTTCTCGCCGAAGTTGATGCAGACGATCCGGTCCGAGATCTTCATCACCGCGGGCATGTCGTGTTCGACCAGCAGCACGGTCACGCCGCGTTCGTCGCGCAGCCTGCGGACCAGGGCGACCATGCGCATGGTTTCGTCGTGGTTCATGCCGGCGAAGGGTTCGTCCAGCAGGATGACCTGCGGCTGCGTGGCCAGGCCGATGGCCATGCCAAGCGCCCGCAGATGCCCCTGCGGCAGGTTCGAGGCCAGCTCGTCGCGGATGGCGCCCAGGCCCAGGAAGTCGATGATCTCGTCGGCCGAGCGGGCGAATTCTGCCTCGTCCGCGCGCGCGGTGGCGGTGCCCAGGAAATAGCCCAGCAGGCTGGCGCGCGAGCGCAGGTGATGCGAGACGATGACGTTCTCGCGCACGGTCATCGACCGGAAGATGGTGGTTTCCTGAAAGGTGCGCACCACGCCCAGCCGCGCCACCCTGTGCGGCGCCAGCCCCGAGATGCGTTCGCCCTTGAAGCGGACCTCGCCGGTGGTCGGCTTCTCGAAACCGGCGATCTGCTTGAACAGCGTCGATTTCCCGGCGCCGTTCGGCCCGATCACCGACAGGATCTCGCCGGGTGCGACGTCGAAGCTGATGTCGTTGTTCGCCGTCAGCCCGCCGAATTTCTTGGTGACGTTGCGGATTTCCAGGATCGGGCTCATTTGCCGCCCCCCTTCCGGTCAAACAGGCTCAGCACGCCGTTCGGCAGCACCAGCATCAGCGTGATCATCGCCCCCGAATAGATCAGCAGCTGGTATTTCCCGGCCACCGACAGCAGATCCCAGCCGAAATACAGCAGCAGCGTGCCCAGCATCGGGCCGAAGACATAGCCCAGGCCGCCGAGGAAGCAGTAGAGCATGAAGTTCACGCTGTCCTGCACCACGAAGGACGAGGGATAGATGGATTGCGAGATCGACACGAACATCGCCCCCGCGACGCCCCCGAAGAAGCTGGAGATGGCATAGGCCATGATCCGCAGCCATGCGGTGTTGACGCCGATGGAGGCCGAAAGCTCTTCGTTCTGCTGCAGGCTGCGGCACAGGTGGCCCAGGCGCGAGTTCACGATCCGCCACAGGATCACGTAGACCAGGATCATCAGGCCGATGGCGGCGAAATAGAACGCCTGGCGCGGGTTTTGCAGCGTGGCGAAATCGGGGATCAGGGTGATGCCGAAGACCGAGACGCCCCCCGGCAGCGGGATCGAGGTGATGCCCTTGGCCCCGTTCGTCACCGGCAGGGCCAGCGCGGTCAGCCGCGCCACCTCGGTCAGCACCAGCGTGACCATGGCGAAATAGACGCCGCGCAGCCGCAGGATCGGCAGGCCGATCAGCACCGAGATCAGCGCGCAGAACAGCCCCGCCAGCGGCAGGGTCAGCCAGAAGCTGACGCCCGCCTGCGTGATCAGCACGGCCGAGACATAGCCGCCGGCCAGCGCATAGGCCCCCTGTCCGATGTTGATCCGCCCGATATAGAAGGTCAGCCAGACCCCCGCCGCCCCGATGGACAGCAGCGCCACCGAGGTCAGCGTATAGTAGAAGTCCCAGCGGCCGGTCGCCGCGATGAACATGGGCACGGCTGCGAAGACGAAGGCCAGGAAGGCGGCCACGCCCAGCATCTTGGGCATCGTCAGCCCCTTGCCGGCCGCCAAGGGCGCGGCGTGCGGTTGGTTTTGCATCGTCATCGCCTCAGCCCCAGGGTTTGCCCATCAGGCCCTGCGGCCGGATGGCAAGGAAGATCATCAGGGTGGCGAAGATCACCAGATAGGTCACGTCGCCATAGGAGGACAAGACCGACAGGCCGACGCTTTCCATCATCCCCAGGATGAAGCCCCCGGCGATGGCGCCCGAGATCACCCCGGCGCCGCCGATCATGATCATCAGGAAGGCCTTGATCGAGGTGGGGCCGCCCATGCCCAGGTTGACGCCGGTGATCGTGACCAGCAGCGCCCCGACCAGCCCGGCCAGCATCGCGCCCATGGCAAAGCCGATCATGGAATAGCGGTCCACGTCGACGCCCATCAGCTGCGCCGCCACCCGGTCCTGCGCCAGGGCCCGCATGGCGCGGCCGGCCTTGGAATATTGCATGAACAGGATGAAGGCGACGATCAGCCCGATGGCCAGCATCCCGATCAGGATGCGGTCATAGGGCATGATGATGCGGAAGTCCCAGTTGAATACCCCGTTGACCACCTTGGGCACGCCGCGCTGCTTTTCGCCGAACAGCAGCAGGATCACCGCATCCAGGAAGAAGGCGATCCCCGCCGCCAGCAGCATGGTGGATTCGTCGCGCTTGGAGCGGCGGATGACGGGGCGGAACAGGAACCGCTCGATCAGCCCGCCCAGCACCGCCAGCACCAGGGCCGAGGCGACCAGCCCGACGATGAACGGCATCCCCAGCTGCGCTACGACGGTGTAGCAGACGAAGCCGCCCAGGACATACATCTGCCCATGCGCGAAGTTCAGCACGTTCATCAGTGAAAAGATAAGTGTCAGGCCCAGGGCGATCAGGGCGTATTGCGCACCCAGATACAGGCCGTTTGCGATGATCTGTTCCATCCCGTCCTCGTGTGTGAAACCGGGGCCATGCGGTCGCGAGGCCCCCGACGCGATGCGGCGTCAGTCGACCTCGGCCACGAACAGGGTCTCGAACTTGCCGCCGCGGTATTCGTTCACGACCAGCGGCACCGAAAGCTGCCGCTTCTGTCCGAAGGAACTTTCGCCGACATAGCGCAGCTTGGCATCGCCGACCATGAAGGGGTTGGGCGCCTCGAAGGTGTCGATGGTCTTCTTGAACTCCTCGACGTCGCTGATCGCGGCGGGGTTCGCCTTCAGCGTCTCGATGATGTATTCCAGCGCATAGACCTTGGTATTCGACTCGTCGTTATATTCGCCGAACATCTTGGTATAGCGCTCCACGAATTCGCGCATCGCGTCCGAGGCCAGCTCCTCGGTCGAGGCGCCGCCGACCGAGATGAAGCCCTCGGCCAGGTCGCCCGCGCCCTCGGCCAGCACGCTGGCATCCTGCGCGGTCTCGGTCGAGATCAGCCCCTCGTAGCCCAGTTCGCGCGCCGAACGGATCAGCTGCGGCGCGTTGGCGGGCGACACGCCCGACAGCACCAGCAGGTCGGGCTGCGCCTGCAGCACCGGCAGCAGGACCGGGGTGAAGTCGGTGGTGTCCACCTGGTAGGTCACTTTGTCCGACACCACCTCGAGCCCCAGCGCCTTGGCCGCCTCGATGCCGGAATCGCGCTGGCTCAGCGGGTCGGATTCATTGGCGGCGACGAAGGCTACCTTCTTCACGCCCTTGTTCTCCATCAGGTATTTGTAGATCGCCGGGCCGGACTGATAGTTCGCGACCATGCCCAGGATGGCGTTCGAGGCGGGGGCGACATAGAGCGTCTTGGGGAAGGCATAGGGGAAATAGATGATGCCCTTCTGCTCGGCGACCGGGCGGACCGCGGCCGCGCCGTCGTCGACATTCGGGCCGACGACGTAATGCACGCCGTCCTGCGCCATCTTTTCCATCCCGGCGATGGCGCGCTTGGGATCCTTCTGGTCGTCGAAGGCGACGATCTGCACGTCATAGGTCGTGTCGCCGATCTGCACCCCGCCCAGTTCGTTCAGCCAGGCCGCGCGGGCCTCCATCGAGCGCTGGTTGGAAATGCCCCAGGCGGCCGCCGGGCCCGAGGTCACGCCCACGAAGCCGATCTTCAGCTTGGCATTCTCGGCATGGGCCGCCGGGATCAGCGCCAGGGTGGCGACGGCGGCCAATGCGGTGGATTTCAGAAAGCTACGACGCAGCATGAGTTCAGTTCTCCCTGTCTGTTGACTGTCCGGGCAGCGGCTCCAGGCCGCCGCACGGGTGCTTTTGCGATTTTCGACAAGGCCCATCGTGAACCCGTTAACAGATATGTCAACAATTATGTTAACAATCTGGATCGCGTCGGATTCTTGTTGTAGCCTGGGTTAGACCCTATTTTCGGGGGAACAGAAGGGCATTGCCGGGGAATTGACTGTCGATGGAGTTCGCAGCAGCACAGGACGAAAGCACCGAAATTGGTGAAGAAGACATCGTCGAGCATATTTTCGAAGCAGTCATAGAACAGCGCCTGCCCCCCGGCACCAAGCTTTCCGAATCGGCCCTGTGCGATGCGTTCGGCGTCGGGCGGATGCGGATCCGCCGGGCGCTGCTGCTGCTGGCCAGCCGCCAGATCGTCGATCTGCAGGCCAATCGCGGGGCCTTCGTCGCCAGCCCGACCGCGGAACAGGCGCATGAGGTCTTCGAGGCGCGGCTGATGCTGGAACCCTCGATCACCCGCCTTGCGGTGCAGCGCGCGACCGATGCCGAAATCGCCATGCTCGCCGCCCATATCGAGCGCGAGCACGAAGCCCACCACATCGGCAGGCGCCGCGACGCCATCCGCCTGTCGGGCCAGTTCCACGGCCTTCTGGCGCAGGTGGCGGGCAATTCGGTGATGCTGCGGATGATGCGCGAGCTGATCACGCGCACCTCGCTGATCATCGGGATTTTCGGCGCGCAGGACATGACCGATTGCCGCGACCACGATCATTCCCGGATCGTCGATGCGATCCGCCGGCGCGATGCCGAGGAAGGCGCGCGCCTGATGCAAGAGCATCTGGCCCAGATCAAGCGCGACCTGGACCTGTCCGGCCGTGCCACGAACGCGCTTGACCTCGTGTCGATCCTGAAGCGCCAGGGCACGTCCTGAGCACGTCCTGAGCACGTCCTGAGCACGTCCTGAGCCGGCCCCCGGCAAGGCCGCGCGGGCCGGCCGCCCCGCCGGCTCGGTCCGGGATCGCCGCGTCAGGCCCGGCTGCGATGCGCGATGTGGAACGACAGCTGCGCCAGGATGCCCGCCGCCGTCAGCACCAGCGCCGCGGCCAGGGCCGGATTGCCGCCGATGCCGCTCAGCGCGGCGCAGGCCGCGCCGATCACCATCTGGATGAAGCCGTAAAGTCCCGAGGCCGAGCCGGAGGCAGCCGGATCGAGGCTCAGCGCCTCGGACAGCGCCATGGGCGAGGCGAGCCCGGCGCCGAAGCTCAGCACCAGCATCGGCAGGACCGCCAGGGCCACGCTCAGCGTGCCGCTCAGGACCGCCAGCAGGAACAGCACGGCCCCCAGGCAGCTGATCAGGTTGCCCGCCACCATCAGGCGCCCCATGCGGATGCGGCCCGCCAGCCGGCTGGCGGCAAGGCTGCCGAACCATACGCCCAGCACGTTGAAGGCCAGGTAGAAGGCGACCTCGCTGGCCGGGCGGTGCAGCTGGTCGACGAAGATGAAGGGGGCGGCGCCGAGATAGGCATAGATCGCCGTCGTGGCGAAACCGCCGCCGATGGCATAGCCCAGGAAGCGGCGCGAGCCCAGAAGCCCGGCATAGCTGCGCATCACCCGGCCCAGATCCCGGCCGTGCAGGTCGGGGCCATGCGGCAGGCGGCGCCAGACCAGCAGCAGGTTTACCAGCCCCAGCGCACAGAGGACCAGGAAGATCGAGCGCCAGCCGGTCGCCTCGGCCAGAAGCGCGCCGACCAGCGGCGAAAGGCCCGGCCCGACCATGACCATCAGGTTCATGAGCGACAGCTTCCTTGCCGCCTCTTCGTGCGAATGGCCGTCGCGCAGCATCGCCCGGCCCAGAACCAGGCCCGAGCCGCCGCCGATCGCCTCGAAGAAGCGCGCGACGATCAGCATCTCGATGGTCGGGGCCAGGAATGCCGTCGCCCCGGCAAGGGCATAGATCACCATGCCCGCGATCAGCACCGGGCGGCGCCCGAAACAGTCGGCTATCGGCCCGTAGACGACCTGCGCCAGCGCCAGGCCGACGACATAGGCGCTGAGCGTCATCTGCGCCGCGCCGGCGGTGGTGCCGAAGGCCGCGGCCACCATCGGCAGTGCCGGCACGAAGATGTGGATCGCCATGGTGCCGCCCAGGGTAAGCATGGCCAGCAGCCACAGCGGCGCGGGCGCCGGGGCGGTTCGCCAGCCTTGCGGCTCGTGACAGGTGGCCATGGTCATGGGGCGTTGCCTTTGTCGGTTCGTTCCGGCGCCAGCCGGTCAAGGATGCGTTGCAGGACGTCGCGGGCGGCGGCGATCCGGTCCTCGTCGATGCCGGCCAGCACCTCGGCCTCCAGCTCGCGCGAGACGGCAAGGGCGCGGCGGCCCAAAGCCTCTCCGGCCGGGGTCAGGCTCAGGGCCTTGGCGCGGCCGTCCCGCGGGTCGGGCGCGCTGCGCACCAGCCCGTCGGCCTCGAGCCGGGCGAGGATGCGGACCAGGGACGAGCTGTCCAGCGACAGCGCCGCGGCCAGTTCCTTTTGCCGGACCGGCTCGCCTGCGCGGGCCAGCTGGACCAGCGGCGCCAGGCCGGCATCGGTGACTTTGCAGCCCTGCAGCCTGTGGTCGATGGCTTGCCGCCAGCGGCGGCTGGCCTGGCCGATCAGCCTGCCCAGTCGGGGCGGCCGGCCCTGCTCGTCGTCTTCGGACATCGGGGAGATCCTGCTGTGATGCAGAAATAGATGGCATCCAAACCAATTCGCCGCAACGCATGAGATTGCAAACGAGCTATGCGCTGACGGGGCAGCCGTCGGCTGGGCCTGGGGGGCAGGCGGACGCAGCGCACCGGCAGAAAAGCCAGGACCGGCGGGGCGGGGTGCTTGCCCGTCCCGGTCGCCTCAGAACAGATCGACACGGGGCGGGTTCTGCGCCCACCAGGCGCGGGCTGCCATCAGCAGCCGCTCCCGCGGGCCGGCGCGGGGCGGCAAGGCTTCCAGCCCCGTGCGGCTGCCCGCCCGCGCCAATGCCGCGATGGTGGCGGGCCCGGCCTGCCCGTCCACGGCGACCGCTTCTCCCAGCTCGTTCAGGATCATCTGCGCCGCCCGGTCCAGGTCGGCGGCGGCCACCCCCTCCAGCAGTTCGCGCGCGCGGGCGGCCGCCTCGGCAGAGGGTAGGTGCAGCGCCTTGGCGGCGCGCAGGGCGGCATCGGCCGGGCCCAGCGGCCGGGCGTCGCCCCCCAGGATGATGCCGGCGCCGTTGGCCCCGCTCCAGCCGTCGCCCCGCGCCAGCCCCATGTCATACCAGCGCAGCGCCGCGCGCGGATCGGGCTTGCCCAGCTGGCCGCGCATGATCATCCGGCCCAGGTTCGCGGGCGCAAAGGGATGCCCGCCCTGGGCCGCGCGCTCGAACCAGTCGCGGGCGGCGGCGGGATCGGGCTTCACGTCGCCATGACCGCGCAGCGCCACCAGCCCCAGGTTGTTATAGCCGTAGATGTCCTTGCGCTCGGCCGAGGCGCGCAGATAGGTCAGCCCGCGCTCGGGCCGGAACCAGCGGCTGTCGGGGTCCAGGAAATAGGCGCCCAGCTCGTTCATGGAATAGGTATGGCCAAGCTCTGCGGCGCGCTCCAGCAGCTCGAAGCCGCGCTGGCGGTCGGCTTCGGCGGGGCCGTTGCGCAGCAGGCGCAGGCCGCGGCTGTGCATTGCAAAGGGATCGCCGCTGGCGATGGCCTGCTCCAGCAGCGCGTTGCCCTGCGCCTCGTCCAGCGGGATCGGCACCGCGGCGCGGTCCACGCGCGGGCTCAGCAGCAGCATGGCGGCGGCATGGCCGGCGCGGACATGGCCGGCCGCGGCGGCGGCGCGAAAGCTGTCATAGGCCGCTTTCAGGTCGCCCGACGCCTGCTGTGCGCGGCCCAGCTGGTAGAGCAGCCGCGGGACGCCGGGGTTTTCGGCCACGGCCTGCATGCAATCGGCCAGCGCGCGCCGGGGCTCGATCTGGTTCGGCAGGCGGTAAAGGCCCACGCCCTGAAGGTCCAGCGCATCGCCCGCCTGCACGTCGCAGGCCAGGGCGGGCATCTGGACCGAGACCTTCAGCACGCCGGGCTCGGCGCCGCCGATGCCAAGGGTGAAGCGGTCCCGGACGACATGCTCGGTCCTGCCGGCCATCGGGGTCTCGGCCAGGTGCGGGCGATAGGTCGGGGCGCCGCCGGCAAGGTCGATCTGCCCATGCTGCGGCGCCTCGATCACCGAGACATCGCCCAGAGGGCCGCCGATCCCTTCGGCCAGCCGCTCGCCCAGCGGCAGTTCGCGCGCGAAGGGCAGGGTCAGGTCGACCGCCTGTTCCCGCGCGGGCGCGGCGCTGCGGTTGGGCTGCGAGATGGCGGATTCCGCGGACGGCGGGGTGGCGACGGTCCCGCCCTGGACCAGGTAGAAGGGCTGCACCAGGGTCGAGCTTTCCCAGGGCACCTGCCGGCCGCTGGTCGATTGATAGACGCGCTGGCGCACGTCGGCCAGCATGGTCAGGATGTTTTCATCGGAATATTGCCCGGCCGCGTCCAGGATGGCCTGGGCATAGGGCCCGTTCCCGCCCGCCTCGCCGTCATAGGCCACCTGTCCGGGCGAGGTCGAAAAGGCGACCAGCGAATTGATCGGGGTCGAGAAGACCTCGAAGCCGGATTTGGTCTCGAACAGCGTCGCATCAAGATTGGCCGCCAGGCGCAGGTTCGGAAAGGGGTTTTCCCGACAGGCGTCGATCATGGCGACATGGGTCGAGCCGCGGGCCGACAGCAGCTCGACCACCCGGTCGAGGGTGATGGACTGCACCGGCAGGTCGTAGATGCTTTCGAAGGCCACGTCGGTCGGCAGCAGATAGTTGCGCCGCCCGATCTGGATGCCATGGCCGGCATAGAAGAAGACCAGCTCCGATCCCTCGGGGATGTTCAGCAAGGCCGTGCGCAGGAAGGATTCGAAGCCCGTCCGGTCGAGGTCGTGGGATTCCTGCACGGTAAAGCCGAAGCCGCGCAGCATGTCGGCGATGTCGCGGGCGTCGCGCACGGCATTGTCCAGCGAGGGCGCGCGCTGATAGTCCCCGTTGCCGACGACCAGCGCGATGCGGGCGCCTTCGGCCCCGGCCAGGGTGGTCAGGCCCAGCGACACCGCCGCAGCCAGCAGCAGAGACCTAGCTGGTCGCCCGGCCGACATCGCTAGCCCCAGCCCCCTCCGCCGTCATCGCCGCCATCGTTGCCGCCGCCGTCGTTGCCGCCGTCTCCGCCGCTGTCGCCACCGTCA
This sequence comes from Paracoccus sp. pheM1, assembly GCF_018499825.1. Lineage (NCBI taxonomy): Bacteria > Pseudomonadati > Pseudomonadota > Alphaproteobacteria > Rhodobacterales > Paracoccaceae > Paracoccus > Paracoccus sp. pheM1. Next base: position 997,036 of record NZ_JAGXCX010000001.1, read on the forward strand.
CTGTCGCCGCCGCCCGAACCGTCACCCGAGCCGCCGCCTGAACCGCCGCCGCCGGTTCCGCCACCCGAGCCGCCGCTGTTGCCGCCGCTCGAGCCACCGCCGCCGGATTCATTTGCCCGGCCGCCGCCGGTTCCGCCCGTTGACCCGGCCGAGGAAACGGCCGGCTGCGCCTGCTGGCCGGTTGCGGAGGAAGTGGGAACCTCCTCACAGCCGGAAACGAGCGCGATTGCTGCTGTCGAGAGAGTTAGGGCCAGGATACGCATCTTTGCCGCCCCCGTTGCAATGGGACGATGATAGTCCAAATCGCGCAATCCAGCCAGAAATTCCTGCTCGTCCCGACGCCTTTCCCGGCCGGCCGGAACGCCGTGCCGGTGGGGCCGGCCTGACTGTCGCGTCCCGAAACCGCATGTCCTGCGCAGGACGGCCGGCGTTGATGCGAGAGGACCGGAGCGCCTTTGCAAAACCGGGCCGGCATGGCACCGCGAACCCCGTCCCATGGCGCCGCATGGACAGGCCGGGCGGCCCTGGACCCGTCAGGCGGCCGCGTGGCCGGCCAGCCGCGCGTGCAGATCCTCGCGCCGCAGCCGCGCCTTGGGCCCCTGCGCCACCGCCCGGCCGCGCTCCAGCACCAGGAAGTCGTCGCCCAGATCCCAGGCGAAGTCGAAATACTGCTCGACCAGCACGATGGCCATGTCGCCGCGGTCGCGCAGCGCGGCGATCACCCGGCCGATCTGGGCGATGATGTTGGGCTGGATGCCCTCGGTCGGCTCGTCCAGCAGCAAAAGGCGCGGCCGGGTGATCAGCGCGCGGGCGATGGCCAGTTGCTGCTGCTGGCCGCCCGAAAGGTCGCCGCCGCGCCGATGCGCCATCTCGGCCAGCACCGGGAAGCTGTCGAAGATCTCGTCGGGGATGCGGCGCTCGGCGCGGGGCAGGCAGGCGAAGCCGGTCTCCATGTTCTCGCGCACGGTCAGCATCGGGAAGATCGCCCGGCCCTGCGGGACGTAGCCCACGCCCATCCGCGCCATCTGCTGCGCGCTGACGCGGCCCAGCTCGCGCCCGTCCAGGCGGATCGTGCCGCCCGAACGCGGATGCCGCCCGGCCAGCAGGGCAAGCAGCGAGGTCTTGCCCACGCCGTTGTTGCCCATCACGCAGACCACCGCGCCGGGGCGGGCGTCGATGTCGATGCCGTGAAGGATCTGGCTGCCGCCGTAGTGAAGGGTCAGGTTCCTGGCTTCCAGCATCTCTCAGCGCCCCAGATAGACTTCGATCACGTCGGGATTGCGGGTCACGTGGTCCAGCGTGCCCTCGGCCAGGACCGAGCCCTGGTGCAGCACCGTCACCTTGCAGTCGAGCCGGCGCACGAAATCCATGTCATGTTCCACCACCACCACGGCGCGGGTCCGCGCCAGCCGCACCAGCAGCGCGGTGGTCTGCTCGCGCTCGGCCAGGGTCATGCCCGCCGCCGGCTCGTCCACCAGCAGCAGCCGCGGCTCTTGCGCCAGGAGCATGCCGATCTCCAGCCATTGTTTCTGGCCGTGGCTCAGCTCGCCCGCCTTGCGGCCGGTGTGTTCGGCCAGCCCGACCTCGGCCGCCAGTTCCGCGACCCGCGCCACTGACGCGGCCGAGGGTTTCCAGAACAGCACCGCAAAGGGGCCGCGGCCCGCCTTCAGCGCCATGGTCAGGTTGGCGGCGACGCTCTGGTCCTCGAAGACGGTGGGGCGCTGGAACTTGCGGCCGATGCCGGCGCGGGCGATCTGCGCCTCGTTCATCCGCAAGAGCGAGCGCGAGGTCTCGCCGAAACGGACATCGCCGGAATCGGGCCGGGTCTTGCCGGTCACGATGTCCATGAAGGTGGTCTTGCCGGCGCCGTTCGGGCCGATCACCGCGCGCAGTTCCGCCGCGCCGATGGCAAAGGACAGGTTGTTGATCGCCCGGAACCCGTCGAAGCTGACCGAGATGCCGTCGACCTCCAGAAGCGCGCTCATGCCTTGGCCTCCTTTTCCTGCAAGGCGCCCTGGCCGGGGCCAAGGTCGCGGCCGTGCCGGCGCGGCGGCAGCACGCCCGCCAGCCGGTCGAAGATGCCGGCGATGCCCTTGGGCGCGAACAGCGTGACCAGCACGAAGCTGAGGCCCAGCGCCACCTGCCACCAATCCACCCATTTGACCGTATAGCCCGGCAGCGGCAGGTCGGGCGCGCGGCCGCCGGTGAACCAGCTGGACAGCAGCGACACCGCGATGGCGCCGATCATCGCGCCGTAAAGCCGGCCGCGCCCGCCGATCGCCACCCAGACCGCCAGGTAGATCGAGGCGATGGGCATCAGCTCGGCCGGGTTGATGATGCCGGCCTGCGGGTAATAGAGCGCGCCGGCGACGGCGGTGATCATCGCGGCCAGGGTAAAGACGACCAGCTTGAAGCCCTCGACCGGATAGCCGAGGAAGCGCACCCGCGTCTCGTCGTCGCGGATGGCGCGGATGACGCTGCCGAACTTGCCGCTGACCAGCCAGGCGGCCAGCACGTAGCAAAGCGCCAGCGCCGCGGCCGAGGCCCAGAGGAACCAGACCGACAGCGTGGCCTGCGGGACGCCGTCCAGGCCGGGGATGTTCTGCAGGCCCGACAGCCCGTTGTTGCCGCGAAAGCCGCTGTCGTTCTGGAAGAGCCACAAGGCCAGGGCCAGCGTCATCGCCTGGGTCAGGATGGACAGGTAGACCCCGTTCACGCGCGAGCGGAAGGCAAGCCAGCCGAAGGCCAGCGCCAGCAGCCCCGGCACCGCGACCACCAGCACCAGCTGCGCCGTCAGGCTGTGGGCGAAGGCCCAGGCCAGCGGCAGCTCGGACGAGCCGACGACGCCGAAGATCTGGTTGGCGACGGCCTCGCGCAGTTCCTGCGCGGTGGGCGGGATCGGGTTGCCGGCCATCGCGGCCGCGACGATGGCCTCGGTCCTGGCATACATCAGCCATTGCCCGATCATGTAGCCGCCAAGCGCGAAGAAGGCCATCTGCCCCAGCGACAGGATGCCCAGGTAGCCCCAGACCAGGTCCATCGCCAGGGCGGCCAGCGCCAGGCACAGCGTCTTGCCCAGGATCTTGACGGTCGAGGTCGGCACGACGCCCGAGCCGTAGGCCTGGCTCAGCAGCGTGACGGCAAGGGTAAAGACGGCCAGCAGCGCCAGGACGACCAGCACCGAGGGGTTGCGCAGGATCAGGGGTTGCCGGGTCATGTCAGGCCTCCGCCGCACGGCCGCGCTGCGGGATGATGCCGCGCGGACGGAACTGGATGAAGATCACAATGAACAGGATCATGAAGGTCTGCGCCGCCAGCGTGTTCGAGGGGTTGAAGGATTCGATCACCTTCGACAGCACCCCGATCAGCCCGGCGCCCGCCAGCGTGCCCCAGATATTGCCGACGCCGCCCACCACGACGGTCATGAAGCTTTGCACGATGTATTGCTGGCCCAGCTCGGACGTGACCTGCGCAAAAAGGCCGATGGCCACCCCCGCGATCCCGGCGATGCCCGAGCCGAGGCCAAAGGTCATCATGGCGATGCGGTCAGGGTTGATGCCCATGCTGGCGGCCATGCCGGGGTTTTGCGTGACCGCGCGCACCTCGAGCCCCAGCCGGGTGCGCTTCATGATGAACAGGAACAGCCCCAGGAACAGCACCGCAAGCACCAGGATCGCCACCCGGATCGAGGAGATCGAGATCACGTCGTTCACGGTGATCGCCCCCTCCAGCCATGCCGGCGCGGTCAGCGGCCGGGCCTGGGTGCCGAAGATGTTCTTGGCCAGCTGTTGCAGCGCGATGGACACGCCGAAGGTCGCCAGCAGCGTCTCCAGCGGGCGATGCGCCAGATGCCGGATCACCAGCCGGTAAAGCGCCACCCCGGCCGCGAAAGTCACCGCAAAGGCCAGCGGCAGCGCCACCACCAGCGACAGGGTGCGATCCGCGATCATGGTCTGGGTGACATAGCCGGTATAGGCGCCCATCATGATGAATTCGCCATGCGCCATGTTGATGACGCGCATGACGCCGAAGGTGATCGCCAGCCCGATGGCGGCCAGGAAATAGATCGAGGCCAGGGACAGCGCGTCCAGCCCCAGGTCGATGCCGGACATCGCCGCCAGCCGCCATTCCGCGCCCCTTTGCGCGGCGCGGGCGGCGTCGGTCACGTCGGGGTCGGCCTCCGCATAGACCTCGAAGAAGCGGGTGCCGGCCAGCGCCGCCTCGGTCTCGGACTCGGTCGCGGCAGGGGGGACGGCGCCCGCGGCCTCCAGCGCCTCATAGGCGCGGTCGCGGGCCTGCGGGTCGGACAGTTCTGCGACGGGAACGCCGCCCACGCGGCCCTGGGCGACATGCGCGGCCAGCGCAGCGCGCTGGTCGGCGGGCGTCAGGCGCGGCTGGATCAGCCCCTCGGCGGTCAGCAGGGCGACGGCGGCCTCGCGCGGGAAATCATCCGAGCCTGGGCGCAATTCGCGGGCGATATTGGCTTGCGGCTCCTCCGCCGCGGCCAGGCGGCGCGTCGCCAGCAGCGGGTTCAGCGCGGCGCGGAAATCCAGCCCGACATCGCCCGCCATCAGCTGGATGGCGGCCACGCGGGCGGCGGGGTCGGTATCGAAGCGGATGGTCAGCAGCCTTTCGATCCGGTCGCGGCGCGCGGCCAGGACGGGATCGGCCTCGGGCGCGGCCGAGCGCAGGGCGGCCAGATGCGCGGCGGTGCCGTCGCGGGCGATGCTGGCCAGCGCGGCGGCGCGGCGGGCGCGGTCGGGGCTGGCGATCTCGCCCGCGACCAGCGCCGATTCGATGACGCCGCGCACGCCGGAATTGGGCCGCAGCATCCTGGGCTCCGCGTCCGCGACAGGCTGTCCCGTCACCGCATCGGTGGCGCCGTCGCCGTCCACGATCACCAGCCGCCCGCCGGCCAGGCCAAGCGCGCGGCCCGCCCAGGCCGACAGCAGCGCCAGCCCCTCGGGGCCGGTGGCGGCGATCTCGGCGACCAGCGGCCCGACCGTGCGGCGCGAGGGCTTTTCGATCTGGTCGAGGTTGTCGGCGACGACGGCTTCCAGCGCCGGGTTGGCGGCGGCAGGCAGGGCCAGAAGCAGCGTCAGCAAAAGGGCGATCAGGCGGCAGGTCATGGGCGCTCCCGTCCAAGGAAGGGGGCGGCGGAACCGCCCCCGCAATCTGTCAGTAATTCGACTGGATCTGCACGCAGCTGTCGGTCTGCGTGTTGAACATGCCGCATTTCCTGTCCTGCCAGTCGGCCTCGAGCACCGCGGATTCGGGCAGGAAGTCGGTCCAGGCGTCGCCGGGCACCGGCTCGGTCTGGCTGACGATGTCGAACTGCCCGTCCTCGCGGATCTCGCCGATCAGCACCGGCTTGGTCAGGTGGTGGTTGGGCAGGACCGTCGCCGTGCCGCCGGTCAGGTTCGGCACCTCGACGCCGACGATGGCGTCCAGCACCGGATCGACATCCGTGGTCCCGGCCTTTTCGACCGCCGCCACCCAGGCGTTGAAGCCGATCACCGTCGCCTCCATCGGGTCGTTGGTCACGCGCTTGGCGTCGCCGATGAACTTGTGCCAGTCCTCGATGAACGCGGCGTTTTCCGGCGTGTCGGCGGATTGGAAATAGTTCCAGGCGGCCAGGTGGCCCACGAGGTTCGTGGTATCCAGCCCCGAAAGCTCTTCCTCGCCGACCGAGAAGGCGATGACCGGGATGTCCTCGGCCGAGACGCCCGCCGCGGCAAGCTCCTTGTAGAAGCCGACATTGGCGTCGCCGTTGATCGTCGAGACCACGCCGACCTTCTTGCCGTCGGCGCCAAGCGCCACCACGTCCGCGACGATCTTGGACCAGTCGGAATGCCCGAAGGGCGTGTAGTTGACGAAGATGTCGCCCTCTGCCACGCCCTTGCCCTTCAGATAGGCGTCGAGGATGTTGTTCGTCGTGCGCGGATAGACGTAGTCGGTCCCGAGCAGCGCCCATTTCTCGACGCCCAGCTCCTCGGTCATGTAATCGACCGCCGGGATCGCCTGCTGGTTCGGGGCGGCGCCGGTATAGATGACGTTCTTCGAGCTTTCCTCGCCTTCATATTGAACGGGATAGAACATCAGCCCGTTGAGTTCCTCCAGCACCGGCAGCACGGACTTGCGCGAGACCGAGGTCCAGCAGCCGAAGATCACGTCCACCTCGGACACGGTCAGCAGTTCGCGCGCCTTCTCGGCAAAGAGCGGCCAGTCCGAGGCGGGATCGACCACCACCGCCTCCAGCGGGCGGCCCAGAAGGCCGCCCTTGGCGTTCTGGCGCTCGACCATCATCAGGACGGTGTCCTTCAGCGTGGTTTCCGAAATCGCCATCGTGCCCGACAACGAATGCAGCACGCCGATCTTGATCGGCTCGCCTTCCTGCGCCTGCGCCTGCGCGGTGCCGGCAAGGCCGGTCGAAACGGCCAGTGCGGCGGCTGCGCTGATAATCCTCTTCATCCCTGTCTTCCCTTCCCTGTGTCATTGGCAGCGGGTTCAGGGGCACTAGAGGCCATCGGCGGCACCGCGCCAAATCCCATGCCGCGGCGCGGCGCCGGGCGACATGCGGTGATGAAGTTTCAGCCAGTTCCGCGGGCGATCGCTTGCCGAACGGGCAGAAATGGATCGAAGCAGGGCCGGGGCGGTCGGTTTTCCCGGCCCAGGTCCGGCACCGGCGGCCAAAGGGCGGCAGGCGTTCGGCGATTGCCCAAAAACCCGTCGCCGTGGCGAATATCCGGGCAGGTTGCCGGGCGTTTTGCCCCGGCCGCTTGGCGGCGGCTGCCCATCGGTTGATCGCCGCCCTGTTTCATGGCCGAGGTCGGGGCAACGCATCGGGATCCGCTCATGGCTTTGGACATCTCCAGTTCGGTTCAGGCATTGCCGCGCAGCCACGGCGCGGCGCAGCTGTCGCGTGCCGAAGGGCGGCTGCGGCGCCTGCACCAGCAAGGCTGCCTCAAGATCCTGATGCCGCGGAACCGCTGCGAGGCGGTGGTGGTCAATACCGCCGGCGGCATCACCGGCGGCGACCGGCTGGCGCTTGGCATCCATGCGGGCCGGGGCGAAAGCCTGACGGTGACGACGCAGGCGGCCGAGCGCGTCTATCGCAGCGCCGGCGGGGCAGGGCAGGTGTCGAACCTCCTGACGCTTGACGAAGGCGCCCGCATCGACTGGCTGCCGCAGGAGACGATCCTGTTCGAGGGCTCGGCCCTCGAACGGCGGCTGACCGTGGAGATGGCGCCGGGCGCGACGCTGCTGGCCGCCGAAAGCGTGGTCTTCGGGCGCGCGGCGCATGGGGAAACGCTGCGCCGGTTCCATCTGCGCGACCATTGGCGCATCCGCCGCGGCGACCGCCTGATCCATGCCGAGGCGATGCGGCTGGACGGGATGCCCACGGGGCCCGCCACCCTGGCGGGGGTGCGCGCCGCCGCCACCATGATCCTTGCCGCGCCGGGGGCCGAGCATGGGCTGGACGCGGCCCGCGCGGCGATCCCCCAGGGCGCCGAGGCCGGGGTCAGCGCGCTGCCGGGCCTGCTGGTGGCGCGGTTCCTGGCACCCTCGGCCCAGGCCCTGCGGGCGGCGCTGGTGCCGCTCATCGCGCATTTCCGCGCCGGCCCGCCGCCGCGCGTCTGGCAATTGTGAGGCGAAAGATGAACCTGACACCCCGCGAAAAGGACAAGCTGCTGGTGGCCATGGCCGCCATCGTCGCCCGCAACCGCATGGCGCGCGGCGTCAGGCTGAACCACCCCGAGGCCGTCGCCATCATCACCGACGCCGTGGTCGAGGGTGCCCGCGACGGCCGCTCGGTCGCCGACCTGATGTCCTGGGGCGCCGAGATCCTGCGCGCCGAGGATTGCATGGAAGGCGTGCCCGAGATGATCCCCGAGATCCAGGTCGAGGCCACCTTTCCCGACGGCACCAAGCTGGTGACGGTCCACCATCCCATCCGCTGAAGGACTTCGCGATGAAAAAGCTTCTTGCCGCCCTGCTGCTGGCACCGACCGCGGCCCTTGCCCACACCGGCCACGGCGGGGGCGCGCCCCTGGTGGCGGGCCTGTCCCACCCGCTGGGCGGGGCCGATCACCTGCTGGCCATGCTGGCCGTGGGCCTGTGGGCGGCCGGCATCGGCGGACGCGCGATCTGGGCGCTGCCGCTGGCCTTCGTGGCGGCGATGGTCGCGGGCGGCGCGCTGGGTGCGGCGGGGGTCGGCCTGCCGCTGGTCGAGCCGGTGATCCTGGCCTCTTCCATCGTCATCGGCGCGGCGATCGCGCTGGCCCTGCGGCCGGGCCTGGCCATGGTGCTGCCGGTGATCGCGGTCTTCGGCATGATGCACGGCCATGCGCACGGGATCGAAGGCCCGGCGCAGGGGCTGGCCGCCTATGCCGCGGGCTTTGCGCTGGCGACGGCGGGCCTGCACGGCATCGGCATCGCGCTGGGGCGCCTGCCGCTGGCGCGCTGGCTGGGCGCTGCGACCGCCGCGGCGGGCCTTGCGCTGGCGGTGGCCTGAGATGATCCCCGGAGAGATCATCCCCGCCGAGGGCGAGATCGTGCTGAACGCCGGCCGCCCCCGCCTGGTCCTGACCGTCGCCAATACCGGCGACCGCCCGGTGCAGGTCGGCAGCCATTACCATTTCGCCGAAACCAACCCGGCGCTGGATTTCGACCGCGCGGCCGCGCGGGGGATGCGCCTCGACATCGCCGCCGGCACCGCGATCCGCTTCGAGCCGGGGCAGACCCGCGACGTGGGCCTGATCCCCTTTGCGGGCGACCGCCGGGTCTTCGGCTTTCGCGCCGCCGTCATGGGGGAGCTGTAGGATGCCCGCCACGCTGTCCCGCGCCGATTACGCGGCGATCTATGGCCCCACCACCGGCGACCGCGTGCGCCTGGCCGACACCGAACTGGTCATCGAGGTCGAGCGCGACCTGACCACCTATGGCGAGGAGGTCAAGTTCGGCGGCGGCAAGGTCATCCGCGACGGCATGGGCCAGTCGCAGAAATCCCGCGCCGAGGGCGCGATGGACACCGTCATCACCAACGCGCTGATCGTGGATGCGACCGGCATCTACAAGGCCGATGTGGGTCTGCGGGACGGGCGCATCGCGGTGATCGGCAAGGCCGGCAACCCCGATACCCAGCCCGCCGTCACCGTGCTGATCGGGCCGGGGACCGAGATCATCGCGGGCGAAGGCCGTATCCTGACCGCCGGGGCGATGGACGCGCATATCCATTTCATCTGTCCCCAGCAGATCGACGACGCGCTGCATTCGGGCATCACCACCATGCTGGGCGGCGGCACCGGCCCGGCGCATGGCACGCTGGCCACCACCTGCACGCCGGGGCCCTGGCATATCGGCCGGATGCTGCAGGCCGCGGACGCCTTCCCGATGAACCTCGCGTTTGCGGGCAAGGGCAACGCCTCGCTGCCCGCCGCGCTGGAGGAACAGATCCGCGCCGGCGCCTGCGCGATGAAGCTGCACGAGGACTGGGGCACCACCCCCGCCGCCATCGACTGCTGCCTTTCCGTCGCCGACCGCATGGACGTGCAGGTGATGATCCACACCGACACGCTGAACGAAAGCGGCTTTGTCGAGGACACCATCGCCGCCATCGCCGGCCGCACCATCCATGCCTTCCATACCGAGGGCGCGGGCGGCGGCCATGCGCCCGACATCATCCGGGTGGCGGGGCTGGCGAACGTGATCCCGTCCTCGACCAACCCGACGCGGCCCTTCACCGTCAACACGATGGAAGAGCATCTGGACATGCTGATGGTCTGCCATCACCTGGACCGCTCGATCCCGGAAGACATCGCCTTTGCCGAATCCCGCATCCGGCGCGAGACCATCGCGGCCGAGGACATCCTGCACGACATCGGTGCCATGTCGATCATCTCCTCCGACAGCCAGGCCATGGGCCGGGTGGGCGAGGTGCTGATCCGCACCTGGCAGACCGCCCACAAGATGCGGGTGCAAAGGGGCGTGCTGGGCGATGGCCCGGCCGACAATTTCCGCGTCCGCCGCTATGTCGCGAAATACACCATCAACCCGGCCATCGCGCATGGATTGGCGCATGAGATCGGTTCGGTCGAGCCCGGCAAGCGTGCCGACCTGGTGCTGTGGAACCCCGCCTTCTTCGGCGTCAAGCCCGAGATGGTGCTGCTGGGCGGCACCGTGGTCATGGCGCAGATGGGCGATCCCAACGCCTCGATCCCGACGCCGCAGCCGGTGCATTCGCGGCCCATGTTCGGGGCCTTCGGGCGCTCGGTCGAACGCAGCGCCGTGACCTTCGTCAGCCGCGATGCCGAGCTGGGCCATCTGGGGCTGGCCAAGGACACGGTCGCCGCGCGCGGCACGCGCGGCATCGGCAAGGCGCAGATGGTGCTGAACGACGCCACCCCCGAGATCCATGTCGACCCCGAAACCTACGAGGTGCGCGCGGATGGCGAGTTGCTGACCTGCCAGCCCGCCGAAAGCCTGCCCATGACGCAACGCTATTTCCTGTTCTGACGATGAAAGCCACCGTTGTCCTTCACCCGCCGCTTGCCGCCCCGCCCATCGACCGGGTCGAGTTGGACTACGATGCCCGCTTCCTGCGCCGCAAGCTGCTGCGCACCCGCTCGGGCGCCGACCTGCTGGTCGATCTGCCGAAAGTCACCGCGCTGGCCCATGGCGACGCGCTGTTGAGCGATGCCGGCCCGGTCGAGGTTGTCGCCGCAGCCGAGCCGGTGCTGATCGTCACCGGCGACCTGCCGCGCCTGGCCTGGCATATCGGCAACCGCCACACCCCCTGCCAGATCGAGCCCTTCCACCTGGTCATCCGCGCCGATCACGTCCTGCGCGCCATGCTGCAGGGCCTGGGCGCGACCGTGACCGAGGCGCGGCGCCCCTTTACCCCCGAAGGCGGCGCCTATGGCCCGGCCCAGGTCATGGGCCATTCGCATGGGCATGGACATGGGCATGGACATGGGGACGGGCACGGGCACCAGCATGCGCATGGCCACCCCCACCCCCATGGCTGAGCTTGCCGCGCTGCAACGGCTGTTTGCCTGGCTGTCGCCCGCCTGGCCGGTGGGCAGCTTTGCCTATTCGCACGGCATCGAGCAGGCCATCGCCGATGGCTGGCTGACCGGGCCGGACGCGGTGCAGGACTGGATCGCCGACATCCTGCGCCACGGCGCGGGCCGCAATGACGCGATCCTCTTGGCCCATGCCTGGCGGGGCGAGGATGTGGCCGAGCTTGCCCTGGCGCTGTCCGGTTGCGCCGAGCGTCGCCGCGAGGCGGCCGAGCAGGGGGCAAGCTTCGCCCGCGCCCTCTCGGCCGTCGAGGGCGCGCTGCAACCCGCCCCCTATCCCGTCGCCATCGGCATGGCGGCCGCCCGTGCGGGGGTGCCGCTTGCCGAAACGCTGGCGCTCTTCCTGCAGGCCTTTGCCTCGAACCTGGTCACGGCCTGCGTCAAGTCCGTGCCCATCGGCCCGACCCAGGGCCAGCGCGTGCTGGCCGCCCTGATGCCGCTGATCCACGAGATCGCCGCCGAGGCCGAGGTCGCGACGCTGGACGAGCTGGGCGGCTGCACCTTGCGCGGCGACCTGGCCGCCATCCGCCACGAAACGCTGCAACCAAGGATCTATCGCACATGACCAGCCCGAACGGCCCGCTTCGCATCGGCATCGGCGGCCCGGTCGGCGCGGGCAAGACCCGCCTGACCGAGGCGCTTTGCCGGGCGCTGTCGCAAGACCTGTCCGTCGCCGCGATCACCAACGACATCTATACGCGCGAGGATGCCGAATACCTGATGCGCGTGCAGGCCCTGCCGCTGGAGCGCATCCGCGGCGTCGAGACCGGCGGCTGCCCGCATACGGCGATCCGCGAGGATTGCTCGATCAACCTTGCCGCCGTCGAAGAGCTGACGGCGGCCTTTCCCGACCTCGACGTGATCCTGATCGAGTCGGGGGGCGACAACCTGTCGGCCACCTTCTCGCCGGAACTGGCGGACCTGACGGTCTATCAGATCGACTGCGGCATGGGCGACGACATCCCGCGCAAGGGCGGGCCGGGGGTCACGCGCTCGGACCTGCTGGTCGTCAACAAGATCGACATCTCCGAGGCGGTGGGCTGCGACCGCGACCGCATGGCGCGCGATGCGGCCCGGCAACGCGGCGCGCGCCCGGTGCGCTTCTGCTCCCTGCGCACCGGCGAGGGCGTGGCCGAGGTCGTGGCCGAGATCCGCCGCCTGGGCGGGCTGGACGGCGCCTGACCCGCCTGCCGCAGCGCGACCCTGGGGCAGGGCGGCCCGGTCGCTGCCGGGGCACCCTTCGCATCAGAACGTCATCTTCAGGCCGATGCCCAGCTCGCGCGGCTCGACCACGGTGGCCTCGAAGCCGCCGATCGAGCGGCTGGCCCGCAGAGAGGTCACCGAGCGGTCGTCGAACAGGTTGCTGACATAGGCGAAGGCCTGCAGGTTCTCGTGCGGCTGCCAGGTCAGGCGGGCATTGGCCACCGTATATGGGCCGATCCAGGTCTCTCGGTCCTTGTTGTCGCCGGAATAATAGCCGTCGGTATGGCGCAGCTGGCCGCTGAGCTGCCATTCCGGCGTGATGTCCCAATCGGCCGCCAGCGAAAGCGTATAGTCGGGCGCGCGGCCGAAGCGGTGGCCCTGGTATTCCGCCGCCGCGCTGGTCAAGCGGCCGATCTCGGCATGCAGCAGGCCCAGCCCCGCCTTGACCCGCAGGTTGTCGCGCAGCAGATCGTCCATCCCCAGTTCCAGGCCATGGGACCTGGTGCGCTCGGCATTGACGGTGATCGCGCTGCCGATGTTCTCGGGCAGGCTGGTCACGACATAGCGCTGCGCATCGTGCAGCCGGGTGCAGGACAGGTTCCCGGTCAGTTCCATCCGGTCGTCGAGCAACCGGATGCGGCCGAAATCTCGGAGTTCCACGAGGTCTCCGCATCGAAGGGCACGTATTCGCCGCTGGTCAGGTTCAGCGTCACCCCGCCGGGGTTGTAGCCCTTGCTGACCATGACGCCGATGCGGCTCGACCGGTCGAGGTCATGGGCCAGCGCCAGCTTGGGCAGCCAGGCGTCGAAGCTTTCGTCGTCGTCCAGCAGGTTGGGGGTAAAGCTCGACACGCCGCGCCGGGTGATGTCGTCGCGCTGATAGCGCAGCCCGCCGGTCAGGCTCCGGCGGTCGGCCAGGCGCCAGGTGGCTTCGGCGAACAGGCCCAGGCTGTCCTTGCGGTCGTCATAGGGGGTGGTGCCGCGGTAATCCAGCAGCTCGTCCGAATCCGTGTGCGAGACGAACAGCCCCGTCACGCCGCTGATCCGGTCCTCGGGCGTGCCGAAGGTCGCGCGCGTCTCGTTCGAGGTCACGTCCTGGTCCAGGACCACCGTGCCCGAGTTGACCGGCTCGGTCGAGCGCTTGATCCGGATGTCGGAATATTGCAGCTGGTTGAACAGCGTCCAGCCGTTGCCGAAATCGTGGCTCAGGTCCAGGATCGTGGTGTTGGTGCGCAGCCGCCAGCTGGGGTTCGAGGCGGTGGCGCTTTCCAGGTCCTCATAGGGTTCGGTCACGGCCTCCCAGTTCGGCCGGTTCGTCATGCCGTGCAAGAAGGTCAGCTTGCCCTGGAATCCGGGGATCTCTTGCGGCTGCCACAGCAGCTTGGCGCGAATGGTGTGCGATTCATGGTCCCGGTCGGTCGAGCCGACCGCGAAGGCGGGATTGGTATAGTCGATGCAGTTGTCGCGCGCCCAGTCATCAACGGCGATGCGCCCGGCCAGATCCTCGGACAAGGATCCCGAGGCCATCAGGCGGCTGTGGCTGCCGTATTCCATCTGCGCGGCGCCCTAGGGCTGGAAGGTCGGATCCTTGGTCCTGGCGATGATCGCCCCGGCGATCGAAATTCGCGCCCTGGCCCGCCGTCTGCGGGCCGCGGAAGACCCCGATGGATTCCACGTCCCACAACGCCTGGCTGCCCCAGACGATCTCCTTATAGCCCAGATAATGCCCGTCCAGATTGAAGGCCAGCCGCGGAGCCGTGCCGCCGAAGAAGGCGACCGTGCCGGAATTCGGGCCCTCGCCGTCCGGGCCGCGGATGGTGGGCGCGCCGCCCTGTCCGCCCGAGGCGGCATAGGTCACGTTGGCGATGCCCGTGGTCGCATCGGCGACGCTGTCCTGCCCGCCGTTCTCCTCAAGGTCGCGCGCGGTCAGGATCGCCACGGAAGAGGCGGTGTGCTTGACGCTGCGCGCCTGCTTTTCGCCGGTCAGGACGATTTCGTCCAGCCGCATCGTCTCGGTCGCGCCCTGGCCGTCCTGGGCAAGCGCCGGGGCGGTGGCCAATGCCAGCAGGGCGGCCGTGCCGACCCATGCCGGGATCTTGCGTCCATTCATCTCCAAACCCTCTTGAGAAGCTGCGGGCTGGCGGGTGCTGGCTGCCAGATGTGATTCCCGTGCCAGCAGCTGAAATCCGCCGAAACGCGGCGCAGGCTAAGCCCTTGGAAGCGCTGGCGGCGGGAATCGGGACCGTCCCGCAACCCGAGACGTGATCAGGGCGCCGGAACCCGCGCCCCCGGTCCGCTTTACACCTATCTGCGGTTGCTCGACGGTAATCCGACAAAAACTCGGATACCGTGCGTTCAGTCCTCCGCCAGTCGCCACGGTCGGAATCCAGGCTGAGCGGATGCGGTCTTTCTTGCGGAAGGTCTGTTCGGCGCTTCGCCGGCAGGTTTGCGAAAGGAGATCGCTGTGGCAGACCACGCTCTGGACTGGCAGGCCCGATGCCCATTCTGGCCCCAGGATGTTGCAAACCGTTACCGCCAAGCCGGGATCTGGCGATACGAGACCTTCTTCGACCTTCTGGCCCGGCAGGCCGGGCGGCTGGGTGGGCGGACGGCCCTGATCGACGGGGCGCGCCATATCGGCTACGACCGGCTGCACCGCGATGCGCTGGCCTTGGCGGGCGGGCTTGCGGCGCTGGGGCTGGTCAGGGGCGACCGGGTGGTGGTGCAATTCCCCAACCGCGCCGAATTCGTCACGCTGTTCTTTGCGCTTTGCCGGCTGGGGGTGGTCCCGGTGCTGGCCTTGCCCGGCCATCGCGACCTCGAGATCGGCCAGTTCGCCGATTTCACCGGCGCCCGTGCGGTCCTGACAGTGCAAGAGCCCGACGGCCATGACATGGTCGGGCTGGCCCGGCGGGTGCAGGCCAGGTGCCCTTCGGTCCGGTATGTGGTGGTGCTGGGCGACAGCCGGGGCGCAACGCCCTTCGACAGCCTGTTTCGCGCCGATGTTCCGCTGCCCGCCGGGCTCAATTGCGAGGACGTGGCCTGCTTCCAGATCTCGGGCGGGACGACCGGCGTGCCCAAGCTGATCCCGCGCCGGCACATGGAATATCTCTACGATATCCGCATGGCGGTGGCGGCCGGCGGGCTCGACGGCGACACCCGCTATCTCTGCGTGCTGCCGATGATGCACAATTTCCCGATGGCCTGTCCGGGCTTTCTGGGCACGCTGATGGCCGGGGGAACGGTGGTCGTCGCACCCGAGCCCGAGGCCGGGATCTGCTTCGACCTGATCGCCCGCCATCGCGTCACGGCGACCGCACTGGTGCCGCCGCTGGCGCTGCTGTGGCTGGATGCGCAGGCCGGGCTGGGGGCGGATCTGTGCTCGCTGCGGCTGCTGCAGGTCGGTGGCGCCAAGCTGAACCCGTCCAGCGCCCGGCGCATCCGGCCCGGGCTGGGCTGCCAGCTGCAGCAGGTCTTCGGCATGGTCGAGGGGCTGGTCTGCTTTACCGCGCCGACCGACAGCGAAGAGCGCATCGTGAACACCCAGGGCCGGCCGATGTCGCCCTGGGACGAGTTGCGCATCATCCGTCCCGACAGGCGCGAGGCCGCCATCGGCGAGCTGGGCGAGTTGCAGGTCCGCGGCCCCCATACGATCCCGCGAGGCCCATGCCGGCGGGGCGCTGGCCGCGCCACTGGGGTCTGCCAGGCCGGCGGCCAGCGGCTGATCGTCCTGGGGTTGCGCAAAGCGGGCCAGCATCGCCTGGACCGCCGCAGTGATCTGCCGGATCTTGGCCGGGCCGTGGCGGTCGGCGCGATGGCTCATCATGATGCGCAGGCCGGCGGTCTCGCCCGCCACGTCCTCGACGATCTCGAATTGCAGGCCAAGAAGCGTCTCGGCCTTGTCCGGGTCGATCTGCCGGTATTCGACGCGACTTGCCGTCCATCAACGCGATGGCGCCGTTCATCCGGTTCCGGGCGTGGATCTGGATGAAGACCTCGAACATCTCGTCCAGCTGGGTGACGGGATGGCCGGTCAGCGCTTCGGCCACCTGATCCAGCGGAATCTCGGAGTGCGGCAGCGACCGGGCGATGCGGTCGCGCACCTGCGCGATCAGCGCGGCGGGCGTGTCCTGCGCCCCCAAAGCCAGGCGATGCGCGGTCATGGTGGTGAAATAGCCCACGGTATCGAACCAAGCCGGATCGTTGCGCCCCGAGGCCGAGGTGCCGATTACCAGGTCGCCGATGCCGCCCAGGCGCCCCAGCGCCACGCCGATCGCCGCATAGGCGGTGGCGAAGAGCGAAGCCGCGTTTCGCCGCGCCGTGGCAGAGAGCCCGCGCGCGATTTCGGCCGGCAGGTCGATCCGGGTCCAGCCGCCCTGCGGATCCCGTCCGCCCGGCGCATCGCCCAGGATCGGCCGGGCGCGAGGCGCGCCGCGCAGGTGATCCAGCCAATGGTCCAGATGCGCGCGGTCCGCCTGCGCCGCCCTTTGCGCGGTGGCGAAGCGGTGGAAGCCCGGCGGCTGGTCGGGCCATTCCGGCGCCAGCCCCGCCGCCCGCCGGCGATAGGCGTGACCAAGCTGGTCCATCAGCAGGTTCAGCGACCATTCGTCCAGCACGATATGGTGGAACAGCATGGACAGCACCTGCTCGTCCCCCTCGCGGAAGAAGCGCAGCCGCAGCGGCAATTCGCGGGCAAGGTCGAAGACATGGCCGGCCTCGATCCGGCGGCTGGCATCGCCGGCCTCGGCGCTGGTCCAGAACCCGCGGTAGTCGCCCAGCCGCTCGACCGGGACCACCTCTTGCAGCGGCTGGCCGTCCCGTTCGCGGAAATGGCTGCGCAGGACGGGATGGCGGCGGATCAGGTCGCCGAAAGCCAGGCCGAAGACCGTCTCGTCCACCGGTGTCGGGAAACGCAAGGCGAAAGGCAGGTTGAAGATGCCGCCATGGCCGAAGGCGGCATAGGCCTTCCGCAGCGATTGCTGGGCCAAGGACAGCGGCGCCGCCTGGGCCTTGGCGGCGTCCTCGCCGGCTGCGGGCATCGGTGCGGCCGGCGCGCTGCGGGTGGCGATATCCGCCAGCGCACGGGCGGTCGGATGGCGGAAGATGTCGATGAAGTGCAGGATGATGCCGTATTCGGCCTGCAACTTGCCGATGATGCGGGTCGCGACCGGCGAATGCCCGCCATGGCCGAAGAAATCGTCCTCGGGCCCCATCCCCGGCGCGCCGAGCGCCTCGCGGAAGGCGTCAAGGATCAGGCCCGCCAGTTCGTCCGCGTCCGCGGGCGCGTCGCCCGGTGTCCGGCGCGGCGCGGCGGGCTCGGGGCCGGGCTCGGCTGCGATCTGGCGCGCGCGGCGGCGGTCGGGCTTGCCATTGGCCGACAGCGGCAGGGCCGGGACCGCAAGGATGCGGTCGGGAAGGTGCGATTGCGGCAGCCGCTTTCGCAGGAAGGCGCGCAGCGCCGCCGGCTCGGGCAGGGCGCGGCCGGCGACCCGCGCGGCCACCTGCACGTCCAGCGCCACCTGCGGCGCCTGCGAGACGCTCCAGACCAGCCGCCCGAACAGCCGGCCGACGCGGGGGCTGAGCAGCCGGCGCTGCGCCCCGTCCAGGTCGAGCCCGCTGGTAAAGACCACCGGCGCGGAATCCACGCCCTGCCCGCCGCGCGACATCTCGCGCAGCACGGCGACGCCGGGGCAGGCCTGGTGCGACAGCGCCTCGGCGATCTCGCGCCCCGTCTCGCGCGCCAGCCCGGCCCGCATGGCCCCCGGTCCCACCCGCAGGCCGAGCGGCAGGATATCGGTGCAATCCCCGACCAGCCGCGAGGCGCCGCGCATCACCGGGGCGCGGAAAAAGCCCGGCAGCGTCAGGCGAAAGGCCCGGTCGCCCGTCGCCCGCGCCAGAACGGCGGCAAAGACCGCCAGGTAAAGCGAGGTTTGCGTGACCCGCAATTCCCGCGCCAGGCCCCGCAGCGCAGCGGCCTGCGCCGGCGAAAGCAGGGCCGAAAGCCGGGTGCTTTCCGGCTCCGGCGCCGCGTCGTTCAGCGGCAGGGATGGCGGGGGCGGCAGGTCGCGCAGCCGCGCGCGCCACCAGCCGCGGTCCGCCGCCTCGGCCGGGTCGGGGCCCAGCCGGCCCAGGTAGTCGAAATAGCAGCCCTCGGGTTCCTCAACCGCGCCAAGCCCGGCCGACGAGAACCTGCTGTTTCCGGGCCTGGATTCGCTTTCCGTGATGACGCTGGTGGGGAGCTGAAGCAGGCGGGCGTCACGCTTGGCACGCGGGAACTGCTGCAGGAGCCCAGCATCGAGTGCTGGTGGCGCCTGATCCAGGCGCGGCTGCCCTAGATCGCGCCCGGCGCGTCGATTGTCGGGCTAGGCGGTCAGCCGCTGCAGAAGCAGCCGCAGGTTTTCGCGCATCTCGGCCAGATCCCCCGGACCGGGCTTTTCCCCCGGCAGCCGTTCCAGCATCGCCTTGTGCAGCGCGCCGCAGATGAACGAGCGGATCAGTTCCGCAAGCATCCCCGGATCGTCCCGCCCGGCCAGCAGGCCGTCCTGCTGCGCGCGGGCGATCAGCCGCTGCATCAGCGCGATCACCGCCTGCTCGAAGCGGGTGACGCGGGCGTTCTTTCGCAGCGCGCCCAGCGTCGGCGAATGCAGGGCCAGGAACACGCCGGGATGGTCGATGGCCCAGTCGATATAGGCGTCGGCCAGGGCCTTGAGCTGCGCCATCGGGTCGGCGCCGTCGATCACCGTCGTCGCCCGGATGCAGCGGTCGTGCAGGCGCAGCAGCGCGCTTTCGATCGCCATCTCCATCAGATGCGCCTCGTCGCGAAAGACGGAAGCCAGGGTTTCGGGCGGGATCTCGAGCGCCGCCGCCACCTCGTCAAGGCTGGGCGGGCGGCCGGTTTTGGTCAGCAGCTTGCGAAAGGCGCTGGTCGCATCCGTGCAGAGATTCCTGCTGCCGCGGTTTTGGTAGGTCATGGTCTACTCCAATAACAGCCAGTTCGCGAGAATCGGAAACCACGACACGGTGAAACGGAGCATAATGAATAGATCCATTATGCTCCTGTCTCCCGAAGCGTGTAGCTGGCTAAATGTATATCTTTCCGGTTGTATTGGGATCGGCGGGATTCGGCGCGATCCAAGGGCGCCATCCGCCCGTCATCGCAGGGGGGCGATTATCCGGCCCGTCCCAGATCGTTCATCGGGCCGCATTCCGGCGACCCGGTCCGGCCATTTGCCCAGGACGGGACCGCCATCCGCGGAAGCACCGCCAGGGTAAGCCCGGCAATGCCGAAGCCGACGTAACACAAGAGTGCCGCAACCCAGGCGCAGCCGAGTGCAAGAGTGATGACCGCCGACGTCATGCCTCCGATGACGCCGGCCAGGATGTATGCCAACATATGCTGAGAGTTTCCGCTAACAGTTCGGGGCGCCGAATACCATAAATGCCAGGTTCGATCCACCGAGTGGTTCAGGCGTGACGTCAAGTAAACATCGCCCTTGCGCATCCTGCGGCCCCTTGGATGCCCGCCCGGCTATCGCCTGGGTTGTGCCGGCATGAACATTTTCCCCCAACCTTGCGCGCGACTTGCCTTTTTCTCCAGGTTTCCCGGCATTCAGCATGGTTGCCTTGGATGAATGGATTGGCAAACATGCAACTATAGATTGGTTCTCGCTTGGAGATTCTTTGCAAGCGGTTGACATTATTGGGAGGGTGACGATTTGCTTTACACTAATAACCCTGACATGATTGCCTTCACGCTCGGCCGGGTGATTCTGCGTCTTGCGCGGGCCGGAACGCCGATCGGCGCGGATACCATCACCCAGGCGCTGATCCGAATTGCCGGTGGCGATTCCACCGGCCGGGTTTCCCCCGAAATGGCGAAAAGCGCACTCGCGGCGCTGAGACGGCTCGACATCGAAGACCATATGACGCCCGCGACCCTTGGCCGGGACCGCCGCCCGGCAGCGGCGCAGAGCTGGCTGGCGTCGTAGAAGCCGGTTTCCCAAGGCGGGGCGGGGCGGCCGGGCTGTTGCCGGACCGGCCCGCGGCGCTGGTCGCAGCGCCATATCCAAGGGCGCCCGCAGGACGGGGCTCTCGGCGCTGATCTGCGGGTTGCCCCGGATCCGGCGGGCGCATGATCTTCATCATCTTCGCCGCCGTCCTGGTGCCGGTCCATGTCGACACCCATGGCGGCATTGCGCGGCATTGACATCGGCCATGTCGAGCTGGCCCGCACTCATGCGGCCAAGCCGAATTCTGTCCTGCAAAATCGCGGCTTTCGGAAAAGGAAATTGAAGAGACCGGGGCCGGGCAATAGCCTGACCGCCGTAGATGATGCCTGGGATGGCGCAAGGGCGCCGAAAGAAGTCAGGACATCGCGGAGGAACCGGCCACCCCTCTGCGATCTCGTCGATCCTGCAACGCGTTTTCATCGCTTAGCCACAGCGGAGGAGTGATTCATGCTTCCATTCTGGATGATGGATGCGGCTGAACTGTCCGACCGGATACGCCGGCGCGAAATCTCTTGCGCCGAGGCCGTCGATTCGGTCCTGGACCGGGTGCAAGAGGTGAACGCGGCCCATAACGCCCTGACCTCGGTCGAGGCCGACGAGGCCCGCGCCATGGCCCGCGACGCCGACTGGCGGCTGGCCCAGGATGGGCCGGCGGGGCCGTTGCACGGGGTTCCCTTTACCGTCAAGCTGGATACCGACGTGGCCGGCAAGATCACCGATTTCGGCTCGGCGGCGATGCGCGACAACCTGGCGGCCGAGGATGCCCCGGCTGTCGGCCACCTGCGCCGCGCCGGTGCGATCTATATCGGGAAAAGCAATGCGCCGTGCTTCTCGATGCGCGGCTTCACCGATAACGAGCTTTACGGCCGGACGCTGAATCCCTTCGACGCGACCGCCTCGGCGGGCGGCTCCAGCGGCGGGGCGGCCGCGGCTGCGGCGCTGGGGCTGGGGCCGATCCATGTCGCCAGCGACCGGGGCGGTTCCATTCGGCTGCCGTCCTGGTCCTGCGGCGTCGTGGGCCTGCGGCCGACGGCGGGGCGGGTCGCGGTCCGCAACGCCAGCGAAAGGGCCGAGCGGAACCTGACCAACCAGCTGACCTCGGTCTGGGGGCCGATCACGCGCACGGTGCGCGATGCGCAACTGGCGCTGGCGGTCTTCGGCCAGCCAGATCCGCGCGATCCGCAATGGGTTCCGGCGCCCCTGGAGCAGGCAATCCCCGCGCCCCTGCGGGTGTCGCTGTTCCGCCGCTGGGGGGGCCGCGGCGCCGACCCGGCGGTGGCGGCGGCGCTGGACCATGCGGCGGCGGCGTTGAGCGAGGCGGGCTGCATCGTCGAAGAGGGGATGCCGCCGCATTTCGACGAGCTGGAAGAGATGCGCAACCGCATGGCCGTCGACGACAGCCGGCGGGCGCAGGCCGGCATCGACAAGACCGGGGACCGCATGGCCCGCAAGGTGTTCGACAACATCCTGCAGATGTCGGCGCCGCGCGACACGGACGAGGCGCTTGCCGCCTACCAGCGCAAGCTTGCCATCGCGCGCGCCTGGTCGCTGCATCTTGCCGATCATGACCTGATGCTGACCCCCGTCTCGTGGCGCCACCGCATTCCGCTGGACGAGGACCAGCACACGCCCGAGCGCTATCGCGAGATGATCCGCGACCTGTCCTGCCTGACCACGGTGGCCACGCTCGGCCTGCCGGGCCTGGCGGTGCCGACCGGCCTGGCGGATGGCATTCCGGTGGGCGTCCAGCTGGTCGCGCGGTGGTTCCGCGAGGACGTCCTGCTGGCCGCGGGCAAGATCATCGAGCGCGCAAGCGGCTTTTCCGTGCTGCGCGCGCTTGACCACAAGACCAGCTCATAGGGAGGAATGAATGAGATCGGTTGTTTTCCCCGCCTTTCGCGTCGCGGCGATGGCCCTTGCCCTGGGCGGCATCCCCGCCGTGGCGCAAGAGACGATCACGCTGAAAGTGGCGCACCCCTTGCCCGAGACCCATTATTCCTGGGATCTGGGCATCAAGAAGATGCTCGATTCCATCACCGAGGCGACCGACGGGCGCGTGCAGTTCGAGGTCTATCCCGCCAACCAGCTGGGCCGGGATGCCTATGGGCTGCTGCGCTCGGGGATCGCCGACATGGCGATGATCGTGCCGCTTTACGCGCCCGACAAGTTCCCGCTGACCGGCGTGACCGAGTTCTCCAGCTTCTACGACACCACCTGCGAGGCGGCCGAGAAATATTGGGAACTGGCAAGACCCGGCGGCGCCCTGGATGCGGCCGAATATGGCGCGCAGGGCCTGCGGGTGGTGTTTGCGATGACCACGGCGCCGCAGCGCTACATGACGTCATCGAAGCCGGTCGCCTCGCTTGGCGACGCGGGCGGGCTCAAGATCTATGCCGCGGGCTCCGCCCTGCCCAGGGCGCTGCGGGCCGTGGGCAGCATCCCGATCAGCATCACCGCGTCGGAGCTTTACGATTCCGTGTCGCGCGGAACCGTCGACGGGGCGCTTTTCCCCTATTCCAGCACCAACGCCTACAAGCTTGGCGGCAAGCTGAGGCATGAGGTCGGCGGGGTGAAGTTCGGCGTCTCCAGCTGGTTCGTCGGGATGAGCGAAAGCCGGTTTGCGGCCTTGCCCGAGGACGTGCAGCAGGCGATCACCGCGGCCGGCCTTCCCGTGCAGCAGAGCTTTTGCGCCTGGACGGACGAGGATGACGAGAACATCCGCCAAAGCCTGATCGCCAGCGGCGAGCTGACCGTGTCGGAACTGCCCGAGGCCGAGGTCCAGCTATGGCGCGAGCGGCTGCTGAAGGCGGCGCAGGAATGGGCGGCCGAGATGGATGCCGCCGGCAAGAACGGCACCGAACTGCTGGAAGCGATGGCCCAGGCCGGCGCAGGCGAATGACGGCGGCCGCCGCGCGCCCCTCGGGCCACGCCGGCCCCAGGCCCTGGGGATCGGGCGGGACCGCCGGCCCCAGGGCGCTCGCGACACCATGCCGCGGAATGCGGGCGCCCGTTCACCTTATCGTGGCTGGCGTCCCGCGCGGCATGGCGGAAGAATGCCATCCGCAAGCGAGGTTTGACGATGCGAAATCACACCCTGAGCCGGCGCGCCGTCCTGATGGCCGCGGCCGTCCTTCCCCTGGCGTTCGCCCTGCCTGGCCGGCTGCGGGCCGAGACGCTGCCGCTGGTGACAGTGACCAAGGATCCCGGTTGCGGCTGCTGCGGCGGCTGGATCGACCACATGCGCGCCGCTGGCTTTCCGGTCCGCGCGGTGAACTCGGACGAGGTCTTCGCCCTCAAGGAGCGGCTGGGCGTGCCGCCCGACCTGGCCTCGTGCCACACGGCCGAGGTCGCGGGCTACGTGATCGAGGGCCATGTCCCGGCAACGGCCATCCGCCGCCTTCTGGCCGAGCGGCCGCAGGCCATCGGCCTTGCGGCGCCGGGAATGCCCGCCGGCTCGCCCGGCATGGACCTGCCCGGCACCGAGCCCGAATCCTACGACGTGCTGCTGTTTGACGCCTCGGGCCGCAAGACCTATGCCCGCTTCCACGGCGCCAAGGAGATCTGATCGAAGGCCGCCATGATCGCCCGCCCCGTGACCAGACCGCCCCGATCCTGTTCCGGCCCGCGCCTGCGGGCGGCGTTCCGGTTGCGCCTTCTGTCGGTCGCGCTCCTGCTGCTGGCCCTGGGCGGCGTCCTTTTGCTGCCGGTGGCGCATGCCGGTCCGCACGGGTATTCCCTGCATCATGACGTCGCCGCCGCGGCAATGGCGCAACCTTGCCCGCATGCCCATGGACCGGGCGACGGGGCTGCCGCTGATCATTGCGATCCCGACCCGGCCGGACCGGGCCTGTTCGATTGCTGCCAGGCCTGCCTGGCGGCTGCCATCCTTCCCGAAACCCAGGCCCTGCCGCCCTCGCCGGAAAACGGCCACCTTGGCGTCAGGGGGCCGGACCGCCAGGGGCGCATCCCCGCGGGCATCCTGAGGCCGCCACGTCCGATTGCGACTGCCTGAATCGCGCATGGCAGAGGGCGTCCCCCCTCTGCCGGTCCAATCAGACGAAGGCGGAATCCCGCGCCCCAAGGCGGCGCCGGTTCCGCGCTGCCAAAGGATGACAACAATGAGACAAGCCGCAATCGCCCTTTCCGTCGGGCTGCTGGCCGGGCTGCCGGGCCTTGCCCTGGCGCAAGCCGGGCATGACGCCCATCACTCCGGGAACCCCCCGGCGCAAATCGGGCAGGCGCCCCAGACCGCGGTGTCGCCCGCCGCCGACGACCTTTCCGATTTCACCAAGGCCAATGTCGCGGCGATGAACGACATGCATGGGCCGATGATGGAGGGGATCATGGCCGATGACCCCGACCTGGCCTTTGTCCAGGGCATGATCCCGCACCATCAGGGTGCGATCGACATGGCCCGGATCGTCCGGCAATACGGGGACGATCCGCAGACGCAGGCATGGGCCGCCCAGATCATCGAGGCGCAGGAACGCGAGATCGCCGAGATGCAGGCCTGGCTGGAGGCCAGGGCAGGCGGGGAAGTGGCCGCCGCCGCGCCTTTGGGGGGCGCCGTCTATTCCGCCAACGAAGGCGGCAATTCCATCAGCGCCGTCGACCTGGACACCGGGGCGGCCGCCACGGTCTCGCTTCCCATCGCCCCGCATAACGTCGATCTGACGCCGGACGGCGGGCTGCTGCTGGCGGTCGGCGATCCCGCGGCCCAGGGCGACCACGGATCGCAGGGCCACGGGCATGGCGCGGGCGTTGGCGCAGACGCAGGCGAAGGGCTGCTCGTCATCCTGGATCCGCAAGACCTTGCGGCGCCGGCGGCGGCGGTCGCGGTGGGGCCGCATCCGGCCCATGTGGTCGCCGACCGGCTGGGGCGCGCCTATGTGTCCCTGGCCGGCGGCGACGCGATCGCCGTGGTCGACCTCGCACGGGCCAAGGTGGTCGCGCGCATCGCGACGGGCGGCTATCCGCACGGCCTGCGGCTCAGCCCGGACGAGGCCCAGCTCTACGTCGCCAATGTCCGGGACGGGTCGGTGTCCGTGATCGACACGGCCGGGCTGGCCGAACTCGCCCGCATTCCGGTCGGCGCCGGGCCGGTTCAGGTCGGCTTCACGCCTTCGGGCGACCAGGTCTATGTCTCGCTTCGCGACGAGAACCGGGTGGCGGTCATCGACACCCGGTCCCGCCAGGTCACCGGCAAGGTGGATGTGGGGCCGGGTCCGATCCAGGTCCTGGCGACCGCGGACGGCCGCTGGGTCTACGTGGCCAACCAGGGCAGCGAGGCAGAGCCCAACGACACCGTCTCGGTGATCGACACGGCGACCGGCCGGGTGGTGCGGACCGTCACCGCCGGCAAGGGCGCCCATGGCGTGTCGGCCTCGGCCGATGGGGCGCATGTCTTCGTGACCAACACCGCCGAGGACAGCATCTCGGTGATCGAGGCGGCAAGCGGCACGGTCATTCGGACGATCCCGGTCGGTGATCGGCCCAACGGCATCGTCCACGGGCGGTCGCACTGACGGGGACTTGGGATGGCGCCGGAGCGATCCGGCGCCATCGCGACCCATGGGCCGGCTGTCGCCGTTGCCCAGGGGCGATTAGCCCCTTGCGAAGGCGCGCATGAAAGCCGCCGGCCTTCCTGCCGCGCTTGCCGCCGGCGCGCGGACGTGGTGGAACTGGCCTTCGGAACCAACATCGGATGGAGGCCCCCATGGAACGTCGCGATCTGGGCAGGAGCGGGCTGAGGATCATGCCGCTGGTCTTCGGCGGCAATGTCTTCGGCTGGACCATCGACGAGGCGCAGAGCTTCGCCGTGCTGGACGCTTTCGTCGATCACGGCTTCGACGCCATCGACACGGCGGATTGCTATTCCGCCTGGGCGCCCGGCAACAGGGGTGGCGAATCCGAGACGATCATCGGCAACTGGCTGAAGGCCCGTCCCGGCATGCGCGACCGGGTGACGATCTTCACCAAGGTCGGCTCGATCACCGGGGCCCCGCATGAGGGCGGCTTGACCGAGGCGCATATCCTGCCCGCCTGCGACGCCTCGCTGCAGCGGCTGGGGATCGAGGCCATCGACCTTTACTTCGCGCATTGGCCCGATCCGCTCGGCACCAGCTATCAGGAAACGCTGGGGGCCTTCGACAAGCTGCGGCAGGCCGGCAAGATCCGCGCCATCGGCGTGTCCAATGTCGATGCGGCGCAGCTTGGGGAGTCGCTCAGGGCCGCGCGGGATGCCGGCCTGCCGGGCTACCAGGTGCTGCAGCCGGGATACAATCTCTATGACCGCGACGGGTTCGAGGGGCCGCTGCGCGATCTCTGCCTGGCCGAGGGGATCGGCGTCGTGACCTATTACAGCCTCGCTGCCGGGTTCCTGTCGGGGAAATATCGCTCGGCGGCCGACCTGGGCCAATCGGCCCGCGGCGGCGGGGCGGGAAAATACCTGACGCCGAAGGGCATGGCGATCCTTGCCGCGCTGGACGAAGTCGCCAGCGCGCATGGTGCGAAGCCCGCCGAGGTGGCGTTGGCCTGGCTGATGGCGCAGCCCGGCGTGACCGCGCCGATCGCCAGCGCGACGACGGTGGCGCAGGTCGAAAGCTTCGCCAAGGCCGCGGCGCTGACGCTGGGTGCGGATGAGATCGAGAAGCTGACGCGGGCAGGGGCGTGACTTCGCCGCGAGGGCCGGGCCTTCGACCTTCGCGACGATGATGCGTCGCAGATGGTCCCGCCGGATGGCCGGCGGGACCAGGAACCGCCCCGCGACGGTCCGCTTGCCGGTCAACCGCGGCTTTCGGAGCTTTCGCGCAGCGCCTCAAGCAGGGGATGCCGCTCTGGAGAGCGTGGGAGGCTCAAGCAGGCGCGGCGGGCAGGATGATTTCGGCCTGCTCGCCGCCGCCCTTGCGCGGCGACAGGCGCAGCTCGCCCCCCATCGCCTGGACGGCCGCCGCGACGATGGCGAGGCCCAGCCCGCTGCCGCCGCCCGAA
Source organism: Paracoccus sp. pheM1 (assembly GCF_018499825.1). Taxonomy (NCBI): domain Bacteria; kingdom Pseudomonadati; phylum Pseudomonadota; class Alphaproteobacteria; order Rhodobacterales; family Paracoccaceae; genus Paracoccus; species Paracoccus sp. pheM1. The sequence goes on from NZ_JAGXCX010000001.1 coordinate 1,024,318, forward strand.
GGGCTGGCCGCGCCGCGGTAGAAGCGCTCGGTGACATGGGGGCGATCCGTCTCGGCGATGCCGGGGCCGCGGTCCAGCACGCTGAAGCGGACCCTTTCGCCCTCGCGCGTCAGCCGCGCCTCGACGCTCGCCCCCTTGGGCGAGGCGAGGATCGCATTCTCCAGCAGGTTGCGCAGCGCCGGCGCCAGCAGCGGCCCCTGCGTGCTGCACCATTCGGTCCCGCCGGTTTCCAGCCGCAGCGCGACGCCGCGCGCCTGCGCCAGCCCGGCCAGTTCGCCGGCCACATCGGCAAGGATCCTTGCGCCGTCCTCGGCCGGAGCCGTGCCGTCGACGGCATTCTCGGCCGCGGTCATGTCCAGCAGCTGGCGCACCATGCGGTCGGTGCGGTCGACGCCTTGCGCGATCTGCGCCAGCGCCCGGTCGCGCGTCGCGGCATCGGGGGCCAGCGTCGCGACCTGCGCCTGGGTCTTCAGCCCGGCCAGCGGCGTCTTCAGCTCATGGGCGGCGAAAGCGGTGAAGCTGCGCTCGCGCTCGCGCAGCCCCTCGACCCGGTGGAAGAGCCCGTTCAGCGCCTCGATCATCGGGCGCAGTTCCGTGGGCGCGCGGGTCTCTCCCAAGGGGCTGAGGTCGGTCGCGGGGCGTCGCGACAGCGCCTGCGCCAGCCGGTCCAGCGGCGCAAGCCCGCTGCGCACCGCCAGCCAGATCAGCGCCGCCAGCAGCGGCAGGACCAGCATGGCCGGGGCCAGAAGCCCCATCGCCACGCCATGCACCAGCCGGTCGCGCATGGACCGCGCATCGCCGACCATGACGCGGATGCCCAGATCCCGGTCGACATGGGTATAGACGCGCCAAACCTCGCCATCGACTTCGCGCTCGCTGAAGCCTTCCTGCCGGGCCAGCTGCCCCGCGGGCGCGCCGTCGGATTGGCTTTTCAGCTGGCCGTCGAAGCCCCAGACCTGGCAGATCAGCTGGCGGGCGAAACCGCGCCCGGTCTCGGCCAGGGCCGGGGCGGCCTCGGCCAGCGCCGCCGCCTCCGGCCCGGCGATGCCGCCGCCCCGGCGGATCAGCGAGGCGACCATCTGCGCCGATTCCTGCAGGCGCCGGTCCAGCACATGGCCGACCTCGGTCCGGGTCGAATGCTGGATCCAGATGACGGCGGACAGCCAGATCGCGCCGGTCGCCAGCAGCAGGATGGTCAGCAGCCGCCTGCGGATCGAGATCATGTCCGCTGCCCTTCCTCTGCCGCCGCCAGCCGGTATCCCGCGCCGCGGACGGTTTCGATGAACGCCCGGCCCAGCTTGGCGCGCAGGTGGTGGACATGGACCTCGACCGTGTTGCTTTCGACATCCTCCTGCCAGCCGTAGAGCCGCTCTTCCAGCTGGGTCTTGGACAGGATGCGGCCCGGATGCTCGGCCAGGGCGTGCAGGATGGTGAACTCGCGGCGCGAAAAGCGCAGCTCGCGCCCGCCGATCCGCCCGGCCTGTGTGGCGGGGTCGAGGCTGAGCCCGTTCCACTCGATCACCGCCGCCGCGCGGCCTTCCTGCCGGCGCAGCATGGCGCGCAGCCGGGCGGCGAGTTCGTCGAGGTCGAAGGGCTTGCCCAGGTAGTCGTCCGCCCCCGCGTCCAGCCCCAGGACCCGGTCGCGCACCCGGTCGCGGGCGGTCAGCAGCAGCACCGGCAGCCGTTCGCCCGCCCGTCGCAATTCGGCCAGCAGCTCTAGCCCCGAGCCGTCGGGCAGCATGATGTCCAGGACCACGCCCGCGAAACCGCCGCCCGCCAGCGCCGCGCGGGCATCGGCAAGGGTGCCGACCGCATCGGCATTGAAGCCCGAAAGCCCCAGCCCGACGGTAAGCCCATCGGACAGGACCGGGTCGTCCTCGACGATCAGCAGGCGCATGGCGTTCTCCCTTGGCTTGACGATCACGCTTTCGTCGGCGGAGCTTAAGCTGGGCTTAAGGTCGCGTCCCTAGCCAGCCCGGCATGATGACGAGATTGTTTGCTTTCCTGATGGCCGCGCTGCCGCTGCTGCTCGCCGGATTTCCGGCGGCGGCGCAGGCCCGGCCCCTGCAACCCCAGGACGCCTTTGCGCTGAGCGCCAGCCCGGCCGAGGATGGCGCGCTGGTGCTGAACTGGCGCATCGCCGAGGGCTATTACCTCTATCGCAGCGGCTTCGCGGCAGAGGCGGGAGATCGCAGCCTGCCGCTGTCCCTGCCCGAGGGCGAGAGCCATGACGATCCCTATTTCGGCGAAGGCCAGATCTATCGCGGCGCGGTCGAGGCGCGGCTGGAACGCGCGGGCCAGCCCGTCACCCTGCGCTGGCAGGGTTGCCAGCAGGACGGCATCTGCTATGCGCCGCAAAGCGTGCGGCTGGATGCGGAGGGCAGGGTGCTGGCCGACGGGGATACCGGCGGTTCGGGCTGGAGCCCTCAGACGCAGGGTGCGTCCGATCCAGCCGGCGCGGCGCAAACGAATACGGGATTGACCCTGGCGCAGGATCAGGGGCTGGTGCAGGGCCTGGCCGCGCGCGGCGGCGGGGCGCTGGTGATCGCCGGTTTCCTGGGCTTCGGGCTGCTGCTGGCCTTCACCCCTTGCGTCTTTCCGATGTTTCCCATCGTCGCGGGCATGCTGGCCGGGCAGGGCGAAAGCCTGACGGCCCGCCGCGGGCTCATGCTGGCCGGGGCCTATGTGCTGGCGATGGCGGCGGCCTTCGGCAGCTTGGGCGTTGCCGCGGCATGGTCGGGGGCGAACCTTCAGGCAGTGCTGCAATCGCCCGCCGCCACCGCGGTCGTCGCGGCGCTTTTCGTGGCGCTGGCCCTGTCGATGTTCGGGTTTTACGACCTGCAGCTGCCGCAGGCGCTGCAAGCCCGCCTGGGCCGTATCGGCGGCCGCCGCGGCTCGGTCGGCGGGGCGATGCTGCTGGGCTTCACCTCGGCGCTGATCGTCGGGCCTTGCGTGACCGCGCCGCTGGCCGGGGCGCTGCTCTATATCGCGCAGACCGGCGAGGTGATGCTGGGCGCGGCGGCGCTGTTCGCGCTGGGGCTGGGGCAGGGGCTGCCGCTGCTGGCCATCGGGCTCTTCGGCCCGCGCATCCTGCCCCGCGGCGGTGGCTGGATGGAGGGCGCGAAGCGGGCCTTCGGCGTGATCTTCCTCGGCTTCGCGATCTGGCTGGCGGGGCGGGTGCTGCCGGGGCCGGTCACGCTGGCGCTCTGGGCCGTGCTGCTGGTCGGAACGGCGGTCTTCCTGGGTGCGCTGGACCGGCTGGAGGGCGATGCTTCGCGGGGCCGCCGGCTTGGCGCGACGCTGGCGGTGCTGCTGCTGTTCGCCGGGCTGATGCAGGGCTTCGGCGCGGCGCTGGGGGCGCAAGATCCGCTGCGGCCGCTGGCACCGCTGGCGGGCGTCGCGCCGGCCGAGGCGCAATTCGCCCCCGTCACCACTCGCGCAGGGCTGGATCGGGCGCTGGCGCTGGCCGAGGGCAGGGCGGCGCTGCTTTACGTCACCGCCGATTGGTGCGTGACCTGCCGCGCCATCGAGCGCGGGCCTCTGGCCGATCCCGCCGTCCATGCCGCGCTGGCCGGCTTGGCGGCGATCAAGCTGGATGTCAGCACCTTCGACGCCGAGGCGCAGGCGCTGATGCGGGATCTTGCCGCCGCCGGGCCGCCGACCATGGTCTTTCTCGACGCCAGCCGCGCCGAGGCCGCGGGCAGCCGCCTCGTCGGCGCAATGGACAGCGCCGCGCTGCTGGCCTCGATCGGGAAGGTGGCCCGATGAACGCGATCTCGATCGGCCCGCTGGTCTTCGACGGCGCGCGTTTCGCCGCAGTCGTGGCATTGCTGCTGTTCTTCGCGGTAATCGAGATCGCGGCGCGGCTGCAAAAAGGCGACGCGGGCCGATGGGCCGGCATCGCCGTGCTGGCCTGGATCGTCGGGGCGCGCGTGGGCTTCGTCATCGCCAACTGGCCTGCATTCGCCGCGCATCCGCTGGACGCGCTCAAGCTCTGGCAAGGCGGTTTCCTGCCCGCTGCCGGCTGGGCCGGGGGCATCGCCGTCCTGTCGCTGGCGCTGCTGCGCCGGGTGCGGGGCGCAGTCCTGCCGCTGGTCCTGGGCGGCGCGGCGGCGCTGGCCGGGCATCAGGCCGTCATCGCCGCGTTGCCGCGCCCCTCCGTCACCATCCCCGACATGCAGCTGATCGCGCTGGACGGGGGCGGGGTGCAGCTGGCCGGGCGCGAGCGACCGATGGTGCTGAACCTCTGGGCGACCTGGTGCCCGCCCTGCCGGCGCGAGATGCCGATGATGACCGACCTGGCCGCGAACACGCCCGGCGTCGAGTTCGTCTTTGCCAACCAGGGCGAGGAAGCGGCCCGGATCATGGCGTTCCTGCGAGACGAGAACCTGCCCCGCGAAGGCATGATCCGCGATCCGCATGGCCGGCTGATGGGGGCGCTGGGTGCGGTCGGCCTGCCCTCGACGCTGGTCTTCGACGCCAAGGGACGGCTGGTCGCGGCGCAGACGGGCGAGATCTCGCGCGCCGCCCTGACCCGGATGATCGCGCAGGCGACGGGAGATTCGCGATGAGAAGACATGCCGCATGGGCGGGCGCGATGCTGCTGGCCCTGGCCGCCTGCGCCTCGACCGAGCCGCCCGCCGAGCCGCCGCCCGCCGTCAGTCCCGAGATGGCGGCCATGTATGGCGCGATGGAGGATAACGGCCACCATATCCCTGCCGTCGATCCGAAGCTGCTGACCGGGGACAAGGCGCGGCAGGTGGTGGATTACTGGAGCGACGAAAAGCCCGGCACGATCATCGTCGATCCCCATGCCCGCTATCTCTATCAGGTCCGGCCCGGCAACCAGGCGATGCGCTATGCCGTCGCCGTGGGCGCGGCCGGCTATGGCTTCACCGGCGAGGCGCATATCCCCTATCAGCGCGATTGGCCAAGCTGGAAGCCCACCGACAACATGGTCGCGACCCAGCCCGAGCTTTACGGCCCGGTCGAGCAGGGGCTGGAAGGCGGCATCGACAACCCGATGGGCGCCCGCGCGCTCTATCTGCACAACGGCCGGGGCGATACCTATTACCGCATTCACGGCACCATGGACCCGGCCTCGATCGGGCAGGCGACCTCGGCGGGCTGCATCCGGCTGTTCAATCAGGACATCATCCACCTGGCCGGACAGACCGGCAGCATGACCAAGGTCGTCGTGCTGAGCGAGGCGGAATCCGGCAAGGGCACGGTGCCGCCGGGCCAGCCCTTGCCGCAACCCGCGCCCGCGGATGCGCTGGCTGCCGGCCCCGTTCAGACAGGAGGAACGACATGAGCATCACCCGACGTCACGTCCTGGCCGGAACAGCCGGCCTTGGCCTGGCGGGCCTTGTCGGAGGAGCCGTCCTGCTGACCCGGAGCAGGGGAGGCGGGAACGGCGCCAGCGGCACCGCCGCGGCCAAAATGACCGCCAACGACGTGCTGCACGATCCCGACAATCCGGTGCTGGGCAACCCCGAGGGCACGCTGGCCATCGTCGAATATTTCGATTACCAATGCCCCTACTGCAAGCTAGGCCATGCCATGCTGACCCGCGTGGTCGGCGAGGACGGCGACATCCGGCTGGTGATGAAGGACTGGCCGATCTTCGGCGCGCCCTCGGTCCTGGCCAGCCAGCTGGTCCTCGGGGCGGCCGCGATGGGCGATTACGCGCAGGCCCACAAGGCGCTGATGGCGACCGAAGCCAGGCTCTCCGAGGATCGGATCCGGCAGGTGCTGGGCGACGGCGGCATCGACACCGGCGCGGCGCTGGCCGCCTATCGCGCCGAGCGCGACAAATGGGACGGGCTGCTGGCGCGCAACTCGGCGCAGGCGGCGGCGCTGGGGCTGCGCGGCACGCCGGCCTTCATCATCGGCCGGACGATCCATCCCGGTGCGCTGGACGAGACGCGCCTGCGCGGTGCCATCGCCCAGGCACGGCGGACGTCCTGAGCAGGATGGTCTACAAAGGGCGGGACATCCCCGCCGCCATCGCTTCCCGGCGCACCCGCCGGGGGCGGAACCATGAAGGAGAGATCATGCAACGCCGTCACCTCGTCCTTGCGGGCGCGAGCCTGCTGGCCCTGCCGGTCCTGCCCCGCACGGGCCTGGCGCAAGAGCGCGCCAACCCGATGCCCGAGGCGCTGCGCCAGTCGCTGGAACGCGACCCGACCGCCCCGGTTCTGGGCAACCCGCAGGGCGACATCACCCTGTCCGAGTTCTTCGACTACAACTGCCCCTTCTGCCGCAAGATGGTCGAGCCGATGCACCGGCTGATCACCTCGGACCCGAAGCTGCGGGTGGTGTTTCGCGAATGGCCGGTCTTCGGCGAGGATTCGGATTTCGCGGCGCGGGCCTCGCTGGCCTCGTTGCAACAGGGGCGGTATTGGCAGTTCCATACCGCGCTGTTCCGCACCAGGGGGCGAGTGACCGAGGCCGCCACGATGCGCGCCGCCCGCGACATCGGCCTCGACACCGTCCGGCTGGAGCGCGACATGGCAGCCGAGCCGGTCGAGCGTCACATCGCCATGAGCCATATGCTGGCCGAGCACATGGGGCTGATCGGCACCCCCACCTTCGTCGCCGGCGATGAAGGCGCTTTCGGCGAATACAGCCTCGACGACCTGCGCGGGCTGGTCCAGCGCGCAAGGGAAACGATGGCGACCTAGAGCCGCCCGTCGGAACGGCCGGTTGTCGAGAGCCTTGCCCCAGGCTTGTCGCCGGCAAGGCGCACGAGCTTCGGGGCGTCGCGGCCAATCCGCCACGCAGGGAGCGGTCGTGCCGATCGCGCAGGGCCATGCTGACCCCGAACTCATCCGGGCCATCGCTGCGGGTTGGACCGCACCCATGCCGCGCTGATATTCTCCGCCGCCGTGCGCAGGATCCGTTGCCTGTCCGCAAAGGAGCCCCTTGCCCTTCCTGGATTCCACCGGCGCCAACATGATCGAGGGGCTGGCGCACAAGGCACAGCGCCGCGGCATCGCGCTGTGGCTGACCGGCACCAGTCGCGATATCCGCCGGGTGCTGCTGACGCATGGGCTGCGCCGCCCGCTGGTGCATTACGCACCTACGGTCGACGAGGCGCTGCGCCGGCGTCACGGGTCATAGCGATCCTGCACGCGGGGCACCGTCTTCCCCGCTGCTTGCCTCCGGCGGGGATATTTGTCCACGGAAGACCGGGGCGGGGGCTGGGGGTGGGGGGCGCTGTTTCACCCCATTCTTTCGGATGCGTAGCTTCCTGGCGAGGCGGGGAAGACCACGGTCTTGTTGCCGTTGAGGAACACCCGGCGGTGGATATGGGCGTGGATGGCGCGGGCCAGGACCTGGCTTTCGACGTCGCGGCCGAGGCTGACGTAGTCCTCGGGCGATTGCGCATGGGTGACCCGGACGGTGTCCTGCTCGATGATCGGGCCCTCGTCGAGGTCGGCGGTCACGTAATGGCTGGTCGCCCCGATCAGCTTCACCCCGCGCTCGAAGGCCTGCTTGTAGGGGTTGGCGCCCTTGAAGCTCGGCAGGAAGGAATGGTGGATGTTGATGATCCGCCCCGACATCTTGCGGCACAATGCGTCCGACAGCACCTGCATGTAGCGCGCCAGCACCACCAGCTCGGCCCCCGAATCCTCGACCACCGCCATCAGCTGCGCCTCGGCCTGCGGCTTGTTCTCGCGCGTGACCTTGATGCAGTGGAAGGGGATGTCGTGGTTCACCACCACCTTCTGGTAGTCCATGTGGTTCGAGATCACCGCCACGATCTCGATCGGCAGCGCGCCGATGCGCCAGCGATAGAGCAGGTCGTTCAGGCAATGGCCGAAGCGGCTGACCATGATCACCACCTTCATCTTCTCGGCCTCGTCATGGATGGCATGGTCCATGCCGAAGGGCTCGGCCGGGCCGGCCAGGCCCGCGCGCAGCGCCTCCAGCCCCACGCCCTCCTCCGAGACGAAGCTCACCCGCATGAAGAAGCGCCCGGTCTCGGTATCGTCGAACTGCGAACTGTCGGTGATGTTGCAGCCATGCTCGGCCAGAAAGCCGGCCACGGTGGCGACGATGCCGCGCGTCGAGGGGCAGGCGACCGTCAGCGTGTATTTCTTCATCTGGCTCTCCACTGAAAGGGCAAGCGCCCTGGTTTCTTCCGTGTGCAAATATCCCGGGGGGACGCTCCTGCGGCCCCCTCGAGGGGCCGCAGGAGCGGGGGGGCAGCGCCCCCCGCCGTCCCGCGCCATCCCTCAGGCCGCCGCGCCTTCGGCCCGGCCCGGATCCGGCTCGGGCAGGCCATGCGCCCGGCAGCAGGCCACCAGCGTATTGGCCAGCAGGCAGGCGATGGTCATCGGCCCCACGCCCCCCGGCACCGGGGTGATCGCGCCCGCCACCTGCGCCGCGCCCGCGAAGTCCACGTCGCCGACCAGCCGCGACCGGCCCTCCTCCTCGATGCGGTTGATGCCCACGTCGATCACCGTGGCGCCGGGCTTGATCCACTCGCCCCGGATCATCCGCGCCCGGCCCACCGCCGCCACCAGGATGTCCGCCCGCCGGCAGACCGCCGCCAGCTCGCGGGTGCGGCTGTGGGCGATGGTCACCGTGCAGTTCTCGGCCAGCAAGAGCTGCGCCATCGGCTTGCCCACGATGTTGCTGCGCCCCACCACCACCGCCTCCAGCCCCGACAGATCCCCGAGCGTCTCGCGCAAGAGCATCAGGCAGCCCGAGGGCGTGCAGGGCACCAGCGCCTTCTGCCCGGTCCCCAGCAGCCCCACGTTCAGCGCATGGAACCCGTCCACGTCCTTTCGCGGGTCGATGGCGGCGATCACCGCCCCGGCGTCCATATGCGCGGGCAGCGGCAGCTGCACCAGGATGCCGTGCACGGCCGGGTCGGCATTGAGCCGCGCGACCAGCGCCAGCAGCGCCGCCTGCGGCGTCTCGGCCGCAAGCCGGTGCTCGAAGCTCGCCATCCCCGCCTCGCGCGTCTGGACCGCCTTGTTCCTGACATAGACCTGGCTCGCAGGATCCTCGCCCACCAGAACAACCGCAAGCCCGGGCACCAACCCGTGCCCAGACCGCAGCCGGCCCACAGCCTCGGCAACACGCGCCCGCAACCCGGCCGCAAAGCCCCGCCCGTCGATGATCCTTGCACCCATAAGCCATTCTCCTTCAATGTCCGCAGCCCGCCCCAAGGCAAAAGCCCGGCGCCCACACGCGCGGCGCGGCAGATCAGACCGCCGCCACCATCTGGATTTCGACCGGCGCATTCCCCGGCAGCGTCGCCACGCCCACCGCGCAGCGGCTGCCGATGCCACCTGCGCCCAGCTGTTCCTTGAGGAACTGCGAGGCGAAATCGGCAAGCGCGGAATGCGCGGCAAACCCCGCTTCCGCGGCGACATAGACGGTCAGGCTGAGGACGGCCGCCAGATCCTCGCCCGGCGCCAGGGTCGCGCGCGCGGCCCGCAGCGCGTTGCTGCAGGCCAGCACCACCGCCTCGCGCCAGGTTTCCAGCGGCTGGTCCCTGCGGACCGGGCCGCTGAACATCAGCCGGCCGTTCGCGCGCGGGGTCATCCCGGCGGTGAAGATCAGCGATCCGTGCCGCGTTGCCGCGACGTAATCGCCCTGCGGCACCGGGTTGCCCTGTCCGGGAGCCGCGCTCATGCGCGATACCGTTCGACCAGCCCCGCCAGGCGCTCGACCGCGGCCGCCGCCGCCGCATGGTCCTGCGAGAAGTTCAGCCGGATGCTGTCGCCGGAATGCGGGCCTTCACGTTGTAGTCGATCACCCGCTTCACGGGGACCAGGAGCGTCATGGCTTCCGTCCTTCCACGAGTTCGGTTTCAGCCGCGCACCCGCGCCGACTTGGGATCGTAGAGGGGCGCCAGGCTGGCCTCGGCAGCCACGATCCGGCCTGCCACGTCGATGGTATAATCCGACGCCAGCATCTCGGCCGCGGTCTCGTCCGTCCGGCAGGGCACATAGCCCAGGCCGATCGCGGCGCCGAGCGCGTGGCCGTAATTGCCCGAGGTCAGGAAGCCGACGATCTTGCCGTCGCGCAGGACCGGCTCGTTGTGGAACAGCAGCGGCTCGGGATCCTTCAGCCGGAACTGGACCAGGCGGCGCTCCAGCCCGGTTTCGCGCTTCTTCAGCACCGCGTCGCGGCCGATGAAGTCGCCCTTGTCGGTTTTCACCGCGAAGCTCAGGCCCGCCTCCAGCACATGGTCCTCGTCGGTGATGTCATGGCCGAAATGGCGATAGGCTTTCTCGATGCGGCATGAATCCATCGCGTGCAGGCCGCAGAGTTTCAGGCCGACGGCCTCGCCCGCCCCGGCCAGGGTCTCGAACACATGCGCGGCCTGGTCGGTCGGGACGTAAAGCTCCCATCCCAATTCGCCGACATAGGTCACGCGATGGGCGCGGGCCAGGCCCATGCCGATCTCGATCTCGCGCGCGGTGCCGAAGGGATGCGCCTCGTTCGAGAAATCATCGGGCGAGACCAGCGACAGAAGCTCGCGCGAGCGCGGGCCCATCAGCGGCAGCACGGCTTCCGACGCGGTGATGTCGGTGATGGTGACGAACTCATCGCCCAGATGCCGGCGCAGCCAGGCCAGGTCGCGCTGCAAGGTCGCGCCGGGCACGACCAGGAAGAAGGCGGTTTCGGAAAGCCGCGTCGCCGTCAGGTCGGACTCAATGCCGCCGCGGTGGTTCAGCATCTGCGTATAGACGATGCGGCCCGCCGCCACGTCCATGTCATTCGCGCAAAGCCGCTGCAGGAAGGCAAGCGCATCGCGCCCCTCGACCCGGATCTTGCCGAAGCTGGTCATGTCCAGCAGGCCCACGCCCTCGCGCATCGCCATATGCTCGGCGCGCTGGTTGTCGAACCAGTTCTGGCGCTTCCAGCCATAGCGGTATTCGCGCTCTTGCCCGTCCGCGGCGAACCAGTTGGCGCGTTCCCAGCCCGCGACCTCGCCAAAGACCGCGCCGCGCGCCTTGAGATGCTCGTGCAGGGGCGAGCGGCGGATGCCGCGCGAGGTCGCCATCTGCCGATAGGGGAAATGATCGGCGTAAAGCAGGCCCAGCGTCTCGCTGACCCGTTCCTTCAGATAGCGGCGATTGCGCTGGAAGGGCTGGGCGCGGCGGATATCGACCTCCCACAGGTCGAAAGGCGGCTCGCCGTCCTCCATCCATTGCGCCAGCGCCATGCCCGCCCCGCCGGAGGACACGATGCCGATGGAATTGTAGCCGGCCGCGACCCAGTAGCCGGCAAGCTCGGGCGACTCGCCCAGGTAATAGCGGTCGTCGGGGGTGAAGCTTTCCGGGCCGTTGAAGAAGGTGTGGATGCCCGCCTGGCCCAGCAGCGGCATGCGGGCCACCGCCTTTTCCAGGATCGGCTCGAAATGATCGAAGTCCTCGGGCAGCTGGTCGAAGCAGAAATCCTCGGGGATGCCCGCCATGCCCCAGGGCTTGGCCTTGGGCTCGAAGGCGCCGAGCAGGATCTTGCCCGCATCCTCCTTGTAATAGGCGCATTCGTCGGGCACGCGCAGGACCGGAAGCTGGGCCAGGTCGGGGATGTTCTCGGTGACGATATAGAAATGCTCGCAGGCGTGCAGCGGCAGGGTGACGCCGTTTTGCGCCGCAAGGTCGCGGCCCCACATGCCGCCGCAGTTCACCACGTTTTCGGTGGCGATATGGCCGCGCTCGCCGCCGGCTTCCCAATCGACGCCGGTCACGCGGCCATTGGCGGTGGTGATGCGCGTGACCTTGACCTGCTCGACGATCCGGGCGCCGCGCATCCGCGCGCCCTTGGCCAGCGCCAGCGCGATATTGCCCGGATCGGCCTGGCCGTCCAGCGGCAGGTGGACGCCGGCAACCACGTCGGAGATCTCCAGATGCGGATAAAGCTCCAGCACCTCGCGCGGCGAAAGCTCGTTCACGTCCACGCCGAAGGCGCGGGCCAGCGCCGCCTGGCGCAGGATCTCCTCGCGCCGCTCTTCGGTCAGGGCGACGGTGATCGAGCCGCATTGCCGCAGGCCGGTGGCAAGCCCGGTCTCGGCCTCCAGCTTGGTGTAGAGGTCGGCGGAATATTTCGCCAGCCGGGTCATGTTCTGGCTGGCGCGCAGCTGGCCGATCAGCCCCGCCGCGTGCCAGGTGGTGCCGGATGTCAGCTGCTTGCGTTCCAGCAGCACGATGTCGGTCCAGCCGAGCTTGGCAAGGTGATAGGCGACGGAACAGCCCGAAATGCCGCCGCCGATGATGACGACGCGGGCTTGGCTGGGAAGTTCGACCATGATGGTTATCCGCTGTTGGACTGGGTGAGCTGTGCAGGGCCGGGGGGTCGCCGGGGAAGGAGGGGCGATTCCGTTCTTTCCGATAGGGTGGAACTATCCATGGCGAGAATGAAATTTCAATTAAAAATTTCATTTTTAGGCAGAGCTATCCGGGAATTTCATTTACCGGCTGCGGTCGTGTTGAGATTTCAGCGGAATTGCTGCACCTTGCCGGCATCCTCTGAAGGAGAGCCGATGAGCCATCATGTGGGTGAAGACATCCGGTCGCTGCGCAAGTCGCGGGGCATGACGCTGCTGGAGCTTGCGGGCGATGTCGGGCGCTCGGTCGGCTGGCTGAGCCAGGTCGAGCGCGGGCAGACCACGCCGTCCGTCCATGACCTGGGGCAGATCTCGGACCGGCTGGGGGTGAACATCAGCTTCTTCTTCCGCTCTGCCAGCCGGGCGCCCGAGGAACGCGGGCTGGTCCTGCGCGCGGCGGACCGGACGCCCATCGGCTCGCAGGAAAGCGGGCTGGTCGAGGAGCTGCTGTCCCCGACGCTCAGCGGCTCGTTCGAAATGATCAAGTCGACCTTCGCGCCGCGCTCGTCCAGCGGCGGACGGCGAAAGGCGCGGCCGAAGGAGGATGGCGGCGTCCTGATCTCGGGCCGCCTGACCCTGATCATCGGCGACCGCGAGATCCGGCTGGAGCCCGGCGACAGCTTCCAGTTCCGCGAGACCGACTATGCCTGGCGCAACGATGGCGACGAACCCGCCATCGCCATCTGGATCGTCTCTCCGCCGATCTACTAGCGGCCAGTTCAGCCGAGGTGGGCGTTGGCCGCGATGCGGCGACCCCTGTCCATGCAGGGAGCATTCATAAATCCATTCTATACGGAGCGGGAAATTTCCAGCATCACGCCGGCTGGCCCGTTGATGTAGGCCCGGACCAGAAACATCATCCCGGTCCATCCATGAAAATCATGCCTGTCCATATGGAGCCGACCCGTTCCGGTTGGTTTGCCGCCCTGGGTCCACGGCCCGCAGCCAATCGGTTGAATACTGATATCGCATGCGATTATCTCGTCGTCGGAGGCGGCTGGACGGGGCTCCACTGTGCCCGCCGGCTGGGCGAACTCGCCCCCGACGCACGCGTCGTTCTTGTCGATGCCGGTCGCATCGGCGACGGCGCGGCCGGCCGTTGCGCCGGTTTTGCGATCGATCTGGCGCATAATCCGCGCAACAAGCACTTCGCCGAGGATAAAAAGGGCAACGAGGAGGAGTTCCACGTCAACAGCGAGGGGATCGACTATCTTCGCCAGGCGGTCGAGGAACTGGGGGTCGATTGCGACTGGGACCCTTCGGGCAAATACCACGCCGCGGCGACCGAGCGCGGGCAGAAATGCCTGACCGAGATGTCGGTGGCGCTGAAGCAGATCGGCAAGGAGCACCGCTGGCTCGGCCGGGAGGAAATCCAGGCCCGCACCGGATCGAAACATTATTTCGCGGCGATCCACACTCCCGGCACGCAAGCCTGGCCGAGGTGGCGCAGGCGCTCGGCCATCCGCATCGTCTGGAACTGCTGGAATACCTGACGCAGGGCCGCCGTCCGGTCGAGGAACTGTCCGCGCTGTCGGGCATGTCCTTTGCCAACACCTCGCGGCGTCTGCAGATCCTGCGGCGCGCGCGGCTGGTCGAGATCGAGCGGCGCGGCAAGCATGTGATCTACAGCCTTGCCGGCGATGCCGAGGCGGTGGCGCTCGTCAGCGCGCTCAGCCGGGTGGGAGAGCGCAATATCGCCGAGGTCAACCGCCTGCTGGACGACTATTTCCATGCGCGGGACTCGATGGAGGCGGTGTCGCGCGAAGATCTGGCCCAGCGGATCGAGGCCGGTCTGGTCACGGTGCTGGACGTCCGTCCCGCCGAGGAGTTCGCGCAGGGCCATCTTCCGGGCGCGCGCAATATCCCGTTTTCGGAACTGGACCGGCGGCTGAACGAGCTGCCCAAGGATACCGAGATCATCGCCTATTGCCGCGACCCCTATTGCGTCTTTTCGGTCGAAGCCGTGGCCGCGCTGCGCGCCAGGGGCTTCAGGGCGATGCGGTTGGAGGATGGTTTCGCCGAATGGAAGGCGGCGGGGCTGGCCGTCGAGACGCAGGTTTGAGGACGACGCGGGCCCAGGTGCCTTCATCCTGGCGGATGAACGGGGCAGGCCGCCGGTTTCACGGTTCGCGGCCTCGGTCCCGCTGGCTATCCCGTCGGCGGTGTTTTCCACGGGCCGGCACTTGGCAATGCTGACGGCCTTGCCCGAAGGCGCCTGATCGAATGCGGAAGCTCGGATGACGCGGGGCGCAATGCGCCACCCCGAAACCGCTCGAAACGATCTCGCAATCGCCGCGGATGCTGGCCTCATCCCTGGCGTCGGACAACTGTCCGCAACACCTGAAGGACGCCCTTCATCACCTTGATTTTTATGGCTCCGGCGGTAGGGATCGAACCTACGACCAATTGATTAACAGTCAACTGCTCTACCGCTGAGCTACGCCGGAACACGGGGCGGTGTATAGCCGCGCTCTTCGGGGTCGTCCAGAGGGGTTTGCGCATTTTTTTCACCCATCCGGAAAATCCCCCGCCGGCCCCGGTCAATGCGCGGAAAAGACCGAATCCGAGCCGATCGGGCCGGGGGTCGAGACCGCGCCAAGCTCGGACAGGGCGATCAGATGCGCCAGCACGTTGCGCATCGCCGCCGGAATCATCGCCGGCGGGATGCGGTAGATTCGCCGTGCCAGCGCCTCGGCCGTGGCCGGGCCGTCGCGCAGCGCGGCAAGGATCTGCACCGTGCGCTCGCGCCGATGCGCGGCAAGCTCGGCCAGCCGCGCCGCCGGGTCGCGCACCGCATCGCCATGCGCGGGCAGCAGCACTCGCGCCCCCGCCGAATCGAGCCGCGAGAGCGAACGGAAGTAATCCGCCAGATCGCCGTCCGGCGGCGAGATGATGGTCGAGGACCAGCCCATCACCACGTCGCCGCAAAAGATCGTCTCGTCCTGGCGAAAGGCCAGGTGGCCGGCGAAATGGCCCGGCGTGTGCAGGGCGGTCAGGCGCCATTCGTCGGTCTCGACCGCCGCGCCGTCGGCCAGGGCGACATCGGGGGCGAAGCCGCGGTCCAGCCCCTCGCCGCCGTCGATGGCGCCTTCGCGCGCCAGCCGCTCCATCACCGCCGAGCGGCCCGATTCGGCGGGGCCGAAGCCCAGGATCGGCGCGCCGGTCGCCTGGGCCAGGGCGCGGGCGCCGCCGGAATGGTCCAGATGCGCATGGGTGACGAAGATATGGCTGATGCGGCCCGGCCCCGCGGCGGCCAGGATCGCCCGGCGATGCGCAGCCAGGTCCGGGCCGGGGTCGATCACCGCGATCCGCTCGCGTCCCAGCAGGAAGGTGTTGGTGCCCGGCCCGGTGAAGGGCGAGGGATTGTCGGCGGTGATGATCCGCAGGGCTTTCTCGGCGCTTGTCATGGGGCTAACCTAGCCATGGCAGGGCCCGTATTCCAAGGGCCGGGTGGGGCATGAGGCAATGAATTTCGACTGGCTGAAGCGGACCATGCCGCGCGGGCTTTACGGACGGGCGGCGCTGATCCTGTTCCTGCCGGTCGTGGTGGTGACAATCGTCGTCACCATCATGTTCCTGCAGCGCCATTTCGAGGACGTGACGCGGCAGATGACCTCGGGCATGGCGCATGAGGTCGCGCTGGTCGCGGCCCGGATCGAGGCGGCGCCCGATGTCCAGGCGGCGCGCGATTCGGCCGGCGAGGTGGTCGTGCCGCTGGGGCTGGAGCTGCAGCTGCCGGCCGAGCCGGGCGTGGAATGGCGGGCCTTCTACGACCTGTCGGGCCGCATCGTCATCGCCGAACTGCACGAGCGCGTGCCCGCCGTGCGCGCCGTCGACCTGAGCCACCGGCGCGAGGTGCGGGTGACGCTGCAGGGTCGCTGGGGGCATTACCAGTTGGTGTTTCCGCGCCTGCGGGTCAGCGCCTCGAACCCGCACCAGCTGTTGGTGCTGATGGTGGGCACCTCGCTTCTGATGACGGCGATCGCGACGATCTTCCTGCGCAACCAGCTGCGCCCGATCCGGCGGCTGGCACGCGCGGCCGAGGAATACGGCAAGGGGCGGATCATTTCCTACCGCCCGGCCGGCGCCAGCGAGATCCGCAGCGCCGGCACCGCCTTCCTGGAGATGCGCGCCCGCATCGAGCGCCAGAACGAGCAGCGCAAGCAGATGCTCTCGGGCGTGAGCCACGACCTGCGCACGCCCCTGACGCGGCTGCGGCTGGGCCTGTCGATGCTGAGCCCGGACTATCCGCCCGAACCCGAGGAGATCGCGGCGCTGGAAAGCGACGTGGCGGCCATGGGCACCATGGTCGACGCCTTCCTGGACCATGCCCGCGACGCGGCGCAGGACGCCCCGCCCGAGCCGGTGCCGGCGCTGGATTTCGTGCGCGGCATCGTCGCCGATGCGCAGCGCGGCGGGCAGCGGGTGGTCCTGCATTCGGTCGCGGGCGACGGCGCCGGCCGCGCCACCTTTCGCCGCGACAGCCTGCGCCGCGCCGTCGAGAACCTGATCGGCAATGCCGTGCGCTACGGCGAGCGCGCCGAGGTCGAGGCGGCGCTGGGGCCGAGCTATTTCCGCATTTCGGTCGAGGACGACGGGCCCGGCATCCCGCCCGAGAGGCGCGAGGAGGCGCTGAAGCCCTTTACCCGGCTCGACCCCGCGCGCAACCAGAACCGCGGCCAGGGCGTGGGGCTGGGCCTGTCCATCGCCGCCGACATCGCCCGCGCCCATGGCGGGCAGTTGCGGCTGGGCCAGGGCGAGCGGCTGGGGGGATTGCGGGCCGAGATCGTGATTCCGCGCTGACGGCCGCGGTTGCGGCAAGGGGCGTCGCGGGCTAAGGCTGTCGCAAGGACATAGGACAGAAGGGATTCCGCGATGCGGGCATTCGTATTTCCGGGGCAGGGCGCACAGGTCGTCGGCATGGGGCGCGAGCTGGCCGAGGCCTATCCGGCGGCGCGCGAGGTCTTTGCCGAGGTCGACGAGGCGCTGGGAGAGAGCCTGTCCGACCTGGTCTGGAACGGCGACATCGAGACGCTGACCCTGACCCGGAACGCGCAGCCGGCGCTGATGGCGACCTCGATCGCGGCCTTCCGGGCGCTGGAGGCCGAGGGCTTCGGCATCCGGGACGCGGATTTCGTCGCCGGCCACTCGCTGGGCGAATATTCGGCGCTTTGCGCGGCGGGCGCGCTGAGCCTGGCCGACACCGCGCGGCTGTTGCGCCTGCGCGGCCAGGCCATGCAGGAGGCGGTGCCAGTGGGGCAGGGCGCCATGGCGGCGATCCTGGGCCTGGATTTCGCCGCGGTCGACCAGATCGCGCGCGACGCGGCCGAGGGCGAGGTCTGCCAGGCCGCCAATGACAACGATCCGGCGCAGGTGGTGATCTCGGGGCACAAGGAGGCGGTCGAGCGCGCCGCGGTGCTGGCCAAGGAGCGGGGCGCCAAGCGGGCGCTGATGCTGCCGGTCTCGGCCCCGTTCCATTCGGCGCTGATGCAGCCGGCGGCGGCGGTGATGGCCGAGGCCCTGGCCGCGGTCGAGATCGCCGCGCCGGCCGTGCCGCTGGTGGCCAATGTCCGCGCCGAGCCGGTGACCGAGCCCGGCGCCATCCGCCGGCTGCTGGTCGAGCAGGTGACGGGTGCCGTGCGCTGGCGCGAGTCGGTCGAGTTCCTGGCCGGCGCGGGCGTGACCGAGTTCTGGGAGATCGGCGCCGGCAAGGCGCTGTCGGGCATGATCAAGCGCATCGCCAAGGATGCGGCGGTGCGCAATATCGGTGTCCCGGCGGATATTGCGGCGCTGAAGGCATGAGGGGGCTCTGCCCCCATCCCTGCGGGATTCCCCCGGGGTATTTGGACAACGGAGAAAGAGCGTGATGTTTGATCTGACGGGCAGGAATGCGCTGGTGACCGGGGCGTCGGGCGGGATCGGCGGCGCCGTGGCCGAGGCGCTGCATGCCGCCGGCGCCACCGTGGCGCTGTCGGGCACGCGCGAGGCCCCGCTGCGCGAACTGGCCGAGAGGCTGGGCGGGCGGGCGCATGTGGTCACCGCCAACCTGGCCGATGCGGCGGCGGTCGAGGCCCTGCCCAAGGCGGCGGCCGAGGCGATGGGTTCGGTCGACATCCTGGTCAACAATGCCGGGATCACCCGCGACAACCTGTTCATGCGCATGTCCGACGAGGAATGGGCGCAGGTGCTGGAGGTCAACCTGACCTCGAGCTTCCGGCTGTGCCGGGGCGTCCTGCGCGGCATGATGAAGGCGCGCTGGGGCCGGATCGTGAACATCGGCTCGATCGTCGGCACCACCGGCAATCCGGGGCAGGGCAATTACGCCGCCGCCAAGGCCGGGCTGGTCGGCATGTCGAAGAGCCTGGCCTATGAGGTCGCCTCGCGCGGGATCACCGTGAACTGCGTCGCCCCCGGCTTCATCGAGACGGCGATGACCGGCAAGCTGAACGACGAGCAGAAGGGCCGGATCCTGACGCAGATCCCCGCAGGGCGCATGGGTTCCGCCCAGGAAATCGCCGCCGCCGTGCTGTATCTGGCCAGCCCCGAGGCGGGCTATGTCACCGGCGCCACGCTGCATGTCAACGGCGGCATGGCGATGATCTGAACGTGGTTTATGCGGGTTGCAAGATCACGTTCCCGTGCTATATCCCGCAAACAAGGCCGCAGGGGAACCGCCCTGGGCTCTGACCGGCAATCGCTGGAACATCTGGGCGGATTGCCCGCGAAAACGAGGAAGAGACATGAGCGATATCGCTGATCGCGTGAAGAAAATTGTCGTCGAGCACCTGGGTGTCGATGAAGAGAAGGTCACCGAGACCGCCTCGTTCATCGACGATCTCGGCGCCGATTCGCTGGACACCGTCGAGCTGGTCATGGCTTTCGAGGAAGAGTTCGGCATCGAGATCCCGGACGATGCGGCCGAGACCATCCAGACCTTCGGCGATGCCGTGAAATTCATCCAGGGCGCGGTCTGATCCTGCTCTGACCAGCTTTCGGGGCGGTGCTTTCGGTGGAAAGCGCCGCCCTTTTTCTTTGCCTGCGGCGGTTTGACCCAGCGTCGCGGGGAACCGCCGCAAGGCCCATGTCGTTTCAAGGGCGGACCTGACGAAGGAGAGTTTCATGGCCGTGAATGTCAAAGGGCTCAGCGACAATGCCCGCAAGACCGCAATCGCCGAGCTGAATGTCCGCCTGGCCGACGCCCTGGCGCTGTCGGCGGCGATCAAGCAGGCGCATTGGAACGTCAAGGGCCGCAACTTCATCGCCGTGCATGAGCTGTTCGACACCGTGAAGGCGCGGCTGGACGAGCATGTGGACATGATGGCCGAGCGCGTGCAGGTGCTGGACGGCGTCGCCGTCGGCACGGTCGAGAAGGTGGCCAAGGCCAGCACGCTCAAGGAATACCCGACCGACCTGACCAAGGCCGAGGACCACATCAAGGCCGTCTGCGAGCGCATGCGCGATTATGGCGAGAAGGTGCGCGCCGCCATCAACGCGACCGACGAGGCCGGCGATGCCGATACCGCCGACCTATTCACCGCCGCCTCGCGCACGGCGGACAAGGACCTGTGGTTCCTGGAAAGCCACCTGGAATAGGCTTTCCGCCAGGTGAACCGGGGCCGAGGCCCCGGTGTGCCGCTTGCGCCGCGGCCTATTTCGGCATCGGCGCGGTGATCCCCTCGACATAGAAGTTCATCGAGGAGAGTTCCTGGTCGCTGGCCGTCTGCCCCTCGGCCAGCCAGGCCGAGCCATCCTGCTTGTTCAGCGGCCCGGTGAAGGGGTGGTATTCGCCGGCGGCGATCTTGTCGCGCAGCGCCTCGGCTTCGGCCTTGACCTCGGCGGGGACGGCATCGGTGATCTCGCCGATCACCACCTCGCCGTCGCCGATGCCCAGCCAGACGCCCTGGGATTTCCAGGTGCCGTCCAGCACCTCGCCGACGCGCTTGATGTAATAGGGCTCCCAATTGTCGATGATCGAGGCGAGCCGGGGCTGGGGCGCGAAATTCGCCATGTCCGAGGCCTGGCCGAAGCCGAAGGCGCCCGCTTCCTGCGCCTTGGCCAGCGGCGCGGTCGAGTCGGTGTGCTGCATGAACACGTCCACGCCCTCGGCGATCAGCGCGGCGGCGGCATCGGCCTCTTTCGCGGGGTCGAACCAAGTATAGGCCCAGACCACCTTCATCTCGACATCCGGGTTCACCTTCCTGGCGTGGATATAGGCCGAGTTGATGCCCTGCACGACCTCGGGGATCGGGAAGGAGCCGATATAGCCGATCTTGTTCGACTTGGTCATGCGGCCGGCAATCGTGCCCAGCACCGCGCGGCCTTCGTAGAAGCGGGCGTCGTAGGTGGCGACGTTTTCGGCGGTCTTGTAGCCGGTGGCGTGCTCGAATTTCACATCCGGGAACTTCTTGGCGACGTTGATCGTGGCGTCCATGAAGCCGAAGCTGGTGGTGAAGATCAGCTTATGGCCGGACAGCGCCAGTTGCGTGATGGCGCGCTCGGCATCGGCGCCTTCGGGGACGCTTTCGATATAGGTGGTCTCGACCCGGTCGCCATATTCGCGTTCCACCGCCTGCCGGGCCAGGTCGTGCTGATAGGTCCAGCCGCCGTCGCCCACCGGGCCGACATAGATGAAGCCCACCTTCAGCTTTTCCTCTTGCGCGAAGGCGGGCAGGGCCGTGCTGGCCACCAGCGCCGCGGCGCTGCCAAGAAGGGTTCTGCGTTTCATGTCATGCTCCTTGCAGGTTGTGCCTATTTCAATGCGTGGAAGGGCCGACCCAGGCTGGCGGGGGCCGCGCCCGCGCCCGAGCGGCCGAATTTCTGCCGGGCCGAGATCAGCACCAGCACGAAGATCGTGGCGAGATAGGGCGCCATGGACAGCAGCTGCACCGGCACCGCGACCCCGGCCGCCTGCAGCCGCAGCTGCAAGACGGTGACGCCGCCGAAGAGCCAGGCTCCGGCCAGCACGCCCCAGGGGTTCCATTGCGCAAAGACCACGATGGCCAGCGCGATCCAGCCGGCGCCGGCCGTCATGCCCTCGGTCCATTGCAGCACGGTGGCGATCGAGATATAGGCGCCGCCCATCCCGGCCAGCGCGCCGCCGAAGCCGATGGCAAGGACGCGCATCCGCCGCACCGGATAGCCCAGACCATGGGCGGCGTCGTGGTTTTCGCCCACCGCGCGCAGGATCAGGCCCGGCCGGGTGCGGGCCAGGAACCACCAGACCGCGGGCACCAGCGCGATGCCCAGCCAGATCATCCAGTTCAGGCCCAGCGGGCCGGGCATCATCGCCGGGGCCTTCATCCCCTCATAGGGCTTGCCGAACATCGCGGTCAGGCCCAGGCCGAACAGCGTCAGCGCCAGCCCCGTCGCCACCTGGTTCGACAGCAGGAATTGGGTCAGCGCCGCGAATGTCATGGACACCACCGCACCGGCCAGGGCCGCGGCCAGGAAGCCCAGGGCGGGGCTGCCGCTGGCATGGGCGGCGGCGAAACCGGCCAGCGCGCCGGTGATCATCATGCCCTCGACGCCCAGGTTCAGCACGCCCGCGCGCTCGACCACCAATTCGCCAAGCGCGGCGAACAGGATCGGCGTCGCGGCGCCGAGCAGCAGGATGAAGACGGAAAGCGGGTCGATCATCATGCGCGCCTCCGAATGCGGTAGCGGGTCAGAAGGTCGAAGCCGAGCAGGAAGAACAGAAGCATCCCCTGAAAGACCTGCACCGTCGCCGCGGGCAGGTTCAGCATCATCTGCGCCAGCTCGCCGCCGATATAGGTCAGCGCCATGAGCAGTCCCGCCAGCAGGATGCCCAGCGGATGCAGCCGGCCCAGGAAGGCCACGATGATCGCGGTAAAGCCGTAGCCCGAGCCGAAGCTTTCGGTGATCTGCCCGGCCGGGCCCGCGACCTCGAAGAGACCCGCCAGCCCCGCCAGCGCGCCCGAGACGCCCAGGCACAGCGCCACCAGCCGCTCGGGGCGGACGCCGGCAAAGCGGGCGGCGCGGGGGGCGGCGCCGGCGGTGCGGATGTGAAAGCCCAGGACATGGCGCGACATGACGAACCAGGTCGCCGCAAGGGCCAGGATCGCCGCCACGCCGCCCCAATGCAGGCCGGAATTGGCGATGAGTTCGGGGTTCGAGGCGGGCTCGTATTGCTGCAGGTTGCGCGAGCCGGGAAAGTTGAAGCCCTCGGGGTTCTTCATCGGGCCGAAGGCCATCCAGGCCGCGATGCGCTGCGCGACATAGACCAGCATCAGCGAGACCAGGATCTCGGACGCGCCGAACCAGTTGCGCAGCAGCGCCGGGACCATGCCCCAGGCCCAGCCGCCCGCCGCGCCGGCCAGGATCATCGCCGGAAAGATCCAGAAGGCGTCCAGCGGATAGGCGGCCAGCGCCACCGCCGCGCCGCAGATGGCGCCGATGATGTATTGCCCCTCGGCGCCGATGTTCCAGATCCCGGCGCGGAACCCCAGCGCCAGGCCCGAGGCGATCAGGATCAGCGGCCCGGCCTTGACCAGAAGCTGCGGACGCGAATAGCCGGCGGCGGGGCCGAACAGCGGATCCCAGAAGATGGTGCGGATCGCGGCCAGCGGGTCGAAGCCCATGGCGGCGAACAGCCCGCCGCCGACCACCATCGTGGCCAGGACGGCCAGGATGGGCGTCGCGACCTGCCAGAGCAGCGGGGCGCTGGCGCGGGGCTCAAGCCGGAACATGCGCCACCTCCATGCCATGGGCGCCGCCCAGCATCAGCCCGATCTCCTCGACCGTCAGCCCCTCGGTCGGGCGGGGCGCGGACAGCCGGCCCTGGTTCAGGGCGCAGAAGCGGTCCGAAAGCTCCAGCAATTCGTCCAGGTCCTGGCTGATGACGATCAGCCCCGCGCCCTGCGCCGCCAGGTCCAGCAGCGCCTGGCGGATGGCGGCGGCGGCGCCGGCATCGACGCCCCAGGTCGGCTGGTTGACGACCAGCACCCGCGGCCGGCCCAGCACCTCGCGGCCGATGACGAATTTCTGCAGATTGCCGCCCGACAGCGCGCCGGCTGCGGTATCCGGGCCGGGGGTGCGCACGTCGAAGGCGCGGATCACCTCTTGCGCGAAACCCGTGGCGGCCTTGCGGTCGATCAGCCCGCGGCGGATCAGGCCCTGCCGGGCGCCTGCGGTCAGCAGCGTGTTTTCCGCCAGGCTGAACTCGGGCACGGCGGCATGGCCCAGCCGGTCCTCGGGCGCGGCCAGCAGGCCGGCGCGGCGCCGCGCCTCGGGGCCGGCGCGGGACAGGTCGCGGCCCTCCAGCGCGACGGTGCCGGGGGCGGTCAGCGTCTCGCCCGACAGCGCCGAGAGCAGTTCCTCCTGCCCGTTGCCGGCGACGCCGCCGATGCCCAGGATCTCGCCCGAGCGCAGGGTCAGGCCGATCTGCTTCAGCGCCATGCCCTCGCCGCCCGGCGTCGAAAGGCCGCGGACCTCCAGCACCGGGGCGGCGGGCTTGCGGCCGGAACGGTCCACCAGCCGCATCTCGGCCCCGACCATCATCGCCGCCAGTTCGCGGGCGGAATGGGCGCGCGGATCGACCGTGCCCACCAGCTTGCCCTGGCGCAGGATGGTGGCGCGGTCGCAATGGCTGCGGATCTCTTCCAGCTTGTGGCTGATATACAGGATCGCCGTGCCGGCCCCGGCCAGTTGCCGCAGGGTGGCGAACAGGATCTCGGCCTCCTGCGGGGTCAGGACCGAGGTCGGCTCGTCCATGATCAGCAGCCGCGGGTTCTGCAGCAGGCAGCGCAGGATCTCGACCCGCTGCCGCTCGCCCGCCGAAAGGCTGGCGATGCGGCGGGCGGGGTTCAGCGGCAGGCCGTAGCCCTGCGACAGCTCGGCGATGCGGCGGGCAAGCTCGGGCCGGGGCGGCGGATTCTCCATCCCCAGCGCGATGTTTTCCGCAACCGTCATCGCGTCGAACAGGCTGAAATGCTGGAACACCATGGCGACGCCCGCGGCACGGGCCGCGCGCGGGTCATGCGGCGCGTAAGGCGCGCCCAGCAGCGCCATCTGCCCCTCGTCCGGCCGCACGAGGCCATAGATCATCTTGACCAGCGTGGACTTGCCCGCGCCGTTCTCGCCCAGAAGGGCGTGGATCTCGCCCGCCTCGACCCCGAACGAGATGTCGTCATTGGCGCGCACGCCGGGATAGGTCTTGCCCAGGCCCTCGGCCCGGAAAACATTCGTCACTGTCGCGCGCCTCGCTGCTTTTTGCGCAAGATTAGCGGTTTTCCGCCGAGGGGCAATTGCACAGTTGGGCAGGTCGCCCCTAGATTGGCGCCATGCCTGAAAATTCCCCCCGATTCATCCACCTGCGCACCCATTCCGAACATTCGCTGCTGGAAGGCGCGGTGCCGGTCAAGAAACTCGCCGATCTCGCGGCGCAGAACGGCATGCCCGCCGTGGCGCTGACCGACAGCAACGCCTTGTTCGCGGCGCTGGAATTTTCGGTCAAGGCCCAGGACGCGGGGGTGCAGCCGATCATCGGCTGCCAGGTCACGCTGGCGGCTGATGTCACCGGCCCGGTGGTGCTGCTGGCGCAGAACGAGGCCGGCTGGCTGAACCTGATGGCGCTTTCGACCTGCCTTTACCTGCGCGACGACCACGCCTTGCCGCATGTGACGGTCGAGGAACTGGAAGCCCATGCCGAGGGGCTGATCTGCCTGACCGGCGCCGCCGGCGGCCCGCTGGGCCAGCTGGTGCTGCAAGGCCGGCAGGCCGAGGCGCGCGCGCTGGCGGAAAGGCTCGCCGCCGCCTTCCCGACCCGGCTTTACGTCGAACTGCAACGCCATCACGACGCCGAGGGCCAGCCGGTCCCCGAAGAGGCGGGTTCCGAAGGCGGCATGATCGACATCGCCTATGCGCTGGACCTGCCGCTGGTCGCGACCAACGACGTCTATTTCCCCAAGCCCGAGCTTTTCGACGCCCATGACGCGCTGATCTGCATCTCAGAACGCGCCTATGTCGACCAGACCGCGCCGCGCCGCCGGCTGACGCCGCAGCATTACTTCAAGTCCGCGGCCGAGATGGCGACCCTGTTCGCCGACCTGCCCGAGGCGGTGCAGAACACCGTCGAGATCGCCCGCCGCTGCGCCTTTGCCGTCAAGAAGCACAAGCCGATCCTGCCGCGCTTTGCGGATGACGAGGTCGAGGAACTGCGCCGCCAGGCCTGGGACGGCTTGCGCGCCCGGCTGGCGGTGATCCCGCATTCCGCCTCGGTCGAGGAATACGAGAAGCGGTTGCGCTTCGAGCTGGGCATCATCGAGCAGATGGGCTTTCCCGGCTATTTCCTGATCGTGGCCGATTTCATCAAATGGGCCAAGGAACACGGCATCCCGGTGGGGCCCGGCCGGGGCTCGGGCGCGGGTTCGCTCGTCGCCTATGCTCTGACGATTACCGACCTTGATCCAATACGTTACAGCCTGCTCTTCGAGCGGTTCCTGAACCCGGAGCGGGTGTCGATGCCCGACTTCGACATCGACTTCTGCATGGATCGCCGCGAGGAGGTGATCCAATACGTGCAAGAGAAATACGGCCGCGACAAGGTGGGCCAGATCATCACCTTCGGCGCGCTTTTGTCCAAGGCGGCGGTGCGCGACGTGGGAAGGGTGCTGCAGCTGCCCTTCGGACAGGTGGACCGGCTTTCCAAGATGATCCCGGTCGAAGGGGTCAAGCCGGTCAGCGTCACCAAGGCGCTGGCCGACGAGCCGCGCCTGCGCGAGGCCGCGCGCGAAGAGGTCGTCGGCCGCCTGCTGGACTATGCCGCCAAGATCGAGGGGCTGCTCAGGAACGCCTCGACCCATGCCGCCGGCGTGGTGATCGGCGACCGGCCGCTGCACCGGCTGGTGCCGCTTTACCGCGACCCGGCCTCCGACATGCCGGCCACGCAGTTCAACATGAAATGGGTCGAGCAGGCGGGGCTGGTCAAGTTCGACTTCCTGGGCCTCAAGACGCTGACGGTGATCCAGAACGCCGTGGACCTGATCAACGCGGGCGGCCGGCCGCTGCATGTCGCGGCCGACGGTCGGGTGCTTTACGAGCCGGCGAAAGGGGCCGAGAACCAGATCAACGCCATCCCGCTGGACGACAAGCCCAGCTACGACCTGTTCGCCAGCGCCCGCACGGTCGCGGTGTTCCAGGTCGAAAGCTCGGGCATGATGGACGCGCTGCGGCGCATGAAGCCCACCTGCATCGAGGACATCGTGGCGCTGGTGGCGCTGTATCGCCCCGGCCCGATGGAGAACATCCCGACCTATTGCGAGGTGAAGAACGGCCTGCGACCCCTTGAATCCATTCATCCTTCCATCGACCATATCCTGGCCGAAACCCAGGGCATCATCGTCTACCAGGAACAGGTGATGCAGATCGCGCAGGTCATGGCCGGCTATTCGCTGGGCGGCGCCGACCTGCTTCGCCGCGCGATGGGCAAGAAGATCGCCGAAGAGATGGCCAAGGAGCGGCCCAAGTTCGTCGAAGGCTGCAAGGCGCAGGGAATCGACGCGAAGAAGGCCGGAGAGGTCTTTGACCTGCTTGAGAAATTCGCGAACTACGGCTTCAACAAATCCCATGCCGCGGCCTATGCCGTGGTCAGCTACCAGACCGCCTGGCTGAAGGCGAACCACCCGGTCGAGTTCATGGCCGCGGTGATGAACTGCGATATCCACCTGACCGACAAGCTCGCCGTCTACAAGCGCGAGGCCGACCGCATGGTGATCGAGACGGTCGCGCCCTGCGTCAACCGCTCCGAAGCCATGTTCAGCGTCAAGGAGGGCAAGATCGTCTATGCCCTTGGCGCGCTGAAGGGCGTGGGGGTCGAGGCGATGAACCTGATCGTGCAGGCCCGCGGCGACCGGCCCTTTGCCGACATGCAGGACTTTGCCCGCCGGGTGGACATGCGCCGCGTCGGCAAGCGGCCGCTGGAGATGCTGGCCCGCGCCGGCGCCTTCGACGCGCTCGAGCCGAACCGCGCCCGCGTGCTGAAGGCGCTGGACGGGCTGGTGGCCTGGTCGGCGGCGGTGCAGGAGGCGGCGGCCTCCAGCCAGTCCTCGCTTTTCGGCGGGGGCGAGGATCTGCCGCCGCCGCGCCCGGTCGCCGCGCCCGTGTGGATGCCGGCCGAGAAACTGGCCGAGGAACATGCGGCCGTGGGCTTCTACCTGTCCGGTCATCCGCTGGACGACTACCAGCCGGCGCTGCGCCGCAAGGGGGTGCAGACGCTCGCCGAGGTGACGCAGGCGGCGCAGGACGGCGCGCTGGTGGCGCAACTGGCCGGCACCGTGGCGCACCGGCAGGAAAAGAAATCCGCCCGCGGCACCCGTTTCGCCTTTGTCGGCCTGTCCGACCCGACCGGGCTTTACGAGGTCACGGTGTTTTCCGACACGCTGGATGCGCATCGCCAGCACCTGGAGCCGGGCGAGAACGTGGTCTTGCAGGTGCAGGTCGAGCCTTCGGGCGACCAGGTCAAGCTGCTGGCGCGCTCGGTCATGCCGCTGGATCAGGCGGTGGCCGATGCCGGCGCGAACCGCCTGGCGGTCGAGATCGCCGGGCTGGACGCCGTCCCCGCCGTCGCCGAGGCGCTGGAGCGCATCCTGGCCGAGCTGAACGTGCCGCCGCGCGCCCGCGGCCCCATCGCGCTGCGGCTGAAGGACGGGGCCGACCTGGTGGATATCGAGATCGCCGAGGACGTGCCGCTGACCACGCCCGCCCGCCAGGCCCTGCGCGTGATCCCCGGCGTGCTGGAGGTGCTGGAGGAATAGGCGGCCGAAGCTGCCGGGGCGTTCCCGGCCCGGCCATGTGCAAGCCGTGCCGTGGCCGTCAGCTTGCGCCCTTGCCGGCCGGCAGGTGGTGCAGCAGCGAGGAACAGGCGCCCATGATATGGGCATAGACCAGCTCGCCCGCCCTTTCCGCATCGCCGGCCCGGCAGGCGGCAAGGATCTCGCGATGCTCGCGGTCGGCGGTGCCTTGCCCGTGCGACAGGGACAGCTGGATGCGCAGATAGCGTTCCAGCCGGTCGTTCACCGCGCGGATCGTGCTGACCAGGAACGGGCGCTGCGCATCCAGATAGAGGCGGCTGTGGAACTGCCAGTTCAGCGCCGACCATTGCGCCACATCGGTTTCCCTGGCGAAGGCGTCGCAGAAAGCCTGGGCCTCGGCAAAGGTTTCGGGCGTCATATGCGGCACCGACAGCCGGATGGCGTTCGATTCGAGGATGGCGCGGGTTTCGAAGATCTGGGCGATCTCGGGTTCGGAGACCGCGGTGACGATGGCGCCCTTGTTGCGCTGGAACTCGACCAGGCCCTCGGCCTCCAGCCGCTTCAGCGCCTCGCGCACCGGGATCTTGCTGACGTTGAACATCCTGGCGACATCGTCCTGGCGGATCGGCTCGCCCTCGTCCAGCGAGCCGTCGGCGATGGAATCGCGGATGAATTTCAGGATGATGTCCGAGGCGGTGGGCGCCTTGCCAAGGTTGGGAACCTCTGCGTCCTTGAATGGCATTCCGCTCTCCCGCAATTCCGCGGCCTCGGCCGCCCGCGAAAGATATGGTAGCCGATATTCGGCCGCAAGGGATGGGCGCGCCCCAGCCGCTTGACAGGTCGGGGCGGAACCGGCAGGCTGGGTTTGGAATATGGTATACAAAATACAACCCCAAACCCGTTCCCCGGATCGAGGAAAAGATGCGCAGCTCCAGACTCGTGCATGTCGTGTCCTGCCATGCGGAAGGCGAGGTCGGCGACGTCATCGTCGGCGGGGTGGCCCCGCCGCCCGGCGAGACGGTCCGGGACCGAGTTCCATTGCCGCATCGACGGCGAAACCGAGGTGAACGGCAGGCCGGCGATCAGCCCGACCATCTCGGGCCTCGCCTGGGTCGTGGGCACCCGGCAGTTGATGGTCGATCCCGCCGACCCCTTCCAGGGCGGCTATCGCCTGTCGGATACCTGGCCGATGGACATGTGACGGAGGCATGACACGATGACGGGCGCGAAGGTTCCGCAATTCCTGTCCTACGCGGCCGCGATCGGCCGGCTAAGCTGGGCCGATGCCGTCGAGGCGCTGCGGCAGGGCCATGCGCTGCCCCTGGCCGAGATCCGCGACGTGTTCCTGGGCCCGCCGACCGGCACGATGATGAGCCGCTCGGCCTTCATCGAGGGGCTGGGCTACGGGGCCAAGACCTTCACCGTCTGCGACGGCAATGCGGCCAAGGGACTGCCCACGGTGCAGGGCGCGATGCTGGTCTTCGACAAGGATACGGGCGCGCTGCAGGCCATCGTGGACAGCCCGCTCGTGACCGAGATCAAGACCGCCGCCGATTCCGTCCTGGGCGCCAGCCTGCTGGCGCGGCCGGACAGCCGGCACCTGCTGGTCGTCGGCGCGGGCACGGTCGCGGCCAGCCTGGTCAGGGCCTATACCGCGGTGCTGCCGGGGATCGAGCGCGTCTCGGTCTGGTCGCGCCGGCCGGAGCAGGCGCAGGCGCTGGTGGCCGGGCTGGGCGGCGTCACAGCCGATCTCCAGCCGGTGCCGGACCTGCGCGCGGCGGTCGGGCAGGCCGACATCGTCTCGGCCGCCACCATGGCGCGGCAGCCGGTGATCCTGGGCGACTGGGTCCGGCCCGGCACCCATGTCGACCTGATCGGCGCCTTCAAGGCCGACATGCGCGAGGCCGACGATGCGCTGATGGCCAAGGCCGCGCTGTTCGTGGACAGCCGCGCGACCACGCTGGGCCATATCGGCGAGCTGACGATGCCCATCGCCTCGGGCGCGATCACGGCCGAAAGCGTGCTGGGCGACTTCTACGACCTGCTGCGCCCCGGTGCCCGCCGGCGCCGCTCGGATGACGAGATCACCGTGTTCAAGAACGGCGGCGGCGCGCATCTGGACCTGATGATCGCGTCCTGGATCGCGCGGGTGATGGCGGCGTAAGCGGTCAGCCCAGGCGAAAGTTCTGCTCGACCACCGCCTCCATCGAGACATGGCTCGAGGTGTTGCTGACATGGGGCAGGGTCGAGATCTTCTCGGCCAGGATGCGGCGGAAATCGGCCATGTCGCGCGAGCGCACCTTCATCAGGTAGTCGCAGCCGCCGGCGATCATGTAGCATTCCTCGACCTCGGGAATGGCGCGGACGGCGGCGTTGAACTGCTGCAGCGCATGTTCGCGGGTGTCGTTCATGCTGACCTCGACATAGGTCACATGGGTCAGGCCCAGCTTCAGGGGCGACAGGATGGCGCGATAGCCGGTGATCAGGCCGATCTCTTCCAGATGCCGGATGCGCTGCGCCACCGGGGTCTTGGACAGCCCGACCCGGCGCGCCAGTTCGGCGATGGGGATGCGCGCGTTCTGCGTCAGCTCCGCCAGGATCTTGCGGTCCTGCGTGTCCAGATCCGGGTCCATACTGAAAATCGCCTCGAATTTGTTCCATCGGCCTACCCGGTGGCCGATATTCAGGCGCACCGCCTGGCAGCCATCTGGTATTCCTGTCCTATCGAATAAGGAGATCGGCATGATACGTGTCAACCCCACCGAGCTTTCCGACGCGTTTTCCACCCAGGCGAAATTCGCCGACGAGGCGGAACTGCTGAACCGGCTGGTCGCGCAGGCCGCGCTGAGCCCCGAGGCCCGCGCCGCCATCACCGGTCGCGCCGCCGACCTGGTGCGCCGCATCCGCGCCGAGGCCAAGCCGACGATGATGGAGCATTTCCTGGCCGAATACGGCCTGTCCACGCGCGAGGGCGTGGCGCTGATGTGCCTGGCCGAGGCGATGCTGCGCGTCCCCGACCGCATGACCATCGACGCGCTGATCGAGGACAAGATCGCGCCCTCGGACTGGGGCCGGCACCTGGGCGAGGCGTCCTCGTCGCTGGTCAACGCCTCGACCTGGGCGCTGATGCTGACCGGCAAGGTGCTGGACGACGACCAGGGCGGCATCGCCGGCACCCTGCGCGGCGCCGTGCGGCGGCTGGGCGAGCCGGTGATCCGCGCCGCCGTCGGCCGGGCGATGAAGGAAATGGGCCGGCAGTTCGTGCTGGGCGAGACCATCCAGAAGGCGCTGGAGCGCGCCAGGCAGCGCGAGGCGCAGGGCTTTACCTACAGCTACGACATGCTGGGCGAGGCGGCGATGACCGGGCTCGATGCCGCGCGCTATGCCCGCGCCTATGCCGACGCCATCGCCGCCATCGCCAGGGCTTGCGACAAGGGCTCGGTCGAGATGAACCCCGGCATCTCGATCAAGCTTTCGGCGCTGCATCCGCGCTATGAGGTGGCGCAGGAAACCCGCGTCATGGCCGAGCTGGTGCCGGTGGTGCTGTCGCTGGCCCGCCAGGCCAAGGCCGCCGGCATGGGCATGAACATCGACGCCGAGGAACAGGACCGGCTGGTGATCTCGCTGAAGGTGATCGAGGCGGTGCTGTCGGACCCCTCGCTGGCCGGCTGGGACGGGTTCGGCGTGGTGGTGCAGGCTTACGGCAAGCGCGCGGGCCAGGTCATCGACTGGCTTTACACCACCGCCGAGCGGCTGGACCGGCGCATCATGGTGCGGCTGGTCAAGGGCGCCTATTGGGACACCGAGATCAAGCGCGCCCAGGTCGAGGGTTTCGACGGCTTCCCGCTGTTCACCAGCAAGGTCGCGACCGACGTCAGCTATATCGCCCATGCCCGCAAGCTGATCGGCTATGCCGACCGCATCTATCCGCAATTCGCCACCCATAACGCCCAGACCGTCGCGGCGATCCTGGAAATGGCCGGCGACATCCCCTTCGAGTTCCAGCGCCTGCATGGCATGGGCGAGCGGCTGCACGACATCGTGCTGCGCGACTATAACGGCCGCTGCCGCATCTATGCCCCGGTCGGCGCGCATCGCGACCTGCTGGCCTATCTGGTGCGGCGCCTGCTAGAGAATGGCGCGAACAGCAGCTTCGTGCATCAGATCGTGGACGAATCCGTCTCGCCCGAGGAAGTCGCGCGCGACCCGTTCGAGGCGCTGGCCGGCGCCCGTCCGCCAGCCGGGCTGGCCGCGCCCGCGGCGATCTTCGGCGAGGCCCGGCGCAATTCGCAGGGCTTCGACCTGAGCGACGAGGCGACGCTGGCCCGGATCGAGGCCGCCCGCAACGGCCCGGTGCCGGATACGGCGCCGCTGACCGTCTCTGCCGGCTCGGGCACGCGGGTCGCGGTCGCGAACCCGGCCACGGGCGAGCTGGTCGCCCATGTGACCGAGGCCGATGCCGAGACCGTCGCCCGCGCCATCGACGACGCCCGGCCCTGGGACGCGCCCGCCGCCACCCGCGCCGCGGTGCTGCGCCGTACCGCCGACCTTTACGAGGCGCATTTCGGCCCGATCTTCGCCGCCCTGGCGCGCGAGGCGGGCAAGACCCTGCCCGATTGCGTGGGCGAATTGCGCGAGGCCGCCGATTTCCTGCGCTATTACGCCGCCGAGGGCGAAGGGGCGACCGGCCGGCCGCGCGGCGTGATCGCGGCGATCAGCCCCTGGAACTTTCCGCTGGCGATCTTTACCGGCCAGATCGCCGCGGCGCTGATGGCGGGCAATGCCGTGCTGGCGAAGCCGGCCGAGCAGACGCCGCTGGTCGCCGCCATCGCCGTGCGGCTGCTGCACGAGGCCGGCGTTCCGGCCGGCGCGCTGCAGCTGCTGCCGGGGCAGGGCGGCACGGTGGGGGCGGCGCTGACCGCGGATTCGCGGATCAACGGCGTGGTCTTCACCGGCTCGACCGAGACGGCGCAGACCATCGCCCGCGCCATGGCCGAGCACATGGCCCCCGGCACGCCGCTGATCGCCGAGACCGGCGGGCTGAACGCGATGATCGTCGATTCCACCGCGCTGCCGGAACAGGCGGTGCGCGACATCGTCGCCTCGGCCTTCCGCTCGGCCGGGCAGCGCTGCTCGGCGCTGCGCTGCCTTTACGTGCAGGAGGACATCGCCCCGCACCTGATCGCCATGATCAAGGGCGCCATGGACGAGCTGCGGCTGGGCGATCCCTGGCGGCTTTCGACCGATGTCGGCCCGGTGATCGACGCCGAGGCGCAGGCCGGCATCGAGCGCTACCTGGAGAGCAAGGCGAACCGCATCCTGCATCGCATCTGGGCACCGAAGCAGGGCCATTTCATCGCCCCCGTGCTGCTGCGGGTCGAGGGCATCGACGACCTGGAACGCGAGGTCTTCGGCCCGGTCCTGCATGTCGCGACCTTCCGTGCCGGCGAGCTGGAGCGCGTCGTCGCCGCGATCAACGCGCGCGGCTTCGGCCTGACCTTCGGGCTGCACACCCGCATCGATTCGCGCGTGCAGGAGGTGTCGGACGCCATCCATGCCGGCAATATCTACGTCAACCGCAACCAGATCGGCGCGGTGGTGGGCAGCCAGCCCTTTGGCGGCGAGGGGCTGTCGGGCACCGGGCCGAAGGCGGGCGGCCCGCTTTACCTGCCGCGCTTCTTCGCGCCGGCCGAGCCCGCGGCCCCGGCGGGCGGCTGGCGGGGCCCGGCCGACGAGGCGCGGCTGCGCGGCGCGCTGTTCGCCACCGTCCCAACAAGGATCGACGAGCGGCTGATGCCCGGCCCCACGGGCGAGTTGAACCGGCTTTCCGCGCATAGCCGGCCGCCGGTCCTTTGCCTCGGCCCCGGCCCGCAGGCGGTGGCGGCGCAGGTGGCGGCGGTCCAGGCGCTCGGTGGCCAGGCCGTCGGCGCCGAGGGCGAGTTGCCGCCCGAGGCGCTGACCCGGCTGCCGCAGCTTTCGGCGGTGCTGTGGTGGGGCGACGAGGCGCAGGGCCGCGCCTATGCCCGCGCGCTGGCTGGGCGTGCAGGCGCCATCGTGCCGCTGATCGGCGCCATGCCCGACCTCGCCCATGTCGCGCATGAACGCCACCTTTGCGTGGACACCACCGCCGCGGGCGGCAACGCCGCGCTGCTGGCCGGCTGAGATGACCGCAGGGGGCCCGCCGCGGCCCCCTGTTTTCCAGAAAGAGCCCGGAGGAGGCGTTCCATGAGCAATCAATCATTCCTGGCCGATGTGAACGAGATGTTCGACGTCGCGGCCTCGCGCTGCGACCTGCCCGAGGGGCTGGCCGAGAAGATCAAGGTCTGCAACGCGACCTATGTCACCCGCTTCGGCGTGCGGCTGCGCGGGCGCATGCATACCTTCACCGGCTGGCGCGCCGTCCATTCTACGCATAGCCGCCCGGCCAAGGGCGGCATCCGCTTTGCCCCCAATGCCGACCAGGACGAGGTCGAGGCGCTGGCGGCGCTGATGACCTACAAATGCGCGCTGGTGCGGCTGCCCTTCGGCGGCTCCAAGGGGGCGCTGAAGATCGACCCCGCCGACTGGACCGAGACCGAGCTGGAAAAGATCACCCGCCGCTTCGCGCAGGAGCTGATGGCGCATGAATTCCTCAGCTCGGCCGCCAACGTGCCGGCACCGGACATGGGCACGGGCGAGCTGAACATGATGTGGATCGCCGACGAATACCGCCGCGCCCGCCCGCAGGACATCAACGCGCTGGGTTGCGTCACCGGCAAGCCGGTCGGCGGCGGCGGCATCGAGGGCCGCACCGAGGCCACCGGCCGCGGCGTGCAATACGCGATCCGCGAATTCTTCCGCCACCCCGCCGACCGCGCCCGCGCCGGCTTCCAGTCCGAGATCCTGTCCGGCCTGACCTGCGTGGTGCAGGGCCTTGGAAACGTGGGCTTCCACGCCGCCAAGTTCCTGTCGCAGGAGGACGGGGTGCGCATCGTCACGGTGATCGAGCGGACGGGCGTGGTGCGCAACCCCGACGGCATCGACATCGACGCGCTCAAGGCGCATCTGGTCCAGACCGGCTCGGTCGAGGGCTTTGCCGGCGGCGCGGTCAGCCCGCCCGACATGGGGGCGCTGGCCGACGATTGCGACATCCTGATCCCCGCCGCGGCCGAGGGCGCGATCACGGGCGAAAATGCCGCCGCCATCAAGGCGGCGCTGATCGTCGAGGCCGCCAACGGCCCCACGACCAAGGCCGCCGACACCATCCTGCGCCAGGCCGGCAAGATCATCCTGCCCGACCTCTTCGCCAATGCCGGCGGCGTGGTGGTGTCCTATTTCGAATGGGTGAAGAACCTCAGCCACATCCCCTTCGGCCTGATGGAACGGCGGCTGGAAGAGGACGAGCACCGGCTGCTTGCGCGCTCGCTCGAGCAGATGACCGGCCGGGACTTTCCCAGCGAGCATGCCCGCTTCCTGGAGGCGCGCAGCGAGATCGCGCTGGTCCGCTCGGGCCTCGACGACATCATGCGCGCCGCCTATCGCCGGATGAGCGCGCTGTGGAACCGCCCCGACGGCAGCTACCCGGACCTGCGCACCGCCGCCTACGTGCTGGCCATCGACGAGGTGGCACAGGCCTACAAGGCCATCGGGCTTTAGCCGCCGGGCCGGGGTGTCCATCGGCCCGGTCCTGCGGCCAAGGGGGAAACCGGCCGCAATACGCGGCCGGTCCTTTCCCGCGCATATCCCCCACCCGGCGGATGATCGTGGCCCGTGAGACATGACCGGCAGGTGGCCGCGCGCGTCGCTGGTGAAACCGCTTCAGGAAAAGGATGCAATCGGCGGGTTGAACAGGCTTTCTTCGGGAATGACCCCAAGGCCCGGACCCTTGGGCAGGTCGATATGGCCGCCCGTGATGCGGATGCCGTTCTCCGGGTCGTAGGGCTGCGCGATATAGGGCTGGGCGACCCAGACGCCCTCGTTCAGCCGCGGCTGGACGGTGGCGCCGACATGGGTGCAGGCGGCGGCGATGATGTCGCCGCCCCAGGCGTCGTCGCAGGTATGGGGCAGGGCGCGCGCCTCGCAGATGTCGCGGAACGCTGCCATCGGTTGCAGCCCGCCGATGCGCGTCACCTTCATGCCGAACCCGTCGCAGAGCCCCTGGCCGGCGGCGCGGATCACCGTGGACAGATCCTCGCCGCTCTCGTCCAGGTAGATGCCGTGCTGGACGCGGCCGCGAATGGCCGAGATCTCCTCCAGCGTGTTGCAGGGCTGTTCCAGCACGAAGGGGATCTCGGGGCATTCGCGGCTGAGTCGCAGCACGTCGCGGGCGGGCAGGCTGCGGTTGCCGTCCACCGCCAGCCGCGTGCCGGTGCCGCGGATGCGCTCCCAGACCTTGCGCACGGTCTCGATGTCGATCTCGACCGGGCGCGCGCCGATCTTGATCTGCAGGCGCGGGAAGCCCTCGGCGACCTTCTCGGCGGCGATGCGGGCGATCTCGTCGGGCTGGCCGATGCCGGTGGCGTAATAGGAGGGCAGGCGCTCGGCCGCGACGCCGCCCAGCAGGTCCGCCACGCGGACGCCGTAATGCTTGCCCATCAGGTCATGGGCGGCGATGTCGATGGCCGCCTTGGCGTAATTGTGCCCGCAAAGCAGCCCGTCCATGCGGCGGTGCAGGACCAGCGGCTGCAGCGGGTTCGCGCCGATCAGGCCCGGCGCCATCTCGGCCAGCGCGGCACGGGCGCCAAGCGCATGGCTGGGCGCATAGGTCGGGCCGACCGGGCAGGTCTCGCCCCAGCCCACCAGCCCGTTGTCGGCGACGATCTTGACCAGCGTGCTCTGCAGCGACCAGACCGTAGAGCTGGCGATGGCATAGGGGCCGTCCCTGACCGGCAGGTCATGGGCATAGACGTGTATTTCGGCAATCTTCATGGCCTGTCCCTGTCATTTTGCTTGTTGCTTGAGCGATGCGTTTCCGGGGACCGGCGGCCCCCGAAACCCGTCACAGATCGATGGTAACGTTTCCGATGGGCCTTGAGCAGCAGGCGAGGATATAGCCCGCCTCGACATCCTCGTCGGTGATGCCGCCGTTGTGGACCATGTGGACCTGGCCCGAGAGCCTGAGCACCTGGCAGGTGCCGCAGATGCCCATGCCGCAGCCCGAGGGGATCGGGATGCCCGCCGCCCGCGCCGTGGCCAGGATGGTCTCGGTTTGCGCGCAGCGGGCGGTCTTGCCGGATGCGGCGAAGCTGACCTCGGCCAGCGCGTCCTCTTGCGGCACCACGTCCTCGGGCACCGCCTCGGCCTCGGCCGGCGGGGCGCCGAAGCTTTCCTGGTGATAGCGGGCCATGTCGTAGCCCAGCCCGTGCAGGATGTCGCGCACCGCCTGCATGAAGGGCTCGGGGCCGCAGCAATAGACGTCGCGCTCCAGGTAGTCGGGCGCGACCAGGCCCAGCACCAGCTGGTTGACCATGCCGCGATAGCCGGTCCAGGGCCGATAGGGGTCGGGTTCCTCGACGATCCATTTCAGGTCGATGCCGGCGACGCGCGTCGCCATGTGCTCCAGCCGCTCGCGGAAGATGATCTCGGAGGGGCGGCGGGCGCAGTTGACGAAGACGATGTCCGGCGCCCGCCCGGAATCGTAAAGGAAGGTCGTCATCGACATCATCGGCGTGATGCCCGATCCTGCCGAGATGAACAGGTATTTCGCAGCCGGATCCCGCATCATCGAGAACTTGCCCGCCGGACCCCTGGCGCGGATGCGCATCCCCGGCCGCAGGTGGTCGAACATCCAGCGCGTGCCGATGGAATCCCTTTGCGCCTTGACCGTCACCGTCAGCGAGGTCGGCCGCGAGGGCGAGGACGAGATGGTATAGGTGCGATGCAGCACCCCGTCGGGCAGGGGCAGCTCCAGCGTCAGGAACTGCCCCGGCTCATGGCTGAAGAGCGCGCCCGAGGGGCTGCGGAAGCAGAAGGTCATGACATCCGGCGCCTCGGGCAGGAACGAGACGCATTCCAGCTCCTCGGCGTCGGTCCAGAAGGCCAGCGTCGGTTTCAGCGCAGCGTTCATCGTCACTCGGCCGCCATGCGGCTGGGGCCGAGCGCACGCTCCATGGCATCCGCATACCAGTCCACGAACTGGATGACGCCGCTTTCCCAATAGTCCGAATAGGGACCGGGGACGAAGGCGGGCGTGCTGACGCCAAGCTGGTTGGTCTCGACCACTTCGCGATCCTCGTCATTGGTGGCGATCCAGACCTCGGTCAGGCGCTTGAGGTCGTAGTCCACCCCCTCGACGGCATCCTTGTGCACCAGCCAGGTGGTGGTCACTTCGGTCTCGGTCGGGCTGATCGGCATCACCCGGAAGGTCAGCGAGTGATCGGGCAGGAAATGGTTCCAGGTGGTCGGGTAGTGGAACACCATCAGCGGGCCGGCGTCGGCAAAGGGCACCCGGCCCAGGTTCTTTTGCACCGCGACCTTGCCATCCATGGTATAGCTGACCGCATCGCCTTCCAGCGGGGCGCGGGTCAGCCGGAACTGGCCGTGCTCGCCCAGGTAGAACTGCGCGGGTGCGCCCGCCGCGGTGCAGCGGTCGAAATGCGCCTGCAGTTTTTCCGAGACGCTGCCGTCGGGCATGATGCCGGACATTTCCGGGTCCAGCGGGAAGGATCGGCACAGCGACGGATGGTTCGCGCTGCAATGATAGCATTCGCGGTTGTTTTCCCACACCAGCTTCCAGTTGCCCTTCTCGATGATCGAGGAGGTATGGGCCACCTTGGCGTCGCCGAGGTCGTGCACGTCCAGATAAGGCGCCGCCTTTTGCGCGAATGTTTCGAAGTTCGGCGGGTTCCCGGCCAGGCAGATATAGACCAGGCCACCGACCTCGCGCAGATGGACGCTGCGCAGCCCGTGCTGCGAGGGGTCGAAATCGGCATTCATCTTGTCGGCCCAGACCAGCCGGCCGTCGAGGTCGTAGGTCCAGGAGTGATAGGGGCAGACCAGCTTGGCCACCTGGCCCTCGCGGGCCTTGCAGACGATCGAGCCGCGGTGCCGGCAGGAGTTGTGGAAGGCGCGGATCTCGCCGTCTCGGCCCTTGACGATGATGACGTTGTAATCGCCGATCTTCAGGGTGACGTAGCTGCCCGCCCTGGCCAGCTGGCAGGCCGGGATGGCATAGAGCCATTCGCGATACCAGATATTCTCCAGGTCGAGCTGATAGATCTCGGCCGAGGTGTAGAAGGGCTGTTCCAGCGCATGTCCGGGCCGGCGGCGCGCAAGCAGGTCATGGATGTTCGGTTGGGTGGCTGTCATTGTCGGCTTCCACGCTGAGGTTGAACTGGCCTAATATTCCGCCGACTCGTTTCCCGTTGACAACGGCATAAAAATTCATCCTGGATTAGGTGAAGTAACCTGAATACGGCCCGGCATGCCCAATCCCCATGACTTCGCCTCGATGACCGCGCTGATCTGTTTCGAGGCGGCGGCCCGCAACATGAGCTTCAAGGCCGCCGCGCAGGAGATGAACGTCACCCCCGCCGCGATCAGCCACCAGATCAAGGCGCTGGAGCGGAACCTGGGCTGCGCGCTGTTCATCCGCCGGCACCGCGGGGTCGAGCTGACCGAGAAGGGCGCCTTCCTGCTGGTTGCGCTGCAACGCGGCTTCGAGACGATCTCGGACGCCGTCAGCCGGCTGCGCGACCGGCCCGATGCCGTGGACGTGACCATCCGCACCACCACGGCGGTCAGCGCCTTGTGGCTGACCCCCAAGATCACCGCCTTCTGGAAGATCCACCCCGGCATCACCGTCTCGCAGATCATCAGCGACGTGGCCACGGCGGCCAGCCGGCACGACCTGCACATCGGCTATGCGGTTCCCGGCGATGACGGCGACGAATGGCGGGAAATCTTCCGCGACCGCATCCTGGCCTATGGCACGCCGCATTTCGCCAGGGAACACGGCATCCGGGGAATCAAGGATCTGCTGCGCGCGCCGCTGGTCCACATGAACGACGACCACAATGCCTGGACAGGCTGGGCCGACTGGTTTCGCGAGCTCGGCCATCCGCCGCCCTCCGGGCGCAGCCTCTTCGTCAACAACCACATGATCGCCCTGCAGGCGGCCGAGGACGATGTCGGCGCGGTGCTGGGCTGGGAGGGGCTGATGGCCCGCGTCCTGCAAGCCGGCCGCCTGGTCAGCCTGGTGCCCGAGAGCATCCCCTCGCCCGCCGCCTTCTCGCTCAGGATCAATCCCCGCGCCTCCGCAAAGGCAAGGCTGTTCGCAGACTGGCTGGCGGCGGGCTGAGCCGGGTCAGGGCTGGCGATAGACCCGGGCCGTGTCCTCCTCGAAATGGCGCAACTCGTCCTGCCGGCGGGCCTCGGACCAGCCCAGGCTGGCGGCGGCGATGCGCGACAGCGCCTCGGCACGGGCCCGGCCCAGGTCGGGCTCCAGCCCGTCGGGCAGCCGCCGGCGGATCAGGTCGGCAAGCCGCACCACATGTTCGGCGGCCGCCATCTGGCCGATGCCCTGGTCCTGCGGCGGCGAAATGATCCCCTCCGGCGCCGGGCCGCGTTTGCCCAGGCGCCTTTCGACGCGGCGCGCCACCTGCCGCGCCGCGTGGCGATGCAGCATGATGGTCGAGCCGGTGACGGCCAGCAGGCCGGGCATCGCGGGGTCTTCGGCCACCTCGACCGGCAGGCTGGTGGTGCGGCCGTCGCGGGTCGAGGTCGGCCGCACCCCGCACCAGCAATGCAGCACGTCGGCGCGCGTCAGCTGCAGGCCGGGGAACAGGTGGTTGGCCTCGCCCAGGATATAGTCGATCTCGGCCTCCTCGACGCGGATGTCGTCGGGGTTGGCGGTGACTTCGGTCTCGGTCGGGCCGATGAAGTGGAAATCGCGCCAGGGAAAGACGTAATAGGGCTCGCCCTTGCGGGAAAAGGCTTCCAGCCCCTGGCCGCGGAACGCCTCGGGCAGGCGCACCATGACGTTGACGCCCTTGATGCCGATCACCCGCCGCCGGCCCGAGCCGCCGCCCGGCACCCGGTCGATCCAGGGGCCGGCGGCGTTCACCACCATGCGGGCGCGGACCTGCGCCCGGCCCTGCATCTCGGGCGCGCGTTCCTCCAGCGTGACCAGCCAGTCCTCGCCGTCGCGCGCAATCGCTGTCACCTCGGCATAGGTGCGGATGGTGGCGCCGCGCCGCTCGGCATCCAGGGCGGTATCGACGCAGATGCGCTCGGGCCAGGCATACATGTATTCCTCGAACACGCTCACGCCGCGCAGCGGTCCGCCCAGGG
This sequence comes from Paracoccus sp. pheM1, assembly GCF_018499825.1. Classification (NCBI taxonomy): domain Bacteria; kingdom Pseudomonadati; phylum Pseudomonadota; class Alphaproteobacteria; order Rhodobacterales; family Paracoccaceae; genus Paracoccus; species Paracoccus sp. pheM1. The sequence goes on from NZ_JAGXCX010000001.1 coordinate 1,065,712, forward strand.
CCGCGGCCATGGCGCTGTCCGCGGCCGCCTGCGCCGGGGCAAGCCGGCGATAGGCCAGCGGCACCCGCCAGCCGTCCAGCGCCTCGACCAGGCGAAAGCCCAGGTCGACCAGCCAGGGCGGATAGCGGTCGCCCCTGCGGAACGGGTAGTGGAAGCGATGTTTCGTCAGGTGGCCCGGCATGTCGCGCACCAGCTCGGCCCGGCAGCGCATGACCTCGCGGGTATAGAGCAGCCGCCGGATCATGTCGGCGGGCCGGAATGGCATCTGCCACAAGGGATAGCGCGCGGCGAGATAGCCGAGCCCGGAATAGAGCATCCGGCTGGATCGCGACGAGGTTCCTGCGCCGAAGTCTCCGCGGTCGACGAGCAGGGTGCGAAAGCCGCGTGCTGCGAGTTGGCGTGCGGTGGCGCAGCCGACAGCGCCGGCGCCGATGACGATGGTGTCGTAGTCGGTGTCGTGGAGGGTTTCGATCGTCTTGCGGGTCATGTGGGGGCCGTGGTCTGCGTCATGGTCCGGGCCTTTTCGGTTGCGGCGGCGAGGGCGGTCTCGATGGCTTGGGGGAAGCCTGCGGCCTCGGCGGCGTCGAGGCCGGCGGCGGTGGTGCCGCGATAGGCGCGGTAGGCGGCGAGCAGGGCGGGGGCCTCGGTGATGCGGTCTTCCAGCAGCCGGGCACCGCCGACCACCGCCGCCTCGGCCGCGCGCCAGGCGATGGCCTCGGGGATGCCGCGCGCGCGCATGAAAGCGGCCATCGCCGTGGCCATCAGCGCCGGATAGGCCGCGCCCGAGCCGGGCAGGGCGGTCATCAGGTCGATCTGCGCCTCGGTCTCCAGCTCGTCGGTGCTGCCGATGGCCGAGAGCAGGCGGCGCACCGTGGCGCGGTCGGCGGCGGTCACGCCCGGCCCGGCCCAGAAGGGCGAATAGGAGGCGCCGATCTCGGCCGCGGCATTGGGCATCGCCCGCACGATCCGGCCGCCGCAGCACGCCAGCGTGGGCGCCCCGATCCCGGCCATGAAGGACAGGACCAGCCGGCCGCCGGCGCGCAGGTCCAGCCCCGGCCAGTCCTCGGGCCGCACCGAGACCACGATCACGTCGCTTTGCGCCACCAGCTCGGCCGCGTCCCGGGCCCATGTCACGTCGGCATGGCCGTGGTAGTTGGGCTGGGGGGCGCTGCGATTGAGCAGCACCAGCTCGCCCGGCGCCAGGATGCCGCGCGCGAGCAGCCCCGCGCCGAGCGCCGAGCCGAGCCAGCCGGTGGCGCCGATCAGGCCGACCCTCATGCCTGCCGCCCGTCATGCTGCCCGCCATGCTGGCCGCCATACTGGCCGCCATGCTGGCCGGTATAGGCGTTGATCGCGGCCTGGAAGGGGATGACGCCGATGGCCCGGCCCTGGGGATCCTGGACCCGCAGCGCCTGCAGCCGGCTGGCGGCCATCTGCTGCAGCGCCTCGGCGATGCTGGCCTCGGGGGCGATGGCGGCCTCGGGCAGGGCGGCGTCGGGCGGGGCGGCTTCGGGGGCGTCGAAACCGTGCCGGGCCTGCATGACCGCGCCGACCTTCAGCACCTTGCCGCGGTCGACATGCTGGACGAAATTCGCCACGTAATCGTCGGCCGGGCGCAGCACGATGTCCTGCGCCGTGCCCTGCTGGATCACCGAGCCGTCGCGCAGAAGCGCGATGCGGTCGCCGATGCGCAGCGCCTCGTCGAGGTCGTGGGTGATGAAGACGATGGTCTTCCTGACCTCCTGCTGCAGGTCCAAGAGCACCGTCTGCATGTCGTAGCGGATCAGCGGGTCGAGCGCCGAATAGGCCTCGTCCATCAAGAGGATCGGCGCGTCGTTGGCCAGCGCGCGCGCCAGGCCCACCCGCTGCTGCATGCCGCCCGAAAGCTGGCTCGGATAGCTCTTCTCGAAGCCCGAAAGCCCCACGCGCTCGATCCAGCGCATGGCGGTGCGGTAGCGCTCGGCCTGCGGGATGCCCTGCACCTCGAGCCCGTAGGCGGCGTTGTCGAGCACGGTGCGATGCGGCAGCAGGCCGAATTTCTGGAACACCATCGCGGTCTTGTGGCGGCGGAACGCGCGCAGCTCCGCCTGCGACATGGCGACGACGTTGCGGCCCTCGATCACGATCTCGCCGGCGGTGGGCTCGATCAGCCGGTTGATGTGGCGGATCAGCGTCGACTTGCCCGATCCCGACAGGCCCATGATGACCTGGATGCTGCCCGGCGCGACCTGGATGTTGATGTCGCTCAGCCCCAGCACGTGCTGGTGGCGGGCCTGCAGCTCGGCCTTGGTCATGCCGGCGCGGACGGCCGCGACATGCGCCTCGGGATTGGCGCCGAAGATCTTGTAGAGGTTCTTGATCTCGATGCCGATGGGATCCGTGGTGGCGGGATCAGTCATGGCTGGCCTCCTGGTGTTTTTGCAGCCGCTTGCCCCAGGCCTGGCTGATGCGGTCGAAGAGGATGGCGATGCCGACGATGGCGAAGCCGTTGAAGAGCCCGAGCGTGAAATACTGGTTCGAGATCGCGCGCAGCACCGGCTGGCCCAGCCCCTGCACCCCGATCATCGAGGCGATCACCACCATGGCCAGCGCCATCATGATGGTCTGGTTGATGCCGGCCATGATCGTGGGCAGCGCCAGCGGCAGCTGCGCCTTGACCAGCTTCTGCCACGAGGACGAACCGAAGGCGTCGGTCGCCTCCAGCACCTCGCGGTCGACCTGGCGGATGCCGAGGTTGGTCAGCCGGATCATCGGCGGCAGGGCATAGATCACCACCGCGATCAGGCCGGGCACCCGGCCGATGCCCAGCAGCATCACCACCGGGATCAGGTAGACGAAGCTGGGCATGGTCTGCATGATGTCGAGGATCGGGCTGACGATGCGCTGCACCCGCTGCGAGCGCGCCATCAGGATGCCGAGCGGCAGGCCGATGGCGATGGACAAAAGCGTCGCGGCCAGCACCATGGAGATGGTCTTCATGGTGTCGTCCCACATGCCGAAGAGCCCGATCAGCACCAGGGTCAGCACGGAGCCGATCACCACGCGCAGGCTGCGGCTGGCGCCCCAGGCCAGGGCGGCGACGACGGCCAGGACGAGCAGCCAGGGGGTGCCCAGAAGCAATCGCTCGAACCAGATCAGCATGGTCTGCAGCGGGCTGAAGAGGCCCTCGATCATGTCGCCGTGGCTGCGGGTGAAGCTGCGAAAGCCGTCGTCGATGACGCGCTGCAACTCGCGCAGCCAGGCGCTTTTCAATTGGGGGAAGGAGGTGAGCCAGGTCATGGGATCCTCGCGCATGGGGCTGGGGGCCGGCCTGGGCGGCCGGGACCGGGAAAGGGTGGCGGCATCGGGCCGGGCCGGGGGTCGGGGCGGTCCCGCGGACCGGCCCGGAGGCCGGACCGAGGGGTGGTCAGGGCCCGACCCGAGAGCCGGACCGAAGGGGTGTCAGGGCCCGGACCCGAGCGCCGGCTGGGCCAGGGACCGGAACCGGGAGCGGGTCCGCGGGCCCGAGAGCCGCTCCGCGGGGCCAGTCCTGGGCCAGTCCTGGGCCGAAACCGGAGCCGGCCCGACGGGCAGCCAGGGCCCAGACCGAAGCCGGACCGCGACCGCGGGCCCGAGAGCCGGAGCGTGGCCAGGCCAAGACCGGACCGGAGAACCGGCTGGGCCAGGCCAGGGCCCGGAACCGAGAGCCGGAGCGGGGCCAGGCCTGGGTCCGACCTGGGCCAGTCCTGGGCCGAAACCGAAGCCGGACCGCGACCGCGGGACCGAGAGCCGGAGCCTCGCCAGGCCAAGGCCGGCCCGGAGAACCGGCTGGGCCAGGCCAGGGCCCGGAACCGGGAGCCGGAGCGGGCCCCCGAGCCGAGAGCCGGAGCGGGGTCAGGCCTGGATCCGACCTGGGCCGGAACCGGAACCGGAGCCGGCCCGACGGGCAGCCAGGGCCCGGACCGAGAGCCGGATCGCGACCGCGGGCCCGAGAGCCGAGAGCCTCGCCAGACCAAGGCCGGACCGCAGAACCGGCTGGGCCAAGGCCCGGACCGGAAAGCCGGCCCGACGGGCAGCCCGGCCCGGACCCGAGAGCCGGAGGGCGGGCCGGGGCGGACTTTCGGCCCACCCAGCCCGGCCGCGGGGGGCGCGGTCAGAGCGCGGCCTTGATCCTCTCGGCCGCCTCGGGCGTGACCCATTCGGTCCACGTCGCCTCGTTCTCGCGCAGGAACTGCCGCGCGCCCTCCTCGCCCTGCGCCTGGTTCTCGGTCATCCAGGCCATCAGCGCGTTCACCGTCGCATTCGTCCAGCTCCGCTTGGAAAGGTAGTCCATCACCTCGGGCGGGGCGCTGTCGGCGAATCGCTTGGCGACGACGGTCTGCACCTTGTCGGCCGGCCAGTCGTTCTTCCTGGGCTCGGCGCAATCGGCGTTCGAGGTGCAGCCCTGCCATTCGTCCATGTCGAGCGCCACGCCGTGCTCCAGCTTGACCATCTCGTAGCGGCCCAGCAGCGCGGTCGGCGCCCAGTAATAGCCGACCCAGCCCTGCTGGCGTTCATAGGCGCGCGCGATCGAGCCGTCGAGCCCGGCGGCCGAGCCGGTGTCGACCAGGTTGAAGCCCGCCTCCCGGGCGCCGAAGGCCTTGTAGAGCTGGCTGGTGATCACCGTGCCGCCCCAGCCGGCCGGGCCGTTGAAGATGGCGCCCTTCGCGGGATCCTCGGGATCGGGGAAGAGGTCGGGGCGCTTGAGCACGTCCTCGATGGTCTTCAGCTCGGGGTTGGCCTCGGCGAGGTATTTCGGGATCCACCAGCCCTGCACGGCGCCGTCGCTGAGGATGTCGCCGGTGACGACGATCCGGTCCTCGGCCAGGCCGGACCGGATGACTTCGGGCACCAGGTCGACCCAGCCCTCGGGGGCGATCTCGGGCTGGCCCTTCTCGACCATCGAGGTCAGCGTCGGCACCGTGTCGCCCTGGATCACCTCGGCGCTGCAGCCGTAGCCCTGGTTGAGGATGAAGGCATCCAGCGCCGCCGCAAGCTCGGCGCTCTGCCAGTTCATGCTGGCAATCGTCGGACTGCCGCAATCCGCCCAGGCCGCGCCCGAAAAGCCCACAAGCAAAAGCGCCGCACCGCAGGAAACAAACCGTCTTCCCATTCTCTTTCTCCCTGGCGCGAACATGGCCCCCAAACCCCAGCCGTCGCGCAAACCGGGGGCTGGAAGGGGCGCGCGCGCCCCTTATCGGTGACGGACCGCTCTTATGACGGCGGGTTGGCCGAGCTTTTCACCCGAGCATTGAAGCGCGCGATCTCGCGCGGCTCGGCAGCCTGCCCGGTATAGATTTCGACATAGGTGGGGATGCGCGCAAGCCGGGTATCCACCTCTTCCTGCGCGCGCATCGAGATATAGCCGATCTGGGTCAGGTAGATGGTGCGCGCCCGGACGTCGGCGCCCTGTTCCTGGTGGCCCCAGCGCATCAGCATCTCGCGCAGGGCCGACAGCCGGGTTTCGTCCGCGGCGGCGACGCGGGCGCCGACCTTGTCGTCCTGCAAGGCCCAGCTGCGCACGGCGAATTCCAGCTTGCTGTCGAAGATGCCGCAAAGAAAGCAGGCCAGCACGTTCAGCATCGCCTCGGCCGGGCTCTCGGCATATTCCTGCGTCGCGCGGACCAGCGGCGCGGTCGTCCTTTCCTCCCAGCCGTCGATCAGCGCGGTCAGCAGCGCCTCGCGATCCTCGAAGAACCAGTAGAAGCTGGTGCGGGACAGGTTCAGATGCTTGGCCAGGGGCTGGATCTTGACCGCGTCGATGCCGCCGTCGATCAGCGCCTGATAGCCGGTTTCAAGCCAGCCCTCGCGCGACCCGCGCCATCCAGTTTCCGCCGTTGCTGCACGATTTCTCATGTCCCAGCCCTAGCCCGCCCCGCGATTCGCTGCAAGAAAAAATGTCCTGGAATGATCCCGGCATGTTCATGTTTGATTTTTTAATTGACACAGATGAACATTACTTTGATCCTGAGATGCGACTCCCCACCTTTCACAGGCAGATCCGATGTCGAACGATCCCCTCCTGCAGCCCTATCGGCTGAAGCACCTGACGCTTCGCAACCGCATCATGATCACCAGCCACGAGCCGGCCTATCCCGAGGACGGCATGCCCAAGGACCGCTACCGCGCCTATCACGTCGAGCGCGCCAGGGCCGGCGTGGCGCTGACCATGACCGCGGGCTCGGCTTCGGTCGCGCGCGACAGCCCGCCGGTGTTCAACAACATCCTGGCCTGGAAGGACGAGGTGGTCGGCTGGATGAAGAAGCTGGCCGACGAATGCCACGACCATGGCTGCGCGGTGATGATCCAGCTGACCCATCTGGGCCGGCGCACGCGCTGGGACAAGGCCGACTGGCTGCCGGTGATCTCGCCGGGGCATGAGCGCGAGGCGGCCCACCGCGCCTTTCCCAAGAAGATGGAGGACTGGGACATCGAACGGGTCATCGGCGACTATGTCGATGCGGCCGAGCGGATGAAGGCGGCGGGGCTGGACGGGATCGAGATCCAGGCCTATGGCCACCTGATGGACCAGTTCTGGTCGCCGCTGACCAATGACCTGGACGGCCCCTATGGCGGCAGCCTGGACAACCGGCTGCGCTTCACCTTCGACGTGCTGCGCGGCATCCGCGAACGCTGCGGCGAGGATTTCATCCTGGGCGTGCGCTATACCGGCGACGAGGACCTGCCCGGCGGGCTGACCGCCGAGGACGGGATCGAGATCTCGCGCCGGCTGAAGGACAGCGGGCTCGTGGATTTCCTGAACGTGGTCAAGGGCCATATCGACACCGATGCGGGCATCACCGACACCATCCCGATCCAGGGCATGAGGAACGCCCCGCACCTGGAATTCGCGGGCGCCATCCGCAAGGCCACGAATTTCCCCACCTTCCACGCGGCCAAGATCCCCGACGTGCCGACCGCGCGCCATGCCATCGCCGCCGGGCTCTTGGACATGGTCGGCATGACGCGGGCGCATATGGCCGACCCGCACCTGGTCCGCAAGGTGATCGAGGGGCGCGAGGACGACATCCGCCCCTGCGTCGGCGCGAACTACTGCCTCGACCGCATCTACCAGGGCGGCATGGCCTTTTGCCTGCACAATGCCGCGACCGGGCGCGAAGAGACCATGCCGCACAGCATCCCCGCCGCGCCGGTCAAGAAGCGCATCACCATCGTCGGCGCCGGTCCAGGGGGCATGGAGGCCGCCCGCGTCGCCGCCGAGCGCGGCCATGCGGTGACGGTCTTCGAGGCCGCCGACCAGCCCGGCGGCCAGATCCGCCTGACCGCGCAGGACGAGCGCCGGCGCGAGATGATCTCGATCATCGCCTGGCGGCAGGCGATGTGCGACAAGCACGGCGTCCAGTTCCGCTTCAACACCTTCGCCGAGATGGAGGATGTGCTGGCCACCGAGCCGGACGAGGTCGTCATCGCCACCGGCGGCCTGCCGCATACCGAGGTGCTGGAGCAGGGCAACGACCTTGTCTGTTCCGCCTGGGACATCCTGGCGGGCGACGTGAAGCCGGGCCGCAACGTGCTGATCTTCGACGACGCGGGCGACCATGCGGCGCTGCAGGCCGCCGACCTGATCTCGGCCACCGGCGCCGCGGTCGAGATCGTGACCCCGGACCGCAGCTTCTCGCCCGAGGTGATGGCGATGAACCTGGTGCCCTATATGCGCAACCTGCAAAAGCGCGACACCACCTTCACCGTCACCTGGCGGCTGAGGTCGGTGGCGCGCGAGGGCAACCAGTTGCGTGCGCGCCTGGGCAGCGACTATGGCGATTTCACCCGCGAGCGCATCGTCGACCAGGTCGTCGTCAACCATGGCACAAGGCCGCTGGACGACCTGTATTTCGAGCTGAAGCCGCTGGCCTCGAACCTGGGCGAGGTCGATTACGAGGCCCTGACCACCGGCGGGTTGCAAGAGGTCCGCAAGAACCCCGAGGGCCGTTTCCGCCTTTACCGCATCGGCGACGCGGTGGCGGCGCGCAACACCCATGCGGCGATCTACGACGCGCTGCGGCTGGTCAAGGATCTGTGAGGCGAGGCATCCGGCCGCGACCGGCTTCGCGGCGCGGCCGGAAGATGGCGACAGCGACGGGGGATATCAGCATGGCACGAGCCCAAGCCCTGCGGGACTTTCGCGATCCGGCCCAACCGGCGATTCAGGCATCCGCTTCGCTCTGCCGCATCGCCGGGGCGCTTGGGGCCGAGGGCCAGGCCGGCGCCGGCCCGGCGGCGCAGCCGGCCCGCAGCTGGCTGGCGCCGGCGCGGGACCACCCGTTGCCAAGGCGGACGTGGCCGCCCTCCGGGCGCTGTCGCCGCTGCTGTGCTGGTGCCGGCACAACGGCGCCCCCAGCGCCAGCGCAAATGTCTCAGACAGCCCCGCCAATGCCATGCGGCTGCGCCCCGGCAGCATCGACGAGCGCTGCGGCCTGTGGCCGGGCCTCGGCCTGGTCGCCCCGCGCACGCGCTATCCCGACCACCGGCACGCGCCCGAGGAGACCTACCCGGTCCTCTCGCCCGGCCAGTTCCGCAAGGACGGCTCGGGCCGGGTCCGGCCCGGCGGCGGCTTCTTCGTCCCCCCGAACGCCCCCCGCGCCCTGCGATCGGGCGGGCAGCCCCTGTTCGCGGTCCGGGCCGGGTGACGTCGCAGGGCGGGCACGGTCCGGCGCCTTACTCGCCGCGCTCCTCAAGCCATTTGCGCATCATGGCGATCTCGGCCTCCTGGGCCTTGATGACCTCTTCGGCCAGCTTGCGCACCTCGGGGTCCGAGCCGTGCTCAAGCACGATCCTGGCCATGTCGATGGCGCCCTGGTGATGCGGGATCATGCCGCGCATGAAATCGACATCGGCATCGCCGGTATGCTCGATCATCATGTCGTCATGCATCCGCTCCATCGCCGCGACATAGGCCTGGGTCGCGGCGCCGTCGGCATCGGCGTGCATGTGATCGCCATGGGCGTCGCCATCCTGCGCAAGGGCAAGCCCGGCCGAGATCGCGAGGACGCCCGCGGCAAGGATCGGTGCCAGCCGGTTCATCCGACCCTCCTGCGGCCGCGTCGGGTGGGGGTGATGGCCTTGACGCGCGAAGTTCATGGGAAAACCCTCCTGCGTTGCGTTCCAGCCTACAGGAATAGGGCTTTCCACCCCCGGAAGGTCAAGGGCCGGCCGAAGGGATCTGCGGCGGGCAGGCCGGAAAACGGCTTGACAGAATCGCGCGCGACAGCAAGATTTCGTATCTGAAATATCGTATACGAAAATAAGACCCCAACGCACCCGAGCCTGTTGGGGAAGATGCAGCCGCCCATACGGGACAGAACCAAGCGGCGCCCTGTCCCGATCAATCGCCGCATGCAGGGAGAAAGAACGTGCAAAGACTACTCGCTTCCACCGTTTTGGCCGCCGGCTTCCTTGGCGGGGCCTGGTCGGCCTCGGCGCAGGATTGCGGCAACGTGACGCTTGCGCTCCACAACGTCCAAAGCGCCGAGCTGCTGACCTATGTCGACAAGTTCATCCTTGAGAACGGCTATGGCTGCAGCGTCGAGACCATCCCCGGCGACACCGTGCCCTCGACCACCTCGATGGTCGAGAAGGGCTCGCCCGACGTTTCGTCCGAGACCTGGGTGGACCTGCTGCCCGAAATCGTGCCGCGCGGGCTGGAGGAGGGCAAGATCGTCTATGGCGCGCCGGCCTTGCCCGACGGCGGCATCCAGGGCTGGTGGATTCCCAAATACCTTGCCGATGCGCATCCCGACATCAAGACGGTCGAGGATGCCCTGGCCCATCCCGAGCTTTTCCCGGACCCGGAAAACCCCGACAGGGGCGTGATCTTCAACGGCGCCGAAGGCTGGGGCGCCACGGTCGTCACCGCGCAGCTGTTCAAGGCCTACGAGGCCGAAAGCAAGGGGTTCAACCTGATGCGGCCGGGCTCGGCCGCCGGCCTCGATGGCGCCATCGCCAGGGCCTATGAGCGGCAGGAGGGCTTCATCACCTATTACTGGGCGCCGACCGCGCTGCTGGGCAAATACGAGCTGGTGCTGCTGGAAGCCTCGCAGGAACACGATCCGGCCGAATGGAAGCGGTGCATCACCAGCCTCGACTGCCCCGATCCCAAGGTCACGGCCTGGCCGGTCGATACGGTGATGACGGTCTTGACCAAGGATTTCGCCGACCGCACCAGCCCCCAGATCCTGGACTATTTCAACACCCGCGGCTGGAGCAACGAAACCGTGGCCAAGCTGATGGCCTGGCAGGCAGAGAGCCAGGCCATGGGCGAGGATGGCGCGATCCACTTCCTTGAGGAAAACAAGGACATGTGGACGAAATGGGTGCCGGCCGAGGTCGCGGAAAAGATCGAAGCCGCGCTTTGATCGCACTCGCACTCACACCCGCCGTCCGGCCGCGCCGAGCGGCGGGGGCGATCAAGGGCCGCGAATGAAAACCCCTCGGTTCGCCCGGACATTCCTCGGGCGAACCGAACCCTCTCTGTCCCAGCCCATCCCGACACAATTGCCTCAGGAGAAACAGGAATGGCGTTCAAGCGAATGATCCATGCCGTCGATACGCATGCCGGAACGCCGATGCGGGTGATTACCGGGGGCGTTCCGCATATCCCCGGAAACTCGGTCTACGAGAAGATGAAATGGCTGGAGGCCAACGACGACCAGCTGCGCAAGCTGATGCTGCGCGAGCCGCGCGGCTATTCGGCGCATTGCTGCAACATCATCGTGCCGCCCTCGCATCCCCAGGCGGATGCCGGATACATCATCATGGAGCAGATCGAATATCCGGTCATGTCCGGCGGCAACACCATCTCGGTCGTCACGGTGCTGCTGGAAATGGGCCTGCTGCCGATGAAGGAGCCCATGACCGAACTGGTGCTGGAGGCGCCTGCGGGGCTGATCCGGGTCCGCGCCGAATGCGCGGGCGGCAAGGTCAAGAGCGTGACATTCCGCAACGTGCCGGCCTTCGCCGCCCATCTGGACGTCGAGATCGAGGTGCCGCACCTGGGCAAGGTCCGCGTCGATGTCGGCTGGGGCGGCATGTTCTATGCCATTGCCGATGTCCGGCAGTTTCCCGGCCTCGAGCTCATCCCCCAGCATGGCCGCGAGATCGCCCGCATCTCGGCGATGATCCGGCAGGCGGCGATCGAGCAGCTTCCGGTCGAGCATCCCGATTATCCGGGCGTGGGCATCACCATCTCGCAGCTTTCCGGGCCGACGGACGATCCGAACGCGGATTGGAGGAACGCCGTCACCATGGCCTCGGGGGATTTCTCCTGGGACAATCCCGCGACCTGGACCGGCGCGCTGGACCGCTGCCCCTGCGGCACCGGCACCTGCGCCAAGATGGCGGTGCTGCATGCCAAGGGCGAGTTGCCGCTGGACCAGAGCTTCCGCCACCAGAGCATCCTGGGCAATGTCTATACCGGGCGGCTGGTCGAGGAGACCGAGATCGCGGGCCGGCGCGCCGTCGTGCCGGAAATCTCGGGGACCAGCTGGATCTACGGGCTCAACACGCTGGTGCTGGATCATGACGATCCCTTCACCGAAGGCTTCACCGTCGGCGATACCTGGGCATAGCTCCGGCCGCCGCGGAGGGCTCGATACCCTTCCGCATTCGGGAGCGTCCATGGAGCGCTAGGAGCAATTAATATCAATAATTTGCCCTACAAACCCTCGAAACTCCTACAATCGAGGGACCGATGCGCGGGTCAGCAAATCTGCGGCATGGCGACGGTTCAGCCGACCGTGTCCGCTTCGGCCGGCGGGTCCATATGCATGTCCCGGAACAGGCGCGGGGTGATGCCGAAGCGGCGCTCGAAGGCTTGCACGAACCGCGGGGCCGGGGACAGGCCGACCTGCGCGGCGGCGGTCTTCAGCGGCAGCCCGCGGGACAGGAGCATGCGCGCGGCATCCAGCCGGGCGGTCTCGACGAAGCGGGCCGGGGTCTGGCCCGTCACCGCGGTGAACTTGCGGTGGAAGCTGCGCTCGGACAGCCCGGCGCGGGCGGCCAGCGACGGCACGTCCAGGGGCGCGTCGAGGTTCGCCTGCATCCAGCCGATCAGATCCCCGAACGGGTTGTCGCCCCGCGCCTGGGCCCTGAGAAGGGGGCTGAACTGCGACTGGTAGCCGGGCCGCCGGGCATAGAGGACCAGCCGCTTGGCCACCTCGCCGGCGATCCCCGCGTCGAGGTCATGCGCCACCATCGCCAGCGCCATGTCGATGCCCGTCGTCACCCCCGCCGAGGTCCAGAGCCTGCCTTCGGCCCGGTAAAGCGCCTCGGGTTCGACCGCGACCCTGGGAAAGGCCCGCGCGAAGGCTTCGCAGGCGTCCCAATGCGTGGCGACCCGGTGCCCGTCGAGCAGCCCCGACGCGGCCAGGACGAAGCCGCCGGTGCAGACCGAGCCGAAGCGCCCGGCCTCTGCCGTCAGCCGCGGAAGCATGGAGCGCAGGACGGGGTCGGCCATCGCCTGCAGCAGGGGCTCCCGTTCGGCGCCCACCACCAGCACGGTCCCGGCTTTCCCCGGCAGTTCGGCGATGGGGCGGGTTTCCAGGGCGATGCCGCTGCTGCTGTCGACGGCCCCGCCCTGGGCCGACAGGGGCACGACCTTGTAGAATGCCGGCCTGCCGCGTTGGCCCAGGGCGCGATTGGCGCCGTTGAAGACCGATGCCGGCCCCGAGATGTCCAGCAGTTCGAAACCCGGATAAAGGATGAAGGCGACCTGGTGCATTGGCCGAAAATACGGCATTTCTGTCATTTCTGCCAGAGGCGCGCCTTGCTATCCTTGCCCCATCGCCGAAAGCTGACCGCCACCGCGCAGGAAGGAGCAACCGGCATGAGCGATCTGCAGCCTGACCGCCCGGCACGGCCCAGCAAGCCGATGAAACGTCGCCTCGTCCTGGGGGCCATCCTGGGACTGGCCGTTCTCTCGACGGCGGGCTTCGGCCTCTGGATCGCCTCGTTGCCGCCCGCATCCGTGGCCCTGGCCCCGCCGGTGCCGCAAGCGGAAAGGGGCGCCCTGCTCGCGGCGCTGAAGCCGAAGCGCCCCCGTCCCCTGATCGCCATCGTCGGGATCAACGATGCGACCGAGACCACCGATTACCTGCTGCCCCATGGCATCCTGAAGCGCGCCGATGTGGCCGAGGTGGTGTCGCTTGCCACCGGACCCGGCCCGGTGCGGCTGTTTCCCGCGCTGACCGTCCAGCCCGACGCGACCATCGCGGCATTCGACGCCGCCCATCCGCGCGGCGCGGACTACGTGATCGTCCCCGCCATGAGCCGCGACGACGACCCCGTGGTGACGGGCTGGCTGCGGGATCAGGCGAGGAAGGGCGCGGTGATCGTCGGCATCTGCGCCGGCGCCAAGGCCCTGGCCGCCGCCGGATTGCTGAAGGGCAAGCGCGCGACGACGCATTGGTACTATCTGGACCGGCTGCGGAAGATCGACCCGACCATCGCCCATGCCCCCGACCGGCGGATGGTCGCGGATGGCGGCGTGGTGACGACGACCGGCATCACTGCCTCGATGCCGATGATGCTGACCCTGATCGAGGCCATCGCCGGCCGGCCTAGGGCGGAAGCGGTCGCCCGCGATCTCGGCATCGCCCGATGGGACGCACGCCATGCCAGCGGCGCCTTCGCGCTGAGCCGGCCTTTCGCGGTGACAGTTCTGGCCAACCGGCTGGCTTTCTGGAACCATGAGGAGTTGGGCATCGCCCTTGCACCGGGCATGGACGAGGTCTCGCTGGCGTTGGCAGCCGATGCCTGGTCGCGGACCTATCGGTCGACGGTGACGGCATATGCCCCGAGCGGCACGGTCGAGACTCGGAACGGCATCCGCCTCATCCCCGACCGGCAGGGCACGGACGGACCGGAGGCGCGGCGCGTCCCCATCTTTCCCGAGAGCCCGCCCGCCGAGGCCCTCGACCGGACCCTTGCCGCGATCGCCGCGCGTTACGGTGCAGGCACCGCCGACGCGGTGGCCATGCAACTGGAATATCCAAGGTAGACACCGGAGGACACCATGCCCAGCACCATCCGACTGCACCGCGTCATCGCGGCCAGGCCCGAAAAGCTCTACCGCGCCTTCCTCGAGCCCGACGCGGTGGCAAGCTGGCTGCCGCCCTACGGCTTTCTCTGCACCGTCCACGAACTGGAGGCGAAGGTCGGCGGTCGCTACCGGATGTCGTTTCGCAACTTCACCACCGGCCAGAGCCATTCCTTTGGCGGCACCTATCTGGAACTGATCCCCGGCCAGCGCCTCGTCTATACCGACGGGTTCGACGACCCCAACCTGCAGGGCGAGATGAAGGTCACGGTGGACCTGAAACAGGTCTCCGTCGGCACCGAGATCACCATCGAGCAGCAGGGCGTGCCGGACGTGATCCCCGCCGAGGCCTGCTATCTCGGCTGGCAGGATTCGCTGCGCAAGCTGGCGAAGCTGGTCGAGCCCGAAATCAACCAATAGGCGCGGGCCGCCCGGCCCGGCGATCCCATCACGCGGAGCCTTCCGATGACGCCCACCATCACCGCCTTTGCGCAATCCCCGGATCGCGGCCAAGGGCTGGCGCGGGACATGCGCGTCCGCTGGGCGCTGGAGGAGGTCGGCCAGCCCTACCACACCCGGCTGGTGTCCTTCGACGAGATGAAGCGGCCCGCGCATCTGGCGCTTCACCCCTTCGGGCAGATCCCGACCTATGAGGAGGGCGATCTGGCCCTGTTCGAGTCGGGCGCGATCGTGCTGCACATCGCCGGCCGCCATGCGGGCCTGCTGCCCGAGGACGCGAATGCGCGGGCGCGGGCGATCATGTGGATCTTCGCCGCGCTCAACACCATGGAGCCGCCCATCGTCGAGCACGAACAGGCGCGTTACCACGAACACGACAAGCCCTGGCACCGGGCCCGCCTTCCCCTGCTGGAAAAACGCATCCATGGCCGGCTGGAACAACTGTCCAACCGGCTCGGCGATGCCGACTGGCTTGACGGCGCCTTCAGCGCCGGCGACCTGCTGATGGTGACGGTGCTGCGCAGGCTGGAGGGCAGCGGCATGCTGGACGCATTTCCGAACCTCTGCGCCTATGTCGCGCGCGGCAAGGCGCGTCCCGCCTATCAGCGCGCCTTCGACGCGCAGCGGGCGGTGTTCACGGCATCGAATGGCTGAGCAGGGACCGCTTGCGGCAGGATCACGGCGGGCTGAACCAACGGCCAGGGAGGATATGCAGCATGGCGAAATTCGTCTTCGGAATGAACCTGTCGCTGGACGGCTATGTCGATCACGACGCCTTCGCGCCCGATCCGGTGCTGTTTCACCATTGGACCGGGCAGGTGCGCGGCCTGGCCGGCAGCCTCTACGGCCGCCGCATCTACGAGGTGATGCGCTATTGGGACGAGGACCATCCCGAATGGAGCGCCGAGGACCGCGCCTTCGCGGATGCCTGGCGGCGCCAGCCGAAATGGGTGGTCTCGCGCTCGCTGACCTCGGTCGGTCCCAATGCGGCGCTGGTTTCGGATGACATCGAGGCGCGGATCCGCCGCCTCAAGGCGGAACCCGTCGGAGAGATCGACGTCGCCGGGCCGGAGCTGGCGCAAAGCCTGGGCGAGTGGGGGCTGATCGACGAATATCGGCTCTATTTCCACCCGGTCGTGCTGGGCCGCGGCAAGCCGTTCTTCGCCGGCCCCCGGCCACCGCTGCGCCTTGTCGCCAGCGACCGCATCGGCGGAGAGGTGATCCGGCTGACATGCGCGCCCGCCTAGCGCGGCGGGGGGTTGCCCCGGCCGGACACGCGTGCGTCGCCGGTCCGGGCCGGCGGAGCTATCTTGCCGCGAAGGCGGCACCTTGCGCCAGCCTGACGGCGGCGGGGCTACTCTATTGGCCCGAGGCGACGCCGCCCTGGCCCGCCACCCGCTTCGGGCCGCAGCGGCCGGCCCATGCCACCGGCATTCTCTTCGGCTTTGGCGGCAATGCGCTGATCGCGGCCTTGTTCCATGTCGTCCAGCGCAACGCGCGCGCGGCTGCCGGGGCCCCTGGGTGCTGCTGCTGGGCTACAACCTGTTCTGCTGCCGGGCGGTCACGGGCTGTCTGACGGGCGCAACCCACGCTGAACGGCGCCGGGCACAAGGTGCGCGACGACGCCACGCTGCGTTTCATGTCCGTCACGGCGGCGTTCTACGGGCTCTTGGCCTTCGAGGGCTCGTTCCTGGCCATCCGGCCGGTCAACGCGCTGTCGCGTTGCACCGACTGGACTGTGGGGCACGTCCATTCCGGCACGCTTGGCTGGCTGGCGATGATCGTCTTCGGCTCGCTCTATACGCTGGTGCCCCATCTGGCCGGACAGGACGGGATGCGCTGGCCGCGGGCGGTCGAGCGGCATTTCCGGCTGGGGGTGCCGGCGACGCTGGTCCATGTCGTCGCCATGTGGAACGCGGGCGTCCCCCAGGGGCTGATGTGGCGCACCATGACGCAGGTGGCGCGCGGTCCCACGGCTTCCTGCAATCGGTGATGGCGATGGCGCCCTATGACCTGCTGCGCACCTTCGGCGGCGCGCTGTTCCTGCTTGGGGTGCTGATCTGCGTGGCCAATACCCTCGCCACCTTCCGCCAGCGCCGCGCGCGGGAGCAAGTCCACGCGACCATGGCGGCGGAGGAGCGCGATGCTGAGGCTGCATTGCAGCCTGGAAAAGCTGTCCATGGGGCTGGTGGCGGGGATCATCGTCGCGGCCTCGACCGGCGGCATCGTCGAGATCGCGCCGCTTTTCACCATCCAGCGCACGGTCGAGATCCCCGCGGATCTGCGCCGCCGACGCCGCTGGAACTGGGGCGCGAGATCCACATGCGCGAGGGCTGCCATTGCCTGCCACAGCCAGATGATCCGCACCCCGGCCGATGAGATCGACCGCCACGGCCCCTATTCGGTCGCGGGCGAAAGCGCCTGGGATTGCCCGATGCCGTGGGGCTCCAAGCGCACGGGACCGGACATTGCCCGGCTGGGGGGCAAGTATTCCGACGACTGGCGCGTCGCGCGCGCGAGGTGGTGCCGGCCTCGATCATGCCGGCCTGTCCCTGGCTGATGCGGCCGCTGGAGATCGCCGTGCTGGCGCGGCTCGGCGTGCCCTATGACGACGGGATGGTCGCCCATGCCGCCCGCGACGCCGCCGGACAGGCCATGCCCGACGGCGACGCGGCGGGTTTCGCGGAACGCCACGGCGAGCGGCCGCCCATCCGCGCCTTCGACGGCGATCCGGGGCGGCTGACGGAGATGGATGCGCTGGCCGCCTATCTGCAATCCCTGGGCCGGCTGACCGGGGTCGCCAGCGGGGAGGGCGGGTGATGGCGCTGCATGATTTCCTGGTCCTGATGGCCAAGACCTTCGGGCTTTTTGGATGATGGGTTTCTTCGGCGTGGCTTTGTGGCTGGCCTGGCGCCCCTCGGCGCGGCAGGGGGCCGGGGATGAGCGGCAAGCAAGAGATCGACCCCGTCACCGGCCACGAAACCACCGGCCATGACTGGAACGGCATCAAGGAGCTGAACACGCCCTTTCCGCGCATCGTGATCTGGGCGCCGGCGCTGAGTTTCGCCTATTCGATCGTCGCCTGGGTGCTGCTGCCCGCCCGGCCCCTGGGCCGCGACTATACCCGCGGCCTACTGGGCATCGACCAAGGCCACCGAGACCGAGGCCGGCCATGCCCGCATGACCGCCCTGTGCGCGGGCTGGAAGGACCGCTTCGCCACGGGCGATTTCAAGGCGCTGGCGGCGGATGCCGGTCTGATGACCGTGGCCCGCCCGGCGGCAGCGCGGCTCTTTGCCGACAATTGCGCCGCCTGCCACGGCGCCGAGGGGCAGGGCAGGGACCGCCATGGCGGCACGGGTTTCCCGGCGCTGGACGACGGCGACTGGCTGCGGTCCACGGAGCCCGCCGATATTGCCCAGCTGATCTGCGTCGGCGTCAACAACAACCACCCCGAGACGAATAGCGTCCAGATCATGGGTTTCGGCCGCGACGGGATGCTGTCGCGCGCAGAGATCGAGCAGCTGGTGCCCTATGTCATCGCCTTCGACGGCACCGCCGATCCCGACATCCCCGCCGCGACGCTGTTCGCCGACAACTGCGCCTCGTGCCATGGCGAGCGGGGCGAGGGCGGCATGAGCATCGGTGCGCCCTCATAGGCCGACGAGCAATGGATCTATGGCGGCACGCCCGCCGCCATCTGCGCCACGCTGATGAACGGCCGCGCCGGGGTCTTGCCGACATGGGAAGGCCGGCTGACCGAGGCCGAGCGCAACCTGCTGGCGCTTTACGTCGCCGGCCTGCCGGGGTCGCAAAGGCGGCTGGCGATCTGTGCCGCGGCCGTGGCGCTGCTGGTCTTTGCCGCCGCCAATGTCCATCTGGTCGCCGTGGCCTTTCGCTCGCAGCCCGAATGCGCCGCGATCTCGCCCGACCGGCACAACTGTTAGGGGCGTTAATGCTGGAACCCCTTCCCATGCGACGCACGTCCCCGCGGCCCCAGGACGTCCTAGTCCGCAACCTGTCCGCGCGGGTGGCGCTGGACTGCCTTGCGGCGGGCTGGCGCGATTTCCGCCGCAACCCCCTGGCCAACCTTGGGGTAGCGCTGTTCCTGCTTTCGGTCGCGGCGGTCTGGGCCCTGTGGCACTTCGGCTTGATATACCTGGTGCTGCCCGCGCTGGCGGGCGCATGATCCTGGGGCCTGTCCTGGCCATCGGGCTTTCGCGCGCTGGCACGGGGCGAAGGCGCGTATCTGGCCGACATGCGCCATTCCCGCGCCGCTGCGGGCGCGCAGCTTGCCTGTGCGGGATTGCTTCGGTGCCTGCTGCTGTTCTGGCTGCGCACGGCGGACCTGCTTTACGCGCTGTTCTTCTGGCTGCGATCCTATCCGGGGGCGGGCGAGGCGCTGGCCGACACCTTCACCACCCTGCGCGGCTGGATGCTGCTGCTGACCGGCAGACTGGTCGGTGGGCTGTTCGCAGGCTTTGCTTTCGCCATCAGCCTTTATGCCCTGCCGATGCTGATGTCCGAGCGGCGCGATGCGCTGACCGCGCCGGGGTTCAGCTTTGCGATGCTGGCGCGCAATCCCGGCCCCTCGCTGGCCTGGGGCGCGATCGTCACGCAGGGCATCGCGCACAGCGTCGCGACCGGGCTTCTGGAGCTGATCCTGATCTTGTCCTGGGCCACGGCACCTGGCACCTGTTCCGTGCCATCCTGGGGGATCGGGCATGAGCCTGGCCCTGCTGATCCCGCTTTCGCTGGCCATGGGCCTTTCGGGGCTTGCGGCTTTCCTGTGGGCGCTGCGCAACCGCGAGTTCAAGGGTCTGGATGGGGCGGCATGGCGCGTCCTGATGACCGGCGACGAGGGGGAAGGCGGGCACGGCGCCCCTGCGGCCGAAGCTGAGCAAGCCGAGCGGATCGAGATTGCCGACGGCCGCTTCGTCGTCGGCGCGGACCTGCTTGCCACGGCTTTCGGCAGCCGGCCGAGGCCACCCAAGCCCTGATGCGCGACGGCGGCACCACCAGCTGCACCGAGCGCGGCGAAGGCAGCGACATCGGCCTGCACCGCCTGACCTTCCATCACGACGGCCACATCTTCAGGATCGTCATCGATGCCGAGGACCGCATCGCGAAGCGCCTGCGCTTCGTCATGCCCGCCCGCAAGCCCGCGGCCGGGAACGGGAGATAAAGTGCCTCTGGCAGAGAATTTTGCGTGTCGGCCATCGCGTTTCCCGTCGCGACCTGCCGGAGAGGTTGATGATTTTTAGGTAAATTGATTCATGCAAATAATATTTTGAGATAAATATCTTCAGTCATTTCGAGGATTTTTCACCCTCGTCTATCGGCGATCCCGACTGTCAGCCGTGCCTGGTCCTCCTCGATTGGAAAGACAAGGCGCGCGCATCGCCGGCACCGTCGGCCTGCCGCTGCCCGGCACCGAGATCGTCGTCACCGACCCGGAAACCGGCGTGGAACTGCCGCGGGGCGAGTTCGGCATGATCGAGGTGCGCGGCCCGAATGTGTTCAAGGGCTATTGGCGCATGCCGGAAAAGACCGCCGCCGAGCTGCGCGACAACGGCTTCTTCATCACCGGCGACCTGGGGAAATTCGACGAGCGCGGCTATCTGCACATCCTCGGCCGCGGCAAGGATTTGATCATCACCGGCGGGCTCAACGTCTATCCCAAGGAGGTCGAGGCCGAGATCGACGCGCTGCCCGGCGTGGTCGAATCCGCCGTGATCGGCCTGCCACATGGCGATTTCGGCGAGGGGGTTACGGCGGTCGTGGTTGGGAGCGGCAGTCCGGCGCTGGCCGAGGCGGGGGTGCTGGCGGCGCTGGCAGGGCGGCTGGCCAGGTTCAAGCAGCCCAAGCGCGTGCTCTTCGTCGAGGAACTGCCGCGCAACACCATGGGCAAGGTGCAAAAGAACCTGCTGCGCCAGCGCTTCGCCGGGCTCTACGACCAGCCGGAAGGGTGCTGAAGGCCCGACAGGGCGCGGCCTGCGGTCGCCAGGCCGTCTCCGTCTTCCCGGGCATGAAAATCTTCGGGTAAAGGACCGGGGGAGGGCTGTGGCCTCTGCCAGGAAAAGCGCATGGCCTTGCATGGGCCCTGGCCCGGCCCGTCCTTTCCCGACGGGTTCCCGGCCCCACCCCGGCCCCAGCCCGGCCCACCCCGGCCCGGTGCGGCCCCAGCCCGGCCCAGTGCGGCCCCGGTGCGGCCCAGAGCGGCCCCGGTGCGCGGCAAGGCCCTTGTTCTGGCGCGGTCCGCCCGCGAAAAAGGCCGCCCCCTGCGGGGCGGCCCGGTCCTAGCCGAAGGCGGGTCGGCTTACATCATGCCGCCCATGCCGCCCATGTCGGGCATGCCGCCGGCGGGGGCCTTGGGCTCGGGCTTCTCGGCGATCATCGCCTCGGTGGTGATCAGCAGGCCGGCGACCGAGGCCGCATCCTCCAGCGCGGTGCGAACCACCTTGGCCGGGTCGATCACGCCGAACTTGAACATGTCGCCATATTCCTCGGTCTGCGCGTTGAAGCCGAAGGCCTTGTCCGAGGATTCGCGCACCTTGCCGGCAACCACCGCGCCGTCGACGCCGGCGTTCTCGGCGATCTGGCGCATCGGCGCCTCCAGCGCACGGCGGATGATGGCGATGCCGGCTTCCTGGTCCGAGTTCGCACCGGCCAGCCCTTCCAGCGCCTTGGCCCCCTGCACCAGCGCCACGCCGCCGCCGACCACGATGCCTTCCTGCACCGCGGCGCGGGTCGCGTTCAGCGCGTCGTCCACGCGGTCCTTGCGCTCCTTGACCTCGATCTCGGTCATGCCGCCGACGCGGATCACCGCCACGCCGCCGGCCAGCTTGGCCACGCGCTCCTGCAGCTTCTCGCGGTCGTAGTCCGAGGTGGTCTCCTCGATCTGCTGGCGGATCTGGGCGACGCGCGCCTCGATCTCGGCCTTCTCGCCGGCGCCGTCGACGATGGTGGTGTTGTCCTTGTTGATCGAGATCTTCTTGGCCCGGCCCAGCATGTCGATGGTGACGTTCTCCAGCTTCATGCCCAGGTCTTCCGAGATGACCTGGCCGCCGGTCAGGATGGCGATGTCCTGCAGCATGGCCTTGCGGCGGTCGCCGAAGCCCGGCGCCTTCACCGCGGCGATCTTGAGCCCGCCGCGCAGCTTGTTCACGACCAGCGTCGCCAGGGCCTCGCCCTCGACGTCCTCGGCCACGATCAGGAGCGGCTTTTGCGACTGGATCACGGCCTCGAGCAGCGGCACCATCGGCTGCAGCGACGACAGCTTCTTCTCGTGCAGCAGGATGTAGGCATCCTCCAGCTCGGCGATCATCTTGTCGGCGTTGGTGACGAAATAGGGCGAGAGATAGCCGCGGTCGAACTGCATCCCCTCGACGACCTCGACCTCGGTCTCCATGCCCTTGTTCTCTTCGACGGTGATCACGCCCTCGTTGCCGACGCGCTGCATCGCCTCGGCGATCTGCTGGCCGATGAAGGCCTCGCCATTGGCCGAGATGGTGCCGACCTGCGCCACTTCCGAGCTGTCGTTGACCGGGCGGGCGGCGGATTTGATGGCTTCCACGACCTTGGCGGTGGCCATGTCGATGCCGCGCTTGAGATCCATCGGGTTCATGCCGGCGGCCACGGCCTTGAGGCCCTCGCGCACGATGGCCTGGGCCAGAACGGTGGCGGTGGTGGTGCCGTCGCCGGCCTCGTCATTGGTGCGCGAGGCCACTTCGCGCACCATCTGCGCGCCCATGTTCTCGAACTTGTCGGAAAGCTCGATCTCCTTGGCGACCGAAACGCCGTCCTTGGTGATGCGCGGCGCGCCGAAGGACTTGTCGATCACCACGTTGCGCCCCTTCGGGCCCAGCGTCACCTTGACCGCATCCGCAAGGATGTTCACGCCCTTCAGCATCCGGTCACGCGCGTCGCTGTTGAACTTAACTTCTTTCGCAGCCATCTGTTCTGCTCCTTGAATGGGTTATCGGAAGGGGACGATCAGGCGATGATGCCCAGGATGTCGCTTTCCTTCATGATCAGCAGTTCTTCGCCATCGACCGAGACCTCGGTGCCCGACCATTTGCCGAACAGCACCCGGTCGCCGGCCTTGACCGCGGGCGCGATCAGCTCGCCCGAATCCTTGCGCGCGCCTTCGCCCACGGCGATGATCTCGCCCTCGGCGGGTTTTTCCTTGGCGCTGTCGGGGATGATCAGCCCGCCCTTGGTTTTCTCGTCCGACTGGACGCGACGGACCAGAACGCGGTCGTGCAGCGGTTTGAAAGCCATTGTAGAACACTCCGGTGTTTCAGGTTGCAGTGTTGCAGCTGTTGGCACTCGGATCGGGTGAGTGCCAATGGCGAACCATCTAGGCGCCTGCCCGCGGCCTGTCAACGGTCTGCAATCGCGAAATCCGCCATGAAATCCGCTTGACGGGCTTTCCGCGGCGCGGCTAGGCCGAAGGGAAAGCAGCGGGGGCGGAGCTTATGGTGGAACGGCGTCTGAAGGCCCTTGTCATCGCCGAGGCGGCGAACCCGGAATGGGTCTCGGTGCCGCTGGTCGGCTGGTCGCTGGCCCATGCGCTGCGCGGGGTGGCCGATGTGCATATCGTCACCCAGGTCCGCAACCGCGAGGCGATCCTGCGCGCCGGCCTGGTCGAGGGGCGCGATTTCACCGCCATCGACAGCGAGAAGCTGGCCGCGCCGATGTGGCGGCTGGCCGAGCGGCTGAGCATGGGCAAGGGCGTGGGCTGGACGATGAAGACCGCGGTCTCGACCCTGGGCTACGGCTATTTTGAGCGGCTGGTCTGGCGCGCCTTCGGCCCGGCGATCCGCGCAGGGCACTACGATGTCGTGCATCGGGTGACGCCGCTGACGCCGACGGCGAACAGCCGCATCGCGCCGCTTTGCGCCCGCGCGGGCGTGCCCTTCGTCCTGGGGCCGCTGAACGGCGGCGTGCCCTGGCCCAGGGGATTCGACAGCGAGCGGCGGCGGGAAAGGGAATGGCTGTCCTATGTCCGCGGCGCCTACAAGGCGCTGCCGGGCCGCGGCGCGATGCTGCGCCATGCCTCGGCCATCCTCTGCGGCTCGCTGCACACGCTGGGCGAGATCCCGGCGCGCTACCGGGCCAAGACCGTCTGGCTGCCGGAAAACGCCATCGAGCCCTCGCGCTTCAGCCTGACCGCGCCGCAGCCCGGCACATTGCCGCTGCGCGGCTGCTTCATCGGCCGGCTGGTGCCCTACAAGGGCGCCGACATGGCGATCGAGGCGGCGCTGCCCTTGCTGCGCGACGGCCGGATGGTGCTGGACATCGTCGGCGACGGCCCGCAGGCCGAGGCGCTGCGCGACCTGGTCGCCCGCGAAGCGGTGGGGCAGGCGGTGCGTTTCCACGGCTGGCTGCCGCATGCCGAGGTGCAGGGCGTCGCGGCGCAGGCGCAGCTTCTGGTGTTCCCCTCGGTGCGCGAGTTCGGCGGCGGCGTGGTGCTGGAGGCGATGGCGCTTGGCGTGGTGCCGGTGATCGCCGATTACGCGGGACCGGGCGAGCTGGTCGACGACGCGACGGGTTTCCGCATTCCGATGGGCCGCCGCGCCGATCTGGTGGCGGGGCTGCGCGCCCGGCTGGATGCCATCGCCGCCGATCCGGCGGTGCTGCCCGCGATGGCGGCGGCGGGACAGGCCCGCGTCATGCGCGATTTCACCTGGACCGCCAAGGCCGCGCAGGTCGAGCGCATCTGGCGCGCGGTCGCGGCCGGGGCGCCCCCGCCGCAGGAGCTGCCGCTGCCGCGCTAGGCTGGCGCCCTGCGCGCGCCCGTGCCATGCTGCCGCCATCCTCGATGCCGGAACCGATCCCATGCGCCTCAAGCCGATCCTGACCGCCCTTTTCGCCGCCGCGACTCTGGCCTTGCCGGCGGCGGCGCAGGATTGCGTGGGGCAGAACCTGTTCGAGCGCATGCCGCCCGCGCGGCTGGCCGAGCTGCACGCGGCAGCCGAGGGCGTGCCCTATCGCCAGGGCCTGTTCTGGCGGGCCGAAAAGGGCGAGCGGCGGGTGACGCTGCTGGGCACCTATCACTTCGCCGATCCGCGCCACGGCCTCGCCATGGACCGCTTCGGCCCCGAGCTCGACGAAGCCGCCCTGCTGATGGTCGAGGCCGGCCCCGAGGAAGAGGCGCGGCTGACCCAGGCCATGGCCGCGGACCCGTCCCTGCTGGTCGATCCCGAGGGGCCGACCCTGCCCGAGCGCTTCACCGATGCCGAGTGGAAATCGCTGGCGGCCGCGCTGGAGGCGCGGGGCCTGCCGGCGGTGATCGCCAGCCGGCTGCGGCCCTGGTATGTGGCGGTCATGCTGGGGGTCTCGCCCTGCATGATGCGGCTGATCGAGGAAAGGGGCGATCCCGGCGGGCTCGATCACCTGCTGGTGGAACGCGCCCAGGCCGCCGGGGTGCCGGTCCGCGCGCTGGAGCCCTGGGACACCGTCCTGACCCTGTTCGCGGACATGACCCCCAGGGAAGAAGAGGACATGATCCGTGCCGCCATGCCCGCCGCCGAATATGCCGACGATTACGCGGTGACGCTGGCCGATACCTATTTCGCCGGCGACAGCTGGCTGATCTGGGAATTCGGCCGTTTCGACGCCTATGACCATTCCGGCCTGAGCCGGGCCGCGGTCGACGAGCAGATGCGGCTGGCGCAGGAAAAGCTGATGGACCGGCGGAACGAAAGCTGGATCGAACCGATTGAGCAGGCGGCGGCCGAGGCGGCCGGGCAGGGCAAGGGCGTGGTGATCGGCTTTGGCGCGCTGCACCTGCCGGGAGAGCATGGCGTGCTGCGGCTGCTGGAGGAAAGGGGCTGGAGCATCAGCCCGATCATGCTGGAGGAGGGGACGGGCGATGGCGGATGAGCTTTGGCGCGAGGAACGCGAATTCTGGCTGGCCGGGGTGGCCGAGGCGGCGCGCAAGCTTGACGGCTCCTGCCTGATGGCCTTTCAGCCCAGGGGCATCATGAACCGCGCCGCGGTGATCGCCGCGCTGCAATCCGCCCCGCGCTGGCAGGAAGTGACCATGGCCGACCGCGCCAGCATCGAAACCGACGAGGTCTGCGTGCTGGCCTATCGCGCCACCGCGCGCCGCGCCGGGGCCGAGACCTATCGCGCGCTCTGCACCACGACCTGGATCCGCCGCGCCGGCGACTGGCGCATCCTGCAGCACCAGCAGACCCCGGTCTGATGCTGCAAGACCTGCGCAGGCACCTGCGCTTCCTGCTGAGCTTTGCGCTTGGACTTGCCGCGGGGCTGGCGCTTTACCGCATGCAGCTGGTGGACCGGCTGCTGGTTTTTTCCGTGCTGTTCTGCACCGGCTACCTGCTGCTGACCGGGCTTCTGATGCGGGGCATCAGTGCGCAGGATCTGCGCGGCCAGGCCGACCGCGACGACGAGGGGATGATCCTGATCGTGCCGCTGGCCGTCGGCGCGGTGGCGATCAGCCTGGCCGCCATCCTGCTGACGATCCGCGACCCCCATGCCGGGATCGCGCTGCGCCCGGTGCTGGCGCTGGCCTCGGTGCCGCTGGGCTGGGCGATGATCCATACCGTCATGGCCTTCCACTATGCCAGCCTGTGGTATGCGCCCGGCCCGGACGGGACCGAGGCGCGAGGCCTGGGCTTTCCGGGCCTGGCCCCGGACGCGGATGCGGGGATCTGGGATTTCCTCTATTACAGCTTCACGCTGGGCATGGCGGCGCAGACCGCGGACGTGACGGCGCTGAGCACGCGGATGCGGCGGGTGACGCTGTTCCATTCGGCCTTCTCGTTCTTCTACAACACCGTGCTGCTGGCGCTGGCGGTGAATGCGGCCGTCTCGCCGGGTTGATAGACATTGCCGGGCCGCGCCCCTATAACCCCGGCGAATTTTCCGCCCAAGCTTCAGGGGATCCCCATGATCAAGGTTTTCGGCCACAAGGCCCCCGACACCGATTCGACCGGCTCGCCCATCATCTGGGCCTGGTATCTGTCCGAGGTGCGCAAGACCCCCGCGCAGGCCGTGCTTCAGGGCGAGCCGAACACCGAGGCCGCCTGGATGCTGGCGAAATGGGGCCTCGACCAGCCCCAGATCATCGCCGACGTGGCGCCGGGCGAGCAATGCGTGGTGGTGGACACCAACAACCCCGCCGAACTGCCCGATTCGCTGGCCGAGGCCGATGTGATCGAGATCATCGACCACCACCTGCTGGCCGGCGGCATCCGCACGCGCCTGCCGATCAACATCACCATCCGCCCGTTGGCCTGCACCGCGACGATCATGCACGACCTGATCGGCGACGAGGATCTGGCCCGCGCGCCGCGCGCCATCAAGGGCGCGATGCTGACCTGCATCCTGTCGGACACGCTGGAGTTCCGCAGCCCGACCACCACGCCCCACGACCGTTTCGTGGCCGAGAAGCTGGCAAAGGATCTGGGCGTCTCGATCCCCGAATACGCGGCCGAGATGTTCGCGGCCAAGTCGGACGTGTCGGCCTTTACCGAGGAAGCCCTGCTGCGCATGGACAGCAAGGAATACGAGCTGGGCGGCAAGCAGCTGCGCGTCTCGGTGCTGGAGACGACCGCGCCGCAGGTGCTGCTGGACCGCAAGGCGGCGCTGATGGCCGCCATGCCCGCCGTTGCGGCCGCCGATGGCGCCGACGAGGTGCTGCTGTTCATCGTCGACATCCTGAACGAGGAAGCCACCCTGCTGGTGCCGAACGATTTCGTCCGGCAGGTGGCCGAGAAAAGCTTCAACGCCACGGTTTCGGGCGACAGCGTGGTGCTGCCCGGCGTCATGTCGCGCAAGAAGCAGATCATCCCGGCTCTGGCCGTCTGACCGAAGGGCAGTTCCATGACGCAGATCATCCGCTCGCTCGACGAGATCGCACCGAATTACGACGTCCTGTTCTGCGATCTCTGGGGCTGCCTGCACAATGGCGTCGCGGCCTTCCCGGCCGCGGTCGCCGCCTTGCAGGGCTTTCGCGCCGGCGGCGGGCGGGTGGTGCTGCTGACCAATGCGCCGCGCCCGCGCCGCTATGTGGCGGCGCAGCTGGACGCCATGGGCGTGCCGCGCGATGCCTGGGACGCCATCGTCAGCTCGGGCGATGCGGCGCAGGACGCGATGTTCGCCGGCGCCGTCGGCCGCCGGGTCTGGGCCATCGCCCAGCCCAAGGACGAGGGATTCTTCACCGACATCCCCGAGGAATGGCGCGATGCCCCGGCCATTTCCCGCGTCGCGCTGGACGAGGCCGAGGGCATCGTCTGCTGCGGGCTTTTCGACGACCTGGTCGAGGTGCCCGAGGATTACCGCGCCCGGCTGATGCTGGCGCGCGAACGCGGGCTCAAGCTGCTTTGCGCCAACCCGGACGTGGTGGTGGACCTGGGCGAGAAGCGGCTTTACTGCGCCGGCGCCCTGGCCGAGCTTTACGAGGATCTGGGCGGCACCTCGCTGTATTTCGGCAAGCCGCATCCGCCGATCTATGACCTTGCCCGCCGCCGGCTGGGGCTGGGCGAGGATGCCCGCATCCTGGCCATCGGCGACGGCATCGCCACCGACATCGCCGGCGCGACGGGCGAGGGGCTGGATGCGCTGTTCATCACCGGCGGCCTTGCCTTCGACCAGTTCGGCGCGGATGTGGAAAACCCCGACCCGGCCCGGCTTGGGGAATGGCTGGCGCTGCGGTCGCAGAACCCGGCCTATGCCATCGGCCGGCTGCGCTGAACGGTTCGGTAACAATCCGTCCTTTCGGATGGTGCCCGTGTTATTTTGTTGCGCGCCCATGCTTTTGCTGCTATGCAGCATGAAGCCACTCATCGGGAGCATTGAATGATGCTGGACAACCTTCCGCGCGGCACGATCGTCATCGAGGATCTCGAGGTCGGGATGATGCGCTACCTGCAGAAGGTAGTGACCGACGAGGATATCGAGATGTTCGCCCAGGTCTCGACCGACCGCAATCCGGTGCATCTGGACGAGGCCTATGCGCAGGACACCATCTTCGAGGGGCGCATCGCCCATGGCATGCTGACCGCCGGGCTGATCTCGGCCGTGATCGGCGAGCAGCTGCCCGGCCACGGCACGGTCTACCTGGGCCAGACGCTGAAATTCATGGCCCCCGTCCGGCCCGGCGACATGGTGCGCGCCGAGGTCGCGGTCGAGGCGATCGACCACGCAAAGCGCCGCGTGACCCTTGCAACCCGCTGCCTCGTCGGCGATACGGTCGTCCTGAAAGGCGAGGCGGTCGTTCTGGCGCCAAGCCGCAAATTCGACTGACAGGGCCGGCCGCCGGCCCACCGGGGGCCCGATTGCGCATCCATCACGACTGGAAAGCTCTGCCGCTCGATGCCCGCGGGGCCACCGTCGCCATGGGCAATTTCGACGGCGTCCACCTGGGCCATCGCTCGGTGATCGACGCGGCGCGCGCCGCCTGCGACGCGGCCTTGGGCGTCATCACCTTCGAGCCGCATCCGCGCGAGTTCTTCGCCCCAGACGCGCCGCCTTTCAGGCTGATGAACGTGGAATCGCGGGCGAACCGGCTGGCGCGGCTGGGGGTGGACCATCTTTACCAACTGCCCTTCGACGCAGTGCTGGCCGGGCTTGCGCCCGAGGCCTTCGCGCGCGAGGTGCTGGTCGAGGGGCTGGGCGTGCGCCATGTCACCGTCGGCTCCGACTTCTGCTTCGGCCGCAAGCGGTCGGGCGATGCGCAGACCCTGGCCCGGCTGGGCCGCGAGATGGGCTTCGGCGTCACCGTGGCGCCGCTGATCGGCGACGGCGCGGTGCAATACAGCTCGACCGCGATCCGCCAGGCGCTGACCGAGGGCCGCACCCGCGACGCCGAGCGCATGCTGGGCCATTGGCACCGCATCGACGGCGAGGTGCTGCATGGCGACAAGCGCGGCCGCGACCTGGGCTATCCGACCGCGAACATGGCGGTCGAGGGGCTGCACCTGCCGGCGCTCGGCATCTATGCCGTGCTGGTCGACGTGCTGACCGGGCCGGACCGCGGCAGCTACAAGGGCGTGGCCAGCCTTGGCGTGCGGCCGATGTTCGGCGAGAACCGGCCCAACCTGGAAGTGCATGTCTTCG
The DNA here is from genome assembly GCF_018499825.1 of Paracoccus sp. pheM1. Classification (NCBI taxonomy): domain Bacteria; kingdom Pseudomonadati; phylum Pseudomonadota; class Alphaproteobacteria; order Rhodobacterales; family Paracoccaceae; genus Paracoccus; species Paracoccus sp. pheM1. The sequence goes on from NZ_JAGXCX010000001.1 coordinate 1,095,333, forward strand.
ATTTCGCCGCCGACCTCTATGGCCAGCACCTGTCGGTCGCCCTGGTCGAATACCTGCGCCCCGAGGCCAAGTTCGACACGCTCGATGCGCTGGTCGCGCAGATGGACCGCGACAGTGCCCAGGCCCGCGAGATCCTGGCGACCCGCTGATGCGCGAACGGTTCTGGGAACTGCCGCTGGCGCGCCTCGACAAGGAGGAATGGGAGGCGCTTTGCGACGGCTGCGGCAAGTGCTGCCTCAACAAGATCGAATATGAGGATACGGGCGAGCTGGCCTTTACCCGCGTCGCCTGCCGGCTGCTGGACGGCGAGACCTGCCAATGTTCCAGCTATGCCAACCGCCATGATTTCGTTCCCGATTGCGTCGTCCTGACGCCCAAAAAGCTCAAGGAGATCGCCTGGTGGCTGCCCTCGACCTGCGCCTACAGGTTGCGCGCCGAGGGCAAGCCGCTTTACGACTGGCACTATCTGATCTCGGGCGATCGCGAATCGGTGCATCGCGCCGGCGCCTCGGTGCGCGGCTGGACCGTCAGCGAGCTTTCCGTGACCGAGGACGACTGGGACGAGCATATCATCGAGGATCTTTCATGAATTTCGCCTCGGACAATGCGGGCGGCGTGCATCCCCGCATCATGGCCGCGCTTGCCGCCGCGAACGAGGGCCATGTGCCCTCCTACGGCCAGGACAGCATCACCCGCGCCGCCCAGGACCGCCTGCGCGAACTGTTCGACGCGCCCGAGGCGGCGGTGCATTTCGTGGCCTCGGGCACCGCGGCCAATGCGCTGTCCCTGTCGCTGCTGGCGCCGGGCTGGGGCAAGGTCTTCTGCCATGCCGACGCCCATGTGCAGACCAGCGAGACCGGCGCGCCCGAGTTCATGACCGGCGGCGCCAAGCTTGTCCCGGTGCCCGGCGCCGGCGGCAAGATCACCCCCGAGGCGCTGGCCGAGGCGCTGGTGGTCCATGGCCGCGATTCGGTCCATGCCGGGCGGAACGCTGCGCTGACCCTGACCAACGCGACCGAATGGGGCACGGTCTATACTCCGGACGAGGTCGATGCCCTTGCCGCCGTCGCCCGCGATGCCGGGCTGGGGCTGCATATGGACGGGGCGCGCTTTGCCAATGCGCTGGCCGGGCTGGATGTGGCGCCGGCCGACCTGACCTGGCGGGCGGGCGTGGACATCCTGTCGCTGGGCGGCACCAAGGACGGCTGCATGGGGGTCGAGGCGGTGCTGATCTTCGACCCCGCGAAATCCGAGGAGTTCGAGTTCCGCCGCAAGCGGGCCGGGGCGCTGGTCTCGAAGCATCGCTATCTGGCGGCGCAGGTGCTGGCCTGGCTCGAGGGCGACCTGTGGCTGCAACTGGCGCGCCACGCCAATGCCATGGCGCATGAACTGGCGCTGGGTCTGGCGCGGCTGCCCGGCGTGCGCATCGACCAGCGCGTCGAATCGAATGCGGTCTTTGCCACCATCCCGGCCGATCTGCATCGCCGCGCCTGCGCCGGCGGCCTTTGCTATCACCTCTGGCCGCACAGCCAGAAGGCCGAGGATGACGAGCCGGTCGGCGTCCGGCTGGTCTGCGGCTGGGACACGCGGCTCGAGGACGTGACCGGCGCCTTGCAGGCCCTGGCCTGACGCCGCCCGGCAGGCGGCGGCGTCGCCTTGGCCTTGGGCAGCCCGGCGGGCGCGACCTGATCTTGCTGTGTGGGTATACCGTCCGGCATTCGCCCCCGCATTGCCGCGCCCCTAGGCCAGGGCGGCCTTCAGCAAAGCCAGCGCGTGGTCCACGGTGGCGGCGCGCACCGCGGCGCGGCCGCGGGGGCCGAAATCCACCGTCTCGGTGCTGACGCCGCCGGCATCGGCGATGCCGAAGCAGACCCGGCCCTCGGGCTTGTGCTCGGACCCGCCGGGGCCAGCGATGCCGGTGACGGCGACAGCGACGCCGGCCTGCGAACGGGCCAGCGCGCCCGAGGCCATCTCGGCGGCGATTTCCTCGCTGACCGCGCCGTGGGCCTCCAGCGTCTCGGGGCGGATGCCCAGCATCTCGACCTTGGCGGCGTTGGAATAGGTGACAAAGCCCCGGTCCACCGCGTCCGACGAGCCCGGCACGTCGGTCAGCCGCCCGGCGATCAGCCCGCCGGTGCAGCTTTCGGCGGTGGCGATCATCACCCCGCGCCTGCGCGCCAGGTCCAGGACTTCGGCGGGGTCGGTCACAGCATCGGCTCCAGCACGGCATGGTAAAGCCCGGCCAGGATGACCGAGACCACGCCGGCGAACAGCCCCGCCCACAGGTCGTCCGCCATCACGCCCAGCGTGCCGCCGCGCCGGTCCGCGCGCCCGACCAGCCAGGGTTTCCAGATGTCGAACAGCCGAAACAGCAGGAAGGGCGCGACGAAGCCCGGCCAGGCCGCCAGGATAGAGACGCCCTTCTGCGCCAGCGGGATCACGGTGAAGCACATGGCCAGCCATTGCCCCGCCACCTCGTCGATGACGACCCAGGACGGGTCGCCGTCGGCGCTTTGCGCCAGCACGCGCGGCACCGCCCAGAAGCCCAGCACGGTCGCCAGCACGAAACCCGCCGGCACCAGCATCGGATGCAGCCATTCATAGGCCGCGACCCCCAGCACCACGGCGGCGGCCGAGCCCCAGGTGCCGGGCGCCGGCCGCAGGTGGCCGATGCCGAAGAATGTCGCGATCAACTTGTCCATGATTACCCCTTGACCAAAGTGACGGTGGCAATGGCGGCGATGCCTTCCTCGCGCCCGGTGAAGCCCAGCCGTTCCGAGGTGGTGGCCTTGACGCTGACCCGGTCGGGCTCGACCCCGACGATCTCGGACAGCCGCAGCGCCATGGCGCCGGCATGGGGCCCGACCTTGGGCCGCTCGCAGATCAGCGTCACGTCGGCGTTCGAGATCTCATAGCCCATCTGCCGCGCCAGCATCGCGGCATGGCGCAGGAAGATGTGGCTTTCCGCGCCCTTCCATTGCGGGTCCGAGGGCGGGAAATGCCGGCCGATGTCGCCCTGCGCCAAGGCGCCATAGATCGCGTCGGTCAGCGCGTGCATCCCCACGTCGGCGTCGGAATGGCCCAGCAGCGCCTTGTCATGCGGGATCTTTACCCCGCACAGCCAGACATGGTCGCCTGTGGTGAAGGCATGCACGTCGAAACCATTGCCAAGCCGGATGTCCATCGCGTCCCCCAGGATACGCTCGGCCCGCGCGAAATCCTCGGGCCAGGTCAGTTTCAGGTTGTCCTCGTCCCCCGCCGTCACGGTGACGGGCAGGCCGGCGCGGATCGCCAGTTCCACGTCGTCCGCCGCGCCCTCGGGATGGGCGCGATGCGCGGCCAGGATGGCGTCCAGCGCAAAGCCCTGCGGGGTCTGGGCGCGAAACAGCCCCTCGCGGCTGGCGGTGCCGGTGACGCGGCCGTCCGCGGCCCGCCACAGCGCATCGGTGACGGGCAGGGCTGGGGCGGCGGCGGGCGCACCGGCGGCAAGCGCCGCGACCACGCCGTCGATCACGCGGGGCGAAACCAGCGGCCGGGCGCCGTCGTGGATCAGCACATGGGTCACGCCGCTGCCTTCCAGGCTTTCCAGCGCCGCGCGCACGCTGTCGCTGCGCGTCGCGCCGCCGGCGACCAGCACCACCGGGCCGGCAAGCTCGGCCAGGCCGCGCGCCATGTCCTCGGGCGCGAGCGTCACCACGATGCGCGGGAAACCGGAAAAAGCGGCGATGCTGCGCTCGAGCACGCTTTGCCCGGCCAGGCCGCGCCATTGCTTGGGCAGGCCCTCGCCTGCGCGGGTGCCGCGGCCCGCGGCGGTGATGATGGCGGCATATGTGGCGGGTATCGTCATGGCCGCCAGATGTAGGTCAGCCGCCGCCCCGAGGCAATCGCCGCCGGTCAGGCGTTTCGTCGCGGCCAAAAGACGCAGCCGGTAGTGGCCCATGGCGCGGCTTGTGCTTATAAGGACGGCCATGTGCCGCCTGCCATTCAGCCAAGGATTCCCGTCATGACCGATCCCGCCGTCACCGATCTTTCCAAGGATGCCGCCGCCCGCGCCGCGGTGGCGCTGGTCGAGCCGGGGATGCGGCTGGGGCTGGGGACCGGCTCGACCGCGGCGATCTTCGTGCGCCGCCTGGCGCAGCGGGTGCAGGAGGAAGGCTTTGCGCTGCGCTGCGCCGCGACCTCGAAGGCGACGGCGGAGCTGGCGACCGCGCTGGGGCTGACGGTCGAGGACCTGGACGCCATCGGCTGGCTGGACCTGACCATCGACGGCGCCGACGAGGTGGACCCGGACCTGAACCTGATCAAGGGCGGCGGCGCGGCGCATCTGCGCGAAAAGATCGTCGCCACCGCCTCGGACCGCATGGTGGTCATCGCCGACCAGGGCAAGGTGGTGGACCGGCTGGGCGCCTTTCACCTGCCGGTCGAGGTGATTCCCTTTGGCTGGCAGGCGACCAGGACGCTGATCCAGCGCACGCTGGACCGGCTGGAGCTGACCCAGCGCCCGATCCTGCTGCGCAAGCGGGCCGATGCGCCCCTGCGCACCGACGAGGGCAACCTGGTGCTGGACCTGGCGCTGGAATCGATCCCCGATGCCGAGGCGCTGGCGGCCGAGCTGTCCGCGATCGCCGGGGTGGTTGAACACGGGCTGTTCCTGAATATCTGCGAGCTGGCGATCATCGGCTGCCCGGACGGGTCGGTGGTGGAGTTGCGGCGCGAGGACATGGCATGAAATTCGACTACGACCTTTTCGTCATCGGCGGCGGCTCGGGCGGGGTGCGCGCGGCGCGGATCGCGGCCAGCGAATACGGCGCCCGCGTCGGCCTGGCCGAGGAAAGCCGCATGGGCGGCACCTGCGTCATCCGCGGCTGCGTCCCCAAGAAGCTGATGATCTTCGCCTCGCAGGCCGGCGCCGCGGCGACCGAATCGCGCGGCTACGGCTGGCAGGGCGCGGGCGAGGGCCGCTTCGACTGGGCCGAGTTCCACGGGAAGCTCCTGCGCGAACTCGACCGGCTCGAGGGCGCCTATACCTCGGGGCTGGTGAATGCCGGGGTCGAGGTCCACATGCAGCGCGCCCGGCTGCACGACGCGCATACGGTCGAGCTGGCCGACGGCCAGCGCCTGAGCGCCAAGCATATCCTGATCGCGGTCGGCGGCCGGCCGCAGCGCCCCGACATTCCGGGCAAGGAACTGGGGCTGATCTCGGACGACCTGTTCACGCTCGACAGGCTGCCGGGCCGGGTGCTGGTGGTGGGCGGCGGCTTCATCGCCTGCGAATTCGCCACCATCCTGCAAGGGCTGGGCAGCGCCACCGTGCTGGCCTATCGCGGCGATGCGGTGCTGCGCGGCTTCGACGCCGAGATGCGCCGCCATGCCACCGAGCAGCTGCGCGCCATCGGCGTCGACGTGCGGCTGGGCACCAACCCGGCGCGGCTGGACCGCGAGGGGGCGGGCGTCCGCGTCACCTTCGAGGATGGCGGCAGCGAGATCTTCGACGCGGTGATGTTCGCCACCGGCCGCGCGCCCTATACCAAGGGGCTGGGGCTCGAGGAGGCCGGCGTCCGGCTGGGCCGCAAGGGCGAGATCGCGGTGGACGAATGGTCGCAAAGCTCGGTGCCGTCGATCTATGCCGTGGGCGACGTGACCGACCGGGTGAACCTGACCCCGGTCGCGATCCGCGAAGGGCACAGCTTTGCCGACACGGTCTTCGGCGCCCGGCCGCGCAAGGTCGACCACCGGCTGGTGGCCAGCGCCGTCTATACCCGCCCGCATGAGGTGGCGACCATCGGCCTGACCGAGGAAGAGGCCGAGGCCTGCGGTCCCGCCGACATCTATGTCGCCAGCTTCCGGCCCATGCGCTCGCTTTTCGCCGGCTCGGATGCGCGGGCGGTGATGAAGCTGGTGGTGGACGGCGAGACCGACAAGGTGCTGGGCTGCCACATCTTCGGCCCCGAGGCGGGCGAGATGATCCAGATGATCGCGATCCCGCTGGGCATGGGCGCGACCAAGGCCGATTTCGACGCCGCCATCGCCGTGCATCCGACGCTGGCGGAAGAGCTTGTGACCATGCGCAAGCCTTCGCGCCGCGTGGGGGCGGCAAAAATGGACAAACCCGCCGCATCGGCTTGATTTTCCGGCCGAAGGCACCAGTTTCAACCAGACAGACATCAAGCGAGGCACGAGAGGTATGGCAGGACAAGGCCCCTGGGGCGGCGGCGGAGATGACGGCAAGGGCGGCAAGCAGCCGCCGCAAGGGGGCGGCCAGCCCCCCTGGGGCAGTCCGGGCGGCGGCAGGGACGACCGGCCGCAGGGTCCGCGCCGCGGCGACCAGATCCCCGAGATCGAGGAACTGGTGCGCAAGGGCCAGGACCGGCTGCGGGTGCTGATGGGCGGCAAGGGCGGCGGCGGTGGCAACCGCGGCGGCGGCCCGCGCCGGCCGCAGGGCCCCCAATTCCAGATGAGCCGCGGCACCTGGGGCATCGCGGCGCTGGCCGTGCTGGCGGTCTGGGCCTTTTCCAGCTTCTACACCGTCAAGCCCGAGGAACGCGCGGTCGAGCTGCTGTTCGGCAAGCCCGTGGGCACCGGCGAGCCGGGCCTGAACTTCGCGCCCTGGCCCGTCGTCACCGCCGAGGTGGTGCAGGTCTCGGGCGAGCGGACCACGGAAATCGGCACCGGCCGCGCCGGGCCGATGGATTCGGGGCTGATGCTGACCCGCGACCAGAACATCGTGGACATGGCCTATCAGGTGGTCTGGAACATCTCGGACCCCGAGAAATTCCTGTTCAACCTGGCCGATCCCGACGACACCATCCGCGCCGTCTCGGAATCCGCCATGCGCGACATCGTGGCGCGTTCGGAACTGGCGCCGATCCTGAACCGCGACCGCGGCGCCATCGCCGACGACCTGAAGCTGGCGGTGCAGAACACGCTGAACGACTACGAGGCCGGGATCAACGTGCTGCGCGTCAACCTGGACCGCGCCGACCCGCCGCGCGAGGTGATCGACAGCTTCCGCGAGGTGCAGGCCGCCCAGCAGGAACGCGACCGGCTGGAGAAAGAGGCCGACGCCTATGCCAACCGCGTGCTGGCCAGCGCCCGAGGCGAGGCCGCCGCCGTGATCGAACGCGCCGAGGCCTATCGCGCCGAGGCGGTGAACAACGCCGAGGGCGAGGCCGCGCGCTTCAACTCGGTCTATGACGAATATGTCAAGGCGCCGGAGGTCACGCGCCGCCGGATGTATCTGGAAACCATGGAGAAGGTTCTGGGCGGGGTGAACAAGGTCATCCTCGATGGCGAGGCCGGGCAGGGCGTGGTGCCCTATCTGCCGCTGGATCAGCTGCGCAGCGGGGCCTCGGGCTCCGGCAACACCAATACCGGCGGGGGGAACCAGTGATGAACCGTGCAATCTCGCTTCTGGCGCTGCCCTTCCTGGTCGTGGTGGCGGTCCTGGTCATCGCCGCGCTCTATATCGTCGACGTGCGCGAAAAGGCGCTTGTCCTGCGCTTCGGCGAGGTGGTCGAGGTGCGCGAGGAGCCGGGCCTGGGCATCAAGGTGCCCTTCCTCGACAACGTGGTGAAATACGATGCCCGCATCCTGGGCCTGCCGACCCCGCCGATGGAGGTCACGCCGCTGGACGACCGCCGCCTGGTGGTCGATGCCTTCGCGCGCTGGCAGATCACCGACGTGGTGCAGTTCCGCCGCGCGGTGGGCTCGGGCGGCATCGAATTCGCGCAGCGCCGGCTTGAGCCGATCGTGACCAATGCGATCCGGCAGGTGCTGGGCTCGGTGCCCTCGACCACGGTGCTGTCGGACGACCGCACGCCGCTGATGAACCGCATCCGCGACCTGGCCCGCGACGACGCCCGCGACCTGGGCATCCGGGTCATCGACGTGCGCCTGACCCGCACCGACCTGCCCGAGCAGAACCTGACCGCGACCTATGCCCGGATGCGCGCCGAACGCGAGCGCGAGGCCGCCGACGAGATCGCCCGCGGTGGCGAGGCCGCGCAGCGCGTCCGCGCCGCCGCCGACCGCACCGTGGTCGAGCTGACCTCGGAAGCGCGCAAGCGGGCCGAGGTGGTGCGCGGCGAGGCGGATGCCCGCCGCAACGCCATCTATGCCGACGCTTTCGGCCGCGATCCCGAGTTCTTTGCCTTCACCCGCTCGATGACCTCCTATGAGCGGGCGCTGAAGGGCGAGAACAGCTCGCTGGTGATCCAGCCCCAGGGCGAGTTCTTCGACTATCTGCGCAATGACGGCGCGGACCGGGCCAATCCGGTGCCGGTGCCGACGCCCGCCGCCACCGAGCCCGAGTCGGAGTCCGAGTCGGAGGACGAGCCGCAGACCGAAGGCGCGCTGCAACCGGGCGAGACCCCGGCGCCGGCCGAAACCGACCGCACCGGCCAGCCCCTGGGCTCCAGCGCCGGGGTGACGCTGACGCCGCTGCCGGAATCGCTGGCCAGCCCGCCGCAGGAAGAGCCGGTGGTGCCGCCCGCCGCGACGCCGGCGCCGGCCGACTGATCCGCGGGACGAACAGCGCAAAAGGAAAGGCGGGACGCGGCTTGCGTCCCGCCTTTTTCATGCCGGGGGCCGACGGTCACTCCAGGCCGATGAGCTTGCTGTCCTGCCGCTGTTCCTCTTCCGACAGTTCGCGCTGCCATTCCCGCCAGATCGAGACCAGCAGCGCCATCAGCACCGGACCGACGAACAGCCCGACGATGCCCATGGTCTTGACCCCGCCGATCAACCCGAAAAAGGTCGGCAGGAAGGGCAGCTTGACCGGACCGCCGACCAGGACCGGGCGGATGGTCTTGTCCACCACGAACAGCTCGCAGGTGCCCCAGATGAACAGCGCCGCCCCGGCAAAGGGCGTGCCGCTGGCCACCAGATAGGCCGAGACCAGAGTGAAGGACAGCGGCGCGCCGCCGGGGATCAGCGCCATGAAGCCGGTGATGACGCCGAATGTCACCGGCGAGGGCACGCCCGCCAGCCAATAGGCGATGCCCAGGATCACCCCCTCGCCGATGGCGATCAGCGTCATGCCGGTCACGGTCGAGCTGATGGTGGCGGGCACCACGCGCGACAGCCGGCTCCAGCGGTCGGGCAGGATGCGGCGGCCGACCTGGTCGATCTGCGCCACGATCCTGTCGCCGTCGCGGTATAGCACGAACAGCGTGATCAGCATGAACAGCAGCGTCAGCGCCAGGTGGAAGGCCAGCGTGCCCGCCGTCACCGCGCCGCGATAGATCGCGCCGATGTTCGAGCCGCTGACCAGCTGCACGATCTCGCTGATGCCGCCGGGGCGGCCGACATAGGTCTGCCAGTTCTCGTCCAGCCAGTCGCCGACCTGCGGCAGCTCGACCATCCAGCCCGGCGTCGGCGCGCCCGAGCTGTTGACCACGATCGCCCAGTTGATCCAGTCGCGCAGCTCGCGGAAGGCATAGATCAGCGCCATGGCGATGGGGATCAGCAGGAAGCAGACCAGCACCAGCACCAGCAGCGTGGCCGCGCCGGTGCGGCCCAGGTTCAGCTGGTGGGCCGCGCGCTCGCGCAGGGGCCAGCTGGCCAGCGCGATCACCATGGCCGCCAGCACCGGCACCAGGAAGCCGTGGAAGAAGTAGATCGAGGCCGCCACGATGGCCAGCAGCAGCCAGCGCGCGGCCGAGATATTGGTCAGCAGGGGCGGCCGGTGCAGGCGCAGACCGACCTGTTTCGGGCTTTGCTGCAGGGCAGCGGCGGCGGGGTTCGGCTCGGTCGTGGTCGTGGGTTTCGGCATTTCGCCTGTCGTCATGGTTCCCGGTCCTGACTGCGGGCGGCTCGCGCGCCCGCCCTGTCGCAACGAGATAACATCTGGCCCCCGGCTGCAAGACGGAATGCCGCCTCGGGCCCGGCCGCTCCCGGATTTCCCGGCTCACGATCCTGTGGGCGGCGCGTGACAGCCGCGGCCATCCGCGCTAACCTGGCGCCACCAAGGGGAGCCCCGGCAAGGGGCTGAGAAACCGCTGGCCCGGCGCGACCTGCAACGGGCGGCGCGGTGACCCTTTGAACCTGACCCGGATCATGCCGGCGGAGGAATGGGAATGACGCACCTGCCTTTTGCCGGCCTCACCGCGAGGCCGCCGCACCGACGGTCTCGCCCCCAAGCCATGAGGGCATGATGACCGAAAGCTTCTTTGAGACCCTGCGCCGGGAATGCGCGACGGAATGGTCCGCCGCCGTCGGCCACCGCTTCGTGCGCGAAGTTTGCGACGGCAGCATCGCGGATGCGGCGATGGCGCGCTACCTGGTGCAGGACCACCGTTTCCTCGACGCCTTCCTGACGCTTCTGGGCGCCGCCATCGCCTCGGCCGACCGTTTCGAATCGCGGCTGCGCTTCGGCCGCTTCGCCGGCATGGTCTCGGGCGAGGAGAACGACTATTTCCTGCGCGCCTTTGCCGCGCTTGGCGTAGGCGAGGCGGACCGCGCCGCCATTCCCGACAGCGCCCCTACCGCGGGTTTCCAGGCACTGATGCGCGAGGCGGCCGAGACGCGCGCCTATCCCGCCGTTCTGGCGGTGCTGAACGTGGCCGAGGGGCTCTATCTCGACTGGGCCATGCGCGCGACCCAGCCGCTGCCGGCGAATTTCGTCCATGCCGAATGGATCACGCTGCACGACAATCCCTTCTTCCGTGATTTCGTCGGCTTCCTGCGCGACGAATTCGACCGGGCGGGCCCCGAGGCCGCAGAGCAGGCGCGGGACTTCTTCCGCCGCGCCGTCACGCTGGAACTGGCGTTTTTCGACGATGTTTTCGCTGCTTAGCGATCAACCCTCGATGATTTCTATCTCGGGCGGGCTGCCGGGCGGCCCGCTTTCGCGATAGTCCAGCACGATGCGCGCCAGTCCGGCCGGGGCCAGGCGCTGGAAGGTGTGGCGCATCTCGGCCAGGCTCCACCAGCGGAATTCGCGGATGGTGGCGGCTTCGGGCGCGTCCTGGATCGCCGGGGTGAAGCCGGGGGTCTCGACCAGGAAATAATCCTCGGACTGCCGCCAGCGCTGCCGGTGCAGCGTCATGGTCACGCGGCGCCGCCAGACCAGCGGGCCCAGGGCGGGCAGGGCGAAGCCCAGCTCCTCGGCCAATTCGCGGCGCAGGGTCTGTTCCGGCGTCTCGCCCGGCTCGATGCCGCCGCCGGGGGTGATCCACCAGTCGCCGCCGCCGTAATCGACCCGCATCAGCAGCACCCGGTCCTCGGGCGTCAGCAGAATGGCCCGCACGGCCTGCCTGTCGATGATCCGCATGTTCCTTGCCCTGAAAACGCCCGGCCTGCCGGGCTAGCGCATGCCCGGCCAAGGGCGGCGTGGCCTGCGGCCTCCGCGATCGGGAAAGCTCGCCCGACGCGATATGCCGGCTCCCGCCGCGCGCCTCTGCGCCCGCGAAATGGAAAAGCCCCGCCGGGGCGGGGCTTTCCATGGCATCGCGCTCAGTTGCGCTCCTTGTCCACCATCTTGCCCTTGGAGATCCAGGGCATCATGCCGCGCAGCTTCTCGCCGACCTTCTCGATCTGGTGTTCGTCGTTGATGCGGCGGGTCGCCTTGAAGAAGGGCTGGCCCACGGCGTTCTCCTGCATGAAGTCGCGCACGAACTTGCCGGTCTGGATGTCGGTCAGCACCGCCTTCATCCGCGCCTTGGTCTCTTCATAGGGCAGCACGCGCGGGCCCGAGACGTATTCGCCATATTCCGCGGTGTTCGAGATCGAATAGTTCATGTTGGCGATGCCGCCCTCGTAGATCAGGTCCACGATCAGCTTCACTTCGTGCAGGCATTCGAAATAGGCCATTTCCGGCTCGTAGCCGGCCTCGACCAGGGTTTCGAAGCCCATGCGGATCAGCTCGACCAGGCCGCCGCACAGCACCGCCTGCTCGCCGAACAGGTCGGTTTCGCATTCCTGGCGGAAGTTCGTCTCGATGATGCCCGAGCGGCCGCCGCCGATGGCCGAGCAATAGCTCAGGCCGATGTCCATGGCCTTGCCGGTGGCGTCCTGATGCACCGCGACCAGGCAGGGCACGCCGCCGCCCTTGACATATTCGCCGCGCACGGTGTGGCCGGGGCCCTTGGGCGCCATCATGATCACGTCCACGCCGGGCTTGGGCTCGATCAGGCCGAAATGCACGTTCAGCCCGTGGGCAAAGGCGATGGCCGCGCCTTCGCGCAGGTTGTCATGCACGTATTTGCGATAGGTCTCGGCCTGCAGCTCGTCGGGCATGGTGAACATGATCAGGTCGGCCCAGGCGGCGGCCTCGGCGATGCCCATGACCTTCAGCCCCTCGGCTTCGGCCTTCTTGGCCGAGGCGGAACCCTCGCGCAGGGCGACGACCAGGTTCTTGGCGCCGGAATCGCGCAGGTTCAGCGCATGGGCATGGCCTTGGCTGCCATAGCCCAGCATGGCGATCTTCTTGTCCTTGATCAGGTTCACATCGCAGTCGCGATCATAATAGACACGCATCGGGATCTCCCTCGTTTCGATGCGAGGGTTCTAGCAGCGTTCCGACGGCAGTTCTGTGCAATCTTCGCGGATGTGCTGGAAGTTTGGCGATAATCATGCCAAAAATACCATAAAGGTGAAAAATTCATGCCAGACGCGACCGACCGCCGCATCCTGCGCCAGCTTCTGGCCGATCCCGACATCGCGAACGCCGAGCTGGCCGAGCGGGCAGGGGTCACGCCGGCCAGCCTGTGGCGCCGGCTGGAACGGCTGCGCCAGGCGGGGGTGATCCGCGCCACCGAGGCCCGCATCGACTGGCGCAGGCTTGGCTACGAGGTGCAGGTCAGCCTGCGCTTTACCCTGGACAAGACCCATCCCCGCGCCTTCGACGAGTTCATCGCCGCCGCCCGGCGCGTGCCCGAAGTGACCGAGATCCAGACCTTCCTGGGCTCGGTCGATCTGCGGCTGTCGGTGATCGCCCGCGACATGGCGCATTGGCAGCAGCTCTATCGCGAAAGCATCCTGACCCTGCCACATGTGGCCGACAGCGATGCGCTGATGCTGGTCTCGACCATCAAGGACGTGCAGGAGCTGCCGCTGTGAGCTTTCACCCCGATGCGACGGATCTGGCGATCCTGCGGCTTCTGGCCGAGGATGCGACGCGCGGCGCGGCCGAGATCGGCCGGATCCTGGGCCTGACCCAGCCCGCGGCCTGGCGGCGCATCCGCCGGCTGACCGAGGCGGGGGTGGTGGCCGGGCGCCGGGTGGTGGTGGACAAGCCCGCCCTGGGCTTCGGCGTCACCGTGTTCCTGGGCATCCGGCTGGCCGCCAAGGGCCGTGTCAGCCTGGAGGATTTCGAGCGCGCGGTGACGGCGATCCCCGAGGTGCAGGTGGTGCAGCATGTGCTGGGGCAGTTCGACTACCGCCTGCGCATCCATGCCCGCGACATCGCCGATTTCGAGCGCATCCTGCGCCGCCGCATCATGACCCTGCCCGGCGTGGGCCAGGTCGAGGCCAACGTCATGCTTTCCGAAGAACGCCGGCCGGGGCCGTTTTAGCCCGGCGGCTGTCGGGCCCGCGCATCTGGAAACGCAGGCCTGCCGCGGGGATGCAACCAGGCGCGCGGCCGCGCGCCCGCTATGCAGCGGTACAGGTTGCCCAAGCGGTCCGGCTTGCAGGGAGGGCGGAATGCCAAGGGCGCCTGGTCCTGCCGGACCATGGCGCCCTTGTTGCTTGGTGGCGGCGAACCCCTCGGCCGGTGGGGTCAGGGGCCGAGGATCCGGCAGCTTTGCTGCCGCGCGGCGATCCGGCCGCAGGCGAGTTCCGCGGTTTCCCGGTTCATCCCGACGAAATTCGCCTCGAAGCCCCGCTTGGTATTGGCGACGCGGCTCAGCGCGCTGCCAAGCGCGCCGCTTTCCTGAAGCGCGGTTTTCAGCAGCATCTGCTCGGCCTCGTATTGCGAACGGAACAGGCCCAGCGAGACGCCCCAGCCCTTGCCGCCCGAATCCGATCCGCGGGCGACGATCTCGGTCGGCGCGGGCGCGGCATCCTCTTCGGGGTCGAGCGAGGCGAGGATGATCGTCTCGGACCGCTGCGCCGGGGCCGGCGAGGCCAACAGCGCCATGCTTTCCGGCTGCGGTTGGGTCGCCTGCACGAACAGCGAGGGCGAGCCCGCCGCCGGCGCGGAAAGCCCGGCCGAACGGTCGTCGCGCGGTGCCGGGGCAGGGCGGACGGCATTCACCGGCACGGCCGCGGGTTCCGAGGCATCGCCTTCTTCCGGCCGCGCCTCGGGCCGGGCGGCGCGGGCCAGCAGTTCGGGATCGGTCGCGACATTGGCGAACTGGCCGGTGCCGGGCTTGCGCGCCGGCCGGGCGCTGGCGGCCAGGGCGCTGCCGCTGCGGGCAGGGGCCGGTGCCGCGGCCGCCTGGGCGCGCGAGACCGCGGCCGAGATCGCCGCCGGCGTCACCACCGCCACGGTCGAGGCTCGCGCCACCGGACGGTCCGAGCTGGCAAGCCGCACGGTCGCCGCCTGCTGCGGCTCGGTGCGGGCGACCTGCACGGTGCGGCGCACCTTCTTCTCGGCCACCAGCTGCGGCGGCGCGGGCTTCACCTCTCGCACACGAGTGGGGGCCTTTCCGAAGCCGGCGTCCAGCAGCTGGGCCATGACCTGGTTGCGATGCGCCGTCGAGGTGCCGCCCAGCACCGTGGCGATGATCCGCTTGGAGCCGCGCTTGGCCGAGGCGGTCAGGTTGAAGCCGGCCGCCCGCGTATAGCCGGTCTTGATGCCGTCCGCGCCCTCGTAGCTGTCGAGGAAGCGCTTGTTGGTGCTGGCGACGGTGGCGATCCCCGCATCGGCCGAGCGGCGCGAGAAGATCGAGTAATATTGCGGGAAATCGTAGAACAGTCGCCGCCCGAGGACCGTCATGTCGCGGGCGGTGGAATAATGCCCCTCGGCCGTCAGGCCGTTGGCGTTGCGGAAATGCGTGTTGCGCATGCCCAGGGCACGGGCCATCTGGGTCATCTGCGCGGCGAATTTCGCCTCGGACCCCGCCAGCCCCTCGCCGATCACCGTGGCCGCGTCATTGGCGGATTTCACCGCCGCCGCGCGGATCAGGTAGCGCAGCTCGATCCGCTGGCCCGGCTTCAGCCCCAGCCGCGAGGGCGGTTGCGCGGCCGCATGGCTGGACACCAGGAACTTGCTGTCCAGCCGCACCTGCCCGCGCTCGACGGCGCTGAAGGCCATGTAGAGCGTCATCATCTTGGTCAGCGAGGCCGGATGAAGCCGCGTATCCGCGTTCTGCGCATAGATTTCCTGCCCGGTGCGCGCATCCATGACGAAGGCCGCGAAGGGGGCGGCGGCCACCGCCATGGGCAATGCCCAGGCGAATAGGATCATCAGTCCCAAGCGGACTTTTCTGGTGATTCTGCTCACTGTCCCGGTCTCTTCTGCCTCTGAGGGTCCGTTCATTATGCGGGCCCTTCATTAATGAAATGACAATAACACGCATTCCCGTGTTCGGAAACCGCAAGTTTGCGCCCATGCCGCGCAATCTGCCGCAGGTTGCCGGGGCTTTCGCATCCCGGCGGCGGGGGCGGGGCTTATCAAGCGCGGGGAAAGGCTCTATATTCGGTCCCAGAACCGTCCATATCCTGATACGAGCGTCGTGACCAAACCGCAGATGACCAACCGACCTGGGGACCGCGAAGAGGTCGAACTGGGGGTCAAGACC
Organism: Paracoccus sp. pheM1; assembly: GCF_018499825.1. Classification (NCBI taxonomy): domain Bacteria; kingdom Pseudomonadati; phylum Pseudomonadota; class Alphaproteobacteria; order Rhodobacterales; family Paracoccaceae; genus Paracoccus; species Paracoccus sp. pheM1. The sequence goes on from NZ_JAGXCX010000001.1 coordinate 1,111,019, forward strand.
AGACCCCGCACGCAGCGGCCTCCGATGTACAAGGTATTGCTGCTGAACGACGATTTCACGCCGATGGAATTCGTCGTGCATGTGCTTGAGCGGCTGTTCAACATGAACCACGCCCAGGCGATCGAGATCATGCTGACGGTTCATCGCAAGGGGGTGGCCGTCGTCGGCGTCTTCTCGCACGAGATCGCCGAAACCAAGGTGGCGCAGGTCATGGAACTGGCCCGCCGCCAGCAGCATCCGCTGCAATGCACCATGGAAAAAGAGTAGAAATTGGCTGGATCACGGCTGGAACTTGTCTTTGGCGGCACGCCGCCCGAAGGGCGCATGCTGCTGATCGGCGCGGGCGCCGCGACCGATCTTTCGTCCTTCGATCCCGCCCGCGTGCAGATCGTGCAGGGCTTTTATCCCGACCACCGGGCGCTGAAATCGCGAGGCTACGACGTCGAGACGGCGGCCTCGGGCGATTTCGACGGCGCCGTGGTCTTTTTACCGCGGGCGCGGGCCGAGGCGCGGGCGCGCATCGCCGAGGCCGCGGCGCGGCTGGCGCCGGGCGCCTCGCTGTGGATCGACGGGCAAAAGACCGACGGCGTCGATGCGGTGATGAAGGAGATGCGCGCCCTGGCCCCGGTGGACGAGGTCCAGTCGCGCGCCCATGGCAAGATCTTCCGGGTGACGCTGCCCCAGCCGGGCTGGCTGCCCGAGGGCTGGGCGGCGCAGGATCACCTGGCCGCGCCCGGCATGGTGACGCGGCCGGGCGTGTTCTCGGCCGATGGGCCGGACCCCGCCTCGCAGGCGCTGGCGGCGGCGCTGCCCGAGAAACTGCCGACCCGCATCGTCGACCTGGGCGCGGGCTGGGGCTGGCTTTCGGCGCAGATCCTGACCCATCCCGGCGTCGAGCTGCTGCACCTGGTCGAGGCCGATGCCGCGGCGCTGGATTGCGCGCGGCGCAACATTGCCGATCCGCGCGCGCGCTTTCACTGGGCGGATGCGCTGGATTTCCGCCTGCCCGAGCCGGTGAACGGCGTGATCATGAACCCGCCCTTCCACGAGGGGCGGGCGGCCGACCCGAGGCTCGGCGCCGGCTTCATCCGCGCGGCGGCGGGGCTGCTGACCGGGGCGGGGCGGCTGTGGATGGTGGCCAACCGCCACCTGCCCTATGAGCAGGCGCTGCGCGAATGCTTTGCCGAAGTCACCGAGCTGGGCGGCGACGCGCGGTTCAAGATCCTGACCGCCTCGGGCGCACGGCGCGGCGGGGCCGGGCGGCCCCAGTCGAAAGGCCCGCAGTCGAAAGCCCCCCTGTCGAGAGCGAGGAAAAGATGAGCCTGTCCATCCAGGGCAAGACCGCCATCGTGACCGGCGCCGCCCGCGGCATCGGCCTGGCCATCGCCCGCCATTTCGAGGAGGCGGGCGCCAATGTCATGTTCGCCGACAGCGACGAGGCGGCGCTGATGACCGAACTGGGCGACCAGGCCGCGGCCGAGGGGCCGGTGCGCGCCTTCGCCGGCGACCTGGGGCAGAAGCTGACGCTGGCGAACCTGGTCTCGGCCACCATCGACGCCTTCGACCGGGTGGACATCCTGGTCAATGCGCATCGCATGGTGCAGGGCTGCGACCCGCTGACGGTGAACGACGACCTGCTGGGCGACATGCTGCGCCAGAACATGAGTTCCGGCCTGCGCCTGTCGCAGATGGTCGCCAAGCGGATGATGGCCCAGGCCGAGGAGGCGGGCGAGGAGGCGATCCAGCACGGCGCCATCGTCAACGTCACCTCGCTGGCCGCCGACTGGCCGCAGCCGCAGATGCTGGCCTATTCCATCGCCAGCGCGGCGCAGGCGCAGGCGACGCGCTCGCTCGCCTCGGCCCTGGCGCCCAAGCGGATCAGGGTGAACGGCGTGGCCTTCGCCAGCATCATGTCGAACAACCTGCAATTGAAGCTGCGCGAGGATCCGGGCCTGCGCGACCGCATGATCGCGGCGACGCCCCTGGGCCGGATCGCCGGGGCGGACGAACTGGCGGCGACGGTGCAGTTCCTGGCCAGCGAGGCGTCGAGCTTTGTCACCGGGCAGATCCTGCGCGTCGATGGCGGCCGCAGCCTGGGCGACCCGCTGGCGCCCGGCGTCTACTGAGCGTTATCCGTCCTTTTCGGGATAGGCGGCCTTGCAGGCGTCGACCGCGGCGCGGGCGGCGGGCATCAGCGCCTGCTTGCGCGCCAGCAGGTTGTCGCGCTTGCGCGTCTCGGCCGCCGGGTCGATCGGCACCCGGTAGCGCTCGGTATCGGCGACGTCGCGCAGGCAGGGGCGATAGCCCAGCCGGCGGTTGCCGTCCTTGTCCACCCAGACATAGCGGCAATCTTCCCATTGGGTGCGCATCACCGTGCGCTCTTCCCAGGCATAGCCGCGCGCCAGGTTGGCCTCGACCTCGGCCAGCAGGTTCGAGACGGTGCGATATTCACGGGTGTTGCGGCTGATGCATTGCTCTTGCGGGGTTCCGCAGGATGCGACAACCAGAACAGGCATCAGGGCAAGCAGGATGTTGCGGGTCATGGCCGGGATCTCTAGTTGTTTCGTCCGAAGCATAAGCCCGTCCCCCAGGTGGGGCAATTCACGAATGCGGAGGCAAGCCCATGGAAATGCACGATGAGCGACAGAAGGCGGCGGCCTGGTTCCGCGAGCTGCGCGACCGCATCGTGGCCGCCTTCGAGGCGCTGGAGGATCGCGGCCCCGGCAGCGCCGCGCCCGGCCGTTTCGAGGTCCGCGAGACCCGGCGCGGCGAGGATGGCGGCGGCGGGCTGATGTCGGTCATGCGCGGGGGCCGGGTCTTCGAGAAGGTCGGCGTGAACTGGTCGGCGGTGCATGGCGAACTGTCTTCTGCCGCCCGCCAGGCCATGGCGGCCCGCGGCGTGCCGGGGATCGAGGCGGACCCGCGCTTCTGGGCCTCGGGGATCAGCCTGGTCGCGCATATGCAGAACCCGCATGCGCCGGCGGTGCACATGAACACGCGCATGTTCTGGACGCCGGGCGCCTGGTGGTTCGGCGGCGGCGCCGACCTGAACCCCTGCCTGGAATATGCCGAGGATACCGCGCATTTCCACGCCACCCTGCGCGCTGCCTGCGCCCCGCATGGCGCCGATTACTACGACCGCTTCAAGGCCTGGGCGGACGAGTATTTCTTTGTCCCGCATCGCGGAAGGGCGCGGGGCGTCGGCGGCATCTTCTTTGACGACCTGAACAGCGGCGACTGGCATGCCGATTTCGCCTTTACCAGGGCGGTGGGCGAGGCTTTCCTGCCCGCCTTCCTGCCCCTGGCCGAAAAGCGCATGGCCCGGCCCTGGGACGAGGCGGACAAGGACGCGCAACTGATCCATCGCGGCCTTTATGCGGAATACAACCTGGTCTATGACCGCGGCACCAAGTTCGGCCTGGCCACCGGCCACGACCCCGAGGCGGTGCTGATGAGCCTGCCGCCCATGGCGAAATGGGCCTGATGCCGGACTGGCCGGACCTTTACCTGATGCGGCACGGCCAGACGGTCTGGAACGCCGAGGGGCGGATGCAGGGCCGGCTGGATTCTCCGCTTACCCCGCTGGGCGAGGCGCAGGCGCGGCGGCTGGCCTGGCTGGTGCGCGATCTGCGCGGCATGGCGCGGCTTGCCAGCACCGCGGGGCGGGCGCAGCAGACCGCGCGCATTGCCTTTGGCGGGCAGGGCTTTGCCCTGGACGAGCGCCTGCATGAAATCGATATCGGCGATTTCAGCGGCCGGCTTTCGTCGGAACTGCACGCGGCGCACCCGGAAGCCTTCGCCCGAGGGCCGCTGGATTGGTATGACATGGCGCCGGGGGGCGAGCATTTCGCCGGGCTCGAGGCGCGGGTGCGCGCATTCCTGGACGACCTGGACGGCCCGGCGCTGATCGTGACGCATGGCATCACCCTGCGCATGCTGCGGCTTGTAGCCATGGACCTGCCGCTGGAGCGGCTGGCCGAAATGCCGGTCAGCCAGGGCGGGCTGCACCTGGTCAGCCGCGGCCGGCACCGGATGTTTCTCTGACGCTCAGGATTTCGCCGGCAAGGGACGGGCAGGGTTGCCGACCACGGTCGCGCCGGCTGCCACGTCGCGGGTCACGACCGCGCCGGCGCCGACGATGGCGCCGTCGCCGATGCTGACGCCCGGCAGCACGACCGCGCCGCCGCCGACCCAGACGTCATCGCCGATGGTGATGGGCTTGCCCCATTCGACGCCCTTGGCACGGCTGTCGCGCTCGCGCGGGCGATCCTCGGTCAGCAATTGCACGGCGGTGCCGAACTGGCAGCGCGCGCCGATGCGGATTTCGCAGATGTCCATGAAGAAGCAGCCGTAATTCACGAAGCAATCCGGCCCGAAATGGATGTGCTTGCCGTAATCGACATGAAAGGGCGTGCGGATCACCGCGCCGTTCCAGGTGCCCAGCAATTGCGTCAGGGTGCGGGCGCGGGTCTTGTCGCCGATGATGGTGGCGTTGTAGTCGCGCATCAATCCCTGCGCGGCCTTGCGCATCGCCACCAACTCGCCATCGCCGGGATTGTAGGGCCGGCCGGCCAGCATGTCCTCGCGCGCCGTCAAATGAAGCCAAGCTCCAGGCGGGCCTCTTCGGACATCATGTCCATGCCCCATTGCGGCAGGAAGGTCATCTCGACATCGACCTGCTTGACGCCGGGCAGCGGCTCGACCGCATCGGCGACCCAGCCGGGCATCTCGCCCGCGACGGGGCAGCCGGGCGCGGTCAGGGTCATGACGATGCGCACCGCATTCTCGTTGTCGATGGCGATGGTATAGATCAGCCCCAGGTCGAAGATATTGACCGGGATTTCCGGGTCGTAGACCGTCTTGCAGGCCTCGACCACGCTTTCGTAAAGGGGATGGTCGGTCGTCGAAGGCGCGATCAGCGGGTCGCCTTCCTTGAGATTCTCGGTGCTCATGCGGCGTGTCCTGTAAAATCTTGGCAATGATATAGGACTTGTGCCTTCCGGGGTCCAGAGCCGCTTAGAAGCGGAAGTTCAGCCGCCGCGCCACGCCGATGCTGATCGAGGGCTGGCTGCGGGTCTGCACCAGGGGCGAATCGCCGGCATCGCCCAGCAGCCGGCCATAGGTCAGCCGCCCCATCAGCGCCGTGTCGGGCATGAATTCGTAACGCGCCTCGACGCTGACGCGGGCGATATAGGCGCCGCCGTCGGGGCTGTGGGCGGCGCGGCCCGGCCGCGATTCGTTCCCGTCGACGCCGAAATAGGTGCCGACGAAATCCTGGTCGCCCAGGCCCAGCTCGGCCCCGGTCCAAAGCGTCAGCCTGTCGTTGACCTCATAGCGGTATTTCGCGCCCAGTTCGCCCGCCACGCCGTGATGGCCGCCGAAACCCTTGCGGATGGCGCCATAGCTGGTCATGTCGCCCATGCGCCAGGACAGCTTCACCCCGAATTCGCCGGCGCGGCCGATGTCGCGCATGCCGCGCAGATCCTCGTGATCGTCGGCATCGCGCTTGCCCACATAGTTCAGCGAGGGCAGGATCGAGATCCCGTCCTTCTTGCCGCGGTCGGCATCGCCGTTGCGCAGGATGATCCAGGGCGAGGCGTCCAGGTTGTCCGACCCCATGAACTCGGGGCTGTATTTCACCCCCAGCCCGGCATCGACCGAAAGCCCGCGCCCAAGCCCCAGCGACTGCGCCGCGGCGGGCGAGGTCAGGGCGGTGGCGGCAAGAAGCGCAAGCGCGGCAATCCGGGTCATGGCGAATCCTTATCAAATCGGTCGGCACCCTGCGTCGAAACCCGGCATCAGGGCAAGCGGAGTCTAGCGAATTTTAGACAATAATTCGCGGGTGTTGCGCTCAGGCCCGCTGGGCTTCCTCCAGCCGCTCCAGCGCCTCCATCCACAGCCCCTCGGCGCGCTGCATCGCCTCGCTGGCCTCGGCATGCTTGCGGCCCCAGGCCTCGGCCTTCTGAGCGTCGTCATAGGTCGCGGGATCGGCCATGATCGCATCCAGCTTTTCCAGCATGGCGGTCAGCTTTTCGACCCGCTCCTCGGCCCGGCGGGCCTCGGCGCGCAGCTCCAGAACCTTCTCGCGCGCGGGGCGTTTGGGCGCCGGTTTCGCCTCGGGCTTCGGCTCGGACTTCTCCTCGCCGGCCAGCAGCATGCGGCGATAGTCGTCCAGGTCGTCCTGCCAGGGGCTGACCCCGCCCTGGTCCACCAGCCACAGCCGGTCGGCCACCAGGTTCAGCAGGTGCATGTCGTGGCTGACCAGCACCACGGCGCCGGTATAGTCGTTCAGCGCCTCGGTCAGCGCCTCGCGCGATTCGATGTCCAGGTGGTTGGTCGGCTCGTCCAGGATCAGCAGATGCGGCGCGTCGATGGTCGCGAGCAGCAGCGACAGCCGCGCCTTCTGCCCGCCGGACAGCTGGCCGACGCGGGTTTCGGCCTGGGCCTCCATCAGCCCGAAGCCGGCCAGTCGGGCGCGCAGCCGGGCCGGCGGCTCGTCCGGGCGCAGCCGGCGGACATGGTCCAGCGGCGTGTCCATCAGTTCCAGCTCGTCGACCTGGTGCTGGGCGAAATAGCCGATGCGCAGCTTGCCCGAACGCGCGATCCGCCCCTCCATCGCCTCCAGCCGCCCGGCCAGAAGCTTGGACAGCGTGGACTTGCCCTGGCCGTTGCGACCCAAAAGCGCGATGCGGTCGTCCTGGTCGATGCGCAGGTTCAGCCGCCGCAGCACCGCGCGCCCGTCATAGCCGACCGAAACCCCGTCCAGCGAGACGATGGGCGGCGACAGCTGGTCGGGCTGCGGAAAGCCGAAGCGGTGGAACTTCGCCTCCTCGGGGGCAGTGATCGGCTCCATCCTTTCCAGCATCTTGATGCGGGCCTGGGCCTGGCGCGCCTTGGTGGCCTTGGCGCGGAAACGGTCGACGAAGCTTTGCAGATGGGCGCGGCGGGCGTCCTGCTTCCTGGCCTCGGCGGCCTGCAGGGCGCGCTTCTCGGCCCGGGTCCGCGCGAAGGTGTCGTAGCCGCCGGAGTAAAGCAGCAGCTTGCGATCCTCGAGGTGCAGGATATGGCCGACGGCGCGGTTCAGCAGGTCGCGGTCATGGCTGATGACGATGACGGTATGGGGATATTTCGCCAGGTAGCTTTCCAGCCACAGCGCGCCTTCCAGGTCCAGGTAGTTGGTCGGCTCGTCCAGCAGCAGCAGGTCGGGTTGGGAAAACAGCACGCCGGCCAACGCCACGCGCATGCGCCAGCCGCCGGAATAGTCGCTGGTCGGCCGGGCCTGGTCCTCGGTCGAAAAGCCCAGGCCGCGCAGGATGGTCGCGGCCCGCGCCTCGGCGGACCAGGCGTCGATGTCGGCCAGCCGGGTCTGGATCTCGGCGATGCGGGCGGGATCGGCGGCGCTTGCGGATTCGGCGATCAGGGCGGCGCGCTCGGCGTCCGCCTCCAGCACCGTCTCCAGCACGCTCGTCGCGGTGCCGGGCGCTTCCTGCGCGACGCCGCCGATGCGGGCGCGGGGCGGCAGGGTGATGGCGCCGCCGTCCAGGCCCAGCTCGCCCCGGATCAGCCGGAACAGCGTGGTCTTGCCGGCGCCGTTCGGGCCGACCAGGCCGACCTTGTGGCCGTCCGGGATGGTGGCCGAGGCGTGCTCGAACAGCGGCCGTCCGGCGATGGAATAGGATATGTCGTCGATGCGCAGCATGCGCCCCCGCATGGCGCAAGCCGCGCGCGCCGTCAATGCCGTCATCAAAGCCCCGTGCCCAGGCGCGGGCCGGGGCCGCGCCGGCTTTTCAAGCGCCGCCGCCCATGCTAACGGGGCGCGGATTTCCGCGCCACCTGCGGCCGGAACAAGGAAAAGGACGATCCCATGGCCATCGAACGCACGCTTTCGATCATCAAACCCGACGCCACCAAGCGCAACCTGACCGGCAAGATCAACGCCAAGTTCGAGGAAGCCGGCCTGCGCATCGTCGCGCAAAAGCGCATCCAGCTGACGCTGGCGCAAGCCGGCCAGTTCTATGCCGAACACAAGGAACGCCCGTTCTACGGCGAGCTGACCGAATTCATGACCTCCGAGCCGGTGGTGGTGCAGGTGCTGGAAGGCGAGGGCGCCATCCTGAAGAACCGCGAAGTCATGGGTGCGACCAACCCGGCCAATGCCGACGAGGGCACCATCCGCAAGGAATTCGCCCTCTCGGTCGGCGAAAACTCGGTCCATGGCTCGGACAGCCCCGAAGCCGCGGCGCGCGAGATCGCCTTCTTCTTCTCGGGCCTCGAACTGGTCGGCTGAGCCCGGCTTCTTCGTTCCCCAAATACCCATCGGAAAAGGCCGCCCACCGAGGCGGCCTTTTTCCTGCCGCGCCGTCACCGTTTCCCGAATACCCAAGGCAGGGCCGCCCGTCGAGGCGGCCCTTGCCCTATTGCCGCCTGGCCCTCAGCTCGAACCCCACGGCCACGGCAAAGCCCACGGTGCCTTCGTCGGCATAGCTCGCTCCGATGCCGAAATCGCGGCGGTCGAGCTGCATCCGGCCCTGCGCCTGCGCCACGTCGCCCTCGATGACCAGCTCAAAGGGCAGGGCGGCCTCGACCGCCTGGCCGGCGACGGTCAGCAGGCCCTGCGCGACATGCGGCTGCCCCTCGGCCGCGGGTGGCAGGATCTCGGCCTCGAAGACGGCGGTCGGATGGGCGGCGGCATCCAGGAAATCCGGTCCCTTGGCGGCGTCGCTGACCGCGCCCAGCGTCAGCGAGGCGATGTCGACCTCGACCCGCACCTGCCCGGTCCGGCTGTCCGGGTCATAGGAAATATCGGCCTGCCATTGGCCGAACTGGCCCGCGACCGGATTGCCGGCCTGGGCGACCTCGATCTCCAGCTTGCCCTGCTCCACCGCCCAGCCCGCACCCGAGGCGGTCGCAGGCACGGATGCCGCCGGCTGCTGCGCCGCGGGCGCGTCGGCCGGAATCGAGGTCGACACCAAGGCCGGCACCAGGGCGATGCCGACCCAAAGCCCCAGCCCCGCCACGGCCGCCAGCAGATGCGGCAGGATGCCCGAGGCCGGGGCGGTCGGTTCGGGCGCGAGCGCGGGATCGCCGGCCATGCGGTGCATGGTGCCGTCGCGGTCGATGACCGCATGTTTCAGCGCGCCCAGGACATGCAGCAGGATCAGCCCGGCCAGCAGCCACCAGCCCAATTCGTGAAAGACCCCGAAACGCTCGGACAGGGCCGCGTCCTCGGGCACGAAGGGCAGGCGCTGGCCGAAGGGCCAGAGGATGCGGGCAAAGCCGCCCGGCGCCGCGGAATGCAAGAGCCAACCCGACAGCGGCATGACGATCATGCCGATCCACAGCGCCCAATGCACCGCCTCGGCGCCAAGGGTCTCCAGCCGCCGCTCGGGGTGCAGGGGGCCGGGCTTCGGCTGCCCCAGCGTCCAGAGCAACCGCGCCGCCACCAGGGCCAGCGCCGCCATGCCCAGGGTCTTGTGCAGGGAATAGGCGGCGAAGATCGCCTGCATCTGCGCGTCGCCGCCCTCGGGCAGGTTGTCCGCGTAAAGCCCGACGGCGATCGCGGCCAGGATCAGGACGGCGACCGTCCAGTGGAAGAAGCGGGCGACCCAGCCATAGGCGCGGTCGGTATTGCTGGCCTTCATCGGATTTCCCCCATCGCTTCGCGCCAATGGCGCCGGCAGAGCGAGACATAGGTTTCATTGCCGCCGATCTGGACCTGGGCGCCCTGGTGCAGCACGCGGCCCCCTTCGTCCTGGCGCACGACCATGGTGGCCTTGCGCCCGCAATGGCAGATGGTGCGCACCTCGCGCAGGTCGTCGGCCAAGGCCAGCAGCGCCGCCGAGCCGGGAAACAGCCGGCCGCGGAAATCGACCCGCAGCCCATAGCACATCACCGGCTGGCCAAGATCGTCGGCGACGCGGGCCAGTTGCCAGACCTGGTCCTCGGTCAGGAACTGCGCCTCGTCGACGAAGATGCAGGCGGCATCGCGGCCCTCGGCCTCGATCAGGGCGAAAAGATCGGCCTCGGGGGTGAAACCCAGCGCGGGCTCGGCGATGCCGATGCGGCTGGCGATGCGGCCGCTGCCGGCGCGGTCGTCCAGCGCCGCGGTCAGCAGCAGCGTCGCCATGCCGCGCTCGCGATAGTTGTAGGACGCCTGCAGCAAGAGCGTGCTCTTGCCGGCGTTCATCGTGGAATAATGAAAGTAAAGCTTGGCCATGCCGGCAGATAGCCGCGACGGCCCGATGGTCGCAAGCCGCCGCGACGGGGCGGCGGCTCACGTTTGCGCGTATATCGGCGGGATCAGCTGCGCTGCGTCGATTTCGGCGCGCGCGAGGGGCGCCGGGCAGGGCGCTTGCGCGCCGCGCCTTGGGCCGGGCGGCCGGCCGGGCCGCCGCGCTCGCGGATCTTGGCCGCCTCGAAGGGTTCCTCGCCGCCGACCACGGCGATCTTGGCCTTCATCGCCTTTTCGATGGCGCGCAGCTCGCCGATCTCGGTGGGCGAGCAGAAGGCGATGGCGCGGCCGTCGCGCCCGGCGCGGGCGGTGCGGCCGATGCGGTGGACATAGTTTTCCGGCACGTTCGGCAGGTCGTAGTTATAGACATGCGCCACCTGCGGAATGTCGAGCCCGCGCGCCGCCACGTCGGTCGCGACCAGCACCTTGGTCTCGCCGGCGCGGAAGCTCGCCAATGCCCGCTCGCGCTGGCCCTGGCTCTTGTTGCCGTGGATCGCGGCGACCTTGAAGCCCCATTTCTCCAGAAGCTTCGACAGCTTTTCCGAACCGTGCTTGGTGCGGCCGAAGACGATGGCCAGCTCGTCCACATGCTTGGACAGGTATTCCGCCAGCAGGGTCGCCTTGTCGCCCTGGTTGACGAAATGCACGCCCTGGTCGATCTTTTCCGCCGCCTGTCCGGGCGGGTTCACCGCCACGCGCAGGGGATCGTTCAGGTAGCTGTCGGCCAGCTCCTCCATCAGCTTCGGCATGGTGGCCGAGAACAGCAGCGTCTGGCGTTCGCGCGGCAGCATCTTGGCGATGCGGCGCAGCGCGTGGATGAAGCCGATGTCCAGCATCTGGTCGGCCTCGTCCAGCACCAGATACTTGGTCTGCGACAGGTCCACGGCGCCGCGTTCGATCAGGTCGATCAGCCGGCCCGGCGTCGCGATCAGCACGTCGACGCCGCGTTCCAGCCGCTGGGTCTGCACGTTGATCGAGGCGCCGCCGACGACGCGGAACTGCCGGATCGGCGTGCCGATGGCATAGTTGTCGATATTCTCGGCGATCTGGGTCGCCAGTTCCCGCGTCGGCGCCAGGATCAGCGCCCGGCAGGTCCGGGGCTCGGGCTTGCGGCCGATGTTCAGCAGCCGGGTCAGCATCGGCAGGCCGAAGGCCGCCGTCTTGCCGGTGCCGGTCTGCGCCAGGCCCAGAAGGTCGCGGCCGGCGACGATGCCGGGGATGGATTTCTCCTGGATGGGCGAGGGGGTCTCGATCCCCAGGCCCGGCAGGTTGATCGCCACGCGCGGGTCGATCCCCATGCGGGTGAAGGCGGTGTCCATCTCGGGGATGGCGCGGCGGATGAACTTCTCTTCCGGCTCGGCGCGGTGACGGCGGTGGTTGGTGTTGGGCTTGTCGCTGCGGAAGCGCGGCTTGCCGCCTTGCTGGGCGCGGGGATTGCCCGAACGGTTCGGGCGGGTGGTTTCGTTCGTCATGTCGTCTTTCGGCCAGGTCGCCCGCGTATCGGCGCGCATGGCTGGGGCCGCGCGGATCGCACGGCTGGTTGCGAGGGGCGGGCGTGGATACGGTGATGCCCGCAGCCTCCCCGCGTGAATGGGAAACTGGAAAATCGGTGCCGACCTTGGCGCAAGGGCGCCGGCTGCTCACGCGGCAGCGGGCGGCAACCCGTCGCAAATGAGGCTTCCTGCCGCGAAAGTCAAGCGCGGTCTGCGGAATCCATCCAGATCGTCACCGGGCCGTCATTGACCAGCGACACCTGCATGTCGGCGCCGAAGGAGCCGGTCTCGACCGGCAGGCCGAGTGCGCGCAGCGCCTCGGCAAAGCGCAGATACAGCGCCTCGCCGCGCTCGGGCGCCTCGGCGGTGGAAAATCCGGGGCGGTTGCCGGTGCTGGTGTCGGCGGCGAGCGTGAACTGGCTGACCACCAGAACCGCGCCGCCGATGTCCTGGACCGATCGGTTCATCTTGCCGGCCTCGTCGCGGAAGATGCGCAGCTTGGCCACGCGCGCGGCCAGTTTCGCCGCCGCGTCCTCGGGATCGCCGCGCATGGCGCAGACCAGCACCAGCAGGCCCGGCCCGATGCGGCCGATGCTGCGGCCCGCGACCGTGACCTGGGCCTCGGCGACGCGCTGGACCAGGGCCCGCATCTCAGCCGCCCAACATGATGCCCAGGACGACCAGCATCAGCCCCAGGACCGACGCGGCCAGCGCGGCCATGTTCACGGCGACCACCTTGCGCATGGTGGCGCGCATCTGGTCGTCGTCCGAGATCCGCGCCTTGGCCCGCGCGGCGGTGACGATGCACCATGCCAGCGCAACGAGCCCGATCACCGTCAGCCCGGTTCCGCCCCAGATCAGCCCGTCCCAGATCGTCATCTTCCGCCTCCGTCTGCCAGCGACGGCCTAGCGGCGATTGCACCCGGCCGCAAGACCGCCTAGACCCGCGGCGGAAAGCATGGAGATGGTGTCGCGGCCTTGCGCGCCGCGCATCGCGATCCGCAACAGCAAATGGAGCAGCAAATGGATTCGTATCAGGTGACTGCGGACGAACTGCGTCAGTTCGTGGAGCGGATCGAGCATCTGGAGCAGGAAAAGAAGGACATCGCCGAGCAGATCAAGGAGGTCTACGCCGAGAGCAAGGGGCGCGGCTACGACACCAAGGCGCTGAGGTCCATCATTTCGCTGAGAAAGAAGGACAAGGACCAGGTCGCCGAAGAAGAGGCGGTGCTGGAAATCTACAAGCAGGCCCTGAACATGGCCTGAAGCCCTTGATCGGGCCGGCTTCCCTTGGCCCGATCCGTTCGCATGCGCTTTTGCGTCATGCCGCGCCTGCGCGTCGATGCGGCCTGTCCTGGCCCTCGGGCGCATGATAATCGGACCGCTACGAGATGGTGCTTTTAGGAGCCGTCTGGTTGTAGCGGCTCCGACAGGGCCGCCCGCGCCCGGGCATTCCTTGACAGCTCGAGCGGTTGCTTGCCGGGTGGGAATACGGCGCAACCGACGATCACGCCATCATGAAGGTGGATCAGCCGGGGAACGGCGGATTTGTGCGGCTGAGGCCGGATGGTGATGGCGGGAGTTGGGGTATATTTGATTACATAACTCCGGTTATCGGGGAAATTCAACCATAGGGGGATCTAGGAACACTGGCTGCGACGGGCCTTCCGTCGTTTTCAGTTGCGAGGTCCACAGTGAAACCCCTTATCCCGTTGATCGTCAAAGCGGTTCTGCCGCCCGTCCTCGGTGCGGCTGGTGCCGTGGCCGCGACCATGTTCCCGGCCTATCATGCCGCCGTCTGTGGCGGTGTTGTCCTTCCCGGCATCTCCTTCCCACTCGGGGGCTGACATGCGTCGTGGTCGTGTCTTTGCGCCACAGTCGGTGTCGAGCTACGAGGAAGCGCAAGCGTGGCTGTGGGGCCATTCCCGTGTCGAGGAATGGCTCTTTGATCCCGACGCGGTATTGCCTCCCGAGGCGATGCTTGTCTGCGCCGTTTATTGGGTCTCTCCCGCCCAGCTTTCCCGCGATCTGCGCAAGACGTGGAATCAGGTCGCGGGTTAAGCAGGCCACAGATACCAGGGATACAGGATGGTCGGGTCGATGCCGTTCAGCGTGTCGAAATTATCCAGCCCCACCATGCCGGGATAAAGCACCTGATCCAGTGAATACATCCACTGATGCGCATTGCTTTCACGCCAATCCGCGCCGATCAGCAGCTTGTGCTGGCGCCCCCACAGGCCAAACTGGCCCTGCAGGCTGAGGTCCGCCGCCTTGGAATGGTTCCCGGTTTCCTCGTAGCGGGAAAAGACACCGGCGAAATTCCCGGTCTCGCGGTCGATCGGCCCGGTCGGGTTGATCCGCATGGTGTCGGATTCGAAACTCTGCCGCATGGCCGAGAGCTTCAGCGTCCAGTCGGGGCTGATCCGATGCTCGACCGTGGCGAAGACATCCTTGATCCTGTGGTCGACATAGGCCCAGTCGGTGGTCAGCGCCCGGCTGCGTCAATGTCCATAAGCTGGAAATCGTCCCAGGTCGGTAGCCCCAGAAACCACTTGTTGCCCTTTTGCCGCTGATAGCTGACCCCGGCGCTGACGGTCGTGTCGGGCGTCAGGTCGTATTCCAGCACGCCATACAGGACATGCTTCTTCTCATCGCCCGGGGAGTAGAAGAAGTCCCGGTCCTGCCAGGCGACCAGGCGACCGCGCAGCGCGCCGTCGCGGGTCAGCGGGCCGCCGATATCGGCCTCGATCCGCCGATTCTGCCAACTGCCATAGGACAGGGCGATGCTGGACTGGAGCCGTTCGGACGGCCGCTTGCGGGCCAGGTTGACGCTGCCGCCCGGTTCTCCGCTGCCGGAAAACAGCCCCTCGGCGCCGCGCAGCACCTCGGCGCGATCATGGATCGCCATGTCGAAATCCGGCCGGAAGGACGATTCATAGGCCGAGCCCATGCCGTCGATCTGATAGTTGTTGATCTTGAAGCCACGCGCATAGAAGGCTGGTCGCCTCTCGCGTTGCCACGATGCCGGGCGTCCGGGCCATGGCCTGTTTCATCGTGGTCAGGTTCGGGTCCTCGATCGCCTGCCGCGTGACGACCGTGACCGACTGCGGCACGTCCTTTAGCGATTGCGCACCGCTGGCGATGCTGGCCTCGCAGGCCCCCTAGGAACCGCTGCCCTCGGTCGCCGCACCGGATGCGTTGAGCGTGATCGTATCCAGCAGGATCGAGCCGTCCGGCGCCGTCATGCCGGCGGAGGCGGAACGGCCTGAAATGACGACGCTGCGGGGATCGGAAAAGCTGTAATGCAGGCCCGAGCCCGACAGCAGCCGCGCCAGCGCCTGTTCCGGTCGCAGGTTGCCCGTAAGGCCCGACGTGCTCTAGGCCCGACGTGCTCTTGCCGGACGTGACGGCATCCAGATAGGAGATCTGGACCCCCGCCTGCCGTCCCCAGACCATCAGCGCCTGGCTCAGCGGCCCGGCCGGAATCGAGAACTCCACGCTTTGCGCGCTTTCCTGCGCCGATGCCGCTTGGCTGATCACGATGGTTCCGCCCGCCAGGACCAGCGTGGAAAGCAACAGTGCCCCAGCATCCGCGCCGGCCGGATCGCGGTTGGATATAGCATTGAGTAAACTGAGCTTTCGGCCATGGCGAGCCTCTCCTTCGGTCAAACTGGACTGGAGGGTGTGCCGTGCCTTCGCTCGCCGGAGCGCATTGGGTATTGCCCGACCCTATGACTGATACAATCGGGCAGGCGATTCATTCGGTCGATTATCGAAAAAAGTTCAGACGCTGGAGATGACCGCCAACAGACCCGAGACCCGGCGCAACCGGCCGCCGGTCGGGCGGACGGCGGCCTCGAGCGCTCGCTCGGGGTCGGAGATGTCGAAAAGGCCGCTGATCCGCGCGCGACCGATCGCAGCGTCCGCGACGATCACACGGCCGGGCAACCAGCGTGCGATCCGCGCGACAAGCGTTTCCAGCGGCTCGGCCTCCGCCACGACCATCCCCGTCCGCCAAGCCCCAGCCATGGCCCCGTCGCGGCTGCCGGTCTCCGGGTGGCCGGTCTCGGTATCCAGACGGATCCAGCGCCCGGCGCCGATACCGTAACGGGATGTGCCGATCAACTCGACCTCGTCCCTTGCAACGGCAAGGTTGACGACACCCGCATCCTGCGAGACCTCGAAGGATGCCCCTGCCGTCCGCGTCTCGACGCCGCCGTTCAATTCCAGGACGAAGGGGTGCGTCGGATCGGGTGCGACATCGAACCAGGCCATGCCCCGCAACAGGCGCACGGCGCGGGTTTCGCCATGGTCCGGCATTGCGATGGCACTGGCCGGACCCAGGGTGATCCGCGTGCCATCGCGCAACTCCACGGGCAGCAATTCGGCCGTGGCGGTCAACTGGTCCGCCTGCAACCGCAATCGCATATAAGGCAAGCCCCAGGCACCCAACACTCCAGCCCCCAGGCCGAGCGTCCCCGCAAGCACCAGATTGCGCCGGGTCAGCCGGGGCTTCGCCGGTTCGGCCAAGGCGGCACCGCTCAACCCATGCGCCTCGGCCACGCACTGCCAGACGCGCTCGTGCTCTGCGCTGCGCCCGCGCCAGGCCGAAATCGTCTGAAGCGTCACAAAGTTCTCCTGCGCGTTCTGCCGTCGGATCACCAGGTCGATGGCCTCGTCCAGCAGGCGGGATGTCCGGTCGTCCAGTTCCGGCCGTTTCTCGGATGCGGAGGCCATCTCAGAGCCCCCCTGTCCGCAGCACGATCCGGCGATAGCTATCACGGACCAACTCCCATGTGCGGGTCGGGGACAACCCGATCTCCTCGGCGATGCGCGCGATGGGCCAATTTTCGACCCGGTGCAGAAGGAATGCGCACCGCTGGCGTTCCGGCAACTCGGCCAGGACGGCAGCCACCAGCCGCAACTGCTCACGAGAGGCCAGGATCGTTTCTGCGTCGGGCTCGCGGGCGAGTGCCCGTTGGGCTTCAGATTGCTCCAGCGGCAGCGAAAGCACCAAGGCCTGCCGCTTTGCGTGGTTGATGCCCAGATTGCGCGCCACTCGGTAAAGATAGGCCCTCGACAGGTAGTCGGAAACATCCTGGGCGGGCCCCCTGGCGATGACCCTCGCGAAGGTGTCCTGGGTCAGGTCCGCCGCAGCTTCGGCATCCAGCCCTCGCCTGCGCAGCGAGCGGGCGATCCCCGGCGCGTGCCGCCGGAAAAGGCTCTGAAAATCCCAGGCCATGCCTGTCACTCCAAGCTCCACCGGACGTTACGGTCCATTACGATGCGAAATGACCCTGTGGCTAAGGTAAGCCATCGTCAAGACCCAGGGCGGAACGCTGGTCCTGACCGGGGCCAACACCCATGCCGGCGGCACCAGGATCGAGGACGGCGTGGTCGCGGTCGCCGCCGACGGCGCGCTTGGCCAGGCCGGGGGCGCGTTGACCCTGGACGGCGGCGTCCTGCGCGTGACCGGCGACAGCTACCGGGCCACGGACCGCACCGTCCTGGTGGGCGTCGACGGCGGCGGGTTCGACATCGCCGCGGCCGGCCACGTCTTTACCCTGGGCCGGGGCATCCTTGGCGGCGGAGAGCTCTACAAGCTCGGCGCGAGCACGCTGGCGCTGGCCGGCGACAATGCGGGCTTCGCCGGCAGCGCCACGGTCACGGATGGCCGGCTGACCGTGGGCGCCGGCGGGCTGGGCGGCCCGATCAGCGTGCAATCGGGCGGGACGCTGGGCGGCTCGGGCACGCTCGGCGACGCGGGAGCCGCCGTCACCATCGCCGCCCGGGGGCGTCCACGCTCCGGGCGACGGCCTGGGCCGGCAGGCGGTCCTGGGCGATTATGTCCTGCGCGGCACGTTGCAGATCGACGGCGCCCCGGAGGCCGTGGGCGGGTCGGTGGTGCAGGGCCGCGTCGACATTGCCGGATCGACCATCGAGCCGCGCTTCTCGCCCGCTGCGGCCGAGGGCTGGAGCGCAATCGCCCACCCCTTCACCATCATCGACAACCAGGGGACCGGCGCCGTAAGCGGAACCTTCGCCGCGGTGGACAGGAACCTCCTGTTCCTTGACCCGCAGCTGAACCATGCCGGCGGGGACGGCAATGACGTCACGCTGGAGCTGGTGCGAAACGACGTCTCCTTCGCATCGCTCGCGCGCACGGCCAACCAGTCCGCGACCGGCCGGGGGATCGATGCCCTGCCCCGCGGCTACGCGGTATGGAACACGGTCGCGCTGATGAGCGACGAGAATGCGGTGCGCCGCGGGCTGGACCTTCTGTCGGGAGAAATCCATGCCTCGGCGCTGGACCTGCTGTTCGAGGAGGGCCGTTTTCCCGCCTCGCCTTCGCCGAGAGGTTCCGCCTTGCGGCCGGCACATATCCCGGCAGCGCGTTCTGGGCGCGGGGCCATGGATCATCGGCCGCTCGGCAGGGCGGGCGCAATGCCGCCGCGCTTGAACAGGACAGCGAGGGGCTGCTTCTTGGGCTCGACGGGCCGCTGGGCGACTGGCGGGTCGGCGTCATGGCCGGCTGGAGCCGGACCGGCGCGACGGCCGCCGGACGCGCCTCGACCGCCAGGGCCCGAACCTGGCATGCCGGCCTCCATGCCGGCGGCGAATGGGGCGGGCTGGACCTGCGGCTTGGCCTGCTGCGTGCCGGACACCGCATCCAGACGGGGCGCGCGGTCGTGCTGCCGGACCTGTCCGAAACCCTGCATGCCACCTATGGAGGAAGCACCCTCCAGGCCGTCGGGAAACTGGCCTACAGGCTCGATCGCGGCACCATCCGCCATGAGCCCTTCCTCGGCCTGGCCCACCTGCGGACGTGCGGGGACGGGTTCGCCGAATCCGGCGGCGAGAGCGCGCTTGCGGGCCGGGCCGCCGCCCTCTCCGCCACCGTCCTGACCCTGGGCCAGCGGACCGAGGCCGCGCATGACCTGGACAGGTTCCGCGTCAGGACCAGCGGGATGATCGGCTGGCAGCATGTCTTCGGCGATCCGGTGCCGCGCTCGATCCACGGATTTGCCGCCGGCGATGCCTTTGCCGTCGCCGGCAGCCTCGTCGCGCGCGCCGCCTGCTTGTCGAAGCCGGTTTCGAGATGCCGCTCAGCCCGACGGCGACGATCGGCGCCCGCTATGCCGGGCGCTCACACGGAACGGAGGGGACCATGCGGTCACAGCCGCCTTGCGGATCGACTTCCAGGCGGGAGAGAACGGATGCGATGCAGGTCGGGACGGATCGACCGGCCACGGCAGGGCGGATCGGGGAAAGGACAAAGGATTGACCCAGGCTTTTGAGACCGGGTCGCGATCCGGCGGGCTCGGCCGCCTTGCCGTCGCGCTTTGCGTCGTTGCGGCCCGGCTGGTGTTGACGACCAGCATCGGCCTGATGCCGCGCGATGCCCCGGTTTCGCGGAAACAGGCGACGACCACCACCCTGCCATGAAAAACCTTGCGGCGCTGGCATTCCTGCTGCTTGCCGTGCGGCTGCTGCGCTGGATCGGCCTGGGCTGCGGTGGCCCGACTGGCGCACCCTCGGGCGGCTCCTCTGGTTTCCGCTTCTGCATCTCGCCGCCATGGCGGCCCTGGTCGGGGCGGCGGGCCAGGGAATGCAAGCGGCGGCGATCCATGTAGTGGTCAACATGACCGCCATCGGCATCGCAGAGGAGCTTGCCTTTCGGGGCGTGCTATGGGGCGCGGCGCGCCAGGCGATGCCGTTCTGGCCGGCCTTTCTGGCCGTTTCCGGGATTTTCGGAATCGCCCACATGGCCGATGTCGCCGGCACTGGGGACATGCAGGGCGGCATCGTGCAGTCCGTCGCGGCCGCGCTGTCCGGGACCGGCTGGCTGGCCCTTCGCATCCGGTGCCGGTCGCTTGTCCCGGCGATGGCGCTGCATTGCCTGTGGAACATCCTGGTCCTCGGCTTCGGCGGCTTCGGCGGCTTCGGCGCGCCGGAAGACCCGGCTGTCGCGTTGCCCTTTCTGCATCGACTGGGCGTTTCCGTGGGCTTCGTCCTGCCGATGTTTTTCTACGGCCTCTGGCTTGTGCGCAATGAAACGGTGCGCGCCGGCCGGCGCCATGACCAGGGCAGATGATCCGAGTGCAGGTCGCGGGGCCGACAGGCGCGCCGGGACGACCCGAGCCGGCCGGACGCGCGGATCGCGACCGCCCTGCTGGCGAAAACCGGCACCAGGCCCGACCGCGTCGGGTGCGGGCGCGGCAACCGCGATGGGCGGACCGCCCGAGACGCTGATCAGGGTTCCCCAGTCGGTTGCCGGCCCCTGCAGAGCCATGCCGTGGACCGCGCCTCGGCCGCGATGGGCGATACGCCACTGCGCCCGGTGGGGTTTCTGTGCCCGCTTGCGTCGGATTGGCACGCTCTGCCCGGCAGGGAACACCCGCCAGGGCTTGCAGCCGCAGGATTTGGCAGCGGATTCCAGCGCCACGCCACGCCACGCCACGCCACCGGAAACGGCGAGGCTCTGCCGGGTCAAGCCTGTCGGCGCGGGATCCCAGGTGAGGTTTCCGGGTGCCCAAGACGCTGGAATGTGCTGGCAGGACCTGGTCACGCAGGAAGCTGGGGTGGGATACAACAGCCCCCTCGGAGACCTGGAGACCTGGAGACCTGGAGACCTGGAGACCTGGAGACCTGGAGACCTGGAGACCTGGAGACCTGGAGACCTGGAGACCTGGAGACCTGGAGACCTGGAGACCTGGAGACCTGGAGACCTGGAGACCTGGAGACCTGGAGACCTGGAGACCTGGAGACCTGGAGACCTGGAGACCTGGAGACCTGGAGACCTGGAGACCTGGAGACCTGGAGACCTGGAGACCTGGAGACCTGGAGACCTGGAGACCTGGAGACCTGGAGACCTGGAGACCTGGAGACCTGGAGACTGCGAAAGCCCGACGCGCCTGTCGAGAGGGTTTTCCGCCCCGCCATGGGAAATTTTTGCCGCGCCACCTAGGGAAAGCGCATTGCCGGCTTTCGGCATGCCTTCCCGGATGGCTCAGCGCAGGCCCATCTCGGCCAGCGCCCTGGCGATTTCGGGGGGCAGGTCCGGCTCGGCCCCGCGGCCTGCCGGCAGGTCGGGCGGGGTCTCGGCGCCGGGCAGATAGCGCCAGCCCTGAAACGGACGGCGCGGCACGGCCGCGACACGCACCAACTCGGGGGCAAGGATCAGCGCGCAGCGGCGGATGCCGTCCTCGCCCTGCACCTCATGCAGCTCCAGGATGCGCTGGCGGGCCTGCATCACACCCTTGAACACCCAGTAGATCGAGCCGCCGTCCAGCAGTTCGGCCTCGCGCTTGGGCCACATGCGGGTGACATGGCGGGCCGGGCCGCCGCCGAAACGGTGCTTCTGCCAGGCGGCGAGTTCGGCGGGATCGTCGCAGCCGACGCAGAGTTTCATCAGGTTCAGGGACGCGCTCATGTGCCAGATATAGCTCTGTGACGGGCGGGCGCAATGGACCTGTGCGCCAAGCCGCCATGACCGCAGCGCAGCGGCCGGGCAAGCAGGACCGGCCCAGCGACGGGCCGGGGCCTGCTGATTTCCCCCGAGGCGATGACCACCCTGCGACAACATGGACGCTAGGCCGAATCCGATTCTTTGGCCAGAAAGCGATCATTCAGGAAAAATTTTGCAAAGCAATGCAGTCTGGTCCGGTGCAGTCTGGTCCGGTGCAGTCTGGTCCGGTGCAGTCTGGTCCGGTGCAGTCTGGTCCGGTGCAGTCTGGTCCGGTGCAGTCTGGTCCGGTGCAGTCTGGTCCGGTGCAGTCTGGTCCGGTGCAGTCTGGTCCGGTGCAGTCTGGTCCGGTGCAGTCTGGTCCGGTGCAGTCTGGTCCGGTGCAGTCTGCGCGCCCGACCTCCTTGGGCTGTGAGCCCATGAACACAACGGGAGGAGTAACCTATGATGTAACCGCTCGGTTTCTACCGCCTCGGCTTGCCGATGATCAGGCGGCTGCCGCCCGCGGTGCTGCCGGTGGCGCCCAGTTCCAGGGGAGCAGTTCGTCGAGCCGGTTGATCTTGTGGTCGTGGATGCGGTCCAGGATGTCGGCCAGATAGGCCTGCGGATCGAGGCCGTTCATCTTGGCCGTCTCGATCAGGGTCATGGCGCGGGCGAGAGTCGCGGCGCCGGTCTCGGCACCCGCGAAGAGCCAGTTTTTCCTGCCGATTCCAATGGGCCGCAGGGCCCTCTCGGCCGGATTGTTGTCGATGACAACGCGGCCATCGTCGAGGAACAGGCTGAAGCCCGCGCGGCGGCTAAGGCCATAGCGGAAGGCCTTCGCGAGATCGCTCTTGCCGGGGAGCCGGCGTAGCTGCACCCCGGACCAGTCGAAGAACGCTTCGACCAGCGGCTTGCTCAGCGTCTGGCGGGCCGCATGGCGCGCCTTGGCAGTCTGGCCGGTGATGTCGCGCTCGATGTCGTAGAACGCCCCGATCCGATCAAGGGCTGCGCGGGCGATCTCGGATTTGGTGGATTGCCAGACGCCATGGAAGTCCCGTCGCAGATGCGCCCAGCACGCGGCCTCGCGGAAGCGGGCCGAGCTGCCGTCCGGTTCGGGAAGGTAGAGCTTGGCGTAGCCCTTGTAGCCATCTGCCTGTGAGGCATGCCGCTGGACCGTCGCAGGTGATGGCGGACATGCTCTTCCTTCCAGTCCGGCGCGAAGTGACAGGTCACGCCGGGTGGCGCTGAGCCGGACCAGGGCCGCTGATCGCGGACATAGGCCCAGATCCGACCCTTCTTCACCCCCTTGCCGAGGCCGCGGTCGCGCAAGGACCGGTCGAGCACCCGGATCGGGGTGTCATCGGCATGGAGCAGATCGCTGGCCATCACCGACATCTCGATGCGATCGATCAGCGGCTGCAGCACCCGCATCGCCCGGCCGCACCAGTCGACCAGAGTGCTGTCGGGGATGTCCGCACCCATGCGGGCGAAGATCTCGTTCTGGCGATACAAGGGAAGATGATCGTCGAACCTCGAGACCAGCACATGCGCAAGCAGCCCCGCGCCCGCCATGCTGCCGGGGATCGGACGGCTGGGCGCGGGCGGTTGCACCCTGTGCTCGCAGCGGCGGCAGGACTTCTTGAGCCGGGCGATCTGCACGACCTTCAGCTGCGCCGCAACCAGATCCAGCATCTCGCTGGTGTCTTCGCCCACCAGTCGTAGGTCGCCGCCGCAATCGGGGCAGCAGCTGCCGGGGTCGAGTTCCTGACGCTCGCGCGGCGTATCCGCCGAGACCCGCGGGCGGCGGCGTGTGGGGCGGTCCTCTGTATCGGGCTCGGCGATGGTCTTGACTTCCGGGGCATCCTCGGCGGCGGCCGCGCTGCTTTCGGCTGTCGCGACCATGAGGTCTTCAAGCGCCAGTTCCAGCTGTGCGATCTCGCGTTCGATCTTCTCCGATGACTGGCCGAAGACCTGCTTGCGCAATTTGGCGATCCGCGCCCGCAGGGTCTGGATCAGATGGTCAGGGGCGCGCAGGGTCGCCGATATCTGCGCATTCCCGGCCTGCAAGGCCGCAATCAGCGCCTTCAGAAGCGCAGGATCATCCGGCAGATGTTCGGCCATGCTCGACATGCGATCTGATAACACGGATCGGTCCGAACAGCCATAAAAACAACGTCTTCCGGTTCATCCGACCCGCGCAGGCGGCGCGCCCCAATCCGGCCTGCGCCAATCAATTCCTTCCCAGAGCATGGCAAGCTGCGCCGAAGTCAGGCGCATCGATCCTTCGCTACTGCCGGGCCAAGGGAAGCAGCCCCGCTCCAGGATCTTGTAGTAGAGGCAGAAGCCCTGGCCGTCCCAATAGAGCAGCTTCAGCCTGTCGCCGCGACGGCCGCGGAAGGCGAAGACCGCGCCGCTGGCAGGCTTCTGGCGCAGCACGTCCCGGGCCAGCGCCGCCAGCCCCTCGATCCCCTTGCGCATGTCGGTCACGCCGCAGGCCAGATAGACCCTGACACCGGTTCCGGGGCCGATCATGCCGCCTCCACACCCGGATCAGCCGCACCAGAACAGCAGGCTCCAGATCTGGCGCGAAGCGCAGGCAGCGGCCATTGGCCAGAACCAACTCGACCTGCGGATCGGGTGCGGTCGGACTGGCCAGCGCCGCCTCCGGCAAAGCCGGTTCCATCGGCTCAGGCGCCGAGATCGGCAGAAACAGCGTATCGGCGGTCGGAAACAGCAGCCCCTTCTTCTTCAGCTCGGGCCGCCAGGCGTAGATCTGCTGGCGCGTCACATCATGGCGCTGCGCCACCTGCGTGACCGTCGCGCCATCGGCGCCAACCGACAGCACGATCCCGAGCTTCTCCTCGTCATCCCACCGCCGCCGCCGTTCCAACCCAAGGACATCGCCACGCATCCTCAACCCCGCATAAGACACGTCGTTAACGACGTCGTTATGCACCTCCCATAGCCGATCCGCCCAAACTCAGGCAGATGGTCGCAACCGGGCGGTTACCCCATGATGAACCGCCGCATGTTTCTTTGCACCACCGCTTCGTTCACGCCGGCCTCCGCCGGCGCGGGCATGGCAGAAACCGCCTGCGTCATGCCGACGAAGGAGCGCCAGGCCGACATGACCCCCGCGATGTCATCGCCGCGCTGCAAGAGGGCAATGCCCGCTTTGCCGCCGGGGCGGTGCAGCATTGCGACCTGAACGCGATGGCGCGCGAAACCTCGGAAGGGCAATATCCCGTTGCCGCGGTCGTGGGCTGCATCGACAGCCGCGTGCCGCCGGAACTGGTCTTCGACCAGAAGGTCGGCGACCTGTTCACCGCGCGCATCGCCGGAAATTATGTGAACACCGACATCATCGGCAGCCTTGAATTTGCCTGCAAGGTCTCGGGCTCCAGGGCCATCGTCGTGCTGGGGGCACAGCGCCTGCGGCGCGGCCAAGGGCGCCATCGACAAGGTCGAACTGGGCAATCTGACGCA
This sequence comes from Paracoccus sp. pheM1, assembly GCF_018499825.1. Taxonomy (NCBI): domain Bacteria; kingdom Pseudomonadati; phylum Pseudomonadota; class Alphaproteobacteria; order Rhodobacterales; family Paracoccaceae; genus Paracoccus; species Paracoccus sp. pheM1. Next base: position 1,135,677 of record NZ_JAGXCX010000001.1, read on the forward strand.
TGTGCTGCAGAGGATCGAACCGGCCATCGCGGCGGTCGCCCCGGCCAATCGCACCTCGAAGGACAAGGCGCTGGTGCAGCAGGTGGCCGAGAAGAATGCCGAACTGACCGTGGCCAATATCCTTGCGGAAAGCCCGACGCTGAAGGACATGGCCATGCCGGCGAAATCGTGGTGGTGGCCGCGATGCACGGCACCGCCACGGGGGAAATCCGCTTCCTGTAGGCGAAAGGGCCGGGATCAGGCGGGGTGCCCGCAGGGGTTGAACCCAGGGGCTTGCGAGGTTACGCCCCGAAGGTCCACCGATGGAAGACATCATGCCCAATCCCCAACCGACCCGCGGCCAGCCCCTGCCGGAGTTCATCGCGATGCTGGCGCTGATCTTCGCCGTCATCGCCTTTTCGATCGATTCCATGCTGCCGGCCCTGCCCGAGATCGCGGCCACCCTGACGCCCCAGAACGTCAACCGTGCGCAGCTTGTGCTGACCTCCTTCGTCGGCGGGCTGGGGCTGGGCCTGCTGATCGGCGGGCCGCTTTCCGACGCGCTGGGGCGCAAGCCGGTCATCACCGCCGGCTTCGCGCTTTACGCGCTGGCCGCCGTGGCGGCGATCTTTGCCGATTCGCTGGACCTGCTGCTGGCGGCGCGTTTCGTGCAGGGCATCGGCGCCGCCGCGCCGCGCATCGTGGCGCTGGCCATGGTGCGCGACCTGTACCAGGGGCGCGAGATGGCGCGGATCACCAGCTTCGTGATGATGGTCTTCATCCTGGTGCCGGCGGTGGCGCCCTCGATCGGGGCGGTGGTGATCCATTTCGTCGGCTGGCGCGGGGTGTTCGGCTCTTTCGTGGTGCTGGCGCTGATCGGCAGCCTGTGGCTGAACCTGCGCCGCCCCGAGACCCTGCCCGAGGCCGCGCGCCGGCCGCTGAACCTGCGCAGCCTGGCAGCCTCGGCGCGCGAGGTGATGGGCAACGGCCAGGTGCAGCTGGTGACGGTGGTGATGACGCTGGGCTTCGGGCAGATGTTCGCGCTGCTGAGTTCGGCCCAGCAGCTTTTCGTCGACACCTACGGCAAGGGCGAAAGCTTCCCGCTGTGGTTCGCCGCCATGGCCCTGCTGTCGGGCAGCGGCACGGTGCTGAACGCGCGCTATGTCGTGCGGCTGGGCATGCGGCGCATCGTGGGCTGGGCCTATGCCATGCAGGTCGTGGTCTCGGGCGCAATGACGGTGCTGGTGTTTTGCGACCTGCTGCCCGAGGCGCTGCGCTTTCCGGCCTTCTTCTTCTGGGCGGTCAGCGTGTTCTTCATGGCCGGCGTGACCTTCGGCAACCTCAACGCCATGGCCTTGCAGCGCATGGGCCATGTGGCGGGGATGGCGGCCTCGGTCGTCGGCGCGCTTTCGACGCTGGGGGCGGTGCTGATCGCGGCGCCGGTCGGGCTGCTTTACGACGGCACGGCGCGGCCGATCGTGCTGGCGACGCTGGTCTGCTCGGCGGTCGCGCTGATGCTGATGCGCGGCGTGCGCGAGGGCTGACGGCGCCGGCCGCGAGTTACCCACAGGGGAATGCGCCGCGGCCCCTTGCGCAGCCGCCGAAGCTGGCCTAAGAGCAGCCGTGTCGCCGGCCGAAGCGCAGGCGCAGGCATGGCCCGTTCGTCTATCGGTTAGGACGTCAGGTTTTCAACCTGAAAAGAGGGGTTCGACTCCCCTACGGGCTGCCATCGCCCCCTTTGCCTTTGATCCCCTTGCACGGCTAGCCTGATGCCGCCCGCCCGATGCAGGCGCGCGCCCGTGGGTGGCCGGGAACATGCCGCGAAGAGGCGGCGGTTCAGGCAGGCCGCCGGCAAGGCGGCCCGCCTCGCAGTCAGTGGCTGGCCGGGCGGACCAGCGGCACCTCATTGCCATTCGCGTCGTAGAGCCGGCCGTCCATGAAATAATCCCCGTCCTCGAGCTGGGCGATGTCGGTGTAGCGGATCGTTCGTTCCGCCGCGGCACCGAAGACCGAGGGCTGGTCGGAATTGCCGGCCGTGAAATGGTTGAACAGAAGGTTCAGCGTGATCGCCATCAGCGCCGAGGAGCTGATGCCCGAATGGAAGATCGTCTCGACCCAGGCCGGGAACTGGTGGTAGAAGGTCGGCAGCACGATCGGGATGGTGCCGAAGCCGATCGAGGTCGCCACGATGATCAGGTTCATGTTGTTGGCGTAATCGACCTTGGACAGGGTGCGGATGCCGCTTGCCGCGACCGTCCCGAACAGGACGATGCCGGCGCCGCCAAGCACCGGGCTGGGAATCGCCGCGACGATCCGGCCCATGACCGGGAACAGCCCCAGCGCCACCAGGATCAGCCCGCCCGTCGCCACGACATAGCGGCTCTTGACGCCGGTCACGGCCACCAGGCCGACGTTCTGGGCAAAGGCGCTTTGCGTGAACGAGCCGACGACCGGCGCCAGCATGCTCGACAGCATGTCGGCGCGCAGCCCGTCGCCCAGCCGCCGCCCGTCCACCTTGGTCTCGACGATCTCGCCCACGGCGAAAATATCCGCCGAGGTCTCGACCAGGGTCACGAGGATGACGATGAACATCGAGATGGTGGCCGCGACGCCGAAGGTCGGATAGCCGAAATGAAAGATCTGCGGCAGCGCGAAGACCGGCCCCTGCCCGACCTGGGAAAAATCGGTCATGCCGGTCGCATAGGCGATGGCCGTGCCGATCACCAGCGCCAGCAGGATCGACAGCCGGGATATGGCGGCATTGCCGACCTTGCTGAGCAGCAGCACGATGGCCAGCGTCAGGCCCGCCAGCAGGATGTTGGCCGGGCTGCCGTAATCGGCCGCGTTGCGGTCGCCGCCCATCGCCCAGGAACCCGCGACCGGCATCAGCGTCAGGCCGATGGTGGTGATCACGATCCCCGCCACCAGCGGCGGAAAGAAGCGGGTGATGCGCGAGAATATCGGCGTGATCAGCAGGCCCAGCAGCGACGAGACGATGACCGCGCCGAAGATCGCCTGTATGCCGCCATTCCCCGAGATGGCGATCATCGTCGCCACCCCGGCAAAGGAAACCCCCTGCACCAGCGGCAGCTGGCAGCCAAAGAATGGCAGGCCGATGGTTTGCAGGATGGTCGCGACGCCGCCGGCGAACAGGGATGCCGTGATCAGCAGCCCGATGTCGGCAGGCGACAGGCCGGCGGCCTGGCCGACGATCAGCGGCACCGCCACGATGCCGCCATACATGGTCAGGATGTGCTGCATGCCATAGGCCAGGTTGGCGGCAAGGCCCAGCCGTTCGTCCTCGGGCCGGACCGGCCCCGCTTCTGCATTCGTTGCCGTTTGCATGGTCGTCTCCCCCTTCTCTCCTCGCAAGCAGGCTCTCTCCCCTCAAGATTGGCGGAACTTATCGGGATAAGCCGGGGGTGACTTTTACAGAAAGCTATATGCTGACTTAAAATCTGATATAAAATCGACGCGGGAGGCGCGGCAGGTGGGGCAGCAGGCCAGGCTTGCGGCAGGATTTCCACCCTGCCGCGGGCCTGGGTCAGGGGCGCAGGGCCTCAGTCGTCGCTGGCCGCATCGGCCGGGTTGACCATCGCCTCCAGGATCGAGGGCAGGTCGATGATCCCGACCAGCCTGTCGCCGTCGCGGACCTGCGCCTCGGACACGCCGGCCTTGGTCATGCGGCGCGCGACTAGGTCCAGCCGCGAACGCGCCTTGACGGCAAAGCCGGGCAGTTCGCGCCCCTCGGCGGCGGGCGCGGCGATGGTGCGCGCCTCGATGATGCGGCCGCGATTCACCTCGCGCACGAATTCGGCGATATAGGCGTTGGCGGGGCGCAGCACGATCTCCTGCCCGTCGCCCACCTGCTCCATGGCGCCGTCGCGCAGGATGGCGATCTTGTCGCCCAGCCGCAGCGCCTCGTCGAGGTCATGGGTGATGAAGATGATGGTCTTGCGCAGTTCCTGCTGCAATTCCAGCAGGATCGACTGCATGTCCATGCGGATCAGCGGGTCCAGCGCCGAAAACGCCTCGTCCATCAGCAGGATCTCGGCATCGTTGGCCAGGGCCCGCGCCAGGCCCACGCGCTGCTGCATGCCGCCGGAAAGCTGGCGGGGATAATATTCCTCGTAGCCCTGCAGGCCGACGCGGCCGATCCAGTGCCGGGCGCGCTCCTCGGCCTCGGCGATGCCGCGGATGTCCAGCCCATAGGCCACGTTGCGCAGCACGGTGCGATGCGGCAGCAGCGCGAATTTCTGGAACACCATCGCCGTCTTTTGCCGGCGGAAGTCGCGCAGCTGCGCCGGCGTCATCGTCACCACGTCCAGCCCGTCATAGAGCACCTGCCCCGCCGTCGGCCGGATCAGCCCGTTGATGTGCCGGATCAGCGTCGACTTGCCCGAACCCGACAGCCCCATGATGACCGTGATCCGGCCATGCGGGATGGTCAGGTTGATGTCCTGCAGGCCCAGGACGTGATTGTGCCGGTCGTTCAGCTCGGTCTTGGTCAGCCCGGCCTTGACCGCCTCGACATGGCGGCCGGCCTCGGGGCCGAAGATCTTGTAAAGGTCGCGGATCTCGATGTCATGCGTGCCCGCCTCGGTCATTTGCCGGCCTCCGTGTGCTTTTGCAGCCGCTTGCCATAGGCCTGCGTGGTGCGGTCCATGATGATGGCGATGGCGACGATGGCCAGGCCGTTCATCACCCCCATGGTGAAATATTGCTGGTTGATCGCCTGCAGCACCGGCTGGCCCAGGCCTCGCACCCCGATCATCGAGGCGACGACGACCATGGCGAGGCTCATCATGATGGTCTGGTTGACGCCCGCCATGATCGTCGGCAGCGCCAGCGGCAGTTGCACGTCGCGCAGCTTCTGCCAACTCGACGAGCCAAAGGCCTCGGCCGCCTCCAGCACATCCGCCGCCACCTGCCGGATGCCCAGGTTGGTCAGCCGGATCACCGGCGGGATGGCATAGATCACCACCGCGATCACGCCGGGCACCTTGCCCAGGCCAAAGATCATCACCACCGGGATCAGGTAGACGAAGCTCGGCATGGTCTGCATCATGTCGAGGATCGGCGTCACCATGGCGTTCATGCGGTTCGACTGCGCCATCAGGATGCCGATGGGAATGCCCACCACCACGGCGATCAGAGTGCAGACCGCGACCATGGCGATGGTGCGCATTGTGTCCTCCCACATGCCGAAATAGCCGACCACCAGCAGCGCCAGCACCGAACCCAGCGCGATCTTCCAGCTTCGGCTCAGCAGCCAGATCCCGGCCGCCAGCACCGCCAGCACCAGGATCCAGGGCGAGCGGATCAGCAGGTTCTCGATCAGGGTCAGCAGGTCTTGCAGCGGCGCGAAGATCGCCTCCAGCGTGTCGCCCCAGGCGCGGGTGAAGTCCCGGAAGCCGCCGTCGATGGTCTGGCGCATCGCGCGCAGGCTCCCGCGGCTCATCTCCGGGAAACGGATCAGGTCCATGTCGTTCGTCCTTTGGAAATGGAAAGGGGCAAGACCGCGGCGGCGGCCTTGCCCGTCAGGCGCGAAGGCGCGGGTTACAGGGCGGCCTTGACCTTGTCGGCGACCTCGGCGGGCACCCAGCGGGTCCAGATCTCCTCGTGCCGTTCCAGGAACTCATAGGCGGCGTCCTCGTTGCTGGCCTGGTTCTCGACCATCCAGGCCAGCATCTCGTTGACGGTGTCGTTGCTCCAGGCGCGGGACTCGACATAGTCCATGGCCACGCCGGCCTTGTCGGCGAATTCCCTGGTCACGGCGGTATAGACGTCCGAGACCGGCCATTCCGTGACCTCGGGCTCGGCGCAATCGGGCTTGACCATGCAGCTGTCCCAGCGCTCGCGGTCGAAATCGGCCTCCAGCTCCAGCCGGGTCATGTCATGCTGGCCCAGGATGGCGGTGGGCGCCCAGTAATAGCCCAGCCAGCCTTCGTTGCGGTTCGCCGCCCGCGCGATCGAGCCGTCCAGCGCCGCGGCCGAGCCGGAATCGACCAGCTCGAACCCCTTTTCCGCCGCGCCCGAGCCGATGAACTGGTTGCGGTTGATCGCCTGGCAGGCCCAGCCCGAGGGGCAGCCGAACCAGGCGCCCTTGCTGCCGTCCTCGGCACCGGGGAACAGCTCGGGATGCTCCAGCGCGTCCTTGAGCGTGCGGATGTCGTGTTCCTCGGCCAGCCAGGTCGGCACCCAGATGCCCTCGACCCCGCCGTCGGACAGGATCTTCGAGGCGATGACGATCCGCCCCTCTTCCACCGCCTGGTCCAGCGGTTCCTTGACCGCGTTGACCCACAGTTCGGGCGCCATGTCCGGCTCGCCCTTTTCGTTCATCGAGGCGAAGGTCGGCATGGTATCGCCCGCGACCAGCCCCACGTCGCATCCATAGCCCTCTTCAAGAATGATCTTGTCGACCCAAGCCGCCAATCCCGCCGAGGCCCAGTTCATTTCGGCGACGGTGATGCTGCCGCATTCTTCATCCGCAGCAAGCGCGGGGACGGTCAGCGCCACGAAGGCAAGCGTAGTCGAAGCAAGAAATTTGCCCATCAAACATGATCTCCGGATTTTCAACGCGCACGCGTGACGCGGCGCAGGGGGCGAAACCAACCGACGCGCGACGCCGGTCACCTCCGCGGGTCGATTGCGACCCTGTTGCGTGGAATGGGGCATGCGCCCCGATTTCGGTGGGCGATACTATACAGTTCTGTGAGAAAAGTTCAAATCCGCTTCAGGATTTTCTGCCGGCAGGGGATTTGCGCCGCATTTTCGGGACCGCAAAAGCGTCCTGGCAAGGCCAGGGGGCGCCTTGTGGCCCACCGGCCGGCCGCTGCCCTGCGCGCCGCAGCCGGCATCATGCCCAAGCCGCGAAGCTCACCACCCAAGTCGCTGATCTGGAAGAAGTGGTGGGCGACCCTGGAATCCCATTCCCTCATTTCCCTCAGCGATTGTTGCCATATGTGTCCCGCAAATCCATGCTGCGGGACACTCACCAGTCTAGCGCGGCCAGCACCTTAACGCCATCCGCCGCAAGAATTTGTCGTTCAGCACCCTTGGTGTAGATTTCGCTGGTCTTGGCCTGGGTATGAGCCATGACCGCCATGACCTGATACTGCGAGCACCCGTTCTGGGCCATCATCTCTCCCACCGCTTTGCGGATGCCGTGCGACGAGCGATCCGGTATCCCTGCCGCGCTGCACCAACGCTGGACCCGTACGCGTAGAGCCTCGACGCTGGCGAAGGGCTTGCCCTTGTCGTTCAGAAGGTATGCCGGGCCATCACATGAACGTGTGGCTGCGATCAGGGGCGGCATCATAGGAATGGAAACGAAGGCTGAACCGCGCTTTCTGGGTTGCCAGTCCAGCCAGAGCTGTCCGTCGCGCATCACCTCCTGTGCACGGCCGAGCCAGATCGCATCTCCTATCCTGCAAGCGGTAAAGGCGTGCAGCGTGAGCCACAGATGCGCGGCCGTTCCCTTCGGATGATGTTCGCGGAATTTCTTCAGGTCGGCGACGGACCAAGGGACGGCGCCACCAGCAGGATTGACGTTGATGGCCTTTATCGCCGCCGCCGGATTGTGCCTGATGTACTCGCGCTCCTGCGCCCACGTATAGACCGCCCGAACAGTCTTGATGAGATTATCCGCGGCGCCCGGATGCGTAGCCCAGGCATCCCGGATTTCGATGAAAGCGGCAGCGGGGGCATCCATGTCGAAATCGCCATAGCGCACGCTGCCCTCACCCGAATAGTCGCAGAGACGGCGCAAGACGCTGCGCCGCTGCTTCAGCGTTGCGGGCGACATCTGCCCGGCCTCGACCATCCGCGCGACAAAGGACAGGTATTCGGCGCAGAGCCAGTCAATCGAGCCCTTGACCGCCTTCGGCTCAGACGGAGACCATCTCTCGCCTGCTCGCGCAGCGTGATAGTAGTGGGCAAAGTCCTTGTCCTCCGGTCCGACCGGAAGGTGAATACGAACATGCTTCCGACCCTCGACGCGGACGCGATAGCGAGGAGAGCCGTTGCGATGGCTTTCGATCAACAATCCGGGGAAGTCCACTCTCACGGTTTACCTCGTTGCCCAGGATTTCGGGGCGGTCTGACGGAGCGCAGGACGTGCATGTTGCCCGGCTTCGGCCCCGGCTAACGTCACTGAAATCGTACCGTCTTTCGCCACAGTATAGCCAGCGACGTTCAGCCCGATATCTTTAGCCGCTTCCAGCGCCCGGCGGATTGCAGCCTGAGTCGTAGTTGGTGCCGGCATGTCATCCCCCCTTCGGACCGCTGTTGTGCTGAAGCTCTGCAAAGCGCGATGTGCGGTCGGCTTCCCGCAGCAGGATCTCATCCATCTGATCGGGGGTGATGAAGATGGCGCGCCCGATGGAAAAATACTGTCCGTGTTCCCGCGCCTTGGACCTTAGCGTCCGTGGCGACAGCTCGACACCGCGCGGGCGAAGCTTTGCCGACCACTCCTCGGGGGTGCGGCCCAGATCGAAAATTTTCGACATGGCAGGTCTCCTTTCCTGTAGGCTGGAAACCACGCAAGGTTCGCTTTGGTCAAGACTTTGGAAAATGGTCCTTATTTTAGTGCAGAAACTTGCACCTTTTGCAGGGAGATGTCGCGAGATGGACGGGAAACTGCCAGAAGCAGCCGTGGATTTCAGCTTTGATGATGACGATCTCGACTGGGACGATTGGATAACCGCCGATTTTGATTCGCCAGACGTGCAGAGTGAGCGCGCACCTGTCGCGCCGGTCGGCGCTATCCTCAGGCAAGTAAGGCAACAGATCGGGCCTAAAGGTATCTCCCAAGAAAAGATGGCGAAGCGGCTAGGCATCCCGAAGCGCACTTACATATCCTACGAAACGCAGGAAACAGCCAAGGTGCCCGCCGAAGTACTGAGACGAATCGCGGCAACAACAGACGTTGATGCCGAGTTCATCCTGACCGGGCGCACACGCTGCATCGACCATGAACCGATCCTTGACGACGCATTTCGGCTGGCGGAGCACCTTGCGAAGCATATCTACGCCGGTGAGGAACGGCTCTCCTACAACGACATCCAAGAAGTTGTCATCAGGGTGCTTGCCGAGCGTGAAGAAAGACGGCAGCTTACCGGAAATCCCTCTGCCCAGTACACACGAGGGGATATTGCCGATGCGGTCTGGGAGCACACGGAGTACAGCCTGCGTTATCGGCGTGCTCTCGCTGAAGAGCCCGATGACGGTCGGTAGAACGCCACCCGAGGGGACTGCTGCTGCTCAGCCTCGTAGCGAGCGCGAACAATCCCCGGCCCAAAGCCGCCGTTGCTGCACAACGCGGGGAAGATTTGTAGGCGTCTCTGAGCGGTCAGTTGTGCTAGGTGTAGCTACGGAGCACTCCGCCGGTGACGAGGTGGTGCAGACTACCCTCGACAAACGGTATTCGAAACGGCAAAAGGTATGCGCAACTGGACCTTTCGTACGGCACGGGGCATGGTGCAAAAAAGATGGCGCATCAGTATGCGTCGACTATTCAAACACCACTAGTGGCGAGCGGGTGATTTCATGCAGTTTGAAGTGATCGGAATAGATTACGACAACCGGATTCAGAACTTTATGGTAAGCGCTCGCGCAGACTATGAATGGTATCTCGAAAAGACACTCGGCTCGGAAGAGAACCTCGCGATCCAGAGAGATATTATCCGGGGATCCAAGCCCTACAAGAACCTTCGTGCAGATCTAAAACTCGGTTGCATCCTGCCCACTATCGTGCTCGCGGTCAGGGGTGTCGACCAATCAGCTTTGGATAAATACGATATGAACATAGGGTTTATTAAAGCGACGCAAGAGGATCTAAATGCATTGCAGGGGGTAATATCTCGGAGTGATCCGGATAGCTTCGACATCATCGACGGCCTTCAGCGCACCAATGCACTCCGTCAGACTTTTGACGAACTCGGTCCAGAGGAGCGCGAGCCATTCCTGAAGAGATCCCTTAGGTTAGAGATCTGGGTCAACATTGCATTTTTCCCGCTTGCTTACCGCATGTTGCTGCTCAACGCGGGCCAGCGTCCGATGTCGATGAAGCACCAGATCGACATTCTATCAGGGGGTCTTGCCAACGATCTTCAGGATCTGAACGGCATCGAGATTTTTCGTGTCAAGGATCACAAGCGTCGAGTCCGTCCTGGGCAGTACCACCTCTCCACACTTGCTCAGGCTTTTCAGGCTTGGATGCAGCGAAGCCCCAACGTCGACAGAACCAACCTTGTCGTCGAGACTATGGTGGTCGACGAAGCCCTGGAATCTCTCGGTATCGATTTGACATCTGAAGACGGTAATCAGAGAGACGGTTTCCGGCAGTTTGTAGAATGGCTACTTGCACTTGACCAAGCTCTTGGAGATGAACAGCATCGCTTCTTCGGAAATGACACCGTAGTGCTTGGCTTCGCTGCTGCAATCGGGTTCGCCCACAAAAATGAAACACTGAACGAGCGTCTGCCGACGGCCATGGCCAAGCTGATCGAGGAGGCCCAGGGCGACGCGGCTAAAGCTCTCGGTGTCGAAACCTTCGAGCAGGTGCGAAGGACGGTCGACACCAAACGCAGCAACGTCGGTGAGTGGACCCGTGGGCTCGTGTTCCGAGCCGTCCGTGAGTACATTATGCAGGACGGGACCAGCAGCATGATGGACTGCTGGGTCCAATCAGCCAGCGTGGCGTGAAACATGCACCTTCGTGACGCTTTGGGGGGCGTCGGTGACATTGATCCTACACGGCCCATTGTCATTGGCTCTATCGAGCTTGGAGAAGAGGCAGCAGCTGTGGCGGCGGCCATTCTCGCCGGGGACGAAGATCCGCCTGTTGTTACCCTAACAGTCCGGGAATTCCGGCGGCCTGTGTACTGGACCGTAGAACACGCAATTGAAGGTCGTGCTGAGATTGTTGGTTTCCCAGTAGGCTGGAAGGATAAGCTGCCTACCGACATGGAGAAGGCACTAGTCAGAGCAATCGCTGGCCTCTCGCCGGAGCATCACGCTGCGGTCCTGGCTGGAGGTAACGAGTTAATAATCGGTTCTGCAAACGCCTGCGCAGATTTTCGAAAGGCTGCCGCCGCCGCGGAAAACCCGATGGTCGGAGAGACGACCGTATTCGATGATGCCGCAAGCGCGTTCATTGCACCAGGAGCAGGGAGGGGTGCGAGAGTCGCGTTGGACTGCCTATTGAACTCCTATGCCACCTCTCCCCTGAAATTTCGCTTTCTGGAACTTTATCGCGTGATGGAGGCGCTTTTCCTCGCGGATGTGAAAAAAAGGTTGTTAGATAACTTCGACGCAGAGCCAGCCTTAGCATTGAGCGCTGCATCGAACGCTCTTCAGTCAGAACTCAGCCAGATCGTCGCGCTTGCCGAGCCCCACAAGGAACTATTCGAAGAATGCTGGACAAACCTTAATGATCTTAAAAATACTAATCGCTTTGTGACAGCTCTCTTTAAGCGATTGGATAATAAAAAGGCGAATGGCCAAGGTAAGTGGCAGAGCGGTGCCGCGCTCATTTATCAGATTCGCTGCGCTGTTGTTCATGCAGGAGAGAAGGACATGATCTTTGAAAACTTTACCGATGGCGATGCGGCGATTTTAGCCATCCTCCCAACTGTAGAGATTGCGGCGCTACGGATGTTAGGCATCACACTCGGCTAATTGGTGATCGCATTTGTCCAATGGGAATCCCCTGTATAGGCTCAGTTAGTTCGGCCGAGATAGGCCGCCAGTGGCAAATGCTGCGCAGATCGCAATTGTGTCTACTTTCAATGGGAGCGCTGGGATACGTACTGCCTCAGTGCGATACCATCAGGAAATCCCGGATGTCGGCTAATGCGCATCGCCGTTGTTGGTTCGAGGCGCGGTGAATGTCTGCTTTCCGCCCTTACCACCGACTACTCGGCCTTCAGCAATGTCCAACTCTCCACCCCTAAACCCTGTGCCACGCGATATATGTTGTCGATGGAGATGTTCTGCTCCGACCGCTCCACCGCGCTGAGATAGGTTCGGTTCAACCCGCATTCGTGCGCCAAATACTCCTGCGACCAGCCGCGCTCGGCCCGCAGCCTGCGCATGTTGCGCGCCACGATGTCTCGCAGAGGGCTCTTGGGCGTCGTCTTCATGCACAATGCTATTGTGCGTCGACGCTTTTAACTCTACCTGTTTTAACATTCATTCGACATCCAGGAGCCCTTCATGCCCCAACAATGTCCGCATTGCATGACCGAGATTCACGCCGAGGCCTCCACCTGCCACGCCTGCGGGGCGATCCGCGGGGTGTGGGGTCGCTCGGTCGAAAGCTGGCGCCAGGCATCGACCTTCATGCTCGGCGTGGCCGCATTCTTCGTTCTTGCCGGTATAGTCTTTGGCACCTGGGTTGCATCAGTCGATGACCAAACGACGGCATTCGACGGCTTGATCGCCTTCCTGTTCCTGTCGCCCTTCATGCTGTTCGCCGGCGGTGTCGGCCTGTTCCTGCGCTACGTGATCCCCCGGATGCAGGAGGGTTGGTATCGATGAGAGCCGCGAAGCGGAAACCAACCGGCGGCCCGAAGCGCACCTCGATCTGCCTCAGCGCCGAGGCGCACAGATCCCTGCGGATCGCAGGCACTGCGGCGCGACATCACCATGAGCCAGTTGATCGCATAGGCGCTGGCGGATGCCGGCATCGACATTCCCCCGGAGGATTTGGAAGCATGAAGCACCTGTTCACGGCCGCGCTGATCGCCCTTGCCAGCCCGGCCTTCGCTGCCGGTTGGTATTTCGAGGCCTCCGTCGAGGGCGGCGCGGAATACTGGACCTTCACCAACGAGACCGGCGAGGTCAGCCCGCGCCGGGTGCGCGGCAACGAGATCTGGATCACCCGCACCGACCAGATGAACGACCTCGACGCCAACGGCACTTGCGACTTCAACAACTGCCGCGTCAGCGTGACGCTGGACGGCCGCAACGCCGAGGCGGGCGAGCGGGTCAGCATCCTGTTCTCGAATGGCGAGAAGCTGAATTTCGTCGCTGATGGTGGCGACATCTTGCTGAGCAATTTCGACACCGCCGGCATGGGCGCGACCAATCTCTTCGTCCACAATGTCCGGCGGGCGGAATGGGTCGAGATCGGCTTCGGCGACAAGCGCCACCGCTTCAGCCTCGCCGGATCGGCGGCGGCTCTGGACGCGATCCGGCCATGGATGACAGGAGGCAAGCGGTGACCTCCCATGGGACCATGCACGCAACCAGCGGATATCGGCGCAAAGGGCCTGACTACCTGAACAGCCCGGACATGGTTGCCTTCACCATCGGGCGGGTCGTGATGGCCAAGATGACGACCGGCCGCCCCCTCAGCTGGAACACGCTGCGGGCGCGACTGATGCATATTGCTGAGGGAGATACCGTCGATCTGCCGGCAGGCGTGAATGCGGAGATGGCATTGGCAGCCCTGCGGTATCTCCCGGAACCTCCGGGCGCTTCCCGGTTCAAGGGCTGAGGGCGGGAACCTCGTGCGCTGAACGGGGTCCCCGCCTAGGAATTACTCAGGCGGGGTTCCGGCCACCGCCACCGCCTCGCCGGATCAGCGGCTGCGCTGGATACGACCCAGCGACAGATGAAAGGAAACACCTGATGACCCCGCAACCGTTCAAAGGCGAACTGCCCGCATCGATCTTTGAGCCGGATGAGGTCAAGGCTCGCAACTGGTGGACCGCGCTGACCGAACCGGAGCAGGAAGAGCGCATCTACGACCTGACCCAGGTGCTGGAATTCTATGGCATCGACCTGCCCGACAGCGACGAGCGCTGGATGATGGCCTGTTGGGAAAACGAATTCGCCTGACCCCGTCCCTACGGCCCGTCGTGATGCGAGCGGGCCGGGGTCAGGCTGCGCGCAAACCACATTCCGACCGCCCTCCACGAGGCTGGGGCGGAATGGGGTTTGCTGCCGCCCGTCGGGCGGCACCCTTTAAGCTGCCGCCGGTCAAGATACCCTACATCTCCATCGCGCTTTGACTGTGCATGCGCCGCACTGTTGGTTGTCATGCACAAGCCCGAAGACATGCCCCCAATTAATCTTGCAAATCGGGAATCAATTTCCATAATTGCAAGGATGTTGATCGAGCGCCGTATCACCGCAACCGTAAAGTCCCTGCTGGACGACAGTCCTGCCGTTGCCCTGCTGGGGCCGCGCCAGGTGGGCAAGACCACACTGGCGCAGGAGCTGGGCGATGCGCGCCCCTCGCTCTATCTCGACCTCGAATCCAGTGCCGACCGGGCGAAGCTTTCGGACCCGGAACTCTACCTTTCGGCGCATGAGGACAAGATGGTCATCCTCGATGAGGTCCAGCGGGTGCCGGACCTGTTCCAGAATCTGCGCGGCCTGATCGACCGGGGGCGGCGCAAGGGGCTGCGGGCGGGCCGGTTCCTGCTGCTCGGCTCGGCTTCCATCGAGCTGCTGCGGCAATCCGGCGAGACGCTGGCGGGCCGGATCGCCTATGCCGAACTCACCCCCCTCGATGCGCTGGAGGTTCCCGCCGCCGATCTGGACCGGCTCTGGCTGCGCGGCGGCTTTCCCGACAGCTTCCTCGCCAAGGGCGATCAGGCCAGCCTGCGCTGGCGGCGCGACTTCATCCGCACCTATCTGGAACGCGACATTCCCGCACTCGGCCCCCGCATCGCGGCCGAGACGCTGCGGCGCTTCTGGACCATGCTGGCGCATCGGCAGTCCGGCCTGTCGAACGCCGCCGAGCTTGCCCGCGCGCTCGGGGTCGATGCCAAGACCGTCGCCTCCTATCTCGACCTGCTGGTCGATCTGATGCTGGTGCGCCGGCTGGAGCCCTGGCACGCGAATATCGGCAAGCGGCTGGTCAAGTCCCCGCGCATCTATGTGCGCGACACCGGCATCCTGCATGCCCTGCTGGGACTGACGACGCTGGACGACGTTCTCGGCCACCCCGTCGCGGGCGCCAGTTGGGAAGGTCTGATCATCGAGACCGCCCATGCCCTGATGCCGGATGGGACGCAGGCCCAGTTCTATCGCAGCGGTGCGGGGGCCGAGGTCGATCTGGTGCTGACCCTGCCGGGCGGCGCGGTCTGGGCCGTCGAGGTCAAGCGCAATCTGGCGCCGAAGGTCGAGCGCGGCTTTCACTCGGCCTGCGAAGACCTGCAACCTGCGCGGCGGATCGTGGTTTATCCGGGGGACGAGGCTTTCCCGCTGCCGAACGGCATCGAGGTCATGTCGCTGCACCAGTTCGGGCAGGATCTGCTGGCGCTTCATCCGTAAGCAATGCGGCCGCCCATCGGGCGGCGTCGGGGATCGATCTTCTTCCTGGGCGGAGAAAGCGGGGTACCGGGGCGCAGCGCCTGGTCCGACATTTTGCGGGTGGTGCTTTGCACCGGGCCCCGCAAAATAATAGTCGGTCACTAATATTTGGCGAAATCGCGAAAAGTAGGCCACTCTGGGCCATGGCCTACAGCCGGCGCAGGACAGCTTTGCACCGCCCGGATCAGGCAAGATCCAGGACCTCGAAACTATCGGGTTGGCGCGACAGGATGCGCCCATAGCCGAGAAACCCCATCGAATCGGCGCTGACATTCCCGCATGCACAACTGGCCATGCCAATCCTTGCCTTTGCGGGGGCGGGAAAGTCGCGATGCCAGCTTTCAACGACGCTATCGCAAAGCAGACATTTCACCCTGAAGGGACCGGGGACCATGTCCGGCTCGCCGGACAGATCGTCCATGAAGGCCTTTTCGTCGGCCATGCGCCGGAAGCCATCGGCCTTGACCTGCGCCTGAAGCGCTGCAATCAGCACGCCGGAGCCCGGCACCGGCTCGCTGGTGGCCAAGCTGTCGTAAAACCCGCGCTCTTCCGGCCTCATCGCGCCCAGATCGGCGACCGTCGCCAGTGCGTAGAGTCGCCGGCAGGCGCGGACGTCAAGCCGCGTGGCCTTGGTTCTGCCGGCCGCGAGCCGCGCCAGGACCGGATAATCGCTGAGCAGATAAGACATCACCAAGTTCTCCACGCCCAAGGGGCGCATATGCCAATATTGCAATTTTACCCTTCGAGCATCGTGCCATCGCACAAACCCATGCCGCTACAGATACCGCTCGACGTCCTGCGCGCCGTGCAGGATGCGGACGATTTCCAGCGTGTCGCCCAGATCCCCGAAGAAGATGACATGCGATCCGCTCAGGCACTTCAGATAGCCGGGCCGAACGTCAACTTTTCTGCTGCGCCTTTCGCCTGATGCCAGCGCGTGGCAGGTGTCGCGCAGCTCCTCCGCATAGCGCCGGGCTTGCGCGAGGCCCCATTCGCCTTCCGTATAATCCCAGATATCCTCCAGATCGACTGTTGCCGCGACGCTGAAGGCCAATGCCTTCATGCGTTGCGACCGGCCATCTTGCGGGCAATGAACCGGTCGAGGTCGAAGCCTTCCGCCCAGCCGGAGTCCTCTCCGGCGATCAGGGCGTCCTGGAGGGCCTTTACCTTGGCCTCGTGTTCCTCCAGAAGCCGCAGCCCTGCCCGCACCACGTCGCTGGCCGAGCCATAGCGGCCGCCCTTCACCTGCGCGTCGATGAAGCTGACGAAGTGATCGCCGAGCGAAACCGATGTGTTGCGGGACATGCGGGCCTCCTGTGCGTCGATACCGGATATTACCAAAAAATCGTATCAGCCGCAATTGCCGGCTCTCCGCCGCCGGATGTGCATATTGGCATAAGCGCATGCTGTCATATGCCCCTTTGCGATGAAGCGTCTGGCCGAGAGTCGTGCGGATTCGTCAGCGCCTGCACCGCCCGCGCCTGATCCAGCCGCGCCCTGGCCTCGCCGGCGAAGGACTGCCATGCCGGAGAGCTCTCGATGACCCCGGCGAGGGTCGAGGCCGTATAAGTCGTGCCGAAGGCCTGCTTCGCTCCCTGCGCCGCATGGGCCACGGTTTCCGGCCATTTCAGCCAGCGCGGACTGGCACCGGCGAGGCGATTGACCCAACCCGCGATCCCGCGCAGGAAGCCGGAGAGCCCTCCGAGCAACCCCGGTACTGTCGGCGGCTGGCGCAAGGCCTCCAATCCGTCGCTGAGCACCGGCGCCAGCGCGAGGGACATCTCGCGGTTGCGATCCGCGTCGTGGCTCGTCCAGCTGCCCATCTGCCCGGGGGTCTCCAGCCGTTCCAGCAGCACCGGATTGGGATCGATCTGCCGGATGGCGGCGATCAGCCCGCCGGTGGCGATGGTATGCACCGTCTCGGCCTCCTGAAGCCGCCTGCTGACGGTGTCCTGCATGACTGCGTCGCGGCGGCGCTCTTCCTCGTCGGCAAGGCGACGGGCTTGTGCGGCACGTTCGACGGCAATCTCTGCGTCCTTCTGCGCCTTCAGCCGCTCCTGTTCGGCCTTCCACGCCGCCCGGTCCAGACGGCGGCGGCGCGGCCCCGTCCGGGCTTGGCCATGCTTCGCGCCGACCTCGGCATGATAGCGGTCCTGCCAGCCGCGCATCGCCTGCTTGTAGCTGCGCGACGGCGAACCGGACCAGCCGTGATCCTTGTGCCGGTCCTGCTCGCGATGACCCTCGTGGCAGCGCTTGGCGTCCATGCGCATATTGTCTTCTGCACATAGGGGCACGGCCAGCACATGCACATGTGGGTGAGCTTCGTCGCGATGCTCGACGATGCTCAGCACCTCGGCCCCGTTGCGCGCGGCATCGTCCCTGGCGAAGGCGATCACGTCCTTGCGCCAGCGCAGATAATCGGCCTCATCCATATCCTCGACCGGGTCGGGAAAACTAAAGACGCTGCCGATCATCACGTGGGTGTCGCTGCGGATGCCCCGCAGCGACTCCTTTCGATCCGGCTGCTCCTTGCGCAGCTGACGCAAAAGCCTGTTCTGTTCGGTGATGCGCTGCTCGATCAGCGCGACCACCTCCGAAGGCCGGATGCCTTCGAGGATGGTGGGCGGCTGCGGGTTCTCGACATGCGGGCAGGCCCCGTCCAGCCGCTCGGCCTCATCCGCGACCTCGCTAACGGATCTGCTCTTGCTGTTGCCCTTGCGCGAATAGGTCTGCTTATGCGCGAAGATGGATTTCCCGCCGCGATCAGACATAACGCAATCCCTCGCTGAAGCCCGCGGCGCGCACTTGGCTGCGGGAAACCAGCTCCAGGTCCAGCGCCATACGGACCTGCCCGACGCTGAGCGTTCGACACAAAGGGTGACGGGATTTGATCCAGTCGGCAGTTTTTGCCACATGCGCCGGGGTGGGCACCTGAGGCGATTCCGGCTCGTCCTCGATGTAATCGCGCCAGCGGCCCACCCTGAACCAGTTATCCGAGAAGCAGACCTTTGAGCGCGTATAGCCTGCGGTCTCCAGCGCATAGCGCTTTACAGCCGAGAGAAGCTTTTCATACCCGACCTCCTGCATGGCAGCCTCAACGTGGTGCAGGCAGGCCGCTTCGTTGCGACATCGGTCGGTTGGATAGGCCTTCAATATCTCAAGAGATTCAGCCGCCGCCTCGCGCGCGCCTGCGCGCGAAGGTGGTTTATGGATGGTTTCAGGATGGTTTGGGGTCCGCTGTGGACGGGGTACCGGGTCCGCAGCGGACCCCGTTCCGGGTTCACGGTAGACCCCGTCCTCTGTGGACCCCGTCTCATCATCGGGTTCGGCAATGCCCTCCAGGGTGCGGACGGCGGCAAGGGAAATGCGATAGACGACGGTAAAACCGTTCTTGCAGGCACGGCGGCCAGTCTCGATCAGGATGCCTTCGTTCAGGA
Organism: Paracoccus sp. pheM1; assembly: GCF_018499825.1. NCBI lineage: Bacteria > Pseudomonadati > Pseudomonadota > Alphaproteobacteria > Rhodobacterales > Paracoccaceae > Paracoccus > Paracoccus sp. pheM1. The sequence goes on from NZ_JAGXCX010000001.1 coordinate 1,154,423, forward strand.
ATTCGTTGATCGTGCGCTTGACGGTGGTTTCGCCAAGCTCGGTGTGGCGTTGGATCGTTCCCTTGGAACACCAGATGCCCGACCCGTCATCGCTGGCCTTGTCGGCCAGAAACATGATGATCTGCTTTCGGACCGGACTACCGAAGCGCCGCCCGGCGCAAAGATTCGCGACCTTCCAGCTCATGCTGCACCTCCCCACGGGGTTGCGCGGCGGGAAGCTGTGACATATTCTTTTGTCAGAAGACCTTTGACAGTGCCGTCGGATGGAGTGCCAGCTCCTCCGGCGGCTTTCTTTTGCGCAGGGGGCAAGCCGTAAAACTGCGGGACACCTGCGTCATAACCTATTGATTTGCATGTTACCGCATTGCACGAATGCGGGACACCACTTCGTTGATTTCGTTCAGTTTTCAGAAGAAGTGGTGGGCGACCCTGGAATCGAACCAGGCATGGGTCTCCCCGGCGGAGTTACAGTCCGCTGCCGCACCTTGCAGCACGTCGCCCGCCGAGCGCTTTCGGCGTGAAGCGGTGATTATCCCGACCGTCGGGGGGCGTCAAGCAGGGAACCGCGGAAAAGTCGCAGTTCCTTGCCCCACCGCCAACCCGCCGCCACCCCGTCGCCAAGGTTGCATTCGGCGACATTTTCTGCGCAGTCGAAACAGCAACCGGGAATGCGACATGGCCGAGAAACCACAGAAATCCAAGAAACCCGCCTGGGTCATCGACAAGGAACGCGCCCGCCGCGCCGCCGCGGCCGAAACCGTCTGGCTGTTCGGCCTGCATGCGGTGCGCGACGCGCTGGCCAACCCCCGGCGCGAAAAGCTGCGGCTGGTGGTGACGCGCAACGCGCTGGACCGGCTGGGCCCCCTGCCCGCGGAGCTGACGCCCGAGATCATCGATGCCCGCGTCTTCGACCGGACCGTGCCGCTGTCGCCCGAAAGCGTCCACCAGGGCGCGGCGCTGGAGGTCAGGCCGCTGAAATGGGACAGCCTGGCCGACCTGGCGCTGTCCGGGCCGGGCCGGCCGCTGCTGGTGGCGCTGGACCGGGTGACGGACCCGCATAACGTGGGCGCCATCCTGCGCTCGGCCGAGGTCTTTGGCGCGCGCGCGGTCATCGCGCCGGCGCGCCATTCCGCGCCCGAGACCGGGGCGCTGGCCAAGACCGCCTCGGGCGCGCTGGAACGGCAGCCCTACCTGCGCATCGTCAACCTGGCCGATGCGCTGATCGAGCTGCAATCCATGGGATATGTCGTGCTGGGCCTGGACGGCACCGGCACGGAAACCCTGCCGCAGGCGCTGGCGGAACTTTCGGGCCGGCCGATCTGCCTGGTCCTCGGCGCCGAGGGCCCCGGCCTGCGCGAACGCACGCGCGAGACCTGCGACCGTATCCTGCGCATTCCCTTCGCGGCGGATTTCGGCTCGCTCAACGTCTCGAACGCGGCGGCGGTGGCGCTTTACGCGGCTTCACAGAGTTGAACCCGGCCTTCACATCGGCGCTAGAACCCGCCCGCCCCGGTTGAGAATCGCCAACCGATTTGCCAGATCGAAAGCAGTCCAACCAACCCCCGCCGCGCCATGATTCGTCCGATTCTCGCCAGCCTGATGCTTGCCCTGCCCGTTTCGGCGGCGTTGGCGCAGGATTGGGCATTGGACGGCATGGATCCGGTCTCATACGGCACCGAAAACGCCGCGGTGCCGGGGCGCACCGACCTGGTGACGGTCTGGCGCGGCCAGGCTTGGCATTTCGCCAGCGAACAGAACCGCAACCTTTTCGAGGCTAATCCAAAGGCTTACGCCCCCGGCCTGGGCGGGCTTTGCGTCCTGGCCCTGTCCGAAGGCCGCTCCGAGCCGGGCAATCCGCGCTATTTCGTGGTGATCGGCCAGCGCACCTATTTCCTGCGCTCGGAACGCGCACGTGAGCGGCTTCTTGCCGATCCGCAGCAGATCCTGATGCGCGCCAAGGCCGTCTGGACCCGCATGAATCCCTAAAATTTCACTTTTTTGCGAGCGGGGTGGAACTTTTTAGCCACGGTTCCCATTTATTTACTGAACATGGCCACGGAACGGTCATGTTCAGATCACTGTCCCTCGTTCCGCGACTTGCGCCCGGCCAGACCTCTGGACCGGGCGCTTTTTCCATGCCACTTTCGGTTGAGATCTGGGGGAGGATCAGATGAACCTGGCAGTACTTCGCGACATCGGCACCTCGCCGGTCGACGACGACATTGCGCGCATCGCCCGCACGGTGCGCTGCATTGCCATCGTGGGCCTGTCGCCGAACGAGGCGCGACCATCCTGGGGCGTGGCCCGCTACCTGAAATCGCAGGGCTATCGCATCATCCCGGTCAATCCGGGCCATGCGGGCAGCACCATCCTGGACGAACGGGTCTATCCCGACCTGCGGGCGATTCCGCCCGAGGTGGTGGTGGACATGGTGGACATCTTCCGCCGGGCCGAGGCCGTGCCCGCCATCGTCGACCAGGCGCTGGCGCATCTGCCCCGGCCTGGCACGATCTGGATGCAGCTGGGCGTCCGCCATCCGCAGGCGGCCGCACGCGCCCGCGCCCGCGGCCTGACGGTAATCGAGGATCGTTGCCCGAAGATCGAGTTCCCGCGCTTTCTTTAAGGCCATGGCGATACGAAAAAGGCCCCGGTCCAGAGGATCGGGGCCTTTCTTTTGAGCTGCCGGCGATCACACGCCGGAATAGAGCCCTTCGTAGATCGGACCCAGCGTGTCCACCTCGAACAGCGAGCTGACCGAGGTGCCGTTCCAGATGTTCAGGATCGCCTGGGCGAACATCGGCGCCGTCGGCACGATGCGGATGTTCGAGGCGGATTTCACCTTGTCGCTCGGCTCGATCGAATCGGTGATGACCAGCGATTTCATCACCGAGGCCTGCACCCGCTCGACCGCGGGGCCGGACAGGACGCCATGGGTGATATAGGCATGCACCTCGGTCGCGCCGTGTTCGGTCAGCACCTGCGCCGCCTTGCACAGCGTGCCGGCGGTGTCGCAGATGTCGTCGACGATGATGCAGGTCTTGCCGGTCACGTCGCCGATCACCGTCATCTCGGCCACCTCGCCCGGCTTTTCGCGGCGCTTGTCCACGATGGCCAGCGGCGCGCCGATGCGCTGCGCCAGTTCCCGCGCCCGCGCCACCCCGCCCACGTCGGGCGAGATCACCATCAGGTCCGACAGCCGCTCGCGGAAGTGATGCTTGATGTCCAGCGCAAAGACCGGCGCGGCATAAAGGTTGTCCACGGGGATGTCGAAGAAGCCCTGGATCTGCGCCGCATGCAGGTCCAGCGTCAGCACCCGGTCCACGCCCGCCTCGGTCAGCAGGTTCGCGACCAGCTTGGCGCTGATCGGCGTGCGGGCCTTGGCGCGGCGATCCTGGCGGGCATAGCCGAAATAGGGGATGACCGCGGTGATGCGCGCCGCCGAGGACCGCTTCAGCGCATCGGTCATGATCAGCAGTTCCATCAGGTTGTCATTGGCCGGGTTCGAGGTCGGCTGGATGATGAACATGTCCTCGCCGCGGACGTTCTCATAGACCTCGACGAAGATTTCCTGGTCGTTGAAACGCTCGACCCGCGCCTCGACGGGGGCGACGTTCATCCCGCGATGCATCGACATGCGCCGGGCAATGGCATTGGCCAGAGGCCGGTTCGCATTTCCCGCGATGAGCTTGGGTTCGGTCATGGCCGGCATGGGCTTTCCCTGTCTGGATTCGTGCGATTGCACCCCGCTTAGCACCGGGCTAGCCTGCCCGCAAACCCCGAGGACGAAACCATGGCGCATATCGACTATTACTTCGGCACACCCAGCCCCTGGAGCTATCTTGCCGGCAACCGGCTGGAGGAAATCGCCGCCCGCCATGGGGCGACGATCCGCTACAAGCCCGTCGATCTGCTGCAACTTTTCGACCGCACCGGCGGGGTGCGCCCCGCGAACCGCCACCCCTCGCGCATGGAATACCGCGCGCAGGAACTACGCCGCTGGTCCCAGCACCTGGGCATGGCGCTGAACCTGAAGCCCGCCTTCTGGCCGGTGAATCCCGCGCCCTCGTCCTATGCCATCATCGCCGCGCAAGAGGCGGGCGGCGGCGACCTGGCCGGGCTGGTGCAGGGCTTTCTGCGCGCCGTCTGGGCCGAGGACGCCGACATCGCCGACGACGCGGTGATCCGCCGGACGCTGGCTGCGGCGGGCTTCGACCCGGACCTGGCCGACAAGGGCCTGTTCGTCGGCGCCGAGACCTTCGGCCGCAACCTGGAACAGGCGGTCGAGGCCGGGGCCTTCGGCGCGCCCTTCTATATCGTGCGCGAGACGGGCGAGCGGTTCTGGGGCCAGGACCGGCTGGATTTCCTCGACCGGCACCTGGCAAGCCTGTGAGCGCGCTGCACCTGAGGCGCTGGCCGGGCAACGAGGACCGCCCGGCCCTGGCGCTGCATTGCATGATGGGCAACGCGGTCTATTGGGGGCCGATCGCCGAGGCGCTGCGCGACCGGGTGCGGATCAGCGCGCCGGACCTGCCGGGCCATGGGCAAAGCCCGGACTGGCCGGGCGGCACGCCGGATTATTACACCGCCGTCACCCGCGCGGCCGCGGCGCTGATCGACCGGCCGCTGGACCTGATCGGCCACAGCATGGGCGCGACCGTGGCGCTGCGCATCGCCGTCGCCGCACCCGAGGCCGTGCGCAGCCTGACCCTGATCGAGCCTGTGCTGTTCGCCGCCGCCCCCGAGGCACAGAACGACGCGCTGATGGAGGATGTCGCGGCCCGGCTCGCCGCCGGAGAGGATACCGAGGCGGCGCGCGCCTTTCTTGGCATCTGGGGCGGGATCGACTGGGATTCGCAGACCGCCGCGGGCAAGGCCCGCCTGGCACGGCAGATCCACCTGGTCCAGGCCAGCAACCAAGCGCTGCGCCAGGACAGCGCCAATATCCTGCGGCCCGAGGGGCTGGAGGCCATCGACGCGCCGGTGCTGATCGTCATGGGCGAGGATTCGCCCGCCGTGATCCCGGCCATCGCCGATGCGCTGGCGGCACGGCTGCCCGATGTCGCGCGCGCCCGCGTTCCCGGCGCCGGCCATATGCTGCCGATCACCCATCCGCGGCAGGTGGCCGAGCTGATCGGGCTGAACCTGGACCGCGCCTGACCGGGTTCAGTCCAGATCCCAGTCGTCCTCGTGCCGCAAGGGGCCGATGGCCATCCAGCTGGCGCGCACGCGGGCGACGCGGGTATCGCCCCAGGTGCTGAACTGCAGCTCGAACCCCTCGGCGGTGATGTTCACCGCCTGGATGTCGGCGCGCTGGTTGGCATTGCCATCCACGTCCCACATGCTCAGCGAGACATGCACCACGGGCGGCTCGACGAAGCGTTCGTCGAAGCGCACGGAACGCAGCTCGACCCGCGGCCCCTGCCCTGTCCACATCGGCCCGCCGCTCTCGAAGGCCGAGAACATCTCGGTCGAGCCATTGGCGACACCGACGGCGAAATATCCGAAACGTCGCACCCCTTACCCCTCCCCCGTGCCATGAAAAAACGATGGCACAAGTAGATAAAGCCCCGGAAAACCGGGGCTTACCATAGTTTTCATCAATTCCCGGTCAGTGCGGGAAATTCGCCTGGTTCGGGTCAAGCCCGATATGCGTGCCAAGCGCCTCCATGTCGGCCAGAAGCTTGACCGCCGCGGCGACCAATTCCTCGCCGGCGGTTTCGCGTTCCTTGGCGACTTCGACGCGACGACGGGCCTGGGCCATCATCTCGTTGAAGACCGCCTGCGTCATCTCGGCGCGGGGATGCCCGCGTTCGGCCAGCAGGGTGACGGAGTCGTTGTTGATCTCGGCGAAGCCGCCGGTCACTGCGAATTCCGTCGCGGACCCGTCCCCTGCCACCACGGTCACCAGACCGGGGCGCAGGTTGACGATGGCCGGCGCATGGCCGGGCATCGCCGTCAGGTCGCCATCGGCGCCGGGCAGGCGCACCTCGCGCACCGGGACGGAAACCAGGTTCCGTTCCGGCGAGACGAGGTCGAACTGCATCGTGTCGGCCATGTCGCCCCCTTACGCCGCGTCAGCGGCGAGACGCTGAGCCTTGGCTTTCACTTCCTCGATGCCGCCGACCATGTAGAAGGCCGCTTCCGGCAGGTGATCGTATTCGCCGGCCACGACCGCCTTGAACGAGGCGATGGTATCCTCCAGCGGCACCTGCACCCCGTCCGAGCCGGTGAAGACCTTGGCCACGTCGAAGGGCTGCGACAGGAAACGCTGGATCTTCCGGGCGCGGGCCACGGTCAGCTTGTCCTCTTCCGACAGTTCGTCCATGCCGAGAATGGCGATGATGTCCTGCAGCGACTTGTATTTCTGCAGGATGCCCTGGACGTCGCGGGCGACCTGGTAATGCTCTTCGCCGACGATCGCCGGATCGAGGATCCGCGAGTTCGAGTCGAGCGGGTCCACGGCCGGATAGATGCCCAGTTCCGAGATCGCGCGCGACAGAACGGTCGTGGCGTCCAAGTGGGCAAAGGTCGTGGCCGGCGCCGGGTCGGTCAGGTCGTCGGCCGGAACATAGACGGCCTGGATCGAGGTGATCGAGCCGTTCTTGGTCGAGGTGATGCGTTCCTGCATCGCGCCCATGTCCGTGGCCAGCGTCGGCTGGTAGCCCACAGCCGAGGGGATGCGGCCCAGAAGCGCCGACACTTCCGAACCCGCCTGGGTGAAGCGGAAGATGTTGTCGACGAAGAACAGAACGTCGGTGCCGGTCGCGTCGCGGAACTGCTCGGCCAGGGTCAGGCCGGTCAGCGCCACGCGCATCCGCGCCCCCGGAGGCTCGTTCATCTGGCCATAGACCAGCGCCACCTGCGATTCCGCCAGGTTGTCCGGCTTGATGACGCCCGATTCCACCATCTCGTGATAAAGGTCGTTGCCTTCGCGGGTCCGCTCGCCGACGCCGGCGAACACCGAATAGCCCGAGTGAACCTTGGCGATGTTGTTGATCAGTTCCATGATCAGAACCGTCTTGCCCACGCCGGCGCCGCCGAACAGGCCGATCTTGCCGCCCTTGGAATAGGGGGCCAGCAGGTCGATCACCTTGATGCCCGTCACCAGGATCTCGGACGCGGTCGCCTGGGCGGCGAAGTCCGGGGCCGGCTGGTGGATGGCGCGCTTGTCCGTGGCGACCAGCGGCTCGCCTTCGTCCACCGGCTCGCCGACGACGTTCAGGATGCGGCCGAGCGTCACGTCGCCGACCGGAACCATGATCGGGCCGCCGGTGTCACGCACCGGCAGGCCGCGGACCAGACCTTCGGTCGCGTCCATGGCGATGGTGCGGACGGTGTTCTCGCCCAGGTGCTGGGCCACTTCCAGCACCAGGCGCTTGCCGTTGTTCTCGGTTTCCAGAGCGTTCAGAATCGCAGGAAGCTGGCCGTCGAACTGCACGTCGACGACGGCGCCGATCACCTGCGTGATTTTTCCATTGGCCTCTGCCATGTCTCTACCTCTACGTGTCAGAGCGCCTCTGCGCCCGAGATGATTTCAATCAGTTCCTTGGTGATCGCGGCCTGACGCGAACGGTTGTATTCCGTCGTCAGCCTGTCGATCATGTCGCCGGCGTTGCGCGTGGCGTTGTCCATGGCGGTCATCCGCGCGCCCTGTTCGGACGCGGCATTCTCCAGCAGCGCCGCAAAGACCTGCGTCGCGACCGAGCGCGGCAGAAGGTCGTTCAGGATCGCGCTTTCATCCGGCTCGTAATCGTAGAGCGCCGAGGCCGCGGCCTCGCCCTCCTCGACCACGGCGGGGATGATCTGCCTTGCGGTCGGAACCTGGCTGATCACCGTTTCGAAGCGGTTGTAGAACAGCGTCGCCACGTCGAACTCGCCGGCGTCGAAGCGGTCGAGGATCTCGTCCGCGATCTGGCGCGCGTTCTCGTAGCCGATGCGCTTGACCTCGCTCATGTCGACGTGATGGACGAAGAGGTCGCTGTATTCGCGCTTCAGCTGCTCGCGGCCCTTCTTGCCGACGGTCAGGATCGACACCTGCTTGCCCTGCGCCAGCAACTCTTGCAGGCGCTGGCGGGCGAGCTTGACGATGGACGAGTTGAACCCGCCCGCAAGCCCGCGCTCCGAGGTCATCACCACCAGCAGGTGGCGGCGGTCTTCGCCGGTCCCTGCCAGCAGCCGCGGCGCCATGTCCGAGCCCGCCGCCGCAGCGGTCAGCCCGGCCATCACCGAGGCCATCCGGCCGGCATAGGGACGCGCAGCCTCCGCCGCTTCCTGCGCGCGGCGCAGTTTCGCGGCGGCGACCATCTGCATCGCCTTGGTGATCTTGCGCGTGTTCTTGACGCTGCCGATCCGGTTCTTGAGATCCTTGAGGCTGGGCATCTATCCCTCCTCTCAGGCGTAGGTCTTGGCGTAGCCGTCCAGCGCTGCCTTGATCGCATCCTCAAGCTCGCCCGCCACCTTGCGGTCGTTCCTGGTCATGTCCTCAAGCAGATCGGCCTTCTGGTTGCGCAGATACTGGATCAGCCCCTGCTCCCATTTGGTCACGTCGCGGACCGGGATGCCGTCCAGGTAGCCCTTGGTGCCGGCATAGATGACGATGACGATCTCGGCATTGGTCAGCGGCGAATATTGCGGCTGCTTCATCAGCTCGGTCAGGCGCGCGCCGCGGTTCAGCAGCTTCTGCGTCGCCGCGTCGAGGTCCGAGCCGAACTGCGCGAAGGCCGCCATCTCGCGATACTGCGCCAGCTCCAGCTTGACCGGGCCCGCGACCGACTTCATCGCCTTGGTCTGGGCGGCCGAGCCCACGCGCGACACCGAAAGGCCGGTGTTCACGGCCGGGCGGATGCCCTGGAAGAACAGTTCGGTTTCCAGGAAGATCTGGCCGTCGGTGATCGAGATCACGTTGGTCGGGATATAGGCCGACACGTCGCCCGCCTGGGTCTCGATGATCGGCAGCGCGGTCAGCGAGCCGGCACCGTTGGCCTCGTTCAGCTTGGCCGAACGCTCCAGCAGGCGCGAGTGCAGGTAGAACACGTCGCCCGGATAGGCTTCGCGCCCCGGCGGACGGCGCAGCAGCAGCGACATCTGGCGATAGGCCACGGCCTGCTTGGACAGGTCGTCATAGATGATCAGCGCATCCATGCCGTTGTCGCGGAAATATTCGCCCATGGCGGTCGCCGAATAGGGCGCGAGATACTGCATCGGCGCCGGGTCCGAGGCGGTCGCGGCCACGACGGTGGTGTAGGCCATGGCGCCGGTCTCTTCCAGCTTCTTCACCAGCTGGGCCACGGTCGAGCGCTTCTGGCCGACGGCGACATAGATGCAGTGCAGGGTCTTCATGCCGTCGGCCTCGCGGCCGTTGTAGTTCGCCTGGTTCAGGATGGTGTCCAGCGCGATGGCGGTCTTGCCGGTCTGGCGGTCGCCGATGATCAGCTCGCGCTGGCCGCGGCCGACCGGGATCATGGCGTCCACCGACTTCAGGCCGGTCGCCATCGGCTCGTGCACCGATTTGCGCGGCATGATGCCGGGGGCCTTGACGTCGGCGACGCGGCGCTCGGAGGCGTTCAGCGGGCCCTTGCCGTCGATCGGGTTGCCCAGCGCGTCCACGACGCGGCCCAGCAGTTCCTTGCCGGCGGGGACTTCCACGATGGCGCCGGTGCGCTTGACGGTGTCGCCTTCCTTGATGTCGCGGTCGTCGCCGAAGATCACGACGCCGACGTTGTCGGTTTCAAGGTTCAGCACCATGCCGCGGATGCCGCCGGGAAACTCGACCATCTCGCCGGCCTGAACCTTGTCCAGGCCATAGACGCGGGCGATGCCGTCACCGACGGACAGCACCTGCCCGACCTCGGCCACCTCGGCGTCCTGACCGAAATTCTTGATCTGATCCTTGAGGATGGCCGAGATTTCGGCTGCCTGGATTCCCATTATCCGACCTCTTTCATAGCATTCTGGAGGGAGGCGAGCTTCGAGCGGATCGAGCTGTCGATCATCTGCGAGCCCAGTTTGACGATCATGCCGCCGATGAGGCTTTCATCGACACGCGCGTTCAGTTTCACCTTCTTGCCCGATTTCGCGGCCAGCGTATCCGCAAGGCGGGCCTTCTGTTCGTCCGTCAGCGCCTGGGCGCTGACCACGTCGGCGGTGACTTCGCCCTTCGCATCGGCGATCAGGCTGCGCAGCTTGGCCAGCAGCTGCGGCAGCGCGAACAGCCGGCGGTTGCGGGCCATCAGGCGCAGCGTGTTGGCCAGTTCGGGCGAAAGCCCCATGCGGCCGGCAAGCGCGCCGATCGCAGTTTCCTGCTGCTGGCGGTCGTAGAGGGGCGAGAGGGTCAGATCGCGCAGATCCTGGCTGGCGTCATAGGCCGAGGCCAGATCGTCGATCTGGGCGGACAAGGCGTCGATGCCGCCCGAGTCCCTGACCAGATCGAACAGGGCCTGCGCGTAACGCCCGGCGATATCAGCGGAAATCGAAGCGGAATTGGCCACGGTCATCCTTCCGGTTAGCGCAAGCTCCGCAGGCGGGCCGGCGGGCGGGCCGGTCTGTCGCGGAGCGCGGGTCAAGGGCAGGCCCTGGCACAATACGGCTGGAGCCTTCCCGAAATCTGCGGCGTCTCTAGCAGGTGATTTTCCCTGCCGCAACCGCCTTGAACACGGAAAAATGAGCGTTTGCGGCCCTTGGCCGAGGACAGCCTGCGACCGATTGCGCAAACAGCCCGCCCCTCCGGCCGCTCGCGCGTGCGCAGAGCCACGACGCGGTGCCGGCAGACGCGCGGCAGGTGGGGGGATTCGCCCGCCCGCCCGCTCAGCCCGAGCCCCGCGCCGTGCGCCCGGCGCCCTGCCCCGCCGGCCGCGGCCGGGCGATGCCTCCCAGCACGTCGAGCGGGCTGGGCACGCTGACGCGCCGCCCCGGCCCGACCGGGGCCTGCACCTGCTTGCTGAACTCGGTCAGCACCACGCCCGCGACCAGGACCTGGCTGATGCGCAGCCCGGCGCGTTCCCACATCTGCGCGCTCTTCAGCCAGAACCGCCGGTCCGAGGGCGGGATGTAGAGCGCGGCCCCCGTGCGCTCGGTCACGAAGCCGGCCTCGCGGGCCTGCACCTCCAGCTGCCCCGCGGTATAGCTGCGCCCGAAGCCGAAGGGCGTCGTCTCGGACCGCGCCCACAGCCCGGCGCGGTTCGGCACCATCACCAGCAGCCGCCCGCCCGGACCCAGCACGCGCCAGGCCTCGTCCAGCAGGACGAAGGGATGGTCCGCCGTCTCCAGCGCATGCAGCAGCACCAGCCGGTCCACGCTGCCGGTATCCAGCGGCCAGGCCGTCTCCTCGCACAGGACCGAGCAATTGGGCAGTCCGGCCGGCCAGGCCATCACCCCCTGCGGCCCCGGCATCAGCGAGACGACCCGCCGCGCCCGCCCCAGCCAGGGCCGCAGCAGCGGCGCGGCAAAGCCATAGCCGGCCACGGTCATGCCCTGCACCTGCTCGGTCGGCCACAGCCCGGTCAGCCGGTCGCGCAGCACCCGCTGCACCACCCGGCCCAGGGGGCGGTTGTAATAGAATTTCCGCAGCTCATAGACGTCGTGATGCATTGCGCCTCCCGCCTCGCGAGGCCAGACTGCGGCAAAGAGAGGAATTTGCCAATGCCGCTGGAACTGGTCCCCGTCCGCTGCCTGACCGACAACTATGCCTGGCTCGTGCATGGCAACGGCCGGACCGCGCTGGTCGATGCGCCCGAGGCCGCGCCCATCCTGGCGGAACTGGCGGCGCGCGGCTGGTCGCTGGACCAGATCGCGCTGACCCACCACCATGCCGACCACATCCAGGCGGTGCCCGAACTGGTCGCGCAGACCGGCGCCGCGGTGATCGGCAATGCCGAGGATGCCGCCCGGCTGCCGCCGCTGGACCAGGCCGTGCGGCCCGGCGAACGCTTCGCGCTTTGCGGCGAGGAGGCCGAGGTGATCGACGTCTCGGGCCATACCGTCGGCCATGTCGCCTTCCACCTGCCCGGCTCGGCCATGGTCTTTACCGCCGACAGCCTGATGGCGCTTGGCTGCGGCCGGCTGTTCGAGGGCGATGCCGCGATGATGTGGGCCAGCCTCTCGCGCCTGAACGCCCTGCCGGCGGAAACGCTGGTCTGCTCGGGGCATGACTATTGCCGCGGCAACGGCGCCTTCGCCCTGTCGGTCGATCCCGGCAATGCGGCGCTGCGCGAAAGGCTGGCCGACACGGCGGCCGGCGGCCGGCCCTGCGCCCCCTCGACCCTGGCCGAGGAACGGGCGACCAACCCCTTCCTGCGGGTCGCGGAACTGGCGGATTCCCTTGGCCTTGCCGGCGCGCCCGAGGCCGCGGTCTTTGCCGAGCTGCGCGCCAGGAAGGATCGGTTCTGAGGTGTTTTCGCAACGCAGCAAGGACAAAGGGCCGGAACCGGCCCCCTGTCCCGCCATGGCGTTCGCCCAGGGCGACATGCTTGAAATTCGGCCAGGGGAACATCACATCTGCCTCAACCACGGGAAATTCGGCAGGGGCGGACGCAAATACCGCTTGAACTGCGCCGCAATCCACCAAATCTTAACTGTATCGTGACAGTCTGGTCAGGTGGACCGCTAAATCTGGCGGCCCATACCGCCAGCCGACTGACAGGAGCTTGAAGTGCCGTCCTTTTCGACCTCGCTGGAACAGGCCATCCATGCCGCGCTTGCGCTGGCCAACGAACATCGCCATGAGCTTGCCACGCTTGAACACCTCCTGCTCGCGCTGACGGAAGAACCCGATGCCGTGAAGGTGATGCGGGCATGCAATGTCGATCTGGACGAGTTGCGCCGCATGCTGGTCGAGTTCATCGAGGACGACCTTTCGACCCTCATCACCGATGTCGAGGGCTCCGAGGCCGTCCCCACCGCCGCCTTCCAGCGCGTGATCCAGCGCGCCGCGATCCATGTGCAAAGCTCGGGCCGGACCGAGGTGACGGGGGCGAACGTCCTTGTCGCCATCTTCGCCGAGCGCGAATCCAACGCCGCCTTCTTCCTGCAAGAGCTGGACATGACGCGCTATGACGCGGTGAATTTCATCGCCCATGGCGTCGCCAAGAACCCCTCCTTCTCGGAAAACCGCCCGGTCCAGGGCGCCGAGCAGCAGGCCGAGCAGGCCCAGGCCGAAACCGCCCAGCCCAAGGACGAATCGGCGCTGGCGAAATATTGCGTCGACCTGAACAAGAAGGCCGCCAAGGGCGATGTCGACCCGCTGATCGGCCGCGCCGACGAGGTCGAGCGCTGCATCCAGGTGCTGTGCCGGCGTCGCAAGAACAACCCGCTGCTGGTCGGCGATCCCGGCGTCGGCAAGACCGCCATCGCCGAGGGGCTGGCGCTCAAGATCACCCGCGGCGAGACGCCGGACGTGCTGGCCGGCTCGACCATCTTCTCGCTCGACATGGGGGCGCTGCTGGCCGGCACCCGCTATCGCGGCGATTTCGAGGAACGGCTGAAGGCCGTCGTCAAGGAACTCGAGGACCACCCCGACGCCATCCTCTTCATCGACGAGATCCATACGGTGATCGGCGCCGGTGCCACCTCCGGCGGCGCCATGGACGCCTCGAACCTGCTCAAGCCGGCGCTGGCCGGCGGCAAGCTGCGCTGCATGGGCTCGACCACCTACAAGGAGTTCCGCCAGCATTTCGAAAAGGACCGGGCGCTGTCGCGCCGCTTCCAGAAGATCGACGTGAACGAGCCGACCGTGCCCGACACGATCAAGATCCTGATGGGGCTGAAGCCCAGCTTCGAAAAGCACCACGACCTGCGCTATACCAATGACGCGATCAAGATGGCGGTCGAGCTTTCGGCGCGCTACATCCACGACCGCAAGCTGCCCGACAAGGCCATCGACGTGATCGACGAGGCCGGCGCGGCGCAGCACCTGGTCGCGGAAAGCAAGCGCCGCAAGACCATCGGCCCCAAGGAGATCGAGGCGGTGGTGGCCAAGATCGCCCGCATCCCGCCCAAAAGCGTCTCCAAGGACGATGCGGCGGTGCTGAAGGATCTGGACGCGACGCTCAAGCGGCTGGTCTTCGGCCAGGACGCGGCGATCGAGGCGCTGTCCTCGGCGATCAAGCTGGCGCGGGCGGGACTGCGCGAACCCGAAAAGCCGATCGGCAACTATCTCTTCGCCGGCCCCACCGGCGTCGGCAAGACCGAGGTGGCCAAGCAGCTCGCCTCGACGCTGGGGGTGGAACTGCTGCGCTTCGACATGTCGGAATACATGGAAAAGCACGCGGTCAGCCGGCTGATCGGCGCACCTCCGGGCTATGTCGGCTTCGACCAGGGCGGGCTTCTGACCGACGGGGTGGACCAGCATCCGCATTGCGTGCTGCTGCTCGACGAGATCGAAAAGGCGCACCCGGACGTCTACAACATCCTGCTGCAGGTCATGGACCACGGCAAGCTCACCGACCATAACGGCCGGCAGGTGGATTTCCGCAACGTGATCCTGATCATGACCTCGAATGCGGGCGCGGCGGACCAGGCCAAGGCCGCCTTCGGCTTCGGCCGCGAACGCCGCGAGGGCGAGGATACCGCCGCCATCGAGCGCACCTTCACGCCCGAGTTCCGCAACCGGCTGGACGCGGTCATCAGCTTCGCGCCGCTCTCGCGCGAGGTGATCGTGCAGGTGGTCGAGAAATTCGTCCTCCAGCTCGAGGCCCAGTTGATCGACCGCGGCGTCCATATCGAGCTGAGCCCCGAGGCCGCCGACTGGCTGGCCGAACGCGGCTATGACGAAAAGATGGGCGCGCGCCCCCTGGGCCGGGTGATCCAGGAATCGATCAAGAAGCCCCTGGCCGAGGAACTCCTGTTCGGCCGCCTGACCAAGGGCGGCGTGGTCCGGGTGCGGATCGAGGACGACAAGCCCGTCTTCGACATCACCGGCCCCGAGACGCCCAGGATCAGCAACTCCAAGCCGCCGCTGCTGACGGCGGACTGATCCCCGGCCCCGAAAGACAAAGGCGGCGCACTCCTCGCGCCGCCTTTCCTCTGCGCCGCAAGTCCTCTGCGTCGCAGGGGCCGCCCGGCTTTTCTTCCGTGTGGAAATATCCCGGGGGTCCGGGGGCAGCGCCCCCGGCGCGGCCGCACCCGATCCTCCGCAAGGCCCGATCCCGACCGCCCCGGCCTTCTACCCCTTGGCCCTGCCTTCCTTGATCTTCGCCGCCAGCTCCTTGGCGATGGCGAAGCTGCCCTTGATGCGCTCGGCGTCGGTCGGCCAGTCGCGCAGGACGACGATGCGGTTATCCGTCACCTTGGCCTGACCGCGCTGGTCGTGGATGAACTCGACCAGCCCGGCCGGGGGTTCGGGAACTTGTCGCCGTGGAACTGGATGGTCGCGCCCTTGGGCCCGGCATCCAGCCGGGCGATATTCGCCCGCTTGGCCATGGCCTTGATGCGGATGACCAGCAAAAGCGTGTTCACCTCGCGCGGCAAGGGGCCGAAACGGTCGATCAGCTCGGCGGCGAAACCCTCCAGCTCGACCTTGCTGGTCAGCTCGGCCAGGCGGCGATAAAGCCCCAGCCGCACGTCCAGGTCGGGCACATAGCTTTCCGGGATCGTCACCGGCACGCCCAGGTTCAGCTGCGGCGCCCATTCGTCCTCGGGCGTGCCCTCGATCTCGCCGGATTTCAGCTTGGCGATGGTCTCCTCCAGCATCTGCTGGTAAAGCTCGAAGCCGACCTCCTTGATATGGCCCGACTGCTCCTCGCCCAGAAGGTTGCCGGCACCGCGCAGGTCCAGGTCCTGCGAGGCCAGGTTGAAGCCGGCGCCCAGGCTGTCGATGGCGCCCAGGAATTTCAGCCGCCGCATCGCCTGCGGGGTCAAGGGCACCCGCGGCTTGGTGGTCAGGTAGCAATAGGCCCGCGTCTTGGAGCGCCCGACCCGGCCGCGGATCTGGTAAAGCTGCGCCAGGCCGAACATGTCGGCGCGCCAGACCACCATGGTGTTCGCGGTCGGGATATCCAGCCCCGATTCGACGATGCTGGTCGCCAGCAGCACATCGGCGCCGCGGTCGTAGAAGGCATTCATCCGCTGGTCCAGGTCGCCCGCCGCCAGCTGGCCATGGGCGACGATGGTGCTGGCTTCCGGCACATGCTCGCGCAGCCATTCCTCGACCTCGGGCAGGTCGGCCAGCCGCGGCACGACGAAGAAGCTCTGCCCGCCGCGATATTTCTCGCGCAGCAGCGCCTCGCGGATGGTCACGCCGTCGAACTCGGACACATAGGTGCGGATCGCCAGGCGGTCCACCGGCGGCGTGCCGATGATCGACAGATCCCGCACCCCGGTCAGCGACAGCTGCAAGGTGCGCGGGATCGGCGTCGCGGTCAGGGTCAGGACGTGGATGTCGCTGCGCAGCTCCTTCAGCCGCTCCTTGTGCCCGACGCCGAAATGCTGCTCCTCGTCGACGATCAGCAGGCCCAGGTTCTTGAAGCGCACCTGTTTCGCCAGCACGGCATGGGTGCCGACGACGATGTCCACCGTGCCCTCGGCCAGGCCCTTGCGGGTCTCGGCCGCGTCCTTGGCGGACACGAAGCGCGACAGCGGCCGGACGTTGATCGCCGTGCCGCGGAAACGCTCGGCAAAGGTGCGGAAGTGCTGGCGCGCCAGCAGCGTGGTCGGCGCGACCACGGCGACCTGCCGGCCCTGCGAAGCGGCGATGAAGGCCGCGCGCATGGCCACCTCGGTCTTGCCGAAGCCCACGTCGCCCACGACCAGCCGGTCCATGGGCCGGCCGGCGGCCAGATCCTCGGCCACGTCGGCGATGGCGGCGGCCTGGTCCTCGGTCTCGGCATAGGGGAAGCGGGCGGCGAAGCTTTCGATCTCGTGATGCTCGGGCTCCAGCACCGGGGCGGGCCGCAGCAGGCGTTCGGCCGCGACGCGCATCAGCCGGTCGGCGATCAGCTTGATGCGTTCCTTGAGGCGCGCTTTCCGCGCCTGCCAGGCGCCGCCGCCCAGCTTGTCGAGCAGCCCCTCCTCGTGCCCGTAGCGGCTCAGCAGCTCGATATTCTCGACCGGCAGGTAAAGCCGGTCGCCGCCGGCATATTCCAGCGCCACGCAATCATGCGGCACGCCAAGCGCCTGGACGGTCTCCAGCCCGGTATAGCGGCCGATGCCGTGTTCGACATGCACGACCAGGTCGCCGGGGCTTAGCGTAGTGGTGTCGCGCAGGAAATTCTCGGCCTTGCGGCGGCGCTTGGCGCCCCGGATCAGCCGGTCGCCCAGCACGTCCTGTTCCGAGATCACCGCCAGCGCCCCGGTGGCCGCGCCGTCCGAGGTGAAGCCCTCCTCCAGCGGCCAGACCGCCAGGCCAAGCGCACCGGGCTGGTCGGGTAGCTCGCGCAGGTCGGCGATGGGCTGGGCGCCCTTGATGCCCTCGTCGGCGATCAGCCCGGCCAGGCGTTCGCGCGCCCCTTCCGAGAAACTGGCGATGATCACCCTGCGCGAGGCTTGAAGGTTTCGAATATGATCGGCAAGAGCCTTGAAAAGATTTCCCTTCTCGGCCTGGCGCTCGGGGGCGAAATTGCGCCCGACGCGACCGCCGGCATCCAGCACGCCCGGACCCGGCGGCTGCGGCAGAACCGAAAGGCGCAGCACCCGATGCGCGGCCAGCCAGCGCGCCCATTCGGCCTCGTCCGGGAACATGCCGGAGGGCGGCACGGGGCGATAGACCGTGTCGGTGCCGCCCTTGCGGGCCAGCGCCTCGCGCCGCGCCGCGAACTGCTCGGTGATCGTGTGCCAGCGCGCGTCGCGCACCTGCTCCAGATGGTCGTCCGCCACCACCGACGCGCCGGGCAGATAGTCGAACAGGCTTTCCAGCCGGGCATGGAACCAGGGCAGCCAATGCTCCATGCCCGCCATCTTGCGGCCGGCGCTGATGCCCTCGTAAAGCGGATCGTTGGCGCCGCCGCCATATTCGGCGCGGTAGTTCTGGCGAAAGCGGGTGATGGCGGCTTCGTCCAGGATCACCTCGGACATGGGCGCAAGCTCGACGCGGTCAAGCTTTTCGATGGAACGCTGTGTTTCTGCATCGAATCTGCGCGCACCGTCCAGGACGTCGCCGAACATGTCCAGCCGGATCGGCCCGGATTCGCCGGGCGGGAAGATGTCGATGATGCCGCCGCGGACGGCGAAATCGCCCGGCTCGGTCACGGTCGGGGCCTGCGAGAATCCCATGCGGGCCAGGAAGGCGCGCAAGGCGCCTTCGTCCATACGGTCGCCCACTGCGGCCGAGAAGCCGGCATCGCGCAGCACCTCGCGCGCGGGCACGCGCTGCATGGCGGCCGAAAGCGTGGTCAGCACCACGAACGGCCCCTTCAGCGCGCCATGGGCCAGCGCCGTCAGCACCGCCATGCGCGCGGCCATCACCCCCGGCGCGGGCGAGACGCGGTCATAGGGCGTGGTGTCCCAGGCCGGGAACTCCAGCACCGCGGCCGAGGGCGCAAAGAAGCCCAGCGCCGCCCGCATCGCGGCCATGCGCCGGTCGTCGCGGGCGATGTGGATGACGGGATTGCCGCGGGCCAGTTCGCGCGCGACCAGCGCGGCGTCCATGCCCTCGGGCGCGCCGGACAGGGTCAGGTGTTCGGGAAGCGGTGCCATGCGCCCCGAGGTAAAGCCGGCATCGGCGAAGTCAAGAGCGGTTCAGAAGCCGAAGGGATGCACGATCATCCAAAGCGCGCCGTAAAAGGCGGTCAGCGCCACCACAAGGACCGACATGGCCAGGATCACCATCCGGTGCCGGCGCATCAGCCGCGCGGCCTCGGCCCCGGCCTCGTTGACCGGCTGGCCCACCTCGGCGCGGGCCAGCACCGCGCGCAGGCGCCGCGCCAGCCGCAGCTCCAGCCCGAAAAGCAGGGCGAAGGGCAGGACCAGCAGCACCAGCGCCTGCGCCATCTCCAGCCCGTAGCCAAAGCCCAGGATGGCCAGCGTGGTCAGCAGGAACGAGCCCAGCCCCAGCAGGATCGCGCCCTCGCGCCGGTCGATGCGCCAGCGCGGCAGGGTCAGCGACAGCCAGTCGAGCAGCACCAGGGCGGCCGGGTCGTCCCTGGGGCCCGGCTCGGCGCCGACGGCCCCGGAAATCACGTCCGAGGGCACGCCCAGGATGCGGCGCCCCGCCATGGTCCAGGCCAGAGTCAGGATCACCCAGAACCAGATCGAGCCGAAGGACCGGCTGTCCAGCAGGGCGAGGATTCCCTCGGGTCGGGGCACGTCTTCTCCTTGCAGCGGTTGCGCAGGGCAAACTAACCGGGCCTGGGGCAAAGGAAAACCTCGATTTTCGCCGCTGGGCGGCAAGGGGTTGCGCGGCGCGGGGCATGGGTGCAGGTTCGGGCCAGATCCTTGCAAGCCACAGGCCCCGCCCATGTCCCCGACCCCGATCACCGCCCCCTTCCCCGCCAGCCGCCTGCGCCGGCTGCGCCGCACGCCCGCGCTGCGCGCGATGGTGACGGAAACGACCCTGACCCCCGCCAACCTGATCTGGCCGATCTTCGTGACCGAGATCGCCGGCGGCGAAGGCGAGATCCCCTCGATGCCGGGCGTCGAGCGGCTGACGCTGGACGGCGCCAAGCGCGCGGCGGAAACCGCGATGCGGCTGGGCATCCCGGCGATCTGCATCTTTCCCCATTCCGACCCTGAGCTGAAGGCCGAAAGCTGCGAGCGCGCCTGGGATCCCGACAACATCGGCAACCGCGCCATCCGCGCCATCAAGGAGGTCGCGCCCGAGCTGGCGGTGATGACCGACATCGCGCTGGACCCCTATAACGCCAACGGCCATGACGGGCTGGTGCGCGACGGGGTGATCCTGAACGACGAGACGGTCGAGGCGCTTGGCCGCATGGCGCTGGTCCAGGCCGAGGCGGGGGCGGACATCCTGGGCCCCTCGGACATGATGGACGGGAGGATCGGCGCGCTGCGCGGACTGCTGGAGCAAAACGGCCAGAAGGACGTGGCGATCCTGTCCTAAGCGGCGAAATTCGCCAGCGGCTTCTATGGCCCGTTCCGCGAAGCGGTGGGCGCCTCGGGGCGGCTGGTGGGCGACAAGAAGACCTATCCGGTGAACCCCGCCAACCGCGAAGAGGCGATGCGCTGCGTCGCCCGCGACCTGGCCGAGGGCGCCGACATGGTCATGGTCAAGCCGGGCATGCCATCTGGCCCCGCCATGTCCGCGACCCCGATCGCGGCGCCCCTTCCTATCAGTCAGCCGCTGCGCCGGCGCGCCGCACGCCCGCGCTGCGCGCGATGGTGGTGGAAACGACCTGCTGGCCGCCGCGCCGGCTGCGACGGCATCCTGACCTATTACGCGCCGCAGGTGGCCGAAAGGCTGGCGTGAGGGCGCGCGCCCGTCTATCATCGCGGCCTTGACAGGCGGGGCAACCGCCGAACAGGGAACCAGGGCTAGGATGATGTATTCCAACGGGATGAGCCGGCACCTGCTGCTGCTGGGCGGCGCGGCGCTGGGGCTGGTGGGCTGTTCGAACGCGATCGGGCAGGATGCGCCCTCGCGGCTGGACGCGCGCGTCGATGCGACGCGGGACTTCCTGCTGCGCAGCTATCCCAATGTCGCGCCCATGGTGCAGAACGCCAAGGGCGTGCTCTACATGCCGCTGATGACCGAGGCGGGCTTCGGCGTCGGCGGCGCCTATGGCCAGGGTGCGCTGCGCATCAACGACGTGACGGTGGATTACTATTCGGCGGCGCAGGCCAGCGTCGGCTTCCAGATCGGCGCGCAGCAATATGCCCATGTGCTGATCTTCCAGACCGATGCCGCGCTGGCCGATTTCCGCCGCGCGCCGGGCTGGGTGGCCGAGGCCGGGGCCTATTACGCGCTGCCCGCCGGGGGCGTCTCGATGGGCACCGACACCATCACCGCGCAGCAGCCGGTGGTGGCGATGATCTTCGGCCAGTCGGGTCTGATGGCCGGCGCCTCGATCGCCGGGACGAAATACAGCCGCGTCATCCCCTCGACCTTCTGACCCTCGACCTTCTGAGGGGAAACGCCAAGGCCGGACGCCCTGCCCGGCCCAGCCTTTCAGCTGCCGTGGATGATGCGGACGTAGTTGCGCGTCTCGCGATAGGGCGGCACGCCGCCGTATTTCGCCACCGCCGCCGGCCCGGCGTTATAGGCCGCCAGCGCTAGCCGCCAGCTGCCGAAGGTGTTGTACATCATGCGCAGGTAGCGCGCGCCGCCTTCCAGGTTCTGCATCGGGTCGTTGGGATCGACGCCCAGCTTGGCCGCCGTGCCCGGCATCAGCTGCGCCAGCCCCTGCGCCCCCTTGTGCGAGCGGGCCGAGGGGTTCCAGCCCGATTCCTGCTGCACCAGCCGCAGGAACAGATCCTCGGGGATGCCGTGCTTGCGCGCGACGGCGCGGGCATGGGGCAGATACTGGCTGCGCCGGTTGCCGCGATAGGCGGGGATGGCGGTGGGAATGTCCAGCTCCACCACGCTCTTGGTCGAGGTGCCGCCGGGGCGCAGCCGGGCCGATTGTTGGTATTGCGCGGCCAGGCGCGAATCCATCAGCCGGGTCTGGCGCTCGAACTGGGCCAGCCGCGACTTGCCGCTTTTCGCCTGCAGCCGCAGCCCGTCTGCCGTGGCGGGGGCAGCCAGCCCGGCCGAAAGAGCCAGGGCCATCACGGCCCGGCCCAGCTGGCGCATCATCGCCCGATCGCGTGAAAGCATCCTTGGTCCCTCATGCATGGCGTCTTCTTTTTTGCCGGCACTATAGCGCAAAGCGGGCCGCGCGCCGCAAGAGGATTTTGCCGCGCGCCGGGCGGCACCGCCATCGGCGGATTTCCGCCCATGACAGCCGATGCCATTCCACTTGCCCCCCCGCCCCCTCACGCGCTACACCCCCGCGGGAACGAAGCCAACGAAAGGGACCGCAGCATGGCTGGCAGCGTGAACAAGGTGATCCTGGTCGGCAACCTGGGCCAAGACCCGGAGATCCGCAGCTTTCCCAGCGGCGGCAAGGTCGCCAACCTGCGTATCGCGACCTCGGAGACCTGGAAGGACCGCAACACCGGCGAGCGCAAGGAGCGCACGGAATGGCACACGGTCGCCATCTATTCCGAGCCCCTGGTCCGCGTGGCCGAGCAATACCTGAAAAAAGGCTCCAAGGTCTATGTCGAGGGCCAGCTGGAGACCCGCAAATGGCAGGACCAGAGCGGCAACGACCGCTATTCGACCGAAGTGGCGCTGCGCCCCTTCCGCAGCGAGCTGCACATGCTCGACAGCCGCGGCGGCGGTGCGGCGGGCGGCGGCCGCGATGACGGCTATGGCGGCGGCGGTTACGGGGGCGGCGGCTATGGCGGCGGCGGCTCGTCGGGCGGCAGCTCCTCGGGCGGCAGCTCCTCAGGCGGCGGGCAGTCGCAGAACCGTCCCGATTTCGACGACGACATCCCGTTCTGATCCCCGAATCCTGGGCCCGCGAACCTGGCCCCACGAATCCCGGTCCCGGCCCCTCGCGGCCGGGATCTTGCGTTCAGAACCGGCTCAGCAGGTCCGAGCGGAACGAGGCGTCCAGCCGCCGCATGTAGCTTTCGGCACAGCACATTTGGTCGTGCATGATGCGGGCGGCGGCATCGCCGTCCCCGGCGCGAAAGGCGGCCAGCAATTGCCGGTGGCTTTCGATATTCGCCTCGCCGAAGATCTCGTGCTCGCGCATGCTTTCGCTGCGATAGCTGACCAGGTCGCGCAGCAGGCTGTTCAGAAAGCGGCACATGAAGGCCAGGATCACGTTGTCCGAGGCCTCGCAGAGGATGTCGTGGAACTCGGTCTCGGCCCGGCGCACCACGGCGCGGCGGGCCGCGCGCCGCAGATGCGGATGCCGCCGGCGCCGGGGCGCAGCGCCGATGGCTTGCGCGCCAGGCGATCCAGCACTGCGCAGCTCGTAGACCTGGGCGAAGCGACGAAATGCAGGACCGCAGCATGGCTGGCAGCGATCGACGGCTGAACCGGGCCCGCCGGACCGAGAGCTGCGCCCAGCCCCCGACCTCCGCGCTTCAGCGCCTCGCGGATGGTGCCTTTCGAGCAGCCGTAATGCTCCATCAGCGCGCGCTCATGCGGCAATCGGTCGCCGGGATGCATGCCGCGCGGGCGATGCGGCGGCGGATGTCCTCGGCCACCTGGTCCGACAGCTTGATGCGGGTAAGCCTGCGTTCCTTGCCTGCCGGCGCGTCCTGATCCATGCGGTCCTCAATCCTGCCAGGTTGTCCCCAGGTCCAGCGGATATATGGGCCGGGCGAGCGGCAAACGATCGTAATCCGAGGCGGTTACGCCCGAGCTGGCGCATTCCACCACCGCCTTGGCCAGCGGCTCGAAGACCGGGCGGCAATACATGCGCGACAGGTGCGCGCGCTTCCGGCGTCGAGGCCGAGGCGGCGCCCAGGTCAGCGGCGCGGCGGCCTCGCGATCACGATGCGCGCGGCGCCGGTGTCGAAAGCGGCGGCGCGGCCCATCGACAGCTCCTGCCCGTGATAGATCGGGCCGGCGACGCGATAGCGCCCGTCCGACAGCGCCGTGACCCGGCCCGACAGCCGCAGCGGCGGGCGCGGCGCGGGCAGGCCCTCGGCCGGGGTCTTGTCGCCCAGCCGGATCTCGACCTCGGCTCCCTCGCCTGCGGCGAAAAGCTGCGCCACGGTCTCGGTCGGCGCGGCCGGGATCGCTGCCCGGCGGCCAGCAGTCGCCGTCCATTACGTCGCAGCTCGCCGCATGCTTTCGCCATGGTCGGCAGCACCGGGGCGGCATCGCCAGCGCGGCGGCGCGGGCGATGGATTGCGCCAGGGGTTCCTCGGCATAGACATATTCGGCGCGCCGGTGCCATGCCTCGCGGCCAAGCTCCTGCGCGACCGCGCGCGCATGCTGTTCGCACATGCGAGGCGGCGTTCGGCCGGCGGAAAAGCGCGCGCCCGCGCACGCCGGCGCGCCTGGCCTGCCGCGCAGCGCGCAGGTCGTCATGGGCGAAGTCGGTCGCGGATGCAGGTATTGCCGCCAGCTGCGGGTGACAGTCGATCGCCGGGCGCGGGGCGCCGGAAAGCAGCGGTTCGAACAGGCGCACGACATGTTCGCCGGTCTCGACCATGTCCACATGCGGATAGGTCTTGAAGCCGGCGATCACGTCGCAATGGTCCAGCGTGGCTTGGGTGATATTGCCATGCAGGTCCAGCGCCACGCCGATGGGCACGCCCGGCGCGGCGGCGCGGACGCGGCGCAGCAGTTCGCCCTCGCCGTCGTCATGGCTGCGCGTGACCATGGCGCCGTGCAGGTCCAGCAGGATGCCGTCGCAGCCTTTTTCCACCGCCGCCAGGATCGCCTGCGCCATGGCCTCGAAGGCATCGTCCTCGACGGGCCCCGAGGGCATGGCATGGGCGATCAGCGGCACCTCGACCTCGGCGCCGATGCGGCGGGCGAAGGCGTAAAAGGCGCCGATGGCGGCGGGATAGGTCTCGGCCGCGGCCAGCGCGTCCGCGCCCCATTTCGGGGCAAAGGCGGCCAGCGGGGTCTTGAGCGGCGAGAAGGTGTTGGTCTCGTGGTTCAGCCGGGCCAGGACAAGGCGGGTCATGCGGCGGCCCCCTTGCGGCTCTCAGCCATGCGGCGGTCATAGTCCAGCACCGCCTCCAGCAACACCTGCGCGCCGGCGGCACATTCCGCGGGTTCGGTCGATTCGGCGGGGTTGTGGCTCAGCCCGTCCTTGCAGGGCACGAAGATCATCGTCGTCGGCGCCTTGGCCGCGGCATGGGCGGCGTCATGGCCGGCGCCCGAGACGATGTCGCGCGTGGAATAGCCCGCCGCCTGCGCCCCCGCCCTGACCGAGGCGATGCATTCGGCGTCGAACACCACCGGCGCGGTGCGCGAGATCTGCTCCAGCCGGCTTTCCAGCCCGACCGCCCCGGCGGCATCCTGCACCAGTGCCTCGACCTCGGCCTGCATCCGGTCCAGCACCGCGTCCGAGGGGTGGCGCAGGTCGATGGTCGCCCGCACCTCGCCGGGGATGACGTTGTGCGAATTGGGGCTGATCTCCAGGAAGCCGATGGTGCCCACCGCGTCCTGATGCGCCTTGGCGATGCGGTCGATGCCCTCGATCACCCGCGCCATGCCCAGAAGCGCGTTGCGGCGCATTTCCATCGGGGTCGAGCCGGTATGCGCCGCCGTGCCGGTCAGGGTCAGTTCGAACCAGCGCATGCCCTGGATGCCCTGCACCACGCCGATCTGGATGCCCTCGGCCTCCAGGATCGGGCCCTGCTCGATATGCAGCTCGAACATGGCGCCGAAGCGGACGGCGCCGGCCTTGGCCTCGCCGCGATAGCCGATGCGGTCCAGGCTGGCGCCGAAGGTGTCGCCGCGGGCGTCCGCCCGCCCGTCGCCGTATTCGCGGCTATAGACCCCGGCCCAGATCCCCGAGCCGAGCATGGCCGGCGAAAAGCGCGAGCCCTCCTCGTTGGTCCAGTTGACCAGCATCAGCGGCGCCTCGGTCTGGTAGCCGGCTGCGTCGAGCGTGCGCAGTACCTCGAGCCCCGCCAGCACCCCCAGCACGCCGTCGAACTTGCCGCCGGTCGGCTGGGTGTCCAGGTGGCTGCCCATGGCGATGGCGGGCAGGTCCGCGCGGACGCCGGGGCGGGTGGCGAACATGTTGCCGGCCTCGTCCACGGTCATGCTCAGCCCCAGCGCGTCGCATTGCGCCCCAAGCCAGTCTCGCACGCGGCGGTCGTCCTCGGACAGCGTCAGCCGGGCGATGCCGCCGTCGGGCGTGGCGCCGATGCGCGCCGTCTCCATCAGGCTGTCCCACAGCCTTTCGGCGTCGATCGTCAGGTTGGACATGGTGGTTTCCTTCATGCCTTCACGCCCAGATAGCGGTCGATGGTATCGGGGTCGCTGCGGAACTGCTCGGCGCTGGCGCAATGCACGATGCGGCCCAGTTCCAGGATGTAGTGCCGGTCGGCCAGTTGGCTGCACACGGCCAGGTTCTGCTCGACCAGCAGGATCGGCACGCCGGCCTCGCGGATCAGGCGGATCTGGGCCACGATCTCCTCGACGATGATCGGGGCCAGGCCCTCGACCGGCTCGTCGAGCATCAGCACCTTGGGGCCGTTCAGCAGCGCGCGGGCGATCGACAGCATCTGCTGCTCGCCCCCCGAAAGCTGGCCGCCGCCGTTCTTCCTGCGCTCTTCCAGCCGCGGAAAGATGCGGTAGATGTCGCCAAGCGACCAGGGCGAGCCGCGGCGCACGGCGATGCGCAGGTTCTCCTCGACGCTGAGCAGCTGGAAGATGCCGCGGTCCTCGGGCACCAGCGACAGCCCGGCCGCGGCGATGCGGTGCGCGGGCTGGCCGGTCACGTCGCGGCCCGCCAGTTCCACCCGGCCCTGCCGCGGCACGATCAGCCCCACGGCGGTCTTCAGCGTCGTGCTTTTGCCGGCGCCGTTGCGGCCCAGCAGGGTGACGATCTCGCCCGGCCCGACCTCCAGCGTGACGCCTTGCAGGATGTGGCTCTTGCCGTAATAGCTATGCAGATCGGTCAGTCGCAGCGCGGCGCTCATGCGATGTCCCCCGTGATCATGTTGCCCAGATAGGCGCGCTGCACCTCGGGGTCGTCGCGGACCTGGGCGGGCGGCCCCTCGACCAGCTTGCGGCCCAGCCGCATCACCGTGACCATGTCCGAGATGTTCATGACGATGCCCATGTTATGCTCGATGAACAGCACGGTATGGTCGCGGCCCAGGTCGCGGATCAGCTGCTTCATCGCCTCGATGTCGTCGATGCCCATGCCGGATGTCGGCTCGTCCAGCAGGATGACACGCGGCCGCGCCGCCATGGCCATGCCGACCTCCAGCCGGCGCTGCTGGCCATGCGACAGCTCGCCCGCCAGCCGGTTCGACACGGGGGCAAGCGCCAGCCGCTCGATCACCTCGTCGGCGATGGCCAGCGCCTCGGCATTGGCTTCCGCCCGCCGCCAGGGCGCCAGCGCCTGCCAGGGCGTGCGCCCCTGGGCGGCCAGGCGCAGGTTCTCGCGCAGGGCCAGGTTCGGGAACAGGCTCGTGACCTGGAACGAGCGCGCGATCCCCAGCCGCACCCGGTCGTCGTCCGAGGTGTCGGTGATGTCGCGCCCGTCCAGCTCGATCCGGCCCGAGGATGCCCGCACCCGCCCGGTCAGCGCGTGGAACAGCGTGGTCTTGCCCGCGCCGTTCGGCCCGATGATCGAATGGACCGAGTTGCGGCGGATCTGCAGGTCGACCTCGGCCAGCGCGTGGAAGTTGCCGTATTTGACGCCCAGGCCGCGGGTCTGCAATGCGATGTCGGTCATCTCAATGCTCCTCGGCCGGGGTTTCGGGCGCGCGCTCGCGGCGGAAGACCAGGTCGTAGCCGCGCTCGACCAGCCCCCAGAGCCCGCGTTGCAGGAACAGCGCCACCGTCACAAGCACCAGGCCCAAGAGCAGCAGCCAGCGCGGCCAGACGGTCGAGAGCGCATCGGCCAAGAGCAGGTAGAACCCCGCCCCCAGCACCGAGCCGAACAGGCTGGAGCTGCCGCCGATGATGGTCATGATCAGGATCAGCTCGCTGGTGTGGTATTCGATATTCGACAGGGGCGCGACGCCGATCAGCATTGCGTGCAGCGCGCCGCCAAAGGCCGTGACCGCGCCCGAGATGGCGAAAGCCTCAAGCTTGAACAGCTTGGTCGGGAAGCCGATGGCGGCCGCCCGCCCCTCGTTCTCGCGGATCGCCAGCAGGGTGCGGCCGAAGGTCGATTGCGTGACCATGACCAGCAATGCAAAGACCGCGACGAAGCAGACGGCGACGAAGGTGTAATAGGACCACGGGCTGTTCAGCGCCGTGCCGCCGACCGAAGGACGCGGCACGCCCAAAAGGCCGTTGTCGCCGCCGGTCACGCCGCTGAACGTATAGGCGACGAAGTAGAACAGCTGCGAGAAGGCCAGCGTCAGCATGACGAAATAGACCCCCTGCCGGCGGATCGACAGCCAGCCGACCAGCGTGGCCGTGGCCGCGCCCAGCACCGCCGCGCCGGCCAGCACCAGCGGCACCGGGACCGACCAGCGCGTCAGGCAGATGCCGGCGACATAGGTGCCGATGCCGAAGAAGATGCCCTGGCCGAAGGACAGCAGGCCGGTGTAGCCCAGAAGCAGGTTGCAAGCCGCGACGACCATGGCGAAGATCAGGATCTCGGTCGCCAGGATGCCGGATTTCAGGAACAGCGGCAGCACCAGGACGGTCAGCAGCGCCAGCGCGAGCTGCGCATAGGGTTTGTCGAGCGGGTTCATGCTCATGCCCTCCCCAACAGGCCGCGGGGCATCAGCGCGATGACCAGCGCCATGCCGACATAGATCATCAGCCGCGCGCCCTCGGGCCAGAGCGTGGTCATGACGCTTTGCACCACGCCGACCAGCAGGCCCGCGACCAGCGCGCCGGTATAGCTGCCCATGCCGCCGATCACGACGACGACGAAGGCGACGGAAAGCGCCTCGATCCCCATGAAGGGCTCGACGCCCCGGATCGGCGCGGCAAGCGCGCCCGCAAGCCCGGCAAGCCCGGCGCCGAAGCCGAAGACGGCCGTGTTGATGCGCAGCGTGTTGTAGCCCAAGAGCGCCATGTTCGCCGGCGATTCGGACCCGCCGCGCACGATGGCGCCCAGCCGCGTGCCTTCGAGCAGCCACCACAGCAGCCCGGCCAGGACGGCGGTGAAGCCGATGGTGAAGAGCCGGTATTGCGGATAGATGAAATCGCCCAGGATGACGACGCCCTGCAACCCGTCCGGCGCGGGAACAGAGCCGCCCAGCGGCCCCCAGGCGATGATGACCAGCTCCTGCACGACCAGCGCCAGGCCGACCGTCACCAGGATGTGGAAGGTATGCGGCAGCTTGTAGATGCGATGCAGCAGCACCGCCTCGATCAGCGCGGCGATGCCGGCCACGATCAGCGTGGCCAGCGGCATGGCGGCCCAGAAGCTGAAGCCGCGCATGGTCAGGTCATAGGTCAGATAGGCGCCCAGCAGGTAGAAGGCGCCATGGGCGAAGTTCACGAACTGCAACAGGCCGAAGATGACGCTGAGGCCGACGGCGAGCAGGAAATACAGCATCCCCAGACCGATGCCGTTCAGAACCTGGAAAAGGTAGATCACGGGCTTCTCCTGAAACCGGGCGAAAAGGCCCCGCGCGACAGGGATCGCGCGGGGAGGCGGGGGTTCAGGCGGGCATCTTGCAGCCGGCATCCTCGGGCGACAGGAACGATTTGCCGGCGCTGATGACCTCGGCGTAGTCGTCCTTGTCGGCCATGTCGGCCTTGGCCTTGCCCTTGAGCAGGTAATAGTCCTTGATGACCTGGTGGTCGGCGGCGCGGATCTCCTCCTCGCCGGTCAGGCCCTGGTATTTCAACCCGCTCAGCGCCGCGGCGACGCCCGCGCCATCCGGCGAGCCGGCCTTGACCGCGGCTTCCAGCAGCAGTTTCGCGCAGATATAGCTGCCGGCAAAGGAATAGTTCGGGTTGAAGCCGTGCTTTTCCTGCACCTTGGCCACCAGTTCGCGGTTCAGGGCCGTATCGGCGCCATGCCAGTATTGCGCGCCGAAATAGACGCCCTCGCAGATGTCCGGCCCCAGCGCCTCGAACTGCTCGAGCCCCGAGGCCCAGGCGACGACGATGGTCATGCGCTGCTTGAGGCCAAAGCTGACCGCCTGGCGCAGCGTGTCCGAGCTTTGCGCGCCGAAGTTCAGCAGCAGCAACACGTCGGGCTGGGCGGCGATGGCATTGGTCAGGTAGCCGGAAAATTCCTTGTCGGTCAGCGAATGATAGCTGTTGCCGACATGCTCGATGCCCTTTTCCGCGAACACATCCTTGGCAGCGTTCAGCAGCCCGTCGCCAAAGACGTATTGCGGGGTGATCGTATACCATTTCTTGGCATCGGGCAGCGCGTCGATGATCGGGCGCACGGTCTCGTTGATGGCGCCATAGGTCGGCACCGACCAGCGGAAGGTGGCCTTGTTGCAATCGACGCCGGTGATCTCGTCCGCGCCTGCGGTGGTCATGAAGGCGCCGCCGCCGCGCTCGACCTCCTTGCCCATGGCCAGCGATTCCGACGACAGGATGCCGCCGGCGAACAGCTTGACCCCGTCCTGCGCCAGCGCGTCCTGCACCTTGCGCACCGCGGTCGCGGGCTTGCCCTCGGTATCCAGGTCGAGGGTCGAGACCTGCACGCCATGCGCGGCCGCGACCTCTTCGGCGGCCATCACCGCGCCGATGGTGGCGAACTTGCCGTTGGCGGCAAAGGCGCCCGAGATCGGCACCGGCACGCCGATCTTCAGCGCCTCGCCCTGGGCAAGGGCGCGGGTGACAAGTCCCGGCGCGGCAAGCGCGGCCGCGGCCAGCGTGGATGTGGTCAGGAAACGACGACGATTGATCATGGGGAAACCCTGTTGTTGGCGTTGCATTGGTTCTTGGGGAGGCAACTTTCAAAACTATACGTATAGATAGGATTATCTGTCTATAAGCGGCTTCGCCTCGCCCTCCAAATATTTCCCTTTTAAATCATTGATCTGATCGTTTCTGCGCCGCAGCTATAGCTTCGCGCCCGCAGAAAAGGCAGCGGGAAAACCCGCGGCAAGGGCATGCCACCCAGCCCGATTCGGCCCTGCCTGCGCAGAACTGGCCCCATCTATGGGCGCGATCTGGCTCTATCCCTTTTCCGCATTCGGGCGCAGTCAGGAGGAAACGCCCTTTGCCCGCAGGAGTCCGGCCATGACGCTCGATCTGAACCCCAACGACATGTCCCATGTGGTCGCGGCCGACCGCGCCCATGTCTGGCACCACCTGAGCCAGCACAAGCAATATGAGACCATCGACCCGCGCGTCTTCGTCGAGGGCAAGGGGATGCGGCTCTGGGATGCGACCGGGCGCGAGTTCCTCGATGCGGTTTCGGGCGGCGTCTGGACCGTGAACGTGGGCTATGGCCGCGAAAGCATCGCCGATGCGATCCGCGACCAGTTGGTCAAGCTGAACTATTACGCCGGCGCCGCCGGCACCGTGCCGGGCGCGATCTTCGCCCAGAAGCTGATCGAGAAGATGCCGGGCATGAGCCGGGTCTATTACTCGAACTCGGGCTCCGAGGCGAACGAGAAGGTCTACAAGATGGTGCGCCAGATCGCGGCGCGCCACCATGGCGGCAAGAAATGGAAGATCCTGTATCGCGACCGCGACTATCACGGCACCACCATCGCCACGCTCGCGACCTCGGGCCAGGACCAGCGCGCCATCGCCTACGGCCCCTTCCCCGACGGCTTCGTGCGCGTGCCGCATTGCCTGGAATACCGCAAGCAATGGGACGTGGAGAACTACGGCGAGCGCGCCGCCGACGCCATCGAGGAGGTGATCCTGCGCGAAGGCCCCGATACCGTCGGCGCCATCGTGCTGGAGCCGGTGACGGCCGGCGGCGGCGTCATCACGCCCCCCGAGGGCTATTGGCAGCGCGTGCAGGAGATCTGCCGCAAATACGACATCCTGCTGCATATCGACGAGGTGGTCTGCGGGCTTGGCCGCACCGGCACCTGGTTCGGCTATCAGCAATACGGCATCGAGCCGGATTTCGTGACCATGGCCAAGGGCGTCGCCTCGGGCTATGCGGCGATTTCCTGCACCGTCACCACCGAGCGCGTCTTCGACATGTTCAAGGACGCGCCCGAAGACGGCATGAGCTTCTTCCGCGACATCTCGACCTTCGGCGGCTGCACCTCGGGGCCGGTGGCGGCGATCGAGAACATGCGCATCATCGAGGACGAGGGGCTGCTGGCGAATACCGTCGCCATGGGCGAGCGCACGCTTTCGAACCTGCGCGCGCTGATGGAGAAGCACGCGGTCATCGGCGATGTGCGCGGCAAGGGCCTGTTCTGCGGCGCCGAACTGGTCGCCGACCGCGCCAGCAAGGAGCCGATGGACGAGAAGAAGGTGCAGGCCGTGGTCGCCGACTGCCTGGCGCAGGGCGTCATCATCGGCGCGACCAACCGCTCGCTGCCGGGCTTCAACAACACGCTTTGCCTGTCGCCGGCGCTGATCGCCACGACGGACGACATCGACCGCATCACCGATGCCATCGACAACGCGCTGACCAGGGTCTTTGCCTGACCCTTGATCCGCGGCGGCATTCGGGGGAGTGATGGACCCCGCCAGCCGCCGCGGATCACCCCATGCCGATTCCCCCCGACGCCTTCTTCCTGGACCACGCCGCCGGCCTGCCCTTGCAGGTCCAGTTGCGGCGCCAGATCATCGCCGCGGTGACGGCCGGCCGCTTTCGCGCGGGCGAGAAGCTGCCCTCGACCCGCGCGCTGGCCCGGCACCTGGGCGTGGCGCGGGTGACGGTGGCGCAGGCTTTCGCCGAGTTGGTCTCGACCGACTACCTGGCCAGCCGCGACCGCTCGGGCCATTACATCTCGGACAGCATCGAGCGGCGGCTGGAGGCCGAGGCCCCCGCCCCGGCGACGCCGCGCTTCGACTGGGACAGCCAGATCGAGGGCCGCTTTGCCCGCGCCCAGCGCACGGATCGCGAACGCGACTGGCGCCGCTTTGCCTATCCCTTCGTCTATGGCCAGGCCGATCCGGCGCTGGTCGATCACGCCGCCTGGCGCGACTGCGCCATGCGCGCGCTTGGCCGGCGCGAGTTCGACAGCCTGACCGGCGATCTCTACGACGCCGACGACCCGGAGCTGGTCGACCATATCGCCCGCCAGATCCTGCCCCGGCGCGGCATCAGCGCCGGGCGCGACGAGATCCTGCTGACGATGGGGGCGCAGAACGCGCTGTGGCTGGTGGCGCAGGTGCTGCTGCGCCCCGGCGCCTCCTGCGCCGTCGAAGACCCCTCCTATCCCGGCCAGCGCGAAATCCTGCTGGCCAGCCGCGCACGCATCCTGCCGGTTCCCGTCGATGCGCGCGGCCTGCCCCCCGATGCCATCCCGCCCGGCGTCGCGGCGGTCTTCACCACCGCCAGCCACCAGTGCCCGACCAATTCCACCATGCCGCTGGCCCGGCGCAAGGAACTGCTGGCCCGCGCCCAGGCGCAAGGCTTCGCCGTGGTCGAGGACGACTACGAATTCGAGATGTCCTTTGCCGGCGCGCCCTCGCCCGCGCTCAAGGCCATCGACCGGGCGGGGGCGGTGATCTATATCGGCTCCTTCTCGAAATCGGTGTTTCCCGGCGTGCGGCTGGGCTATGTCGTGGCCGATCCGCGCGTCATCGCCGAGGCCCGCGCCCTGCGCGGCATGGTGCTGCGCCACCCGCCGGGCCATATGCAGCGCACGCTGGCGCATTTCCTGTCGCTGGGCCATTACGACGCGCAAGCGAACCGCATGCGCCGCGCCTATGCCCGGCGGCGCGAGGTGATGCTGGCCGCCATCGCGCGCGAGGGGCTGCGGCTCGCCTCGCCCGAGGCGACCGGGGGCTCCAGCTTCTGGCTGGCGACGCCCGAGGGGGTGGATTCCTCGGCGCTTGCACTCCGGCTCAAGGCGCGCGGCGTGCTGATCGAGGGCGGCGCGGCCTTCTTTGCCCAGCCGGCGCGGGGGCGGGGCTTCTTTCGCCTCGCCTATTCCTCGATCGCGGCCGAGCGCATTCCCGAAGGCATCCGCCGCATCGCCGAGGCCCTGCAAGAGCAGGACCGGGGAGCGCCGCCGCCCGAGAGCTAGCCCCGGCCCCAATCGGCGTCGCGCATCTCGCGCAGCCGGCTGGCGGTGCGCTCGAACTCGAAGGCGCCCTCGCCCTCGGCGTAAAGCTGTTCGGGCTCGTCGGCGGCGCTGGCGATCAGCCGGACCCTGGCCTCGTAAAGCGCGTCGATCAGGGTGACGAAGCGCTTGGCCTCGTTGTAGTTCGATTGGCCAAGGCGGGGGATGGCGTCGATGAAGAGCAGGTCCAGCGCCTCGGCCATGGCCAGGTAATCCGCCGGACCCAGGGGCTTGCCGCAAAGATCCCAGAAACCCGCGCGGCCGATGCGGCCGACATGCCGCGGGATCTCGACCTTGCGGCCCTTGATCTCGAGCAGCAGGGGCGCGGCCGCCGCGCCGCCGGTTTCGGCTTGCCACAACGCATCCATCTGCGCCCGCGCCGCCGCATCGGCGGGGATGAACCAGACCTGCCCGCCCTCGTCGCGATTCTGGCGGTGATCGGTGGCGCTGGCCAGCTCGACCACTTCCAGCCGCTCGCGGATCAGGGCGATGAAGGGCAGGAAAAGCTGGCGGTTGAGGCCGTTCTTGTAAAGATCCTCGGGCACCCGGTTCGAGGTGGTGACGACGGTCACGCCCTCTTCGAACAGCACCTGGAACAGCCGGCCGACGATCATCGCATCGGCGATGTCGGTGATCTGCATCTCGTCGAAACACAGCAGCCGCGCCTGCTGCGCCACCGCCTTGGCGACCGGGCGGACGGCATCCTGTTGGCCGGTCTTGCGCACGCCCTCCAGCGCGCCCTGGATCTCTTGCATGAATTCGTGGAAATGCACCCGGCGCTTGGCGGCGACCGGCGCCGCCTCCATCACCAGGTCCATCAGCATCGACTTGCCGCGGCCGACGCCGCCCCACAGGTAAAGGCCCCGCACCGCCGGCGCAGGCGCGGGGGCCGCGCCCCGCAACCGCGCGAGCCAGCCGTTCTTCTGCGGCGCGGGCGCCGGGGCTGCGGCCAATTCCCGCACCAGCCGGTCCAGCACCGGCAGGACGCCGCGCTGTGCCGCGTCGGGTTCCAGCCGCCCCGCCGCCACGCGGGCCTCGTAGAGTTCGGATACGCTTGCCATATCCGCCCCCTGCCAAAGAAAGGACCGGCCCGCAAGGGCCGGCCCGGCAATTCCCATGAATTTCGTCGGGTTCAGCGCCCGCGGCGCTGGAAACTGCCGCGCGGATCGGTGCCGCGGCCCAGCCAGTTCTGCGTCACCGCGGCGATCTGGTTCACGATCTGCACCCGCTGGGTCAGGCCCTTGGCATCGGCCTCGTCCCCGGCCCGGCCGACGAGGGCGGGAAACTCGGCCTTGGCCAGTTGCGGCTGGCTCAGCGCGGCGCCGCTGCGGGCGTCGAAGACCTGCACGGTATAGTGGATGTTGTGGACGCCCGAGTTCTGCAACCGCTGGCGCACCACCGGGGTGATGGCGTGGAAGCGGTCGAGGGTGGCGACGATGCGCACGCCCGTCTTGCCCTTCAGCCCGGCGGCGCCCCGTTCGATGCCTTCCTCCAGGATGGCGGCCACCTGGGCGCGCCGGTCGCCCGCCGGCTCGCCATGCCAGACGATGTCGACATTGGGCATGTAGCTGTTCGCCTCGGAGGTGGTCAGCTCGTCCGGCACCGCGACCTCGACCGCGGCAAGGCGCCAGCCGGCGGTCTGCGCCGGATCAAGCTGTTCGTAGGCGGTTTCCCAGGTGCTGGCGCAGCCCGAGAGCCCAAGGGCCAGGCCAAGCGCCAGAAGCGCAGGTTTCAACATGGGGTGGTTCCTCGTTAAAATCGAATGAATGGAAGGCCGGCGACAGGCCGGCCGCTGAAATTGCGCCAGGGTCTTTGGGCATGATCGTGGCCTGGAAAATCGGATGGATCAGAAAAGCGCCTTTCGCAAACAGGCCGGCTTGCGCCGCGCAGGGTGTGCAGCAACTCTCCCCCGGCCCAGAGAGAGAATAATCTTTATTTTTCATAGTGCAAGAGAATTTCAGCCACAGGGCGGGAATCGTGTCGAGCAGCCTTCAAGATGGGGGTTGAATGCGTTTGCCATGACTCCAGTGAACGATGCCGGCATCATCGCAATCGCCCGATGTCGCGATTGCGGTCAATCTCCAAGGCACACAAGGATCTGATCCGTCGAACGTGACCGCCGGATACCGTTAAGACGCAGTGGCCTGATTCAAGATTCGATGAGGATGGCGACCAACGCATCCTGCTCGCCGCTTCCCTCAGCAGCATGCCAAGAAAACAGATTCTGCACGATGGGCTTTTCCTCCGAACGGCTTCTGGAGATATCGATTTCCCGCTCGACCTCTATGGGAGCAACTCCATTGGACCAAAAAACAAGGTGCTTCAAGAGACGGTCTGGCTGCTGAACGCTGGGGGGAGACTGCACCGAGAATGCCCCGATATTGTGCTCATCCACAAAAACATCGACAGCACCTCCTGTTTTGGCGGCAATCACGAAACCGGCCAAAAGTTTTCCTTTGGCCCGGATACGGATCGGCGCCGAAAAATCATAGATTCCTGCATCTAATATGCTATTCTTGAAACGCCCGGTCTCAAGCACTTCTGGCCGCAGAAGGCGTAGCTCCCTCCCGGCGAATGATGTAAGGCGCTGGGGTATTCGAGCCGCGCGGAGGTTGCCAAACACTTGGAGAGCGATTCGGCGCGGAAAACCAGTCCCGAGCTTGTAGTGGGCGCGATCTCTATACAGGGCCTTTACGTCCTGCTTTTTCTCGCCTGCAAACTCTTTCAGCTTGGGTCCAAAATCAATGGGTTCAAGTCCACGGCTGGCAAAGCGACGATTGATTTCCCTGCGATACTGACTGGGCTTATTGGAAAGCTGTTCGTCAAGATTCCAGAACAGAAGTGGCAGAACGCTAATATCGCGAAGAGCACAAAGTTCCAAAAACCAATCGAGATAGTAGAACAGCGTTTCTGCCGACTGACCAGATTTGTGATGATTTGCCTCGTTGATGGCATATTCCCAGATTACGATAGATCCGTTGGGAATCTCACCGTTCAATATCCGGTATATCCCGATAAGCGACGTCGCCGCCCCAATCGAGAGGTTGCGAATCTCGAAAGCTTCCTGATTCACAGCTTTTAGCTGCCGGACCCAGCCTTGCGACAAAAGGCAGTTAGAGCCGCCGACGATACACAGTTCTGGTATTGCCACAACTAACCTCCATTCAAGCATGCCCTTCATGTCGAAACGCTGTCGGGGCGTCAATATCAATATCCCTTCCCTCTGGCATTCAGACGATGGACTGGTTGCGGGTCTCGGCCCGGATGAACAGCGTGCCGATGGCGGCCAGGAGCAGCAGCGCGGCAAAGACGCCGATGGCGACGCCGAAGCCGCGCGCCACGACATAGCCCATGAGCGAGGGCGCCAGCAGCCCGCCCACCCGTGCCACCGCGCTGGCCGTGCCCATGCCGGTGCCGCGCAGGCCGGTCGGGTAAAGCTCTGGGGTGAAGGCGTAAAGCGCCCCCCAGGTGCCCAGCAGCGCAAAGCTCATCAGCAGCAGCGAGGCGGCGACCAGCCAGGGGCTGCCTGCGACGGTGAACAGGAAACAGCCCGCCG
Source organism: Paracoccus sp. pheM1 (assembly GCF_018499825.1). NCBI lineage: Bacteria > Pseudomonadati > Pseudomonadota > Alphaproteobacteria > Rhodobacterales > Paracoccaceae > Paracoccus > Paracoccus sp. pheM1. The sequence goes on from NZ_JAGXCX010000001.1 coordinate 1,191,702, forward strand.
CGCTGAGCAGCAGGAAGACCTGCAAGGTGGGCTTCCTGCCCCAGCGTTCCACGCCATGCGCCGCCAGCGCATAGCCGGGCAGCTGCGCCAGCGCCATCAGCACCAGGAAGCCATAGCCGCGCACGAAGCCGAAACCGCCCTTGGCCAGCTCCGCCGGCAGCCAGACGAAGACGCCGTAATAGGACAGCGAGACCAGGAACCAGGCGGCAAAGATGCCCAGGCTGCGGTTGCGCAGCTCGGGGCCGAACAGCCGCGCCTCGGCGGTGACGGGCGGCGCGGTCAGCCGGGCGCCCTGCGGCAGCGCGCGGGCGCCGTTCGCGGTCAGCACCCGGTCCACGACCGCCCGCGCGCCGGGCTCGTCGCCCTTGCGCAGCAGGTACATCGGCGATTCCGGCACCCAGAGCCGCAGCCAGATGCCGATCAACGCCGGCAGCGCGGCGACGGCAAAGATCCAGCGCCAGGGCTCGGCCGCGCCGGCCAGATGCGCGATCCAGGCGGTCAGGGCGATGGCGATGGTGCCGATGGCCCAGAACCCCTCGAGCCAGACCAGCCAGCGGCCGCGGTTCCGCGGCGGCAGGAACTCGGCCATCATGGCGTAGTCGACCGGCAGCGTGCCTCCCACCGCCATGCCGGTCAGGAAGCGCAGCAGCATCAGCGACCAGATGTCCGGCGCAAAGACCGAGGCCAGGCCGAAGACCGCATCGCAGCCCACCGTCAAGAGCAGCACGTTGCGCCGCCCGATCCGGTCGGCGATGCGCCCGAACAGCGTCGCGCCGGCGAACATGCCCAGGAAGAACAGCGTGCCGGTCTGCAGGGCCTGCGGCACGGTCAGCCCGAAACTGGCCGCGATCGAGGCGGCGGTGAAGCCGATGGCGATGACCTGCATCGCATCCGCCGCCCAGACCAGGCCGAAGATGCCCAGCAGCCGCTGCTGGAAACGGCCCGCGCCGCCCTGGGTCAGGGCCTCGTCGATGGTCAGGTTCATGGGTCTTCTCCGCCTTGACGCCTGCGCCGCGGTCTTGCGGCGATCACCGCCATGTCCCACAGGAAAACGCCCGCCGACAAGCGGTTTTGCGCAAGGCGATGCGGGGCGGACGACGCAGGCATGAAAAGCGGGCATGAAAAAAGGCCGCCCCGGCGGGGCGACCTCTGGCGGGGCGGACGGGGCCGCGGGACAGTCAGGCGGACAGGAAATCCTCGATCACCTGCTCGAAGCTGGCGGCAAAGCTGCCGCCCGCCGGGCGGCCGAACAGCGCCGCGCGCATCACCGTGCCGTGCAGCCTCTGGCCGATGGCGACGGTTGCGTATTCCACGCCCGGAATGCCCGGCACGCTGAAGGTCGCGATGCTTCCCCCCCGCGTATAGGCACGCACCATCTGCGCCGCATTGTCGATCTCGATCCCCACCACGAAGGCCTCGGGGGCGGCGGGCGCCCCCCCGAGATTGACCACGCGCGAGGTTTCCCCGTCGTGGTAATAGGCCTGCAGCTTGCCCTTGTTGCTGGTGATCGAGACGGGGCCGCCGGCGGGATTGGTCGCGAAAAGCTGCGCCACCCCGGAGTTGTGATGCTCGATCGCCAGGCGCAGGACGACGAACATCCCGCCGATGCCGCTGGTCGAGATCCCCGAGGCCTGCAGGAAGCCGCCGCCGTCGAAGCGGATGCCCGCGGGCGTCATGGCAATGGCCTGCCCCGAGCCGACCCGCGCCAGATCCCAGCCGCCATTGCCGCCGTTCACCAGCCCCGAGACGGCATCGGCCGTGCCGGAAAACGCGGAACCGGCGTGGAAATACCCCGCCGCCCGCGCGTAATCCAGGCCCGGCGCCCCCGGTTCGGCGACCGTCAGCAGCGCCGGGGCGGCGACGACCGCGCCCGAGGCATTGCTCCAGTTGACCGCCAGCGCATATTCGCCGGGCTCGGACAGTTCCATGCTCAGCTGGTCCGGGTCGACCTGGTCGCGAATCGAGCTGTCGCCCAGCGTCAGATCCCATGCCGCGGCCGGCGGCGGCGCGCCCTCGGCCGCGCCCAGGTCCAGGGTGATGCTGTCGCCCAGCCCGGCCCCTTCGGGCAGCAGCGCGGGCTGGCGGGTGATCATCGGGGCCACCGCGGGCTCGGGGGGTTGCGCCCCGATCAGCACCGCGCCGCTCGCGTCCAGCAAGGCCGCCGGCTCGCCGCCCAGATAGATCTGCTGCACCCCCTGGAACAGGCTGCCCTCGATGGTGCCATGGATCACCGGCGGCACGTCCCGCCCGTCCAGGACCAGCAGGTCGTTCGGGCGGCGCTGGCTTTCGGGCAGGGCGAGGTAGCGGTCATGGTCCGAAACGCTGATCAGCCGCGCCACGTTGCCCTCGCGCGCGGCCCGCAGGTTCTGCGCGCTGGTCCGCTCCAGCTCGCCCAGCGTCGTCGCCAGCGCCGAGGCCAGGAACAGCGATTTCACTTCGAACACCTTGGCGACATAGTGGTTGTAGCCCTCGATGGTCCAGGTCGTGCCCGCCCGCTCGCCCTCGCCGTTCACGATCAGATCCAGCGACCAGCCGCCCTGCGCATCCGTCGTCGCCTCGACCTTCTGCGTCACCACCCGCAGCCCGCCGTCGAATATGTCCGAGCCCTGAAGCGTCGCGACGATCTTGCCCGCCGCGATCGGCGCAAGCGTCGCATCCATCAAAACGCCCCTGACTGTGGCTTTGTTCGGCATCTCACCCTCTCCTCATCCGAATGGCGCCGCATTATCGGGGAGGGGAAAAGCCGTTGCGCCAAGGCCGGCTGCAACGGCCGCTGTCAGGGGATCAGGCCGGCAAACTGGGCCGGTCGCGGGGCAGAAACGCAAAAACCCCAGAGAAATCAGCGCAATGCGTCGATTTCTCTGGGGTTTCTGGTGCCGGTGAAGGGACTCGAACCCCCGACCCCATCATTACGAATGACGTGCTCTACCAGCTGAGCTACACCGGCCTCTCATGTGCCGCGCCGGATAGCAGGTTCCGGCGCGGGCGAAAAGGGGGGATCAGCGATTTTTCCCCGCAATCTTCACTTCTTCCCGGTCGATCGGCTCGACATCGGGGCGCACGGGCAGCAGATCGCCCTCGCCGCCAGGCACCGGCCGGGGCGCCGACACGGGTGCTGCGGGCGCGGCCACCACCGGCTCGGGGTCGGTGACGGTCATCGCCGGCTCGGACCCGGCCACGGCCGGAGAGACGCGGCGATAATCCGATTCGCGCGGCACCATGCCGGGCGAGACATCGGCAATCTCGACCGGACCCGCGTCCTCGTCCGGCTTGCGCGGCTCGGGCTGCGAACCCACCGTGCCGGAGGTGGAGGCAGGGGGCGCGGCCGGCGTGGCCACCCCGGTCGCCCCCTCGCCATGCGCGGTGCCGACCAGCAGCGGCAGCATCTCGACCCCGTTCGAAGCGGTGGCGCCCCAGGCGGGGGTGTCCGGCTCGCGCCAGGTCAGCGTGTCAAAGCCGCCGCAGCTGTCGCAGGTCGGCGACCAGTCCGCCATGACGTTGTGGCATTTGTCGCAGACCCATTGCGGGCCGCGGCTGGCGACCAGCGCCCGCGCCAGGATGCCGCGCACCACCGCGTCGTCCGAGCCCTCGCCCCGCTCGACGGCGGCCAGGATCGACAGCGAGCGCACCGTCGGATGCTTCTCGGCCAGGTCGCCGAGCGCGCGGCGGGCGCCGGGGAAATCCTCGGCCGCCAGCAGCAGCTCGGCGCGCAGCAGCCGGGTTTCCTCGTGCTCGGGGTTCTGCCGCATCAGATCCTCGAAGCGGCGCAGCCGCGCGGCCGGCTTTTCGTCCGGCACGATCTCGGCATAGGTCGCGGCGACCGATGGATGCGGGCGCACGCTCCAGGTCTTTTGCAGCACCCGGCTGGCGTTGCGGGGATCGTTCTGCGCGATGTAGCTGCGCGCGGCCAGAACGGCGGCCGGGATCAGGTCGGGGCTGGCGCGGTTGGCGGAAATCGCCGCCTCGCGGGCGCTGATCGAATTGCCATGCGCCAGCACCTCGGAAGCCTCCTTCAACGCCAGGACCGCGTCGCGGCGGACATGCACGTCCTTGGGCAGCTGGCCCTGCTGGCGCTTGTCCTTGAGCACGGCGCGCGCACCCTTCCAGTCGCCCTCGCGGGTCTGCAATTGCAGCAGCGTGTCCTGCAACTCGGTATGCTTGGGCTTCAGCGCATAGGCTTTCTCGGCCAGTTTCAAGGCGGTGGCGGTGTCGCCTTCGTCCAGTTTCTGGCGCATCAACCCGCGGATGCCGACAAAACGCGTCCGCTCGTCCGAGAGCAGGCGGCGATACACCTCGGCGGCCTTGCGGCGGTCGCCCGCGACCTCGGCGGCCTGCGCGGCCAGAAGGTCGGTGACATGCGGCTTGTCGAGAAGCTTGGCCGCCTTCGCGGCCTTGTCCTGGGCCAGCCTGCCCTCGCCCGAGGCGACGGCCAGCATGCCCTCGGACAGCGCGTCATAGCCCTTGCGCTCGCGCGAGCGGGCGAAATAGCGGTTGATCGCCGTCTCGTCGCCCAGAAGGAAGCGCATGAAGGCCAGAAGCAGCCCCAGCAGGCGCATGGTGATCCAGCCCAGCAGCACGACGACCAGCGCCGCGATGACCAATTGCACCGGCCCCAGCGTGTATTCGGTGCCGCCATAGACCATGCTCAGGCCCTGGCCGGTTTCCGAAAGCTGCATCGCGCCCAGCGTCAGCACCAGCACGATGGCGAAGAAGATCAGGATTTTCAGTGCCGAAAGCAGCATGGCGCACCCCTTACATGCTGCCCGCGGCCAGGGCGGCCAGCGCGGCATTGGCTTCGACCCAGGCCTGGGCCGCGGCAGTCCAGCCGGCCATCGCCGCCTGGCCGGATTGCGGCAGGGCGGCGATTTCGGCCAGCGCGCCCTTGATGTCGCCGGCATTCACCGCGGCATCGGCGCGCGACAGGATGGCGTCGGGATCGCTGCCCTCGCGCGGCTCGACCGAGCGGGCGCCGGTCTGCACGCGCAGGAAGTTCCCGATGGCCCCCAGCGCACCGTCCTGCGGCGCCTCCTGGCGGGCGGCGGCCAGCGCCTCGCGCGCGGCGGCGGGAAAGCCGCTGCGCAGCTGGGCCAGCGTCGGCACCTCGCCGGTCAGCGCAGCCGGCGGCTCGACCCCGGCGGCGCGCAGGTCGGCCAGCGCCTGGTCGCGGGCGCCCCCGGTTTCGATCGCGGCTTGCAGCGCGGCGGCGGCGGTGGCGGCCTGGGCGCGGCGGTTTGCCGCCTCGGCCGTCTCCTGCAATGCGGATGCCTGCGTCTGGGCGGCGGCGATGCGCTTTTCGGCCTCGTCCGCCGCGGCGGCGATGCGGGCTTGCAGCGCCTCGGCCTGCGCGGCCAGTTCCTGGACCTGCCCGGTCGCCGCCTGCGCGTCAGGGCGCGCGGCGAGCGCGTCGATGCGGCCTTGCTGCGCCGCCAGCCGCGCGGTCAGCTCGTTCAGCACCTGCTGCAGCCCGTCGCTGTTCTCGCCCGAGACCACGGGCGCCACCACGGGCCGCGCGGCCAGATCGGCCACGGCCTTTTCCAGCGCGGCCAGCTTTTCCTGCTGCGCCTGCAACGCCTCGGCGTCGCCGCCCTGCGCCTCGGTATCGGCCAGGGCCTGCCGCGCCGCATCCGCACCCGCCTCGGAGGCACGGTTGGCAAAGGCCTCGGCCTGGGTCTGGATCTCTTCGCGCGCCGCCTCGACGGCAGCCTCGCGGGCGGCGGCGATCTGCGCCTCGGTCGGGGCGGGGTCGGCGCCCAGCGGCTGCCAGGCCGGCGGCAGATGCGGGATCGCCCACCAGGCCGCGGCGGCACCCAGGCCGGCGGCGACGACGCCGCCCAGGAAGGTCGGCATGAAGCCGGCCTTGCGCACCTCGACCACGCGGGTCTCGACCTTGGCCGGCTGGGGCTGCGCGGGCGCGGCCTCGGGCTTGGCGACGGGCGGCACGCCGCCCTGCTTCACCTCGGCGGCGGGCTGGGAGGGGGCGGGCTTCGATTCGGCCGCCGTCTTGCCGGCATCGCGCTTGGGCGCGGCGGCTTCGGGGCCGGTGCCGGTGCCGACCAGCCTTGATTCGACCTGCGGCTTGGGCTCGGGCCGTGCCGCCGGGGCGCCCTCACCGGCGCTGACCGGGCGGCTGTCGATGACCGAGCCGGAAACCGCCTTCTTCTTGCCGTCTTTTCCGGGGCTTGCCTTGTTCTCGCTGGAATTGGTTTCTGGCTTCTTCACAATTCTTCCCCGTTCCCTTTCGCATCGCGGCCCGGCTGCCACGGGGCAAGATCCGCCCCTTCCGCCCGCAATCATGATTGGCTCCCGCAGGCAGTCTAGTCGGCGGTGCGTGGCGCCTCAACCCGCCCTCATATGGATTGTTCCGTGGCCAGCAACCGCTCGACGGCGCAAAGCACCCCTTCGGCATCCGGGGTGGGCGCCGGCACGCTGCGCGCGGCCGGGCCCTGCCAGGCCTGCTGCGCCGCGGCGCTGATCGGCGCCAGCCACAGGGGCGCGCGCGCACCCGCCGCCCGGCCGGACAGAAGCCGCGCCGAGCGGGGCGAGAACAGCGGCAGGATCACCGGCCTGGCCCCCGCCAGCGCCGCCAGCGCCGCCGCGTTCAGCGGTTCGGGCAATTGGTCATAGACCACCATGTCCGGCACCGGCAGTTCCTTGGCGACATGGGCGCCATGCGGATGCAGCCAGCCCTGCCCCAGCCCCTTGATCAGCGGCAGCATCCGCGCCGCGTCGCCGGGACCCTCGGTCACGTCGAAGCCTGCCGCCCGCGCCGCCTCGGCCGTGGCCGGGCCGACGCAGATCGCCGGCCGCCCGCGCCCCGCCCCCGCCGCCGGCACGGCATTGACCGAGGTGAAGACCAGCCCCCGCGCCGCCGCCAGCCGCGCGGCATCATGCGCGACCGGCCGGATGCGCAGCACGGGCGAGATCAGCACCTCAAGCCCCAGATGCGCCAGACCTGCGGCAAATCGCCGCGAGGCCGGCTCGGGCCGGGTCAGAAGCAGGATGGGCGCGGGGTTCGGCGGCATGGCAATCGGCCTGACAAGATGCTACTCCCCCCTTGCCTAGGCCCTTGGCGGCGCGGGAACAAGGATGAGCATGGGACTGACCTTTCTGGGCATCGAAAGCAGCTGCGACGACAGCGCCGCCGCGGTGGTGCGCGACGACCGCAGCATCCTGGCCTCGGTCGTGGCCGGCCAGGCGGCGCTGCATGCCGATTTCGGCGGCGTGGTGCCGGAAATCGCCGCCCGCGCCCATGCCGAGAAGCTGGATCTTTGCGTCGAGGAGGCGCTGGCCCAGGCCGGGCTGCGGTTGTCCGACCTGGACGGGATCGCCGTCACCGCCGGGCCGGGGCTGATCGGCGGCGTGCTGTCGGGCGTCATGCTGGCCAAGGGGCTGGCGGCGGGCAGCGGGCTGCCGCTGGTCGGCGTCAACCACCTGGCCGGCCATGCGCTGACGCCGCGGCTGACCGACGGCATTCCCTTTCCCTATCTGATGCTGCTGGTCTCGGGCGGGCATTGCCAGTTCCTGCGCGTGGAGGGCCCGGCGGATTTCACCCGGCTCGGCGGCACCATCGACGACGCGCCGGGCGAGGCTTTCGACAAGGTGGCAAAGCTTCTGGGCCTGCCGCAGCCCGGCGGTCCCGCGGTCGAGGCGGCGGCGCGCGCGGGCGATCCGCGCCGCTTTGCCCTGCCCCGGCCGCTGCTGGACCGGCCGGGCTGCGACCTCAGCTTTTCCGGGCTCAAGACCGCCGTGCTGCGCCAGCGTGACGCGCTGGCGGCGGCGCAAGGGGGCTTGCACGAACAGGACCGCGCCGATCTTTGCGCCGGCTTCCAGGCGGCGGTGGCCGAGGTGCTGGCCGAAAAGACCCGCCGCGCCCTGGCGCTGGCCCCCGCTCCGGTGCTGGCGGTGGCCGGCGGCGTCGCGGCCAACGAATCCCTGCGCGCGGCCTTGCAGCGGGTCGCGGCCGAGGCCGGCGCGACCTTCCTGGCGCCGCCGCTGCGGCTTTGCACCGACAATGCCGCGATGATCGCCTGGGCCGGGATCGAGGCCTACCAGGCCGGCAAGCGCGACGGGATGGAGCTGGCCGCGCGCCCGCGCTGGCCGCTGGACCAGGGCGCCGCGCCGATGCTGGGCGCCGGCAAGCGGGGGGCCAAGGCATGAGCGTGGCGATCATCGGCGCGGGCGCCTTCGGCACGGCGCTGGCGGTTTCGTTGGCCAGCAAGGGCCCAGTCACGCTGTGGGGGCGCGACATCGGCTGGGCCGAGGCGCGCGAGAACCCGCGCCTGCCCGGCGTGACCCTGCCGCCGGCGCTGCACGTCACCGACCGGCTGGACGAGATCGCGGCCGAGACCGTGCTGCTGGCCCTGCCGGCGCAGGTGCTGGGCGGGTTCCTGGCCGAGCATGGCGCACGCTTCGACCGCCGCAACCTGGTCAGCTGCGCCAAGGGCATCGACCTGGCCACGCTGACCGGCCCCTCGGCGCTGATCGCCGCCGCCTGTCCGCAGGCGCGGGTGGCGGTGCTGACCGGCCCCAGCTTTGCCGCCGACATCGCCCGCGGCCTGCCCACGGCACTGACGCTCGCCTGCGCCGATGCCGGCACGGCCGAGGCGCTGCAACGCCGGCTCTCGACCGCCACGCTGCGGCTTTACCGCACCACCGACGTCACCGGGGCGGAACTGGGCGGGGCGCTGAAGAACATCATCGCCATCGCCGCCGGCGCCGCCATCGGCGCGGGCTATGGCGACAGCGCGCGCGCCAGCATCGTGACGCGCGGCTTTGCCGAGATGCTGCGCCTGGCCACCGCGCTCGGCGCCCGGCCCGAGACGCTGCCGGGCCTGTCGGGCCTGGGCGACCTGGTGCTAACCTGCACCTCGGAACAATCGCGCAACTTCCGCTATGGGCTGGCGCTGGGGACGGGGCGCGACTTCGCCGCCGGCACCACGGTCGAGGGCGCCGCCACCGCCCGCGCCGTCACCCGGCTGGCCGAAAGGCTGGGGATCGAGATGCCGATCTCGAATCTGGTCGCGGGGCTTGCCCAAGGCAGCATCGCCATGGAACATGCGCTGGATTTTCTGCTCAACCGCCCGCTCAAGGAGGAATGATGCCCCTTTTCGCCGTCATCTGCCGCGACCATCCCGGCAAGCTGCAAACCCGTCTCGACACCCGCGAAAGCCACCTGGCCTTCCTGGGCGCGCAGCCCGGCGTCAAGCTGGCCGGCCCCCTGGTCGAGAACGGCCAGCCCTGCGGCTCGCTGCTGGTGGTCGAGGGCGACGGCTTGACAGAGGTCAAGGAATGGGCGGCGCAGGATCCCTACAACGCGGCCGGACTGTTCGCCTCGGTCGAGGTGATCGAGTGGAAGAAGGTAATCGGCTGATGGCGCATTGGCTGTTCAAATCCGAGCCGGACGTCTTCAGCTTCGACGACCTGATCGCCAGGGGCGAGACGGGCGAGCAATGGGACGGCGTGCGCAACTACCAGGCCCGCAACAACATGCGCGCCATGAAGAAGGGCGAGCGCGGCTTCTTCTATCACTCGAACATCGGCAAGGAGATCGTCGGCATCTGCGAGGTGGTGGCCGAGGCGCATCCCGACACGACCGCCGCCGACCCGAAATGGGAATGCGTCGATGTCCGCGCCGTCGCCCGCATCAAGCGCCCGATCTCGCTGGACGAGGCCAAGGCCGAGCCGCGGCTGAAGGACATGGTGCTGGTCAATAATTCGCGCCTCTCGGTACAGCCGGTCTCGGATGCGGAATGGGAGATCATTCTGGAGCTGGCCGGCGGCAGCGAGCCGCTGTGAACGCGCCATCAGGCAGCCAACCGGCCACCCAGGGAGGACATATGGCACGCGGACCCAAACCCATCGTGGATCGGCCGACGACGAAACGCATCGGCGCGCTGCGGGCGCTCTGGCCCTTCCTGCGCCCCTATCGCGGGCTGCTGGCCGCGGCGCTGGTCGCGCTGGCGGTGACGGCGGCGATCAGCCTGGTCCTGCCGCTGGCGGTGCGTCGGGTGGTGGACGGGTTCGACGCCGGCGCACATCTGCTGGACCAGTATTTCGGCGCGGCGCTGGCCATCGTGGCGCTGCTCGCGCTGGGGACGGGGATGCGCTACTACCTCGTCACCCGGCTGGGCGAGCGGGTGGTGGCCGACATCCGCAAGGCCGTGTTCAGCCGCGTCATCGCCATGAGCCCGGCCTTCTACGAGCGCGTGCTGACCGGCGAGATCATCAGCCGCATCACCACCGACACCACGCTGATCCAGTCGGTGATCGGCTCTTCCGTCTCGATCGCGCTGCGCAATTTCCTGATCCTGGTCGGCGGCATGGTGATGCTGGTCTGGACCTCGGCCAAGCTGTCGGGGCTGGTGCTGCTGCTGGTGCCGCTGGTCGTGGTGCCCATCGTCGTGCTGGGCCGGCGGCTGCGCAAGCTGTCGCGCGAGAACCAGGACTGGATCGCGCTGTCCTCGGGCGCGGCCTCGGAAAGCCTGCTTTCGGCGCAGACCGTGCAGGCCTTCACGCAAGAGGGGCCGACGCGGGCGCGCTTCGACGACGTGACCGAGCGGTCCTATGATTCGGCGCTGAACCGGGTCAGGACGCGAACGGTGATGACGGTGATCGTCATCTTCCTGATCTTCTCGGGCGTGCTGGGGGTGCTGTGGATCGGCGCCCGCGACGTGCGGCTGGAGATCATGACCGTGGGCGAGCTGGTGCAGTTCGTCATCTACGCCGTGCTGGTCGCCGGCGCCGTGGGCGCACTGTCCGAGATCTGGGGCGAATTGCAGCGCGCCGCCGGCGCGACCGAGCGGCTGACGGAACTGCTGTCCGCGCAGGACATGCTGGCCGATCCGCCCCAGCCCCTGGCCCTGCCCCGGCCGGTCAGGGGGGCGATCCGGCTTGACGACGTGACCTTCCACTATCCCTCGCGCCCCGACCGCTCGGCGCTGGAGGGGGTCACGCTGGACATCCGCCCCGGCGAGACGGTGGCGCTGGTCGGGCCTTCGGGCGCCGGCAAGACCACGGTGATCCAGCTGCTGCTACGCTTCTGGGACCCCGATTCCGGGGCGGTGCGCATCGACGGCATCGACCTGCGCGACATGGCGCGGGGCGATTTCCGCCAGGCCATCGCGCTGGTGCCGCAGGATCCGGTCATCTTTGCCGCCACCGCGCGCGAGAACATCCGCTTCGGCCGGCCCGATGCCTCGGATGCCGAGGTCGAGGCCGCCGCCCGCGCCGCCCATGCCGACGAGTTCCTGAACCTGCTGCCCGAAGGCTATGACAGTTTCGTCGGCGAGCGCGGGGTGATGCTGTCGGGCGGGCAGAAGCAGCGCATCGCCATCGCCCGCGCCATCCTGCGCGACGCGCCGATCCTGCTTCTGGACGAGGCGACCTCGGCGCTGGACGCCGAATCCGAGCGGCTGGTGCAGCATGCGGTGGACGAGTTGGCGCGCACCCGCACCACGATCATCATCGCGCACCGGCTGGCCACGGTGAAGAAGGCCGACCGCATCGTCGTCTTCGACCATGGCCGCATCGTGGCCCAGGGCCGGCACGAGGAACTGGTGGCGCAGGGCGGCCTCTACGCCCGGCTGGCGCGGCTGCAATTCACCGAAGGCGCCATGGAAGCGGCGGAAGGCGTCGCCTGACAGGCCGGCGGGCGCGAGCAGAAATCGCGGCCCGGCCCCGACTGCGGGCCGCCCTGAACAGGCAACGGACGACGCGACCCGCCCCGGCAGGTGCCTCGGGGACGCAGGACGCCGCGAAGGGCCTCAGCGTGCCGGTGCTCAGCGCGGCGCGCTATAGACCGCTGCCCAGAAGACGGTCTTGCCATCCGCTCCCAGCGCCTTGCCGATGCCGTAATGGCGGGTCTGCGGGATCAGGATATTGGCCAGGTGCCCGCTGGAACGCGCCCATTCCACCAGCACGCGGTCCTGCCCCCAGGGACCGGCGGCGATGTTCTCGGCCGCGATGCTGGGGCGGTAGCCTTCCTTCTTCAGGCGCTGCATCGGCCCCTTGGTCTTGCTGCCCTGATGCGACATCACCCCGCGCTTGGCCATGTCGCAGGCATGGCGCGCCGCGGCCTCGGCCAGGTCGCGGTTCGATCGCAGCGGCGCCAGGCCGCGCGCCTGGCGCGTGGCATTGGTGGCGCGGACCGCTGCCTCATTTTCGCGCATCGAGGTCTGGAAGCAGGTGACGGTTCCCGGACGGACCGCATCCCCCGCGACGGACTTCGTCGAGATTCGCACCCCGTCCTCGGCCAGGGCGGGCAGCGCCACCAGGCCAAGAAAAAACGCCAGGATCAGTGATTTGCAGGATTTGTTCAACTTCTCTATCCCCTAAGACCTGCGAAAATTAGGGATCGGGCAGGCATTCCTCAACCTCCGATTGCTGAAATTTGTCTGGAACCGCCGCTTTCGGCGAATCGTTGCCGCCCCAGACACCGCCTGAAAGGAGAGATCATGGCTATCTGGGATTTCGTGAAGGACGCCGGCAAATCGCTTTTCGGATCCGAGGCCGAGGCGCTGGAAGCACCCGCCGCCGCCCAAGCCCCGCAAAGCGACACCGACCGCAAGGTGGCCGCGCTCAAGGCCGAGCTGTCCGCCCTGGGCCTGACCGGCAAGGACGTGCATCTGACGCTGCGCGGCGACACCGTGGTCATCTCGGGCAAGGCGCGCGACCAGGAAACCCTGGAAAAGCTGATCCTGGCGGTCGGCAACATCAAGGGCATCGCCCATGTCGAGCTGGGCGAGGGTGCCGGCACCGAAGCCCCCGCAGCAGCGGCGGCGCAGCCCCTGTTCCATACCGTCAGGAAGGGCGAGACGCTTTCGGCCATCGCGCAGCAATACCTGGGCAAGGCCAGCCGCTACCCCGAGATCTTCGAGGCCAACAAGCCCATGCTCAGCCATCCCGACAAGATCTATCCCGGCCAGACCCTGCGCATCCCCCAGGGCTGAGCCCAGGGCTGATCCCAGGGCGCGACGCTGCGTTTTGGCCCCGGCGTGGCGTGGCGGAATGCTTGCCAGCATGCTGATTGTTGGACCATTCTGCCTGTCGGCGGGGCACGACCCCGAAAGGGAGAACGGGAGGTAAGGAATGGCCAGGTTCGCGAGCGTCGCAGACCGCGATGCGGTCGAGGCGGAGATGCCCTATGCGCAGCGTCAGGTGCCGCGCACCGTCTATGAGGCGCTGACCCAGACCCGCGACCGCCATCCCCAGCGCCCGGCGATCAGCTTCCAGCTGTTCTCGGACCCCAAGGCGCCGGCCCGCACCCTGACCTGGACCGAGCTGCACGAGCGCGTGACCGAGACCGCGAACCTGTTTCGCAGCCTTGGCGTCGGGCCGGGGGACGTGGTGGCCTACCTGCTGCCCAATTGCATCGAGGCGCCGATCGTGCTGCTGGCGGGCGCGACGGCGGGCATCGTGAACCCGATCAACCCGCTTCTGGAGCCCGACCACATCGCCGCCATCCTGCGCGAGACCGGCGCCAAGGTGCTGGTGACGCTGAAGAGCTTCCCCAAGTCCGAGGTCGCGCAGAAGGCGGCCGAGGCGGTGGCGCAGGCCCCGAACGTGCAGACCGTGCTGGAGGTCGACCTGCGCGGCTACCTGACCGGGCTCAAGCGCATGCTGGTGCCGCTGATGCGGCCCAAGGTGCCCGCCCGCCACCATGCCAAAGTCATGGATTTCGAGGCCGCCGCCAGCGCCTGCAAGCACAACCGCCTGACCTTCGACGAACCGGCCGAGGACCGCGTCGCCGCCTTCTTCCACACCGGCGGCACCACCGGCATGCCCAAGGTCGCCCAGCACAAGCAATCGGGCATGATCTACAACGGCTGGCTGGGCGGCACGCTGCTGTTCAGCGAAACCGACGTGCTGATGTGCCCCTTGCCGATGTTTCACGTCTTCGCGGCCTATCCGGTGCTGATGTCCTGCCTGATCTCGGGCGCGCAGCTCATCATGCCGACGCCGGCGGGCTATCGCGGCGAGGGGGTGTTCGACAATTTCTGGAAGCTGATCGAACGCTGGCAGGCGACCTTCCTGATCACCGTGCCCACCGCCATAGCCGCGCTGATGCAGCGGCCGGTCGATGCCGATGTCTCGTCGCTCAAGACCGCGATCTCGGGCTCGGCGCCCCTGCCGATCGAGCTTTACAACCGCTTCAAGGCCGCGACCGGGGTCGAGATCGCCGAGGGCTACGGGCTGACCGAGGCGACCTGCCTCGTCTCCTGCAACCCGATGGACGGGCTGAAAAAGGTCGGCTCGGTCGGCATCCCCCTGCCCTATACCCATGTGCGCATCCTGCAGCGCCGCAACGGCGGCTTCCACGAATGCGCCATCGACGAGATCGGCGAGATCTGCGTGGCCAACCCCGGCGTCTTCGAGGGCTCGACCTATACCGAGGCCGACAAGAACCACGACCTTTTCGCCGAAAGCCGCTTCCTGCGCACCGGCGACCTGGGCCGGATGGACGGCGACGGCTATCTGTGGATCACCGGGCGCGCCAAGGATCTGATCATCCGCGGCGGCCACAACATCGACCCCGCCGAGATCGAGGACGCGCTGCTGTCCCATCCCAAGGTCGCCGCCGCCGCCGCCATCGGCCAGCCCGACTCCTTTGCGGGCGAGCTGCCCTGCGCCTATGTCGAACTGATCGCCGGCGTCGAGGTCTCGCTGGACGAGCTGATGGACCATGCCCGCGCCCATATCCACGAACGCGCCGCGGTGCCCAAGCATATCGGGATCCTGCCCGAACTGCCCAAGACCGCGGTGGGCAAGATCTTCAAGCCCGACCTGCGCAAGCTGGCGATCCGCCGCGTCTATGACGCCGCCCTGGCCGAGGCCGGGCTGGCCGCCGAGGTGGCCGAGGTGGTCGACGACCGCAAGCGCGGCCTGGTCGCCCGCATCCGCCCCAGGGACGAGATAGACCGCGACGCCGTCGCCCAGCTGCTTGGCCAATACGCCCTGCCCTGGGAATGGGAATAGGGCCCGCCGGCTCTTTCAACCGGCCTTCGGCGGAATGCCGTCGCAGGCCGGTTTAGCTTGCATCGTCAAGGAGGTGTTGCCAAACAAGGCCAAGATTGGGAGTGTTCGCCTGGCAGGCGAATCGCCGTGTATGTGTTTGAGAGTGTAAATTGAACGAGCCTTGTCCTCCATTGCCCGATCAGGGCTGGTCCAGAAAAACGATTACCCTGCAAGATGCGATTGTGGTCCCTCCGTGGGAATCCCGCCCCCGGACACCAAGCGGTGTCTGGAAGGACGGCGACATTGCAGAGGCAGCCGCCTGGCGTGGCGCCGGACGCATGTCGCTTGCGCTTGAAGAGGCCCCCGAGCCGGTTGAAAAACTCGAAGGGCATTTCCTCTTCGCGGGGATGTTTTATGGTCATTTCGGGCATTTCATTACCGAAACGATCAGCAGGCTTTGGGCGGTAAACAACGATTATGACGGGGTCTTGTTTACTCCCAAGCATCCGACCCTGACGCATTTCAAGAAGCCGCATCGAGAGATTTTCGAGATTTTCGGCATCAAATGCCCGACCCTGGTCATCAAGCAGCCTTCGCTGGTCGAAACCCTTACCATCCCCGGCCAGGGATTTGGCCTTGGTGAAATCGCCGCCGGCACGGAAGAGTTCCGAAATTTCCTGCGCGAGACCGTAGGAAAGCTTCCCGCCAACGGGCCGGAAAAGATCTATATCTCCAGAACGAAATATATTGCAAACGGCGGGCTGCTGGCTGAAGCGATCCTCGAGGAAAACCTGAGGCGCTCGGGCTATGTCCCCGTTTTCCCCGAGCAGCTGTCCTGGAAGGATCAGTTCGCGCTTTACCGCGCCGCCCGGAAAATCATCAGCCTGGACACATCCGCCCTTCACATGGCCGGGATGGCGGCCGACCCGGACAAGGATATTGCCGTCATCCTGCGCAGGAACAATGCCGAACACCATAGCATGCGCCTGCAGCTCAGGGGAATGATGGGAAAGGATCCCTTGCTGATCAACAGCCTGGTCGCCGAATATCTGGTGCCCGGCAAGAAGCCGAACCACAACAGCTGGGGCCAGGTGGATTTCAGGGAAATCCATGCGACATTGCTGGAGCATGGCTATCTGGACGCGGATGCGGCCTGGGACATTCCTTCGGCCGAAATCATTCAGGCCGACGTCGCCGAGGCCGAGCGGCGCGCAAAGGGAAGCCTTGCCTACACGCCGGTCACGAAACGGTTCGCACAATGAAGAACACCATGACCATAGTCGGGATTTGCCGCTTTTCCATGATCGGCCGCGGCGATTGGAAAGCCTATCGCAACGTCGAAGAAAACGACCTGGAACCGATCTACAAGCAAAAGGAGCAGGAGCTTTTCGGCGACGAGCGGATGAAGGCCCGTTTCGTGACGTTCGAGCAGTTGACGCTGGCGTCCCTGGACGCGCAGACCGACCCTGATTTCAAGCTGCTCGTCATCTCTTCGGACCGGATGCCCAAGGTCTATCGCGACCAGCTGCAAAGGCTTTGCGACGCGCGCCCCTATGTGGTGCTGCGCTTTGTCCCGCCGATGCATGTCGCCGATGCCCAGGTCCAGACGCTCAAGGAAATCGGGCTGGAATTGCAGGATTGCCTGCAATTCCGCCTCGACGACGACGATTGCCTTTCAAAGGATTATATCAGGAAGCTGCGCAAGCATGGCGATACCCTGTGGAAGGCGCATGGCGCCTTCGCCGTCAGCTTCCCCTCGGTGATCTATTCGGTCATCGACGGGCCGACGCAAGGGCTTTACCGCTGGTTCAACCCCTTCCTCGGCGTGGGTGTCGCCGTGCGCCATCCGCAACGCACGGTGTTCGGCTTTGCCCATTATCGCATCCCGACGGTCATGGTCGCCCTGACCGACCCCTCGGTTCCCAGCATCGTGACCCATTATGGGATGAACGACACGCCGCGGCACGCCAAGGAAATCCTGGCCAAAAGGGGCATGAAGAAAGCGCCGCGGGACGAATTGGATCGCCTGATCACGCGGCATTTCGACTACCTGTCGGAAACGGGCATGAAGGCCGCCGGGTTTCGATAACAGCCTGCGAAGAAAAAAGGGGGCAGATCTGCCCCCTTTCCTTCATCTTACCGCGTGAATTTCTTGTATTTCACCCGCTTCGGCTCGACCGAATCCGGGCCGAGGCGGCGGATCTTGTCGGCCTCGTAATCCTCGAAGTTGCCCTCGAACCATTCCACATGCGCATCGCCCTCGAAGGCCAGGATATGCGTGCAGAGCCGGTCGAGGAAGAAACGGTCGTGCGAAATGATGACGGCGCAGCCGGCGAAATCCTCCAGCGCCGCTTCCAGCGCCTGCAAGGTTTCCACGTCCAGGTCGTTGGTCGGCTCGTCCAGCAGCAGCACGTTGCCGCCGGATTTCAGCAGCTTGGCCATATGCACCCGGTTGCGCTCGCCGCCCGAGAGCAGCCCGACCTTTTTCTGCTGGTCGCCGCCCTTGAAGTTGAAGGCCGAGGCATAGGCGCGGCTGTTCATCGTCGCATCGCCCAGCTCGATCTGCTCGGCCCCGCCGGAAATTTCCTCCCACACGGTCTTGTTGGGGTCCAGCGCATCGCGCGACTGGTCCACATAGGACAGTTTCACCGTGTCGCCATAGCTGATTTCGCCCGCGTCGGGCGGTTCCTGCCCGGTCAGCATCCGAAACAGCGTCGACTTGCCGGCGCCGTTCGGGCCGATCACGCCGACGATACCGCCCGGCGGCAGGCTGAAGGTCAGATCCTCGATCAACAGCTTGTCGCCCATGGCTTTTTTCAGGCCGTTGACCTCGATCACCTTGTTGCCCAGCCGCTCGCCATTGGGGATGATGATCTGGGCGTTCGACAGCTTTTCCCGCTCGGACTGGCCGGCCAGTTCGTTATAGGCGTTGATCCGGGCCTTTTGCTTGGCCTGGCGCGCCTTGGCCCCGGCGCGGATCCATTCCAGTTCCCGCTCCAGCGTCTTTTGCTTGGCCTTGTCTTCGCGCGCTTCCTGCTCCAGCCGCTTGGCTTTTTGTTCCAGCCAGGCGGAATAATTGCCCTCGTAGGGGATGCCGCGGCCGCGGTCGAGTTCCAGGATCCAGCCGGTGATGTCGTCCAGGAAATAGCGGTCGTGGGTGACGATCAGGATGGTGCCGGGATATTCGATCAGGTGCTTTTGCAGCCAGGCGATGGTCTCGGCATCCAGATGGTTGGTGGGTTCGTCCAGCAACAGCATGTCGGGCTGTTCCAGCAGCAGCTTGCACAGCGCCACCCGGCGACGCTCGCCCCCCGACAGGCTTTCCACGTCGGCGTCATCCGGCGGGCAGCGCAGCGCCTCCATGGCCACGTCGATCTGGCTGTCCAGATCCCACAGGTTCTCGGCGTCGATCTCGTCCTGCAGCTTCGCCATTTCCTCGGCGGTCTCGTCCGAGTAGTTCATGGCAAGTTCGTTGTAGCGGTCCAGCTTGGCCTGCTTGGCCTTGACCCCTTCCATGACGTTGCCGCGCACGTTCAACGCCGGGTCCAGCTGCGGCTCCTGCGGCAGGTAGCCGACGGTCGCGCCCTTGGCGGCCCAGGCCTCGCCGGTGAAGTCCTTGTCGATGCCGGCCATGATGCGCAGCAGCGTCGACTTGCCGGCACCGTTGACGCCGACGACGCCGATCTTGACGCCGGGCAGGAAGTTCAGGCGGATGTTCTCGAAGGTCTTCTTGCCGCCCGGATAGGTCTTGGACACCCCGTCCATGTGGTAAACGAACTGGTAGGAGGCCATGATCTTTCCCCGTCTCTGAAATCCGTGTGAAACTTGGCCGCTATGTAGTCGAGCGGGAACGAAAGGGGAAGGCTCAGCGGAAAGCCTTGGTGAATTCCGGGCCGAAGCTTTGTTCCAGAAAGGCGAATTGCGGCTCGAGCTTGTCGCGCAGCCGGGCGCGGGCCTGGTCGGGCACCACCAGCGCATTGTCCGAGGCGAAGACCTTCTTGCCGAGGTCGCGATAGTCATGCGGCCGCAGGTCCAGGAAGTCCTCGACCCGGCGCAGCAAGCCCAGGGGATCGCGGGCGATCATGCCGAAGGGCAGGTAAAGCAGCCGGTCGGGGCCGAAATGCGCGTTCCAGCGCGGCACATAGGTCATGTAGTCGCCGCGATCCATCAGTTCGGGGGCCTCGACCTCGGCCAGCCAGTCCTCGACGGTGGCGGGCTTGCGGCGCGCCCGCGTCAGGTTCATCTTGAGCTGCGAGACGGCGCGATCGACCGGGTGGCGGATGATATAGATGAACTTCGCCTGCGGCAGGAATTTCGCCAGGAACTCCACGCCCTCGACCGGCAGGGTCGAATATTCCGGGGTCACGTCGATGGTCCTGGCCCCCTGGGGCGCCGGGGCGAAGACCAGCTTGTACCAATGGTTGGTGAACATCGGCTCGCGGGTGACGCGGTCCAGGTAGCGCACCATCTCGCGCGGCATCTCTTCGCCGCGGGCGGCCCAGCGTTTCTCGATGTTCTGGCGGCCGCGGCGGAAATGCCAGGGCAGCCATTTGCGATGCTCCTCGATGAAGCGGTGGTTGAAGAACTGCACCTCCTTGAACGGAGGCGTCCAGACATCGGGATGCTGGCCCAGCATCTGCGACAGCCACGTGGTGCCGGCCTTTTGCGCGCCGATGCCCAGGAAATCGGGTTTGCGGGGTTTGCCTTCGGGATCCCAGTTCATCATGCCGCCTTGCTGCGTCGCGCTGCCGCCTGATTAAGCCAGCGGCGCGGGCGCCACAACCTGCGCGATTGTCGCCGCCTAGAGCCGGCCCCAAAGGTCGTATTCGCCGGCCTCGTCCACGGTGACGGTGACGATGTCGCCCGGCGCCAGCGCCTCGAAACCCTGGTCGATGAACAGGTTGCCGTCGATCTCCGGCGCATCGGCCTGGGTGCGGCAGGTCGCGCCCTCGTCGTCCACGCTGTCCACGATCACCTCGATGCGCCGGCCGACCTTGGCCGCCAGCTTGGCTTCCGAGATCGCCTGCGCCTTCTGCATGAAGCGGTCCCAGCGGTCCTGCTTGACCTCGTCCGGGACGTGGTCGGGCAGGTCGTTCGCGCGCGCGCCCTTGACGTTTTCGTATTGGAAGCAGCCGACGCGATCCAGTTGCGCCTCGTCCAGCCAGTCCAGCAGGGTCTGGAACTCGGCCTCGGTCTCGCCGGGATAGCCGACGATGAAGGTCGAGCGCAGGGTGATCTCGGGGCAGGCGGCGCGCCAGGCAGCGATCTCGTCCAGCGTCCGCGCCGCCGCCGCCGGCCGGGCCATGCGCTTCAGCGTGTCCGGGTGCGCATGCTGGAAGGGGATGTCGAGATAGGGCAGCACCAACCCCCCGGCCATCAGCGGGATCAGGTCGCGCACATGCGGATAGGGATAGACGTAATGCAGCCGCACCCATGCCTCCAGCGACCCCAGGTCGCGGGCCAGGTCGGTGATATGCGCCCGATGCCCACGCTCCTCGGCGAATTTGCGGTCGAGCCCGTAGGCCGAGGTGTCCTGCGAAATCACCAGCAGCTCGCGCACCCCCGCCTCGACCAGCTTTTCCGCCTCGCGGATCACGGCATGGGCGGGGCGGCTGACCAGCTTGCCGCGCATGTCGGGGATGATGCAGAACTTGCAGGCGTGGTTGCAGCCCTCGGAGATCTTCAGGTAGCTGTAATGGCGCGGCGTCAGCTTGACGCCCGAGGCCGGCAGCAGGTCCACGAAGGGATCGGGGCTGGGCGGCACGGCGTGATGCACCGCGTCCAGCACCTGCTCGTATTGCTGCGGCCCCGTCACCGCCAGCACCGAGGGATGCGCGCCGGTGATGTATTCCGGCTCGGCGCCAAGGCAGCCGGTGACGATCACCTTGCCGTTTTCCGCCAGCGCCTCGCCGATGGCCTGCAGGCTTTCCGCCTTGGCGCTGTCCAGGAAACCGCAGGTGTTCACGATCACCGCGCCGGCGCCCTTGTAGTCGGGGCTGATCGCATAGCCCTCGGCCCGCAGGCGGGTCAGGATGCGTTCGCTGTCCACCAGCGCCTTGGGACAGCCGAGGCTGACCATGCCGATGGTGGGCTGCCCGTCCCTTCGCGTGGTGTCGAAGATCGGGCTGGGGGCTAGATCGGGGCGCAACAGGGGCGGGTTCTGGCTCATGGCCGGCATATAATGCGGGTCGCGGCGCTTGTTAAGCCGCAAGCGCGGCTCGCCGGAACGTCATTTGGACTTGTGCGTTCGCCAAGGCATAGCAGGGGACATGAGCATGCCTTCCCTCCTGACCCGCCTTTCTTCGGCGCTTGTCCTGGCGCTGGCCCTTGGCACCGGCGTCGCCAGCCTGCCCGCGACGGCCGAGGCGCAGCCGCGCGGCAAGCCCATCGTCATCGTGAACAACCGCGGCGGCAATGTCGTCGAGGCGATCCGCCAGCGCAACAAGCTGGCCGCCAGCGGCCGCCCGGTCGAGGTGCGCGGCTATTGCCGCTCGGCCTGCACGATCTATATCACCCTGCCCAATGCCTGCCTGGGGCCCAGGGCGACGGTGGGCTTCCACGCGCCCCGCATCCCCGGCACCACCATCATCCCGCCCATCGTGGACGAGCTGATGGCGCAATATTACCGCAACGGCATCCTGCACATGTGGAACGCGCGCTGGAAACATTCGTTGAAGATGCAGAAGATCTCGGCCCGCGAATATGTCCGGCTTGATCCGCAGACGCGGCTGTGCCGGAACTAGATGACAGCTCAACGGCCATATGTCACATTTGTCTGCAAGGGAGGAGCCATGATGATTCGACATTGCATTTTCATTTCCGCCACAGCCCTTTTCTGGGCGACGGCGGCCGGGGCGCAGGACGCGGCAACCGAGGCCCCGCAGCCGCTGCGGCAAGGCGCCGGCAGCGCGGCGCAGGCGGCGCCGGGGCTGCTCGACTGCGCGATCTGGGCCGACCGCGAGCGGCTTGCCCCGGCCTATCGGCAGCTGGCGCAGACGCATGGCCGCGACACGGCGGAAAGCTGGCTGCGGCAGCAGACCACCGCCTACAACCTGCACGCGGCCCGGATGGGCAAGGCGGCGGCGCCCTGCCCGGCCTGAGCCGTCATTCGCGCAGCCGCCAGCCGGTCAGGAAGATCCAGCGGATCGCGCCCATGCAGACCAGGATCATCAGCGCGACCGCGCCCAGCGACAGCCCGACCGGCACGTCGGCAAAGCCGAAAAAGCTCCAGCGGAAGCCCGAGATCAGGTAAAGCACCGGGTTGAGCTTGGCCACGCCCTCCCAGAAGGGCGGCAGCATCGAGGCCGAATAGAAGGCCCCGCCCAGGAACACCAGGGGCGTGATGACCATCATCGGCACGATCTGCAACTGCTCGAAATTCTTGGCCCAGAGGCCGATGATGAAGCCCAGCAGCGAAAAGGCCACGGCGGTCAGCAGCAGAAAGGCCAGCATCCAGAACGGATGGGCGATATGGACGCCGGTGAACCAGAAGCTGGTCGCCAGGATCACCAGCGCGATCATCACCGCCTTGGCGGCGGCGGCGCCGACGAAGCCCAGCGTGACCTCGATCCAGCCGGTCGGCGCGACGAGGATCTCGTAGATCGTGCCCGAGAATTTCGGGAAATAGATGCCGAAGCTGGCATTGGCCACGGATTGCTGCAACACGGTCAGCATCATCAGCCCCGGCACGATGAAGGCGCCGTAGGGCACGCCCTCGACCGCCTGGATGCGCCCGCCGATGGCCGCGCCGAAGACGACGAAGTAAAGCACCGTGGACAGCACCGGCGAGGCCAGCGATTGCCAGACCGTGCGGAAGAAGCGCGCCATCTCATGGCCGAAGACGGCGCGGGCGGAACGCCAGTTCATGCGGTTTCCTCCTCGACCAGCGACATGAAGATCTCTTCCAGGCTGCTCTGCTTGGTCGAGACGTCTCGCACGGCAAGGCCGCGCTCGGCCAGTTCGGCCAGCAGGTGGGCGATGCCGGTGCGCTCGGCCCTGGTGTCGTAGTCATAGCCCAGTTCGCGCCCGTCGGCCGAAAGCACCAGCCCGCGCCCGGCCAGGTCGGCCGGCAGCGCCGCCAGCGGCTCGTAAAGCGAGATGGTCAGGTGCTTCTTGCCGAATTCGCCCATCAACGCGTCCTTGGACCGGACCAGCAGCAATTCGCCGCGGTTGATGACGCCGATGCGGTCGGCCATGTCCTCGGCCTCTTCCAGGTAGTGGGTGGTCAGGATGATGGTCACGCCCTCGGCGCGCAATTCGCGCACCACCTGCCACATCTCGCGCCGCAGGGTCACGTCCACCCCGGCGGTCGGCTCGTCCAGGAACAGCACCTTGGGCCGGTGCGACAGCGCCTTGGCGATCAGCACCCGCCGCTTCATGCCGCCCGACAGCTCGCGCGTCTTGGCATCGCGCTTGTCCCACAGCGCCAGGCTGCGCAGCAATTGCTCGATATAGGCGTCGTCCGGCGGCTCGCCGTAAAGCCCGCGGGTAAAGCGCACGCAGTCGATGACCGTCTCGAAGGGCTCCAGCGCGATCTCCTGCGGGACAAGGCCGATCAGCTTGCGCGCCGCGCGCCAATCCGTGCGGATGTCGTGGCCGCCGACGCGCACCGTGCCGCCGCTGGGCACCACCAGGCCGCAGATGATCGAGATCAGCGTGGTCTTGCCCGCCCCGTTCGGGCCGAGCAGCGCCAGGATCTCGCCCTCCTCGATCTGCAGCGAGACCTCTTTCAGCGCCACCGTGCCGCTGCCGTAGCGTTTGGAAACATGGTCGATGTCGATGATCGGACGCATACCGTCCCCCTGTTCTGGCCCGAAGGCCCGCGAATCCGCCGGGCAGGTTGGACCGCAACCGCGGGCGGGCGCAATGGCGAAAACGCCCCTGACCTTGCGTCAGCCCTCAGGCCGGCGGCAGGCCGCCCGCCTCGGCCAGCAGGCGGTCGCTGGCGCTCTCGATCCGGTCCTCCAGCAATTCCATCACCGCCCCCGACCGCGGGCCGGCGGTGATCGGCGGCAGGAACTCGATCACCGCCGTGCCGCCGCGGATCGGGATGCCCTGCCGGGGCCAGAACAGGCCGCAATTGACCGCCACCGGGTGGATGGGCAGGCCGGTCGCGCGCTGGATGGTGCCGGCGCCGTGCTTGTAGGGCAGTTTCTGCCCCGGCCGGGTGCGGGTGCCCTCGGGATAGATGATCAGCTGGCCCAGCCCGCCGGGACGGGCGCGGGCGGCCTCGATCCCGGCGATGATCTGCTTCATCGCCTCCTTGCCGCGGGCGCGGTCGATGGGGATGCAGCCGACCTTGCGCGCGAACCAGCCCATCACCGGCACCCGCAGCACCTCGCGCTTCATCACGAAGGCGCGGCGCGGGCAGGCGCGGGCCAGCGCCAGGATGTCGAGAAAGCTGTGATGCTTGGAGGCGACGATGCAGTCGCCGGCGGGCGGCGTGCCGCGGTATTCGACCCGGACGCCCAGGATCAGCCGTGCCGCGCCCAGCATCTGGTCCAGCCACAGGCTGGCCACGCGATGCGCGCGCTCGGGGTGGACCAGCACCTGCGGCAGGCCCCACAGCCCCAGCACCAGCGTCACCAGCGCCGCATAAAGGTAATAAAGCACCGTGCGCGGCCAATCCAGGACCGAGGCCCGGCGCGGATGATAGAGGGCCATCAGCGCACCTCGCGCAGCATCTTCAGCGCCGCCCAGCGGGTCGCGACGAAGCCGATGGCAGCGGCGAGCGGCGGGATCAGCAAGGGCCAGAGCCAGCCCCAGCCCTGGAATCCCAGCCCGGTCAGGAAGCTGCCCGCCTGGTCCATCGCGGGCAGCGCCCAGATCGCCGCCATCCCCAGCGCGGTGCCGCCGGCCGCACCCATGGCGGCGCGGCGGGTAAAGCGGCGCACGAAGGCGGTGGCGATGGTGATGTCGCGCGCGCCGATCAGGCGCAGGACGCGGATCACCTGCCCGTTCGCCGCCAGCGCCGCCTTGGCCGCCAGCGTGATCATCGCCCCCGAGGCGGCGGCGATCAGCAACAGCGAGACGAGGCCCAGCACCCGCAGCCGGTTCGCGGCCGAGACCAGCGGCTGGCGCCAGCGGGTATGGTCGTCCAGCACCGCGCCCGGCGCCTCGCCCTCCAGCCGCAGGCGCAGCGCCTCGGCATCGAAACCCTCGGCCGCCTCGGTGATCTCGATCAGGCGCGGCACCGGCAGGGCCTCGACCGGGACATCGGGGCCGAACCAGGGCTCCAGCAGCCCTTCCACCTCGTCATCGGGCAAGAGCCGCGCCTCGGCGATGCCGGGGGTGGTCTTCAGCGCCTCCATCACCGTGAGGGTCTGCTCGTCGATCTGGTCCTCGGGGGCCGAGATGCGCACGGTCACGGTCTGGGCCAGCTCGCTGGACCAGCGTTCGGCCAGCCGGCCGGTGGCCAGCGCCAGCGCCAGGGCAAAGACCGCCAGAAAGGCCATGGCCGCGGCCGAGAACACGGTCAGCTGCGCGGTAAAGCCGGTCGGCGGCACCACGCGGTCCGTCCCCGCCGGGTCGGGTCGGGTCAGCCCGCGCCACAGCGTCGCCAGGTCGAGCGATTTCAGATCGGCTTTCTTCACAGGTCCGCCCCCGCCAGTTGCAGCCTCTTGCCCGCGATGCGCAGCACCCGCGCCTGCACCTGCTGCTTGGCGGCACGGATCAGGTTCAGGTCATGGGTAGCGATCAGCACCGCCTTGCCAGAACGGTTCAGTTCGATCAGCAGCTGCAAAAGCCGCATCGACATGTCCCAGTCCAGGTTCCCGGTCGGCTCGTCCGCCAGGATCAGGTCGGGCGACATGATGACGGCGCGGGCCAGCGCGGCGCGCTGCCGTTCGCCCCCCGACAGTTCGGGGGGCATGGCGCGGGCATGGCCGGACAGCTGCACCCAGGCCAGCAACTCGCCCAGGGCCGGCATGTCGACCTGCTCGCCCGAGACCAGCAACGGCAGGGCGATGTTTTCCGCCACCGGCAGGTGGTCCAGGAATTGCGTGTCCTGATGCACCACCCCCACCCGCCGCCGCAGCCCGGCGATGCCGTCGCGCGACAGCCCCTGCACATCCTGGCCAAAGGCGGTCATCCGCCCGCCGCTGGGCAGCAGGTCGGCATAGCACAGCCGCAGGAAGGTGGTCTTGCCCGCGCCCGAGGGGCCGGTCAGGAAATGGAAGGAACCCGGCTGAAGCGTCAGCGACATGTCGGCAAGCAGCGGATCGTTGCCGCTGTAGCCGAAGGACAGGTTCTGCATCTCGATCACTGGTGGTCCCTTTCCGAGCGGGCTGCTTGGCGCGCGGTTCGTGGCTTGATAGAACAGTCGCGCGGCGATTGCGAGACGCCCGCATGATCGAAACCACCCCCGACCGGAGCCGAAAGACCAGCCCATGCGCCTGACCTGCCCCCGCTGCGCTGCCCAATACGAGATCGCGGAATCCGCCATTCCCGCCTCGGGGCGCGAGGTCGAATGCTCGGCCTGCGGCCATGTGTGGCGCCAGCCCGGAACGGGAAAATCCGCCCAGGCAGCCGATCCCGCCCCGCGCCGCCCCTATGATCCGCAGGCGCGCCCGGTCCTGAACCGGCCGCTGGACGAATCGGTGCTGGCCATCCTGCGCGAGGAAGCCGCCCGCGAGCTGCGCGCCCGCGAGGCGCCGGTGCGAAAGCCCGCCCCCGATCACATTCCCGCGACGGCCGCCGCCACAGCGGCCCCGGAGGCGGCGCCAGCGGCGACCGAGCCCGCCGCCAGCGACGGCCGCGCCCCCGCCGAACCGCCGATCGACTGGCCGGCCGCCACCGTGACCGAGCCGGGCATCGCCCCGGCGCCCGCCGAAACCGCCCCCCCCGAAACCGCTCCCGCCGAGCCGGCCCCCGCCAGCCCGCAAACGCCGCCCGAGCCCCAGCCCGAAAGCCCGGTCGCGGAAGCCCCTGCCGCCAACCCCGCGCCGCCGGAATGGCCCGAACCGGTCGCCCCCGCCCTGCCCGATGCCGAGGAACTGGCCGCGACCCTGACCCGCAGCGGTCCGCCGCTGCCCGACCCGGCCCCCGAGGCGGGGGAAGCGCCCCCGGCCATCGCGCCGCTGATCCGTCCCGCCCTGCCGGAAACCCCGGCCGCGGCCAACCCGGCCGAGCCCGCCGCGGCCCCCGCCCCGCGCGAGGCGCCGGTTCCCGCCCTGGTGCCGGTGCGCCGACAGCGCAGCGGCGGCTACGGCATGGGCTTCGGCCTTGCCGCGATGCTGGCGCTGGGGGCGGTGATCCTCTATGCGCTGGCGCCGCAGATCCCGGCCGAGGAAGGCGGCGGCTGGCTCGCCGACTGGCGCCAGCAGGTCGATCAGGTCCGGCTCTGGCTCCACGACCGCATCCTGGGCCGATAGGGGGCCTCGCCGCGCGATCCGAACGGCGCGCCGCCAGGGCCGGCGGCCCCCCTTTTCAGAAATTCTCCAGCAGCCGCCCCAGATAGTCGCGCTCGTCGCGCGGCCGCTCGCGCTCGCCGCTGCGCCGGCGGATCTCGTCCTGCAATTCGCGGGCCTTGCGCGAGGGATCGCCGCCCTCGGCCAAGGGATCGCCCGAGGTGATCGAACCGCCGTCGCCCGACAGCGCCCGGCCCAGCGGATCGGTCTGCGGCTGGCGATCATAGGGCTGCGCCAGCCCGCGCTGCCCACGCGGATCGCCCGAGGGGCCCTCGGGGCCGTCCTGCTGCCCGCCCTGCTGCGGCTGGCCGTCCTGGCCCTGCTGCTGGTCCTGCGCCATCATGTCGCCCAGCGCCCGCATCCCCTCGCGCATGGACTGGATCGCCTGGGCCTGGCGCTCCATCGCGCCGGCGGCATCGCCCTCGCGCAGCGCCTGCTCGGCATCCTCCATGGCGCGGCCGGCCTCGTCCAGCTGGCGCCGCGCCTCCTCGCCCTGCGGGGTGCCGCGGCCGGGCAGCAAGCCGCGCTGCCGGCCCAGATCCTCGCGCAACTCGCGCTGGCGGTCGGCAAGCTGCTGGCCCTGCTGGTCGCCCTGGCCCTCCTGCCCCTCCTCGCCCGGCTGCCATTGGCCGAACCGGTCCTGCATCTGGCGCATGGCCTCGTCGGCCAGCTTCTGCTGGTCGCGCAGGGTCTCGGCCAGCCGGTTCATCGGCCGCTGGCGGCCGCCCTCGCCGCCCTCGGATTGCGTCACCCGCATGTTCTGCATCATGCGGTTGAACTGCTCCAGCAATTCCTGGGCCTCGGCCATGCGGCCCTCGTTCATCAGGCGCTGGATCTCGTCCATCATCTGCTGGATCTGGTCGCCGGTGATCTGCTGGCGGTTCTGGGGCGAGCGGTCGAAACGCTCGGCCGGATCCTGCCCCTGCTGCTGGGCCAGCATATCGAGGTAATCGTCGGTGGCCTGCTTCAGCTCGTCCATCAGGCGCTGGATCTCGTCGGGGCTGGCGCCGTTGCGGATCGCCTCGGACAGCCGTTCCTGCGCCTGCTGCATGCGCTCCAGCGCATCGGCCAGCCCGCCATCCTCCAGCGCGACGGCCGCATCCCACAGCAGCTGCGCCAGCTTGTTGCGCGCCTCCTCGCCCAGGTTGCCGGATTCCAGCGTACCGACGGCACCGCGCAGGCCGTGATAAAGCTCCTCCTCCATGAAGCCCTCGGGCTGCCAGCTCGCCGCACGCAGGATCTGGGCGCTGCGGGCGGCATTGTCGCGCGACCACAGCAGGTCGCGCCGCACCTCGATCAGCGACGCCGCCAGCGGGTCGAAGAAGCGCCGCCCCGGCAAGACCATGCGCATCGGGGCCGAGACGCCCTGCTGCTCGATCCCGTCCTCGACCTTCAGCGAAACCGTCACCGGCAGGTTGGCCCAGGGATGGCGGGCCAGGTCGCCCACCAGCCGGCCGCGGATCTGCTTGCGGCTGCCGGTCGCGGGCAGGGGCAGTTCCAGCTCCACCGCCTCGCGCGGTTCGGGATCGAGGGCCAGGCCAAAGCGGCGGTCCACCGCATCCAGGTCCAGCGCGATGACCGCATGGCCCGCCGCGATGCCATTGTCGTCGCTGGCGGTGAATTCCTGCACCAGCCTTCCGTCGGCGCGCCGCTCGGGCGCCTTGCCGGGCGCCACCACCGGCACCGCATCCGGCAGCACGGTCACGTCGAAGCGCCGCCCGGCGACCTCGATCGCCCCGTCGCGCTCGGCCATGAACTCGGGCGCCGCGGGATCGCCGCCCGGAACCGCCGCGCCGATATCCTGCGCGATTTCGGCGCCCTCGCCGTAAAGCCGGAAGCTCAGCTTCGAACCCTTGGGCAGCTCCAGCCCCCGCCCCTCGGGCAGGGCGTTCAGGTAAAGCGTCGGGCGCCGGGTATAGGCGGGGGGCGCGGCCCAGCCCTCCCATGACGGCCCGGCCTCGGCGCCGGGACGCGCCTCGGGCAGGGGCCGGAAGGTCGCGCCCAGGGCGGCAAGGCCCTGCCCCAGCTGCCCCGCCGGCGCAAAGACCAGCGCCATGACCAGCGCCACCATGCCGGCCAGCCGCAAGGCGACCGGATCGCGCCAGCGCAGCCGCGCATCGGGCGCAACCGGACGCGCGGCAGAGGCCACCTGCTCCATCCGCGCCAGATGCGCGCGCCACAGCGCATCCGTGCCGCCGTCCCCGGCCCCCAGGACCAGACGGTCGCGCAGCGCCGAAAGCGGCCGCCCCGGCAGGGTCAGGTCGACCCGCAGCCGCGCCGCCGCGGCCGAGGGCCGCCGGAACCGCCGCACCCCCCAGCCGAAGGCCAGCACCGCGGCCAGGGCCACCAGGCCCATCAGCCAGATCAGCGCCCGCGAGGAAAAAAGATCGGTCGCGCCAAAGGCCAGCGCCGCCAGCACCAGCGCCAGGACCACGCCCAGGGGCCAGAAGGCGGCGGCCAGCGCCTCCCACCACATGCCGGCGCGGGTCAGCCCGACCGCCCAGCGGATCCGGCGCGGCTCAGCGGGATCCATGGCCCCGCCCCCTCGTTCTTCCGTGGACAAATATCCCACGGGGGTCCGGGGGTGTGAAACCCCCGGCGACCACGCAGCAGGAAGCGATACCTAAAGCCATTCCGGGATGGTATCGCGTCCCAGCATTTCCTCAAGCGTCGGTCGCGCCCGAATGACGGCGAATTGATCGCCGCTGACCAGAACCTCGGGCACCAGCGGCCGGGAATTGTATTCCGAGGCCATCACCGCGCCATAGGCCCCGGCCGAGCGCAGCGCCACCAGGTCGCCCGGACCCAGCACCGGCAGATCGACCGCCTTCTGGAAGGTGTCGCCGGTCTCGCAGACCGGGCCGACCACGTCATGGGGCGCGACCTCGGCCCCCGGCGCCGGCTCGCGCACCGGCACGATGTCGTGATGCGCCGAATACATCGCCGGCCGGATCAGGTCGTTCATCGCCGCATCGAGGATCAGGAAATCCCGCCCCTCGCCCTGTTTCAGATAGATCACCGAGGACAGCAGGATGCCGGCATTGCCGGCAATGTTGCGTCCCGGCTCGATCTCGATCTCGCAGCCCAGGTCGCCCACGGCATCGCGGATCACCTGGCCGTATTCGATCGGCAAGGGCGGCGCATTGTTGTCGCGCCGGTAGGGAATGCCCAGGCCGCCGCCCATGTCGAGCCGGGTGATCGCATGCCCGTCGGCGCGCAGGGCGCGGGTCAGCTCGGCCATCTTGGCATAGGCCAGCCGATAGGGCTCCAGGTCGGTCAGCTGGCTGCCGATATGCATGTCGATGCCGACCACCTTGATGCCGGGCAGCCGCGCGGCATGGGCATAGACCTCGCGCGCGCGAGCGATGGGGATGCCGAACTTGTTCTCGGACTTGCCGGTGGCGATCTTCTCATGCGTCCTTGCATCGACGTCGGGGTTCACCCGCACGGCGACCGGCGCCTCGACCCCCATCGCGGCGGCCACGCGCGACAGCAGTTCCAGTTCCGGCTCGGATTCGACGTTGAACTGGCGGATGCCGCCTTC
Source organism: Paracoccus sp. pheM1 (assembly GCF_018499825.1). Taxonomy (NCBI): domain Bacteria; kingdom Pseudomonadati; phylum Pseudomonadota; class Alphaproteobacteria; order Rhodobacterales; family Paracoccaceae; genus Paracoccus; species Paracoccus sp. pheM1. The sequence goes on from NZ_JAGXCX010000001.1 coordinate 1,222,605, forward strand.
CAGCGCCATGCGCATCTCGGGCTCGGTCTTGCCGACGCCGGAGAACACGATCCGCTCGCCCGGCACGCCCGCCGCCTTCGCCCGCGCGTATTCCCCGCCCGAGACGATGTCCATGCCCGCGCCCAGGTCGCCCAGAAGCTTCAGCACGGCGATGTTCGAATTGGCCTTGACCGCAAAGCAGACCAGGTGATCGGTCCAATCCAGCGCCTGCTGGAACAGCTTGAAATGCCGGGTCAGCGTGGCGGTGGAATAGACATAGACCGGGGTGCCGACCTCGGCCGCGATGCGGGCCAGCGGCACCTCCTCGGCATGAAGCCAGCCGTCGACATAGTTGAAGTGATCCATCAGGTGATCCTGCGAGAGCGGATGAACAGATAAAGCGGCAGCGCAAAGCCGATCCCCAGCGCCAGCGCCGGCAGCGTCAGCAGCGCCGCCCAGTTGCGGCGCAGCATGGTCTCGACCAGGCACCACAGCGCCAGCGTGGCCTGCGCCAGCAGCTCGGACCCGCCGGCGCCCTGCCACAGCGCCTCGCCCCGCCACAGCGCCACGGCCAGGCCGGCCAGCGCAAGCGCCGCCCAGGCCAGCCGCAGGGGCGTCAGCTCAGAGCTGCTTGATGACACCGAAACGTGCCTCGCCGCTGATATGCACGCCGGGTTCGCGGATGGCTTCACGGGCAGGCTCGGGGCGGGTCGGCGCACCATCGACCCCACAGGCGGCCAGGGTGGCCAGGATCAGCGCGAAGGCGGCCAAAAGCAGGTGCTGCGTCATGCGGATTTCTCCTCCAGTTTCTGTTTCCAACGGGCGATCTGGGCGCGGACCTGCTGGGGCGCGGTGCCGCCATAGGACATGCGCGAGGCGACCGAGTTATGCACGCCCAGCACGTTATAGACATCCGCGGTGATCGCCGGATGGACCGATTGCATCTGCGCCAGCGTCAGTGCCGGCAGGTCGATCCCGGCCTTCTCGGCCAGGGCGACCAGCGCGCCGGTGACGTGATGGGCGTCGCGGAAGGGCAGCCCGGCCTCGCGCACCAGCCAGTCGGCCAGGTCGGTCGCGGTCGAAAACCCCGAGCCCGCCGCCGCCTCCAGCCGCTCGCGGTTGGCCGTCAGGTCCGACAGCATGCCCTCCATCGCGGCCAGCGCCAGCATGAGGTTGTCGGCGGCGTCGAAGACCTGCTCCTTGTCCTCCTGCATGTCCTTGGAATAGGCGAGCGGCAGGCCCTTCATCACCACGAACAGCGCCACCGCCGCGCCCAGGATGCGGCCGATCTTGGCCCGGATCAGCTCGGCCGCGTCGGGGTTCTTCTTCTGCGGCATGATCGACGAGCCGGTCGAGAAGCGGTCCGACATGGTGACGAAGCGGAACTGGGCCGAGGACCAGATCACCAGCTCCTCGGCCAGCCGCGACAGGTGGACGGCACAGATCGCGGCCGAGGACAGGAACTCCAGCGCGAAATCGCGGTCGCTGACCGCATCGAGGCTGTTGGCCATCGGCCGGTCGAAGCCCAGCGCGCGCGCCGTCGCCTCGCGGTCGATGGGAAAGCCGGTGCCGGCCAGGGCGGCGGCGCCGAGGGGCGATTCGTTCATGCGCTTGCGCGCGTCCCGGAAACGCGACAGGTCGCGGCCGAACATCTCGACATAGGCCATCATGTGATGGCCCCAGGTCACCGGCTGCGCGGTCTGCAGATGGGTAAAGCCCGGCATGACCCAATCCGCGCCGCGCTCGGCCTGCGACAGGGCGACGCGGATCAGCGCGTCGAGGCCGGCGATGGCCGCGTCGCATTGGTCGCGCACCCACAGCCGGAAGTCGGTCGCCACCTGGTCGTTGCGGCTTCGCGCCGTATGCAACCGCCCCGCCGGCTCGCCGACGATCTCCTTGAGCCGCGATTCCACGTTCATGTGGATGTCTTCCAGCGCGGTGGAAAAGGGAAACTCGCCCGCCTCGATCTCTGACAAGACCGTGAGCAGCCCTTCCCCGATCGCCTCGGCATCGCTAGTGCTGATGATGCCTTGTGCCGCAAGCATCGCGGCATGGGCGCGGCTGCCCCGGATGTCCTGGGCATAAAGCCGCCGGTCGAAGCCGATCGAGGCGTTGATCGCCTCCATGATCGCGTCCGGGCCTGCGGCGAAACGTCCGCCCCACATCTGGTTGGCGGTGGTGGGCTGCTCGGTCATGACTTGTCCTTCGGGGGGTGGAATGCGTTGGCTGGTTCTTTATACGGCGCTGCTGATCGGTGCAAATGCGGGTTTCGGCCCGGCATTTGCCGGCGAAATCGACTGGCAGGCCGCGCATGACGGCGGGCTGGCCAAGCTGGCGCCGACCGATCCGACCCCGGTGCCCGCCACGACCTTCACCGACCCCGAGGGCGGCACCCACAGCCTGGCCGACTGGCGGGGCAAGGTGGTGCTGCTGAATTTCTGGGCGACCTGGTGCGCCCCCTGCCGCGAGGAAATGCCCTCGCTCGACGCCCTGCAGGCCGAGATGGGCGGCGCGGATTTCGAGGTGCTGGCCATCGCCGCCGGCCACAACCCGCCGCCCGCGGTCAGGAAATTCCTGGACGAGGAAGGCATCGCCCATCTGCCGGTGCATCTGGACCCGCGCCAGCAGCTAGCGCGCGAGATGGGGGTGATGGGCATGCCGGTGACGGTGCTGATCGACCGCGACGGCAACGAGATCGCGCGGCTGATCGGCGGCGCCGACTGGTCCTCGGAGGCGGCGAAGGAACTGGTCAGGCAGGCGACAGCGCCCTGACGCGGGCATGGGCCGGGCAATGGGTCACGTGGTCGTTGACCAGCCCGCAGGCCTGCATGAAGGCATAGGTGATCACCGGCCCGCAAAAGTTGAAGCCGCGCTTTTTCAACGCCTTGGCCATGGCTTCGGATTGCGGCGTCCTGGCGGGAACCTGGCTCAGCGCGGTGAAGCGGTTCTGGATCGGCCGGCCGCCGACGAAGGACCAGATGAAGGGCGAAAACCCCTGCGATCCCTCGATCTCCAGAAACAGCCGCGCGCCCTTGACGGCCGCCTCGATCTTGCCGCGATGGCGGATGATGCCGGGGTTTTGCAGGGCCTGCCCCACCTCGGCCTCGCCCCAGGCGGCGACGCGCTCGGGGTCGAAGCCCTCGAAGGTCTCGCGAAAGGCCTCGCGCTTGCGCAGGATGGTGATCCAGCTCAGCCCGGCCTGGAAACCGTCCAGCACCAGTTTTTCCCAAAGCGCGCGCGAATCATATTCCGGCACGCCCCATTCATGGTCGTGATAGGCGACGTAAAGCGGGTCGGAGCCGCACCAGGCGCAGCGTTCGGTCAGGTCGGGCAAGGATCCGTTAACCTCGAGTCGAGAATGCGGCTCCAGTTTACGCGATCTTAGGACATGATCGCCAGAGTGCCGTCGATGACAGGAGTCTTGGCATGACCGACAATATCGATTCGCGACTGGAAATGGGCTCTCCGCTGGATTTCGCCGTGAACCGGCAGTCGCGGGTGACAATGGCGACGGTGCGGCGCGCAGTATCGCGCGGCGACGCCGTCCTGGCCTATCAGCCGGTGGTGCAGGCGGATCGCACCGACCACGCGGCCTTCCACGAAGGGCTGATCCGAATCATCGACGAAACCGGGCGCATCGTGCCGCTGCGCGATTTCCTGCCGCTGGCCGAGACGACGGAACTGGGGCGGCAGATCGACTGCCTGGCGCTGTCGCTGGGGCTGAAATCCCTGGCCGAGGAGCCCTCGCTCAGGCTTTCGATCAACATGTCGGCGCGTTCCATCGGCTATCCGGCCTGGCTGCGCACGCTGCACGAAGGCATCGCCGGGGATGTCAGCATCGCCGAGCGGCTGATCCTGGAAATCACCGAAAGCTCGGCCATGGGCATGCCCGAACTGGTCGAGCAATTCATGCAGGAGTTGCAGGCCCAGGGCGTCAGCTTCGCGCTGGACGATTTCGGCGCCGGCTATACCTCGTTCCGCTACCTGCGCGATTTCTGCTTCGACATGGTCAAGATCGACGGGCAGTTCGTCCGCGACATCGCCATGCAGCGCGACAACCAGGTGCTGACGCGGGCGCTGCAATCCATTGCCCGGCATTTCGACATGTTCACCGTCGCAGAATCGGTCGAGGCGGCCGAGGACGCCGCCTTCCTGATCGACATGGGCATCGACTGCCTGCAGGGCTATTATTTCGGCGCCCCGACCATCGTGCCGCCCTGGAAATCGCCCAACACAGCCGCCCGGCGCAGCTAAACCCGATTCACCCGGCAGTAGAAACGCCTTGGCCCCCGCGACAACCGTCCCCGCGGCCCTGCCGGCGGGGGTGGAGATTTCCCGACCGACCGGCCGGCCTGCGCGGATCGGCAGGCGGGCTTGCCGGCGCCGCCGCGTGGCCCGCCTGGGCGGACGGGCGCTCAGCCGCCGCGGCGACGGGGCCTGTCGGGGGCGACGCAGCCGCAAGTCCGCTTGACCTCGGGTAACGAAACGGCAAACAGTCTTCCTGTCACCGATATTATCGGCCTATCTGGGAAGGAGCCCCGTCATGACCAAAGCCGTAATCGTTTCAGCCGCCCGCACCCCCGTCGGCAGCTTTCTGGGGTCCTTTGCGAACCTGCCGGCGCATGAGCTTGGCGCCATCGTCCTGAAGGCGGTCGTCGAACGCGCCGGGGTCGATCCTTCCGAAGTGTCCGAAACCATCCTGGGCCAGGTGCTGACCGCCGCCCAGGGCCAGAACCCCGCCCGCCAGGCGCATATCAAGGCCGGCTTCCCGCAGGAATCGGCGGCCTGGGTCATCAACCAGGTCTGCGGCTCGGGCCTGCGCACAGTGGCGCTGGCGGCGCAGCAGGTGCTGCTGGGCGACGCCCGGATCGTCGTGGCCGGCGGTCAGGAATCCATGTCGCTGGCGCCCCATGCCGCCTATATCCGCGCCGGGCAGAAGATGGGCGACATGAAGATGCTCGACACCATGATCAAGGACGGGCTCTGGGACGCCTTCCACGACTACCACATGGGCACCACGGCCGAGAACGTCGCCACGAAATGGGAGATCGCGCGGGCCGAGCAGGACCAGTTCGCCGTCGCCTCGCAGAACAAGGCCGAGGCCGCGCAGAAGGCCGGCAAGTTCGCCGACGAGATCGTGCCCGTGACCATCAAGTCCCGCAAGGGCGAGACCGTGGTCGATGCCGACGAATACATCCGCCACGGCGCCACGCTGGACGCGATGGAAAAGCTGCGCCCCGCCTTCAGCAAGGAGGGCAGCGTGACCGCCGCCAATGCCTCGGGGCTGAACGACGGCGCCGCTGCCGTGCTGGTCATGACCGAGGACGAGGCGGCGCGGCGCGGGCTGACGCCGCTGGCGCGCATCGCCTCCTACGCGACCGCCGGCGTGGACCCGCAGATCATGGGCACCGGCCCGATCCCCGCCAGCCGCAAGGCGCTGGAAAAGGCCGGCTGGTCGGTCGGCGACCTGGACCTGGTCGAGGCGAACGAGGCCTTTGCCGCCCAGGCCATCGCCGTGAACCGCGACATGGGCTGGGATCCCTCGATCGTGAACGTGAACGGCGGCGCCATCGCCATCGGCCACCCCATCGGCGCCTCGGGCTGCCGCATCCTGAACACGCTGCTGTTCGAAATGCAGCGCCGCGACGCGAAAAAGGGCCTGGCCACGCTGTGCATCGGCGGCGGCATGGGCGTCGCCCTGTGCCTCGAGCGTCCCTGAGCCGAAAAGGCGCGCGCAACTATCTTGCGCGCGCCACGCCAGTTCGGTAACACAATTTCACGACCATTTTCAAAGGGGGACGAAAAATGGCAAAAGTGGCCCTTGTGACCGGCGGGTCGCGCGGCATCGGCGCGGCGATCTCGAAGGCGTTGAAGGAGGCCGGCTATACGGTCGCGGCGAATTACGCCGGCAATGACGATGCCGCCCGCACCTTTACCGAAGAAACCGGCATCAAGACCTACAAATGGTCGGTGGCGGATTACGACGCCTGCGCAGCGGGCATCAAGCAGGTCGAGGAAGAGCTTGGCCCCATCGCCGTGCTGGTCAACAATGCCGGCATCACCCGCGACTCGATGTTCCACAAGATGACGCCGCAGCAGTGGAAAGAGGTCATCGACACCAACCTGACGGGCCTGTTCAACATGACCCATCCGGTCTGGTCGGGCATGCGCGACCGCAAATACGGCCGCATCGTCAACATCAGCTCGATCAACGGCCAGAAGGGCCAGGCCGGCCAGGCGAACTATTCGGCGGCCAAGGCGGGCGACCTGGGCTTTACCAAGGCGCTGGCCCAGGAAGGCGCGCGCGCCGGCATCACCGTGAACGCGATCTGCCCCGGCTATATCGGCACCGAGATGGTCCGCGCCATCGACGAGAAGGTGCTGAACGAGCGCATCATCCCCCAGATCCCGGTCGGCCGCCTGGGCGAGCCCGAAGAGATCGCGCGCTGCGTGGTCTTCCTGGCCTCGGAGGATGCCGGCTTCATCACCGGCTCGACCATCAGCGCGAACGGCGGCCAGTTCTTCGTCTGAGCCGCCCCCCCGACAGGCAACGGCCCGCGAGATGTCGCGGGCCGTTTCTCATTCCATGGCCGTGGCCTTCGGGCGGGCCAGGCCCGCCCGTGCCGCAGGTCAATGCGACAGGCGCGTGATCTCTTCCTTGAGGCGAAGTTTTTCCTTCTTCATCCGGGCGATGGTGAGGTCATCCGTGCCGGGGCTGCGATGCGCGGCCTCGATGGCGTTCGAAAGTGACTGATGTTTGCGGCGAAGCTCCTGCACATGGGATTCAACCGACATTCCGTCCTCCTCTTGGATTGATCGAACCAAGGGATTGCAGCATAGAATCGTCACATTGTCACCGGAAATTCGGCCCGCCGAGCGAAAGTGCCGCACCCTCGCGCAAAACCGCCTGCGCGGCCTTTGTCAGATCCTCTTCGTCGCCGGAATGTGACGGTTTTGCATGCATGACAAAGGGCGACAGCAGGCGTAGCGGCGCGCGCGCGCCCTTGCGGGCGCAGGCAATGACGCGCCCCGCCTCGCGCCCCTCGCGCGCCGCGACTGGCAGGATCGTGATCGCCCCGGCCAGGGGGGAAAGCGCGGCCAGGATCTCGGCCAGCCGGTCGGCGCGCTGGATCAGCGTCAGCCAGCCGCCGGGCCGCAGGCGGCGCAGCCCGGCCTCGATCCACAGCGGCAGGGGCGTCGCCTCGTGCCGGGCGCGACCGCGGCCGGCATCGGGCGCCGGCGGGCCGCCGGTGAAATAGGGCGGGTTGGCGATCACATGGTCGAAGCTTTGGCCGCGCAGGGCGGTGGGCATCCGGGCCAGGTCGCCCTCATGCAGCTCGGCCGGGATGGCAGTGGCTGCGGCATTGCGTCGCGCCAGCTCGGCATAGGCGGGCTGGAGTTCCAGCCCGGCCAGCCGCAGACCCGGCACCCGCGCGCCCAGGCAGAGCATCGCCACCCCCGCCCCGCAGCCCAGTTCCAGCACGCTGTCGCCGGGCCGCGCCGGGCAAGCCGCCGCCAGCATCACCGCATCCGCCCCGGCGCGATAGCCGCGCGCGGGCTGAAGGATGCGCAGCCGGCCGCCGAGGAACCCGTCCTCGCGCAGTTCAGTCATGGTGGATGCGATTGTCCCGCAGGATGGCGCGCGCCATGAACAGGTCGCGGTCCGCCACCATCAGCCGCCGCGGCAAGATGCCCAGCGAACCCTCCAGCACGCTCATGTGCTGGTCCAGCGGAAAGGCATGGATCCCCTCGGCCGCCAGCAGGTCGGCGGCGCGGGTGATGAGAAGCGGGTCGGTAGTGCGCAGAAGCTCTTTCATGACATGGGAAAGTTACGCGGCTGTTGCGCATGTGTCCATGGCGTGGCAATGGCTGGCGGCGAAAGGGGATCGCTGATGGGCATGAACGAAAACGTCTCCAAGCCGCTCGACCGGCTCTCCGTGGAACTGGCCGGGGATATGGACCGGGTCAATGCGCTGATCCGCGAGCGCATGGCCAGCCGCCACGCCCCCCGCATTCCGGAAGTGACCGCGCATCTGGTCGAGGCCGGCGGCAAGCGGCTGCGGCCGATGCTGGTGCTGGCGGCGGCGCGGCTGTGCGGCTATCAGGGGAACAGCCATGTGCTGCTGGCCGCGGCGGTCGAGTTCATCCATACCGCGACGCTTCTGCACGACGACGTGGTCGATGAAAGCCAGCAGCGGCGCGGCCGGCCGACGGCCAACCTTCTGTGGGACAACAAGTCCAGCGTGCTGGTCGGCGACTACCTGTTCGCGCGCAGCTTCCAGCTGATGGCGGATACGGAAAGCATGCAGGTCATGCGCATCCTGGCCAATGCCAGCGCCACCATCGCCGAGGGCGAGGTGCTGCAGCTGACCGCCGCGCAGGACGTCTCGACCACCGAGGACACCTATATCCAGATCGTGCGCGGCAAGACAGCGGCGCTGTTTTCCGCCGCGACCGAGGCGGGGGCGGTGGTGGCCGGCGCCGACCCGGCGGTGCAGCAGGCGCTGTTCGACTATGGCGATGCGCTGGGGATCGCCTTCCAGATCGTGGACGACCTGCTGGATTACGGCGGCTCGACCACGACCATCGGCAAGAACGTCGGCGACGATTTCCGCGAGCGCAAGCTGACGCTGCCGGTGATCAAGGCCATCGCCCGCGCCGACGAGGCCGAGCGCGCCTTCTGGGAACGCACCATCGGCCAGGGCCGGCAGGACGAGGCCGACCTTGCCACCGCGCTGGAGATCCTGCGCCGCCGCGAGGCGCTGGAGGCCGCCCGCGCCGATGCCATCGCCTGGGCCGGCCGTGCCAAGGCCGCGCTGCAAGCCGCGCCCGACCAGCCCCTGCGCCGCATCCTGGCGGACCTGGCGGATTTCGTGGTCTCGCGCCTGTCCTGACCAAGGCCCCCCGTGCAAATGAAAAAGCCCGGCGCATGTGCCGGGCTTTTCCTTTGCCTGAAGCGCTGCCTCAGTTGTTATAGGCGTTCTCGCCATGGGTGGTGACGTCCAGGCCCTGCCGCTCGTCATTGCCCGAGACGCGCAGGCCGATCACCGCCTTGACGATCATCAGCGCGATGAACGAGACCACGGCCGACCAGACCACCGCCACGATCACGCCCAGCGTCTGGGTCATCACCTGGCCGGCGATGTCATAGCTGGCCGAGACCGATTCCGTCGCATAGTCGTAGATGCCCGAGCCGCCCAGCGAGGGCGCGGCGAAGACGCCGGTCAGGATGGCGCCGACGATGCCGCCCACGCCGTGGATGCCGAACACGTCCAGGCTTTCGTCCACGCCCAGCTTGGCCTTCAGGCTGATGACGAACCACATGCACAGGAAGCCCGCGGCCAGGCCGATGACGATGGCGCCCATGGGGCCGACGAAACCGGCGGCGGGCGTGATGCCGACCAGGCCGGCGATGGCGCCCGAGACCCCGCCCAGCAGCGAGGGATGGCCGCGCAGCAGCCATTCGCCAAAGGCCCAGGCCAGCGCGGCGGCGGCGGTGGCGACGGTGGTGTTCAGGATCGCCATGGCGGCGGTGCCGGTGGCCTCCATGTTCGAGCCGGCGTTGAAGCCGAACCAGCCGATCCACAGCAGGCAGCCGCCCAGGAAGGTGAAGGGCAGGTTGTGCGGCGCCATCAGCTCCTTGCCGTAGCCCAGCCGCGGGCCGACGACCAGCGCGGCGACCAGACCGGCGACGCCGGCGTTGATATGGATGACCGTGCCGCCGGCGAAGTCCAGGTCGCCATGGCCGAAGAGGAAGCCGCCGGGCGCGTCGAAGGCCGAGGGGCCGCCCCACCACCAGACCATATGGGCCATCGGCAGGTAGGAGAAGAAGAACCAGATCACCACGAAGGCCAGCATGGCCGCGAATTTCATCCGCTCGACCGTGGCGCCGACGATCAGCGCCGGCGCGATGCAGGCGAAGGCCATCTGGAAGATGATGAAGACATATTCCGGCACATAGACGTTCGTCGTGAAGGTCTCGGCCAGGGACGAGGTGTCGACGCCGGCCAGGAACGCCTTGGAGAAGCCGCCGATGAACGGGGTCAGCCAGGTCGCCTCCTCGGCCGAGCCGGCGCCGGTGAAGGCCAGCGAATAGCCGAAGCAGACCCACAGGATCGACATGATGCAGAAGACGGTAAAGACCTGCATCAGCACCGACAGCATGTTCTTGGCGCGCACCAGCCCGCCGTAGAACAGCGCCAGCCCCGGAATGGACATGGCCATGACCAGGATGGCCGAAATCATCATCCAGGTGGTGTCGCCCTTGTCGACGATGGGCGCCAGGGTCTCGACGACGGCTTCGACGGTCGCCGCCGGGGCCTCGGCATCCTGCGCCAGGGCCGGCACCGCCAGCCCGATCAGCGGGAGGGCGAGCGCCGGGATCATGGGTTTGATCGCGGTAGGTCTCATCATGTTTCCTGCACCTTCTTTCTGCGTTGCAGCAGTTCCATGTCCCGGTCAGGAAACCCGCCGGCCACGCCCAGGCACAAGGTTTGTGCAGCTTTCGGCCCATCCCGCCCCTCGCCTGCCTGAATTTGGGGCAGGAATGCCGGGTTTTGCAGCCTGAGGCGGCAGTTCACTGATAGGTCATCTCGGTTCTCAAGCCCTTGGCTTTGATGTATGTTGCGCGCCAACGGGCCGGAGCAATCGGCCGGGCAGGAAAGCAGGCATGAAGAAACCGACCGGCAAGGGCCGCATTGTCGCGGACAAGCGCAATTTCGACCAAGCCCCTCAGAAAGCGCAGAAACGAACCGGCGGATCGTCCCCTGGCAAGCCGCCCAGGCGGCAGCGCGGCGGCAATGTGGTGACGCGGGGAATCGCGGGAATCATCGCGCTGGTGTGGCGGGTGGTCTGGGGTTCGTTCTGGCGGCTGGGGCTGACGGTGGCGCTGATTCTGCTGGCCGCCAGCTTCTATTTCTACACCACGCTGCCCGAACCTGCGGCGCTTTTCGACGGCCGTGCCCGCGGTTCCGTCACCATGCAGGATACCGAGGGCCGGGTCTTCGCCTGGCGTGGCGAAACTTTCGGCATGGTCAGCGCCGACAAGATCGCCCCGGTGCTGAAGGACGCGGTGGTCGCGACCGAGGACAAGCGATTCTATCGCCATCCGGGCGTGGACCCGCAGGGCATCGCCAGCGCCATCAAGATCAACATGGCCGCCGGCCGCGGCCCGCTGGAGGGCAACGGCGGCTCGACCATCACCCAGCAGGTTGCCAAGCTTCTGTGCCTGGGCGAGACCTTCGACCCGATCCGCTGGAAGTCCGAGGCCGATTTCGAGGCGGAATGCCGCAAGTCCTCGATCTGGCGCAAGGTCAAGGAAGTGCCCTATGCGCTGGCGATGGAGTTCAAATACTCCAAGCAGGACATCCTGAACATCTACATGAACCGCTCGTACCTGGGCGCGGGGGCGCGCGGCTTCGAGGCGGCGGCGCAGCGCTATTTCGACAAGTCGGCGGCCGAGGTGAACGCGGCCGAGGCGGCGATGCTGGCCGGCCTGCTCAAGGCGCCCAGCTATTTCGCGCCGACCTCGAACCTGCAGCGGGCGCAGGACCGGGCCACGGTGATCCTGGGGCTGATGCACGACCAGGGCTATCTGGACGACAAGCAATTCGCCGAGGCCAAGGCGCAGCCGGCGGTGCTGTCCAAGGCGGCGGCGGCGCGGGCCGGCGGCTATTTCGCCGATTGGGTGATGGAATCCGGCCCCGGCTTCCTGACCAGCGAGACGACCGAGGACGTCACCATCACCACCACCTTCGACCAGCGCGTGCAGCGCGCCGCCGAGCGTGCGCTGAAGCGCATCTTCGACGAAAAGGTCGCCGAGGGTTCCAAGGCGCAGGCGGCCGTGGTGGTCATGTCGCCCGACGGCGCGGTGCGCGCCATGATCGGCGGGCGCGACAATACCGCGACCGGCACCTTCAACCGCGCGACCCAGGCCAAGCGGCAGACCGGCTCCAGCTTCAAGCCCTTCGTCTATGCCGCCGCGCTGGACCAGGGCTACAGCCCCAACGACACGGTGCTGGACGCGCCGCTGACCATCAACGTGCGCGGCTCGGGGCCGTGGTCGCCGCAGAACTACACCCGCCGCTATTCGGGCGAGGTGACGCTGACCCGCGCCCTGTCGCAATCGCTGAACACCGCCACCATCCGCCTGCAGGAAATCGCCGGCCGCGATGCCGTGCGCCGCGTGGCGCAGGATTTCGGCTTTGCCAGCGACCTGGCCAGCGGCCCCTCGCTGGGGCTCGGCGTGTCGGAATCAACGCTGCTGGCGATGACCGGCGCCTATGCCGGCATCCGCAACGGCGGCACCGCCGTCAGCCCCTATGGCCTGGTCGAGCTGCGCATCAAGGGCGACGACCAGGCGCTGATCGGCCAGGTCGGCGGCATGGGCCAGCGCGTGATCTCGCAAAAGGCGTCGCGCGAGCTGATCGGCATGATGCAGCAGGTGATCGAGCGCGGCACCGGCACCCGCGCCAGGCTGCCCGGCCGTCCGGCGGCGGGCAAGACCGGCACCACCTCGAGCTATCGCGACGCCTGGTTCATCGGCTTCACCGGCCAATATGTGACCGGGGTCTGGATGGGCTATGACGACAACACGCCGCTGAAGGGCGTGACCGGCGGCGGGCTGCCGGCCGAGATCTGGCAGGCGGTGATGACCGAGATCCACGAGGGCCTGCCGGTCGAGCCCCTGGGCAATTTCGCCTTCGATCCCGACAGCGCCGTGCCGCAGGTGGTCAGCACCGGCGGCGAGGGCGCGGCCGATCCGCTGGCCGCCGCGCTTTCCGAGGCGCTTGGCCAGCCTTCGCCGCAAGGCGGCCAGGCCCAGCCCTCGGCCGAGGCCGGGCGCGCCCTGCCCGACCCCGGCGTGCAGACGCCCGGCGGCCCGCCGACCTTCCCGGCCGAGACCGTCACCAGCGGCCCCGAGGCCGAGATGCCGCCGCCCGGCACCGACGACGCGCTGACCCAGGCGCTGCGCGGCATCGAAGGGGTTTATCAGCAATAGCAGGAAGGCCGGCCCCTGGGGGACCGGCCTTTTCCTTTGGTGGATGGGTTTGGCCCCTTTCTGCCGCGCTTGCGCGGGTTTGCACCGTTGCAGCGAGTATTTAAGGAACGAAGAAGCGCTTTTTCACGATCCTGGGCGGCGGGGGCTCAGCCCGCCTGTTGCAGGTCGGCGGTCAGCGCCGCCAGATCGCCCTTGCGCCGCGCCAGCATCGCCCCGATCTCGGCCCGTTCCGAGGCGAGCATGTTCACCCCCTCGATGATGATGTTGAAATAGCGGCTTTTCCCGGACTTGTCCGAGACATGCCACTCCACCTCCATCGGGCTGCGCCCCTTGAGATAGGCGACCGAGGTCACGGCAAAGAAGGATTTCACCGGCTTGGCGCCCGTCACCTCGATCTTCGAGCCGATGAACTCGCGGAAGCGCTTGCCGTATTTGCGGCCGATATAGCCCTGGAACGCCTGGCGATAGGCGGCGAACTCGGCCCCGCCCGCCTGGCGCGCCGCCGGTCCCAGCGCCGAGCGGGCGATGATCTCGACATCCGCATAGCGCGCGAAGATCGCCTCGAAGGCGCGATACATCTGCGCCGGGGGTTGGCCGGAGTTGATGACGGCATAGACTTCGGCCAGGGATTTCTCGATCAGCGCCCGCGCCTCGCCGGTGTCGAGCGCCCAGGCGGGCCGGGCGGCGATGGCCAGTCCCGCGCCGACCAGGCCCAGGAACCCGCGGCGGGTGTCATTCGGCATAAGGGTCAATGTGTTCTCCTTCCTCGCCCAGTTCGTGGCGGCGATGCTGCAACCAGATCAGCCGCGTCTGGGCATAACTATCGGCGCTTTCATGCAGGATGGAATCGACGGAATCGCCGAAACGGCCCCGTTCACTGGCTTTTGAGGCGAGCCGCGCCCCCATGCCGATCAGGTATTGGTCGCGGTTGAGCCAGCCGCGCATCGGGTCGATGGCCAGGTCGACGACGCGGCCCACCGCATCGCGCCCGGTCGAGGGGCCGATCAGCGGCAGTTCCAGATAGGGCCCCTCGCCGACGCCCCAGCGGGCAAGCGTCTGGCCGAAATCCGTATCCTCCTCGGGCAGGGCGAAATCGCTGGCGGCGGGGTCGAGGAAACCCGCCATGCCGACCGTGGTGTTCACCAGAAAGCGCAGGGTGCTGCGCGCCGCCGGCCCCGGCCTGCCCTGCAGCAGGTGGTTCACCACCCTGCCCGGCTGCGCCAGGTTCGCGCCGAAATTGCCAAGCCCCGCAACGGCATGGCTGCCGATCCCGCCGCCCTCGCCGCCCGACAGGCCGGCGCCCAGCGGCTTGACGACGCGCGCATCCAGCCCGCGGTTGAAGGCATGGACCTTGCGGTTCATCGGCTCATAGGGGTCATGGATGCCGTCGCCGTCGCGGTCCGAACAGGCCACCAGCGTCACGGTCGCGACAAGGAGAAGGGAAAAGTTCCATGCAGACAAGCTTTTGATAACCTTCTGAAGCTAAGACTCGGCGGACCAGCGGCGATTCGCCTCGGGGCAGACGGCGGGGCGGCGGCGGACTGTTTCACGGCTGCGCTTTGGGATATGCGCTGGGGCGATTCCGGGCAAGCCCGGTCAGGATGACAAGGAAGGAACCGGCATGGCCTTGCCGCCGATGCGACATGACGGCCAAAGCGAGCTGAAATCCGCGCGCGGACTGGCCTGGCAGCTTTATGCCATGGTCGGCCTGTTCTCATTCGCGGTGAACCTGCTGATGCTGACCGGGCCGCTGTTCATGATGCAGGTCTATGACCGCGTCCTGGCCAGCCGCTCGGTCGAGACGCTGACGGCGCTGTTCCTGCTGGTCGCCTTTCTCTTCGCGCTGATGGGGGTGATCGACCTGGCGCGCAACCGCGTCATGTCCCGCATCGCCGCCCGCTTCCAGGAACGGATGGAGGGGCGGGTCTTCACCGCCGCCTTGCAGGACGGCCAGGCCGCCGGCTCGGAGCTGGTGGTGCGCGGCGGGATGCGCGATCTCGAGGCGGTGCAGCGGCTGATCGCCTCGCCGGTGCTGATGGCGCTGTTCGACCTGCCCTGGGCACCGTTCTTCCTGGCGGCGGTCTTCATCTTCCACCCGATCCTGGGCGCGGTAGCGACGGCCGGCATGGCGGTGCTGGTCGCGGCGACGCTGCTGAACCAATGGCTCAGCCGCGACCTGCTGCAGCAGGCGGGCATCGCCGGCCAGTCGGCCGAGCGCATGTCCGACCTCTACCGCGACGAGGGCGAGCTGATCGGCTCGCTCGGCATGCGGGCGGCGGCCTTCCGGCGCTGGCAGGCGGCCCGCGACAAGGCGACCGAGGCGACGCTGCGCGCCAGCGATCGCGCCACCAGCTTCACCGTGTTCTCCCGCACCTTCCGGCTGTTTCTGCAAAGCGCGCTCCTGGCCGCCGGCGCCTGGCTGGTGCTGCGCCAGGAGGTGACGCCGGGCGCCATGATCGCCTCGTCGATCCTGATGGGCCGGGCGCTGGCCCCGGTCGAGCAGGTGGTGGGCGGCTGGTCCATCGTCCAGCGCGCCCAGGACGGCTGGAAGCGGCTGGCCGAACTGCTCTCGCGCCGCCCGCCTGTCGTGCAGCGCACGCCCCTGCCCCGGCCCGAGGCCCGGCTCGAGGTGCGCAACCTGGCCGTCGTGCCCCCCGGCCAGGGGGCGGCGATGCTGCGCGGGGTCAGCTTCGACCTTGCCCCCGGCCAGGCGCTGGGGGTGATCGGCCCCTCGGGCGCCGGCAAGACCACGCTGGCGCGGGCGCTGATCGCCGCCTGGCCCGTCGCCTCGGGCTCGATCCGGCTCGGGGGCGCGACGCTGGACCAATACGACCCGGACGCGCTTGGCCGGCTGATCGGCTATCTGCCGCAGCAGGTCACGCTGTTCGACGGCACCATCGCGGAAAACATCGCCCGCCTCTCGCCCCAGCCCGATCCGCAGCGCGTCGTCGCCGCAGCCACGGCCGCCGCCGCGCATCGCATGATCCTGGACCTGCCGCAGGGCTACGACACCCGCGTCAGCCAGGCCGGCGGACAGCTTTCCGGCGGCCAGATCCAGCGCATCGGCCTGGCCCGCGCGCTTTACGCCGACCCGGTGATCTTCGTCCTGGACGAGCCGAACTCGAACCTCGACAACGAGGGATCGACGGCGTTGAACCTCGCCATCCGCACCATCAAGGCCCGCGGCGGCGCGGTCATCATCATGGCGCATCGCCCGGCAGCGATCACCGAATGCGACCTGTTGCTGGTGCTGGACCAGGGCCTGCGCCGCGCCTTCGGCCCACGCGACGAGGTGCTGAAATCCCTGGTCAAGAACGCCGAGCAGATCGCCCGTGCCCAGGGCCACGGCGGAGGGGTGACATGAACGATCCGAATCAGCCCGCCGAGGCCACGCCGCATCTGCGCGCCCAGCCGACCGCCGCGCCGGCCCCGCATCCGGCCCCGGCGCCACCGCCGTCCAGCCGCCCCGACTGGTCGGCGCGTGGCCCGGTCATCCTGGGCCTGGCGGCGATGCTGGTGCTGGTCGGCGGCTTCGGGCTCTGGTCCTGGACCGCGCGCATCGCCGGCGCCGTGGTCGCGCCCGGCCAGGTCGAGGTCGAGCAGCGCCGCCAGGTCGTCCAGCACCCCGATGGCGGGGTCGTGGCCGAGATCCTGATCCACGACGGCGAAAGCGTGACCGCCGGCCAGCCGCTGATCCGGCTGGACGGCGCGCTTCTGGGCACCGAACTCGCCATCGTCGAGGGGCAGTATTTCGAGATCCTCGCCCGCCGCGGCCGGCTCGAGGCCGAGCGCGCCGACCGCAAGCAGATCGCCTTCCCGCCCGAACTGGTCGAGGCCGCCGCCAGCCGCCCCGAACTCGCCGCGCTGATGGAGGGGCAGGCCAGCCTGTTCCGGGCCCGGCTCGACACGCTGGAGCAATCGCTGGGCCAGTTGGCCAAGCAATCCGAACAGGTGCAGGCGCAGATCGGCGGCGTGGACGCGCAGACCCAGGCGCTGGAGCAGCAGCGCGGCTTCATCGCCCAGGAATTGCGCGACCAGCGGTCCTTGCTGGAAAAGGGCCTGGCGCAGGCCCCGCGCGTGCTGGCGCTGGAACGCGAGGCCGCCCGGCTCGACGGGCTTCTGGGCGAGGCGACGGCGACGCGCGCCCGCGCGGTGACGCAGCTGGCCGAAATCGACCTGTCGCGGCTGGAAAAGACCGCGACCCGCCGCGAAGCCGCCGAAACCGAGCTGCGTGAGCTGGGCTATCGCGAGCTGGAACTGGCCGAGCGCCGCCGCGCGCTGGCCGAGCGCATCGCCAGGCTGGACATCCGCGCCCCGGTCTCGGGCGTGGTGCAGGAATTGCAGATCACCACCCCGCGCTCGGTGATCCGCCCGGCCGATCCGATCCTGTTCATCATCCCGCAAGACCGGCCGCTGCTGGTTGCCGCCCGCATCGCCACCATCAACATCGACGAGGTCCACGCCGGACAAAAGGTGGTGCTGCGCTTCTCGTCCTTCTCCTCGCGCACCACGCCCGAGATCGACGGGATGCTCAGCCGCGTCTCGCCCGACACGTTGGTCGACCCGGCGACGCATGTGCCCTATTACCGCGGCGAGGTGACGATTCCCGCCGTCGAGGCCGAAAAGCTGAAGGGTCTGGAACTGGTGCCCGGCATGCCGGTCGAGGTCTATGTCCAAACCGGCGAACGCAGCCCGATGGCCTATCTGGTCAAGCCCCTGACGGATTACTTCACCCGCGCCTTCCGCGAGAACTGAAAAGGCCCCCGACCCCCGTCATTCTTCCTTGCCCAAATATCCCGGGGGAGTCGCGCACCAGCGCGACGGGGGCAGAGCCCCCGCCTTGCCCGCCACCAACGCAAGGGGCATCAGCATGATGTAACTGCCGGTTGCTTCGCCGTTCGGCACGTGGATCAGCCTGTCGAGACTGCGTATGGCGGTGGGCGATGGCAATCCCGGACCATCTCCAGAGACCGCCATTCCACCGCCGGATGGTTGGCATGGTCGCAAAGCCATCCGCCTTGGCCCTTGCTGTCACCGGCGCCGACCCCGGTCACCGCGACAAGCCGCCGGATACCGGCCGCCTTCTTGGCCCCGACAACCGCTTGCGTGGTCTGGGAGAACAGGGTGGTTCTGCCCGGCATGTCGATCCCGAGGCAGATCACCACGGCATCCTGTCCGACGATATGCTGGCGCAGGAATGTCGCGCCGGTGGGCGCGCCGACGGCAATGTCGACGGCTTCGATCTCGGTCAGCTTGCTTGCGCCGCGAGTCGGCACGGTGACGCGATGTCCGAATGACGGCCTGTTCCAGCAGGCAGGAACCCACGCCGCCCAAGGCTCCCAGAACGAACAATTGCATATCGCCTTCTGGGAATGGACGGGTTTCACGGCGATCCAGGGAATGCTGCCATCATTCGATGACGGAAAACATCCCGGACCGCCGGGGTTGATCTGCCCGTCGACCCCGCAAACCTGTGACAGCGGGCCTGCGTCAGCGAAGGAAGCGGCGGTGAGTTCCACATCGTTGGTCGAGCCCCGCCCCTCGGGCACTTTCTGCCGGCCGATCCCGGACTCAGCCCGGCGTCACATGATCGGCCCGGACCACCGGGCTGGACTGGGTCCCGACTTGCCACCTGTGCCACGGACGAAAAAACCCGGACCGCCGGACCTGTGGGACCAGCGATGCGTCCGGCGGGGCCGGCAGCGACGCGGGGCCGAGGCGTTGCCCACACGAGCTGGGCTGCCGCCGGCTGAAATCCGGAACGCAGGCCCGGATCCTGCCCGAAGCCAGATCAGGCGCCGATCAGGTCTCAGAAGGCTTGTGCGGCGGGGCTCAGGTGCCGGTCCCTGCTGTGCATCTTCCTCAGCTCGCGCCAGCTTTCGGGGTCCCGTGGGACAACGAATTCCAGCTGCTCGGGGCTGTGATAGATGGCGCTTTCCGGCAGGACCGTGGCGCCCAGCCCGCTGCGGACGAAGGCCAGAAGGGCGGTAGTGTTGCGCGCTTCCAGATTGCAATGCAGCAGCAGGCCGGAAACCAGCTCGGACGCGACCAGGTGGCAAAGCGGGTTCTCGATCAGCGGCTCCAGTTCCAGCAGCTCCCATGACCGGGCGGCACCCGAGCCGACCGCCTGCGAGATCGACCCGCCCGCCCGGCAGAGGATGCCGAGCGCGTCGCGCCGGATCACCTCGCCGATCTGCTGGTCCTCGGCCGAGGTCGAGAGGATGCCGATATCCGCCTCGTCCAGCTTGATGCGACGGCGGACGGTCGCGGTATCGACATCGCTGATCTCCAGCCGCACATCGGGCCGCTGGCGGCGGAAGCGGGCGATGATCTCGGGCAGCAGGTCCATGGTCGCCGAGGGCACGGCGGCGATGCGCACCAGGCCCGCCGTGGACTTGGCATGCCGGCGGATCGCCGAGGCGCTGCGGTCGAAGGCGTCCAGCGCCCGGTTCGCCTCTTCCAGCACCAGCGCGCCCAGGGGCGTCAGGCGGTTCTTGCGGTCGGTCTCGAACAGGTCGGCCCCCAGATTGTCCTGCAATTGCGACAGCATCATCGAGACCGCCGAGGGTGTGCGGCCCAGAACCGCCGAGGCGCGGCCAAGCGAGCCTGCCTCGGCCACGACCTGAAAGACGCGCAGCATCTCCAGCTTGATCGATATTCAGAAATCCTGAAATAAACTTCAGTTATTTAAGATTAATTGAAACAACCCGGAAGTCTATCTGTTTTCGGCAAATGCAGACCGGAGACAGATCCATGACCGAGACCAGACTCTACATCGACGGCCAATGGCAGTCCGGCGCGACCACGGTGGAAAACCGCAATCCCTCGGACCTGGGCGATGTGATCGGCCAGTTCGCGCAGGCCAGCGCCGGGCAGCTGGACGAGGCGCTGGCGGCGGCGCGCCGCGCGCAGCCGGCATGGTGGGCGGCCGGCATCCAGAAACGGCACGGCGTGCTGATGGCCATCGGCACCGAGCTGATGGCACGGGCCGAAGAGATCGGCCGCATGATCGCGCGCGAAGAGGGCAAGCCGCTGGCCGAGGGCAAGGGCGAGGTCTATCGCGCCGGCCAGTTCTATTCGGCGGCCGAGGCTGCGCCACCAGGGCGACCTGGCCGAAAGCGTCCGGCCGGGCATCGAGATCGACGTGCGGCGCGAGCCGGTGGGCGTGGTGGCGATCATCTCGCCCTGGAACTTCCCGGTCGCCACGCCGGCCTGGAAGATCGCCCCGGCGCTGGCCTATGGCAATGCCGTGGTCTGGAAACCGGCGAACCTGACCCCGGCCAGCGCCGTCATGCTGGCCGAGATCATCGCCCGGCAGGACATTCCGAAAGGCGTCTTCAATCTTGTCGCCGGTCCGGGCCGCGAGGTCGGGCAGCGGCTGGTCGAAAGCCCGCTGGTCGATGCAATCGGCTTCACCGGCTCGGCCCCGGTCGGGCGCGGCATCGCCGCCGCGGCCACTGCCAACATGACCAAGCTGCAGATGGAGATGGGCTCGAAGAACCCGATGCTCATCATGGAGGATGCCGATCTGAACCTGGCCGTCGCCCATGCGGCCAACGCGGCCTTCGGCGGCACCGGGCAGAAATGCACCGCCGCCTCGCGGTTGATCGTGCATGAGGCGGTCCACGACGCCTTCATCGAGCGGCTGGTGGCGGCGGCCAGGGCGCTGAAGGTCGGCCATGCGCTGGAACAGGGCACGCAGATCGGTCCGGTGGTCAGCGAAGGACAGTTGCAACAGAACCTCGACTATATCCGCATCGGCCAGGAGGAAGGCGCCGAACTGCTTTGCGGGGGCGACCGGCTGGAGCAGGCCACGCCGGGCTATTACATGGCCCCCGCCGTCCTTGCCGGCACCCGAAACGACATGCGCATCAACCGCGAGGAGATGTTCGCGCCGATCACCTGCGTCATCCGCGCCGGCAGCTATGACGAGGCGCTCGCCATCCCCAATGACAGCGCCTTCGGGCTGACGTCGGGCATCATGACCCGCAGCCTCGCTCGCGCCAGCCATTTCCGCGCCAACATGCGGGCGGGCTGCGTGATGGTGAACCTGCCGACGGCGGGCACAGACTATCACGTCCCGTTCGGCGGTCGCGGCGCCTCCAGCTTCGGCCCACGCGAACAGGGCCGCTATGCCGCCGAGTTCTACACCACCGTGAAGACCGCCTATGTCGCGGCGGGGGTGCCGGAATGAGCCGCGCGCCGCTGATCGACGGGCTGCAATATGCCAACTGGTCGGAGGGCATCTTTCGCCAGATGCGCCAGGGCGGGCTGGACGCCGTGCATGTCACCATCACCTATCACGAGACCTTCCGCGAGACGGTGCTGAACATCGAGCGCTGGAACCGCTGGTTCGAGCGTTTCCCCGAACTGATCCTGCACGGCCGCAGCGCCGCGGACATCCGGCTGGCGCAAGAGACCGGGCGCACGGCGATCTTCTTCGGCGCGCAGAACCCGTCCTGCATCGAGGACGATATCGGCTTGGTCCAGATCCTGCATACGCTGGGCCTGCGCTTCATGCAGCTGAGCTACAACAACCAGTCGCTGCTCGCCTCGGGCTGCTACGAGGCGGAGGATACCGGCCTGACCCGCATGGGCCGCCAGGTGGTGGCCGAGATGAACCGGGTCGGCCTGGTCGTGGACATGAGCCATTCCGGCGACCGCTCGACGCTGGAGGCCATCGAGCATTCCGGCCGCCCCATCGCCATCACCCATGCCAATGCGAAAAGCTGGCATCCGGCGCTGCGCAACAAGCCCGACGCGGTGCTGCGGGCGCTTGGCCAATCAGGGGGCATGCTGGGGGTGTCGACCTATCCGCATCACCTGCGCGACGGCAGCGCCTGCACGCTTCAGGATTTCTGCGACATGATCGCCCGCACGGCGGACATCACCGGGCCACAGAACATCGGCATCGGCTCCGACCTGTGCCAGGACCAGCCGGATTCCATCGTCGAATGGATGCGGGTCGGGCGCTGGACCAAGGGCATGGATTACGGCGAAGGCAGCGCCGAGGCGCCGGGCTTTCCCGCGCCGGTGACCTGGCACAGCGACAATCGCGATCTGGCGGGCTTTGCCGAGGGGCTGCGCAAGGCCGGCCTGTCCCAGCCCGAGATCGACGGCGTGATGGGCGGCAACTGGGCGCGTTTCTATGCCGAAAGCTTCGGGCCGCTCGACGCCCGCACACCGATCCGGCGGGCGGCCGAATAGCGCCGCCGGCACGGATTTCTTTGTCCGAGGGAGGAAGGACATGAGCAATCTCGACATTCCGCGGGGGATCTCCGGCACCTGGCGCCGGGTCAACCTGCCGCTTCTGGGCATCACGGCAGGCTTCATCCTGCTGTTCTGCCTGCTGGCCGTCGCCGATCTGGCGCGGCTCAGCGCGATGATCGACTGGGGCTTCGCCGTCTCGGCCCGGCTGTTCGGCCTTTACTGGCAGATCCTGCTGTTCGCGACGCTGGCGATCAGCATCGTGCTGCTGTTCATGCCGGGCAGCGGCGTCAAGCTGGGCGGGCTCGACAAGCCGGAACTCACCACCTTCCAATGGGCGGCCATGATCATGACCACGCTGCTTGCCGGCGGCGGCGTGTTCTGGGCGGCAGGAGAGCCGATCGCGCATTTCATCTCGACCCCACCCTATTTCGCCGGGCCGGACGCCGATCCGCAATCGCTCGCCACCATCGGACTGGCGCAGGCCTATCTGCATTGGGGCTTCCTGGCCTGGGCGATCCTGGGATCGCTGACCACGGTGATGCTGATGCATTACCGTTACGACAAGGGCCTGCCGCTGGCGCCGCGCACCCTGCTTTATCCGGTCTTCGGCGAGCGCGCGATCCACGGCTGGATCGGCACCGTGGCGGATTCCTGCTGCGTGATCGCCGTGGTGGCCGGCACGGTCGGACCCATCGGCTTCCTGGGCCTGCAGCTGTCCTATGGCCTGAACGCGCTGTTCGGCCTGCCCGACAGCTTCGCCACGCAAAGCACACTGATCCTGCTGCTGGTGACGATCTACACCATCTCGGCCATCACCGGGCTCGAGCGCGGCATCCAGTTCATGTCGCGCTGGAACCTGATCCTCGCCTTCGGCCTTCTGGTCTTCATCCTGCTCTTCGGCCCGACCTGGGCGACGCTAGGCGTGCCGATGCCGATGGTGTCGCTCAGGGACAGCTCATAGCAGCCGAGATCATACAGGCGCCGAGAACGGCGGAAAGGGCTACCTTGCCCTCGTATGGGCAACCCAGCGCGCAGGAGACATAGCCGCGCACGCGCACCCCTGCCGCACGCGCCCCGTCCATCACCGGCGCAAACCGCTGGAAGCTTTCGTCGATGGAACAGTTGATGTTCCTTTGCGAAAAGCTCTCGGATGCCGAGGCGAAGATCGCGATTTCCTCGGCACCGGCAGCCAGCGCCGCTTCCCGGCCCTTGGGGTTCGGCACCAGCATCGGATATGTCAGGCCGGGGCGACGTGGCAGGCGCGCCAGCACCTCGGCCGAGCCGGCCATCTGCGGCACCCATTTCGGCGAAACGAAGCTGCCGGCTTCGATGGTGGTCAGACCCGCGGAAATCAGGCCCTCGATCATGGCCACGCGGTCATCAACGCCAAGGGGCCGCGCCTCGTTCTGCAAACCGTCGCGAGGACCGACCTCGACGGTGCGGATAGTGTCATGAAATGCCTCTTTCAGTCAGATTTGAGTTCACGACGCAGGAAGGCGCAGAAACGTGGATCAGCCCCATAAGCCACGTTGACCCGCATGGCGGGCCTTCTGCAGGCATCCCGCTCGGTATGGAAGACGCTGGCCGGGGCGATGAAGATGTCTGCCGCGGCCGCACGGCGGCAAAAGGCGGCTTCGTCCAGCGTCTCGGGAAGGGGGACCCAAAGGTAGAAGCCTTGCACCCGCGGCAGGCTCACATCCAGCCCGACCTCGGACAACGCCTGGACCGTCGCCTTCGCCCCCTCCTGCATTCGGGTTCGCAGCCGGCGCAAATGCTTGATATACTGCCCGCTCTCGATCATGTCCGTCACCAGCCGTTCGACATGCGCCGAGGTGGCGACGGTCGTGATCATCTTCAGGTCGACGAGACCGCGGACCAGATCCGGCGAGCCCGCGATATAGCCGCAGCGCAGGCTGGCCGACAGCGTCTTGGAAAACGAGCCGACATAAAGCACGCGCTCTTGCCGACCGAAGGCGGCAAGCCTGGGCAGGGTCGGCGCAAGCAGGTCGGCAAAGATATCGTCCTCGACGATGCGGAAGTCGTGCAAGTCGGCCAGTTGCAGCAGGCCGAAGGCCGTGGCCGGCGACAATGTCCCGCCGGTCGGATTATGCGCCTGGCTTTGGGTGAAGAAAACCTTGGGACGATGGTCGGCAAGCTTGTCCCGAAGATCGTCCAGGTCGGGCCCGTCTTCGATCCGGCGCACGGGGACGACCGTGACCTTGGCCAGGCGCAGCTTGGCGAACAGGGGATAATAACCGGGGCTGTCCACGAACACCGTGTCGCCGGGCTCAAGCAGCTGGCGGATGATCAGGTCCAGCCCGTGGTTCACGCCGCTGGTCAGCATGATGCCGTCCGGCTCGGTCAGGATCGAGCGTTCCGCAAGCGACATGCGCAGCCAATCCCTTAGCGCGCCAAGCCCCCAGGAACTGCCATAGCCGAAGTCGATCGCCCCGTCGCTGCGCCGTCCGGCACGCAGGATGCGACGCATCTCGGCGACTTCGGTCCATGTGGCGGGTGGACGCCCGTCGCCGGGGCGGGTCTCGTAATGCTGGTCGAGCTGTTCGCGCAAAAGCGAGACGATGCTGGTCGCCTCGGTCACATCCGGGCGAAGTCGAGGCGCGGGAGGGGGACGATTGCCGGTGATGAAATAGCCCGATCCCTGTCGGGCGACCGCCAGTCCCTGCGCCACCAGACGGTCGTAAGCCTCGGCCATGGTGTTCTTCGAGACGCCGAACTGCCCGGCGCCGCCACGCACCGATGGCAGCTTCTGCCCGGCACGATAGAAGCCCGAGGCGATCTGCCCGCTGATCTGCGCGACGATAGCGTCCACCCTGCTCATGGTCCCGTCCCGGAAGTTTTACTGGGACAGTCCCGGCCATAAAATCGGCAACTGTCCCTTGATGACATTATGAATGTTAAGACAGTTTATGGCCAGCGCAAGCCCAGCCTGCGCAATCTGCCGTGAATTTGGGAGGATCCCTTGACGACCGGAATGAAACAAACCGCAACGTCGCGGATTGAAAACATGCGCAATCTCTTGCCCGCCGAGCGGCTGGAGAAGGTGGCGGCCGCGAGTGGGCTGGACGAGCAGGCGCGCGCGGCCCTGGCCTCGGCCGACGCCCTGCCGGTCGAGCGTGCGAACGGCATGATCGAGAACGTGATCGGCACGTTCCAACTGCCCCTGGGCGTGGCCACGAACTTCCTGGTCAACGGCCGCGAATACCTGGTCCCGATGGCGGTCGAAGAGCCTTCGGTCGTCGCGGCCGCCTCCTACATGGCGCGGATCGTGCGCCATTGCGGCGGGTTCCAGACCTCGTCCACGGCCCCGGTGATGCGGGCGCAGGTGCAACTGGTCGGCACGACCGATCCCTTCGGCGCACGGCTGGCGATCCTTGCCGCGCGCGACGAGATCATTGCGGCCGCGAACGCGAAAGACCCCGTCCTGGTCAAGTTCGGCGGCGGTTGCCGCGACATCGAGGTGCATGTCTTCCCCAAGACCTCACGCGGGGCGATGGTGGTCCTGCACCTTCTGGTCGACGTGCGCGACGCCATGGGGGCAAACACCGTCAACACCATGGCCGAGGCCATCGCGCCGATCGTCGAGCGGGTCGCCGGCGGCGAGGTGCGGCTGCGCATTCTGTCGAACCTCGCCGACCTGCGCATCGCCCGCGCCCGGCTTGAAGTGACCGAAGAGGCGCTTGCCACCAAGGATTTCTCGGGACGCCGCATGATGGAAGGCATCGTCGACGCCTATGAATTCGCCGCCGTCGATCCCTATCGCGCCGCCACCCACAACAAGGGCATCATGAACGGCATCGACCCCGTGGTCGTGGCCATCGGGAACGACTGGCGCGCCATCGAGGCCGGGGCGCATGCCTATGCCGCGCGCGGGGGGCGTTATACCTCGCTGACGACCTGGGAAATCAGCACCAGGGGAACCCTGGTCGGGACCATCGAGATGCCGATGGCGCTTGGCCTGGTCGGGGGGGCGACCAAGACCCATCCCTCTGCGCAGGCGGCGCTGAAGATCCTGAACGTCGGCTCGGCCGTCGAACTGGCCGAGGTGACGGTCGCCGTGGGGCTGGCACAGAACATGGCGGCTTTGCGGGCGCTGGCGACCGAGGGCATCCAGCGCGGCCACATGGCGCTGCATGCGCGCAATATCGCCATCGGCGCCGGCGCGACCGGCGAGGAGATCGACATCGTCGCCCGTCGCCTGGCGGCCGACCACGATGTGCGCGCGGCGCGCGCCGAGGAAATCCTGGCGGAGATCCGCAAGGGCTGAACATCCAACACCGGCGGGGATGACACCTCGCCGGGGGTTCGTATCTGGGAGGACATCATGAACAATCCAACCCCGGCGCCCGCTTCGGGGCCGGACGGGCAGCTTGCCGAGATCTGGGGCGATGTCGTTTCGCGGCCCCAGCTTGGCAAGGCCATTCTGATCGGCGCGGTCGTCAGCCTGGCCGTCTATGCCGTAGCCCTGGCCACCATCGCGCCCCTGGCCAGCACGCCGGCCATCGGCAAGGCGCTAGCCATGCTGGCAGGGATCATCGGCTGCATCCTGGGCGGGGCGATCTGCGCCCGCCTTTTCCAGCCCAAGCGCCGGGTGGTCGAACAGATCGCGCCGGGCGCCATCTGGCAGACCGAAGTCCTCGACCAGATCGCGATCGAGGGCGGTGCCATCGGCAGCGTCGAGGATCTGCCGCCCGCCGTCGCGCAGGAAATGCGGGAGGTCGGGCTTTATTCCGTCTTCCAGGACTATGAGCAAGACCGCGCGCGCAACCGGGAGGCCGGCTGAGATGGACCCCTTGCTTTACGATATCCTGGTCGCCCTGGGACTGGGGCTGCTTGGCGCGGTGCTGTTCTCGGCCATCGGCCTAATCTCGGGGACGGACGAGACCACCACCATCGCGCCCGTGACCTTGCTGGTCGTTCTGCTGGGCGCACCGCCGGCGGGGGTGTTCACCTTCTGGATGTGCGCCGCCATCTCGAAGCACATGACCCATGCGGTCCCGACCGCGCTGCTTGGTATTCCCGGCGACACGATGGCGCTGCCCCTGTTGCAGCAGGCCTCGGCCCTGCGCAACCTGGGCGCCCCGCATATCGCCTTGCGCAAGATGCTGGCCGGCTCGGTCATCTCGGCCTTCATCGCCGTGCCGCTTGCCGTGCTCTTCGCGGTCATCCTGGCCCCCTTCGGCACCTATATCACCGCCTCGGCCCCGTGGCTCTTCATCGTGGCCTCGGTGCTGATCGCCTATTTCTCGGCCGGCCGCTGGGCTTCGGTCATCGCGCTTGTGCCGTTCACCCTGCTCATCGTCGCGCTGCAAAGCTTCACCGGCGCGCACGAGGTCAAGCTGGGTGTCAGCTATTTCCTGGGCATCGCGATCGGCCCGCTTGTCGCGGAACTCATCTCCGCGGCCTCGCCGCTGGAACGCAAGCGCATGAACCGCAGCGAGCCGCGCGAAACGACGCTGGCCCCCGACGTGAAGGGCTGGGGCGGATACTTCCCGAACCCGTTCCGGGTCCTGGATCGCAGCCAGGTGCGGGCGACGGCGACCGCCGCAGCGATCACCAGCGGAACCTTCGTCTTCAGCCCGGTGGCGATGACCGTCATCGCCGGCGAAATCGTCGGCGCGCGCATCAAGCACGCCTATCACCGGCTGACCTCGGTTCTGGCGGTGCGCAACGGCGTGACGGAATCGACCTATATCGCCGAGGCGCTCATCCCGCTGATCGCATTCGGCCTGCCGCTCAGCCCGGTGGCCGCCGGCCCTGCCGCGCCGCTGTTCAACGCGCCGCCGCGCTTCACCGTCAATTCCGAGACGGGCGTGGTCAACAACCTGCATACGCTGATGTCGGTCCCGGAGTTCCTGATCTGGGGCCTGGTCTCGGTGGTGATCGCGACACTGATCGCCTATCCCTTCGCCATGAACCATGCCCGCAGCGCCGCCGCCTTCGTCGCCAAGCGCATCAGCCACGAAGCCATCATCGCCACCTTCGTCGGACTTATCCTGGTGATCGGCCTATGGGAGGGCGGCGTGATCGCGCTGCTGGTCATCCTGACGGTGGGCCTGGTCGGCGGGCTGCTCTATCGCGTGCTGGGGATGAATACCGGGGTGCAGTTCATGGGCTACTACGCCGCCGTTCTCAGCGTGCCGGCGATCCTCAAGCTGCTTGGATAAGCACCGCGCCGCCCCGCCATCACGGG
Source organism: Paracoccus sp. pheM1 (assembly GCF_018499825.1). Lineage (NCBI taxonomy): Bacteria > Pseudomonadati > Pseudomonadota > Alphaproteobacteria > Rhodobacterales > Paracoccaceae > Paracoccus > Paracoccus sp. pheM1. The sequence continues at coordinate 1,251,005 of NZ_JAGXCX010000001.1, forward strand.
GCGGCATCACCACGTCGCGGCAAGCAAATGCTCGGGCATGCCCTCGATGCGCCGGGCCTTTGGCACCATCAGGCGATCATCACCGCCTGATGGCTATCAAACCGAAACCCGGCCTCAGGCGACCAGCCTTTCGGTCTCGCGGTCGAAATAGCGGATACTGTCCCGATCCGCCTTGAAGCTGGCCGCGTCGCCCGGCCGATAGGTCGCCGCCGCCGGGGCCCGCGCGATCACGCTGCCCGAGGGCAGGTCGAGATGCACGAAGGTCTCGGACCCATGCGGCTCGGCCACGCGGACCGTGCCGTGCAGCACCAGCGCCGCGCCGGTCGCCCCGGCATTAAGCGGCGCCAGATCCTGCGGGCGGATACCGACGGCGACGCGCGGCGAGGACGCCTGGCGCAGCCCCGGCGGCAGCGCATCCGGGACCAGCGCGACCCGGCCCGCATTGGCGCCGAAGCCGAGGCCGTCGCCGGACAGCTCCGCATCCAGCATGTTCATCTCGGGGCTGCCGATGAAACGGGCGGTGAACATGTCGGCGGGGCGGTTGTAAAGCTCCATCGGCGCGCCGACCTGCAGGATGCGGCCCTCGCGCATGACCACGATGCGGTCGGCCATCGACATGGCCTCGACCTGGTCGTGGGTCACGAAGACGATGGTGCTGCCGAGGCGCTGGTGCAGCTGCTTGATCTCCAGCCGCATCTGGCCGCGCAGCTGGGCGTCGAGGTTCGACAGCGGCTCGTCGAACAGGAACGCCTGCGGGTCGCGCACCATGGCGCGGCCGATGGCGACGCGCTGGCGCTGGCCGCCCGACAGCGCGGCGGGACGGCGCTCAAGCAGGTGGGACAGGCCCAGGATCCTGCCCACCTCCTGCACGCGGGCGTCCTTTTCCGCCCTGGACAGTTTCGCGGTGTAAAGCCCGAAGCCGATGTTCTGATGCACCGTCATATGCGGGTAGATGGCATAGTTCTGGAACACCATGGCGATGTTGCGCTGCTTGGGCTCCATCTGGTTCACCACGCGCGCGCCGATCTTCAGCGTGCCGCCCGAGATGCTTTCCAGCCCGGCGATCATGCGCAGCGTGGTGGACTTGCCGCAGCCCGAAGGGCCGACCAGCACCACGAATTCGCCGTCGGCGATCTGCAGGTCGATGCCGTGGACGGCGGTCGAGGCGCCGTAGGTCTTGACGATCTTGTCGAGGGTAATGCTCGCCATCATGCTCCTCCCGAGAGCTGATTGAAGGATTGTTCAAGGGCTTCAGCCGCCGCGCGGTCTTGCGCCGCGCGGGCCGCGGCCCGGTTTTCCAGGGCCTGCAATTCCGCCCCGTAGCCCGCCAGCGCCGGTTGCAGCGCCGCCGGGGCGGGGCCGCCGAAACGGTCGCGCAGGGCGACGAAATGCGCGGCAGACGTCGCCTGGGCGAAGGCCGCGGCGTCCATCTCGGGCGCCTGGCCGGTCGCGGCCTGATAGGCGCGGCGGAAATGCGGATAGCCGCCCGAGGACAGATCCTCGCCCGCCGCAACGACCGCGCCCGCAACCTCCGAGGCGATCTCATGCGCGGCGCGGAAGGACAGGCCCGCCTCGCGCACCAGCATGTCGGCAAGCTCGGTCACGGTGGCGCAGGACAGGCGCAGGTTGCGGGCCACGCGGGCACCATCGACCTGCAATGCCGCCATCACCCGGCCGAACAGGCGCAGGCTGCGCAGCGCGGCGTCGAAGGCCTGGTGGCCTAAGTCCTGCGTCTCGCCCTCGCTGTCGTTCATGTCGGTGAAGGGGGTGTTGTGCAGGATGTCCAGGACCGCATTGCTGCGCGCCCAGGTCTGGCTGGCCAGGTGGCGCAGATGCTCGATGGCGACCGGGTTGCGCTTTTGCGGCATGATCGAGGAGATCTGCACCAGCCCGCCGGGCAGGCGGATCTGCCCCACCTCGAAGCTGCTCCAGAATTGCAGGTCCTGGACCGGGCGGCCCAGGTGCAGGAACAGAAGCGACAGCGCCGAATAGGTCGCCGAGATGTAGTCCACCGTCGCGATGCAGCCATAGGAGTTCCGCAGGGGCGCCGCGAAGCCCAGGAGCTGCGCCACGCGATGGCGGTCGGTCGGAAAGCCGGTGGTGGTGATCGCCGCCGCGCCCAGGGGGCAGCGGTCGACGATTTCCAGCGCCGCCTCCAGCCGGGCCAGGTCGCGCAGCATCACCTCGGCCACGGCGGCCAGGTAATGGCCCAGCGTGGTCGGCTGCGCCGGCTGGCCGTGGGTATAGGCGACGATCAGGGTCTCGGCCTCGCGCCCGGCGGTGGCCAGAAGCTGGGCCAGCGCCGCGCGGCCCTCGGCCAGCGCCGCCTCGACCCTGGGCTTCAGGGCCAGCCGGAACAGCGTGTGGTCGATGTCGTTGCGCGACCGCGCGGTGTGCAGCCGCCCGCCCAGGTCGGGGCCGATCCTGGCCTTCAGCGCCTTTTCCATGGCGAAGAAGAAATCCTCAACATCGCCGCCATAGCGCATGGCGGCGGGGTCGGTCTCGGCCCAGACGGCGCGCAGCCCGCCCGCGATGGCGCCCGCCTGCGCGGGCGTCAGGATGCCGGTCTCGGCCAGCATCACCAGATGGGCCTTGTCCACCTGCCGCAGCGCATGGGCATGGCCCGTGCGCGCGCCGTCGAACAGCGGCGCCAGCACCGTGTCGCGATAGACCGGATCGGGAAAGGTGTCGGAAACATGGGTCATGGTCAGCCCTTCACGCCGGCCAGCATGACGCCGCGGACGATATAGCGTTGGAAGAACAGGAAGATCAGCAGGGTCGGGATGGTCGACAGCGCCGCCCCGGTCATGATCATCTCCCACTGGATCGACTGCTCGACCGCGAAGCTGGAAAGCCCGACCGGCAGCGTATAGAGGTCGCGGTCGGTGGTGACGATCAGCGGCCAGAAGAAGGCCGTCCAGTTGCCGAGGAAGGTGAAGATCGCCAGGGCCGACAGCGCCGGCGTCACCAGCGGCATGGCGATGCGCCACCAGATGGTGAATTCGTTCAGCCCGTCGATCCGCGCCGCCTCGAGGAAATCGTCGGGCACGGTTTCGAAGAACTGGCGCATCAGGAAGACGCCGAAGGCGGTCATCAGGCCGGGGAACATGATCCCCCAATAGGTGTCGGTCCAGCCCAGGCCGCTCGACATCAGATACCACGGGATGACCAGCATCTCGGTCGGGATCATCAGCGTGGACAGGATCGCCAGGAAAACCAGCTTGCGGCCCGGGAAGCGGAACTTGGCCAGCGTGTAGGCGACCAGGCTGTCGAAGAACAGGCACGAGACCGTGGTGATCACCGCGATCAGGGTCGAGTTCAGGAACCAGCCGAGGAAGCGGCCGTCCGACAGCACGCGGACATAGTTCTGCAGCGTCGGGTTGGCCGGGACCAGGCGCAGGTCGAAGACCTCGCCCGCCGATTTCAGCGAGGTCGAGAACATGAAGAACAGCGGCGTGATCATGATGACCCCGCCGATGAACAGGCAGGTCCAGGCGATGATCGCGCCGGGGCGGATGCTGCGCGGGACAGGGGCGGTTGCGGATCGGCTCATCTCAACGGCTCCGCAGGATCCAGAGCTGGATCATGGTGATGACCAGCAGGATGGTGAACAGGACGACGGTCTGCGCCGCGGCGTAGCCCATCTGGTATGACGAGAAGGCGGTCTGGTAGATCATCAGCACCAGCGGCTTGGTCGAGTTCAGCGGCCCGCCCGGATCGTTGCTGGTCATGTTGTAGACCTGGTCGAAGATCCGCAAAAATCCGATGGACGAGAACACGACCAGGAACACCGTGGTCGGCTTCAGCAGCGGCAGGGTGATCCGGTGCAGGATGGTGAACTCGCCCAGCCCGTCCACGCGCGCGGCCTCGTAATAGGTCGTCGGGATGGCGCGCAGCCCGGCCAGGAAGATGATGATCTGGAAGCCCAGGCCCGCCCAGATCGCCGTGACCATGATCGCCGGCAGCGCCTGTTCGGTCGAGCGCAGGAAGGGCTGCGCCTCGAAGCCCAGCATGCCGATGAAGCCGTTGATGATGCCGATGGGCGGCGGCTGGTAGAACAGCCGCCAGACCCAGGCCATCGCCGCGGCAGTGGTCAGGAAGGGCAGGAAATACAGCGCCCGGATCGCGCCATGCAGGAAGCGCACGCGGTCGAGGTAATAGGCGATCACGAACGATATCGCGATGCTGATGGGCGTGCCGATCAGCAGATAGGCGAAGGTGTTGCGGAAGACCTGCCAGAACAGCGGGTCGGCCAGCATCTTGCGGTAATTGTCGAGGCCGATGAAATTCGCCTCGTTCAGCAGGTCCCAGTCGGTCAGGGACAGCCAGAAGGCTTGCAGGGTGGGATAGAAGCGGACGACGCCGAAGAACAGGATCGGGACGGCAAGGAAAAGCCATGCCCAGACGATCTGCTTGGTCGTGACCGACAGCCTGTCCCACAGGCGCAGGGAACCCGTCCCTCCGCCGGAATGGTCGGATGGTGTCATAACATGGTCCTCGATGCTTGAAGCCACGCAAGATCCCCGGCCCTTCGGCCGGGGCCGGCGGGTCATTTCGCGAAATGCTTGTCCAGCAGGGCCTGTTCCGCCTTGGCGGCCTCGGCCACAGAATCCGCCGGGCTCTGGCCTTGCAGCAGCGCCCGGTTCACCATGTCGATGGCGATCTGGCGCTGCGCGGCCTCGTCCACGAAACGGGTGGTCTGCGAATAGTCCAGCGCCCGGATGAAGGGGCCGAAGACGGGATCGGCCAGGTTCGCCTCGGTCATGGCGACGTCCTTGCGGGCGGGCAGCTCGCCCACCTCCTTCTGCCAAAGCTCCATGGCGGCGGGCGACGAGATATAGGCCAGGAACTTCTTGGCCGCCTCGAGTTCCTCGCCCGAGGCCGAGGCGCCGATGCCATTGGCGAAATAGCTGGCATAGTTGGCGCGGGTGCCGTCCGCCGCCGCCGGCAGCTCGGCCACGCCCCATTCGAAGCTGCCGATGGTGCCATAGCTGGCCAGGCGGAAGGTTCCGTCCACCACCATCGCCGCCAGTCCGGCGCGGAAGGCGGCCTGGCCCTCGTCCATGAAGCCTTCCTTGCCGACCTTGTGCTGGGTCTGCAGCGCCAGGTAATAGTCCAGCGCCTTCAGCCCGGCCTCGCTGTCATAGGTAACGGTGGTGCCGTCGTCGGAATAGGGTGCGCCGCCATATTGCGCGGTCAGGATCGTGCGCCACCAGTGATGGTCCTGCCGGGCGATGTCCAGCGCGATCCCGGCCTGGACCAGGTTGCCGCCATTGTCATGCCTGGCGGTCTTTTTCGCGACCTCGACCAGTTCGTCCAGCGTCTTCGGCGGCTCGGTCACGCCGGCTTCGGCGAACAGCTTCTTGTTGTAGAACAGCGCCATGGTCCGCACCGCCGTCGGCAGCGCGTAATATTGCTCGTTGCGCTTCATCGCGCCGACGATCGGAAAGAACTCCGCCTCGATCGCGCTTGCGGGAAAGGCGTCCCCGGGCAGCGGCTGCAGGATGCCGCCATCGACGAAATTGTCGATCCAGCCATAAAAAAGCTGCACCACGTCGGGGCCCTTGCCGGCGGCATGGGCCGCAACCACGCGGGTCTGGTAGTCGGCATAGGGGAATGTCACCTGCTTCACGGTGATGCCGGGGTTCTCGGCCTCGAACGCGTCGATCAGCGTGTCCATCGCCTTCACGCGGGCGTCAAAGACATATTGCCAATATTCGATCTCGACATCCGCCGAAGCGAGGGTCGGGCCAAGCGCGGTGGCGCAGGCAAGGGCGGCGGCAAGGCGCAGCCTTGCGCGGCCGGTCAGGGCGATGCGGGTCATGGGTCTCCTCCCGAGGTTACGCAAGCGCTTGCATAGCATGCGCAAGCGCTTGTGTAAACTGCCGAGGTCGACCGGGGATTGACCCCGAAAAATTCAGCAAATATCCTTATTTTCATAAAGTCGCGTTGCGCAAGCGAAGGGAACCACATGGCCAATGATCGCCCGAATCAGGGACAGGGCATCGGCCTGAAGGCGGTGGCGGACGAACTGGGCCTGTCGCAATCGACGGTCAGCCGCGCCTTGCGGAACCACCCCTCGATCCCCGCCGCCACGCGCGAGCGCGTGGCACAGGCCGCCAAGCGCATGGGCTATGCCCCGAACGCGCGGGCACGGGGCCTGGCCATCGGCCGGACCGAGGCGATCGGGCTGGTCTTTCCGCTCGAACGCCTGCGCCTGGTCCAGACGAATTTCGTCGATGTGCTCAGCGGGATCAGCGACGTCGTGACCGAACGCGGCTACAACCTGCTGCTGTCGCCGTTTCGCGACGACGAAGCCTCGGTGCTGCGCCGCCTGGCGACATCGCGGATGGTGGACGGGCTGATCATCACCCGGCCGCTGGTCCATGACCCGCGCATCCGGTTGCTGGCCGACACCGGCATCCCCTTCGTCGTGCATGGCCGCAGCGACGTGGACATTCCCTATTCCTACGTCGACGTGGACAATTTCGAGATCTTCAGGCGGCTGGCCGAGCTGTTGCTGGACTACGGGCACACCCGCATCGCGACGCTGAACTCCTATCGGCGGTTTCGCTATGCCGCGGCCCGCGCCGCGGGCTATCGCGCCGCGATGGACAGCCGCCGTCAGCCCGTCGACCCGGATCTGGTGCTGGAAACCGCGATGACGGAAGAGGACGGGGTGGCATGCGCCGCCCGGCTCTTGTCCTTGCCCGAGCCGCCGACGGCGATCATCTGCGGGTCCATCTTCCTGGCGAAGGGGGTCTATCGCGCCGCGGCCGAGGCGGGGCTGCAGATCGGCCGCGACCTGTCGGTCGTGGCCCATGACGACCAGCTGCGCGGGATCTCGGCGGCGGATTTCGTCCCCGCGCTGACGGCCACGCAGCTTTCGGTCGAAATGGCCGGGCGCCGGCTGGCCGAGATCCTGATCGACCGGATCGAGGGCAAGCTGGGCGACGACCCCGTCGGCGAAGTATCCCGCCCCGATTTGATTTTGCGCGAGTCGGTGGGCCGCCGGTGATTGCAGCCTCAGCCGCCGAAAGAGTTTATCCTAGTTCAACGCGCTCTAGCGCAGGTCGCGGTCGCGGGCACGCATCCCACGATGCTTGCGATTGGCCGAACGACGCGTCCCGAGACGCGCTGCTTAGACCAGCCCTTTCAACCTCATAACGAAATCCCGGCTTCAAGACCCTGAATCGGCGCTACCGTCCTGACCGAACGACAGAACCGCCCTCAGACAGCTTTCAAAGGCACGGCCGAGCATACTTTCCATGTCTCAATGGTTACGCCCACATCTATCAGATTCGCAGTCTCGACGGCTATGGGCGTGATCAGGTCAACGTCGACATCCAGCGTATCGATTCCGACCATAGCCACCACGTCGAGCTGCCCTTTGATGGCGCCGCTGAGCACGACATTCGCGAGACGCCCCCCGGCTTCCGCAGATCAAGCAGGCCGTCAGGATCGCCACGGGGGCGCGAAAAGGAAATGGGAACCCGGTTGTTGGTGCAGGTGCCGCGCCGATGAGGATTGAGGCGCCCGAGACGATTGGACAAGATGATCCCAACCTTCCCGCCGCAGCATCCGCAGGTCATCAGGCCGGAAAGGAGAGAGACAGGCCGGTTCGCCAGATGCAGCCGCCTCGCCCTCCCCTCCCACGCGTGCTGGCCGGATTCAGGCCGAAGATTTCCGCGATCTGCTTTTGGCATTCGCGCACCGCGTTCCAGAGCGCATCGTTCACGATCCGCAGATGCGGGACCTGCGCTCTGATCCATGCGGCTTCCGGGTTCGGGCGCGATACCCGCTTGCCGGTGCTGGGATCCTTGACGAAGCGGAGCCGGTTCCAGACCAGAACGCCCGCGTAAAGCTCGTTGTTGACGATGCCGGTTCCACGATTGCGGTGGCCTCGAGTACTGGTATCGCCCCATCCCCGGCCCAGCGGGCCGGGGATGCCCTTCTTGTTCAGATCGACAGCGATGGTCGTCGGGCTTTTGCCGACGCGAACTCGCGGAAGATGTAGCACGCGACCTCGGCTTCCTCGGGAATGATTTCCCGGTCGCCCCGGATCGGCTCGCCGCTGGCGTCAAGCTTCTTGACGACCTTGAGACCGCCGCCCGCCTTGCCCTTCTCTCCGCGACATCGGACAGCATCGGCCGCGTTCTGAACGAGATATCGACGCCCTCGGACACGGCGGCAAGCGCGCCCATCACCGCTGCGACATCCTCCAGACTGTGTCCCGTCACCTTCCGGGTTTCCTCCCGGCTCAGCGCCGCCTCGCATTCCAGGAACAGCGCCGTCGAGCAAAGCCATCATCTCGGCCGCGCGATGGAGCCGCTGTTCGGCCTCGATCATGTCGCGGGTGGTGAGGCGATCTTCGCCGTGTCCGTCCTTACCCAATTCGACCAGATCGGGCGAACCGCGCATCGCGCCCATGACCTCGTTGAACTGGTCGATGCCGGCGCTGTGCCGATGCGTGAACGTCGATTGCCGATGCGTGATCGCGTCCAGCGCGATGGAAGGTTCGGCGATCAATCCTGCATCGTCCCATCGAAGCGACTCCAGAGATGATCATCGCAGCCCGCTGGTGCTACAGCAGGGCGGGCGGCACGATGAGGATGAGCCCCTCCAGTTCCTCGCTGGCAAGGATCTGGCAACTCAACCGACTCGTCGGAGTCCGCTCTCCGTCGACCATGTCCAGCATCTCGTCCTCGAGCGGGCCCGGCGGGCCGAGACGTTCCGCCCAAACGGGATCGGTTGCGACATGGCAGGTCGCGCAGGCAAGCGCGCCGCCGCAATCGCCATGGATGCCCGGCACGCCCGCATCGCACGCGGCCCTCATCAAGTTGGTTCCCGAGGCGACATTCGCGCTGATTTCGCGGCCATCGGCATCACGCCAGGTTATGAGAGGCACTGTTGGTCTCCGTGTATTTCGCCAGGCGCGCATCCGCGCCCGGGTGGAATTCGCAAAGGCGTGGGAAGCATCAATAGGCACTGACCGCGCGCAAGGGCGTTTCTTCCGGGGGAACCTGCCGGCCGAGATAGCGATAGAAGTCCCAGATCGTGCCCTCGTAGTCGCGCGGCGCCAGCGGGCCGGAAGGCGCGTGGCGGGACGCGAGGGTTCGCTGCATCCTTTCCAGCTTCTCGCGATCCTCGCGATTGACCTCATGCCAAAGCGCGATCCTGTCCTCCAGCTCGTCCTGCGTGAGCTCGTCGCCCCAGGTGGACATGGTCCACCGCACCCGGATGCGATCGACCGCCAGGGGCTGGATCGAGAAGGAGACCAGCAAGGTCGCCGCCTGGCTGGCGATCTGCGTCGGGAACAGGCAGAACAGCGTCGAGCGGCGCCGCTCCTCCTCGGTAAGGCCCGGTGCCCCCGTGCCGCGCGATCCCGCGGTCTCGGGATAGTTGGCGCAATAGGAGGTGAAGCTGTCGTCGGACATCGACTTCCGGCTCAGGCCGGTCGGCGTGTAGGGATGCAGCGTTTCGGGATGCACCACCGAAAGATGGTAGGCTTCCATGAAGTTCTCGACCAGGCATTTCCAGTTGGTGCGCCACTCCTCCTCGAAGCTGCGCACGATCCGCATTTCCCCGGTGCGATAGTGGCCGAGCAGATCGCCGAGCTGGCCGAGGCGCGGCGCCAGCGGGCGGGCCTCGGGATCCAGGTTGGCATAGATGAAGCCGTTCCAGACCTCGCAGGGAAACGACGGCAGGCTGCAGGTTTCCCTGGTGACGCCCTTGTCGCGCATCCTGGGGGCGTTGACCAGCTCGCCGGCGCGGCCGTAGCTCCAGGCATGATACGAGCAGACGAAGCGGCGCGTGGAGCCCGACCCTTCGGCCAGCGGCATGCCGCGGTGGCGGCAGAGATTGGACAGCACGCGCACGGCGCCGTCGTCGCCGCGCACCACCAGCAGCGTCTCGTCGAAAAGCTGGCCGGTGAAATAGTCCCCCGGACCGGGGATCTCGTCGGCCCGGCCGAGGCAGTGCCATTCCCTGGACAGGAACGTCTCCACCTCATGGCGGAAATAGTCGGGATCGGTATAGAACCGGCCCGGCAGGCATTGCGCGTCATGCTCCGGCAGGCCGGCGACGACGCGCAACCTGTCGTTCATCGACGGGATATCGGAAATCGCGGTCGTCATCGGCCTACTCCGCGGCCAGGGCGGCAGAGCGGTCGAAGCCCGCGGTGCGTTCGGCGATGTAATGCATGAAGTCGTAGATCGGCCGCTCGAGATAGGACAGGTGCCCCGGCCGGGCCGCATTCGCGCTGAGGCCGCGGAATACCTTCTCGGTGCAGCCGCGATCCTCGGCATTGACCTCGTCCAGCAGGCCCTTGAGCGTGGCGACATATTCCTCGGCGCGCGGATCGGCCATGAATTCGGGGGCCAAGCCGCCGCCGAAGACGATCGCCACCTGCCCCGCGCCCTTGGGATGCAGCGACAGATACCAGAAATAGCCGGGGGTCAGCGTGATCAGATGGCTGGGATAAAGCGTGATCAGCGCCGTGGTCTTGCGCCAGCGCCCCTCGAGCCGGGTGTTGTCGGGATGCGCGTTGCCCATCGGCAGCGAGGCTTCCTTGGTGATCCAGTGATAGTTGAAGGCTTCCAGGCCCGGCGGGCATTCCATTTCCTCCAGCTTGGAATGGCCACCCACGGTCGCGGCATGGCAGACCGGCAGGTGATAGCTCTCCATGAAATTCTCGGCGAGCACCTTCCAGTTGGTGTCCCAGACATGGGTTTCGCGGAAGCACTCGACATAGTTCTCCACCCCATAATGGGCGATCAGCTCTTCAAGCGGCGCCAGAGCCGGGGCGAGGCTGGGGCGATCCTTGTCCAGCGTGATGTAGATCCAGCCGAGCCATTCCTCGCAGCGGATCTGCGGCAGGGCATAGTCCTCCTTGCAGAAGCCGGTGGTCCTGGTCATGAACGGCGCGCCGCGCAGCTTGCCGTCCAGATCATAGGTCCAGGCATGGTAGGGGCAGACCAGCAGGCGCTTGTTGCCGCAACCCTCGACCAGCGTGGACATGCGGTGCAGGCAGACATTCGAGAAGGCGCGGATCTGTCCGTCCTTGCCGCGCAGCACCACGATGGGCTGGCCGGCCAGATCATAGGTCAGATAGTCACCGACATTGGGCAGCCCGCTCGACCGGCCGACGCAGATCCATTCCCGCGAGAAGATGCTTTCGAGTTCGCAAGCCAGGAAATCGGGGCTCGTATAGACGGCGGGCGGCATCGCATGGGCGTCTTCGAGCGGGCGGTTGACGGCCTCGAGCAATTCGGAAACGGGCTGGGCTAGTGACATAAGGGTGCTCCTTGTCTTCGCATGGGGAAAAGTCCTGGCAGCCGGCCAAGCGGGCCGCCGGTCGGAAATCAGCTTGACCTTTTTCCAAGGAATATCAAAACTCGAATATCCGAGGTTTAAGCCAGCTTTTATATGGTTCGTTTCACCCTACGCCAATGCGCCTACTTCCGCGCCGTCGCCGAGCAGGGCGGCATCGCCCAGGCGGCGCGCGTGCTCAACATCTCGCAGCCCTCGGTGGCACAGGCGCTGGACAAGCTCGAGGATGTGACCGGCCTGGTGCTGTTCGAGCGGCACCACGCGCGCGGGCTCACGCTGACGCTCCAGGGCCGGCTGTTCCTTCAGCATGTCATGCGCCTGGAAGAACAGGCGCGGCAGGTCGAGCGCGAGGCCACCGCGCTGGCTGCCGAGGCTGCCGGAGAGATTCGGCTGGGCGTGTTCTGGACGCTGTCGCCCTTCTACGCCGCCGGCCTGATTCGCAGCTTCAACGACGCGACCCCCGGCGTGATCGTCCGGCAGCAAGAGATGGCGCTGGCCGATCTGGCCGATGCGGTGCGGGATGGGTCGATCGACCTGGCGCTGACCTATGACCGGGGCAGCATGCCGGATGGGTTGGCCTTCGTGGAACTGGCGGAGTTGCGGCCGATGGTGGTCGTTGCCGCCGATCATCCGCTGGCGGGCCAAGGCTCCGTGCGCCTGGCCACGCTTGCGGATGAGCCCTATGTCATGCTCGACGGTCCCGGCAGCCGCCGATATTTCGAGGATCTGCTGGCGGAAAGCGGCATCAACCCGCCGATCTCCTATGTCTCCACCTCGCTCGAGTCGGTGCGCAGCGCAGTGGCGTCGGGCTTCGGCTTCACCTTGCTGGTGATGCGCCCGCCTTCCGCGACCACCTATGACGGCGGCGCGGTGAAGACCCTGGAGATCGAGGATGATCTGCAGCCCCTGCGCATCGTGCTCGCCTCACGCGAGGGCGTGCATCGCGGGCTCATCGCCCGGCGCTTCACGGACCATGCGGTCGCGTTCTTTGCGGCGCGCCACGAGGCGACAGCCTGACGCAAGGAGATTGCCGGACGGGCTGGCCTACCGCATCAGCGTCTTCAGATCGGTGGCCACATCGGCCACCAGATCGGGGACTGCGGTCCGGCCCGATTCGATCAGCCGCTTGCCCACCATGAAGGCGCGCGGGTCGTTCATGGCATCGACCGCCAGCAGCCGCTCGCCCGAGTAATACCAGATGCTGACCGCTTCCCCGTCGCCGGGGCGCGTGACCACCCGGTCGTAACCCACGTTCAGGCCGGCGATCTGCAGCTTGCAATCGTATTGATCCGACCAGAACCAGGGCTTGGGCAGGTAATCCCTGTCCGCGCCCATGATGTTCGCGGCGACGAGTTCGGCCTGGTCGATGGCGTTGCCGACCGATTCCAGCCGCATCTGGACACCGTTCAGCGGAAACGAGGCGCAATCCCCCGCCGCCCAGACATGCGGTGCCGAGGTGCGCCCCTGCGCATCGGTGCGGATGCCGTTGTCCAGCGCGATCCCCGCCGCCTGGGCCAGGGCGGTGGCGGGGACGATGCCGACCCCGACGATGACGAAATCCGCCGGCAGCTCCCTGCCATCCGTCAGGCGCACGGCGGTCACATGGCCTTCGCCCAGCAAGCGGTCGACGGCCATGCCCTCCATGATGGCCGCGCCATGGCCGGCATGCAGCTTGCGGAAATAGGCCGAGGTCTCGGGCGCGGCCACGCGTTGCAGGATGCGCGGCGCCATCTCGACCACCGTGACCTCCAGCCCCAGCTTGCGCCCGACCGCAGCGGCCTCCAGCCCGATATAGCCACCGCCGATCACCACCAGCCGGCGGCCGGGGGCGAAGCTGGCGCGGATGGCGTCGATATCGGCCAGGGTGCGAACGGTATGGACCCCGCCAAGCGTCCCGCCCATCTCGGCCGGCAGGCGGCGGGGAACCGAGCCGGTGGTCAAGGCCAGTTCGTCATAGACCAGCACCTCGTCCCCGACCGTCACGCTTCGCGCCGCGGGGTCGAGGGCCGTCACCGGCTGCCCCAGTTTCAGGGTGATCCGGTTTTCGGCCCAGAAATCGGCGGACCGCAGCCAAAGCCGCTCCTCCTCCATCTCGCCCAGCAGATAGGCCTTGGACAGCGGCGGCCGCTGATAGGGGGGCGCGGGCTCGTCGCCGATCACCGTGATCTCCCCCTCGAATTTCAGCGCGCGCAGCTTGGCGGCCAGGGCGGCCCCGGCCTGGCCCGCACCGATGACGACGACATGCGACATGGTTTCTCCTCTCAGGCTGTCTGATGTGTGAACCGCCCTCACCTTGGGGTCAGCCCCCTGAGCCGTTCCGAGCGCCTGCGCAGGAGCTCGACGGTGGTGAGGAGCGCGATGGAGAAGATGACCAGCAGCGTGGCGACGGCGAGGATGGCGGGCGAGATCTGCTCGCGGATGCCGTTCCACATCTGCCGCGGTATGGTCTGCTGGTCCGGCCCGGCGATGAACAGCACCGCCACCACCTCGTCGAAGGAGGTCACGAAGGCAAACAGCGCCCCCGAGATCACGCCGGGCAGGATCAAGGGCATGGTGATGCGGAAGAAGGTCGTGCGCGGGTTCGCCCCCAGGCTCGCCGCCGCCCGGTTCAGCGACTGGTCGAAGCCGATCAGCGTCGCCGTCACCGTGATGATGACGAAGGGAATGCCCAGCGTGGCATGGGCCAGGATCACCCCCAGGTAGGTGCCCGCCAGCCGGCCGCATTCCGGGTCCAGCCCGATCCAGCTCAGCGGCTCGCAGGGGTTCGAGTAGAAGAAGAACATCCCCGTCGCGGTGATGATGATCGGCACGATCATCGGCGAGATCAGCATGGCCATGATCGCCCGGCGCCAGGGCATCTCGGGCCGCGACAGACCCAGCGCCGCCAGCGTGCCCAGCACCGTGGCCAGGATGGTCGAGAAAAAGCCGATGATGATCGAGCTTTTCGCCGCATTCACCCATTTCGCGTTCTGCCAGGCATCCGCCCACCAGCTCAGGTCGCGCGGCGCGTCCGGCCGCGCCATGCCGAAGGTCAGCAGGCTGTCGTACCAGCGCAGCGAATAGCCCTCGGGGTCGAAGGACAGCATCCGGTCGGTGAAGGTGAAATAGGGCTCGGCGTTGAAGCTCAGCGGGATCACCACCACGATGGGCGCGATCAGGAAGAAGAAGATCGCGCCGCAGATCACCAGATAGGCGTAGTGCCAGACCTTCTCCAAGGGCGATGCGTAAGTCGGAAGCGCCATGGCGATTACCCCAGTTTCAGATTGTCGATGCCGACGAGCCGGTCGTAGACCCAGTAGAGGATCAGGACCCCGCCCAGAAGCAGCGCCGCCAGCGCGGCCGCCATGGACCAGTTCAGCGTCTGCGTCATGTGCATCGCGATCATGTTCGAGATCAGCTGCCCCGACGAGCCGCCGACCAGCGCGGGGGTGATGTAGTAGCCCACCGCCAGGATGAACACCAGGAGCGCCCCCGCCCCCAGCCCCGGCAGGGTCTGCGGGAAATAGATCCGGCGGAAGGCGGTCCAGCTGGTCGCCCCCAGGCTGCGCGCGGCGCGCACATAGCTGGGATTGATCGTGCGCATCACCGAATAGAGCGGCAGGATCATGAAGGGCAGCAGGATATGGGTCATGGCGATGATCGTGCCGGTCTGGTTGAAGATCATCTGCAGCCGCTGGGTGTTGCCGATCACCCCCAGCCAGACCAGCACGTCGTTGACCACGCCCTGCTGCTGCAGCAGCACGATCCAGGCCGTGGTCCTGACCAGCAGCGAGGTCCAGAACGGCAGCAGCACCAGGATCATCAACAGGTTCGACTGCCGCATCGGCAGCGTCGCCAGCAGATGCGCGACCGGAAAGCCCAGAAGGAAGGTGGTGAAGGTGATGACCAGCGACAGCCAGAAGGTGCGCATGAACAGCTTGACATAGATCTGCTGCTGCGCCGGGGCGGCAACCACCTCGCCCTGGTCGTCGCGGGTGCGGTCGACCGCCGCCAGGTAGAAGTTGCTGGTATAGGGCGAGGAGGCCTCGCGCATCACCGACCACAGCCTGGGATCGCCCCATTTCGCGTCCATCTCGAGGATGGCTTCGCGATAGGGCGGCTCGATGCCGCCGCGGGCCTGGCGCCCGGCCGAGGTGAACAGCGAGCGCGTGCCCGGCATGTCGTAGTTGATGCGGGTGCCGACGACGCCGACGGTGCGCGCCTGGGCGGCGGCGGTCAGGTCGGCGGCCAGCGCCGCCCAGGCGGCATCGTCGGGTTCGGTGCCGCGGGGGTTGTCGTGGAACCAGGCCGAGAGCTGCGGCATGTTGGCCGAGAAGCCGTCGTTCTTGACCGAGCGCTGCAGCATCTGCCCGATCGGCACCACGAAGGTGATCAGGATGAACAGCAGGAGCGGCAGCACCAGCAGGAACGCCCGCCGACGCGCACGACGCGAACTCCGCGCAAGCGCAGACTTCAACGGACGACCGTCCGATGTGGTAAGACCCGCTTGCCGCGGCCCCGCAGGAACGAGCGCCGCGTCATTTGCCGAGATATCTGCCATATTGCTGCCTCTGCTTCGCGTCAAACGGGGCGGCGCGAGACCCGCGCCGCATCCCTTGTTCCGGGCGATGAAGCCCTGCGCCGGCCGTCGGGGCCGGCGGCCCCGGTTCACTCCGCAAGCCAGGTGCTGAACCGCTCGTTGATCTCGATGTCGCGGTCGACCCAGAACTCGTAGGAGGAACGCAAGGCATTGGCGAGATTGGCCTCTGCCGTAGGCATGTGCGGCGCCATCTCGGTCTTGCCGTCCTCGTAGAGCCCGACCAGCGACAGCGAGGACTTGCGGGCCGGGCCGTAGCTGATCCATTTCGTCTGATCGGCAAGGCGCTGGGTGTCGGTGGCGAACTTGATGTATTCCAGCGCCGCGTCCTTGTTCGGCGCGCCCTTCGGGATCACGAACAGCTCATATTCATAGACCTGCCCGTCCCAGACCATGGCAAAGGGCTTGTTCTCGGTGACCACGGCCGTGAACAGGCGGCCGTTATAGGCGGTGGTCATCACCACCTCGCCATCGGCCAGCAGCTGCGGCGGCTGGGCGCCGGCCTCCCACCAGACCACGTTTCTCTTGATGGTGTCGAGCTTGGCAAAGGCGCGGTCCAGGCCTTCGGGCGTGGCAAGCACGTCATAGACCTCTGCCGCGGGCACGCCTTCGGCCATCAGCGCCATTTCCAGGTTGGCGCGGGCGCTCTTGCGCATTCCGCGCTTGCCGGGGAATTTCTCGGTGTCGAAGAAGTCGGCGATCGTGCTCGGCTTCTCGTCCGGGAACTTGGTCACGTCATAGCCGTAGACGGTCGAGAACACCATCGAGCCGACCGCGCAATCGGTAAGCGCCCCCGGCAGGAAATCCTCGGTCGCGGGCGTGCCGTCCGGGGCGGGCGGCAGGATGGCCGGGTCGATCTCCTCCAGCAGCCCGTCGTCGCAAAGCCGGATCGCATCGGTATATTCCACGTCGGCGACATCGACGCCGACGTTGTTCGATTCCACCATCGACTTGATCGGCGCGGCCGGGTTGTCGGCGGCAAGCATCTTGACGGCGATGCCGGTCTGAGCGGTGAAAGGCCGGTTATAGGCCTCGACCTGCGATTTCTCGCAGGCGCCGCCCCAGCTGATGACCGTGATATCGGCATGGGCGGCGGATGCGGCCGCGGCAAGCGCGGTGGTCAGGATCAGCATTTTCTTCATCGTTGGGACTCCCTGTTGAATTTCTGGCCGGTGGCCGCCTCTCGCGGCTCTTCCGGACTGGTCTGTGGTCGTTCAAGGCCGAGGGTCGGCTTCAGATCGGATCGAGGGCGCGCGCATCCTCGGGATGCCAGCCGATCTCGATGGTCTCGCCGGGGGGCAGCTTGCGCTGCCCCAGCGCGTTGCGGCACTTCATCACGAAGTCGCTGGTGCCCGCGACCTGCATGCGGATGCGAAGCACGTCGCCCATATAGATCACCTCGAGCACCTGGGCAGGGATCCGGTGCGCGCCGGGCGGCATCATCTCGGGCTTGAACTCCACCCGCTCGGGGCGGATCGAGACCAGCGTCTTCTGCCCGCGCGCGCGGATGTTCACCGGGGTGGCGTCGATCAGCTCTCCTGTCGCCAGCCTCACCGTCGCTCTGGTGCCGTCGAAATCCTCGATGGTTCCCGACAGCGTGTTGTTTTCGCCGATGAATTGCGCGACGAAGCTGTTCTGCGGCCGCTCATACAGCTCGGCCGGCGGCGCGAGCTGCTGGATCCGCCCGTCGTTGAACACCGCCACCCGGTCGGACATGGTCAGCGCCTCGCCCTGGTCATGGGTGACATAGACGACGGTGATGCCGATCTGGTCGTGCAGCCGCTTGATCTCGTATTGCATATGCTCGCGCAGTTGCTTGTCGAGCGCACCCAACGGCTCATCCATCAGCACCAGCTCGGGATCGAAGACCAGCGCGCGGGCCAGCGCGATGCGCTGCTGCTGGCCGCCGGAAAGCTGCGCCGGGCGGCGGTTTGCGAAATGGCCCATCTGCACCATGTCCAGCGCCCGCATGATCCTGGCCTCGCGCTCGGCCTTGCCGAGCCCGCGCACCTTCAGCGGAAAGGCCAGGTTCTCGCCCACGCTCATATGCGGGAACAGCGCGTAGTTCTGGAACACCATGCCGATGCCGCGCCGGTGCGGCGGCACCGAGTTGATCGGCCGCCCGGCAAGCCGGATCTCGCCCGAGGTGGCGGTCTCGAACCCCGCCAGCATCATCAGGCTGGTGGTCTTGCCGGATCCCGAAGGCCCCAGCAGCGTCAGGAATTCGCCCTTGGCGATGGCCAGGTTCAGATCATTCACCACGAGGGTTTCCCCGTCGTAGCTTTTCTGGACGCGCTCAAAGGCGACGAACGCGTCGCCGGCGACGGCCGCGCCCGTCCTGAGCCGGGCGGCTGCGGTAGCTTGGTTCAACTCTGGCTCCCTAGGTCTTGTCTGCGGCTGTCCCGACGGCAGAGCTGCGCCGGCATGGCCTTAACCCGGCCCGCGGCGTCAAATTGTCGGCCAACCACCCCTGTTCGTTGCGTGTCCCAATCATCCGAAACGGCGGCGTCTCGTAAATTAAAGTTTTCCGCAACTTTGCTTCGGCGAATCCTAAGCCCCTTGTCGCGCCGGGCCGGAGCCGGCCCGCATCACGCCCGAAGCCTGGCCAGCACCCCGTCCAGCATCCGGTCGCAGGCCGCAAGCTGCTGCGCGGTCAGGAACTCGTCGGGCTTGTGGCCTTGCGCCTCCATGTCGCCCGGCCCGCAAACCACCGTCGGTATCCCCAGCGACAGGAAATATCCGGCCTCGGTGCCATAGGTGACCTTGATGCGCTGCGGATGGCCGCAAAGCCGGGCGACCTCCTCCACCGCCGGGTGGTCTGGCACGATGTCCAGTCCCGGATAGGTGTTCGTCGTCGCGATGCGGATATCGGCCGCCGGGTCGGGGAATTGCGCAAGGATAGCCTGGACCTCGGCCCGCAGCCGGCGTTGAAAATCGGGCAGCGCATCGCCTGGCAGGTGGCGGAACTCGAATTCGACGACGGCCCGGTCCGGGACGATGTTCAGCGCCGTGCCGCCCTGCATCCTGCCGGCATGGACGGTGGAATAGGGAATGCCGTAAGCGTCATCCGCAAGCGCCGACCCGGCGTAATCCGACTGGATGCGGCGCAGCGCGGCGACGAATTCGGCCGCGAGATGCAGCGCGTTGACATGGCGCGGCGCCAGCGAGGAATGCCCGGCCGTGCCGTGGCAGGTCGCGACCAGCGCGGCCTTGCCCTTGTGCCCGATGGCCGGCCGCATTCCGGTCGGCTCGCCCACGATGCAGAATGCAGGCTGCCAGCCCAGGGCCTCGATGCCGGGCAGCATGTGGCGGATGCCGGTGCAGCCCAGCTCCTCGTCATAGGAGATCGCCAGCATGAGCGGCCGCGCCAGCCCCGTCTTGCCGGCGCGGCTGGCCGATGACAGCATTGCGGCCAGAAAGCCCTTCATGTCGGTCGTGCCCCGCCCGTAAAGATTGGCCCCTTCCCGCGTCAGCCGGAACGGGGGCCGACTCCAATCCTGCCCCGCGACCGGAACGACATCGCTATGGGCCGAGAGCATCACCCCGCCCTGCCCCTCGCCCAGCCGGGCCATGAGCCCCGCCTTCGTCCCGTCCGGCGAAGCCAGGCGATGCGTGGTGAACCCCGCCTGCCGCAGATGATGCTCGGCAAAATCGACCAAGGCCAGGTTGCTTTCGGCGCTGACGGTCGGAAAGGCGATCAGGCGCGCCAGAAGCGCCAGCGTCTCGGGATGGGGTCCGGTCATGTGCAGCTCCTCCGGTTGGTCCGGGACGGTTATGGCCGCTCGTCTGTGGGGCGAAACAAGCGTTTCCCGATCCATTGCTGTGGCCGAGCCTAATCCACCCTGTCCCCTGCCGATTTAGGATCAGCCTAACCGTTGCTGCACGAAATCATAATTTTCGCCTTTCCGGCCCGACGGTAGACCGAGGGAAAGGCAAGGCACGCGCCGCCAGAACCCCTGAAATCCACGGAAGGACGCAAGAATGTCAGTTGAGAAGATCGACACGCTGATTGTCGGCGCCGGTCAGGCCGGCGTCGCGATGAGCGAGCATCTGGGCGAGGCCGGCGTGCCGCATCTGGTTCTCGAACGCGGTCGGATCGCCGAGCGCTGGCGCTCGGAACGCTGGGATTCCCTGGTCGCCAACGGCCCCGCCTGGCATGATCGCTTTCCCGGCATGGAGTTTGCGGGCGATCCCGACGGCTTCGTCGCCAAGGAAGAGGTGGCCGATTACTTCGCGGCCTATGCCAGGAAAATCAACGCCCCGATCCGCTGCGGCGTCGAGGTGCGCGCGGTGCGCCGCAATGCGGGTCGTCCCGGCTTCACAGTCACCACCTCGCAAGGCGTGATCGAGGCCGAGCGCATCGTCGCGGCCACCGGCCCGTTTCAGAAACCGATCATTCCCCCTCTGGTCCCCGACGACGCCGGCCTCATGCAGATCCATTCCAGCACCTATCGCAACCCGGCACAGCTGCCCGAGGGGGCGGTGCTGGTGATCGGCGCGGGATCGTCGGGCGTGCAGATCGCCGATGAACTGCTGCGGGCGGGGCGCAGGGTCTATCTGTCGGTCGGCCCGCATGACCGGCCGCCGCGCGCCTATCGCGGCCGGGATTTCTGCTGGTGGCTGGGCGTGCTCGGCAAATGGGACATGGCCGCCCCGGCGCCGGGCACCGAGCATGTCACCATCGCCGTCAGCGGCGCGCGCGGCGGCGAGACGGTGGATTTCCGCCGCCTGGGCAATCAAGGCATGGTGCTGCTGGGCAGGACCGAAGCCTATCGCGACGACCGCCTGAGCTTTGCCCCGGATCTGCGCCAGAATCTCGACCGGGGCGACGAGAACTACCTTTCCTTGCTGGACGAGGCCGATGCCTATATCCGCCGCAACGGCCTTGACCTGCCCGAGGATCCCGAAGCCCGCAGGCGCGAGCCCGACCCGGACTGCGTGACGAAGCCGATCCCGGACCTGCACCTTGCCGATGCGGGCATCGCGACCGTCATCTGGGCCACGGGCTTTGCGGTGGATTTCGGCTGGATCAAGGCCGATGCCTTTGACGAACGCGGCCGCCCGATCCACCAGCGCGGCGTCTCGATCGAGCCGGGGCTGTATTTCCTGGGGCTGCCCTGGCAGTCGCGGCGCGGCTCCAGCTTCATCTGGGGTGTCTGGCACGATGCCCGCCATATTGCCGAGCAGATCACGATCCAGCGCAAGTATAGCGAATACCAGGGCAAGGCCCAGCGGATGCTGCAAGAGGCCTGACCATGCGATCCCCGCCGATCCCTTGCCGGCAGCAAGTCGGAGAGCCCTTTCAACCGGCGCCCTGACGATGCGCGCCACAGCCATGGAGACCAGGATGGCCCACACCCGCATCCGCAAATTCAACACCAAGGACACCTATCCCGAGCAGCGGCTCGACAACGATCTCTGCCAGGCGGTCGTCACCCAGGGCGGCCGCATCGTCTGGCTGCGCGGCCAGTGCCCGCAGGACCTGGACACGGCCCGCAACATCGACAGCCACGATCCGGTCGAGCAGACCCACAAGGTCATGCAGAACATCCGGCAGCTGATCGAGGAGGCCGGCGGCCAGATGGAGCATCTGGTCAAGGTCGTCGTCTATATCACCGACGTACGGCACCGCGAAGCGGTCTATCGCACCATGGGCGAATATCTCCGCGGCGTGCATCCGGTCTCGACCGGGCTGGTGGTGCAGGCGCTGGCGCGGCCGGAATGGCTGGTCGAGATCGACGGCACCGCCGTCATCCCGGAGTAAGACGATGACCTTCTCGCTGGTGGCGCGCTGCCCCGAGACCGGCATGTTCGGCATCGCCATATCCTCGTCCTCGCCAGCGGTGGCGGCGCGCTGCTCCCATGCCCGCGCGGGCGTGGGCGCGGTCGCCTCTCAGAACGTGACCGATCCCGCGCTCGGCCCTCTGGCGCTGGACCTGATGGCAGGCGGCCTCTCGGCGGCCGATGCCGTGGCCGAGGTCCGGCGGCGGGGGCGGTTCATCGAATACCGGCAGGTCCTGGCCGTGGACCGCAACGGCATGACGGCGATCCATTCCGGGCCGAACTCGCTGGGCATCTGGACGCAGGCACAATCGGAAAACGTCGCCTCCGGTGGCAACCTTCTGGCCAATGACGGCGTGCCGCAGGCCATCGTCGAGGGCTATCTGGCGGCCTCGGGCCATATCGGCGACCGGCTGATCGCCGCGATGCGCGCCGGGCTCGCCGCCGGAGGCGAAGCAGGCCCGGTGCATTCGGCGGGCATGATGATCGTGGACAAGGTCAGCTGGCCTGTGGCCGATCTGCGCTGCGACTGGACCGAGGCGTGCCCGATCGAGGCCGTGGCCCGGTTGTGGGAGATCTACAAGCCGCAACTCGACGCCTATGTCCAGCGTGCGCTGGACCCGCGCGCTGCGCCCTCCTACGGCGTGCCCGGCGACGAGTGAACCCCTGTGGCTGGGGGCCCGTGCGGCCGCCAGCCATGCCGCATGACCGCCCATCCGGTCGAAGCTCCGCCCCCGGCCCGGCCGGGCCCGTCGCGCATTGCCCTTGGCAGCGCTTGGGAGGGCGGGATTTCCATGCGACTTTGGTGCGTCATCATGCCACATTGCTTGCGGCGCCGGTTGTTTTGGGGCAATACTCCGGCCACGTCTGCGCGGGCCTCCAGCCGATGGCGCAAGGACGGCGGCGAAGGCTTTCGCCACGATGCCAACACCGAGCCGGAAGAAACATGCCCCTTCGTTATACGCTGCGGCAACTGGAATATTTTGTCGCCGTGGGAGAAACCGGCAGCATCGCCGCCGCCTCGCAGCAGGTGAATGTCTCGTCGCCCTCGATCTCGGCCGGGATCTCGCAACTCGAGGAGGAGCTGGGGTCAAGCTTTTCGTCCGGTATCATGCGCAGGGGCTGACGCCGACGCTGGCGGGGCGCAAATTGCTGGATCATGCGCAGACGGTGCTGCGCCAGGCGGCGGCTCTGCGCGATCTCGCGGGGGATCTGTCCGGTTCGATCCGCGGCCCGCTGGCGATCGGCTGTCTCAGCACCTTCGCCCAGATCGTCCTGCCCGGCCTGCGGCGCAGCTTTGTCGAGCAGCACGGCGAGGTCCGCATCTCGCAGGTCGAGGCCGACCAGGCCGAGCTTTTCAGCCTGCTGCGCCAGGCCAAGATCGACTTGGCGCTGAGCTATGACCTCGACCTGCCGGCCGATCTGCTGTTCTTCCCGATCGTCGCATTGCCGCCGCTGGTCGCCATCAGCGAGGACCACCCGCTGGCGGAGCTGTCCGAGGTCTCGGTCCAGCAGCTTGCCCCCTATCCGATGGTCCTGCTCGACCTGCCGCTGAGCTCGGATTATTTCCTGTCCTTCTTTGCCAAGGCCGGGCTGCGCGCCAATATCGCCGAGCGGACACGGGACATGGCAGTGATGCGCAGCCTTGTCGCCAACGGCTTCGGCTATTCCATCGTGAATGTCCGGCCGCTGCATGACGTGGCGCCGGACGGCAAGCCCATGCGCTTCATCCCCCTTACCGGCAGGCCGCGGCCCATGACCCTGGGCCTGATGATGGGCAAGGGAACCGAGCGCACCCGATTGCACCGCGCCTTCATCAGCCATGCCCGCGATTGGATCGAGACGCAGAGCAGCCAGCTTTTGGGCACCGACCCGTAAGAGCCAATAGGCTCTTGCCGACGAGACATCGCGGGGATCGCCACGCTCGATCACGAGACCTTGCCCTCGGCCGCGGGCGGCGTCGAGGTGAGCGTCCTGGTCACGCTGCGAGAGGATGCCCAGCCGGATGCCGGCCGCGGCATGGCCTGACCGGGGACCGGCGCGATTTTCCGATCCTGATGGACCGGGACGGAACCTATCTGCGGTTCAAGCTCGACGCCTTCAGCCTGTATTACGGCAATGACAATGCCTGGTATGGCCGGCCCGACCTGATGCTGGCCGGCAATCCGCTGATGCAGGGCAAGGCCGCCGGCCGCGGCTATGACCACTGGGCCGAAGCCTATCTGCATTACGGCTTCTACGGCATCACCCCCTTGGGCGAAGGGCTGTCGTTCTATGGCGGGCTCAGCGCCATGACCACCTGGTCGCAAGGACAGGAGCTGTTCACCGACAAGACCCGCAGCCACACCCAGGTCGAGGACGCCTATCTGGGCATCGTTGGCGGGCATGTGGACGGGCGGGGCAACCGGCTGGTCTTCAACCTGACCGCCGGACGCCAGCGCTTTACCCTGGCCAACGGCTTCCTGATCGCCAACACCGCAGCGAATGGCGGCGAGCGGGCCGCACTCCAGGCCAATGCGCGCTGGTCCTCGGATCTGCTGGCGCTGGGCCAGATCGCCCATAACGACGTGAAGCTCGAGGCGTTCTATCTGGACCCCGACGAATTGCCGCTGCTGGACACCGACACCCGGATCGGCGGCCTGAACCTGGAGGCAACGCCCTTGTCCGGGCTGTCGCTGGGCGCCAGCTATCTGGCGGTACCGAAATCCGGCGCCAATTACTTCGGGCCGGACGGCTCTGTCGCCGGCAGCCGCGAAGGGCTGCGGGTGCATGATCTGCGCCTTGCCTATCAACCCAACCCGGCGGGCGCCTCGGGGCCGTTCTTCGGGGCCTAAATCGCCCGTCAGACCAACCGCAACTTAGACATGGACGCACGCGCGGGCTGGGCGGAACTCGGCTATCATTTCGCCGATGCCCGCTGGGCGCCGACGATCAGCTATCGGGTGTCCTATTTTTCGGGCGACGATCCCGCCACCTCCGCCTATGAGCGTTGGGATCCGCTGCTCTCGGGCGGCACGGGCGAGCAATGGGTGCAGGGCGCCAACCATTTCAAGGTGGTGCAGGACAGCAATGTCGTCGCCCATCACATCCAGGCCCGCTTCAAGATGTCGCCGCGCATCGAGGTGGTGCCGCAGTTCTGGGCGTTCCGGGCCGACGAACTGAACAATATCGGCGGCAATCCGGCGCTCTCCGTGCTGAGCGATGACGAGCCGGGCTACGAGGCCAATGTCACGGTCAAGTGGTTCAAGTCGAAGAACACCTACATCCACGGCCATGTCGCCTACACCGTGCCGGGATCGGCCGCCAAGGCCGCGCTTGGCGGCAGCGCCAAGGACTGGCTCAGCGTCATGGCCTTCGTCCGCTACGCCTTCCGAGCGAGCGGCCGATCCCCTCCATCACCACAGAAACGAGGAATACCGATGAGTGAACCGCATGACAGCGCTGAAAACCTCGAGCGTCGCGCGCTGCTGAAAGTCCTTGGCGCGGCGGCCATGACCGGCGGTCTGGCCAGCCCGCTTGCGGCCGAGACCGCGCAACCGGCGGCCATGCCCACGACCCTTGGCGCCTATGCGATGCCTTGGGATCCGGCGGACCCGGCCCTGCCTGGGCGGCAGAACATCGTGCCGGTCCCCGAGGATTATTTCGTTCCGGGCCGCTTCGCCGGCAAGACTGCGCTGGTCACTGGCTGCGCCCGCGGCATGGGGCGCCTGGCGGCGATGCGGCTGGCACGCGAAGGCGCGAATGTCGTCGGCGTGGATTGGATCGCCGACGAGGGGCAGGCGGTGATCGACGCGATCCTGTCCGAGGGCGGCAAGGCGGCTTTCGTGCAGGGCGACATCTCGGAAACCGCGGTCTGCGACGCCATGGTGCAGGCGGCGGTCGGGCATTTCGGCGGGCTGGACTGCGCGCTGAACAATGCCGGGGTGATGGACGCGATCTTTCCGGGCGATCCCATCGACTATGCCAGCCAGAAGGACCTGGTCATGGCGCGCATCGACGAGGCCAGCGACGACTATTGGGACGTGGTGATGCGGGTGAACGCGACCGGCACCTTCCGCTCGCTGCGCGCCGAGCTGCGGCAGATGCTGGCCCAGGGCCGCGGCGGCAGCATCGTCAACGTCGCCTCGGTTGTCGGGCTGCGCGGCTTTGGCGGCACGCCTTCCTATGTCGCCTCGAAACATGCGGTGAACGGGCTGACCAAGAACGCGGCCATCGACTATGCGCCCGCCTCGCTGAAAGCGTATTAGAGGGTTCGATGATTACGACCGGCCTTCAGTCGCAGGCGGATGTCCCTGGCAGGATACATGGTCTGCAATTGCTGCGAGGCAGCGTCGGGTTGATCGCTTCACCATTTCATGGGCTGAACTTCGGCCTTGGCTGCATCGCAGCGATGCCTGTCAGCCTTGCAGACTGCTATGGCGTCGAGGCGGTGCCGCTGACCAGATCCCTGCCAGCGATCAAGGGCAGGAAACAGAGCTGAAACACGGTCAGGGGAAAGGAAAGCACGGCTGCACAGCAGGTTATGCGCCTCCGGCCGCCGCGAGGCCGCCTGGATCGGCGCCGGCGCACGGCGCGGCGGGCAGCTTCGGGCACGATCTCCATCCGACGGACGGCACACTTGCCCCCTCGAATGCGGCGCTGGTCGCAGCGGCTGCGGGTGGCGTGCGGGCTTGCGGCCCGAGAACCGCGAACGCCGATGAGTTGGGCGAGATCTGGAACTGGGCCCGAGGGCGCGCGAGCCTTCGGCATTTGCGCCCGATCCCCACGAGAAAGATTGCGTCAACCGGTCAGGGCGAACTTCAAAGACAGATCGCATCGACTCCGGCCGTCGATGCGATCTGCGCAATTGGCAGGTCTAATTTGCGACCGTATCCTGAATGAATTCGCCATCAAAGCGGATGGTGATTTCGGGACCGACTGACCCCTTCGGTTGGCCAAATTCGGTACGATCAAATACACCCTCAGCCGCAAACGCTACAGTTGGGACGTCCCTGAAAGGGTGTTTTTCGATCTCACCGTTGAATGTTGCCTTGAGCGTTACGGACTTGGTGACGCCGAGGAAACTGAGATCGCCCGTGACGTCTGCGGTTGTTGGCCCCGTAGGCATCACTTTTGTCGACTTGAACGCGATCGTAGGATAAGTGTCACCGTTCAGAAACTTCGGCGAGCGAGCAACTTCTTCGTCCCAGGTTTCAAAACCGGAATCTGCATGCGTAGCCTTGTAGTTGCCACGATATCCAGTTTCGACGGACTTCGGGTCAATGGTGACTTCAATCGAGGAATCCTCGATCTTTGTCGGATCGAGCTTCAATGCAGCTTCGATATCGTTGAAACGTGCCGTATAATTGGAAATCCCGTTGTGCTTGACCGACCAGAGTAATACCGCATGCGTGAGATCAAGCTTATAAATGCCAGCGGGAGCTTTCACCTCGATGTTCGGCGGCGTGGTTTGGGCCATCGCGAAACCGGCCGTTGTCCCGAGCAGGGTAGAAATAACGAATGCCGAAACGATGCTCTGCCTGGTGAATGTCATATCGGTGATGTCCTCTTGCTGGGAAGCAGCTTCAGACGCCAGTCTAGCCATTCGCCGTCGATGTGCATTGACGCATATCAAGGGAGCATCACTCTCTTACCGTTGGATTAGTGCGACAGCACATCGCATTCGTGCGACGCGATCGTGGCCGCGACACCAAATTCCCCCCATCGCACATCAGGCTAGGGTCTTTGCCAACAGCCAGACCGAAGGGCAGGTAAATCGGCTGAAGCTGCTGAAACGGCAAATGTATGCTGCTTACGCGCCTGCAGCATTCCACCTGATGGCACCACAAAAATCGAGTCGGGCCTCAAAACTGCCCTCTTACGCCGACGGTCATGATGCTTCGGGATCACCAGAAGGGCACAATGCGGGATATTGAAGACGATCGCGAAGCGACGCTCCATGCGCTTGACCGTCGCCACGACCTTTTGCGCAGCCTGATCCGCATCCGAATCGAAACGGCGAAAGCGGGAGCCTTGATGAAGACGGGGCGGCCGCCAAACCGGTGGCGGAATATGAGGTGCGGATCACCACGTTGGAGCGGCCGGTCAGACAGACCGGTCAAGATGGCTATAGCCGCCGTCGGGGAACAGCCATTGACCCGTCATGTGGTTGGCCCGGTCCGAGAGCAGGAACAGGCAGCAATCGGCAATTTCCCCTGCGGTCGTCATCCGCCGGCCCAGCGGGATGCGTTCGGTGATGCGCGACAGCGCCGCTTCGGAGTCGGGCATGGTGTCCAGCCAGCGTCGATAGAGCGGCGTCATCACCTCGGCCACAACGATGGCGTTCATGCCAGTTCACATTTTGCGTTTACGCAGGGGTTCGACCAGCATATTCCGCCAAGATTGGGCGAGTACCTCGATCACTTGGGAATCCGTGCCAAACCTAGCCCCCCATATCGCGGTTTGAGTTGCCTGGGCTGGTGGTCTCTCCTGCGACCTTCTCCGTTCGAGGGTTGCACCAGACGGGCTTGCGCCGAGCTTCAGGGATTGGGGGGAGAGGCCGAATGCAGAATAACGTGTTCATCGGGCCTGATGTCCGCAAGGCGACGATATCTGTTGCGGTTGCGCGGGGCAAACGCGGTGGCGAGGTCCGCCACTGGGGGACCGCGCCGCATCGTCCCGATCATGTCCGCAAACTGATCGAGAAGCTTTCGGCCAGCGGGACACGGCTGCGGTTTTGCTATGAGGCTGGCCCCTGCGGCTATGGCCTCCACCGCCAGTTGGTCGAGATGGGGCATGACTGCATCGTGGTCGCGCCCTCGCTGATCCCGCTGAAGGCCGGGGACCGGGCGAAGACGGATCGCCGCGATGCGCTGATGCTGGCCAAGCTCCACCGGGCGGGTGAGCTGACGGCGGTCTGGGTGCCGGATGCAGCCCATGAGGCAATGCGCGACCTGGTCCGGGCACGGGCGGCGATGCGCGTCACTGGCAAGGCGCGCCAGAATCTAGGGCTTTCTGCTGCGCCACGGCCGGATCTATCCTGGCAGGAAGGGCTGGACCGGAGCCTATCGGCGCTGGCTCGCGCTGGTGCGCTTCACGCATCCGGCGCAACAGATCGTTCTGCAGGATTACATCGACGCGGTCGCTGATGCCGAGGCGCGGGTGGAGCGGTTGACGGGGCAAATTGCGGCGCTTCTGGCGAGTTGGAGCCTCGCGCCCGTCGTGGAAGCCGTTCAGGCGATGCGCGGTGTCGGGTTCATCGTCGCCGTAACCGTGGTGGCCGAGGTCGGCGACTTCCGCCGCTTTGGCACCCCGCGGCAATTGATGGCCTATCTCGGCCTCGCGTCCTCGGAGCATTCCAGCGGTTCCTCGGTGCGCCGCGGCGGGATCACCAAGGCAGGCAGTGGTCTCGCGCGCAGGGCGCTGATCGAGGGAGCCTGGAGCTGTCGCATGCAGATGCGTGTCAGCCGCAAGCCGCACGACCGGCTCGAAGCACTTCCGGCGACGGTTCGCGACACCGCCTGGAGGGGGCAACTGCGGATGTGCCAGCGATCCCGCCATCTGGTTGCGGCAGGAAAAGCCAAGGTGGTGGTCACCAGGGCCATCGTGCGCGAGATGGCTGGCTTCATCTGGGCGATCGCAAAGATGGTGACGGCGGCTCCGGCCCACACCGCCGGACAGAATGCGTGGAGGAAAGGACATTCCTCCGGCAGGCTGATGCGCAAAGCCGGGGGTGGAACACGGTGAGGAACCCTCGTGCCCTGTTATGGGCCGACACTGTCGATGCCCGATCCCTAGACCAAGGCAGCCCCAGGACGAAACCACGTCATGGGGGTCGACCAACCCGCGCATGAGAGCTGCTCAACCGTCGTCTCGGTTCCGCCTCCTGCCATGCGCATCCACATCACGGCGCACCCCGTCAAACCGGAATAAGTGCCATGGAATAAAGGATTGACAGCGATCATGAGAACAGGCCGCTGAAAAAAGGGTTTTGACGGGGCGCCGTGGCGGAATTCGTTCTGGATTCGGCGGCGACCGGCCTGAAAACCGGGCATTTCCGACAGAATCGAGGCGACTTTCCCGGTCCCCGGCCCAAGCTCTCCTGTCGCATGCAGCAGCCTGCGAGGGGCCGGCGCCGGCACGACGAAACCGCCGGCTAGCGCTTTCTCTGTTCCCCAAATACTCCCCGCCGGAGGCAGCGGCCAAGGGCCGCTTTCCGGGCTCAGGCGAGTTCCAGGTTCAGGCTTTTCTCGAAGGCGGTGCGATAAAGCTGCGACAGCTCGGCCAGGGGTACGGTATCGCCGCCAAGGACCACCGTCTCGCCGCCGAAGCTGCCGGCCGTCGCCAGCGGCACGCCGGCCGCCGCGGCCGCCTCGGCCAGCTTGGCCGCGTTCCCGGCGGTGCAGGCGACCAGGTAGCGCGCCTGGTCCTCGCCGAAAAGCTGGGCGATCCCGGCGCTGTCCAGCGTCACGCCCAGGCCTGCCGCCTCGGCCAGTTCGAAGGCCGCCAGCGCCAGCCCGCCATCCGACAGGTCGGCCGCGGCCCGGACCAGCCCGCCATGCGCGCGCAGGAATTCGCCATTGCGGCGCTCGGCGGCCAGGTCCACGGGCGGCGCGTCGCCGGCCTCGATGCCGAAGGCCTCGGCGGCCAGCGCCGACTGGCCCAGGTGGCCCCGCGTCTCGCCGATGACCAGCGCCAGGTCGCCCTCGGCCGGCAGGCCGGCGATCAGCCCGTCCAGGTCGGCGATCAGCCCGACGCCGCCGATGGTGGGCGTGGGCAGGATGCCCTTGCCGTCGGTCTCGTTGTAAAGCGAGACGTTGCCCGAGACGATGGGGAAATCCAGCGCCGCGCAGGCCTCGCCGATGCCCTTGATGGCGCCGACCAGCTGGCCCATGATCTCGGGCTTTTCCGGGTTGCCGAAGTTCAGGTTGTCGGTGGTGGCCAGCGGCAGGGCGCCGCAGGCGGTCAGGTTGCGGTAAGCCTCGGCCACCGCCTGCTTGCCGCCCTCATAGGGGTTCGCCCGGACATAGCGCGGGGTCACGTCGCTGGTGAAGGCCAGCGCCTTCTTCGTGCCATGCACCCGCACCACGCCGGCGCCCAGGCCGGGGCGGCGGATGGTGTCGGCGCCGACCTGGGTGTCGTATTGTTCCCAGACCCAGCCCTTGTGGGCGTAGCTGGGGCTGCCGATCAGCGCCTTCAGCGCCGTGATCGGGGCAATGGCGGGCAGGCATGTCTCCTGCCGAAACCAACTCGGCACCGGACGCTGAATTGCGTAAACATCGGGAACCCGCCCCAATTTCACGACTATTTCAGCGACCTGTTAAGGACCGCGGTCCGGCGCAAGGAGGTTGAGGCCGTGGATCCAGCCGACCCCCGAGATTTCCAACACCACGCGGCGGCGGGCAATCTTGGCCTCCCAGACCAGCCGCCCAGTATCAGCGTTGCCGAGAATGTCCTGATGCCGGAAGCTCTGGCTCAGCGGCAACTCGCCCTTGGCGCAGGTGCCGGGTCGCAGAGGGCAGCGATCCAGCGCACCGGCCCCGGTCGCGGGCTCTCCCACGGGAAATCCCCCGGGGCCCGCTTCCCCTTGCCTGAAACCTGTGCCCATATGCCCCCCGAATGCAATCCCATGCACGGAGCCCGGCCGATGACCGGCGACCTCAGGCGGCGGCGGCTCGCGCTTTTCGCCTTCTTCTTCATCCCCGGCGTGGCGCTGGCGTCCTGGGTCACGCGAACGCCCGCCATTCGCGACGGGATCGACGCCTCGCTTGCCGAGATGGGGCTGGTGCTGCTTGGCCTTTCGACCGGGTCGATGTGCGGCATCCTGCTGGCCGGCATGCTGGTGGGCCGCCGGGGAACCAGGCAGGTCGCGATCTCGGGCACCTGGCTGCTGCTTTTCGGCGTGGCGGTCATGGCCGCGGGCACCGGCTTGGGCCTCGCCCCGGTGGTTGCGCTGGGGCTATGCTTCTTCGGGCTGGGCATGGGTGCCGGCGAGATCGCCATCAATGTCGAGGGGGCGGAGGTCGAGCGGCTTTCCGGCCGTCCCTTGATGCACGCGCTGCATGGCTGCTTCAGCCTGGGCACCGTCTTCGGGGCATTGGCCGGCACAGCCCTTGCCCGGATCGACCTGCCCGTTGCATGGCATCTGGGCCTGGTCGCCGCAGCCGCGGCGCCGCCGGTCCTGTGGTTTGGCCGCTGGATACCGGAAGGGACCGGCCTTGCCGCCGGCAGGACCAAAGCTGGCACCGCCCCTGCCCTTCGCCACGATGCCTATTGGCGCGATCCGCGGCTCTACCTGATCGGCCTGGTCGTGCTGGCGGTGGCCCTGGCCGAGGGGGCGGCAAACGACTGGCTGCCGATCCTGATGGTGGACGAGCACGGCTTCTCGCCCGCCATCGGGTCCTTGGTCTACCTGGGCTTTTCCGCGGCGATGACGCTGGGCCGGTTCGCGGGCGGGATCTTCCTGCGCCGCCATGGTCCGGCGGCGGTCATGCGCGTGACTGCGGCGCTTTGCGCGACCGGGCTGGCGTTGGTGATCCTGGCGCCCGTGCCGGCGCTGGCCGCGGCATCGGTGGTCCTGTGGGGCCTTGGCGCCTCGCTGGGGTTCCCCATCGCCATCTCGGCAGCAGCAGCATCGGGACCAAATGCGACCGGCCGGGTGCGCACGGTCACGATCTGCGGCTATATCGCCTTCCTGGTCGGGCCTCCGCTGCTCGGGCTCATCGGCGAGACATATGGGCTGCGCATGGCCATGCTGCTGGTCCTGGCGCTGATCCTTGCCGCCGCTGCCGTGGCCGGGGCGGTGCGGCCACGGGCGACATAGGCGCCTTCGACCCCCCTCGCCGCGCCGGTCCGGTTTCAAGGCGGCCGAGGTTTCCATCGCCCGGCGCAAGCGGCAGGATGGCTGAAGAGGCCACAACGAACAGGCGGGCACAGGGATGAAAGTCGACGGGCGCTGCCATTGCGGCCATGTCACCTACCAGGCAGAGATCGCCCCTGGGCGGGTATCGATCTGCCATTGCACCGACTGCCAACAGCTGGCCGGCAGCGCCTTTCGCGGGACCGCCACGGTCCCCCCGCGAGGCGTTCCGGCTGACCGGCGCCGCTCCACGCTGCTCTGTCAAGGTTGCGGACAACGGCAAGCGAAGGCGGCAGTTCTTCTGCCCGGAATGCGGCTCTCCGATCTGCACCACCGGCGAGGGCGCGGAGACAGAGGAGATCGGCATCCGCGTCGGCACCGTGAACCAGCGCGACCAGTTGACCCCGACATCGCAAATCTGGTGCGGCTCTGCCCTGCCATGGCTGGGCGAGATCCCGGATCTTCCCGGCCGTCCCCGCGATTGAAGAGTCTCGCCCCGTTTCCAGTGCTTCAGCGATCTGCGAGAGGCAGCGGGCCAGTGGATGCCGCCTCTGCATCGGGCCAAGGATTCGGATACTCGCGACCCTCCTGGCCCATCAGGGCGCATTCATCCGGGCGGCCATCGAGAAAGGGGCCGATGCCATCCTGCTCCATGCCGGTGGCAACCCGGTGATCCGCATTCGACACGCTCGCGCAAAAGCCCAGGCATCGGCCCGGTAGCCCCGAACGGCCGCGTATTCCGCAAAACCTGTTGAGGGAGATGGTCTTTTCTGGGATGAAGGTGGTCAACAGCATCAATGCGCAGGATAGATGGACATGATTTCATCCGGCGTTTTCCATGCCTTCCGCCTGAAGCCGGGTGAAAACCTGACTGCCGGACTGCGGGCGGCGTTCGATGCATCGGGGACACGGGCGATGGCGCTCGTGACCTGCGTCGGCAGCCTGACCGATGTCCGCATCCGCCATGCCAACAGCCCCGAGGCGACGGCCTATTCCGGCCATTTCGAGATCACCTCTCTCGTCGGCACCATCGACGCGGCAGGAGAGCATCTGCACCTGACCATCTCGGACAGCGAGGGGCGCTGCTTCGGAGGGCACCTGATGCCCGAGGGATCGGCCATCTACACCACCGCCGAGATCGTGGTCCTGGCCCTGCCCGAGCTTGCCTTCACCCGCCTGTCCTGCCCCCTGTCCGGCTATGACGAACTTGTCGTGACGCAAGACGCATGATGGGCAGCAATCAAGGAACATCCCGATGAATCCAGTGTTTTCCACCCGCATGCTGGTCCTGATGGCGGTCGGCATCGCGGTGAACATGGCCCTTGGCCAGATCGCCCAGGCGATCAAGCTGCCGATCTTCCTCGATGCCCTGGGGACGATGGTGGTCGCGGTCATGGCCGGGCCGCTGGCAGGGCTGATCACCGGCGTCGCCACCAACCTGATCTGGGGCCTGATCCTGTCGCCGACCGCGGCCGCCTTCGCCCCGGTCGCGGGCGTCATCGGCCTGGCCGCCGGGCTGCTGGCGCGAGCGGGCATGTTCCGCGGCCCGGTCCAGGCGGTGATCTCGGGCGTCGTCATCGCCGTTGCGCTGTCGCTGGTCGCCGTGCCGATCCGGGTCTGGCTGTTCGGCGGCGTGACCGGCAGCGGCGCGGATTTCATCACCGCATGGATGCTGCAAACCGGGCGCGACCTGTTCGGCGCGACCCTCATCACCGTGATCACCTCGAACCTTGCCGACAAGGTGGTGACCGCTCTGCTGGCCTGGGCGATCCTGCGCGGCCTGCCCTTGCGCATGGCCGGGGACTGGCCATTCCTGCGCCACAGCCGCGCCTGAACCCGTATGGCCGCCGTGCCGGACCCGCCGAGGCGGCTGCATCCCGTGACCCGGCTGGCGCTCTGCCTGCCGGTCCTGGCGCTGCTGCCCGTGGGAGGACCGGCCGCCCTGGCATTCGCGACCCTCGCCTGCCTTGCCGTCGCGGCGGCCTCGGGGCTGGGCTGCTTCGTGCTGCGCCGCATGGCGCTGCTGCTTCTGCCCGTGGCCCTGGCGCTGGCTCTGGTGCATGGCCTGCTGATCGCGCGGGGGCCGGCGACCGTCCTTGGCCCCGTCGCCATCTATCCCGCCGGCCTTGCCCATGCGGGCATGATCCTGCTGCGCCTTGCCGCACTGCTGGCGGCGGGGCTGATGATCGTCGGCTCGACCGCGCCCGGCGAGCTGGCCGACGGGCTCGAGGACAAGGGCCTGCCCTCTGGCATCGCCTATCTGCTGACCGCGCCGCTGAGCCTGGCCCAGGGGCTGGCGCTGGAAGGGGCGGCGCTGCGCGATGCGCTGCAACTGCGCGGGTTGCCGCTGAGCGGATCACCACGGCAACGCCTGTGCGCGATCTCGCATATCGCCATCGCGCTGATCCGCCTGCAACTGGTCGAGGCAGCCCCGCGCGCGCAGATGCTGGAGGCACGGGGCTTTCGCAGCCAACCCTGCCGCACGTTGCTGGCGCCCCCGCCCGACACGCCGGGCCAATACCGGCTGCGGCTGGCCTCGGCGCTGCTGGCCGCCTGCATCCTGATCCTGGGGATGCTGGCATGAGCCTGTCTTTGCGGGGCCTGCGCTTTTCCTGGCCGGGCGGGCCAGCCGTCCTCGACGGGCTGGACCTCGACCTTCCGCCCGGTGGCCGGGTCGCGGTGATCGCCGGCAACGGGGCGGGCAAGTCCACGCTGGCCCGCTGTGCCGCGGGCCTTGCCGGCAGCGAGGCCGTGCTGTGGCGGGGGCGGCCACTGTCTGCCCTGGCCGGGACCGAGCGCGTGGCGACCGTTCAACTGGTCGGGCAAAGGCCGGACCTGCAACGGTCGGGCCGGGCGGCCACGGTCCGGGCCGAGATCGCCTTCGGGCCGGAAAACCTTGGCCTGCCCCGCAGCCAGGTCCTGGACCGGGTCAAGGCGGCCATGGAAGCGATGGGGCTGACGGCCCTGGCCCTGCGCGATCCAAGGCGGCTGTCGGGCGGCGAGACGCAGCGACTGGCCATCGCCGGTGCGCTGGCGATGCGGCCTGCCCTGCTGATCCTGGACGAGCCGCTGACCGATCTGGACCACGAGGCGCGCGAGGGGCTGACCCAGCGGCTGACCCGGCTTGCGCCCGACATGTCGGTGCTTGCGCTGGACGTCGGCGCAGGGGCCTGGCGCGCGCAGGGTTTCCAGCTGATGCAGCTGCGCGACGGCAGGCTGCACCCGTTCCAGGATATGCCGCAACCCTCGCCACTCGCCGCCCGCCCTGCGACAAGCGCGGACATGATCACGATCCGCGACCTGGACTTCGCCCACGGCCCGGCGAGGCCGCTGTTCCGGGGGCTGGAGCTGGACCTGCCGCAAGGGGCGGCCGTCGCGATCACCGGACCCAATGGCGCGGGCAAGACGACGCTGATGCGGCTGATCGCCGGCCTGGAGCGGCCTTCGAAGGGCCGGATCACGGTCGCGGGCGTGCAGGTCGGCCGGGCGAAGCCGAAGGAACTGGCGGCGGTTCTGGGAATGGTGCTCCAGAATTCCGACCGACAGTTTCTTGCCGCCACGCTGCTGGACGAGGCGATGATGGCCCCCCGCCTTCATCGCCTGCCCGATCCGCCTGGGCTGGCCCTGCGGGCGCTGGCCGCACTGGGGCTGGAGACCCTGGCCCTCGCCCATCCGCTGGACCAGCACAACGGCGCGCGCAGACTGACCGCCGTGGCCGCCGCCATTGCCCATCGCCCGCGCCTGCTGATCCTCGACGAAACCCAACGCGGCCTCGATCCCCGTCATCAGCACCGGCTTGAGCGCGCGATCACCGAGTTCACGCAATCCGGCGGAACGGTGCTGTTCGTCTGCCATGACGAGGGATTCGTGAGGCGCAACGCCAGCCACCGGCTGGCGGTATCGGGTGGTGAGATCGGTCTTAGCCGGCTATCCGAAATCGGGGAAACCGCGCGTTTCTGATCGGCCAGAACCGCAGCGGACACATGAAAAGCGGTTGCTCTCCGATTTTTGCCGTCCGAAGTTCCCTCGACCACCATGCATTCGCGCCCAAGCCCAGCATCACATCGTGCGACGAAGCCTCGCAGGCTACGCTCCTCGCAGTCGCCGGCCGGATGGGGTGGTGCTTCTGCTTATGGCAGGCGTCGGCGTCTATTCGCGGCGGCAGCACAAGCGGCGATCATGCGCACCACTGCCTCGGGCAGCATCTTCCTTCTGGACGTGCCGATCCCAAGCCCCGCCGGACAGAGAATATCAGTCCCTCGGACGTCGCCTCTCTAGCGAATTCTTCCAAATCCGCTGCACGAAACGCTGGTTTCAGCCCAAATTCCCATCTCACCGCAAATCACTATATGCCTGATCGTATTTAAGTGCTTTCTTGGGTCGCAAGGACGACCGGCATCCCGGCGCCCGGCCGTGATATCAGCGAAAGGACCCCAACATGAGCATTCCAACCCCCGACAAGATCCGCGTGCTCTGGTTCCTGCCGACGCATGGCGACAGCCGCTATCTTGGCACGGCCGAAGGCGGCCGGGCGGTCAACATGCCCTATCTGCGCCAGGTGGCGCAAGCCGCGGATTCCCTGGGTTATTTCGGCGTCCTGCTGCCCACCGGCCGCAGTTGCGAGGACAGTTGGGTCACGGCGGCGGCGCTGGCCTCGCAGACCGAAAAGCTGCGCTTCCTGGTCGCGGTGCGTCCGGGGCTGCAATCGCCGACGCTGGCCGCGCGCATGACCGCGACGCTGGACCGGCTGTCGGGCGGGCGGTTGCTGATCAACGTGGTTACCGGCGGCGACCCGGTCGAGAACGCCGGCGACGGCATCCACCTGAGCCATGCCGAACGCTACGAAGTGACCGAGGAATTCCTGAACGTCTACAAGGCGCTGCTGGCCGGCGAGACGGTGAATCACCACGGCAAGCACCTCAAGATCGACGACGGCAAGCTGCTGTTCGACCCGCTGCAGAAGAACGGCCCGCCGCTGTATTTCGGCGGTTCGTCCGATGCGGCAAACAAGGTGGCGGCGCGGCAGATCGACAAATACCTGACCTGGGGCGAGGCGCCGGCGCAGGTGCGCGACAAGATCGAATCCGTGCGCCGGCTGGCCGACGCCGAGGGGCGCGAGGTCAGTTTCGGCATCCGCCTGCATGTCATCGTGCGCGACACCAATGCCGAGGCCTGGCAGGCGGCCGAGCAACTGATCAGCCGGCTGGACGACGCCACCATAGCCAAGGCGCAGGAAACCTTTGCGCGGATGGATTCGGTCGGTCAGGCGCGCATGACCGCGCTGCATGGCGGGCGCCGCGACAGGCTGGAAATCAGCCCGAACCTCTGGGCGGGTGTCGGGCTGGTGCGCGGCGGGGCCGGGACGGCACTGGTCGGCGATGCCGAAACCGTGGCCGAGCGCATCGACGAATATCGCCGCATCGGCATCGATACCTTCATCCTCTCGGGCTATCCGCATCTGGAGGAGGCCTACAGCTTCGGCGAACGCGTCCTGCCGCTGCTGCCGCTGGAACACCCGCTGCCGCAGGCCAGCCTTGCGGCCAACATGGGCCCCTTTGGCGAGACGGTCGGCAACGACTATCGCCCGGCCCAGCCCGCGCCACGCCTTGCCGCAGCTGGAGGCTGAGACCATGTCCGCGACCCTGCGCATCGCCATCCCGCAGGACGGTCGCGCCGGCGCCGTGCTGGCATGGCAACCGGCGCGGAGGCGGCTGCCGGTGCGCCTGACCGTGGCCGAGCCGCGGCCGGAACCGGGCCGCGGCTCGGCCCATTCCGCCGCTGACCCGGCGCCTCGGCGAAACGCGCTTCGCATGCCGATCGACCCCGAGATCCGCACCGATTTCGCAGACGGGCTGGCCGGGAATCCAGGCCTGCCGGACCCGCAGGCGACCGCGCCGAATGGCGATCCGCATGTCCGGACCGCGCGGTGCGGCCGCCATGTTGCCGGGCGGCTGGCGCCGCAGCTGGCCTCGGGCGCGGTGCGCCAGGTCCGGGTCGCGCGCGAGATCGCCCGCCATGCCCTGCCCGGCCCTATCCTGCCCCCGGCGGCGACACGACCCTCCGTCGCCGGCCCCACGTCCCCTCTGTCCTGACCCATCGGGACCGAACAGAACAGGAGATCATCATGACCGCCCTGACCATCACCGGCTTTGCCGGCAGCCTTTCTGCGCCCTCGCGCAGCCGTGCCCTGGTCCAGACCGCCGTGGATCTGGCCGCCGACCGCTTCGGCGCCGTCGGCCATGTCTTCGATCTTGCCGATCTGGGCCCCTCGCTGGGCCATGCTCGCCACATCGGCGACCTCGACCCCGAGGCGCTGTCGCATCTGACCGAGCTGATCCATGCCGACGCGCTGGTGATCGCAAGCCCGGTCCACAAGGGCAGCTATGCCGGGTTGTTCAAGCATGTCCTCGATCTCCTGGATCCCGACATGCTGGCCGGCAAGCCCGTGCTTCTGGCCGCGACCGGCGGCGGCGACCGCCATGCGCTGGTGATCGAACACCAGCTGCGCCCGCTGATGGCCTTTTTCGAGGCGCAGACGCTGGCCACCGGCGTCTATGTCGCCGACCGCGAATTCACCGGCGGCAAGCTGGCCGACGATGCCGCCCATGCCCGGCTGGACCGGGCGGTGGAACAGTTCGCACCCTTCCTGTCCCCCTATACCGTTCCCCAGCCGGCCGCCGAGCCCGCGCCGCTGCTGCAAGCCTTCTGAGAGGATATCGTCATGAGCATCACATTCTCGCGCCGCGCCACGCTGGCCCTGGGTCTTGCCGCGCTGGCCGCACCGACGATCCTGCGCGCCGCCCCCGCGACGGAGCTGCGGGTCGGCTGGCAAAAGGGCGGGCTTCTGGGCCTCGTCAAGGGGTCGGGCGCCTTTGAACAGGCGCTGGCCGACCAGGGCATCCGGGTCAGCTGGTCCGAGTTCACCTCGGGGCCGCCGCTGCTCGAGGCGCTGTCGGCCAATGCGCTGGACTTCGGCTATACCGGCAACGTGCCGCCGATCTTTGCCCATGCCGCGCGCGGCAACCTGGTCTTTGTCGGCGCGGGCCAGGGCTCGCGCGAAGGCCATGCCATCCTGGTGCCCAAGGATTCCCCGATCCGGAAGGTCGAGGATCTGAAGGGCCAGACCGTCGCCTTCAAGCGCGGCAGCTCGGC
Source organism: Paracoccus sp. pheM1 (assembly GCF_018499825.1). Taxonomy (NCBI): domain Bacteria; kingdom Pseudomonadati; phylum Pseudomonadota; class Alphaproteobacteria; order Rhodobacterales; family Paracoccaceae; genus Paracoccus; species Paracoccus sp. pheM1. Next base: position 1,290,682 of record NZ_JAGXCX010000001.1, read on the forward strand.
GCATTATGCGACGATCAAGCTTCTGCGCACGGCGGGGCTGACGCTGGACGACATCAAGCCGCAGGACCTGTCGCCGCCGGACGCCATCGCCGCCTTCGACGCGGGCGCCATCGGGGCCTGGACGATCTGGGATCCCTATTTCGCCTCGGCCGAGGCGCGCCCGAATACCCGCGTCCTGGTCACGACCGAGCAGCTCGCGCCCGAGTTCAACTTCTATTCCGCCAACGGCGACTATGCCCGCGACAACCCGGACCTGATCGCCACGCTGATCGATACGGTGCAGGCCGTGGGCAAGCAGGGCCAGGCCGACCTGCCCGGCACCATCGCCACCCTCTCGAAGGCCACCGGGCTGCCGGAATCGGTGATGGAACGCTTCCTGACCCGCAAGGGCAGCGACCTCGGGCTGGTCGGCTTCATCGAGCCCAGGCACGTCGCCTATGAGCAGGAGCTTGCGGACGAGTTCTTCAAGCTGGGCATCATCCCCCGGCAGCTGGACATCGCCTCGGTCGTCTGGACGCCCGCCGCCAAGCAGGGAGCGTGACATGAGCCTTGCCGAAACCCTGAAAGTGCAGCGCCTGGCCGGCTGGCGGCCAAGCCTGCCGCAGCCCGCCGCGCTGCTGCCCTATGCCGTGCCGGCGGCGATCCTGATCCTGTGGGAAATCGCCGGCGCGGCCGGGCTGATCGCGGATACGGTGATGCCGCGCCCCTCGGCCATCCTGGCGACGGCGGTGCGGATGACCGCCTCGGGCGAATTGCTGAACCACCTTGGCGTTTCCGCCACCCGCGCGCTGGCTGGGCTGGCCGTGGGCGGCGGCATCGGCTTTGCGCTTGGCATCGCCAACGGCGTCTGGCGCCGCAGCGAGCTGCTGACCGACGCCACGCTGCAAATGATTCGCAACATCCCGCATCTGGCGCTCATCCCGCTGGTCATCCTGTGGTTCGGCATCGGCGAGGGGGCAAAGCTGTTCCTGGTCGCGCTTGGCGTGTTCTTCCCCATCTATCTCAACACCCTGCACGGCATCCGCAACGTCGACCCGCAGCTGATCGAGATGGGCCGCGCCTATGGCATGAACGGGCGCACGCTGTTTCGCCGCATCGTGCTGCCGGGCGCCCTGCCCTCGATCTTCGTCGGGCTGCGCTATGGCCTCGGCATCATGTGGCTGACGCTGATCGTGGCCGAAACGCTCTCGGCCTCGTCGGGCCTGGGCTACATGGCGATGCAGGCGCGCGAGTTCATGATCCTCGACGTCGTGGTGCTGGCGATCCTGCTTTACGCGGCTCTCGGCAAGCTGGCCGACACGCTGACCCGCGCGCTGGAGCGGCGCGCCCTGAAATGGAGCCCCGCCTATGCCAATCACTGAGATCCTGCCGCGCGCCATCACCATCCCGCCCATGCTGCGGCCGGACGGGGCCGGCGCGGCGGTGCGGGCCTGCAACCTGGGCCGCAGCTTCGCGGGCAACCGGGTGCTGGCCGACCTCGACCTCGAGGTGCGGCCGGGCGAGTTCCTGTCCATCGTCGGCAAGAGCGGCTGCGGCAAGTCCACCCTGCTGCGGCTGATCGCCGGGCTGGACCAGCCCAGCTCGGGCAGCATCGGCGTGGACGGGCTGCCGGCGGACCGGGCCGGCGACCGGCTGCGCATCATGTTCCAGGAGCCGCGCCTGCTGCCCTGGGCCACCATCGCCGGCAATGTCGCCGTCGGGCTGCGCCGCGGCCCCGATCCCGAAGCGGTGGCCGAGGCGCTTGCCTCGGTGCAGCTGGCCGACAAGGCGGATTTCTGGCCGGCGCAGCTTTCGGGCGGCCAGCGCCAGCGCGCGGCCCTGGCGCGCGCATTGGTCAGCCATCCCGGCCTGCTGCTGCTGGACGAGCCGTTGGGCGCGCTGGATGCGCTCACCCGGCTGACCATGCAGAACCTGATCCGCGACATGCATGATCGCGCCGGCTTCACCGCCGTTCTGGTCACGCATGACGTGGCCGAAGCGGTGGCGCTGTCGGATCGCATCATCGTGCTGGGGCAAGGCGGCATCCTGAAGGAAACCGCGATCCTGCGCGTCGGCCCGACCCGCCGCGGCAGCCCCGAGCTGGCCGCCATCGAGGCGGAAATCCTCGACGCGATCTTTGCCGCATGAGGCCAGCGGCTGCGCCCGCCGGACGGGGATGGTGGATCGAAGGCGGCAAGGTCTCTGGCGCAGCGGCGTTGCCATGCGGGCGGGCTGGTCCGGCCCCGTCGGATCAAGAATGGAGAGCCGGATGGACATCATGATCGCAGCGGGACTGGTCCTGCGCCCGGACGGCCGAACGCTGCTGGTGCGCAAGGCCGGAACGCACGCCTTCCAGCAGCCCGGCGGCAGGATCAGCGCCGGCGAAACTGCCGCGGCCGCCCTGTGCCGCGAGCTTGCCGAGGAAACCGGCTTGCGGGTGGATGCGGGGCAGATGCGCGCCCTGGGCCGGTTTCGCGCCCGTGCTGCGAACGAGCCCGGCCGGCAGGTGGTCGCCGACCTGTTCCTGCTGCATCTGCCTGAGGGGGTCGAAATCGTCCCCGGCGCCGAGATCGCCGAGGCGCGCTGGGTCGATCCGGCATGCGACGACATCCCCCTCGCGCCGTTGACCGCAGAGGAGATCCTGCCGCGCTGGGTCTCGGGCGCCTTCGCCCGGCTGCAAGCCGGCTAGCCCAGGCTCATCGCCCGGCGGGAAGCAGCGGACCGACGATGTCCAGGATGGTCGCGATGGCCCCCTGCGCCGCTTGCGCCGTCCCCGGTATCTCGAATTCGGCGAGTTCGACCCCGGCGATGCGCTCCGGCGGGATGGCGGCAAGAAAGGCGCGCAGCCGGTCGGGGACAAGCCCGCCGGGAACGGAATAGGCGGCAGGGACCGTGCCGGGCTCCATTGCGTCCCAGTCGACATGCAACCAGATCGGCCCCTCACCCAGGGCGGCCAGCACCGTTTCCGGCTCGGCCCCCGCTGCAAACCGCCGCACGCCGGCCTGCACCAACAGGGCCTCTTCAGGCGGGTCGATGTCGCGGGCGGCCAACAGGGCGACGCGCGCGGGCGACACCTCGCCGCCATATCCGGTCCGCCACAGGCCGCAGGCCCCGGCCAGCGCCATGCCGCCAAGATAGCCGGTCTCGGTGGTCGCCGGCGTGTTGAAATCGCCATGCGCATCGACCCAAAGCACGTTCAGCCCGTCGATCATCCGCGCCGCCGCCGGCAAGGTGGCGATGCTGGCCGAGCAGGTATTGGCGACGACCAGCGGGCGCTCGCCGGTCCCGATGCGGTGCCGGACCGCGTCGGCAAGCTGCCCAAGCCAGGGGCCGGCCTCGCGCAATGCGTCCTGCCAGCCGTCCTCGGCCGCCGGCGCAGGCGTTCCGACCGCCTGCACGGAAAGCCCGGTTTGCGCGGCCAAGGCTTCGGCGACGGCCTGGGCGCCGGGAATGGCGCCGGGCGTGCGGTCGGCAAGGCGGCCTTGGGAAAGCAGGACGCTGGAAGCTGGGCGCATCGATTCGTTATTTCCATATGGACATATCGTTCGCCGGGGTGATGGGAACCGCGCCAGCTGTCAAGCCCGCCCGGCTGAGCAAGGTTTCGCGGCGCGGCACTGGCTGGCGACCGATGCGAAGCCCGCTCCCAACCCGCCGGAACCGCAGGAAAATCGCATGCCGCCGGGCGGTATCATCGAAGCCGTCTATGGATCGTTGAAAAACTCCGATTTGCGATTGCATGCGACGGGATGCAGGCTCGGCCCTGTCCACAAGACACCTCGTGCAACCCCCGAGGCATCCAGGGAGGGAAGCCCCGACATCGCCCGGCACCTGCCGGCCCGCCTGGCCATCGCCGTCATGCAGCTGACCGGAACCCTGCATCCGCCCGCGGGCGGCGATCCGCTGGTGGTGATCCTGGCCGGCGCGGGCTGGTCCTTCCTGGCCGTGCCGATCCTGGCGGGAACGGTGACGCTGGTGGCGGCCGCCATCGCCTATCACCGGCTGATCTCGTTGCGCGCCTATCCGGGGTAAGCCGAGGGCAGCAGGCGGCTCAGCACTTGTCGACATGGACCACGCTCACCCCGCTTTCGGCGAAGAACGCCTCGAGCCGGGCATTGGATTCGGCAAAGCCGCCCTTCTTCCATTCCATGCGCCATTCGCCGGCCTCGTCGTCGTAATGCGCCGCCGGAAAGGCCGCCTGGAAGCGCGCCGCCAAGGCGCCTTCGCGCGGGATGCCGATGCCATGCTTCAGGCACATCTTGGTCAGTGTCACGGTCCTTGCATCGTCGCTCATCTGCATGTCCTTTCAAGCGTTGCGTTCAATCCTGCGCCAGAACGATCTTGGGCGCGTATTTTCCGAAGAAGTGATAGCCCGAGCCGCCTTGCGCCAGCACCTCGTGCAGCGCATCGGCATCGGCGACGCGCACGGTGCCCAGGATCATGCCCCGGCGAGCAAGAAAGGCGTCGGGCAGCATCGGCACGGTCGGGCCGACCAGCACCACCCGCGCCTCGGGGCGGGCGCAGGCGATCAGCCCAGGCAGGCTGTCGTTGACGAGCGTGGTGCCGGTGATCAGCAACACGTCCGCCTGGGGCACGATCCGGGGATAGCTTTCGGCGGGGCGGAAATGCTCCATCTCGTTGGGGCGCAGGGTGGCCGGATCCTTTTCCAGCACGAAATGCCGCGCGCCGATGCCGCGCAGCGCCTTGAGGAAGGGGCCGAAGGCACCGACCACGACCGCCGTCTCGTCGGGCCGGATGCGGGCGATGTCGAAGGCGTCGGCATCTTCGACGACGCGATAACCCTGGGGCCCGCGACGCTCGGCCGCCATATGGGCCAGCGCATTCAGCGCCGCGATGCCGAGCGCGCGGCGCAACCCCGCATGCGACAGCGCCTCTTGCGCCAGCCGCAGCGCACCCATGCCGCGCAGCTTGCCGGGAAAGGGCATCGCCATGGCCGAAGAGGGGCAGCACACCGCCTCGGGGATGTCTTTCAGCGGCGTGGCACACAGCCCGGTATGGCCGCTGTCCAGCGTGACGGCGACGAAGAACAGCCCCAGCGTGGCGCGACCGACGGTCCGCGCCTCGGCCTCGGCGCCGAGTATCCCGGTCACGGCATCATAGGTCCGTTCAAGATACGATGCGCTTACGGCACTGTCCTTTGGGCGGGGGACGCTCATACCCTGCCCCCCAGGATGGCGCGGATCTGCCCGTCGTCGAGTTCCGTGCCGAAGAAGCTCTTGTAGAAGTCCCGCACCGTCGCGATCAACTCGGCTTCGGGGAAAAGCTCGGGGTGGAAATGCGAGGCCGCCCAAAGCACGGTCAGCGGCTGCTCGACCGTGCGATTGGCCCAGATATGCGCCCCCATCGGCGCGACGAGAATCCGACCCTCCTGCACCGCGCGCAGTTGCGACAGGTTGGCGTCCTCGTCCAGGCGGGCGACATGGGTCGGGCCGCCGACGATGACGATGTCGGGATCGGCGGCCAGCACGACCTCGGTGGTCAGCGCCAGGGTTTCCTCGCTGCGGCCGTCGTCGGTGACGGAATCCCCGCCGGCAGCCGTGATCCACCATTCCGCCACCAGATGCGGCTGGGTCATGTTGACCGGATTGAGATAAAGCACCGAGGGCCGGTCCGCCACACCTTCGACCCGCGCCGCGACGTCGACCAGCGTGCCGTCGAACCACGCGGCATAATCCGGGCCGATGCGGGCATTGCCCAGCAGGTCGCCGACCAGCGCCACGCCGTCCTTGACGTCCTCGGGCGTCTGGATGCGCAGCACCACGGTCGCGATGCCGTGCCGATCCAAAAGGTCCGCTGTGTCCTGGGCGAAGGTCAGCGCCACGTCCGGGTCGAGGGTCAGCAGTTCCTCCAGCGCCAGGTTGCGCTCGGCATCCTCGACGCGGGGGCTTTGGGCAAGCTGCGGCGCGAAAACGTCCTGCCAGGCCCAGCGGCCCGATTGCCGCGCCCAGGGCGGCAGGTCGTTGGCGATCAGCGCGCCTTGGCCCGCGGCAAAGACGAAGCTGTTGATGACCGGCACCGAGCCCAGCGTGGCGACGCTGTCGATCCGGTCCGGCACCGTGACGATGCGGCCGGCCATGTCGGTGATGTCGCGGGCCAGCACGGCGCCCGACAGGCCAAGGACGAGCATCCCTGACAGGATGGGGACGGCTTTAAAGAACATGGTTACTCTCCGGTTGCGGGGAATGGAAAAGCGGGGCGCAGGCCAGCGTGCCGTCGGCATCGCGGATGATGCGGATGCCGCGGCCGTAAAGCGCGCTCAGATAGCCGGGCCGCGCCAGATCGGCGACCGGCCCCGCCCCGTGCATTCGCCCCCCGCGCAGCGCGATGAAGCGGTTGCCGACATGCAGGGCGTGGTCGGGGTGATGCGTGACCATCAGGATGCCCAGCCCGTCCCGCGCCAGCCCGGCGACGAGATCCAGCAGCCGCAGCTGGTTGCCGAAATCCAGGCTGGCCGCGGGCTCGTCCAGGATCAGCAATCGCGCCTGTTGCGCCAGCGCGCGCGCCAGCAGGCAAAGCTGCCGCTCGCCGCCGCTGATGGCGGCAAAGGGACGCTCGGCCAGATGCGCCAATCCGACCCGGTCCAGGCAGTCCATGGCGATGGCCCGGTCCGCCCGGCCCGGTATGTCCAGCCGCCCCAGATGCGGCGAGCGGCCCATGACCACCATCTCGCCCACCAGATGGCCGAAGGCCGGCTGCGTCGCCTGCGGCACATAGGCCATGCCGCGGGCAAGCGCACGCGGCGACAGGCTGGCCACCGGCCGTCCGTCCAGCAGGATCGAGCCGCCCGAAGGCGTCAGCGCCCCGATCAGGCAGCGCAGCAGCGTCGTCTTGCCCGCACCGTTCGGCCCCAGCACGCAAAGCACCTCGCCCGGATCCAGCACGAAGCCGATATTCTCCAGCCGCTGCGCGCCGGCACCATGGGCAAAGGACAGGCCGGATACCGCCAGCCTCATGACCAGCCCGTCCTTGCCCGCAACAGCAGCAGCAGAAACAGCGGGGCGCCGATGACGCTGGTGGTGATGCCCAGCGGGATCTCCATCGTGGTGGCGCCGCGCGACAGGTTGTCCACCAGCAGCAGGAACAGCGCGCCGGTCAGGGCCGAGACGGGCAGCAGCCGGTCGAAGGACGAGCCGACGAGCAGCCGCGCGATATGCGGCACCACCAACCCGACCCAGCCGACGATCCCGGCGATCGAGACGGCCGCCGCCGTCATCAGCGTGGCCGACAGGATCAGCGCGATGCGGATCATGCCGGTGTCCACGCCCAGCATCCGCGCCTCTTCGCTGCCGACGCTCATCACGTTGACCTGCCATCGCAGGGCGTAAAGCACCGCCAGCGCCAGCCCGACCAGCAGCGCCACCAAGGGCAGGTCGCCGGGCGTCACCCGGTTCAGCCCGCCCAGCAGCCAGAACGTGATCGCGGGAAGCACGTCGACGGGGTCCGCCACGATCTTCAGCACCGAGATCATCGCCTGGAAGAACGCCGCGATCACCACGCCGACCAGCACCAGCACGATCAGCGAATGGCGGTTGATGGCCTGCCCCACGACAAAGACCAACCCCACGGCGCAGAGCCCCATGGCGAATGCACCCGCCTGGATCGCCCAGGCGCCAAGGTTCAGCGTCACGGCAAGCGAGGCCCCGAAGCCCGCCCCGGCCGAGACCCCCAGGACGTCCGGCGCCACGATGGGATTGCGAAACAGCGTCTGGTAGGCTGCGCCGGCCGCGGCCAGCCCCGCCCCCACCAGCATCGCGGCAAGAATACGCGGCAGGCGGACATTGGTCACGATCTGCTCGACCGCAGGCGACCAGTCGGCCTGAACCTCCCAAAACTGCGAGGCCAGCACCGCCAGCACCGTGCCCGGTGGAATGGGCACCCGCCCCAGTCCCAGAGAAAACACCGCCAATCCCAGCAGGGCCAGCCCCAGCGCAGGGATCACCGTCAGGCGCCAGCGTCGCGGCCGTGCAACCTGCCGGGCGGGCGCAAGAGGGGCCGGCCTGCCCATCCGCATCACCCCTGCCGCCGGGAGGGGCCAGAGCGATCCGTTCCCGTCGGGCCCTGCGCCAGTGCCCGGGCGATGGCCGGGATGGACCGTGCCGATGCCAATGCGGCCGGTCCTTTGCCGATACGAACCACCACCCCCGTCTCCTCCTCGCATCCCATCGAATCGTTATATTCATTCAAGCATAACGAAAGGAAAGCAAAGGGTATATTGCGGCATATTGCCCGATGCGACGAAACTCTCGCGCGCGGGTCGGCGGAAAGATTGCGCCACCGACCAAGGCATCCACTTCGAAAGAAGCTTGGTTCAAAGGTCCGCGAACTCATCACTGCTGTCTCTATGATCATCCCGGACTGCTGCGTCAGTATGTCGACTTCAGGAACTCGGCGATCTCGTCGTCGACCAGTTCGATGCCGTAGATGTTGCGATAGAAACGCCGAGTTTCCTCGCGCATGTCGATATCGGCAAAGGCGTCCGGATAGAGCGTGCTGGCCGGCCAGAGGAATTGAAGCGCTTCTTCCGAGGTTCCCCGGCACCACCAGCACAGCCCGCGCGGATTGGCGTAGACCCGGCCCTCGCGCACCGCCTTGACGTTGCGCCATTGCGGCCTGGTGCGGATTTCCTCGGCGTCCTCGGCATTCATCGAGATGATGACATCGGGGTTCCCGGCGATGATATCCTCAAGCGAGGCAGTGTCCGAGGCATAAGGCATGTCTCCGAACCAGCTTTCCGCGATATTGATCGCCCCGCCCAGATCCATCCAGTCCTGGTTCAGCGACGGTTGTCCCGAGGTCGAAAGCGGCGCGCCCGAGGCCAGGTAGACCCTCACGCGCCGATCAGGCGGGATGCCTTCCAGCCGCTCGGCGACGCGGCGGCGGTTGTCGTCGAAATAGCCCTGATATTTCCTAGCGATCTCAAGCGCATCCGGCCCAAGCATTTCGCCGGTGATCAACACGCGCTCGACCAGCGCGTCGATGGAATTGCTGCGAAAGGACGCCACGGCGATGCCCGCCCCCCGAAGCTGCCTGGAAACAGCGTCGGGTAACGCACACGAGGAAAACAGGATGTCCGGCTTCAGCACCATCAGTTCCTCGACATTGACGGTGCCGTCGCCGAGCGTGGTCAGCGCCGCATCCTTGATCGAGGGCACGAACTTTTACATCAGCGGCATCGAGCGCGCGATGCGCGTGGTTGCGACGATGTGGTCGCCATAGCCGAGCATCGTCAGGATCGAGTTCTGCGCCTCCCAATTCGTGGCGATCCGGTCGATCTCGGGCGGCAGGCTGACGGATCGGTCGCCGTAATAGACCACCTCGCGCATGATCTCGGCCGATGCGGGTTGAGACAGAAGGGCAACTGCGCAGGCGATGCAGGCGGCCAGATGCCGGATCCGGAACATCCTCATGCCGGGACAAAAATAATGTGGGGACCGTGACCGACCCGGGCGACCCGGACCCCATAGACCGCGTGGATGACCTGCGGCGTGAGGACCGAGGCAGGCCCGCCATCCGCGAGGATTTTCCCGCCGTCGATCAGCACCGCGCGGTCGGCGGCATAGAGCGTGTGATCGGGATGGTGGGTGGTAAAGACGATCGTATGGCCCTCGGCCGCGAGCGAGCGCATCAGGTCGAGCAAGCGGCGCTGGTTGCCGTAATCGAGGCCCACGTCCGGCTCGTCCATCAGCAGGATGCGGGCGCCCTGGACCAGCGCCCGCGCGATCAGGACAAGCTGGCGCTCGCCGCCCGAGATGCCGGTGTAGTCGCGCTGTGCCAGATGCGCGATCCCGAGCCGTTCCAGAACCGCCTGGACCCGCTTCTCGTCCCGCGCGCCGGGAAGTTTCAGCAGGCCCGAGGTCACCAGCCTGCTCAGCCCCGCGACCTGCGCCACCGTATAGGGAAAGGGCGGCGTATGATGCTGGGGCACATAGGCGACGGCAGCGGCGATGTCGCGCCACCGGAACGCCAAGCGTATGGGCCTCATCGTCGCCCATCGACATTGCGTCCAGCGCGCGGCCCAGCATTCAGACGATCAGGATAGACATTGTTCTCGCCGGTGAAAGGGAAGGGTCGCTCGATACGGAACACCGCCACCAAAGCATCCAGGCCGCCTAGGTCGGCCTTGACCCCAGCCTCGACATGCTTGCTGTGCTCGGGTGCGGGCACCTGTCCGGCGTTCGCGGCCGTGGTCGGCGCGATACCGCCGCTTTGCAGCGAGTCGGCATCGGTGGCGACGCTCGCGACAGGTTTGTAGGTCAGCGCCACGCTGGAGCTGAAACCACTCTTGTTGTATCTCTGCGTGACCGTGCCGGTCTCGTCATAATTCTTGACGTCGAACCATGTGTAGCTGCCCGACAGGATGGCCGACCACCGTTCGTTGAAGGTGATGCTGTCACCCAGCACCAGGCTTTGCGATCTGTTGCTGAAGGATCTGTAGCGCGGCCCCGCCGCCCGAGCTGGTTGAGGACCAGCCGGATCAGCGGCTTGGTGCGCGAGATGTCCGAGGGCGGCACCACCAGATAGAGCGTCGAGGGCATCTCGCCCGCGATCAGATCGGCGATGCGCCAGTCGCAGCGGCTGGTGACCTGGGCCACCACCGGATCGCGGTAGAGGCCGAGGAACGACATTGCCGTCGACAGCACCCCGGAGCGTTCGTTCTCGGACTTGTTCAGCAGTTCGCGTGCAGCGCTGGCGATGACCGGATGCGGGCCTGCCGCGCCGAGATGCGGGGTCTTCATCATCGCCGCCAGCGTCGCCTCGATCGAGCGGCGCGGATCGGAGAGGAAGGCGGCGACCCTCGCCAGGGTCTTGTCCTCCTCGGCATAGAGCACATGCAGGATGACGCCGACCAAGAGGGCGTGGCTGGTCTTTTCCCAATGGTTGCGCTTTTCCAGCGAGCCCTCGGGATCGACCAGGATGTCGGCGATGTTCTGGACGTCGCGCACCTCCCATTCGCCACGGCGCACCTCCAGCAGCGGGTTGTAGGCGGCGGAGGCCGCATTGGTCGGATCGAACAGCAAGACCCGGCCATGTCTGGCCCGAAACCCTGCGGTGAGCTGCCAGTTCTCGCCCTTGATGTCGTGGACGATAGCCGAGCCGGGCTAGGTCAGCAGCGTCGGCACCACCAGCCCGACCCCCTTGCCGGATCGGGTCGGGGCGAAGCAGAGCACATGCTCCGGTCCGTCATGGCGCAGGTAGTCCTGTTGGTATCGGCCCAGCACCACGCCGTCGGGGCCGAGCAGCCCGGCCCGCTCGATCTCGGCCCGCCCTGCCCATCGCGCCGAGCCGTAGGTCTCGACGTCCTCGGCCTCGCGTGCCCGCCAGACCGACATCAGGATGGCGACAGCGATGGCCAGAAACCCGCCCGAGGCGGCGATGATGCCGCCGATGTTGAAGGTGGTCGGGGCATAGGCGTCGTAGAAATACCACCACCAGAACAGGGCCGGCGGGTAATAGACCGGGATGCCTCCGATCTCGAACCAGGCGGGACCCAGTTGCGGCTGGAAGCCGAGCCGCCAGGCGGTCCATTGCGTGCCGGACCAGACGAAGAGCAGCACGATCAGGAAGACCACCGTGATCTGGCCCCAGAGAATCTTCGTGCCGGACAAGGTCGCACCGGCCTCCCTGCAGGTATCCGATGCAATGAGAAAAACCCGTCCGCCGCAAGATTCAACGGCTATGCTTGGGCTGATCGCAGTTCAGCGTAGGGAAGCGTAAAAATACCGGCAGGCTGCCGCGGGCAGGTTCCGTGCAATACATCGTAATCGGCACCGAATGATGCTACATTGGATGCGTCACTTTCGGAAACATGGCCATGCGCACGACCCTGAACCTCGATGACGAGTTGCTCCAGCAGGCCCGCGAGCTCACCGGCATCGGCGAGAAGGCCGTTCTGGTGCGCGAGGGGCTGAAGGCCCTGATCGAGCGCGAGAGCGCCCGGCGGCTCGCCCTGCTCGGCGGCACCGACAAGCGGGCCTCGGTGGCCCCGCGCCGGCAGCCGGCGCCGTGATCCTCGTCGACACCTCGATCTGGATCGACCATCTACGCGCGGGCGATACGGAACTGGTCGATCTCCTGAACGCCGAACAGGTGCTGGCGCATCCCTTCATCATCGGCGAGTTGGCGCTCGGCAGCCTCAAGGACCGGGAAACCGTCATCGCCGCGATGCAGGGCCTGCCGCAGGCGCCCATGGCCAGCCATGCCGAGGTGATGGCATTGATCGACGCGCGGCGGCTTTTCAGCCTCGGCATCGGCTATGTCGATGCGCATCTGATCGCCGCCACCCTGCTCGCCCCCGGCACGACGCTCTGGACCCGCGACCGTCGCCTGAGCGCGGCAGCAAAACATATCGACTTCCCTCCGAAAGGATGACCCATGCCACTGATCGACTCCGCCCGTTCGCTGCTTCTGCTCATCGACTTCCAGGCCCGCCTGATGCCTGCCATTCATGAGGCCGAAGCTGCCCTGCGCAATGCCGGCCGGCTTCTGGAAGCAGCCGGGATGCTGGATGTTCCAAGCCTGCTGACCGAGCAGAACCCGAAAGGTCTTGGCCCGACCGTCGGGCAATTGCCGGTCGGCGATGCCCCGGTGGTGGCGAAGCAATCCTTCGGGGCCTGTGGCGAGGAAGGTTTCGCGGATCGCATTCCTGCGAATGCGCAGGTGATCGTCGCAGGCTGGGAAGCGCATGTCTGCGTGCTGCAGACGGTGCTGGGACTGCTGGAAACTGGGCATCAGGTCCATGTGATGGCCGACGCGATCGGATCGCGGCAGCCGGAAAGCAAGGAAACCGCGATCCGCCGGATGGAGCGCCACGGGGCCGAGATCGTCACCACCGAGATGGTGCTGTTCGAGTGGCTGCGCACGGCGGCGCATCCCCGCTTCCGAGAGGTGGCGGCACTGATCCGATAGAAAGTCGGTTGGGCGGGCCGCGATGCCACCCGGGGTCGGCAACGTCGTTTTCTGAAACCATCCATGAGGGAACCAATGCCGGACTACGGATCGAACCAGACCGGGACGCTGGAAACCATCACATCCGCGCATCGCGCCCTGGCCATCCTCCGTGCCCTTTCGCGGTCACCTTGCGGGAAAAGCAACGAGGAAATCCTGTCGTCCTGGCTGGACCAACTCGGAATGCCATCCAGTCGCGTAACGTTGAGGGATTGTCTTGATCACCTCGCGGCGCGCGGGCTGATCGCAATATCGCAGGTACAGGATCTGAAAGTTGCCGAAATCACCCGGCATGGGCAGGAGGTCGGGGACGGCCTCGCCGTCATCGAAGGCATAGCCAGGCTGGGCGTCGACTGCCCCTACTGATCACCGTCACAGCCCGAGTCCGCGCTTGCGGCCAAAGCTCCAGTCCACGCCGCCATCGCCGCGGGCCTTGCCGGAGACATGGCGGCCGCGATGGCGTTCCAGCGACGGCGTCCAGGGCACCAGCTGGAAGCCGAGCCCGTCGTCGATCATGGCGAAGCGCCCCGAGGCGAGGAGGAAGCGGCGCCGATAGGTGCCGGTGACATGCTCGCCGGCCGCCGCCCGATCAAAGGGCAGGCCGGTCTCGGCCGCGAGCTTCTCGCCGAGCGCCTGGACCTCGCGGTCGCGCAGGCGATTGAGCAGGTTGCGGACGAAGACCACGCGGCTTCCCTGGCGCTGGGCGAGACCCTGTTCGATCAGGTATTCGGCCCGCTGCTTCATGGCCTAGCGCAGCTCGACCCCGAAGCCGTCCTCGCCAAGCGCGACGGGGGTGCGGGCAAGGGCCTGGCGGTCGAGCCAGGTGGCACCCGTGGCGGTTGCCTGCGCCCGGATATCGAGATCAGAGCGCACGGCCAGCGCAACCCGCCGCCGGCCATGGGCATCGTCGAACTTGCGCAGCTCGACGATGGAGCCCGGCATGCTGTCGCCGGCGGCATCGAGATCGGGCAAACGGATGTGATGGCTGCGCCCGTCGACGCCGTCGACCACGGCCTAGGCGGTGCCCTTCAGCTCGTCGTCGAGTCCGCGCTCGGACAGCCGGCCGAGGACCGGATCGTCGAGGCTCTCGCCGGCCAGCACATAGCTGGCGCTGCCGCGCTCGATGCCGCGTTCGCTGAGGCCGCGATGGATGCGCTTGATGATGTCGCCGCGCAGGCCCATCTCCCGCAGCACCGCCCGGGCGATCTCGGTCAGCACCCATTGGCCGGGACCGAGCTGCTCGGCGAGGCCGAAGGTCTCGAGCTTGCGCAACCGGGTGACCTTGAAGTTCGCATAGGCGTCGGGCTGCCGGTCCGGATGCGGGGCGAGGTCGATGATGCCGCCGCGCGCGGCATCGCGGGCCAGCTGGCGATCGAGTTCGGTCCAGCGCTCTGCATCGATCTGGCGGGAGAGAGAGGCGCGGATGTCAATCTCGCTGCGCGGTCCCAGTTCCAGCGTGACCAGGTCGCGGGCACGGTCGCGCATGCCTTCCTTGATGTAGTCCCGGGCGATGACCAGGTTCTCGCCATTGTCGCGCACACCACGCACCAGCAGATGGACATGCGGATGGCTGGTGTTCCAGTGATTGATGGCGACCCAATCCAGTCCGGTGCCGAGATCCTGTTCCATCCGGCTGACCAGATCGCGGGTGAAGCCGCGCAGATCGGCCATGTCGGCGGCATCCTCCGGCGAGACGATGAAGCGGAAATGGTGCCGGTCGTCCTGGCAGTGCTCGGCGAAGGCGGGATCGTCGGCATCATCGCTGCGGGCGTGGAACATCAGCCCGGCGCTGTCGTCGCGGCGGACGCCCTCGCGCTGGAGATAGCAGAGATGGGCCGTCCTCGGCGCCGATCGGAAGGACCGGCCCCTGTGCCGGACCACCCTCGCCTTCACCACCACCCGGCGCTGGGGCGAGAACAGCCGCGAGCGGCCGAAGGTGGAGTGACCGGTGCGGACGGGGCGCCCCGAGGACGACGAGCCCCCGGCCGGTGCCGCCTTTCGGACCGGCCCCGCCTTCCTCGCCGCGCGCAGCACCTGATTGACGAAGCTGCCGCTGCGCGGCACCGGGGTCGAGCGCGGCCTGCCCGGGCGGATGCGGAATTCGCGGTCGTCGTTGCTCATGCCGAACCTCCGTGCCCCGCGATCCGCGCAACAGTGCCGAAATCGGCGCTGAAATCGCGGCGAAGCCCCCAAAAAGCGGCATGGCCGCCGACCGACCGGCCCCGGAAAAGACCCGCCATGTCAATAGCGTAGGTCTGACGGGCCGGGGCCTTTACCCTGCCTCTCCAAGCCGGGGGGCGCGGTCCGCAGGGCCGCGCCCCCCGGCTCTACGCTAAAACCGCCCATGCTACGATCTGACGAAAAAAAGATCATGACGTGCTCCTCGGAAGGGCACGCCCCCGGCGGGTGCTGTCCAATAGCGCCCAATCGGGCATCGGATCGTCCGGCAGGGTGAATTTCCGCTGCCAGCTATGCCAGGCTGCGGTGACCGCGCCGGTGCCGGGAAACAGGTCGTCGAGTGCATCCTCGGGCCGCGCGGCGACCATTTCGAAGGCCCAGTGGCAGACGGCTTCCGGCTTGGTGCCGGTCAGCCCGCGGCGCAGGGTGATGCTTTCCTGGAACCAGTCGCGCAGCACCAGCCGCTTGCTGACCACGGGCTTGCGGGCGGGTTTGACGATCACCGGCTCCCAGGCCCAGGCGACGGGGACGTTGCGCTTGAAGGCGGCGAACCCCTTCACCCAGGCCATCCAGCGCGCGCCCGTCGGTTCGACCAGCGGGGCGAGCACGGCGAAGGAGCGCGGCGTCGCGGCGGCATGCAGGATCCAGCCGTCGTAGTCCCGCTGCAGACGTGCGATCAGCGCCGCATGATCGACCTCGCCAGCATAATCGGGACGGTCGCGGTAGAGATGCGCGCAGCCGATATAGGGCGGGTCTGCATAGGCGATCCTCATGGCTGCGGCCTCCTGTCTGTGCGGGCGAAGTAGCATTTGGAATGTTTTTTCATTGCACGGCTCCTGCATCGGAACGGCGCACGAACAGGCCCCCGGATTGCGGTGCGAGGGCGTCTGAAGCGGTGTCGGCCCGTTCGGCATGCGGTTCCGGATCGGCAGCCAATGCGCCATCGGACTGCGCAGGTTCTGCATCGGGCCGGCGCACGAACAGACCGCTGGGCTGGGGTAGTTCCGCATCCGGACCGCCGGTCATACTGCCGGCAAAGAGTGGCGCCTCCCGCCAGTCGGACGGCGGCGTGGAGACCGAACCGATGGTCTGGTCGGCAACGCTGATCGTGGCGCCGGAGGCGAGTGCGGCATCGCATGTCACCTGCCGAAGATTTCTTCCGATGCAGGCTCTGGCATGGCGGTTCCACCAGGTAGGCGAACCACCAGCTGGATGGATCCAGCAGCCCGTTCTAGGTCTTCAGTCCGGTCTTCAGCCGGACCCGAGCCGATCCGGGCGATGCTCCCTGACGCATTCGGCGGCCAAAGTGACTTCCTGTTCAGCCGTATCGCCGGCGGGTGCCTGATCGCAGATGGTATGCGGAAAGGCGGGATTCCGAACGTGGCATCTGTTCTCGCCCCTTGCCCAGCCCAAGACAGCAAGGAGATCCGCGCGTGGTACGCGGATCGAGACGAGCTGATATCGTCCCCGGGGATCGACGCGGGCTTAATCCGCGCTCATCCCGGCGCCAACGGTTTTTCCATGCTTTGCGTCCGCCCGGCACCTGCCTGCCTGCCGTTCAATGAGCAAGCGCAGCGCGTGCCGCGCGTCGTCATCCAGCCGCCCGCCGTGGTGGAACGGCATCGAAACCGATCAACGGGCGCAGGCAGTTGCTTAAATCGGCCGGAAATCTGTCCAACGATCGGGGGATGGCTCACCTTGGCCTGCTCCCAATGACGGGTCCATCCTGCTTGTTGGGCGCTTTCCCAGCGCGGGCGACCTCACCGGCCCGGGGCACCATTTCATAAATTATTTTTTCTATAATAATATATTTTATGGACATGACTTGCCTTCGGCTCTATGGCTGTTGGAAAGCCGACTCCCCTCGACGACCGGCCGAATGCAAATCGCGGCCCACTGTCGGCGACCGAGACCGAACGATCTGCATGAAGGGAGGAAATCATGCTCAAGCCTTATGCCCCCAAGGTGTTTCAACTGGGCTATGTCGGCGTGGATACGCCGGACCTCGCCCGCGCCCTCGACTATTACGGCGAAACCGTCGGCATGACCGAAACCGACCGCGGGGACGGCGCAAGCTACCTGTCGGTCGGCTACGAACATCACAACATCATCCTGCGCCAGACGGCGGCCAAGGGACTGGGCAACATCGGCCTGCAACTGAAGCCCGACAGCGATCTGGCCGCCCTGCGCAAGGAGGCGCAGAACCTGGGCCTGAAGGCCGAGATCAAGACCGACAGCCAGCCCGGCATCCGCGAGATGCTGGAGATCGAGGCGCCGGGCAAGATCGCCGTGCAGCTTTACACCGACATCGATACCCCGGCGCCGGGCTTCAAGCGCACCGGCATCGCGCCCCTGCGGCTGGGCCACGTGGCCATCATCAGTTCCGATGCCAAGCGGCTGATGGTCTTCATCGAGGATTTCCTGGGCTTTCGCTTTACCGACACGATCGAGGGCATCGCGAACTTCTACACCTGCAACCGCGATCACCATGTGTTGAACATCGTCGATGCCCCCGAGGACCGCATCCACCACATCGCTTTCCAGCTCAAGGGCAATGCCTCGCACGCCATGGCCAGCGACGTGCTGCGCGAACGCGGGGTCAAGGTGGAATGGGGCCCGGCCCGCCACACCGCAGGCCATAACCTGGCCGGCTATCACTTCGACCCCGACCGCGTGCTGATCGAGCTTTACACCGACATGGACGTCTACATCCCTGAACTCGACATGTGCGAGGCGCGGCCTTGGCACGAACATCTCCCGATGCGCCCGCGCAACTGGAAATTGAGCGAACTGTCCGCCTGGGGCACCGATTTCGAATTCAACCTCGCCCAGGCCTGACCGCCCCGTTCCCGCGACCCAAACGAAAGGAAACCCCATGCGGCTCATCCGCTTTACCCGCGCCGGTGGCGGCGCGGAAACCGGCCTGCTGTTCGGAGACAAGATTGTCCCGCTGGCCAGCGTCCTGCCTGATGCCCCGGCCACGGCGCTGGCGGTGATCGCCGAGTGGGAGACCATCGCCCCCCACCTGGATGGGATCGCCGATGCCCCCGGCCTGTCCCTGTCCGAGGTTCGCCTGCTGGCCCCGGTCGAGGCGCCGCAGAAAATGCCGGCCATCGGCCTGAATTACGCCGACCATATCGAAGAGGCGAAGCATCTGGGCGTGACCATCCCGACGGAGCAGGTCTGGTTCTGCAAGCAGCCCAACTCGCTCGCAGGGCCGTTCGACGGGATCGAACTGCCCCGCGTCTCGGATCAACTCGATTACGAGGTCGAACTGGTCGCGGTGATCGGCAAGCGCGGCCGCCACATCAGCCGCGAGGATGCGCCGAAGCATGTCTTCGGCTTCACCGTCGGCAACGACGTCAGCGTGCGCGACTGGCAGCGCAAGACTGCGCAGTGGATGCTGGGCAAATCCTTCGACACCCATGGTCCCATCGGACCAGTCATCGTCACCTCGGACGAGATTGGCGATCCCCATCGGCTGGCGATCCGCAGCTGGGTGAACGGCGAACTGCGCCAGGACTCGAACCTGAAGCATCTGGTGTTCGACGTCTGGGACCAGATCGCCGAACTGTCGCAGGCCATGACGCTGGAACCGGGCGACCTGATCTTCACCGGCACGCCGGGGGGCGTCGGCGCCGGGTTCAATCCGCCGCGCTTCCTCAAGCCGGGCGACGTGGTCCGCTGCGAGATCGAGGAAATCGGTGCCATCGAAAACATCGTCGTGGCCGAGGCCTGAGGCAGGGGGGACCGCAATGGCACGCAAGATCATCATCACCTGCGCGATTACCGGGGGGATTCATACCCCCTCGATGTCACCGCATCTTCCCGTCACCCCCGACGAGATCACCCGCTCTTCGGTCGAGGCGGCCGAAGCAGGGGCGGCGGTCATCCACCTGCATGCCCGCGACCCGGAAACCGGCAGGCCCGACCAGTCGCCCGCGCGCTTCATGGAGTTCCTTCCGCGCATCAAGCAGCAGACCGGCGCGATCCTGAACATCACCACCGGCGGCGGCCTTGGCATGACGCTGGAGGAGCGGATGGCACCGGCGCTTCACGCGGCACCGGAGCTGGCGTCGATGAACATGGGCTCGTTCAACTTCAACATCTCGGGTGCCGTGCGTGCCCTGAAGGGCGAACCGCGGGATTGGGAAAGGCCCTATCTGGAAGGGACGCGCGACATGATCCTGTCGAACACCTTCACCCAGATCGAACGCGGAATGCGCGAACTCGGCGATCTTGGCACCAAGTTCGAGTTCGAATGTTACGACGTCGGCCATCTCTACAACTTGGCCCATTTCGTCGACCTTGGCCTGGTGAAACCGCCGTTCTTCGTCCAGTGCATCTTCGGCATCACCGGCGCCATCGGGCCCGACCCAGAAAACCTGATGCATATGAAGACCACCGCCGACCGCCTGTTCGGCAAGGATTACCTGCTGTCGGTTCTGGGGGCCGGACGGCACCAATTCCCGCTGGTCACCATGGGCGCGATCCTTGGCGGCAACGTGCGGGTTGGGCTGGAGGACAACCTCTATCTGGGCCGGGGCGAGCTTGCGCCGTCGAATGCCGCGCAGGTCGCCAAGATCCGCCGTATCGTCGAGGAACTGGGGCTGGAAATCGCCACGGCGGACGAGGCGCGGCAGATGCTGGGCACGAAAGGCGCCGGGGCCGTCAACTTCTGATCGTCGGCCGCCGATACGGATGGGCGTTTACCGGAACATTTGCGGCCCGGCCAACTTGTTGGCCGGGCCGTTCGTCCTGGGTATTCGATATGTTCCGTCACCACCTGCGCGATCTGCCGAGAGGGATGTCGGCCAACGGCGCACCACTGGCCGAAATCGGCAGACCATTACGCGGCGACGGGTTTTCCCTGCATCGCGTCGAGCAACCGGCTGTCCGACGGCAGGCTGTCGCCGCGCCAGGCGACGTGCTGGTCGGGCCGCACCAGGACCATGCCGGCACCCATCAAGGCCGGCAGTGTCGGATCGTCCAGGACCAGCACCTCCAGCGGGATTGCCCGTGCGGCAGCCTGATCGACCAGCGCGCCAGTCTCGGCGCCGCCGGTCAGGCACAACAGCGTGTAGCCCCGTCCCAGCCGATCATAGAGCGAACGGCCATCGGCCAGCCAGGCATGGGGCAACAGATGCCCCGGCCGGGCACTGGGGCGATAGTCGCTGACCAGAAGCTCCGGCTCGTCGCCGGGCTCGGCCACGATGGCGGAAGAGTCCGTATAGCGATAGCCCAGCACCAGCCCCAGCGAGCGGAACTCGGGGCTTTTCAGCCGCTCCACCGCCTCGGCGGTGGCGGTGCGGACGGCATCGGCCTCGGGGCCTTTCTGCATCAGGCGCGGATCGGCGAACTGGTCACTGAGCGAGGCGAAATTGCGGGTGGAGCTCTCGATTACCGCCGCATGGACCTGCCTGCGTTCGGTGTTGTAGCTGTCCAGCAGCGTTTCGCTGCCCCAGCCCTCCAGACTGGCCGAAAGCTTCCAACCCAGATCGACGGCATCGCCGATCCCGAGATTCATCCCATGCCCGCCGAAGGGCGAATGCAGATGACATGCATCGCCCAGCAGGAACACCCGGCCCTTGCGATACTGGTCCGCCATCAGCGAATTGACCACCCAGTTGTCGCGGGTCATCACCTCGATCGGGAAATCGCGGCCGATGGCCAGGCGCACCTCGGCCAGCAGGCTTTCCACGGGGGTATCGGGCGCGGCGGGCTTGATCCAGAACCAAAGGTCGTCCTTGTCCATAGGTCCCATATTGCAGGTCGCTTCCGGATTGACGATCCAGTGGAACAATGCCCGGGTCAGGCCGGGCGCGTCGTTCAGGCCACTGATCCGCAGGATCAGCGTGGCAAAGGTCATCAGATCGCGCTGACCCTGCATGCTGTAGCCCAGGGCCTCGCGCACCTTGCTGCGCCCGCCGTCGGCAGCGGCCATATAGCGGGCGCGCAGCTCACGCTCGGTCCCGTCGGGCTGCGTCACGGTGGCAGTCACCCCGGTTTCGTCCTGGGTGAAGCTGGTCATCCGGGTGCGGAAGCGCAGGTCGCAGAGCGGCCGGCTGCGGACATGCTCGGCCAGGATGCCCTCGACCACATATTGCGGAATGAACTCGGCGTTTTCGGGAAAGGCATCCCGCCGGTCGGGTTCGGCGCAGAAGGCGTCGTGGAACGTGAAGATCGGCGGCTCGAACAGGCCGGTGGTGAAAGTGACATCGCGCGGGAAGCCGTCGGTCAGCGGCGACAGGCGGCGCACCTCGGGGGCCAGGCCCCAGCGGCGCATCTGGGTCATGCTGCGCACGTTGGTGGTCTTGGCGCGGGGCTGCACGCCTGTCCGCTCGTTCCGCTCAACCAGAATACAGCTATGACCGCGCAAATCCAGTTCGGTCGCCAGCGCAAGACCCGAAGGCCCGGCGCCGATGATCAGCACATCGGCATCGAACAACTGCGAAGGCATTAATCTCTCCTCTCTTGCCGGGCGTGGGCCACCCCCGCCAGATCGCCTGCAACGAAGTCAGCCCGGCCTTGTCTGCGCGCATTTCAGGCAGGCAAACCAGCATCTCCTGAAGTTGCCGGATCCGCGAGAGTCGCGCAGGCTCCTCTCCGTGGCTGGAGTTGAGCGGATATTAGTAGACATTGCAAGATAAAATATATCTTCTTTATGTAAATAGATTCATTATGCCGTAGGAGACGCCCTTACCTTCCAACCACGGTGTCCATCAGAATCTGCCGCGTTTTGTTCAGATGGTCGCGCAAAAGCTGGGTGGCCGCTGGGGCATCGCGGGCGATCGTCGCTTGCGCCAACGCACGATGCTCCCCCTCCAGATCACGGCTTTGCCGCTCATAAGGAAGTGTCGCGGCGCGGTAGCGTTCGGCCTGGACGAACAGCATTTCCCGCAGGCGCAGCAACCAGGGGCTGTCGCAGGCTGCGACGAGCGCCTCGTGGAACCGCTTGTGCGCAGCGTTCCAGGCCGGATTGGACCGCTCGGGATTGGCCGGGTCATGAAGCGGCAGGCGCGACAGCTCGAACTCGGCGGCCACGATATTCGTCTCCCATTTCAGATCGCCGTTGCGGATGGCATTCGCCAAGCATTCGCTTTCGATCATCACCCTTGTCTGCGTCAGATCGGCAAGCTCACTTTCGGTGATCTTGGCGATCCTGTATCCCTTGTTGGTTTCCGCGACCACCAGCCCTTCGGAACTCAGCCGGGACAACGCCTCGCGGACCGCGCCGAGGCTGAAGCCGAGTTCCTTGACCAGATCAGAGATCTTGACCTTTTCTTCGGACAGAAACCTACCGCCCAGAATGTCGGCTCTGATCTGGTCATACGCGACAGAGGCCATACTCTGACCGGTTGTCTTGGGCATAGGTATCCTCTCTCAGCAATCCGCATCGAATAATAATCGTGATGCGCCCGTTGAATCTACATTCTTCGTTTGTGCGACATAGATGAAACATGTCGGTTGTTAGCAGAATGTATAGATTTGTCTGCGATATGCAAATTATTATGGCGGCAGATGGCCATGCCGCTGCCAGCCCGCCTGCGGAGCGTCGCGAAAACGCGACGCCGCAGATGCCGGTCCAAGTCGGAATCGCAGGATTTCGGCACGGATGTTCCGGTATCCGAGAGCCGGACATCGGTTGGCTGATCTTCAGGCGATGAAGTGCTTTTCAAGACCCCGGATGAGGGCGGCCAATGTGTGGAGCGTCGGCGTCGGCACGCCGTGACGTTCTCCGAGACCCACGACCGACTCATAGATCTGCTGCACCTCGCTGTGCCGGCCCGCCTCGAGATCGCGGCGCATGCTCGATTTCATCTGGCGGTTTTCGGGCGGCAGCGCGATCTGGTAGAAAATGTCATAGGCCTCGGCTTGGTTGATCGGGATGCCCGAGGCACTGGCGACCGCAGCGGCTTCATCGATGGCCCGCAGCGCCACGGCGCGCAGTTGGGGGTCATCGACGATCTGCCCCGCCGTCAGGTTCGTGGCCCCGCTGATCGCCGAAAGGCCGATATTGCCCAGCAGCTTGCGCCACTTGTCCCTCGTCACATCCGCGCTTGCCGTGACGGACAGGCCGTGGCGCGACAGGAAATCGGCCCAGCGCGTCACACGGTCGGACAGCCCGCCGCCGATCTCGCCCATATCCGTCGGCAGGTCGACGACATGGCGGACGCGGCCCGGAGCTTCCATCATCGCGGATTGCGACGTCAGCCCTGCAACGACACGGCCTTTTCCAAGGATCCCCTCGATGACCTCCTCGTTGCCGAGTCCGTTCTGAAAGCTGACGGCGACCGCGCCGGACCCGGCGAAAAGATGGCGAACCGAGGCTGCTGCCTGGGGATTGTAGATGGCCTTGCACTGAAACAGGGCGATGCCGATGGGCCCCGTGATGGTCGAGGCATCGGTGGTGGCCCTGATCGGGATGTGTCGGTCGCCACCATGTCCCGTCAGGATCAGGCCGCCGTTCTGCTGGATGGCCCCGATGTGGTCGCGGTTCACGTCGACAAGGGTGACGTCGGCGCCGCCCTCGGCGAGGCGTCCTCCAAACATCGACCCCATGGCGCCAGCGCCCACGACGACAATGCGTTGTGATTCCATGATTGCCCTCCCTACCTGGAGGAAGGTGTAGGATTAATCATATACGATTTACAAGATAATATTCTTTTTGTTTGACCTGCGATGCGGTTGGTCCTTATCTGGACGGGATCGCTGCGCTTTGCGGTTCGAAGGAGGTCGTGGACGATATGGAAGTCATGTTGGCAGATGTCGTGGTCGTCGGCGGGGGCGGGGCCGGGCTCGCCGCCGCGGTCGAGGCCGCCGAAGGGGGCGCAAGGACCGTTCTGCTTGAATCCGAAGGTGCGACTGGGGGCAGCACCGCACTTTCGGCGGGCCATACTGCCTTTTGCGACACGACCATCGTGCCGGGTGGCCGAGAAGCGCTTTATGCCGACCTCATCGCGGCCCATGACGGCGAAGGCGATCATGGGCTGTCGCGGCTCTATGTCGATGAGGCCGGCGCCACCTGCGAATGGCTTGCCGAGCGAGGGATCCACTTCGCCCGAAGCGTGCAATTGGCCAAGATGAGCCGCCCCTGGGCGCATGAGATGCCCCTGTCCGGCAAGGGGGGCGGGGCACAGATCACAGAAGGGCTGGAACAGGCAGCAAGGAAGGCCGGAGCACAGATCCTGCCGGGACATCGCGCGCGGCGCCTGCACCTGGAGGGGGATCGCGTGACCATGCTCGACGGCAACGGTCCGGAGGGCGCGTTCCGCATCCGCGCCGCGCGCGGGATCGTGCTGGCTTCTGGCGGCTTCACGCGCAATGCCGAAATGATCCGCAACTGGGGACCGAAGGGGGCGGACAAGATCGTGCCTTTCACCGGTGCGGGGTCGCGCGGCGACGGGCTGACGATGGCGCTCGCGCTTGGCTGTGGCACCGCCTACATGGCACCCGGCATTTCCCCGACCGGACCGGCCGATCCGGTGACCGGCAAGGGTGTCCTGATGATCTATGCCGGCGCGGTGATGATCAACAGGGACGGGCAGCGCTTTCATCGCGAATCCGATCTCTACAGCGACATCAGCAAAGCCGGGATGTCGCAGCCGGATACCCTGATGATCCAGGTCTATGACCAGCGGGCAAAGGACTACTTCGCCACGACCATGTGGGCGCGCGCCCTGACGGGCTTTGTCGAGCATGCAGCACCGGATCTGCCGTCGCTGCTGAACAAGCTCGCAGAGGAATGCGGGCTTGACGCCGCCGCCGCCGCCGAGACCATCGCGGACTACAACCGGAGCCTGCCCGATGGCGACAGGCTCGGCCGCCGCCATCTGGTCGGGGACAGCGGTCAGGCAACGCCCGTCGACAGCGCACCCTACTATGCGGCCATCACCCGGCCCGGCACCAGCCACTACAACGGCGGCGTGCAGGTCACTACGCGGATGGAGGTCAAGGATGTGTTTGGCAACGTGATCCCTGGCCTCTATGCGGCGGGAGAGATCATCGGCGGCTTCCACGGCCCGAACTACATGTCGGCGACACAGGTCGGAAAGGCCCTGATCTTCGGGCGCGTCGCGGGCCGGTCGGCGGCCATGGGCGACGACTCGAATATCGACCAGGTCGCCACATCCCGATGAAGGGCCGCCTTGCGGTCCCGTTGCGATACGGCAACGATTTCCAGCATCATGCCCATTGCCGGGCCAACTGAAGGACAAACACCATGCGTCTTGCCGACAAGGTCACGATCATCACCGGCGCGGGCGGTGGCATCGGCTCGGGGCTCGTGCGACGCTTTGCCGAAAGCGGTGCAAAGCTCTGCCTCACCGATTACAACCTCGAGGCGGTCGAGCGGCTTTGCGACAGGCTGGCCCTGCCCGACGATCAAGCCCTGCTGCTCCAGCACGATGTTGCCGATGCGACAAGCTGGGAAGAGGTGGTCCGCCGGACCTGCGAGCGGTTCGGGCGTCTCGACGTCCTCGTCAACAACGCGGGCGTGGCGGCGCGAACGGGGCAACCCTATGACGCCATCGAATTCGAGGACTGGCGGCGGGTCATGTCGGTCAACCTGGACGGTGTTTTCCTTGGCATGTCCGCCGCGGCGCGCGCGATGCACCGGACGGGCGGAGGCTCGATCGTGAATATCGGATCAACGGCAGGATTGTCGGGAACGAATGGCGGCGCAGCCTACGGGACCAGCAAGGGGGCGCTGCGGACGCTGACCAAGCAGGCCGCCTACAGCTTTGCCATCCACGGCTACGACATCCGCGTCAACATCATCCATCCGGGCTATGTCTGGACGGATTTCGTCCGGGCTTCGGCCTCTGCCCGCTATGGCAGCGAGGAAGAGGCGCTGAAGGTAATGACCGCGGAAGTCCCGTTGGGCCGGATGATCGAGCCGGACGACATCGCCTGGCCCGCGGTCTATTTCGCGTCGGACGAGGCGCGCAACGTCACCGGGTCCGAATTGATCGTCGATGGCGGAAGGCGCTGCCGGCCCTGAGGGATGCGCACGGATGAACGGTTGCGTTTCCGTTCATCCGGCCCGACTTTCTGATCGCCGTGGCATTTGCGGGCGGTCTGTCAGCCCTGCCCGACGGAATGTGCGGCGGCGTTGATCCCCGCTTCCCGGCCAAAGACAAGCGCCATCCCGATATGGGATCCCGACATGTAGCCGGTGCCGTGAAAACCGCCCGTCACCTCTCCGGCCGAGAACAGGCCAGGGACAGGCTCGTTGAACACATCCAGCACCCGCATCCGCGCATCGAGGGCCAGGCCGCCGTTGAAATGGGTCGTCCCCGGCACCGCGATGATCGCATGGAAGGGCGCCGCCGTGATCGGTTGGGGCGCGCCGACCGAGCCGACGAGACACTTTCGTCCGAAAGCGTCCTGCCCCGATCCGATGGCGGCGTTATAGCCGTGGATCGTCTCAAGGGCCTTTTCGGGGTCGAGCCCGCATTCCTGGCGGAGACGCGTGACAAGGTCCTCCAGCGTGTCGGCCGTGAACTCCCGCGCCCCGGCATAGACTTTCGACCACATGGTCTTGCTGAAATTGTCCTTCACCTTCGCGTCGAAGATCTGGATCATCAGCGACTCCGGCTGGGACAGTCCTTTCAGCGTGATGTCCGTATAGGGTTCCGATTCGTCGCAGAAGCGCCTGCCCGCCTTGTTGAGCAGGATGGCGCCGCAATAGTTGATGATGGACGTCACGCCGGTGTGGCGATCGACCGGGCCAGATGCGGCAATTCCGGCGGTCAGAAAGCGGGTGCCGGCGCCAAGCGCCATCGCCATCAACAGGCCGTCCCCGCGCGAACCCGGCGCAGTGACCGGCATGATGCGCTGTGTTCCGGGGCCTCCGAAATGCTTGATGAGATCGGGATTCCGGCTGAACCCGCCCGTAGCCAACACCACCGCCCGCCGCGCCTCGAATCGGCGGCACCGGCCCTCCGTCTCGACCTCGACATGGGTGACGCGCTGTTGATCGCGGACAAGGCGCCTGGCCCGGACCCTGCGCAGGATCCTGATGGGCCGGGACTGGGCCGCGGCCACCAGGGCATCGACGATCTGCGCCCCGCCGCCCCGGTTCTGCAACGGCATCTCATGCGCCCAGGGCGCGCTCATATGCGCGAGCTGCACCGATTTCGCGAACCGGACGCCAAGTTCCTCAAGCCGGGCGAAGCTGCGGCCGGACCTGTCGACATAGACCTGCAACAGGGCCGGATCGGCGTCGGGATGGGCGTGGGCAAGATCCTGCAACAGAAGGGCACGCGGCTCGGGCGCGAATTTCGTTTCGCACAGGGTGACATGACCCGTCGCAGGCAGCATGCCGCCGCCGAGCTGGTTTTCCGATTCGAGAAGAACCACCTCGGCTCCGAGGTCGCTGGCCTCTATCGCAGCCATCAGGCCGGCGGGGCCCCCGCCAATCACGATTACATCGGCCCCCTGCCCGTCAGCTTGACCATCATTCTGCACCTCGACGTTCATTGGCGATACCTCGCAGTTTCTGCATGTGATTTCAGAGATCCGACCAAGCAGGATTGAGTGCCGGGGGCGGTTGCGCGGCTGCTCGCAGGGGCGGGCCGTCATGCCCTGGCGGGCAGGAAGCCAGTCGGATTCGCTCTTCTGTTCGTAAGCGACCCATATCACCATCTTTCGCAAAAAATATATATTTAAGTTGACAGAATCTTTTATTTTGGGGATTGTGCTGTCAGAAAGCATGTCGGCGTTCGGGGAGGAATGCATGCGGTTTGTGAGCTACGAGAACGCCGGGATACGCGGCTTGGCCGTTGCCACGGAGGGCGACGGATATCGCGGCCTCCTTGCCTCCGACAGCGGTTTTCCGGGCACGCTGGACGAGATCGTGCGGCGCAATGATTTCGCGGCAGCCGCCCAGGCGCTTCGGTCGGGCGCACCGCTCGATCTCGATGCCGTGACCTTTCGCACGCCGCTGGCCAATCCCGGCAAGGTTCTTTGCGTGGGCCTCAACTACTCCGACCATGCCGCCGAAAGCGCCATGGAAGTGCCGCCGTTCCCTACGGTTTTCGCGCGCTTTCCCAGCGGCTTCGTTGCGCATGGCGCGCCGCTTGTCCGGCCCCGCGTCTCGGAAATGTTCGACTACGAGGGCGAGGTGGTCGCGGTGATCGGCAAGTCCGGGCGCGAAATCCCCGAGGCCGAGGCGCTAGATCATGTATGCGGCTACTCGATCTTCAACGATGGCTCGATCCGCGATTTCCAGTTGCAGACGCCGCAGTGGACGGTGGGCAAGAACTTCGACGGGACGGGTGCTTTTGGCCCCATCTTCGTCACCGCAGACGAATTGCCGCCAGGCGCGGCGGGGTTGCGGATCGAAACGCGTCTGAACGATCAGGTCTTGCAGCGCGCCAATACCGACGATCTGATCTTCGACATCCGCAAGCTGGTTTCACTGTTGAGCATCGGCATGACGCTGGAGGCCGGCGACATCATCGTGACGGGTACGCCCTCGGGTGTGGGGATGGCGCGCTCTCCCAAGGTTTTCATGAAGCCGGGCGATGTCTGCGAGGTCAGCGTGGAACGGATCGGCACGCTGCGGAACCCGGTGGTCGCGCAAGAGGCGTGATCGCCGAAGATCGGCCTTGCGAAGCAAGGCCCTGGCGGCCCCGAAAGTGCCCTCGACCATGTTCGGGACCGCAACCCGCGACTGACCAGGTGGACCGCTGAACATGCCACGTCGGCCTGGATGTCCAGGGGTCCGACGCCGCCGGGGAAGAACAAGCAACGCAAATGCGAAATGCACAGAGGAGGAAAGCATGAGCAATCATAAGGGTTGGGTTCACAGAACCAGGCAGATTATCTTTTCCCTTCCCATCGCGATGCTGGCGCCCGCGGGCATGGCCAGCGCTGAAACCGCAGCGGGGACGAATTTCGATGAAATCCTCGCGGGCGCGAAGACCGAAGGGAAGCTGACAGTCTGGGGTTCGTTCCCGCAAAAGACCGAAACCCACGCGGCGCTGATCAAGGCATTCAACGAACGCTTCGGTCTGGAAACCCAACTGGAATGGGTTCCGAACCCGCCGATAACCTCGAACTCGCGCGCACTGACGGAAAAGGCGGGCGGCGGCTCGGTCAGCATGGACATCATCGCCGGTTCCTCCATGGAGGACACCGTGTTGATGGCCGACCAAGGCTTGATCACGAAATTCCCGTGGACGGAAGTGTTCGGCGAACAACTGCCCGCAATCAAAGATCTCGAAGAGCAGATGTTCGACGAATATCGCGACGTGGCGCTTCCCTATTATGTCATCGCGTACGGCTTTGGCTGGAATCCCAACTTCATAGACGACGCGGACGTTCCCGAGACCTACGACGATCTGCTCGACCCGAAATGGAAGGGCAAGATAGGGTTCAATTCGTTCTTCGCGCCGATCAACATCAACAGCTATGTCATCGGCTATGACGGCGCGGTAGAGTATGCGAAGGCGCTGTTCGCCAACCAGCCCGTGTTCGAGAAAGGCACCCTCGCCGTGCAGAACGCGGTCATTTCCGGTGCTGTTCCCTTCGGCGTCATCAACTCTATCGGCGCGTTTACCAGCGAACGGACCGGCGAACCGCTGAAGTTCAAGCTGCCGTCCGACATCATCGCCCTGTCCAACCTCCATATCTATGTGCCTGAAGGCGCACCACACCCGAACACCGCGCGGCTGTTCACCGCCTGGATGGCGGTCGAGGGCGCAACGGTCGGCGACGCTTATGAGCCGATGGTTCGTCCGGGCGACAAGAGCGCGGATCTGGTGCGCATGATCGAGGAGCGTGTCGCGGCCACAGGCGCGAAGGTCTCGCAGGTGAGCGGCCCTGAAGACCTGGAAACCTCGGAGCGCGTCAACAAGACCCTCGCGGATATCGTCGCCGGGAAATAGCCGGGTCACCCGGGAAAACCGCGTGATCCACCACACGGGCGCGTCCTGGCCATGCCGGCTCGCGCCCGTGCCAGGATAAAGTGCGCCCTCCTTCGGGGAGAGGAGAATTACATGCTGAAAGTCGATAGTCTCTTAAAGTCGTTCGGCGATCATACCGTGATCGACCATGTGTCGTTCGAGGTGGAAGCGGGCGACTTCTTTACGATGCTCGGCCCCAGCGGCTGCGGCAAGACGACGATCCTGCAATGCATCGCAGGGTTGCAAACCCCGACGGCGGGCTCGATCGAGATGGCCGGAAAGGTCGTCTACAGTTCTGCCCAGAAGTTGTTCGTACCGGCAAGCCACCGCAACCTGGGGATGGTGTTCCAGTCCTATGCGATCTGGCCGCATATGACCGTTTTCGAGAATGTCGCCTTTCCGCTGGTCCATGGAGCGCGGCAGCGCGTGCAGGACGTCGACAAGCGCGTCATGCACGCGCTGGAGATGGTGAAGCTTCAGGATTACGCGCAACGTCCCGCCCCCTTCCTCAGCGGCGGTCAGCAGCAGCGTGTTGCGCTGGCCCGCGCCCTTGTCCACCAGCCCGAACTGCTCCTGCTGGACGAACCGCTTTCCAACCTCGACGCCAAGCTGCGCGACGTGATGCGCATCGAGATCCGCAACCTGGTGAAGTCCATGGGGATCACCACGATCTTTGTGACCCATGACCAGCTCGAGGCGCTGTCGATGTCCGACACGGTCATGCTCCTGCGCGGCGGTCATATCGTCCAGAAGGGCAGCCCGCAGGAGGTCTTTCTGCGCCCGAACACCGAATTCACCGCCGATTTCATGGGGCGCAGCAACTTGATCCCCGGCAAGCTTTCGGCCTCGGGCAGGCATGTGACGACCTCATTCGGTGAAGTCGCCTGCAACGTCGCCTCCGGCCTGACGCCCGGTGCCGATGTGGCGCTGGTGGTGCGTCCGAACGTCGTCCGCACCGTGGCCGCCAGAAATGCGACGCGCGGCCAGAATACCTTCGTGGGGCGGATCGAAAGCCAAACCTTCCTGGGTGACCTCATCGAGGCCGATGTGATCCTTGGCGGGCAAGTCATGCGCGTCGCGCTAGATCCTTATGCGCCGCTTGCGAATGGCCAGGAGGTTGAAGTCCAGCTTCCAGCCGAATGCTGCATTGCGGTTCCAGCCGAATCCGCCGGCAGGAGGGGGTAGACATGAGCATATCACGCACAAGCAGCGCTACCACGGAGGCGGTGTGGGAACCCGATACCTCAAGCACCGCGCGGCTCGTTGTCCGCAACGGGCTTCTGATCCTGCTGGTCGTGCTGATCGCGCTTCCGCTTCTGGTGCTGATCTATACCAGCTTTCTCCCCCCCGGCGCGGTTCCCCTGTCGGGCTCTGAACTGACGCTGGATAATTATCGTTCGATCCTCACCGGCTCGGGCACCGTCGCGCTGTTCGTGCGGACGATCATCTTTGCCGTGGGCAGTTCTGCCATCGGCATCGTTCTGGGCATCTCTTTCGCCTATCTGACCGAGCGGACCGACC
Source organism: Paracoccus sp. pheM1 (assembly GCF_018499825.1). Taxonomy (NCBI): domain Bacteria; kingdom Pseudomonadati; phylum Pseudomonadota; class Alphaproteobacteria; order Rhodobacterales; family Paracoccaceae; genus Paracoccus; species Paracoccus sp. pheM1. The sequence continues at coordinate 1,322,235 of NZ_JAGXCX010000001.1, forward strand.
TGCCGGGACGGACCGCCGTCCGTATTCTGATGTTTTCCTGGATGGCGGTTCCGGCGCTGGTCTTCGGCTATGGCTGGATCCTGCTGCTCAACCCGGGCAACGGCATCATCAACGTGATGGTGAAGGCGATCTTCAACCTCGAGCAGGCGCCATTCACGCCCTATTCAATGCAGGCCCTCACCGTCATTGCCGGCCTTGGCGCAGTTCCGACGGCCTATATCATGGTCAGCGGGCTGCTGCGCAACATGGATCCCTCGCTTGAGGACGCAGCGTTCGTTTCGGGGGCGAGCCGGTTCGTGATCCTGCGCAAGATCACCGCGCCATTGCTGACGCCCGGCACGCTGTCGATCTCGATCTACCTGATCATGACGATGGTGCAGCATTTCGATCTGCCGATGATCATCGGCCTGACCGCGCAGACCCCGGTCCTGTCCACCAGCATCTACATGGCCGCGGCACCGGATTTCGGCCTGCCGAACTATGGGCTAGCGGCGGCCTTCGGCGTGTTCCTGGCGATCCTGGCCGGAGCGCTGATGTTCATGTACTTCCGCGTGGTTCATGCAAGCGAGCGTTATCGCACCGTCACCGGCAAGAGCTTCCGCCCCAAGCTGCTGCACCTGCGTGGGCTTCAGAAGGTGTTCGCGATCCTGCTGGTGGGCGGTTACTTCGCCCTAATGCTAATGCCGCTGCTGACGCTGGCCTGGGCCAGCCTGTTCCCCTACTACAGGCTCCCGTCCTTCGCCGCCCTCGCGGATGCCAGCTTTGCGGCCTACTTCCGGGTGTTCAGCGAGCCGCAGACCTTCCGCGTCATCGTCAACACCGTACTGCTGTTCCTGACGAGTTCCACCCTCGCCATCGTGCTGTCCTGTCTGGTCAGCTGGTTCGCGGTGCGGCTGGGCGGCAAGAGCGGCCGGGCCATGGACCTGCTATCCTTCGCCCCCACCGCGATCCCGCCAATCGTCATGGCCATCGCGCTGCTGATGATGTTCCTCAGGACACCGCTCAATGGAACCATCTGGGTGATGGTGATCGGGCATATCGCCATGTATCTGTCCTTCGGCACGCGGGCGATGAACGGGGCATTGATCCAGATCCACCGAGAGCTCGAAGATGCCGCCACGGTAAGCGGCGCGAGTTGGGGAACCAGCCTGCGCAAGGTGCTGTTCCCGATCATCTGGCCACATATCCTCAATACCTGGCTGTGGATCGTGGCGCATAGCGCGCGCGACTTGACCTTTCCGCTGTTCCTGCTGACCTCGAGCAACGTGGTTGTCGCGACAGCGATCTATCAGCGCTGGAATTATCCCGACCTGCCGGGAACCGCCGCGCTGTGCATGATGCTGGTTCTTGCGCTGTCGGCGCTGGTGATTCCGATCCAGATCTATCTGGAACACAAGAACCTGAATAAGGCGTAGTGCGGACGCGCTGGTCCGGGGCCAAGGCTGGCCCTGGATCGACCCTGAAGGAATAACCTCTCGACCAAGGCGGATATGATGACCGAAGTTGGGTTTATCGGGATTGGAGCCATGGGCCGTCCGATGGCAATGCGCCTGATCCGGGGCGGTTACGACCTGGTTGCCTTCGACATCCGCAAAAGCGCCGTCGAGGCGCTGGCAGCGCAGGGCGCGAAACAGGCGGGGCCGGCGCGTGAAATCGTGGAGCGCTGCGAAACGGTGGTCCTGTCCTTGCCATCCCTCGGCGCGGTTCGCGACGCCGTTAACCGGAACCACAAGGGCTTTCTCGCCCAGGGCAGTGCCGATCCCGATGTTCACATCATTAAAAATTTCAAGCCTATCGGCATGCCAACGGCTGTTGACCTGCGGCATGGCCAGCATGGCTTTTGCGGCCGCCCTGACGATATAGGCAGCATAGGACAGTGAGATGCCATCGGCCTCGAACTTCGTTTTACGATGAGTGCGGTGTGCGATGACGGCGCTGAAATCGGCATCGAAGACCGCCGTCACCTGAGGCGCTTCAGATACGGATTTCAGCATGTTTCACGCAATAGCCAGCCGCATCTGGTCATGCGGAACAATCTCGTCCCCAAAACCAGCGATTTGCAGGTCTTCATGAGCGATCAGGCAACGATGCGTCCTGGTGACCGAGTTCAACACCGCCTCCCGGTCCCAGGGAACCAGCGTGCGCAGATCGATCACATCCACCGAGAACCCTTCGGCCGCTTCCTGACAACGATCAACCATCCCGCCCCAGGTGACGATGGTCGCGTCGTTACCTTCGGCCACGAATTTCGCTTTGCCGAAGGGAATCGCGTAATCTTCACCCGGCCAGGGGCGTCGTGCCCAGGCGTGGTCCAGCATCGCGCGATGTTCCAGGAAGATCACCGGGTCGTTGCCGCGCAGACTGGTCCGCAGAAGGCCCTCGGCGTTGGAGGGCGAAGCCACCTTCCAGCCGAGGCTGTGGATGAAGGCAACCTCGTTGGTCTGGCTGTGCCAGGGATCGCCGCACTTGAAGAATCCGACTGGCATACGCACGACCATAGGCGCCGCGAACCAGTTGTTCGTCCGCCAGCGCATCGAGCCGCAGTCGTTGAGCTGTTCGGTCGCCGGTTCTGCATATTTTGCGGAACTGGATTTCCGGGACAGGCAACAGGCCGGCAAGGGCCATGCCGACGGCACGGCCGATGACACCCTCCTCGGACAGCGATGTGTCAAAGACGCGATCGGTTCCGAATTTCTCCTGAAGCCCCAGCGTTACGGCGTGGACGCCACCCTTGGGACCGATATCCTCGCCAAAGACCAGCATGCGGGGATTCAGCCCCAGTTCCTGATCGAGAACGCGACGGATCGCCGTGACCATATTGATGCGCTGCCCCTCGGGCCGCGCCAGATCGGTGCTGGCAGGAGCGGCCCAGCCCTGAGGCATCAGACCGCCCGTCGCCTGCATCTCGCCTTCGAAGAAGACGTTGCGCAGCACGGTTTCAGGTTTGGCGACAGGCCGAGCCTCGGCCGCTTCACGCGCAGCTTCGGCGCGATCTGCGGCTGCTTCCAGCTCCTTCCTCCAGCCATCCTCGCTCATCAGCGCCGGCACGAGGTAATTCCTGAGCTTGGCCCAGGGATCGCGTGCCCATTCCGCCTCAACGACCTCAGGAGTCTTGTATGTCTGGGTGTCCTGAAAGCTATGCCCCTGAAGTCGCGGCACGGTCGGGCGCAGCATGGCAGGCAGACGTTCCTCGCGGACGAAAGCAAGGGCTTGGGCGGTCAGCAGCGCCGCCTCCTCAGGATCAGTGCCGTCGCCGGTGAATATCTTGAGCCCTCTCCAGGCAGCCAGGTTCGCCGCGATATTGCCGCCTGGGGTCTGGAACGTCGAAGCCACCGAAATACCGAAGCCATTGTCCTCGATATAGAACAACATCGGCAGCTTCTGCGTCGTCGCAATCGTCAGAGCCGACCAGAACCCGTTCGAGGCGACGGAACCGTCCCCGCCCAGCACCACGCCGATTGAACGCCCATGACCCTCGGAGCCCAGCACCTCGGCGTGATATTCCATCGCCTGAGCCCAGCCTGCGATGGGGCTGTACTGCGCACCGACACCACCGCACATGGGAAGCGCCGTCGCACCACGAGGATTGGGAGAGTTGAAGACGACACCGATGTCGCGGCCGCCCGAATAGCCGCCGGCGCGACCCATGGCCGAAGCCAGCGCTTCTTCAGGGTCCACCTCCAGCGACAACAGCATCGGTCGCGACCGATAGTAGCCGCAAACAGCGTCATGAGGTGCGTCCAGGCGCATGCCCAGGAGGATCTGCGCCATGTCATGTCCACGCGCAGAGAATTGGTAGAGCACCTTCTTTTCTGGAACCAGACGGGTTTCCTCCAACTCGTCCAGCGCGCGGCTCAGGGCCATGTGGCGCAGAACCTCGACCCAATCGACGGAAACGTCAGGAGCGTTGCGTCGCGCAATGCTAAGCGAACTTCTGGCCATCGGACCTCCCTCTCGCACGCCTTTTCCTGACATGTTTTGCATCTGCGAGCTGAAAACTTCTTTCAGCCCATCCGGGTATGGTTACATTATTGAAATGTTCATTTCACAAAATTGGAAGAATCGGAAACATCTGGACCAGATCGACCCGATAGACCCGATAGACCCGATAGACCCGATAGACCCGATAGACCAGAGAATCATCCGGACGCTTCAGAAGCGCGGCAATCTTTCCAGCCAGGAACTGGCGGAAACTGTCGGTTCGTCTGCGGCATCCTGCTGGCGCCGCGTCAAAGCCCTTGAGAAAGCCGGAGTGTTAGGGCCCGCCGTGCGACCAAAAACTCGGGAGAGGCCTGGATGTATTTTGCCAAATCCGATTGAACGCCCAGGCTCGCGCCATGCGCGCTGCGTTTGAGCAGTTCATCGATCTGCAAGAAGATGTTGTAGAGTGCTATTCAATCAGTGGCGAGAGGGACTACCTATTGCACATCGTCGCAAAGGATGTATCCGATTACGAGAAGATACTCATGCGTGGAATATTGGATCATGAGTCCATTGCGAGTTCGTCGTCAATCTTCGTGCTGCGTCGGGTCAAGCACTCTACAGCTATACCGGTTTAGATAAGGGCAGTTTATTGTTCGCAAATGATGCCAGGCGCCAGGCTTCGATCACTGAGGCCGCCACTTTTCCATACAAAGTGAGCATGGGATCGCGAACAGTTCTTCTCGAACCACTGATATAATGCGCCCTCGAATTTCCGGGGGCCGGATTGACGCGATTCGTTAGAATTTTCCCTGCATGCTGGTTTTTTGTGCAACTCTAATGCACCCGACGTCTTGCGCCGCCCAAGCGGATCATGTTTTTTTGCCCCAAGATCCCACGACGCATGATTCCAGGGAGATAGCGCCATGATCAGGATACCGTATTTCGACAATGCCGAAGTTGAGCTGATCGACGATCCCGAGGATCCTGGCGCTGAAATGGCACTGGAGACGTTCCTGATGCTCACGCCCGCCGATCGGATCGTGGATTCCCGCCATGTCTTCGCCTATTATAGGGATTTCCGCGAAGCCGTCGGCGGCCAAGACTGGCTGGACGAGCAGATGGGTGTTCCCGAAACGCCTGCCGACATCTGGAAACATGTCACGCCGACCACTCTCGATCTGCGAAAAGGCCGCGGCGACGACAGCAGCTGGTATGTCATGGTCGAAGCGAATTGCGCCTGGGAAGAAGAGCATGGCCTGTTGCTGGTCTGGCGCGACGGCCGGACGCTGACCAAGGTCGGTGGCTATGACGGCCATGTCACCAATGCGAACGCCTATGCGGACGATGGCCTTCGCGACGTCGTTTACGTGGCAACGAATCCGAACCACACCACGAGGACCACCAACGCAGGGTGAATTGGCTAAGGTATCTCCCTAGACCTTGGGGAAATCGCGTGCCGTCTGCTGCTATTCTCGATCATCCGCAGCAGGTCTGCCTATATGTTTGACCCTATCCTGCTATACCAGTCCGCCGGCATTGCATGGCAGGACGTCGCCTAGTGGAGGTCTCAGCTTTGCACAACCATCCGACATGCCGTCGGTGACAGGTTATCCCGCATCTTTACCCTAATGTGCGGACAACGCCGTACTCTCGTCTGGGTGGTGGTTTCGGGAGCCTTGCGTGCAGCATTCATCGAGGCCGACCGGCAGCGTCGGGGCGAAATGTTGCTGTCAGCGATGCGCCAGATAATCCGCTGAAACGTAACCCGAGATACCGGGCCTGTCGGTGAGCGAGACTCTGCACCAGACCTTGCCGTTATTCGTGACGCAGTTCTGGCGGGTAAGGCGCGTTCCGTCGGGCAGGCCGATGATGATGTTGTGGTTGAGGCCAGGGCCTTCGCGCAGCTTCAGGAGATCGTCCGGCCCGACGCCCTTGACCACTGCACCAGAACCGACCGCGCAGCCGGTAGCGATAGCGAGAGCGAGAAGAGCGGCAAAATGAGTGCGCATGATCTGACCTGAATCGTTTTGCCATCACTACGACACCATCGCGCGAAATGACAGCAGGCAGGTGCCGGACGCGGATAAGGGGTTGCACAAGACCTGCCATTGAAGGCCCGTTCCGTCCCATAGAGCGGCGATTCTGGTCAGGATTTCGCCGCGGCGCCAGTCAGCGGCAGCTTCGGAGAATGCAGCCACGCAGCATGGGATGAGCCAGACCGGCGGTTCTGGGCTGCGTGCGATGACTGCGCGCGTTTGCCCTGCCCGAAGCATCGGAGCCGACCTCGATCCTCGTCACCCCTGCTCCCGGCGGCCCGGCCTTCCACCCCGCCCCGCAAGAAGGCAGCCGATCGCGGCCAGTTGTATCACCGCAGCGCAGGCGAACAACGGCACCGAACCGGATCCGCCGATCATGCCATCTCCTCGCAGCAGGCCGAATACCGCCGGAGCAAAGGCATAGCCGGCCTGGCCGATGGCGACGATCAGCGGCACGACGCGGGCCACCTCGGCCCGGGTGAACTCCTGCTGCGCGATCAGCGGCGGCAGCGAGGTGGCATTGCCGATCCCCAACCCGAACAGCGCGATGCCGAGGATCAGCCATGCCCCGCCCTCGCCCGCCGCCAGAAGGAACAGCAGCGATCCGGCAACCTGCACGCCATAGCTGACACAGGCGACCAGACGGCGGTCGGCCGAGACCGGCATCATCCAGCCCACCAGCGAACGCCCCAGGATCGCGGCGAGCGTCGCACCGCCCATCGCCAGCCCCGCCATGCCCTCGCCCAGCACCGGCACCAGCAGCGAGAACAGATGCGCCAGCAGCCCGATCTGGGCAAAGAGCCCCAGCATCATGCCGGCGGCCAGCGTCACGAACTTGCGGTCGTGAAAGAACCGGCGGCGCGCGGGCGAACCGCCTTGCGGCGCTGGTGGCCGGGGGTCGGCTCCCTCCACGCCATCCGGGCGTTGCCCCATGCTTTCGGGCGTGTGCCGGAACACCAGCACCGACAGGGTCGCGACCACGGCCACCATGACGCCGCCGACGGCCAGAGCCGCCGACAGAAAGCCGATGCCCGCGATCAGCGCGACCCACAGCGGCGAGAAGATCACCCCGCCCAGGCTCGCGCCGTTATAGGCCATGCCGAGCGCGGCCGGACGGCGCAGGATGAACCAGGGCGCGATCAGCGCGTTCACGGCGGCCGCCCCCATCGCGACCAGCCGGCGCCGCTGGCCAGCGCGGCCGCGAGCAGCTGCCAGGGTTCGACCGCCAGCGCCCAGCCTGCGATGCCAAGCGCCAGCAGCACGGCGCCCAGCACCGTCACCACCGGCACGCCAAAGCGCCGATACAGGCGCGGCAGATTGGCGACGACGACCGCCCCAATCAGGAAATGCATCGTCACCGCCGCCGAGACCATCGGCACCGGCCAGCCGGTCCGCGCCACGACGGCATAGAGGAATACCGGCGGGCCGTAGAAGCCGACGCCCCAGCCGAAAGCGGCCAGCAGGAAAGTTGCGGCGACGACATCCCAGCCGAAGAAAGGTGGGGCGGGGGATGCAGGCAGGGTCATGGGACGCTCTCGATGATGTCCTGCCGCTTATGGCCGCGAACCCGCCGGCGATGCTTCGGTAAAGGCCGAAGCATTCCCCGCATTTCCGCGCTAGGATGCCGGCAGCCGGAGGGATCGCCATGGCCACATCGAACCGCATCGCCGAGGTCGCCGCCGCCGTGGGCGAGCCTGCCCGCGCCGCCATGCTGGCCGCGCTGATGGATGGCCGGGCGCTGATCGCGACCGAACTGGCCGAGGTCGCCGCGATCACGCCGCAGACCGCCAGCGGTCATCTCTCGCGGCTGGCGGCCGTGGGGCTGGTCGCCGCCGAGAAGCAGGGCCGCCACCGCTATCACCGCCTCGCCAGCCCCGAGGTCGCGCGGATGATCGAAAGCGTGATGCAGATCGCCGGCGGTCTCGTGCTGTCCCCGCCCCGCACCGGCCCGAAGGAGGCGGCGCTGCGCCATGCCCGCACCTGCTACGACCACCTGGCCGGTCGATTGGGCGTCGGCATCGCCGATGCGCTGCAGGCCAACGGCGCGGTCGAGATCGCCGGCGATGCCGCGGCCCTGACCGAGGCCGGCCGAGCCAGGATGCAGGCCCTCGGCATCCTGGCGGCGGATCGCGACATGCATAGCCGCCGCCCGCTCTGCCGTCCCTGCCTGGACTGGAGCGAGCGCCGCCCGCATCTGGCCGGGGCTCTGGGCGCCGCCATCTGCACCCATGCCCTGGATCAGGGCTGGGTGCGGCGCCGCGCCGGAACGCGGGCGCTGGAGATCACCCCGGCAGGCAGGATCGGTTTCCGGCAGGCGTTCGGCGTCGCGGATCCTGTCGGCTGACCAAGACCGATCGCTCGCCTCCGGCATATCCGCATGGCCGCGGCGGGGAACACGAACGGCCGCGTCGAGGGGAGCGCACTGCGGCGGCGGCTCGCGAGTGGGCGGAATGGGTCGGGGTATGGCTCCTATCCGTCCGACTGGCCGCCCATGCTGCAGCGCGGAATGCATGGCCGGTTTGCCGGGATCACGGCTACTTCCCATCCGGTGCCCGGCCTATATCCGCCTTGTCCGAAACATGCCCGCCAAATGGGCAAGATGAAAAAGGTGCCGAGATGTCCGCTGTCGAAATGAGCCATAGCCATGCTGCCCGCGGCCTGGGCCAGGTCTTTGCCCGCGTGACCGCGATGGTCGCCGCATGGAACGACGCCCGCATCACCCGCAGCGAACTGAACCGGCTGACGGATCGCGAATTGACCGACATCGGCCTGACCCGCGGCGATATCGAGCGCGTCGCCCGCGGCCTCTGAAGCCATCCCCATCGATGAACCGACCCCGCGGCGGTGGCTGCGGGGTTTTTTCATGCGCGGGTGATGGAAATCCGAAGCTCGGCTCGCTCATTGTCATCGCCATCGCCGCATCAGCGATGATCGGAGCCTTCGACTTCGCCTATGCAGGGTTCGCCGCTCTTTTCGGAGGTGCGGACGCGATTTCGATCCTCGGGATGTTGCTGATTGTGGGCGGCGGCACCCTGTCCTTGCGGCGATAACCCCAGTCCGCATTGCCACTGTTTCGGCACGGATCTCGCCGCAGCGAGTCCAAGCAACCCCTTTCTGGAATGCTGGCCGAGAGAAGGTGATGCGCCTGATCAGTCGGCTCGTGAACGCATCATGGTGTCTCTCCATCATCACGTCGTCACTTTACCCTTGATTACATACCAACCAGTCGGTATCTTTAATCCTCAAGGAGAGTGACATGCCCGCCCCGACCGCGAAACCCAATGCTCGTTCCAAGCTGCTCGATGCCGCCCTGTCGATGATCCGCGCCAAGGGCTATTCCGCCACGACGGTCGACGAGCTCTGCGCCGCCGCCGGTGTGACCAAGGGCGCCTTCTTCCATCATTTCAGGAACAAGGACGAATTGGGCGTCGCAGCTGCCGGGCATTGGTCCGAGGTGACAGGCGCCCTGTTCGCCGCTGCGCCCTATCACGACCATGCCGATCCGCTCGACCGCGTGCTCGGCTACCTCGCCTTCCGCAAGGCCTTGCTGCAAGGCGGCGTGCCCGATTTTACCTGCCTCGTCGGCACCATGGTGCAGGAGAGCTATGAGACGGCTCCGGCCATTCGTGACGCCTGCGACCGCAGCATCAGCACCCATGCCAAGACACTCGAGGCCGATATCGAGGCGGCGATGCGCGACCGGGCCATGTCGCCCGATTGGACGCCCGAATCGCTCGCCCTCCACATCCAGGCGGTCCTGCAAGGCGCCTTCATCCTCGCCAAGGCGAAGGGCGGGCCACAGGTCGCCGCCGACAGCATGGACCATCTGACCCGCTACCTGACGCTGCTGTTTCGCGCAGGCGGCAACACCCCGAACCCGAAAGGAGACTGACATGCCCAGCACCATCAACCTGCACCGCGTCATCGCGGCGAAGCCCGAAAAGGTTTATCGGGCCTTCATCGAACCGGATGCCATTGCCAGCTGGCTTCCGCCCTTCGGCTTCCTCTGCACCGTGCATGAGCTGGATGCCAGGGTCGGCGGCAAGCACAGGATGTCCTTTCGGAATTTCACCACCGGGGACAGCCATTCCTTCGGCGGCGAATATGTCGAACTCGTTCCCGGCGAGCGGCTGGTCTACACGGACAGGTTCGACGATGCGAACCTGCCGGGCGAGATGCGGGTCACCGTCACGCTGAAGCCCGTGTCGGTGGGCACCGAGATGATCGTCGAGCAGGCCGGGGTGCCGGACCTGATCCCGGCCGAGGCCTGTTACCTTGGCTGGCAGCAGAGCCTGCGCAAGCTTGCGAGCCTGGTTCAGCCCGAAATCGACCAATAGCGACGACGGATCGCCGTCGGCAAAGCGTCATGCGCAAACCGTGCGGCCCCCGAAACGAAAACTCCACTCGATCCCGCACGAAACCCCCAGACCAAAGGAGACCAGAGATGACCGATCTCGTGACATGCCTGTGGTTCGACCATGGCGAAGCCGGAAAGGCGGCCGCATTCTATGCCGCCACCTTTCCCGAGAGCCATGTCGACCGGGTGAACGCCTCTCCCTCCGACTATCCCGGCGGCCAGGCGGGCAACGAGCTGACCGTCGAGTTCACCGTCCTCAACCGAAGGTTCATCGGCCTCAACGGCGGTCCTGCCTTCACGCCGAACGAAGCGGTCAGCTTCATGGTTCTGACCGAAGACCAGGAAGAGACCGATCGCTACTGGAACGCGATCGTCGGAAACGGCGGCCAGGAGAGCGATTGCGGCTGGTGCAAGGACCGCTGGGGTCACTCCTGGCAGATCACCCCGAAGCGGCTGATGGAGCTGACGACCGATCCCGACCGCGCCAAGGCCAAGCGCGCGATGGAGGCGATGATGACGATGCGGAAAATCGACATCGCCCGGATCGAGGCGGCCGCGTCTGCCGGGACGGCGTGACCGGGCAAGGGACGGCGACGAACGACCGTGCATCGCTGTCCTGCCGCGGCACGAAACCGAACCCTGCCGGCTTCGGAACGCCAGCCCGCAGGCCCTGAGGATGGCGATCTGGACCGGTGAGGACGGCAAGGCCGGGTCGAGTTCGGCCCTGGGCATGGACATGGGCGGTCGGGTTCTGGGCTGTCCCGATGCGCAAGGGCGGGACGGTTTGCGGCGCGGGTGAACATCCCACCCTGCTCATGCTCGTGATCATCAAGCGCTTTCGACGGGCAAGGCCGGATGAACCGGGACGCTGTCGATAGGACAGGATCACCGGCATCACGACCAGCGTCAGGATGGTGGAACTGATGAGCCCGCCGATCATCGCATGGGCCATTGGCGCACGCTGTGCGCCGCCGCCCGTAATGGCGATGGCCAGGGGGAATCATCCCGAAGATCATTGCGAGCGTCGTCATGATGATCGGCCGGAACTGCGCCACGCCGGCGCTGACCAGCGCAGCGATCCGTTCCAGCCCGCGCTAGCGCTTCTGATTGGCGAAATCGGCCAGCAGGATGCCTTTCTTGGCCACCAGCCCCATCAGCATGATGCGTCCGATCATCAAGTATGCTGCCCGCGATCATCAGTGCCAGGATGACGCCGATCAGCAACAATGGCATCGCCACCACGATGGCGATCGGCTGCAGGCCGCTCGCGAATTGCGGGCCTGGGGCCAGATAGGACCATCGCCCGCTCATAGGGTCAGGCCCCATTGATCTTCCTGATGCCGCCGGGCCTGGATGATTCAAGCACCCGAGCTGACGGGGGTGCTGATGAGAAACCTTTTCCGGCTGACCGACGAGCAGATGGAGCGGCCCGGCCGTTTTTTCCGAAGAGCCATGGCAAGCCGCGGGTTGATGACCCGCGGGTGCTGAGCGGGATCATCTTCATCAACCGCAATGGGTTGCGGTGGCGTGATGCTCCACGGGAGCATGGCCCGCCCAAGACGCTCTACAACCGCTGGAAACGGTGGGGCGACATGGGGGTGCTCGACCGGACGATGGAGGGACTGGCCTCCGAGGGGGGCGAGGAGAAGGTCGTGATGGACGCGACCTGCCTGAAGGCGCATCGCACGGCTTCGAGCCTGCGGTCGGAAAAAGGGGGCTCGACGATCAACGCGAGCGTCTGGTCGGGCGAAGGAAAGGCGGGCTGAACACGACGCTGCACGCCGTCGCGGACCCGAAAGATCGCCCCCTCGGCTTCTTCATGACGGCTGGCCAGGTCGGCGACTACACCGGTGCGGCGGCGCTCCTGGACCGCTTGCCCGCCGCCGAATGGCTGATCGCCGACCGCGGCCATGACGCCGGCTGGTTCAGGGATGCATTGCAAGACAAAGGGATAAAGCCCTGCATTCCCGGCCGGAAGTCGCGCGGCAAGACGATCCGCTACGACAGGCGTCGCTATCGGCGGCGCAACCGGATAACGATCACCTGAATACGCCCACCGTGCCGATCATGCATCATCGCTCGCAAAAATGGTCAACCAACGAGGCCTCCCGAATGAACCACAGCCCCCGGCAATCGCAGGCAAGCGTCTCCGAAGTGTTCCGCGTCTTCCTGAAGCTGGGGCTCACCTCCTTCGGCGGCCCGATCGCGCATCTGGGCTATTTTCGCGACGAACTGGTGACACGGCGAAAATGGCTGAGCGAGAGCGCCTATGCCGATCTGGTGGCACTATGCCAGTTCCTGCCGGGTCCCGCCTCCAGCCAGGTTGGCTTTGCACTTGGCCTGACGCGGGCGGGTTGGGGCGGCGCCTTTGCGGCTTTCCTCGCCTTCACCTTGCCATCTGCCCTGATCCTTCTCGGCCTCGCCATGACCGCAACACGCCTCGAAGGCCCGCCTGCGCTCGGCGTCCTGCATGGCCTCAAGATCGTCGCCGTCGCCATCGTCGCGCAGGCCGTGTGGGGCATGGCCAAAAACCTCTGTCCCGACAAAGAGCGCGCCACGATCGCGGTCGCAGCCGTGCTTCTGCTCGCCTGGGCGCCGGGCGCCATGGGTATGATGGCCGCCATTCTCCTTGGCGCGATCGCCGGGCTCGCCTTGAGCAAGGGGCAGGTTGCGACCGGCGGGCATCTGCCTGTGCCGGTTTCACGGACAGCCGGCCTCATGGCCTTTCTACTCTTCGCCATCTTGCTGCTTGGTCTCCCGCTCCTGGCCGGGCAGGCGCAGGGATGGGCGCTGGCCGACAGCTTCTATCGCGCCGGCTCGCTGGTGTTTGGCGGCGGGCATGTCGTGCTGCCGTTGTTGCAGGCCGAAACCGTCGCGCCGGGGTGGGTGTCGGATGACGCCTTCCTCGCGGGGTATGGCGCCACGCAGGCGGTGCCGGGGCCGCTCTTCACCTTTGCCGCCTGGCTCGGGGCGGTCATGGGACCGGCCCCGAACGGCGTCACTGGCGCGGCAATCGCTCTTGCCGCACTCTTCCTTCCGGGCTTCCTCATCCTGATCGGGGCACTTCCCTTCTGGGATCAGTTGCGCCGTACGACATGGGCGCAGTCGGCCATGCAGGGCGCCAATGCCGCCGTCGTCGGAATCCTCGGCGCTGCGCTTTATTCACCTGTCTTCACAAGCGCGATCGGCGGCATGCCGGACTTCGCACTTGCCATGATCTGCTTCGTGGCGCTGATGGCCTGGGAAGCTCCGCCGTGGGTTGTGGTTTTGCTGGCGGCCGTGGGTGGAGCTGCCCTTGGCCTGACGACGTAAGGCGATGGCGTGCTCATTCTGTCAGACCCGAGGGCATTGATCGAACAAAGCTGAATACTCGCCACGTCGAGGGCCGAGGCGGGCCGGCCTCTTTCTTGCAGAAGAAGATGCCCGATGATTGACGCATCGCATGAGTCCGCCTGAGTATGTTTGTGATTGATCGCTAACTAAAGAGGTGCCGCGTGCGCAAGTCAGCGGAGCTTCGCAAGGCCGAGATTGTTGCTGCCGTCCTGGATTTAGCCGACGGGATCGGCCCGGACCGGGTGACGACAGGAGCGGTCGCATCGGCAATTGGGGTGAAACGCAGGCTGCGCTGTTTCGACATTTTCCGACCAAGGAAACGCTGTGGCAGGCCGTGGCCGAGCATGTGGCCGAAACCGCAGCCCTTCCATGCGCGGCGGCGGGCGGAACGGGCCAGATTGTCGAAGATGACCTGGACCTTGTCGGCCAGATCGCCCTTGGCCCTCGCGAACCAATGCTGGAAAGCCGCCAGATTGGGCCGGTCCCGCATCTCCAGCCAGGCGGCGATCAGATCGTCCTTGCTGCGGAAATGATAATAGAAGGCCACTGCCCTCCACACGGAAGCGCATCGTCCGGCCCAGTTGCCAACGCCGCAGTATTTCTCGCGGCACTATTACGACCTGGCCATGCTCCTCGACACAGGAGAGGGTCAGGCCGCTGTCCGCAACTTCGATCTGTTGGCGCAGGTGGCGAAGCACAAGGCGACCTTCTTTCGGTCAGGCTGATCCAGCTACGACACGGCTCGGCCGGGGACGCTGCGGCTTATGCCGGACGACGGCCGGATCAAGGACTTGCGCGCGGACTATCGGGCGATGGCACCGATGATGTTCAATCAGGCTCCGCCATCGTTCGGTGAAATTCTTGTCAGGATTGCGGCACTCCAACAGGCGATCAACCGGTAAGCCAACAGGAGATGCAGGAATGCTGCGGAACCGCCCCACCCGCCGGGTTGGCCCCCGCACCGTCTCGGCCTCTTCCAGCGTGATCGCCTCGAGCTCAGGCTGGGCGCCAACCGGCAGCGACGCGCGGCGCAAGATGGCGCCTGTATCAAAGGGTACGAAGAAAAGGTCGGGAAGGTTCCACATTTTGGTGCTACCCTCCGAATGTACGGCAAACCTGCCAAGAATGTTGGCTTTCCTGAGCATACCGCCGATGCGATACCGTTTAACGAATCGGGCACGGCCCCTGCAAGACGGCGAGCCGGCGTTCGCCATTCCAGTGAAGATGCTTCGCCAACGCCATGAGCTGGCGGCGACAATTTCATTTATTACGCGGCGTAAGCTATTTGGACTATCATATTGGGGCCTACAGCCCGGCTATTTTGATCGAATGCCGCAGGACAGCGGTGTACTCGTTCGCCCGGCTGTGCCGATTGCCGAATTAGTTCCTGGCGCAACATTCCCAGGCGACATTGATCTCCTCATCGTTCCCTACGAGGAGAACGAGCTTGTTCTGGATAGAACGATAGCCATCGAAATCAAGATCGTCAGGGCAAGCTTCGCCAAACAAGGCAAGTCGCCGAATGATTTTGGGGTTACCCAGGCAACCGCCCTTCAGAAGCTCGGGTTTCCTTATGTCGCAATCGCGCACCTCATCGTTTCCGACCAAAGCCCACGCGAAGCCTGGAGACCGGCTGGTCTTGTGCGGATAATCGGGCCTGACGGCCTGGCGGAGCAACTTCCCGATATCGAGACGGATTGGCTGCCCGCCGATCTCATGGAGCGCTCGTTTGGCCGCATGCAGGCGACCGCACCGGAGCCCATCGGCCTTGTGGCTGCATATCTCGGCCCCAATGATGAAAATCTCTTCGATGTCGCGCACGGAACCTGGTTTCCGCTATGCCGCGCGGCACAGTCTGGCGCAAAATCAAACAGCGCATTGCTTGCTGCCGTCG
This sequence comes from Paracoccus sp. pheM1, assembly GCF_018499825.1. Lineage (NCBI taxonomy): Bacteria > Pseudomonadati > Pseudomonadota > Alphaproteobacteria > Rhodobacterales > Paracoccaceae > Paracoccus > Paracoccus sp. pheM1. The sequence goes on from NZ_JAGXCX010000001.1 coordinate 1,337,779, forward strand.
CTGCACTGGTGGAACGGCGTCAGGACTATTTCCTCGACAATCCACGCTACGATCCGGCCTAAAGGGCGCCTCTCTGGTCCATCCTCATTGAAGGAGCTCACCTGGAAGTACAGTTTTAACCATGAAGGAGGACCACTATGACACAAAAGCAGCACAAGACCGTATAAATCGTAATGAAGCTGCTGCAGGTAACCTGTTTCGGCCCGCTGCAACGCAAAATTAACACACCCACAGCGGACGCTATGGGTGTGTTGGTTTCAGTGGTCGCGGAAGCAGGCGATCACCGAGACCAACACTCGCTTGAAGCCTCTGTTTATTAAAATAGGATCCAAGGCCCTCATCTTCGCAACCCATTTAAAGGCATGAGGCCCAAACTCAAAGGTTGTCCTGTGGCATTCACCGCCTATGATGTCTAGCTTCAGTCAGAATCCCAAGCTCCATCTCTTCCAGAGTTCGAGCCTTTCCCCCAAACCCAAGCATTCCAAAGACCTCTCCAGGCCGAGTTCCGGCAACTGCCGGATTCTGCGAGATGGCGCCCTCATCGGGCTTCATATCTGCGATCCGGGCGCTCGAAGCCCCCACTCCTCCTTCGTAACCCTTATCGTCCTCGCTCTCCGCCATTCTCGTTACCCAACTATCAGTTAGTTCCTTCATCACTCTATGCAGCCGCCCAGACCTGATTGAGGATTCTCGCAGCGATCTCCGCCTTGTCTTGGGGCAGGAAGCGGCCGTAGTGCTGAGCGACCATCTCGGGGATGTCCTGGATCGCATAGCTTGCCTGCTCGTACGAGCCGGTCTGCTTGAGGATATGGGCGGCCAGCACGTCCCGGACGTTGTGAGGCCCATGCGGCAGCAACCCTTCGATTGCCCCTTGCTTCGTCCAGCCGGACGATGCGCTCGCCGTCAGTGGCGGACAGCCGTTCGCCCGTGTCGGAAAGCCCTTCGGACAGCCGGTCCACCCAAAGGCGGCCGTCCGGGTTCAACATCGCCTCGACCACGGCCGGGTCTGCAAGCAGCCGGGCAATGGCGGGGCCGAGCGCGGTGCGCAACATGCGCGCGCCGCGCTGAATCGCTTCCTGTCTGTGGTGGTTGATGGTCATGTCGGCCCCGGCTTCCGGCGGCGACGCGACAGACGACCCCGGCGATGGGGTCGATTAAGAAAGCCCGGAAATGAGCAGCTTCAACAAGTATCTGTGCCCGTGCGGGCATCGGCGGTAATCGGCGGTGAATGGGACGGGTCGCAAATGACCCGCCGGCTCTTTGTTCACCCCCGGACCCGGATCAGGCGTGACCGACGAACGGCTTTTGCCGGATGAAGCTGCCCTTCTCCAGACTGTCCAGAATGAACGAGGCGACTTCGGCGCGGGTAATCGAACTAAGCTGTAATCCCGGCGGGATTTCCGTGTAAACCTGCAATGACCCCGGGACGGCCTTCGTCGCAAACGGGGCTGGCCGGATGATCGTCCAGTCCAGATCGCTTTGCTCGATCAGGGCCTCCTGCCGGTCCTTGTCGGCATAGCGGTTCCGGGTAAACAGCGGAAAGATGATGCGATTATAGAGCCAGCCACCGTGGCCGTGCGTCTCGCCAGCACCAACGCCCGTGACGGCGACGAGTCGGTTCACCCCGGCCGCCTTCATCACCGGAAGCAGCGCCCCGGTCGCGTCGGAGAACAGGCTGGTCGGGCCGATGCCGTCGATGCCGAGGCATTGAACCACGGCATCCTGTCCGCCGATATGCCGCTCCAGAAAGGCCCGATTCACCGGCGAGCCGATGGCCACCCGCACCGCCGCCGTCTCGGTGATCCTTCCCGCCGTCCGGGTCTGCGCCGTGATGCGATGGCCGCGCGCCGCCGCCTGTTCCAGCAGGCTGGAGCCGACCCCTCCCGACGCGCCGAGCACGAACAGCCGCATGTGGATTATCCTTATTACTGCATCGCCTTGCGTGGACGGCCGCCCTTGGCTCCGTTCGCACGGGCCGCGGCGGCCTTGGCGGCAGAGGTGGTCTGTCCGGCACGCCGGGCCATCCATGCCTTCGTGCCGAAAATGCCCGCCATAAGTCCCGGCAGGGACAGATCGGCGTCCAGTTCCTCCCAATGCAGCCCATAGCCCCGACCGAGGATTTCGACAGCGGCAAGCTGGTCGTCCGTCGCCCCCTCAAGCCCCTGCGCCAGACGCGGCGGAAAGGCGAAGGTGCAGCCGTTCTCAAGATCGACGATCACCCGGCCTGAAGCCCGGTCGTAGCGTGCGGCGGCGGCGCGTGGCTCATTGGCGCGCGCCATGCGGCCCCGCTCCAGCGCGGCGTCGATTGCGGCATCGGTCAGGTCAGCCATGTATCTCTCTCCATCGAGCCAGAAATGCGTCCCTGTGTTCGGTCACGACAGCCATCGCGCCGCAGCTCGTTCCGCTTCATGTCCTCCGCCCAGACCAGTTCCGGCCCGCCCTCGGGTCCGGCCAGGTTGATCTTGGCGTGACCGTCGCCGAACACATGCACATGCGCCGGCTCGTGGTCGTCGGTATAGATGACGATGCGCAGCCCATGCGCGCGGTGGATGGTGACCATGGGATCAGATAACCTATCGTGATGGGTTTTTCAAGATGTCGTCGATGCTCGCTCCGCGCGACGGCTCATCCTGTGTGGAGAATGCAGGCATATCGCGCGACAGCTCTTTGAGGAACCTGTCGCCGGTCGCCAGACGCCGGCCGAGATTCTGCATGAAGCCCTCGAACCGCTCCGCGCCTTTGGCGCGGGCAGCGGATTGCGCGGCTCCTGTAAGCGGCGGTGTGATGGTCATCCAGAAATGGATGAACTGCGCGACCGTCTCGCCGAGGACGGCGAGATCTAGGTCGAGCGTGTCGATCTGGCGGCCGAGCTTGTCCAAGCGGCGCGACATGGCCGCTTCAAGCTGGTCGTCGGCATCGCCGGACAGATAGGACATGACCGCCGCCTCCACGATGCCGGATTTCGAGACATTGCGGCGCAGCGCCACCGAGCGGCGCAGCGCCATCGCCTCGATCTGCGGAATGAGCGCGGGGTCGAAATAGATATTCAGGCGGGTGCGTGTGGTCATGGGCGTGTCCTCAAAGCTCGATTCCATCATCGGGGTTCATCGCCACCTGCCGGGCCACCATCCTCATGCGCTGGCGCATGGCGCGGGCCTTGGCCGCGTCAACGTCCGGCTCGTCGTCCAGAAACTCGAACTCCTGTTCGGGAGATGGCGGCGGGGCGACGATTTCCTCATGCTCGGGCAATTCCGGCTCGCGGCGTATGCCGGCATTGGCCGGATCGCCCTCGGCTCCGTCTGCGGCGTCGGTCGCGGAACGGCTTTCCGCCGCGACCACGCGGCCGGACCAATCATCGGCGGATGGGCTGGACGCCAGCGGAGCGGCGACCAATTCGGGCGGGGTCAGGATGCGTTCCTGAAACCGCGCGTCCTCGAAATAGCGGGCCTTGGTCGCGCGGATCGGCGGCGTGCCCGCAACCATCACGATTTCGTCTGTGGGCGGAAGCTGCATGATCTCGCCCGGCGTGAGCAGCGGCCGGGCCGTCTCCTGCCGCGACACCATGAGATGCCCGAGCCACGGGGCCAATCTGTGCCCGGCATAGTTGGTGGAATCGCGCAGCTCGGTCGCGGTGCCGAGCGCATCGCTCACCCGCTTGGCGGTGCGCTCGTCGTTCGTGGCGAAGCTGACGCGGACATGGCAGTTGTCGAGAATGGCATTGTTCGGCCCATAGGCGCGCTCGATCTGGTTGCGGCTCTGCGCGATCAGGAAGCCTTTGATGCCGTAGCCCGCCATGAAGGCGAGCGCCGATTCAAAGAAATCGAGCCGGCCGAGCGCCGGAAACTCGTCCAGCATCAACAGCAGGCGATGGCGCGTGCCGGAGGTGGTCAATTCCTCGGTCAACCGCCTGCCGATCTGGTTGAGGATCAGGCGGATAAGCGGCTTGGTGCGGTTTATGTCGGACGGCGGCACGACCAGATAGAGCGTGACCGGCTGGCGGCTGCCGACCAGATCGGCAATGCGCCAGTCGCATCGTGCCGTCACCCGCGCCACCACGGGATCGCGATAGAGGCCGAGAAAGGACATGGCTGTCGAAAGGACGCCCGACCGTTCGTTCTCGGACTTGTTCAGCAGCTCGCGGGCGGACGACGCGATGACGGGATGAACGCCCGCCTCGCCGAGATGCGGCGTGTCCATCATGGCGCGCAAGGTGGCTTCCACCGGGCGGCGGGGATCGGACAGGAAGTTGGCGACGCCCGCCAGCGTCTTGTCCTTCTCCGCATAGAGAACATGCAGGATCGCGCCGACCAGCAGGCTATGGCTGGTCTTTTCCCAATGGTTGCGCTTGTCGAGACTACCTTCGGGATCGACCAGAATATCCGCGATATTCTGAACGTCCCGAACCTCCCACTCGCCCCGTCTCACCTCCAGCAACGGGTTGTAGGCGGACGATCCGGCGTTGGTCGGATCGAACAGCAGGACGCGGCCATGCTTCGCGCGAAAGCCCGCTGTCAGCGTCCAGTTCTCGCCCTTGATGTCGTGGACGATGCAGCTTCCCGGCCATGTCAGCAGCGTCGGCACCACCAGCCCGACGCCTTTGCCGCTGCGGGTCGGGGCGAAGCATAGGACATGCTCGGGACCGTCATGGCGCAGATAGTCCCTGTCGTAACGGCCGAGCACCACGCCATCGAGGCCAAGCAAGCCGGGGCTGCGGATTTCCTTTTCCTCGGCCCATCGCGCCGATCCGTATGTGGCGACGTTGCGCGCTTCCCGCGCCCGGATGATCGACATGAAGATGGCGGCGGCGATGGCGAGGAAGCCGCCGGACGTTGCGATGATCGCACCTTCGACGAAGATCGCGGGCGCATAGGCGTCGAAGGAGAACCACCACCAGAAGAAGGCCGGCGGATAATAGACCGGCAGGCCCGCCAGCTCGAACCATGGTGCTCCAAGCTGCGGCTGGAAGCCGAGGCGGAACGCCGTCCATTGCGTCGCTGCCCACACCATCACCAGAACGATGGTGAAGACGACAGCGATTTGGCCCCAAAGGATTCGTCCTCCGCGCATCGGGACTCCGATCATCAAATGATACTAAGCCGATCAGAGGATGGGTGCCCCCACGGATATCAACCGGAAATCGCACCCGGGAGGGCTGCCGGATACTATCGGCGGCAAAAAGGACGGGTTGCGGCGGGCATCCGGCTGCAATGCTCGCCCTTCATGCCGTCGGCCTTGTGAACACATAGACCAGCCCGAATCCCATCAGCCCGCCGACGAGTGCGATCAGCAGCCAGCCCGGACGACCGCCCCAAAGAAAGAGCCCGAATCCGAGCATGGTGCCGCCCAGCGACATCCATTTCGCCCGCATCGGGATCGCCCCGCGCTCGCGCCAGTCGCGCAGTAGCGGGCCAAAGCGCGGATGGGCCAGAAGCCAGTTCTCCAGCCGCTGCGAGGATCGCGCGAAACAGGCCGCTGCCAAGATCAGGAAGGGCACCGTCGGCAGCACCGGCAGGAAGGCCCCCACGAAGCCGAGCCCGGTGAAGAACAGCCCCAGCGCCAGGAACAGCCAGCGCAGGGCAGTCGATTGCCGCGCGGGACGGGTCATGCGCGGGTCCGTCGGCGCTTCAGGAAAGGCTCGTTCAGGAAGGTGCCGAAGGGGAACAGCGAGGCGGCGAAGGTGCGCAGCCAGTCGGTCACGCTCCACCCCCGCCCCCACAGCGCGGCGATCATCAGCGCGACATAGGCGAGGAAGGCATAGCCGTGGACCGGCCCCATCACCTGCACCCACGCGGGATTGTCCAGCGCGTATTTCACCGGCATCGCGACTAGGAACAGCAGGATCGTCGTCACGCCCTCGACTACGGCGACCAGCCGGAAGAGGTCGAAGAGCCGGTTAGAAACGGGGCGGGCGTCAGCCTGGCTCATGGCTCGGGTCCTTCCTTATGCGTTCGGGGCGGAAGCCCATACCGATCAGCCGCGACAGCACCGGCCAGCGGGCGATCAGGCGCACGAAGCCCGGCGGGCGCGGCGCGGCCTCGCCCTTCGCGTTGCGCTTGCGGCGCATCATCCGCTGCAAGCCTTGGGTGGCGCGGGTCGGGAACATCCGCCGCGCCTGCACCTTTGCCAGATCGGCATCGCGCAGCCGCCCCTCGCGCAGCGGGCGGGCGAGGATATTCGCCGCCGCCACCGCATCCTGGATGGCAAGGTTGACGCCGAAGCCGCCGACCGGCGACATCGCATGGGCGGCATCACCGATGCACAGCACGCCGGGCGCCCACCAGCGCCGCAAGCGGTCCATGCGGATCGACAGCAGATGCACCTGATCCCAATCGGCGATCTCCTCGAACCGATCCGCGGGCAGAGGCGCCAGCGCAGCCAGCGCCTGACGAAAGGCCGGCAGGCCAGCGGCCTTCACGTCGTCGAAGCTGCCCTTGCGGATGACATAGCCGCATTGCCAGAAATCGCCCCGGTCGATCAGCACCAGCCCCTGCTGCGGCCCGGCATGGCTCATCGCCGGGGCCGGATCGTCGGGCAGGCGCGACAGCCGCAGCCAGACCACATCGACGGGTGAGCCGAAGTCGATCACCTCAAGCCCCGCCTGCGCCCGGACCACGGAATGCCGCCCGTCGGCGCCGATCACCAGCGGCGCCCGGATTTCGCCCGTGCCACTATCGCTTTCCCACGCGACACCGCCGCCCGGCAGCAGGGCGGTGACGCGATGGCCCATCATCAGGGTGAAACCGGGCAGACCGGCGGCCTTCGCGGCCAGAAAATTCAGGAAATCCCATTGCGGCATGAAGGCGATATAGCGGCACTCCAGCGGCAAGCGGCTGAAATCGGCGATGGTGACCTGCCGCCCGGCGATCTCGGCATGCAGGTCGGCGGCCTTCTGATGCGGCAGGGCCAGAAACTCGTCCAGCCAGCCCAGCTGCGCCATCAGTTGCAGGGTCGAGGGGTGAATCGTGTCGCCGCGGAAGTCGCGCAGGAAATCCGGGTGCCGTTCAAGCACGGTGACGCGCAGACCGGCGCGGGCCAGCAAAAGCCCCGCCATCATCCCCGCAGGCCCGCCGCCCGCGACCACGCAATCCTGCCATGTTTCAGTCATCGAAAACCACCAGCCAGGAATCTCTGCCGATATGGTCTCTGGCTTGGCGGTAGCGGCGATCCCGTCGCAAACCGCCGGCTGGATGGATCGGATGCCTCGTTTTACCGCCCCGCCTCTGTAATGACCACCTCCGCCATGACGCAGATCGCTGTCCGAATCCGGGCCATTCGTCGCAGCTCCGGCCTGGGATGGGAAGGCGGACATCCAGGCCAGCGGTCGCTTGTCCGGAAAAAACCGGGTCGACGGGCGATCAGATGTCCCGGGCCGCTTGCCGGTGGCGTTCCTCACTCTCCTCCCTGATCCCGTTCATGATCCGCCGGTAATGCTCGGCATATTGCAGACAGGCCTCCATCGCTACGCCGTCGTTGCGCGCTGCCGCCTCCCGTGCGTGATACAGATATGTGGTGACCAGGTCCTGCGCCCTGCCGCGGAGCTTCCCTGCCGGGCCGGAACTCTCAAAGATCCGGTTGACGAGACTGCCGATATTCGACGGCCGGCGCTGTCCAGTCCGAAAATACTGCTGGTGTCGTTGCTGATTCATCCTGCCTCTATGGCTCGCACCGATCTTCGGGGCGATAACGTGCCCGCGTCTTTCCGGCGAGCGCGAGCAGATCGCGCAGGGTCTTGCTGCGGTTCTGCGGCGACCAGAGCGCGTAGAGCCGCACCGGCTCGTCGTCATCCGCGATCCGGCGCCAGATCAGACCTTCCGATACCGAGGCCTTCAGACTGGTGCCGGAAAAAGTGACGCCCTCGCCATGGGCGACCATCTGCATGAGCGTGTCCCGTTCCACGTCGACGCGGCGAAAATGCAGGGTTATTCCATGTTCCGCCATCCGCCGCACGGCATGGTCCCGCACCAGCGGCCCTGCCCCACCGTGCCTGATCAGAAAGGTCTCGCCGTCCAGATCGCGCCAGAAGATCTCATCCCTTCCGGCAAGCCGATGGCTCTCGCCGAGCATCAACACCAGCGGCTCCGACCAGAGCAACCGGCTGTGGCATTGCGGGGCACGCGGATCGCCGACCACCAGGGCGATATCGACATGATCCCCGATGACGGCGGGAACCGCTTCCTCGACCGGCCCTTCGGTGACGGCGTGGTCGATCTGGCCGAGACCGGCGGCGATCTCGGCCACGAAGGCCCGCCCGGCCTCCGTCAGACGCACGCCCCTGTGGCGGCGCTCGAAGACGATGATGCCGATCTCTTCTTCCAGGTTGCGGATCCGCGTGCTGAGGCTGGACTGGCTCATGCCGAGCGCCTCGGCCGCATGACGGAAGTTCAGGTGTTCGGCCACCGCGAGAACCTGCGTCAGCGACAGCAGCGATATCCGCCGCCCGACGCGGGCAACGCTGCTGCGGGCGGTCATCCGCTGATCTGAGGATTCATCACGGCTCATGGGCCATTCTCCTCACACCCACATGCCTGCAGAGGCTGCAAAAAATCCCGGACCATGCTGTTCCTCCTCTTACTGCCCTGTCCCTCGTCGTGTTTGCCGCCCATGGTTCTGGCTGGCTGACCGGACGAGAACGCGGAGATCCGGATGGCAGGCGTGCAAAGGCAAAATCGGTTGGTGGTTCAATTCCTCATTGGCTGGCCAGCGCCTCGACGGGGCTTAGCCTGGCGGCGCGGATGGCGGGGACCAGGCCGAAGGCGGCGCCCATGGCGGTGGCGCCGGCCAGCGCGCCAAGCGCCACGGTGACGGAAAACACCACCGGCATGCCGAAGCCCGAGGCGGCGACCGCGCCGATCCCGCCCGCCAGCGCCAGCCCGGCCAGGCCGCCAAGCGCCGACAGCACCGTGGCCTCGGTCAGGAACTGCACCAGGATGTCGCGCATCGAGGCGCCGGTGGCGGCGCGGATGCCGATCTCGCGGGTGCGTTCGCGCACGGTGATGAACATGATGTTCATCACCCCGATGCCGCCGACGAAGATCGAGATCGCCGCGATGGCGCCCAGCAGCAGGTTCTGCGAGGCGCGCTCGGCCTCGGCTGCGGCAAAGGCGCCCGCGGCATCGGCCAGCCAGAAATCCTCGGCCCCGTGGCGCTGGGTCATCACCTGGCGCAGCAGCGCGTTCGTCTCGTCCAGCCGCGCCATGTCCTGCAATGCGACCACGATCACCGACAGCTCGCCCGGCCCGTAGACCCGGCTTTCCAGGCTGGCAAGCGGCATGGCCACCACCTTGTCGCGGTCGCTGCCGTCCTGGCTCAGCCCCTTGGCCTCCAGCACGCCGCCGACCAGAAAGGGCGACATGTTGACCATGACGAACTCGCCCGTCGGATCGCGGGTGTCGGGAAACAGCGTCCGCGCCACGGTCGCGCCCAGAAGCAGCACCGGGCTGCCGCCGCGCTCGTCCGTTTCGGAAAAGAAGCTGCCGCGCACCACGTCCCAGCCATGCACGCCGCGGAAATCGCGGTCGGTGCCCAGGATGTCACTGTCGATGGACAGCCCGCCCGCGGCGACCCTCGCCTGTTCCCACCGCCCCGGCATCACGCCCGCGACATTGGGCAGGCCCTTCAGCGCCATCGCATCCTGAAGCGTCAGCGGCCGGCGCGGCATGCGCGTGTCCTGGTCCGAGCCGACCACGACCCAGTTGGTGCCGATGGCCGAGGCGCGGCGGATGAACTCCTCCTGCGCGCCGCGGCCGATGGCCAGCATGGCGACGACCGAGGCCACGCCGATGACGATGCCCGACAGCGTCAGCGCGGTGCGCACCGGGCTGGCGGCGATGGCGGCAAAGGCCGCGCGGGCGGCCTCGCGCAGGGTAGAGAGAAGCGCCGGGCGGCGGTGGACCGGCGGCGGCAGGTCCGGGGCCGGCTCGGCCGGCGGGGCAAAGCCGCTGTCGCCGGCGATCCGCCCCTCGGCCACGCGGATCACCCGACCGGCGCGGGCGGCGATGTCGGCGTCATGGGTGATCAGGATCACCGTATGGCCCTTGGCGGCAAGATCCGACAGCAGCCGCATGACCTGCCGGCCGCTTTCGGCGTCGAGCGCGCCGGTCGGCTCGTCCGCCAGGATCACCGCGCCGCCGTTCATCAGCGCCCGCGCGATGGACACGCGCTGCTGCTGGCCGCCCGACATCTGCGCGGGACGCGCCCCCATCCGGTGCCCCAGCCCGAGGCTTTCCAGCAGCGCCGCCGCCCGCGCCCGCCGCGCCTCGCGCGCGGCCCCGGCATGGCTGGCGGGCAGCGCGACATTCTCCAGCGCCGTCAGCGTCGGGATCAGGTTGTATTGCTGGAAGACGAAGCCGAACAGGCGATTGCGCAGCCCCGCCTGCGCGTCGCGCGACAGCCGCGCCACGTCCTGCCCGGCCAGGTGATAGCTGCCCGCCGTCGGCCGGTCCAAGAGGCCGAGGATGTTCATCAGCGTCGACTTGCCGGACCCCGAGGTGCCGACGATGGCCACGAACTCGCCCGCGCGGATGTCGAGGTCGATGCCGCGCAGCACATGGGCGCGCGCCGCACCCTCGCCGAAGACCCGGTGCAACCCGCGGATGCGGATCAGCGGAAGGTCATCCGCCGGGGCGGTCACGGTGCGATCCTCAGCAAAGGCTCGCCCTCGGGGGGGCGGGTGCCGGTGATCACCAGCTCGCCTTCCTCCAGCCCCGAGGTGATCTCGACATGGGAGCGGGTGCGCATTCCGGTCCGGGGGCGGCGGGTTTCCGGCATGCCGGCGCGGTTCAGAACCCGCACGGCCCCGTCCTCGTCCAGCGCCGAGACCGGGATGGCCAGCACGTCCGCCACGCTTTCGGTGACGAAGAAGACCTGCGCGGTCATGCCCGAAAGCAGCGCGCCGCCCGGATTGGCGATGTCGAACAGCGCCACGTAGGTAACGACGGAATTGGCCTCCTCGCCCTCCTTGACCGGCGGCGCGGGCAGCACCTGGCGCAGGGTGGCGCGATGCTTGCGGTCGGGAAAACCGAGCGTGGTGAACCAGACCGGCATGCCGGGGCGCAGATGCACCACATCCGCCTCGGAGACGTCGCTGCGCACCGTCATGGTGGCCAGGTCGGCGATGCGCAGGATCAGCGGCGTGTCGTAATTGGCGTTCAGCGTCTGCCCCTCGCGCGCCAGGGCGGCGACCACGGTGCCGGCCATGGGCGAGGTGATGCGTGAGCGGGCCAGCGTCGCCTCCTCGGCACGCAATTCGGCGCGGCTGCGGCGGATGGTGGCGTCCAGCGCCTCGATCCGGGCGCGCAACACGTCGCGGTCGCGCTCGGCCTCTTCCAGCGTCACCCGGCTGCTGCTGCGCCCGGCCAGCGAGGAATGCCGCCCGGCCTGGCGTTCGGCAAAGCCCAGCTGCGCCTGCAATTCGCTGCGCTCGGCGGCCAGGCGGGCCAGTTCGGCCTGCAAGCCCTCGACCTGCGCCGCCTGCACCTCGGCGTCGATCTCGGCCAAGAGCTGCCCCGCCTCGACCCGGTCGCCGGCCGCGACATGCAGCCGGCGCAACTGCCCCGAGACCTGCGCGCCCACATCGACATGGGCATGCGGCTCGATCCGGCCCGAGGCGGTCACGGCGTTTTCCAGGTCGCGGCGCATGACCGGCGCGGTGTCATAGGCGACGGCGGGCGGCCCGCCGCGCAGATGCCACAGCCCCGCGCCCGCCAGGGCGGCCAGCGCCAGCACGGCCAGCGCGACCCACCGCTTGCCGGGGCGCCGGATCGGGGACGATTCCTGCCATGGCGCAGGGATCTCCGTGCCGTGATTGAGGGCATTCATTCGGCAAACCCATCCTTGATCCGTTCGGGGCTGGCGGCGACGGCTTGCGATGGTTCGGTGTGACCTGCCCGGATGACCCGAACACGATCCTATACGTCTTGACCTGGCTTGGCGGCCCGGTGCCGGGCGCTCGCAGATAGCGAGGCCGGCAGCCGGCAGGGCTGGCTCAGGACGCTCCGGCGCCGGACAGCAGCCCCGGCACATGCCCAGGCTCATGTCCCATACCGCAAATCGTGGTGCAACAGGATGCTGCACCACGCGTTCAAACTCTCATCGATCCGCAGCGGGCAGCTTCTCCAGATCGACCCGAATGACCGAATCCAGCGCGCCTTCGCGATAGTCGGGATGCTCCTTGTCATGCGGAACCTTGACGGTCACGAACAGGGTCTGGCCGTCTTTGCTGACCTCAAGGCTGTTGGGGTGCACGGGCAGCGGAATGCGCTGCTTTACCGCATAGTCCTGCGCACCGATCACCACCAGCCCGCCGGTGCCTGCGTTTTCCTTCCGTGTCGTGCCCCGCCAGGTGGCATAAATCTCCGACCGGGCAGGATTGAACGCCACGTCCAGCGTGCCGGGGCCGACAGGGATTTGATTGACCACCTTGCCGTTGGCAATATCGAAGACGTAAATCGCGCCCTTGTTCGCGTCGGCCGCAAACAGGCGCTGGCCTTCGGTGTCGATCGCCAGATTGAGGAAGAAATGCTGTGAAGCCTCGGCCGCCTCCTCGGTCGTATCGCCGGTCGAGATCATGCCTGCCCGCTCGCCGCTGACCGCGTCGATGACCGAGATTTCCTCGATCCCGCCACCGCTGGCGTAGAAACGTCCCGCACTCGCATTATAAGCCGCACCGGCCGGCCATAGCCCGCCCTCGATCCGGTGCAGCAACTCGCCCGCCTTCAGGTCCACAATCCAGACCACGCCCTCGCGGCCGGGACTGGTGACGAAGGCAAGGCCCCTGTCTTCGTCCAGCGTGATCATGCGGGTGTGTTCGAAGCCGCCCTCCTCCTTTTCCAATCCGAGCTGGATGGTGTCGAGAATCTGCCCGCCCTTCGCGTCGATCACGGTCAGCGAGCCGTCCAGCGTATTGCCGGCGTAGAGCCGCCCGGTTCTGCGGTCCAAGGCCAGCGCAAAGGGCCGGCGGGGCAGCTGGATCTGGCGAATGGGGTGCAGGTCATCGGCGTCCAGCACATGGATGAAGCCCGCCGTGCCTTCATCGAAGGACGGCACCGACGCGACGAAGGCCAGCCCTTCCTCCATCCAATGCACGACCTCATAGGCGCCGGGGATCGTGTCGGTGCGGATCATGGCGGGGGCAAATTCGGCCGTTGTCAGCGGTGCGGGTTCATTCGGCGCCTGCTGTGCGACAGCGGGCATCGCTAAGGTCAGTGCCAAAGCCACTGGCAGCACCATACGGAGCAAGTCTGTGCGGATAGTTAAGGGGATCATCAGTATCTTCCTGTTTCGAGCCGCAAGTACGGTGGTTCAAGGGAAGGGGCGGAAACGACCAGCAATGACCGCATCCATTACGAATTGGTTCGGGTTCTCACGAGACTCTGAAACTCCCGAACCCTCACATGAATACGATTACCTCAGAATGTACTGCGGAACGTCAACGCGATCTCGCGCGGGGGGCCGTAGAAATTGTTCTTGGACAAGGTGCCGAGCTGCGCATAATAGCCTCTATCAAAGACGTTGTTGATATTCAATGTCAGTGACGCGTCGTCGCTGAAATCATAGCGTACACTCAGATCCGCTACGGCATATCCACCTTGCCCAAAATTGAAGGGTACCTCGCTCCACTCCCCACCGGCACGCTCAACCCACTCCGTCCCACTAACCTTGGTGGTGCTTTGCGCGCGCAGGCCGGCGCCGATCGTCCACTTCGAATAATCATTAGGAAGGTTGTAGTTCGCCCATACCTTCACCAGATGTCTTGGGGTGATGGCGCTGTAAACACCGTTAGTTTCTTTATTTTTGTTGATATTAAGCGTATAGCCGGCGAATAGTTGAAGCCCTGACGCGACCTCACCTGAAACCTCTATGTCCAACCCCCTGCTAGTTACCTCACCGTCGACAAGATAACAGCAACTACTACCATTTCCTGGGTTAGACGCACCAGCGTAACGGGGATCCCGAACGGCCTCGCCCTCGCGCTTAGTATAGTAAGCCGCGAGGCTTGCGTTCATTGCTCCCCCCAGAAGTTCTCCCTTAAGACCAGTTTCGAAGGTGCGTCCGGTAATCGGGTTTAACGGAGATCCCGGCTCAGGGCCACGCAAATAGCGTGATTGCGATTGATAAATCGTTGCAACGCTTGCATATGCTGTCCAATCCCGGTTGAGGTCATGCGATACCGCAGCAAAAGGCGTCAGCACCCCATTATCGCTGTAATCAATAGCCTCACGCCAATTCACCGACCCGTCGCGATTGTAACTCGCTCGATGAAAGGAATACTTGTAATTTCCATAACGCGCGCCAAGGATGATCCGGGTTTGATCGCTCATTTCGAACTTTCCACGCGCGTATACACCATAGCGCGTTTCCGTGTATGGGTGGAAATTGAAATAATAGTCTCCAGGAAAATCCGGTATAGTCGCAATCGGCCAATTCGCATCGCCCACATCGTCCAGATTGACTGCTGGTCCGGTGAATTCGCTGCGGTTTACGTCTGAGCTGTGCTTTGCATAGTCTAAGCCAATAACAATATCTGCGCGACGCCCAAGCAGATCAAAAGCGCCAGAGATATTCGTATCAGCTTGGATCTGATAACCATCGGCCCAATTATGTGACCCGTTATAGATCAAGCCATCGCCGGTCAGCGGATCAACCGCACCTGCCAGGTAGCCATAGAGGCCGCGGTATTTATGCTCGGCATAAGTAAGATTACTATTCCAAACCCAACCATTGGCAAAGTCATGCCGCAAACCCGCAAAAATCTCCCAGCCCTTATGATCCAGATCGGCCCAATCGGTGCCGAGGCTGGCTTCGACTGGAAGGTCGATATCAGAACCGTCCAGATAGCGCGGCATACCAGCCCACCAGGGAGCACTGCGCTGCCGATCGTAGCTACCACCGAAGGTTAGAACGGTGCTGTCGCCTAGGTCCGCTTCGATGATCGCGTAGAACGACCGGTTGTCCAATTCGCCCCCGTTATAGAAGGTGTCGCCCTTTTCCGCAGAAAGGATCATACGCGCCCGCACGTCGCCATCCTTAGTTAACGGGGTGCTGTAGTCATAGCTTACCGTCGCCCGATTCCAGTTGCTGTAGGACAGTTCGGCTGTGCTTGCCCGCTCGTCCAGCGGCCGCTTGCGTACCAGGCTAATGACACCGCCCGCCTCGCCATTACCCGAGAACAGCCCATCGGCCCCACGCAGCACCTCAACGCGATCATAGCGCGATAAGCCGATACTGCCGATCGCATCGTAGGAACTGGTCACGCCGACCGCGCCGCCGTCGATGCGCAAATTGCTGATTTCAAAGCCACGCGCGAAAAATCGGCCCGCGCCATAGTACTGATCCGGGCTCACGGTCACACCAGTCGCGCTGTTCATGGCGGCGCCAAGGTCCGTCAGACCGCGATCCTTAATCTGCCGCGTGGTGATCACTGTGACAGATTGCGGCGTCTCCCGCAGGGTCTCGTCGGTTTTCCCGATGGTACTGGCCGTCGTCGTATAGCTGTTGCTACCCTCGGTGTTCGCACCGCCTGCCTGAATCGTAATCGTGTCCAGCATGATGGAGCCATCCGGAGCCACGCCCGATGCCCCTGCGCTGATCGGCACGATCGTCACCGTATTGGCGGCGGTGTATTGATACGTCAGACCGCTGCCCGAAAGGAGACGGGAGAGCGCCTCATCCGCTGTCAGATTTCCGGACACACCCGGCGACTGCTTGCCGCGCACGAGATCGGCCGGGTAGAGGATCTGGAGGCCAGAGCGTTCACCGAAACGCGTGATGGCCGAGCCGAGCGGTCCGGCAGGCACCGCATAAGTAATCGATGCCTCCTGGGCTGCTGCGGGAAGATAAAGCCCGCCGCCCGAGATGATGGCTGTCGACGTCAACAGCGCGAGGGTGATGCGCATGCCAAGACCCGTCTTGGCCTGGCTGCGGGGGAAACTCTGCCTCATGATATCAAAAACTCCCGTCCATATGGTTGAGGCGGCACCCGAAACGATGCCTGATATCCCCTAGACGGCTGTCAGGCGGGTGCACCTCACCCCCCTCCGGCAAACTTTCTTAACTTTTTTGTCGGGAAATCGGCTGCAGCCCGGTCAGGCGGGACGCAGCACGACCAGATAGCGCGTTACGTGAGTGCTGCGCACCGGAAGGGTGTTCTCGATGGCCTCCAGAACCCCATCGGGGTTGGAGATGTCGAAGATGCCGCTGACCCGCATGTCCAGCAGCCTGTCGCTGGTGACCTGGATGGTTCCGCTGCGGTAACGATTGACGTCGGCCAGAACCTGGCGGAGCGGTCGATCCTCGAAGATCAGCTTGCCGCGCAGCCATGCGGTTTCGATATAGGCATCGAAAGGCTCCACTGTGCCGGGCGCACCGTTGCCGAAGGAGATGCGCTCGCCTTCTTCAACCCGGACCTCGCCCAGCCCGGTCGATTGCACGGTGACGGCGTGCTCCTCGACCGCGATGGTCGTGCTGCCATCCCAGAGATGGACGGAAAAACGGGTGCCCAGCGCAGTGATGTTCCCGCCCTCCGCCCGCACGCGGAACGGACGAGGGTCTGCTGCAACGTCGAAAAACGCCCGCCCTCGCTGCAGATGGATACCTCGGACTTGATTGTCGAATTCCAGCGCAAAGGCCGTATCGGCATCAAGATCGACGGTGCTGCCGTCTTCGAGCGTGGCACGACGGGTTTCGCCCGTGCCGGTGTATTCGTCGCTTTGCAAGAAATCCGGCAGGCCGTTCAGCGCCAGGTACCCCCCCGCCAACCCCGCCGCGATGCTGCCTGACAGCACCATGCGTCGGGATATTACCGGAGTAACCGGCGGCATCGGGGTAATCGACCGCGGATCCCGGACAGCATCAAGGTCGCTCCAGATTCCGCCGAGCTTCGCATATTCTTGCCGGTGCCGGAGATCGGCGGCAAGCCAGGCGGCATGGCGGGCACGGTCGGCTTCTGTGGCATCCCCCGAGTTCATGCGCACGAACCAGGCAAGCGCCTCGTCACGGACATCGCCTCCGTGGCCTTGCAGGTCTGGACTATCTTTGGCTCGTGCCATCGGGGTCACCGGCTAATGGATATGTCTTCCGGACGGAAATGGGGACGAGGTGGAGCGATCCTTCTCTATCCAAGACGGATGAGGAACCCCACCACCTCACCCCCGGTTGTGGATTTCGCATATCAGAGGTCATCAAGCAGGTCACCCAAACCGTCACGGCACTGTGCGAGCGCCTTCATGATCAGCTTTTCCACCGCGCTTCGGCTGATCCCCAGACGGGAGGCGATGTCGGAATGGCTCAGCCCGTCGAACTTGTGCATGAGGAAAACCTGTCGCTGCCGGGCCGGCAGGTCAGCGATGATCGATTCCAGACGCGCCACGCGCTGACGAAAATCGACGATACGTTCTGCCGAAGGAAGGTCGGCAGGCCGGTCATGGAACTCCGCCGTCGTGAAGTACCTCTCGCGGACCCCTTGCGCGCGAAGTCGGTCTATCGCCAGATTTTCCGCCACCTGCCCGACATAGGCGCCGGGGCTCGATATGTCCTGAACATCCTGCGCCCTGGCGAGCTTGAGCCACGTATCCTGCATCACGTCCTGGGCATCGGCTACGGTGCCCAGCCGTCGCGTCAGACGGCGCGTCAACCTGTCGTAGCCGCTCATCAAAGCGCCGAAGACCCCATGTGGATCGTCACGCTCGCCCATGTCCCGCGTCCCTCGCCGACATGGGCGGCAGCCCCCGGACAGCCATTCCTTGCATATGGCCATGCCACATGACTGCAAACTGCCTGAGACTGTCGCTTTCCTCTGGGGTCATTCCGGAATTCCGCTCTCCAACCATCAACAGCGACACATGACGCTGAACAACTGAGCTGGCTGGTAGCTGACCCGCGCATCACACTATTGTGTGCCTCGGCAAGAGGCAACGGCACATCCACAGATAAACACCGACGCATCAAGGAGGATTCACGGCGCCAAGGTCTGCACGCCGCACCACGGCCTGATGCGGTCAACCTACAGGCCCAGCCCCCGCTGCCGTCCTAACTGCCACGACACCGATCCGCCCTGCACGACGCCCATGACCTCGCTGCCGAGCTGGCGGTCGATGATCGGCCGCCACGGGACAAGGGTAAATTCATGGGATTGCTCGACCACGGCGAACTTGCCGCTCGATAGCTGCACGGTACCGGTGAACTTGCCGCTGACGTTTTCGCCGTCCGTGGCGGCGCGGAACGGCAGTCCCTTGCTCTCGGCCATCTCCGCGCCGACGCGGGCAACCTCGCGCTCGCGCAAGGTGGCGAGAAGGCTGCGCCGATAGAAGATGCGGCCGTTCCGCGCACGGGTGGCGTCGCCTTGTTCGATATGATGCTCGCGGCGCTGGTCCATCGCCTCGCGCACCTGCTGGCCGAAACCGGCCGGTGCAAGGTCCGCCGTTCCGCCATGGATCAATCGCCGGTCCAGCCATGTCGCGCCGTCCGATCCGATCTGCTTTTCCAGACCGACCGGGGACAGGACGCGCACGCTGGCCTGCCGGTCGCGGCCGGCGTCATAGACGGCGGCGCGGCTGACCAGATCATCGGGGATGCTCCATTGATCGGTGTCGATGCGTTCGACGATCCCGGCGCGGCGCAGCGCCTCCAGTCGGCGGACATGGGCATCGACATAGCCCTCATAGTCGCCGCCCGGAACGCGGCCCTCGAACTTCGCCTGCTCCAGATGGCGGCTCGGCCGATAGATACCGTCCTCGGCGATGGCCGTGATGGTGCGGTCGGACGGCCGGGCTGCCACCTCGGCCGGGCCGATCTGGATGACGCCGCCGATACGGGCATCCTCCAGCCGCTCGGGCGCGATGCCGGCGATGTGGTGCGTCCTCCCGTCGATCCCGTCCACCACGATTGTCAGGTTCTCGCCTAGCTCGTCGGACAAATGCTTGTCCGCGACGCGGCCGACGATGTGCGTCTCGGGCGCTCCGTCATGGATTTGGAAACTCATAGGATCGCGTTCGCCACCCTGCGGGCCGAGCGCCTTCTGCATCGTGCGGATAATGTCGCCGCGCTCGCCAAGCTCGCGCAGGGCCGGCTCCATATCCTTGCTCAATTCCCAAACGCCGGGCGCGTGTTCGGTCGCCAGCCCCATCTTCTCCAGCTTGCCAAGCCTGCGCAGGCGCAGCGTCCGCTCGAACTGCCGCCTCGGTTCTGCCGGGTCATGGCGCAGATCGAGATGCCGCGCATCGGCTTCCTCGGCCATGGCGCGGTCGAGCCGCGTGAACCGATCCTGATCTATCTCGTCGGTGAGCTTGCGGGTCTGATCGCCAGATCAAAGGCGAGTGTGAGGGTCTGGACGCGGCCGGCGAACCCGGATTTCCCGCGTGTGAACTGACCGATCTGGGGCATGGCAAGTCTCCTGTGGTTGATGGTTGAAGTGCGAAGTCACTGCGTCGGCGCGCGCCATTCAAAGCGGCCGTCGCCTTCCTCATCGGTCCAGAGCGGGATCGCCCTACCGATGACGGAATTTGCGGGGATGGCGCCGAAATATCGGCCGTCGAGGCTGTCGCGGACCTCCCGGTTCATCAGGAGCAGCTCGCCCTCGCGGATCACGCGGCAGCCCTGCCAGACGGGCAGATCGCGGCCGAGCCGATCGCGCGCCAGCGCCTCGCCCATCCCGATCCCGTCCAACGTGACCGTCAGACCGTCACGGCAAACCCGCTGTCCCGGCAGGCCGAGCACGCGCTTCAGGAGCGGCACGCCCGTCGCGACATAGCCGCGTTCGGCGATGAAACCGGCGAGCGGTTCAGGCGGCATGACGGCGACCAGATCGCCGATGGCCGGCTGCGGCTCCGGGCGCAGCATGTAGAACCCGACCGGCACGCTGGCGCTGGCATTCCAGATCAGCCGCGGCGCGATGTCGAGCAGCGAAAGGCCGAGGACGGTCAGCGCCGTCAGATATGTTGCCCAGAAATATCCGGCGGACGTCATGGGTCGATCCTCCGGCGGCCGATCCATGCGGCATGGCGTTCGGGCGTATAGGGATGCGGCTCCAGACCGGCGGTCAGGCGATTGTGGACGTGCCGCCAATAGTCCGGCGATACTTCCGTCGGATCAAAGCCAAGCGCCTCCACGGCGTCGATCACCTGCAAGGCGTGCTGCACCTTCGGCCAGCCACTGAGGCGCAACAGGATTTCACCGCCGGGGCGGACGAAGGGCAGCGTCTGGAACGGCTCGCCGCGACCGATTGCCCGCACAATGTCGATGCGGGAAACGATCGTGCCGTAGTCGTTCGAGGCCCAGCGGACGAAGGCGAGGACCGCATCCGGCGCGAAACCGACGAGGCTGCGGCGGCGGTCGATGATCTGCTCATAGCTCTTGCGGCCGAACCTGATCCAGCGCTCGATCTTCTTTCGCTGGAAGGTCAGCTCGACCAGGGTGGTGACTGGCGCTGCACCGGCGGGATCGTTCCCCTGCTGCCGCGAAAACCTCGCCTTGATCGCCGACACCAGCATCTCGGGGGCCAGGGTGGCGCGGGAACTGGATGCGCTGGTCAGGATCTACGGCAAGCCGGCCTGTGTCGTCAGTGATCGACGAGGATCAGAAAACGATCCGGGGGGGCTGTTGAAAAAGTTGTTTCAGGCTGCCGCCGGGTTTGGTCGGACTGCGCGCATTTCGATGATCGAACAGAGCAACAGCATCATTGCGGCTGCCAGTTTCTTGAGGTTCATGGCGATGGCCGTCAGGAGGGCCTGTATCCTCATGTTCTCGAGCCCCCTGCGGATGGCTCTGGCAAGTCCGTGGAGCGTCTTGGCGGTGCCGTGGGTGCCTTCGACGCGCCAGCGATGCCGGGTGTATATCGCATGGCCGTCCTTTCCCCATGCCAGCCGTTTGCGTCGAGCGCGCAAGATGGCCGCGTGGTTTGTCACGATATGCACCCTGCGGGATGGCGCGCCCCGGGGCAGGCATTGCGCCTTGAGAGGACAGCGCGCGCAGTCATGCCGGTCGGCGCGATACCATTGCCCGGATTTTGTGACGTTTCTCGGGGTCAGCCGCCTCCTCGCCGGACACCGGACCACATCATGATGGGGATCGAACTTGAACCGCTCGGTCGGAAAGCCCTGCGCCCCCTTGCGACGGGGGGCACGAAGAGGCGGGATGACGGCTGCTATCCTGCGGTCTTCAAGGGCGGCGTAAATCCGGCCAATGCCATAGAGCCTGTCCGCCGTGATCCGGCCCGGGGTAACTCCAAGGGTCGCTTCGATCGCTTCCAGGCGCTCGTCGAACCGGCCCGTGTCATGTTCTTCGCCGGTCACAATCTCCACATCGACGACGACGCCCGCAAAATCGTCAACGGCCGTGTGCTGCTTGTAGGCCGGGCGCAGCGGCGCCTTGGAGGATGTAGCCATGGTCGCGTCCGGGTCTGTGCGGCAGAGCTTCTTGAACTTGCCGCTCGTGCGCGCGTCCCGCTCGGCGCCATTGGCGTCGTCGTGGGCGGCCTCGACCGCATCCAGATGGCGCGAAACCAGTGCGTCCATGCTGACATTCGCCCGGATCAGGCTGGCGTCAATGTGGACGGTTTCAGTCGAAATCAGGCCCGCCGCCTGGCACTGTCGCACGACATGTATGAAGATCTGGCGGAAAACATCTGCGCCCCAACGCTGCCGGATGCGCGTCAGCGAGGAGTGATCCGGCAAGGCCTCGTGCAAGGCGTAACCGACGAACCAGCGGATCGCGAGATTGACCTGCGCTTCACGCATCAGCCGCCGGTCTTGAACGATCCCAAGCAGGAAACCCGCCAGCATCAGCCGCATGGCTACCTCGGGATCGATACCGGAACGGCCATTGTCGGCACAATAGAGATCGGCCACTTCAGCGCGCAGCCATCCAAGATCAAGAACCTGATCGACCCTCACCAGCACATGGTCATCAGGGATCAGCCCCCGCAGCGACCCCGTGATGAAAAGCTCCTGTTGCCCGCGTTCTTTCCGACCCAGCATCGCTGCCCCAATATCTCTGTTCAGCCAAGTGAATCAGAGACATCGGACTTCTTCAACAGCCCCCAGTGAATCGATTGCCCGAGGAGCGGCACCGAGTTCACCAGCAAGGCGATCCTGAAGTGGGCCAACGAGGCCGGCGTCGAATGGCATTATATCGATCCGGGCAAGCCCCGGCAAAATGGCTACATCGAGTCATTCAATGGCAGCCTGCGCGACGAATGCCTCCCCGTATCGACCGGGAACTGTCGAAGCTGCTGGCCGCGCTGAAGGCCGGCGGCCCGATCCAGGCCATCGTCGACGACATGAAGCGGCTGGAAGCCCGCAAGGCCGAGTTGACCGCAAAACTGGCCAATGCCGACGAGCCGCCGCCCCTGCTGCACCCGAACATGGCGGCGCTCTATGCTCAACGCATCGCAGAGCTTTCCGAGAACCTGCGGCACGAGGACAACCGTGCGCAGGCGGCGGAGATCCTGCACTCGCTGGTCGAGCAGGTGACGCTGGTGCCGGAGGATGGCGAACTGGCCATCGTGCTGCGCGGCGACCTCGGCGCGATCCTGCGCTTCGCGGCGGGCAGGAAGAACCCGGATTTCCTGTCGGAGGCCGAGGCGCTGGACAATCTTCTGGGGCGGATGGAGGCGTCGCGGAGGCCGTCGCCTAGGCAGCAAAAAACCTCCGCAGCCGGGGCTTTGGAGGTTTCGCAATTATCGTTGGTTGCGGGGCACGCTATGATCTTTACTTGCCCCCGGAGCAAGTAAAGGTGGTTGCAGGTGTGCGCATTCATCAATCCTGGCAGTTTACTTCAACCAATCATCTCACCAAAGGCTCACTTCCACCATATGGCAGTTATGGTCTGTTTCGAACTGCTGCGTAGTTGTCATCACGCAAAGCAACTATGCCACAATACTAATAGTCTATCGGCTCAACCAACCCAGTGCATGGGTGATAGCGTACAAAATTCATACCATCTGTCCCGCGCCAGAAAAAACAACGCGATCTACCTATTCGCTCAACGATCTCGCAGCTTCACTGCCCGCCCCACTGCCATTGTCGCCACACCAAGACGCTTCAGCTTGACGATTCGCACATGGACCTCTTAACGCTTCTTAAAGTATTTCCGGTGGTGCACTCCTCTTTGGACACGCCACAGCAGTGGCGTTGCGGGATTGGCTGGTGAACCGGAAGCGCCGCATCGGAACGGGCGGGCAGGCCTATCCGTTCCGACGGCGCCGGCCGGCGGAATTGCCGGCTGGCGGATATTCGGTCCGCCCCATGGCCGCGCAGAAGGTCGGGCGGTCAGCCTGCCCCCGGCCCAGGGTCGGAGGCGGTCTCGCCTGCCGGCTTGTTGGCGTTGTCGATCAGGCGGCGGTGGCGGCGAGCCTCGGCCAGTATGTCCTCGAATCGTTCCAGCCCCTTGGCCTCCAGTGCCGCGATCAGCCGCAAATAGGCCTCGGCCGTTGCGCGGGCGTCGCCCATGGCGGTGTGGCGCGCCTCGGGCGGGATTATGATGCCAAGCCGCTCGGTCAGCGCATCCAGCGAATGCGGCGCCGACTGGCCCCAGAGCATCGCCGAAAGCAGCACCGTATCCAGCACCTGATTGTCGAAATGCGCCCCGGTCTCGGGCACGGCGCGGCGCAGGAAGCCCATGTCGAAGGGTGCGTTATGGGCGACCAGCACCGTATCCTCGGCGAAATGGTGAAAGGCGGTCAGTGCTGCTGTCATGTCGGGGGCACCGGCCACCATCGCATCCGTGATGCCATGCACGGCGGTCGAGGCAGGCGGGATCGGCCGGCCGGGATCGACCAGCGTGTCGAAACGCTCGCCGGTCAGGCGGCCGCGGGCGATGCGCAGCCCGGCGATCTGCACGATGCGGTCGGCGGCGGGGTCAAGCCCGGTCGTCTCGGTGTCGAAGACCACGCAGGTCAGATCGGCCAGCCGCGACGAGGCCGCGCCGCGCCGCGACAGGGCGAAGTCATAGGTCAGCCCGGCGCTGTCCGGCCGGCCCGGCGCGATCGGCAGTGGCAGAACCAGCCGCGCCTGACCGTCCCGCGCCTCGGTCCAGATGCCGGTGGCATGCGCGGCCAGGATCTCGTGCCCGGTCAGTTCGGGCTGCGCCGGATCGGGCGGTTCGGCCAGCCAGGCCTCCAGCCGGTCCATGGGCAGCGCCGCCCCGGTCCAGAGCAGCAAGAGCCGCGCCTCGGACGCCTCGGCCCCGGCCTCGGCCTCGGCGGCAAGACGGGGGGCCGCACCCTGTTCGCGCAGGCGGCGGTCCAGATGGCGCAGCAGCCCGTTCACGCCGGCCGCGTCAGCCAGCAGCACCAGCCGAGGCTGGTCGGGCGCCAGGTCCAGCCCGGCGGCCAGTTCGTTCAGCCCAGCCCCTCCGCGCGGGGCGTCACCGCTCATCGCCTCGGTCAGTGCGCGCAGGACATTGGCCAATCCCTGCCCCTCGCTCTGGATCGCCTGCGCCAGAGCGGGCGGGATCGGTCCCTCCAACGCACCCAGCATCGGCACCAGGGTCGCGGCATGGCGGCGCAGAGTCTCCAGCAGGTCGCGCGGCGCGGGATGCTGCGGCGGACGGTCGTTCAGGATCAGCAGCGTGCCGCCATCGACCCGTCGCATGCGCCCCCACAGCCGCTGCCCGGCCGAGGTCAGGCAGGTCAGGTCCGTCGCCGCCGCCCCCGCCGCCAGACGCGCCGCCCCGGCCTCCAACGCGCCGCCGGGCAGATGGCGCTCGATGGGGCGGTCCAGCGCGATGCCCGGCAAGAGATGCGCGGCGGAGGCGTTGTAAAACATCACCCGTCCGGCCGGATCGGTCATCACCGCGCCGGCACCGATATCGGCAAGGATGGATTCCAGCGTCTCCTTCTCGCGTTGCAGGTCGGCGGCATGTTCGGCGACCGCATCGGCCAGCGCCTCGGCCGAACGCGCCCGCGCCTCGGCGGCGTCGCGCGCGGCGGGGCCCAGATCGGCAAGATAGCGGGCCTCCTCGATCTCGGGGGTCTGGCCGGTGCGCAAGCCCCCGGCCAGCAGTTCGATCGGGCGGGCCACGTTGCGGTCGAACAGGAACCAGATCCAGACGATCATCCCCAACGCGCCGAACCCCGCGATCAGCGCCGCAAGCGCCAGCGCGTCCAGCATCGCCTGGACCGGGACGCCCCGGCCCGTAAGGCTTGCCCCCGCCACCCACAGCGCCGCCGCCAGGATCGCGAGGACGGCCCCCGCAAGCCCGGCAAAGATCAGCAGAACCCGAGCCCTCAGCGACAGCTGCGTCAGCATCGTCCCCCCAGCAGCCGCGCCAGTTCCGCGCGCAGCTCCGACAGCTCGAAGGGCTTGGCGATGAAGCCGTCCGCCCCCAGCGCCAGCCCCTTGCGGCGTTCCACGACCGAGCCGCGTGCGGTCATCAAAAGCACCCGCACGTCGTTCAGCGCCGGATCGGCGCGCACATCCTGCACGATCTGATAGCCCGAGACGTCGGGCAGCATCACGTCCAGCAGCACCAGATCGGGACGGTTGGCCCGGATCTCCTCGACCGCGCCGGCACCCGTGGCCATGCGGCGGTGCTTGTGGCCGTCGCGCGACAGCAGGAAATCCAGGGCGGTAGCGATATTGTCCTCATCCTCGACCACAAGGATATCTGCCATCAGCCTCCTCCCCCGCAGACGACGGAATAGGCCGGGTCCGATGGGCCGGGGGGCGACCATGCGCCGCGCGCCGGCCGGACCAGCCCCTTCGCGCAATCGAATTCCTGCGGCACGACCAACGTAGGGCCACGCCGCTCGACCAGCGTGATCCCGGCCCGGCGGATGCCCTCGGCGGTCTCCGAGATGCCGGCCGGATCAAGGGCGGCAAAGCGGATCACGACCGGTGCCAGATAGGTCCAGGGCGCCCAGAGCTGACTGTCGCGGCCCACCAGCAGGATCTGCGCGTCCGCGGGCAGCCGGGCGACCGCGCGGTCATACCAAGCGTAGTCGTTCCAGACCGCATAAGCGACCATAGCAAGGCCGATGCCCGCCGGCAGCAGCCAGCGCGCCGGCGCCCACCCCAGCTTGCGCAACAGGTGCATTCCGGCATAAAGCAGCGCCGCCGCGCCCACGCCGACCGCGATCACGCCCAGCAGTTCGACCCCTATCCCGGTCATACGCCCCTCATCCCAACATCCCCTTGCCGTGGCCTAGCGCCGATTGCATCCCCCGCACCACCACGAAGGCGTCGCGCAGGTGGCTGCGTTGAAAGTCGGGCAGCGCGGCGGGGGACAGGTGGTTCCCCGGCCGTTCGCCCCCGCGGATCTGCGCGGCCTGGTTTTCCAACCGCGTGGTCTGGATCAGGTCATAGGCCGCGATCAAGTCGCGCGCGCCGCTACCCGAGATGACGCCCGCCGCCTGCGCCTCGACCAGCCGTGCCCTGGTGTTGACGGGGGTCAGCTGCCCCTGCAACGCATAGATCCGCGCGAGATCCGCCACGGGCACGACGCCATTGAGTTTCATGTCGATATGGTGGCGATGCTCGCCCGTGCGCGCGGTCGCGAAGCCGCCGATCAACCCCAAGGGCGGGCGGTGTTTCATCGCATTCGAGATCATATGCGCCACGAAGATCGAATTCTTCGCCGCCATGTGCAGGGTTTCCGCCTGAAGCCCGTCCAGCAGCGCGGCATCGCCGCCGATGGCGCGCAGGTCGAACATGACCGAGGCCAGCATTTGCGCCTCGGGGCTGGGATGGGCGATCCAGTCGTGGAAATAGCCGCGCCAGACCCTGCGCGGCTGGCGCCAGCGCGGGGTGATGGCCATCATTTCGCCCGGACAATAGACATAGCCGCATGCGTTCAGCCCGTCGCAGACAAAGCGCGCAAGCTCGGCGAACCACGGATCGTCCGAGTCGCAATCGTCGCCGAGGATCAGGCAATTGTCCTGATCCGACAAGCCGGTCTGTTCCTGCCGCCCCTGGCTGCCGCAGGCCGCCCATAGCCAGGGGCCGGGCGGCGGACCCAGCCGCGCCTCGGCCATGACCAGCAGGCGGCGGGTCACCGCATCGGCGATGTCGGTAATCATCCGGGTGATGGTTTCGTGCCGGTGATGGCCGTTGACCAGTTGCACCAGCAGCGCGGGAATGCGGCCGGTCGCCACCGCCATCTCGGCGACATCCGCCGCTTGCGCGATATCGCGGATCAGCGCCGAGGCCGAGATCGCCAGCACCCGCGTCAGGTCGGTCTGGCTGACCATGCCGACGAAGCGGCCCTTCTCGACCACCGGCAGATGGCCGATGCGGCGCTCGAGCATGATGTTCAGCACGTCATAGCCCAGTTCCGAGGGCGACAGCGTGATCGGCTCGGGCGTCATCACTTGCGCGACGGGCACGTTTCCGTCGCGCCCCTCGGCGACGATGCGGTTCGACATGTCGCGGATCGTGACCAGCCCGACCAGCCGATCCCCGTCCAGGACGCCGATGCTGCTGACGCGGGCGTCGCGCATGGCGCGGGCGGCCTCGATGGCAGGGGTCTGGGGGGTGCAGGTCAGCGGCGCCTGCCGCCCGATCAGGTCGCCGACCTTCAGCAGGGCCAGATCGCCTTCTCGATTGCCGGGCAAGCCGCCGCGGTCGAAGAAGCGCGCCACCGCGCGATGGCTGCCGATCAGCCGCATCAGCTCGGCACGGGGCAGCATCAGCACGGTCGAATCCTCGATGGCCGTCGCCGTGGTAACCGCCACCCCGTCGCGCAGCAGTCCCCTTTCGCCAAAGGAGTTGCGCGTCATCAGTTCGGAAACGGAATCTCCCACGGCATCCGAGACCCGGACCAAACCGCTCTCGATCAGGTAAACCCCCGCCAGCCTGTCGCCGTGGCGATAGATCACGCTGCCGGCCGGATAGGTCCTGCGCTTGAACGACGCCGCGGCCCGCTCCAGCTCGTCCTGCGGCAGGCTGTCATAGGGATGAACCGAGGCGATGAATGCAGCGATGTCGGTCATGGTTCTGCCCTGCCGATTGGCGGAAAGGTCGCGCCCCCACGAAGGGACGCGACCGTTCGTCAGTGGGCCTGCGCCGCGCCGGCGCCGCGCGGGACGCGGATCGACTCGACCAGCTCACGCACCTCGACAGGCGGCTCCCTGGTGACGCTGGACACCAGATAGGCCACCGCGAAGTTGATCAGCGCGCCGACGGTCCCGAACGAGGCCGGCGAGATGCCGAACAGCCACGCATCGGCCGTGTCCGGCAGCATGTTGGTACCCGAGATGAAGAACCAGCCCTTGTAGGTGAAGATATAGACCAGCGTCGAGATGACCCCGGCCAGCATCCCCGCCATCGCGCCTTCCTTGTTCATTCGCGTCGAGAAGATGCCCAGCATCAGCACCGGGAAGATCGAGCTTGCGGCCAGGCCGAAGGCCAAAGCCACCGTCTGCGCGGCAAAGCCGGGCGGGTTCAGCCCCAGGATCGTCGCCACCAGGATCGACACCCCCATCGAGATGCGGGCGGCAAGCAGCTCTCCCTTCTCGCTGATGCCGGGGTTGATCGCGCCCTTGATCAGGTCGTGGCTGACCGCGCCCGAGATCGCCAGAAGCAGGCCCGCCGCGGTGGACAGCGCCGCCGCCAGGCCGCCGGCGGCGACGATGGCGATGACCCAGCCCGGCAGGTTGGCGATCTCCGGGTTGGCCAGAACCATGATGTCGTTGTTCACGGTGGTCAGTTCGTTACCCATCAGGCCCTGCTCGGCGACGATCGCCGCTACCGGTGCATTGGCGGCCCCGGCCTCGTTGTAATACTGGATCAGGCCGTCCCCGTTCTTGTCCTCCCAGTTCAGCAGCCCGGTCAGCTGCCAGTTGCGCATCCAGTTCAGGTCCTCGCGGGTCTCGATATCGCTCAGCGACACGGCCGGCTGGCTGAAGGTCTGGCCTGCCTCGGCGCCCGGCCACATGGTCGCGGTCAGGTTGAAGCGCGACATCGAGCCAACCGCCGGAGCGACGGTATAGAGCAGCGCGATGAAGACCAGCGCCCAGCCCGCCGACTTGCGCGCATCGGCCACCTTCGGCACGGTGAAGAAGCGGATGATGACATGCGGCAGGCCCGCCGTGCCGATCATCAGCGCCATGGTGAACAGCACCATGTCCAGCGTCGACTGGTGATGGCCGGTATAGGAGCGGAAGCCCAGATCGGTAACCACCTGGTCCAGTGTCGCCAGGAACTTGGTGTCCGATGCGTTCAGCGTGCCGAACAGCCCGGTCTGCGGCAGCACATGGCCGGTCAGTTGCAGCGCGATGAACATCGCCGGGATGGTATAGGCAATGATCAGCACGATATACTGCGCCACCTGGGTATAGGTGATGCCCTTCATCCCGCCCAACACGGCATAGACGAAGACCAGCGCCGCGCCGATCCACAGCCCGGTCGAGCTGGACACTTCCAGATAGCGCGAAAAGGTCACGCCGACGCCGGTCATCTGGCCGATCACATAGGTGATCGAGATGATCAGCAGGCAGATCACGCCGATGATCCGCGCCGTGCCCGAATAGAAGCGGTCGCCGATGAATTCCGGCACCGTGAACTTGCCGAACTTGCGCAGATAGGGCGCAAGCAGCATCGCCAGCAGCACATAGCCGCCGGTCCAGCCCATCAGATAGGTCGAGTTGTCATAGCCGGTGAAGGCGATGAGGCCCGCCATCGAGATGAACGAGGCGGCGGACATCCAGTCGGCCGCCGTGGCCATGCCGTTCATGACCGGGCTGACGCCCCGGTTGGCGGCATAGAATTCGGCCGTGGACCCGGCGCGGGCCCAGATCGCGATGCCGATGTAAAGCGCGAAGGACGCGCCGATGACCAGGAGATTGAGGGTAAATTGGCTCATGGGATGCTCCTCACTCGTCCACGCCGTGTTCGGCATCGAGCTTGTTCATGCGCCAGGCATAGAAGAAGATCAGCACGATGAAGACCAGGATCGAGCCTTGCTGCGCGAACCAGAATCCCAGGTCGGTTCCTCCCACCGATATGCCCGCCACCATCGGCCGCAGGATGATCCCGAAGCCATAGGACACCAGGGCCCAGATGATCATGCACAGCCAGATCAGTTTGAGATTGGCCTGCCAGTATGCGTTTGACGATTGTCTGTCACTCATGTCCTTAAAATCCTCCCTTTTCCAGACATGTCGTTCCGTCTTTTTCGACGTGTTTGCTCCTCCGTTTCTCCCGGCGAAAAGGGCCGGGAGCGTGTTCCGCGCCTGGGTTCAGGCGCGGTTCATCCGGTTCTCGATCAGTTCGTCGACGACGCCGGGGTCGGCCAGCGTCGAGATGTCGCCGAGCGCGCCGAAATCGTCCTCGGCGATCTTGCGCAGGATGCGGCGCATGATCTTGCCCGAACGCGTCTTGGGCAGGCCCGGCGCCCATTGGATCAGGTCGGGCTTGGCGATGGGGCCGATCTCGGTGCGGACCCATTTCTCCAGCTCGGCGCGCAGCTCGTCGCTGGGCTCGACCCCGTTCATCAGCGTGACATAGGCATAGATGCCCTGCCCCTTCAGCGGGTGCGGATAGCCCACGACCGCGGCCTCGGCCACCTTCTCATGCGCGACCAGGGCCGATTCCACCTCGGCCGTGCCCATGCGGTGCCCCGAGACGTTGATGACGTCGTCGACCCGGCCGGTGATCCAGTAATAGCCGTCCCTGTCCCGCCGGCAGCCGTCGCCGGTGAAGTAATAGCCCGGATATTGCTGGAAATAGGTCTCCATGAAGCGCTGGTGGTCGCCCCAGACGGTGCGCATCTGCCCCGGCCAGCTGTCGGCGATGCACAGCACGCCGTCGATCTCTTCGCCATGGCCGTCCTGCGGCACGCCGCTCTGCGCGTCCAGAACCACCGGCTTGACGCCGAAGAAGGGCAGCGTGGCCGAGCCCGGCTTGGCCTCGATGGCGCCGGGCAGCGAGGTGATCATGTGCCCGCCGGTCTCGGTCTGCCACCAGGTATCGACGATCGGGCAGCGGCCCTTGCCGACATGCTTGTCATACCAGACCCAGGCCTCGGGGTTGATCGGCTCGCCCACCGTGCCCAGCACGCGCAGGCTGGAGAGGTCGTATTTCTCGACCCATTCCGGCCCCTGCCCCATCAGCGAGCGGATGGCGGTCGGCGCGGTATAGAACTGGTTGACCTTGTGCTTGTCGCAGACGGCCCAGAAGCGGCCGGCATCGGGCCAGGTCGGCACGCCCTCGAACATCAGCGTGGTGGCGCCGTTGGCCAGCGGGCCGTAGACGATATAGCTGTGCCCCGTCACCCAGCCCACGTCGGCCGTGCACCAGAACACGTCGCCGTCCTTGTAGTCGAAGACGTATTGATGCGACATCGCGGCGAACAGCAGGTAGCCGCCGGTGGTATGGACCACGCCCTTGGGCTTGCCGGTCGAACCCGAGGTGTAGAGGATGAACAGCGGATCCTCGGCATTCATCGGCCGCGGCGGGCAGTCGGGGCTGACCTCGTCCATCAGCTTCAGCACGTCGACGTCGCGGCCCTCGATCCAGCTGGTCTGGTCGCCCGTATGCTTGACCACCAGGCAGCGCACCCGGTCCGAGCAATGCAGAAGCGCCGCGTCGGCGTTCGACTTCAGCGCCGTGCGCCGGCCGCCGCGCGGCGCGGTGTCGGCGGTGATGACCAGCTTGGCGCCCGAATCGTTGATGCGGTTGGCCAGCGCGTCGGGCGAGAAGCCGGCGAAGACGATGGAATGGATGGCGCCGATCCGCGCGCAGGCCAGCATGGCATAGGCCGCCTCGGGGATCATCGGCATGTAGATCACCACCCGGTCGCCGCGCATCACCCCCTGGCTCAGCAGGACGTTGGCAAAGCGGTTCACCTTTTCCGACAGTTCGGCATAGGTGATGTGGCGCGCCGGCTGGTTGGGGTCGTCCGGCTCGAAGATGATCGCGGTCTGGTTCGCGCGCTTGGGCAGGTGGCGGTCGACGCAGTTGACCGAGGCGTTCAGGATGCCGTCCTCGAACCATTTGACCGAGACCTGGCCCATGGTGAAATCGGTGTTCTTCACCTTGGTATAGGACTGGATCCAGTCCAGCCGCTTGCCCTCGCGGCCCCAGAACCCGTCGGGGTCCGAGATCGATTCGGCATACATGCGGGCGTAATCGGCCGGCTGGACCAGGGCATCCTCGAAGCCGGGCGGAATGGGATGTTTCGCAACATTTTCAACGGACATGGCTCCCCCTCATAAGCAATCGCATCTTTTCCCCTTCCCTGCGGCGCCATATCGACGCCTCCACGTCGGGCCGCTGCAAGAAAGCTCGAGAACGATGTTAAACCGATCACCGCATCCATGTTAAGCGTTTATATATAAAGGAAATTTTGTTAATAAATTGACAGGTTGGATATGCGATTTGTAAATATTTTACATGCCGGCTTGATCCGTCATCCGGAATCGTCTTCCCGACCGTGACAGCGGTCCGAGAGAACGCCGCCAGCGCATCCGGGGGCGAGCATTCGCCGACAGCGCATCGGGGCAGCCAAGCAGCTGCACCGTGCGATGATCCCGGCTTCGTCGCAGGGACTGCGTTTGCGAAGGCAGGGACGGGCACGGCCCCTGGAGGATCGCGGGGCCGCGCGATATATTCACATGCAGCTTTCAAACAGCGCGCGAGTGTTTTCGCACGTCATCTCGACGGGGTTTCCGCCGCAACTCGGATCCTCCAGCGCCATCTCGGTCAGTTCGTCCAGACGTTCGGACTGGACGCCCAACCGGGTCAGGTTCTGGGGGATGGCAAGCTCGCTGCGCAGCTCGATCACCCGCGCGCGAAAGCCGTCGAAGCCGCCCTTGATGCCGAGATAGTCGGCGGCGCGGGCAAGCCGGTCCTCGATGGCCGGTCGGTTGAAGTCCAGCACCATCGGCATGACCACCGCATTCGTGGTGCCGTGATGGGTGCCATAGACCGCGCCGACCGGATGGCTCAGGCTATGGATCGCGCCCAGCCCCTTCTGGAAGGCGACGGCCCCCATGGCGGCGGCGCTCATCATGTTCGCGCGGGCCTCGATGTCGTCGGGCGTGGCATAGGCGCGGGGCAGGTATTCGTTCACCAGCCGCAGCCCCTCAAGCGCGATGCCCTGCGACATGGGGTGGTAATGGGGCGAGCAGAACGCTTCGAGGCAATGGGCGAAGGCATCCATGCCGGTGCCGGCGGTGATGACTTTCGGCATGCCCACGGTCAGTTCGGGGTCGCAGACAGTGACGGCCGGCATCAGCTTGGGATGGAAGATGATCTTCTTCTTGTGCGTGGCCGAGTTCGTCAGGACCCCGGCGCGCCCGACCTCGGAGCCCGTGCCCGCCGTCGTCGGCACGGCAATGATGGGCGCGATCTTGCCGGCATCCGCGCGGGTCCACCAGTCGCCGATGTCCTCCAGGTCCCAAACGGATACGGTCTGGCCCGCCATCAGCGCGATCATCTTGCCCAGGTCCAGCGCCGAGCCGCCGCCAAAGCAGATCACGCCGTCATGTCCGCCGGCTTTGTAGGCAGCGATGCCGGCCTCCATATTGCCCTCGTGGGGGTTCGGATCGACCTCGGAAAAGACCGCGCGGCCAAGGCCGGAGGCATCCAGAATATCCAGGGCCTGCGCGGCTATGGGCAGGCTCGCCAGTGCCTTGTCTGTCACAAGCAGGGGACGCGCGATGCCCGCGGCCCTGCAATGCTCGGCCAGTTCGGTGACGCGGCCCGCGCCGAATTTTATGGTGGTCGGATAGGACCAGTTCGCCCGAAGCGTCATTTCGTCACCTTTTTCAGATGGTAGGATTTCGGCCGCGTCACGGCCAGATAGCCAAGGCCCGACAGCGCCGCGCCGCGTCCGGTGTCCTTGCAGCCGGTCCAGCACAGCGCCGGGTCCAGATAGTCGCAGCGGTTCATGTAGACGGTGCCGGTTTCAAGCCGGCTGCCGATCCGGGCGGCGGCATCGGCATCGGCGGTCCAGATCGAGGCGGTCAGCCCATAGTCGCAATCGTTCATCAGCCGGATCGCCTCGGCATCGTCGCGAACCGGCA
The DNA here is from genome assembly GCF_018499825.1 of Paracoccus sp. pheM1. Taxonomy (NCBI): domain Bacteria; kingdom Pseudomonadati; phylum Pseudomonadota; class Alphaproteobacteria; order Rhodobacterales; family Paracoccaceae; genus Paracoccus; species Paracoccus sp. pheM1. Next base: position 1,371,737 of record NZ_JAGXCX010000001.1, read on the forward strand.
TGATGCCGACGACGGGGCCGAAGCTTTCCTCTCGCATCACGCGCATGTCGTGGGTCACGTCGACCAGCACCTGCGGCGCAAGATAGGCGCCGCCATCATCGGCGGGAAAGTGCGCCGGGTCGATCAGCGGCCTTGCCCCCTGCGCCACGGCCTCGGCGACCTGCGCGCGGACCAGATCGGCAAAGCGCCGGTGCGCCATCGGCCCCATCGTCGTATCCGGGTCGTGGGGATTGCCCAGCCTCTGCGCGTTCACCCAATCGGCGGCCTTGGCCACGAAGGCGTCAAAGAGGCTTTCGTGGACATAGATCCGCTCGATCCCGCAGCAGCACTGGCCGCTGTTGAACATGGCGCCGTCCATCAGCCCATCCACCGCCGCATCCAGATCGGCATCGGCGCGGACATAGCCGGGATCCTTGCCGCCCAGCTCCAGCCCGGTCGCGGTAAAGGTCCCCGCGGCGGCCCGCTCGATCGCACGCCCTCCGGCGACCGAGCCCGTGAAGTTCACGAAGCCGAAGCTGCGCCCGGCGATCAGTGCCTCGGTCGTCTCGTGGTCCAAGACGACATTCTGCATGATGTCGGCGGGAACGCCGCCTCGATGCAGCGCCTCGGCCAGACGCTCGCCCGCCAGCAGGGTCTGGCTTGCATGTTTCAGGACCACGGCATTGCCGGCGACCAGGGCGGGCACGACCGTGTTGACGGCGGTCAGGAAAGGATAGTTCCAGGGCGCGATGACAAAGACCACGCCCACCGGCTCGCGCCGGATCTCGCGCGCGAAATGATCGCTGTCTTCGACCATGGTCGGGGCAAGAGCCTGGGCCGCGATCTTCATCATATGGTCGGCGCGTTCGTTGACGCCGCCGAATTCACCGCCGTAGCGGATCGGGCGGCCCATCTGATCGGCCAGTTCGGGCACTATCGCGTCCTTCATGGCGTTCAGCGCCGCGATCCCGGCGCGGATGCGGGCGACCCGCTCGTCCAGCGGCAGCGCCGCCCATCCGGGCTGGGCGGCACGGGCGCGGGCAACGGCGGCGCGCGCGTCCTCGATGCCCAGGGTCTGCCTTTCAACAAGGGTCTTGCCGGTGGTGGGCGATATCAGGGCGATGGTCTTGCTCATCTCTTCCTCGTATTGGCGGAGGTTCCGGCGGATCGTGTCAGGCGCGCTCGAACCCGCGGGCCAGTTCCCAATCGGTGACGGCGCGGTTGAATTCCTCGACTTCCCAGCGGGCGGCGTGGACATAGTGATCGATGACCCCATCGCCCATCGCCGCGCGCAACATGGCCGAGCCCTCCAGGGCATCGGCGGCCTCATGCAGGATCTTGGGCACCTGCCGGGCATCCTGGGCCGCATAGGCGTCGCCGGTGAATTCCGGCTCCAGCGCCAGTTTCCGCTCGATCCCCTCCAGCCCGGCGGCGAGCAGCGCGGCGCAGGCCAGATAGGGGTTCAGGTCCGATCCGCCGATCCGGCATTCGATGCGCACGCCCCTGGTGTTGTCGCCGCAAACGCGGAAACCTGCTGTGCGGTTGTCCACCGACCAGATCGCATTCGTCGGTGCGAAAAGGCCGGTCACGAAACGCTTGTAGCTGTTGACATAGGGGGCAAGAAAAAAGGTCAGCGCGCGCGCATGTTCCAGTTGGCCCGCCATGTAATGCCGCATCAGGTCGGACATGCCATGTTCGGCACTCTCGTCGAAAAAGGCGTTCTCGCCGTCCCTGAACAGGGATTGATGCACATGGCTGGACGAGCCTGCCTGGCCATGCGCGACTTTCGCAAGGAAGGTGGCCGAGAGGCCGTGCCTGCTCGCGATCTCCTTGGTCGCAGCCTTGACCACGACATGCATGTCCGAGGTATCCAGCGCATCCGAATATCTGACATTGATCTCGTGCTGGCCGGCGTTGGCTTCACCCTTCGAATTCTCGACGGGGATGCCGGCGCGGTAAAGACCGTTGCGCAGATCCCGCATCACGGGTTCCTCACCGAAGGTTCCGCTGAGGGCATAGTCGACATTGTGGCGCGCAGTCGGGACAAGGCAGCGATAGCCGCTGTCGAAGTGATGCTTGAAGGATTGCTCGAACAGGTAGAATTCAAGCTCGGTCGCCATCATCGGCTGGAAACCCAGGGCGGCGGCGCGTTCGACCTGCCGGCGCAACACGCTGCGCGGGGCGTGGGGGACCAGTTCGTGGGTCTTGTGGTCGTAGAGATCGCACATGCACAGCGCGGTTCCCGCCGCCCAGGGCAGGCGGCGCAGGGTCGAAAGGTCCGGCTTCATCACGTAGTCGCCGTAGCCCGCCGCCCAGCTTGCCGCCGCATAGCCCGGCACCGTGTTCATCTCCAGATCGGTCGCCAGCAGATAGTTGCAGCAATGCGTCTCGTCGTGGTTATCGAGAAAATGGGCGGCGTGGAAGCGTTTGCCCATCAAACGGCCCTGCATATCGACCAACGCGACGATCACGGTGTCGATTTCGCCGGCTTGGACCGCCTGCTCGAGGTTTTTCAAGGAAAGGTTGGCAGGCATGGGTGACTCCGGTAAGGAGGGCGCACCATCGCGGATGCGCCCAGTCGCAGTGATCACGAATAGCGATAGGGTGGACCTGCCTTCTCCATCGCTTCGTTGTATTCCTTGATCTGGGCGACGACGCGGGCCTTGACCTCGGATTCCGCGGCGATCTCGTCCCAGAATTTCTTGGCGGCCTCCTCGACGGTGGCCCATTCCTCGGCGGGAATCGTCGTCAGTTGCATCTTGTCGCCGCCGACGCGAAGCCGTGCCTCGCCCGCCCAATACCAATGCTGGCGATAGTAATGGGATTGGTCGAAGACGGCTTTCATCAGCTCCTTCAGATGGTCGGGCACCTCGTCCCAACGCTGCTGGTTGGCAAAGAAATGGCCGATCCATGCGCCCGAGATGTTGTTGGTCAGGAAATGGCCCGTCGCCTCGGCCCAGCCGACGGTATAGTCCTCGGTGATGCCGCACCAGGCGACGCCGTCCAGCTCGCCCGTCTGCAGCGCGACCTCGATATCCTCCCAGGGCAAGGTGACGGGCACGACGCCGAATTGCGCGAGGAACCGTCCCGCCGTCGGGAAGGTAAAGACGCGCTTGCCCTGAAGGTCGGCCAGGCTGTTGATCGGCTGCTTGGTCGCGAAATTGCAAGGATCCCAAGACCCTGCCGAGATATGCTGGATGCCGTGCTTGGCGTATTCCTCTTTCCAGATCTCGTCCAGACCATAGTGGTTGAAGAGCGCCGGCACATCCAGAGAATAGCGCAGCGCAAAGGGGAAATAGCCGCCGAAGACCGTCACCTCGGTGGGCGAGGCCATGCTATCGTCATCGGACTGCACCGCATCGATGGTGCCGTTCTGAAGCGCGCGGAACAGCTCGGGCGTGGGCACGATCTGGTCGGCATAGTAAAGCTCGATCTCCATCTGGCCGTTGGCGATCTTGTTGAAGGCGTCTACCGCAGGCTTGCAGACATGCTCGCCCAGTGCCGCACCCGCATAGGTCTGCATCCGCCATTTCAGCGGTGCGCCCTGTGCGATGGCGGGGGCGGCAAGGGCGCCGACCCCGGCCGCGGCGACGCCGCTGGTCAAGAGCTCTCGTCTGGTCGTGTTCATCGTCTTTACCTCCTTGCCGGTTGTCATTGTCCATAGATCGACTGGGGCAGCCACATGGCGATGCCGGGGAACGCAATGACCAGCCCGAGCGTCAGCAGCATGATCATCACGAAGGGCAATACCGAGCGATAGATCACCCCAAGCGTGAAATCCCGAGGCGCGAGCGCACGCATCAGGAACAGGTTGTAGCCGAACGGGGGCGTCAGGTAGGCGATCTGGCAGGTGATGGTATAAAGGATGCCATACCACACCAGATCGAAGCCGAGGCTGCGCGCCATGGTGACATAGATCGGCGCGACGATCACCAGCATCGCGGTGTCGTCCAGGAACATCCCCAGGATCAGGAAGGATGCCTGCATGATCAGCAGCACCTGCAAGGGCGTCAGATGCATCTCGCCCAGAAACAGCCGCCCGATGGCGCGGCCCGCGCCCAGCCCGTCGAAGACCGCACCGAAGCTGAGCGCGGCCATGATGATCAGCATGAACATGCAGGTGATCGCCAGCGTCTGGCGGGTCGCGATTTCGAACACGTGCCGGGTGAAGCGGCCCTTGAGGACGGCGGCGACCACCGACGACACGGCACCGATGACGCTGCTTTCGGTCAGCGAGGTCCAGCCCTTGACGAAAGGGATCATCATGGCGGCGAAGATGATGATCGGCAGGATGCCCGCGCGCAACAGCCGAAACCGTTGCGGCCAGGTGATGGCCGCGCGTTCCTCGGCCGGCATCGGGGGGGCCAGCGCCGGATTCAGCCAGGTGCGGATCAGGATATAGGCGATGAACAGCGCGGCCATCAGCAACCCCGGCCCGATCCCCGCCAGCCACAGCTGGCTGACCGGCTGGCGCGCGATCAGCGAATACAGCACCAGAACGACGGAAGGCGGGATCAGGATGCCGAGGCTGGACCCCGCCTGAATGACGCCCGAGATCATCGGCTTGTCATAGCGATGCTTGACCAGCTCGGGCAGGGCGATGGTGGCGCCGATGGCCATGCCGGCGACCGACAGCCCGTTCATGGCCGAGATCATCACCATCAACAGCACCGTGCCGATGGCGAGCCCGCCCGGCAGCGGCCCGAACCAGACGTGAAACATCCGATAAAGGTCGTCGGCCAGCCGCGATTCCGACATGACATAGCCCATGAAGACGAACATCGGCAGCGTCAGCAACGCGTTCCACCGCATCACCTTCATCACCGCCGAAAAGCCCATGTCGGTGCCGCCCGGCCCCCACAAGAGCAGCGCCGCCACCACGGCGACGAAGCCGATGGCCCCGAAGACCCGCTGCCCCGTGATCATCATCAGAAGCATCGTCGAGAACATCAGGATGGCGATCCACTCATGGCTCATCTGTTGACCTCGCCGACAAAGGGGCGGGGAATGTCGACGTTGCGAAGAATGGCGATGTCGCGGATCAGATGGGCGATGGCTTGCAGGATCATAAGCGCAAAGCTGATCGTGATGACGACCTTGATCGGCCATAACGGAGGGCGCCACGCGCTTGGCGCGCGCTCGCCTATCCGAAAGCTGTAGGCGGTGCTGTCCACCGCCCCCCACAGCATCACGCCCAGATAGAACAACAGGCAGAAGATGGTGAAGATGTCCCAGATCGCCTGCCGCTTCACCGGCATCCGGGCATAGAGCAGGTCCATCCGCACGTTCGCGCCCAGTTGCATCGAATAGGGTGCGCCCAGAAGGTAATAGGCGACCAGCGTGAATTGCGCCACCTCCAGCGTCCACAGCGACGGCATCCTGATCACCTTGGTGAACGAGGACCACAGCAGGACGCCCATGATCACGAACAGCAGATACATGACGATGCGGCCAAGGCGGTAGTTCAGCGCCTCGATGCGCCTGACATAGCAGATCGCCCAGTTCGGCATCACAGGCACTCCTTCACGGCTTCGCGGATCGCCGGGGCCAGACGGTTCGCCATGGCCTGCTGCGCCACCGGCGTCGCGATCAGGTCGTTGCGGATTTCCAGCATCGCATGGCCCAGCCCAAGGGGCGTGGCATGCAGCGCCAGCGTATGGGTCACGCCGTCGGCGGCACTGTAGGGATCGTTCAGGCGGGTGAGAAGCCCGACGTCGCGTGCCAGGATGGCTCGTGCCAACCTGTCGTCGGCCTCGTGGATGATGCCGAATTCGACCTCTCGCCTTATGCTGAAATAGACGGGAGTAAAGCTGTGGACGGTAATCAGCGCGGTCGGCCTGCCGCCGGCCAGCCTGCGGGCCAACAGGGAAAACAGCGCCGCATGAAAGGGAATGTAATGCGCCCTGGTCCGCTCCAGCCGCTGCCGGGGGGTCAGATCGCGATTGCCGGGAATGTCATATGCCTCGCTACGCGCAGGCATCGCGCCTGGTGAATCGGGGGGGCGGTTCAGGTCGTAGATCAGGCGCGAAGCCGTCGCGTGGATCAGCGGCGCGTCCAGCGCGGAGGACAGCCCCTTCGCCACGCCAAGCGCGCCGGGATCCCATGCGATATGGGCCTGGCGCTGATCGACGCTCAGCCCAAGCGCATTGGCCGCAGCCGTCAGATCGTTCGAGGCATGCTCGCACACGATGACCGCATCACCGCTGCCTTCCGCGTTATCTATCTGGAAAAAGAATGCAGGATCAGACATGCGCGCGCTCCATTGCTGCTCAGGTTGAAGCAGCCGGGGCGAGTCTGTCAATTATTTTTCAGAGTGTGTTTTTCCTGTTAAGAATGTTACGAACACGGTGACGCTGTCGGGAGGGCCGTCGATGTCGCAGGAACATGAAGCCGCGGGCACTATCGAGGACCGCCTGATGCAGCGCTTCGGCACCCTGACCCCGACCGAGCGCCTGCTGGCCGGCCACCTGACGCGGAACTTTCCCGTCGCGGGGCTGGCCTCGATGACCTATCTTGCGAAAGAAGCGGGGGTTTCGACGCCCACGGTGCTGCGCCTGGTTCAGAAGCTGGGGTTTCGCGGCTATCCGGAATTTCAGGCGCAACTGCGCAATGAGATCGAGGCCCGGCTGGAATCGCCCCTGTCCAAGCACGCGCGCTGGACCGACGGGGTGCCCCAGACCCATATCCTGAATCGTTTCGCAGACGCCGTTCTGGCCAATCTGACCCGGACGCTCAGCCGGATCGACCACGCCGATTTCGATGCATGCGCCGAGATGCTGGCCGATCCGAAACGCCGGGTTCTGGTGACGGGCGGGCGCATCACCCATGCGCTGGCGGATTATCTGGTGACTCAGCTGGGAATTGTCCGGCCGGGAGTATCCGCGCTGCCCAGCCAGTCCAGCGCTTGGCCCTCGGCGCTACTGGAGATGCGTCCCGGCGACGTGCTGATCGTGTTCGACATCCGTCGCTATGAAAGAGCGACCCTGCAATTGGCCGAAATGGCAGCCGAGCGGGGTGCAGAAGTCGTCCTGATCACCGATCCCTGGATCAGCCCGATATCGGCCTATGCCCGCTTCCGCTTCGCTGCACAGATCGAGGTGCCCTCGGCCTGGGACAGCAGCACGGCACTGATGGTGCTGATCGAGACCTTGCTTGCGGCGGTGCAGGAACTGAACTGGCCACAGGCGCAGGACCGCATGACGCGGCTTGAGGCGCTGTATGAACGCGCCAGCATGTTCCGGCGCGGGAAGGGTTGAACCCGCGGCGCCAAGCCTCGATTGACCTGGCGGAGGCTGGCATTCACTGAAAGCGCATCGGAGAATGGCTCAGGTGCGCTGTGCGATATTGCCCCCCCTTGATCCGGCGCAGCGAAATTTCCAGCCGCACCTCAGCTGCTGCAATTTCATTCAGGACGCGCTTGGTATAGTTCCGGGCGGCTCTGAGAATGGTCCTAACAGGCTGCTGAAAAAGGATTTTGAGAGGGCGACGCAGCGGAAATCGTTCTGGAGCCAGCTGATATCGGCCCGAAAATGGGGTGTTTTCGGCAAATTTGAGGCGGATTTCCTGGTTCCCCGCCCGCGCTGTCCTGTCGCAAGGACTTTTTCAGCAGCCTGCTAAGCCCTTCCGATTGCAGCGGCTCGACCGGCTGTCCGCAGCCGGAGGATGCCGGCCCTTCCGGTCGCCCGGCTGCGCGCGCCGGTCGGGCCGCGCCGGCGGTGCCTTACCGCCAGGCCCTGCGGGCGCGCTTGTCGGCCGCTGGGGGCGCCAGCAGAAAGCACCCGGCCCGCGAACCACCCCGCCGGCACCGGCGGAGCGGCCGGCAAGGCTTACGACCGCTCGCTCGCCTTCCATTCGTCCCAGCTCGGCTGGCCCTTCATGAAGCCCTCGATCTGCTGGCGGTCGGCCTCCAGCCGGGGGTCGTGGCGAAGATAGAAGCGGGTCTCGCGCGCGATCAGGCCCGACAGGATCAGCAGCCCGATCAGGTTCGGGATGGCCATCAACCCGTTCATCACGTCCGAAAAGCTCCAGACGACGCCCAGCTGGACCGTGCAGCCCAGCAGCACCACCAGGGAAAACAGGATGCGGAAGGGCATGACGCCGCGATGACCCACCAGGCGCTCGAGGTTGCGTTCGCCGTAATAGGCCCAGCCCAGGATGGTCGAATAGGCGAAAAGAACCAGGCCGACGGTCACGACCCAATGCCCCCATTGTCCCGGCAGGCCGTGGCTGAACGCCTGTCCGGTCATGATCGAGGGCGAGATCTGCAGCCCCGTCTGCGGGTCGATCTCGGTCCAGACGCCGGTGGTGATGATCACCAGGCCGGTGCAGGACACGACGATGATCGTGTCGATGAAGGTCTGAGTCATCGACACCAGGCCCTGCCGCACCGGATGCGTGGTCTGCGCCGAAGCGGCGGCAATCGCGGCGGAACCCATGCCGGATTCGTTCGAGAAGATGCCGCGCGCCACGCCGAACTGCACCGCGATCATGATGGTGGAGCCCAGGAAGCCCCCCGTCGCCGCCGTCCCGGTAAAGGCCTGCGAAAAGATCTCGCTCAGGGCGGCGGGCACCGACCGGATGTTGACCAGCAGGATGTAAAGCGCGCCCAGGACGTAGAACAGGATCATCACCGGCACCAGCCCGGCAGTCACCTTGCCGATGGACCTGATCCCGCCGACCAGCACCACCAGCGTCAGGCCGGCCAGGACGATGCCGGTGATCCAGGTCGGGATCATGAAGCTGCGCTCGAGGTTCGAGGCGATCGAGTTGCCCTGCGTCATGTTGCCGATGCCGAAGCAGGCGCAGACGGCGAATATCGCAAAGCACAGCGCAAGGAACCTGCCAAAGCCGTTCGGGATGCCGCGCTCCAGGTAATACTGCGGGCCGCCGTTCTTCTCGCCGACCTCGTCGGTGGTGCGGAAGCGCACGCCGAGGAAGGCCTCGGCATATTTCGATGCCATGCCGAGGATCGCCGTGACCCACATCCAGAACAGCGCCCCCGGACCGCCCGCCGCAATGGCCGTCGCCACCCCGACGATGTTGCCGGTGCCGACCGTCGCGGCCATCGCGGTGGTCAGCGCCTGGAATTGCGAGATGTCGCCCTCGGCATCGTCATCCCTGCGTTTGAGCAGGCCAAGCCGCAGGGCCGCGCCCAGACGGACCAGCTGGATGCCCTGCAACCGGATCGTCAGGTAAAGCCCGGTGCCCAACAGCAGCGGGACAAGAAGGTAAGGCCCCCAGACGATCCCGCCGATTTTCCCCAGGATTGCTTCCATCTGGTCGAGTCCCATCGATGCCGCCTCTCGTGATTGCAATGGCCGCAAACGGAACCGTCCGGTCCCGGATGTCAAGTTCGGCCGGGGCACGGCCCTTGCCGCAGCGAAGGGGGGGAAAGACGGCCATGGCGCGAAAGACGTTCCCACCAGGACAGGGACAGAGACCGGCGAGGTCGGGTTTGCTTGGCGCCGCAGCGCAAAGGCAGCTCGCTCGGGATCCCCTTGCGCAAGCAGCCGAAGCCTTGGCGCGGCAGGGATTGCTCCCGGCCCCATCGGCGCCAAGGGGCGCGATGGCCCCGACGCCATCGCCACGGGTTTCGATCTGCCGCGCCGGGGCGCGAATCAGGCCGGTATCTGCCGCAGGAGCAGGAACAGGAGCGCCGACAGAAGCGCCGCGGCAGGAACGGTGACGACCCAGGCCGCCCCGATGGTCAGCACATGCAGCCTGCGGACCAGCTTGCGGCGGCGGCGCTCGTCCGCGGGTATGTATTCCGGCCGAGGAACGGCGATGCGGGCCTGTTTCAGCCGCCGCTCGGCATCCCATTCGCGAAAGAAGCCCACGCCGAAGATCGCCCCCACCGCGATATGGGTCGAGCTGACCGGCAGCCCCAGCCAGCTTGCCAGAATGACCGTGATCGCCGCCGACAGGGCGACGCAATAGGCGCGCATCGGGTTGAGCTTGGTGATCTCGCTGCCGACCATGCGGATCAGCTTGGGGCCGAACAGGCTGAGCCCGAAGGAGATCCCGAAGGCCCCGATCAGCATGACCCACAGGGGAATGGTCACGTCGCCATTGAAATCGCCCGTCTGCACCGTCTGCACGATGGCCGCCAGCGGGCCGACGGCATTGGCGACGTCGTTGGCGCCATGGGCAAAGCTGAGCAAGGCTGCAGAGGCGACCAGCGGGATGCCGAACAGCACCTTCACCGACTTGTTGCGGTTCTCCAGCCCCTCGGACTGGCGGCGGGTGACCGGAATCATCAGCAACCAGCAGCCCAGCCCCACCATCAGGCCCAGCAGCAGCGCAGCGCCCATCGAGACCTCGACCAGCTGCTTCAGCCCCTTCATCACCAGATAGGCGGCAAAGGTGCCCGCCATGATGCCGACCAGGATGGGCACCCAGACGCGGGCCGCGGCGATCTTGTCCTCGCGATAGACGATGCGGGACTTGATGAGCCACAGGAAGCCTGCCGCCACGACCCCGCCCATCACCGGAGAGATGACCCAGCTGGCGGCGATGGCGAGCATCTGGTCCCAGCTGACCGCGCCGAAGCCGGCCCCGGCGATGCCCGCGCCCACGACCCCGCCGACCACCGCATGCGTGGTCGAGACCGGCGCCCCGATCCATGTCGCCAGATTGACCCACAGGGCCGACGCCAGCAGCGCCGCCATCATCGCCCAGATGAAGGTCGCAGGCGTGTCCAGCGCCTCGGGCGCGACGATGCCCTTGGCGATGGTCGAGACCACGTCGGCCCCGGCGATCAGCGCGCCCGCGCTTTCGAACACCGCCGCGATGACGATGGCGCCCCCCATGCTGAGCGCGTTCGCCCCCACCGCAGGACCCATGTTGTTGGCCACATCGTTGGCCCCGATGTTCAGCGCCATGTAGGCGCCAAACACATCAAAGACATCGTTGCAACATGTCCGGCATCCTGGGCTCGAACGCCACGAGCTGGGCGGCTGCGGCGAAAGGCGGCTGGCCGAGGGCGACGAAAATTCCCGCCGGCACCCTCCAAAGCCGGACGGCAAGGGCGTGCTCGGCCTTCGGGACGCAACGACACCCGCGCATTTTCGCGCATCCCGGCGGTTGTCTTGCGTGGCGGCTCTGCCTAACCTCGACCTAAACGATCTGGGAAACAGGGGACATGCACATGAAATTCAGGACAATGTTGGCGGCCCTCGCCGTCGCCGCCTCCTTCGGCCAGGCCGCGGTGGCGCAGGAGATGTCATTCTTCCGCATCGGCACCGGCGGCACCGCCGGCACCTACTACCCGATCGGCGGGCTGATCGCGAATGCGATCTCGAACCCGCCCGGCTCGCGCGCCTGCGAGGACGGCGGCTCTTGCGGCGTGCCGGGGCTGGTGGCGACCGCCGTGGCCTCGAACGGCTCGGTCGGCAATGTGAACGCGATCAACGGCGGTGCGATGGAGGCGGGCTTCAGCCAATCCGACGTGGCCTATTGGGCGCAGACCGGCACCGGGCTGTGGGAAGGCCAGCCGGCGGTCGAAAAGCTGCGGCTGATCGCCAACCTCTACCCCGAAAGCATCCATCTGGTGGCACGCAAGGACGCGGGCATCGCCTCGGTGGCCGATCTCAGGGGCAAGCGGGTGTCGCTGGACGAGCCGGGCTCGGGCACGCTGGTCGATGCCAAGATCATCCTCGAGGCCTTCGGCCTTTCGGAATCCGACATCACCCCGGAATATCTCAAGCCCGACCAGGCGGCGGACCGCATGCGCGACGGGGCGATGGACGCCTTCTTCTTCGTCGGCGGCTATCCGGCCGGCGCCATCGCCGAACTGGCCAGCCAGCACGACGTGGCGCTGGTGCCGATCACCGGTCCCGAGGTCGACACATTGCGCGAGACCTACAATTTCTTCGCCGCCGACACGGTTCCGGCCGGAACCTACGAGGGACAGGACACCGATGTCGCCACGATCTCGGTCGGGGCGCAGCTGGTGACCAGCGCCGATCAGCCCGAGGAGCTGGTCCACGGCATCACCCAGGCGCTATACAACGAGAACACGCAAAAGCTGTTCGCGGCCGGCCATGCCAAAGGCAAGCAGATCACGCTGGAGAATGCGACCCAGGGCGCGGGCATCCCCTTCCATCCGGGCGCCGAGCGTTTCTACAAGGAAGCCGGCAAGCTCGAATGAGCATGGCCAAGAACTGACGGAAAGGACGCGGCCGGACCCCGGTCCGCGTCCTTTGGTCCTGAACCGAACGGCAGGAAAACGACATGACCGAGAAAACACGCCCGCTCTCCGACGACGAGCTTCGCGCGCTGGAGGAGGAATACGATCCTGAGGCGCGTTTCCGCACGGTCACGCGCCCCATCGCGATCCTGTCCGGGATCATCCTGTTCCTGCTGTCGGTCTATCACTTCTACACGGCAGGCTTCGGCATCCCGCGCGCCACCACGCATCGCGGATTGCACATGGGCGTGTCGCTGTTCATCATCTATCTCAGCTTCTCGTCGCTGGCGCGCAACCGCCACAGGACGGACGGTTTCGCCGTCCTCGGCGTGCCGGTGACAGACTGGATGCTGGCCATAGGCGGCGCCGTCAGTGCCTTCTACGTGCCGTGGATCTATGACCAGCTGGCCTTCCGCGTCGGCAATCCGCTGCCCATCGACATCGCCATGGGCACGGTGCTGCTGGTGGCGCTGATGGAGGCGGTGCGCCGCTCGATGGGCTGGCCGCTGCCGGTCATCGCGATCCTGTTCATCGCCTACGCCTATTTCGGCAAGTCGATGCCCGGCATCCTGGTGCATCCGGGCGCGGACTGGGCCAATATCGTCAACCACCTCTACCTGACCTCGCAGGGCATCTACGGCACCGCGCTCGGCGTCATCGCCACCTATGTGTTCCACTTCGTGCTTTTCGGGGTGATGGCGCAAAAGATCGGCCTGGGGCAGTTATTCATCGACCTGGCCACTGCGCTGACCGGGCGTTTCGCCGGCGGACCGGCCAAAGTCTCGGTGGTGTCCTCGGCGATGCTGGGCACGATCTCGGGCTCGTCGATCGCCAATACCGTAACCACCGGCGCGCTGACGATCCCGGCCATGATCAAGATCGGCTTCAAGCGCCACTTCGCCGCCGCGGTCGAGGCGGCCTCCTCGACCGGCGGGCAGATCACGCCGCCGGTCATGGGCGCGGTCGCCTTCCTGATGGTCGAATATCTGGGCATCCCGCTGCGCACCATCCTGATCGCCGCCGTCGTCCCGGCCTTCATGCATTTCTTCGGCGTGCTGGTTCAAGTCCATCTGGAAGCCAAGCGTCTTGGCATCCGCGGCCTGCGCCGCGAGGAACTGCCGAAAGCCGGCAAGGTCCTGCGCGAGGGGTGGCTGTCGGTCTTTCCGCTGGTCCTGCTGGTCTGGATGCTGATGTCCGGCCGCACGCCCTTCTTGTCGGCCTTCTGGGCCATCACCGCCTGCATGATCGTCTATCTGATCCAGCGGGTCATGGCGGCCGGCGCCGTCGACGGCATCAAAGAAACCGCCGCCGGCATCTATGAGGGCTTCGTCGCAGGCGCACGGCAATCGCTGGCCGTGACGGCGGCGGCGGCGCTTGTCGGCGTGGTGATCGGCGTCGTCACCCTGACCGGCGTCGGCTTCAAGATCGCCTTCATGGTGACGAGCGTGGCGCAGAACTGGGCCACGTCCTTCCATGGCCTGCTGGCTGTGCTGCCGTTTGAACTGCTCAGCATCCAGACGCTGACGCTGCTCTTCACGCTTCTGATGACCGCGGTCGTCTGCGTGCTGATGGGTTGCGGCGTACCGACGACGGCGAATTACATCATCATGGTGGCCGTGGCCGCCCCGGTCCTGGGCATGATGAACGTCGAGCCGCTGGTGGCGCATTTCTTCGTGTTCTATTTCGGCGTGCTGGCCGATGTGACGCCGCCGGTCGCGCTGGCCGCCTATGCGGGCGCCGGGATCGCCGGAGCGAACGGCTTCAAGGCCGGCAACACCGCCTTCCGGCTGTCGATGGGCAAGGCGCTGGTGCCTTTCGTCTTCGTCTTCTCACCTTCGCTCTTGCTGGTCACGCAGTCGTTCACCCTGCCCGACTTCCTGCTGGCCTTCACCGGCGCGGTCCTGGGCATCGTGGCGCTGTCGGCGGCGATCACGAACTGGCTGCTGGGACCGCTGCTGCTGGTTGAGCGGCTGCTGCTGCCCGTCGCAGCGCTGATGATGATCGCGCCGGAAATCGTCTCGACCGTGATCGGCGCGGCGATCCTGGCCGCGGTCGTCCTGCGGCAGTATCTCGCCGCAAGCTCCGGCCCGAGCCCGGAAGCGGCCAGATGAGCCGGAGCCTTTCTCGCCCTTCCGCGCGGCACTGATCCCGGCGATGCCGGGAGGCGGGCAGTCCGAAAGACCATCGGAATTGCCCAATCCCCGGACGTAGGCTAGTCTTTCCATACAGGCGTCAACCCTATCCGTTCCGAACTGGAGAACCCAAGGTGACGGCAGTTATCGGTTTTCTGAATACGATCTTCTGGGGATATGTCCTGATCTACGGCCTGCTGGCCGTCGGGATCTATTTCACCATCCGGCTGCGTTTCCAGCAGATTCTGCATTTCCGAGAGATGATCCGGTCGATCGCCGCCGCCCCTGCGGCAGACCGTCAGGGGATTTCCCCGTTTCAGGCGCTTTGCACGAGCCTGGCCTCGCGCGTGGGGACCGGCAACATTGCCGGGGTCGCGGTGGCGCTGGTCCTTGGCGGTCCGGGGGCGATCTTCTGGATGTGGATGGTCGCCTTTGTCGGCATGGCGACCGCCTATTCGGAATCGACGCTGGCCCAGCTCTACAAGGTCAAGGACAGCAGCGAGCCCGGCGGCGTCTATCGCGGCGGTCCCGCCTTCTACATCGCGCACGGCCTTGGCCTGCCCTGGCTTGGCGCAGTGTTTTCGGTTTGCCTGATCCTGTCCTTCGGGCTGGTGTTCAACGCGGTACAGGCGAACTCGATCGCGGATGCGATGGAGGGGGCCTTCGGCATGCCCAAGCTGGCGACCGGAATTGCCATCGCCGCGCTGACCGGCGTGGTGATCTTCGGCGGCATCCGGCAGATCGCCACCGTGGCGGAATATGTCGTGCCCTTCATGGCCGGCATTTATCTGCTGGTCGCGATCATCGTCGTGCTGATGAACCTGGGCGCGGTTCCGGGAATGCTTGGCCATATCGTGTCCAACGCCTTCGGCCTGACCGAGGCGGCCGGCGGCATCACGGGCGGCATCGCCGCCGCCATGCTGAACGGGGTGAAGCGCGGGCTGTTCTCGAACGAGGCCGGGATGGGCTCGGCACCGAATATCGCGGCAGCGGCAACGCCCAACCCTCACCATCCCTCGAGTCAGGGTTTTGTTCAGGCTTTCGGTGTCTTCATCGACACCATCCTGATCTGCACCTGCACCGCACTGATGATCCTGCTCTCGGGGGTCTATGTGCCGGGGGGTGAACTGACGGGCACGCAACTGACCCAGTCTGCCCTGGCCGACCATATCGGAACCGCCGGCCCATTATTCGTGGCGGTGGCGATCTTCTTCTTCGCCTTTACCTCGATCATCGGCAATTACGCCTATTCGGAAATGGCGATGACTTTTCTTGGCATCGGCAACAAGGCCGGGCTTACCACCCTGCGGTGCCTGGTACTGGTCATGGTGTTGTGGGGAGCGCTGCAGGCGGTCACGACGGTGTTCGATCTTGCCGATGCCTCGATGGGGCTGATGGCGACGATCAACCTGATCGCCATTGTCGCCCTGTCGGGAACGGTTGTGGCGCTGACGCAGCATTATTTCGCGCAACGCGAAGCGGGACGCATCCCGAAGTTCAGCATTCGCGAACATCCCGAAATGGCAAAGGGCGTCGACGCCGATATCTGGTCCTAATCGAGGCGCCCTATGGCGCACTGGGATGGCACAACACTCCATTGAGACGATCAGGCACAGGACCGGAAGGTGGTGTCCAGTGACCGCTCTGATGTCTTTTTCAAGGGTTTTCTCACGCGATCGGGGACGCCGGGGCGTTTATTGCGATCTGGACGCCCAAAGGTGGGCACAAGGTCTGAAGACGTCGGTGAACAAGCTCTGATGCGCGGGCTGGATACCGCATGACCGATTGTGCGTCTCGGGGCTATTCCTGTCTTACACCGGGCGTCAGCATAAAGCTGGCCACAAAGCGATTGTCAGGTATTCCCCTGCCATCGACCTCGTGCCCGCCATCCGGGGTTCAGAAAGCACCTTGGCCACAATACGGCCAATACACCGAAACTCTTTCATTTCCCCCTCGCAACCGCAGCGCGCTGTTCCGGCATCCGGGGCAGCTTTCGTTGAATGGGGCTGACCTCATGCCCGTCGGGAATGACCGCGTCGGGGCGACGGCCCGGAAAGCCGGCACTACATCGCCCCCTGATAGCGGCAGGCGACGCAGGCGCGTTCGACATGGCGGATCATGCTGTTGAAATCGAAAACCGGCCTTCCGGTCACGGCCTGAATCGCCTGCGCATAGGGGGGCAGATCCGAGCACTCCAGCAGGATCGCGCCGATCCGGGGATGGCGCTGGACCAGACCGGCGGCGACGGTCATGATCTCCTCTTCGATCCGCGCGCTGTCGAGTGTCCCCTTTTCCTCCAGAATGGCGCTGCGGAATTCCGGCTGATCCTCCATCCCGGCAATATGCAGCGCAACCTTGGGATCGGCTCCGCAAGCCGCGAAATGCGCCGGCGTCAGGCGGGATGCGTTGGCGGTGATCACGCCGACCGGGCGGCCGGTGATATGGGCGATGAACGGGATCTGCAGCAGCGGCGACAGCAGGACGGGGATCTCGACCGCCGCCGCAACCTCGCGCTGGAAAAGGGCCATGAAGCCGCAGGCGCCGGTGATGGCCTTGACCCCCTCGGCCTGCAATTTCCGGGCGCCCTCGATGAAGGGCGCGACCAGCGCCGGATCGGCCTGATTGAGCAGCCGGTCGATCGACGCCCCCTCGACCTGGTGATAGCGCACCGGAAAGGGATAGGTGCTGGCATTGCCGACATTGCCGGGAATGCAGGGATAGGCGGCATCGAGGATCAGGATACCGATGCTTTCCCCATACCATGACTGGGATTTTCGACGGATCTGGAACATCTTCGCCCCCATCAGATCGCGAAGCGTTTCAGGATGCGCTTTTCCAGCCCTGTCACCAGCCGCGTCCGCGGGAAGGCGACGACGAAATAGATCAGCGCGACGGCGGTATTCCTGCTGATGCTGGGGCTGGGCACCCCTTTCGGCCCCCGGACCTTGGGCTTCCCGGTCCGGCTGCTGATCCTCAGCCTCGCGATGACCGGCATTGTCCACGTGATCTTCCAGCACCTGCTGGACGTTCCCGGCCTTTAAGGAAAAGACCATGTTCGAGACTTGTGACCTGCCCCCCGGTCGTCCCTCGTTCACAACGAGAGTCCTTTGGGTTGATATTGGTCGGTTTCGGGTTGGGCAAGCGGGTCGGGCGCGGAGCCCCCAGTTTGCTCAAGCGCCCTGCGCGCTTCTGCCGGGGTCTGGTTGCCGAGCGAGGAATGCGGCCTGACGTGGTTGTAGTCGTAGCGCCAGAGGGCCAGCTTTCGGCGGGCATCGGCCAGGCTTTCGAAGATCTCCTCGTTGAGGCATTCGTCGCGCAGGCTGCCATTGAATGACTCGATGTAGCCATTTTGCCGGGGCTTGCCCGGATCGATATAATGCCATTCGACGCCGGCCTCGTTGGCCCACTTCAGGATCGCCTTGCTGGTGAACTCGGTGCCGCTCCTCGGGCAATCGATTCACTGGGGGCTGTTGAAGAAGTCCGATGTCTCTGATTCACTTGGCTGAACAGAGATATTGGGGCAGCGATGCTGGGTCGGAAAGAACGCGGGCAACAGGAGCTTTTCATCACGGGGTCGCTGCGGGGGCTGATCCCTGATGACCATGTGCTGGTGAGGGTCGATCAGGTTCTTGATCTTGGATGGCTGCGCGCTGAAGTGGCCGATCTCTATTGTGCCGACAATGGCCGTTCCGGTATCGATCCCGAGGTAGCCATGCGGCTGATGCTGGCGGGTTTCCTGCTTGGGATCGTTCAAGACCGGCGGCTGATGCGTGAAGCGCAGGTCAATCTCGCGATCCGCTGGTTCGTCGGTTACGCCTTGCACGAGGCCTTGCCGGATCACTCCTCGCTGACGCGCATCCGGCAGCGTTGGGGCGCAGATGTTTTCCGCCAGATCTTCATACATGTCGTGCGACAGTGCCAGGCGGCGGGCCTGATTTCGACTGAAACCGTCCACATTGACGCCAGCCTGATCCGGGCGAATGTCAGCATGGACGCACTGGTTTCGCGCCATCTGGATGCGGTCGAGGCCGCCCACGACGACGCCAATGGCGCCGAGCGGGACGCGCGCACGAGCGGCAAGTTCAAGAAGCTCTGCCGCACAGACCCGGACGCGACCATGGCTACATCCTCCAAGGCGCCGCTGCGCCCGGCCTACAAGCAGCACACGGCCGTTGACGATTTTGCGGGCGTCGTCGTCGATGTGGAGATTGTGACCGGCGAAGAACATGACACGGGCCGGTTCGACGAGCGCCTGGAAGCGATCGAAGCGACCCTTGGAGTTACCCCGGGCCGGATCACGGCGGACAGGCTCTATGGCATTGGCCGGATTTACGCCGCCCTTGAAGACCGCAGGATAGCAGCCGTCATCCCGCCTCTTCGTGCCCCCCGTCGCAAGGGGGCGCAGGGCTTTCCGACCGAGCGGTTCAAGTTCGATCCCCATCATGATGTGGTCCGGTGTCCGGCGAGGAGGCGGCTGACCCCGAGAAACGTCACAAAATCCGGGCAATGGTATCGCGCCGACCGGCATGACTGCGCGCGCTGTCCTCTCAAGGCGCAATGCCTGCCCCGGGGCGCGCCATCCCGCAGGGTGCATATCGTGACAAACCACGCGGCCATCTTGCGCGCTCGACGCAAACGGCTGGCATGGGGAAAGGACGGCCATGCGATATACACCCGGCATCGCTGGCGCGTCGAAGGCACCCACGGCACCGCCAAGACGCTCCACGGACTTGCCAGAGCCATCCGCAGGGGGCTCGAGAACATGAGGATACAGGCCCTCCTGACGGCCATCGCCATGAACCTCAAGAAACTGGCAGCCGCAATGATGCTGTTGCTCTGTTCGATCATCGAAATGCGCGCAGTCCGACCAAACCCGGCGGCAGCCTGAAACAACTTTTTCAACAGCCCCCCCCGGATCGTTTTCTGATCCTCGTCGATCACTGACGACACAGGCCGGCTTGCCGTAGATCCTGACCAGCGCATCCAGTTCCCGCGCCACCCTGGCCCCCGAGATGCTGGTGTCGGCGATCAAGGCGAGGTTTTCGCGGCAGCAATCGTCGTTCACGGCCAGAATGCGGAACCTGCGGCAGGCCCCGAACGTGTCGGCCAGGAAGTCCAGCGACCACCGCTGGTTCGGCAGCAACGGCACTGGCATGGGGGTCCGACTGCCACGCGCCCGCTTGCGACCGCGCCTGCGCCGCACCGACAGACCTTCCTCCCGGTAAATCCGGTAGAGCCCTTCGCCCTACAAACGATCCCCCGGATCGTTTGCTTTACGGGCTCCGATCTCGTTCATGACCATGCCCTTGCGCTCCAGCATGATGCCCACGCGCCGATAGCCGAAGCGGCGGCGCTGCTCGGCGATCTTGTGCATCTCCTCACGGATCTCCGGGTTGTCGGGCGGCCGCTTGCGCCGCACCGTCTTCGGATCGACACCGATCAGAACGCAGGCGCGACGTTGAGAGATCGGATGATCCCTCAGCGCCCGCAGCACCGCGTCCCGCCGTTGCACCAGCGTCGTCAAGGCTTTCCCAGCAGATCCTTCAGCACCACGTTGTCAAGCATGGCATCGGCCAGCAGGCGCTTGAGCTTCGCATTCTCGTCCTCAAGCTGCTTCAGCCGCTTGGCGTCGGACAGGTCCATGCCGCCATATTTCGCCTTCAGCTTGTAGAATGTCGCGGGGCTCAGCCCATGCTTCCGACAAAGCTCGGACGTGGGCAAACCAGCCGCCTGTTCCTTGATCATCCCGATAATCTGTTCATCGGGGCTTACGCGGCCCCACTGGGGCCACGGTCCCCTCTTCATCGGTAAAACGGCTCTTCCTCATCTCGTCTGCTCCTTCAGATTGGGCAGACGCTACATCACGGCGAGGGAACTTCCGGGGGGCAGGTCACAATGTCGGCGAGGGCATCCGCCGGCATTTCCGGGAGAACCGGCTGAACGGCACCCATCGGCCGAAGACCCTGCTCTCGGGTCTGGTGTTCTGCGGCTGCTGCGGCGGGCCTTACGCCATTCGCGGCTCCGGCCGCTTCGCCTGCTCGACCTACAGCACCAAGGGCACCTGCACCAACAACCGCACGATCCCGCGCGAGGTGCTGGAGGACCGGGTTCTGGCCGGGCTGAAAGACCGGCTGATGACGCCGGAGGCCGCCGAGGCAGCAGTGCGCAGCTATGCCGAGGAACTGAACCGGCTCAACCGCGAGCATCGCGCCAACACCGCCGGATGGGAGAACGAACTCGGCAGGATCGAGAAGCAGATCGCCCAGATCGTCGAGGCGATCGCCGACGGCATGTATCATCCGTCGATGAAGGAGAAGATGAGTGGGCTGGAAGCCCGCAAGCAGGAACTGGCCGCCCTGCTCGCCGAGGCGCCGCGCGACGTGCCCGACATGCTGCCGAATGCGGCCACGCTCTATGCCAGAAAGATCGCCCGGCTGATCGAGGCCCTGAACCAGCCCGAGGAGCGACAGGAGGCTGCTGCAACGATGCGGGTGCTGATCGAGAAGATCGTCCTCACCCCCGGCCCGAACCGCGGCGAGGTTTACGCCCGCCTGCACGGCGATCTGGCGACCATTCTGGAATGGGTTTCGCGTCAGGAGGGAAAGACCGGCACAAAAAGCAAAACTCCCGGCGGGATCCGCTCGGGAGTGTTGGTTTCAGTGGTTGCGGGGGCACGCAACCACCGAGACCAACACTCGCTCGAAGTCTTTGTTTAAAAACAATAAATGGTCGGATTCGTCACTTCTCTCACACCGCCCATAATGCTGTTTGACCAGACAAGCCTCGAACCAGCGACCGTTAAGTCAATCAGGAACTGAATGTGCCGATCTGTCAATAGCCATGCCCAGACATATGGTCTGCCCACGGCTTTCTTAAGTTGCTGAGGTCGGCCCGGTATACCTCCTTGGACCCGCCCCATCAGCTTTTCCCGATCCCCACTGCGCTGCGATCAGATAGCCCCTTATTGCGTTCGATCCCCCAGCAATGGCATGGCAAGCAATCTGTCTCGAAGAGCAGTCGACCGCAATCCGGGGATTTACCTTATTAGATAAAATCCATAGGTCAGCAGCATGATTGCGAAAGAATTTACCCTTTTCGATAAAATCATTGACTGCGCCTGCGGCACCATTTATATTTACCGTATTCAGTAAAGGCGCCGCATCATGGAAGATCAGGATAGCCAGATCCTCGCCAAGGTCGGACAAAGGCTCCGCCAGGCTCGCCTCGCGCGCGGCCTGAACCTGCATCAACTGGCGCGGCTGACCGGCATCAGCGCCCCTGCCCTCTCACTCATCGAGACGGGAAAGCGCGATCCGCGCCTGACGACGCTTGGCAAGATTGCTGCGGCCCTCCGGCTTCCCTTGGCCGATCTGCTGGAAAGTCCGCCGGGCGCGGCAAGGATGAAGCCACCTCCTTCGCCCGAAGACGAGGGTTATGATCTCGGAGATTACAGTTGAGCGGCGCGGTGCCCGTCTGGTTCGAAGCGCTCCATATCGGCGACGTGGCAGTCGCCGATGATGGCAGCCTGTCGTTCCGCTACGCTGCTCGCTGGCTTGCGACCCAGGGAGCCTTCCCTCTGTCCCTGACCATGCCGCTTGCCGACACGCCCTATCCGTCAGAGATCATTTCGCCCTGGCTCGCGAACCTGCTGCCCGAGGAGGAACAGCTTCAGATCCTGACCCGGTCCCTGGGACTCGACAAGGCAGACACGCTCGCCGTTCTGGCTGAGATCGGTGGCGATACCGCCGGTGCGCTGTCGTTCGGTTCCCCGACGGATCGCAACGTCTGGACCTGGACACCGCTTACCGACCTCTACGATACCGCCGATCCGCAGGAGGCGCTGGAGCGGCATTTCGAGGATCTCGGCCGCCGCCCCTTTCTCGTCGGCGAGGAAGGGGTCCGCCAATCGCTGGCCGGCGGGCAGAAGAAATCGGCGCTTGCGGTGCTCTCGCCCGACGGCACGCCCGTTTTGCGACTGCCGCAGCCGGGTGACGTCCTGGCCGTGCCACGCAATGGCGCACCCTCCACCATCATCGTGAAGCCCGACAATCCGAACCTGCCCGGCATCACCGAAAACGAGGTGTTCTGCCTGCATCTGGCCCAAACCATCGGGATGGCAGCTGCGCAGACGACGATCCTGACGACAGGGAAGCGCACGGCCATTTGTGCGCTGCGCTATGACCGGCGCGTCGGCCGGGCGGGACAACTTCAGCGGGTTCACCAGGAGGACTTCGCCCAGGCGAACGCCATCCCGCCCGGTCGGAAATACGAGCGCCGCACCATCGCCGGCCCCGGTCTGACGACGCTGCTGGCCACCGGGCGCGCGCTGCCACCCATGGACGCCCTGGCGCTGCTGGACCAGGTGATTTTCAACATCCTGGTCGCGAATACCGACGCCCATGCCAAGAACTACTCGATTCTGCTGCCGGTCGGAGGCGAGCCAAGGCTCGCCCCGCTCTACGATGTCTCGACAGTGCTGCCCTGGCCACATGTGACGCAGTATTTCGCGCAGAACCTTGCTGCGAAGCGCCGCCGTCCCGAGGCCATGGCCGGACGCCACTGGGACATCATCGCCGAGGACATGGGCTACCGCCCCGCCGACCTGCGCCAAAGGGTGCAGGAATTGGTGGACGCCATGGTCGCCAATCGTGTCACGGTTGCCGGGGCCGTGGCCAGCCTGCCGGGGGCCACATCGGGATATGTCGAGCAAGCCGCTGAACTGATCGAGGTTAACGCGCTCCGCATCGCCGGGAGGCTCGGATAGCTCGTTAAAGACGTTTTTCCGGGTAGCAACGCACTGCGCAGCGCGTCCAAAACGGCTTGCACCGAAGGGCGGGAAGCAGAAGCTCGCTGTGCTCACCACGAACGACCGCACTTCGCAGTAGTCTGACGATTGGTGCGCCCGCCGTGGCCGGGGCGGGCAGCGCAGGAAGCAGACATGTATACGCTGATCTACTCAAAGCCATGCCCGCTCGGAAGCAAGAGCGCGCAGAGGTTAAATTTCCACTGTGAAATTCCGCGCTCCGCCGCTAATTTCGCAACCATTCTGCCACGCCTAAGCTTATGAGAGCGAGTTAGCCAGAGGGCACATGGAAGTTTATTGCAGAGGAGTGGCGCGCATTCGTCATGCGTCGACCGACGAAGTATTTGAAATAGAAAGCCACGACCTAGACTGGGATGCCGTTGGCGGCGACGATCGCTCGATGGGATCTGAGATCCATTATGAGGCGACGATCGACCATCCGGAACTTGGCGATCTGACTTGGGGGCTTTGGGAATACCCTATAGGCATCGAAAACCATCACATCACCGATGCCGGCAAGCACGAGGTCATTGAGGATTTCGATTACGGTCTTGAACACGGCGAGCCAGAACCCGACGACTGGCTCGACTACAAAGCGCCTGCGGACCCTTATCAGGTTTTCATGGCGTCATATCATCACACTGGCGATTTGCTCGCAGACCACGGCGGCGTGCGTGGTAATGACCTCGTCAATCGAATGATTTTTTCCCAACAGATCACCGCGCTGGAAGCCTATCTCGGCGACACTCTGCTCAATGAAGTCTTGCGCGATAAGGAGGCCATGCAACGACTAATCGAGAAGGACGAGGACCTGGGGAGAGAGAAATTCACACTTTTCGAAGTCTCGAGGGATCCAGACCTAGTCGAGCGCAAAGTTCGCACGCACTTGCGCAAGGTCTTGTACCACAACTTCAAGAAGGTGGATATTCTTTACAACATTGCTCTTGGCATTCGAATTTTCGATCTTACCTCCGACAAGGCGAGCATCTTCAAAGCAGCGTTGCTTCGCCACGATTGCGTCCACCGGAATGGCTACGATAATGAGGGCAACGAACTTGACATATTCACTAAGGCGTTCGTCCAGGACACAGCCGACTTGATCAAAGATTTTGTTGAAGGCATCCATCAGGCGGTAAATCGACGGCTTGATTAGTGGTTACCCTGCCGACGAAATGATATTGCTCAGATCCAACTAGAAGGGTAACCATGTGAGAGTCGAGGATCGTCTTCCGGATCAGTTTTCCCGCGACTTACTTGCGGGCAGTCTCATGGTCGCAAACGATCAGAACAATCCTGTTCGATTGCATCTTGCAGCGGCTGGATTGCGAGAGCTATTTGGACATATCCTGAATGTGGATGCGCCGGACGATGAAGTACGGGCATGCGATTGGTTTAAACAAGAACCAAACACGAGGACCGTTACACGGCACCAGAAGGCCATCTATTCCACGCAGGGTGGCCTATCAGACGCATTTGTTGAACAGTTAGGATTGGACGTCGACGATTTGCACCGCGCGGCGATCAGATCGATAGAATCCCTGAACAAAGCAACACATGTTCGGCCTGACACGCTGGTAAATGACGAGGCGACCATCAAGTCATTCATCGATGAAGCATTGGTGGCGCTTGAGGGCCTCCTTGTATCATTTTCTGAAGGACGAAGCGCCGTTAAAGAGGCCTTGGCGGACGATGTCTATCGCGCAATGTCGGACGCGTTGATCGAGCAGACCTTCGACAATATCGATATTCTGGCAGGCAAAGGATACGAAATCGACCCTTGGATCGACGATGCCGAAATCGAAGTTGAAGCATTGCGTTCACGGGTGATCGCTGTGCGCTTTTCAGGTGTCGCAAATGTCATCTTACACTATGGCTCTAAACACGACACAGCGGAAATCCAGCACGATTTTCCATTCTGGCTGAGGTTCGAAGCGCCAGTTGAAAAGCCTACCAAGTTGACTTTGGTTGCCCATCATTTCGACGATAGGTCCTGGTACAGCTGAACAAAGCTCTGCCCGAAGCCTACTCCGCCGCCACGCCTTCTTCTGCATCAAGGGCCGAAATTCGTTCCTTGACCTCTTCACTCAGGTAGTCTGCGTTGATCGTGCGCAGATACCGCAAAGCTTCCTTGTCATTGGCCTGATACTCCAAGCGGCGCTTGTAAAAAGTCAAACGCCCTTCGGCCTCCTGGATGATCTCTCCCCAAGTCTTGGCCCAAACACGGATCTTGATCGGGTCATCGATTTCGAGGACCAATCCACGAGGCTTGTCTTTTTGCCGCGCCTCGAACTCTGCGTCTTTTGTGAAGCGGTTTGCAACCGCGACGAAGTCCCATTCCACGTTCGAGTGCTTGAAGCGGTCATCAAGCGCCACGGCCTTTGCGTACTTCTTGATTTGGTTGATGACGTCTTCATTGAGGCTCTGACTTGGGCGCTTTAGTTCTATGACAAGGTGTTTGCGCTCTTCGTCGGTGGCCGTAGGCATCCGGCAAGACAGCATCAAATCAACAATAGCGGCTTTGCCTTCGGCGTCGAGAACTGGTGCATTTGGCGCGAGTGTATCCCGAGCAGTGCCAACGTCACTGTCACTCCCCAGCAATTCGATATGGCTTCGCAATACCGCGGACAGATCCTCGTCGTCGTTCATCAGGTTGAACTTTTCTCCGAAAATCCATGTCTCTTGTGCAATAATCCGGTGAAGCTGCGACCGTTCGAGCAGCTGACGTTTGGACCGTGGGTCAAAAACCAGAATTTGCAGGGCTCGCAAAAACTCGAGGCGATCGGTGACAGCTTTTGCGGCATTGATAACAGCTGTAAGCGAAGTTTTTCGAAGAAGGTCTGCCAGCTCCTCCTGCTTCGCCTTGGGAAGGTCTACGACACTCTCCAGAATTGCAGGCAGGGCACCTGGTCCGGTTTCAATAGCTGCCTTGACGAGCTGAAGGATCAGCTTTTGCTGCTTGGACGGGGCCCTATCGAAATCAGGGCTGTAGTCGGCCAAATTCAATGCGACGACATCAAATACTTGTCTTTCGTTTATCTCGATGGGATCAGACGTTCTCCCTTCATAGGGATAGATCTTTGCGTCTTTCCATTCTTGAATTTTTCCACGTGAGCGCGCCGCTTCGCGCTCACGAAAGTGCTCGCGTAACTTGGCTTTCGCCGCCTCGACAAGTGCCATGGACGGCGGATCGAGCTCTACCAGCCCTTCTGTATTATCGTCCGCAAGGTCCTGAAAATGGTCTGCGGTCA
This sequence comes from Paracoccus sp. pheM1, assembly GCF_018499825.1. Classification (NCBI taxonomy): domain Bacteria; kingdom Pseudomonadati; phylum Pseudomonadota; class Alphaproteobacteria; order Rhodobacterales; family Paracoccaceae; genus Paracoccus; species Paracoccus sp. pheM1. Next base: position 1,398,086 of record NZ_JAGXCX010000001.1, read on the forward strand.
AGTATGTGGTGAAGTCAAAGCCACGTGCATGAATTCCCGGAGCCATTTCGTGGAAACTGAAACGGCCGGGTAGGCAAAGCATTAGGGTCAGGATGCATTGATTTTCAGTGTGCTACGTGATTCACGGCTCGGAAAACGGAGCGGTGACATGAGCGACCTGTACTGGCTGACCGACGAGCAGATGACCAAGCTTGCCCCTTTCTTCCCGAAGTCGCACGGCAAGCCACGCGTCGATGACAAGCGTGTTCTAAGCGGGATTATCTTCATCAATCGCAATGGTTTGCGCTGGCGAGATGCCCCCAGGGAGTATGGGCCGCACAAGACGCTCTACAGCCGGTGGAAGCGTTGGAGCGAGAAAGGCATTTTCGCCAGGATGATGATCGGGCTGGCCGCCGACCACGGCGAGGAAAAGACCGTGATGATCGACGCGACCTATCTGAAAGCGCACCGCACCGCGACCAGCTTGGCCGTGAAAAAGGGGGGCGTGGACGCCTCGTCGGCCGGACCAAGGGCGGCATGAACACGAAGCTGCATGCCATCTGTGACAGCCAGGGCCGACCGCTCGACCTGTTCGTCACCGCAGGGCAGGTCAGCGACTACATCGGGGCGCGGGCGTTGCTCAGCAGCCTCCCAAAGGTCGATTGGCTGCTCGGGGATCGCGGCTATGACGCCGACTGGTTCCGGGAAGCCTTGCAGGACAAGGGGATACGAGCCTGCATCCCCGGCCGAAAGCAGCGCAAGACACCGGTCAAATACGACAAGCGCCGATACAAGCGGCGCAACCGCATCGAGATCATGTTTGGCAGGCTCAAGGACTGGCGGCGCGTGGCAACCCGATACGACAGATGCCCGAAGGTCTTCCTCTCGGCCATCGCGCTCGCGGCAACCGTCATTTATTGGTTATGAATCCTGACCCTAGCTTCCGCTCGACCTTCTTTTTCCATTCAATGATGTCGAGCGTGGCTTTGTACTCATGCCCATCTTCGGTGGTCGCTGAAATTTCATAAGGCGTCACGTCACGAATTGCGTCTCGTGCGTCGATTTCTTCTCCGTCATAGATGATACGGAAAGCAGGGTCCTCGTAGAGCTGGAGCGCGAACACATCCCGAACATGCTCGGCGAACCCGTCTGCCGACCATATTTCAAAATCTCGAACCACATTCTCGATTTCCACAGTGCAGCCTGTGCTTGAAGACGGGATTGTATCTGAAATTGTGAAGCGCTTCAGATCCGATTTTTCACCACTGATCGAGAATTTCTTGCCGGCATGATAGGAAACCCACGTTACACGCTCGCCGAGTGCGAATGCCTTGAAGCGTCCTTGCCCCTTTTCTCCATGAATTGCCCTACCACCATCGGTCTTAATTGCACGCTTCTTCCAAGATCCACCCAATGATTTAAAGAATTTTTCGACCTCGTCGGCGGGAATGCCGATTCCATCGTCGACAACTCGAATGACGCCGAGCTTTGTTAGCTGACCCGCTTCTAACTCAACCTTTACTTCGCGCGCATCCGCATCGTAGGCATTCCAGATGAGTTCCGAAATGGCTGCCAGAGGTTTCGCAGTAGTAATTCGCTGAATATGGTCATTTTCAACGTTAACTTCAATTTGCTGCATTGATCGGGCCTCGGGGTGCGTTCAAGTCCTGAATTAGTCCCATGTACCGACCGCGTTTTCAACCTGAAAGAACAGCTTCCTCCCTCGTTTCATCGCGAGATCGGTCGAAGTCGGTGCGTCCAAAATGTTGCCTTGCCGCGTGCCGGCACCGCCACAGCCGATAGAACTCCGCACCCCCGGCTCCTCTCCGCCCGCCCGAACTGCACGATCATCTCGACGGACTTCTGAGTGTATGGCAGGCCGCAGAGCTTAGCTAGAGGTGTCTACCTCAAGCTTCGCCGGCGACCTTCTTTTACTGGCGGTCCATATCGCTCCCGCAATTCCTGGTCCCACTTGACCATGTCGAGGATGTAGGACGAGAAAACGAGATCGCGGGATCCCATTGAGTAGCACCACTGGCGCGCGTCGAGCGCCGCCAACTGCTCGGAGGCGATGGACTTGGGGCCGAGATAGGCAGTGAGATCGGCGGTTTGGAAATCAGCCCCAAGCCAGAACGACAGGCTTTCATCTTTGGCAGCGATCCGCCCGCTTGTCAGCACGTTGATGAGTTCGTGCGCTTGCCGGATCGGGTGCCCGTTGAGACTAGCTCCGTGGAATACCCGGTTCGCAATGACGATGCCGGTGTGAACCGCGCACCTTGAACCGACCTCCCAGCCGAGCCTCTGGAATAGCTGCGACTGGTTCGCGGGCTTCGCAAGAACGTCACGTCGCTTGTCGAGCTGCTTTCTGGCGCTGCGGATGTGGTCCCAGCTGTTCCGCATCTCATGTACAGACACTGGGTGATAAGCATTTTTGCATTCGAGAAGTATGAGCACGTCTTCGCGTCTTGCGACGATATCCAGTTCCAAATTCTGTCCGGCGATCTTTACCTTCAAGTCACTTTCGACCTCGAAACCTGCGGAGCGGAGCGCCTCGGTGACAGAGTGAACCATGAGGTCTGCCCGACCGATCGCGGCCGACCTAAGGCGGTTGGCGACGATCATGTTGCGGACGAGGTTGGAGGCCGCCACCACATGCGGGGCAATCACGTAGTAGCCACCGACATCTACGAACGGACGGTATTGGAGATCGAGATGCTGATCTCTGGGATCCATCTTCAACAGCTTGATGATCTCACGCGCCTTGTCCTCGTCGCCGAAGATCAGCCGCATCTGCTCCACAATCGCATCGTGCGGGATAACCAAGAGCGTCGAAGTCAGAGTCAACGTTCCGCGCTCGGCTGGGTCCTGGAGGTCCGCCAGCCTGCGCTGGTACGCGCAACTTATGAAGTTGAAGTAGCGCTGCACCTTGAACACGTCCATCGATGAGATGCAGTCGGTGATCGAAAAGATGAGGTCATCGAAACTTCCGAAGTTGTCGACATCTAGCGTCAGAAGCATCTGGATCTCGTCGCGGAACAGCTCGTCCCGCCCGAACAAGGCATCGAATACTTCCGGGATCGCGGGCAGCCGCAAGACCAAGCGTCTTACGATCTGATCATTGATCTCAAGCAGTTGGTCGAAGCTGCCGCGGTCAAAGCCATCGTCTATGACGCTCCGGATGGAGATCGCTGGATCCTCTTCATGCAGGTGGATCTGTCGGATAGTCGCCTGATTCCGCTGCTGTATGAAGCCAAGGCGGACCGCACGCTCGACGTCGGGATCGATCGAGGAGATCGTGACCGCCTCCCCGTCACGGTCTGCGCGGTATGGCAATCCGTCAATAAACAGCTCCGCCTCCCTGAACTTCGTAAGTCGAATCGCGGCGACCAACAGCCGTTCGTAGACGAGCGCGTTCTTCCCGACGGCCTCAGTGTCTACATGAACGAAGGAGAGGCCGTCGACCGGAAACATCGACGCGTAGGTATGTAATAAGAACGAGACAGCCTCGGCGTACTCCTCAGACGAGTAACGTTTACCATCCAGCGAACTGGCTTCATGGTCGTTAATCCATTCATGATAGAAAAGACTGTTGACCATGACGAAGACGGTTTTCAGCACCACGGAACGACGCGCCCGCACAGTCGACTCAATCCCCTGTTTCAGTTTCAGTGCGTTTCCCGCGACGCGCGACAGCGCGTGGACTGATTCAAGGTAAGCAACGCGGGGCGGCGATATGGGGAGAAAGTCGCAGATGCTGAGTGCGGCCTTGGCGATCCTGCCAATTAGGAATCCCCTGTATCCGTATCGCGACGCGCGTAGCACGCCATTGCGCCGCATGCAGGAAATGGCGTGGTCGGGGTCGAGGAAGATCATCGCCATAGCGGTCGCTATCGCCTCGCGCGGCCGCTTTTCAGTCAGGTGCCCCGCGAGCACCGAGATGTGCGCCTTAACATCCGCCGAAAGCGCCTTTGTCGCGGGAGGGCGTGCCTCCGTGCGAAGCAGCGACACCATGGACGCTTGGGTCTTGACGGAAAGCAGGCGGCCTATGAGGTCCGAGACTAGCGACGACTGGACCATTTTACCTTCTTTGCTTCGACCAACGCGGCAGAGTATATGATGCACAAGCCTATCGCGCGCTAGTCCCTTCCCAGTTAGCTGCCGTAGCAATCTCTTGAACGAGGATCTGCAAGTGCCCGGGAGCGGACAGGTCGCTGCTCTGCAGGTCGTTGCCGTCCTTGCTGCATGAACAAACGTCGGCTTTCAGGGTTAGCGTCGGGCCGTTGAATGACCGAGATCGGGTTGCTAAGCGGACGTCGCTGCCGAGGGTGGTCGAAAGTCCGCAAAGGGCCGCGTGCGATGCACTGCGCGCGCCTGTCCTGCGGGAAGCATCTGTCCCGACCTCGATCCTCGTCACCCCTGCTCCCGGCGGCCCGGCCTTCCAACCCGCCCCGCCAGAAAGCAGCCGATCGCGGCCAGTTGTATCGCCGCAGCGCAGGCGAACAGCAGCGCGGAACCGGATCCGTCGATCATGCCATCCCCGCGCAGCAGGCCGAACGCCGCCGGCGCGAAGGCATGGCCGGCCTGGCCCATGGCGACGATCAGCGGCACCACGCGGGCCACCTCCGCCGGGGTGAACCCCTGCTGCGCGATCAGCGGCGGCAGCGAGGTGGCATTGCCGATCCCCAACCCGAAGAGCGCGATGCCAAGGATCAGCCATGCCCCGCCTTCGCCCGCCGCCAGCAGGAACAGCAGCGATCCGGCCACCTGCACGCCGTAGCTGGCACAGGCGACCAGGCGGCGGTCGGCCGAGACCGGCATCATCCAGCCCACCACCGAACGCCCGAGGATCGCGGCGAGCGTCGCGCCGCCCATCGCCAGCCCCGCCATGCCCTCGCCCAGCACCGGCACCAGCAGCGAGAACAGATGCGCGAGCAACCCGATCTGGGCAAACAGCCCCAGCATCATGCCGGCGGCCAGCGTCACGAACTTGCCGTCGGCAAAGAACCGGCGGCGCGCGGGCGAACCGCCTCGCGGCGCTCGTGGCCGGGGATCGGCCCCCTCCACGCCATCCGGGCGTTGCCCCATGCTTTCGGGCGTGTGCCGGAACACCAGCACCGACAGGGTCGCGACCACGGCCACCATGACGCCACCGACGGCCAGGGCCGCCGGCAGAAAGCCGATGCCCGCGATCAGCGCGATCCACCGCGGCGAGAAGATCACCCCGCCCAGGCTCGCGCCGTTATAGGCCATGCCGAGCGCGGCGGGTCGGCGCAGGATGAACCAGGGCGCGATCAGCGCATTCACGGCGGCGGCCCCCATCGCGACCCAGCCGGCGCCGCTGGCCAGCGCGGCCGCGAGCAGCTGCCAGGGTTCGACCGCCAGCGCCCAGCCTGCGATGCCAAGCGCCAGCAGCACGGCGCCCAGCACCGTCACCACCGGCACGCCAAAGCGCCGATACAGGCGCGGCAGATTGGCGACGACGACCGCCCCAATCAGGAAATGCATCGTCACCGCCGCCGAGACCATCGGCACCGGCCAGCCGGTCCGCGCCACGACGGCATAGAGGAATACCGGCGGGCCGTAGAAGCCGACGCCCCAGCCGAAAGCGGCCAGCAGGAAAGTTGCGGCGACGACATCCCAGCCGAAGAAAGGTGGGGCGGGGGATGCAGGCAGGGTCATGGGACGCTCTCGATGATGTCCTGCCGCTTATGGCCGCGAACCCGCCGGCGATGCTTCGGTAAAGGCCGAAGCATTCCCCGCATTTCCGCGCTAGGATGCCGGCAGCCGGAGGGATCGCCATGGCCACATCGAACCGCATCGCCGAGGTCGCCGCCGCCGTGGGCGAGCCTGCCCGCGCCGCCATGCTGGCCGCGCTGATGGATGGCCGGGCGCTGATCGCGACCGAACTGGCCGAGGTCGCCGCGATCACGCCGCAGACCGCCAGCGGTCATCTCTCGCGGCTGGCGGCCGTGGGGCTGGTCGCCGCCGAGAAGCAGGGCCGCCACCGCTATCACCGCCTCGCCAGCCCCGAGGTCGCGCGGATGATCGAAAGCGTGATGCAGATCGCCGGCGGTCTCGTGCTGTCCCCGCCCCGCACCGGCCCGAAGGAGGCGGCGCTGCGCCATGCCCGCACCTGCTACGACCACCTGGCCGGTCGATTGGGCGTCGGCATCGCCGATGCGCTGCAGGCCAACGGCGCGGTCGAGATCGCCGGCGATGCCGCGGCCCTCACCGAGGCCGGCCGGGCCAGGATGCAGGCCCTCGGCATTCTGGCGGCGGATCGCGACATGCACGGCCGCCGCCCGCTCTGCCGTCCCTGCCTGGACTGGAGCGAGCGCCGCCCGCATCTGGCCGGGGCTCTGGGCGCCGCCATCTGCACCCATGCCCTGGATCGGGGCTGGGTGCGGCGCCGCGCCGGAACGAGGGCGCTGGAGATCACCCCGGCAGGCAGGATCGGTTTCCGGCAGGCGTTCGGGGTCACGGAAGCTGCCGGCTGATCAGGGCTGGCCGCTTGCGTCCGGCATATCCGCATGGCCGCGGCGGGGGGCGCACCGCGGCAAGGGGCTGCTCGCGAGTGGGCGGCCACCATGAAAGCTTCCCTCAGGAGCGCCCCGCCGGGCATGTGAGGTAGGCCATGACCATCCTCCGACACTCGCCTGCAAATCTCGCTGTCGACAGGCTGGCGGGATGCTGCTCGAGCGCGCGGTGGGCGGCGGTTTCCAGCAGGGCTTCCAGCATCACCGCTGCCTCCGAGGGATCGAGATCGGCGGCCAGTTCGCCCGCATGGCGCCGCAACCGGGTCTCGATCAGTGCCGCGATCCGGGCGCTGAACGCCTTCCTGTGATCGCCACGACCGACGCGTGGCGCAATCTCGATCAGCACCTTGTGGAGCCGTGGATCGTGCGGGTGGCTCTCGAAAGCGGTCGCGACAAGCGCGTCGACCGTCCGGGCCAGCGTATCGCCTGGTCCTGCCGCAATCGCCTGGGCGAAACGCGCAGCAAAGATCTCGCCGTAATGATCGACCACCGCGGCCGCCAGCGCCTGCTTGTTCGGATAGTACTGGTAGAGCGAGCCGATGCTGACCCCTGCCCGCTCCGCCACCATCGCGGTGGTCATCCGCTCGAACCCGGCATGCGCCAGAACCTGAGCGGTCGCCTCGATGATGGCGCGAATCGTGGCCTGCGCCCGGCTTTGGCGCGGAATTTTCCGTGGATTCACATCCATCTGCACCGTCCTCCCGTCCTGAACGGGAATGCGAATACAAAACATGAGGAATTCGTCACATATTCCAGGCGTCAACGCAAGCAAGGTCGCGGACACTGCGGCCGGAAAGGAAGAAACGCCATGACCGATACGAATTCCGCTCTCGACCTGAGCCGCTTCCATCTGCATCTTGAGGATGGACCGCGAATACGCCCGGTTTCGCTGGCGTCCGGCGGAGGTCCGGCGGAGGGAAAGACACTCGCCGTCTTTTCCGCCGAACGGCCCGAGGATGTTCACCCGGACTATTGGGAGATGCATCCCGGTGGCGATGAGTTGCTGATCCTCTGTTCCGGCAGGCTGGAGCTTGATATCGAGAATGCCAGCGGCCTCCGCACGGTCGAACTGACGCCGAGGACCGGCCAGGTCGTGCCAGCGGGCAGTTGGCATCGGCTGCGGCTCAGGGAACCATCGGTGCTGATGGCGATTACCCACCGGAGCGGTACGCAGCGCCGCAAGGATCGCGAGGCGTAGACCGGGGCGCGGCCTGCCCAGGCCCGTAACGACCGGGAAAACCATGAGTGAAGGCCCTTCCAGGCGCGGGGGGACGATCGGGAGCCCCCCTGCCCGCCATCGAGTACCGGCTCCGGGCCGGCATGCCGGCATACGGCCCGGCGGTGAGCTGGTCGCGCGCTCGGTCCTCGCGGTTGCCGCTGGCGCCGACGCTCCATGCCGTGCTGGTCCGGCCGCTGATCCGGGGCCTTACCGAGCAGATGACCTATAACAGCTATCTGCTGCAGCCCTTGGCTAGCCGCAGCTCGCGCGAAGGATCTTGCCGGTCGCCGGATCGGTTTCCACCGTCACGCGCTCCTGGCGATAATCCATCGTCACGCCCTGCCCGGGCTGGATCTGGCGCACGATGGTGGCGCCGGTCAGCTGCATGGCCTGTTCGTCGGTCAGCCGATCCTTGCCCGCCAAGGCCTCGGCGGCATCCGGGCGACAGACTCCCGGCGCAGCCTCGGCCTGCTGCGCTCCCTCTTCGCAGGCGGCAAGGGTGACGGCGGCCACCGACAGCATGGCGGCGGCGATCAACTTCGGTTTCATCTGGCCGATCCTTCCTTGAATAGGGTCGCGGAGCATCCGCGACATCAGGTTTGGCTGCAAGATTAGCCGGGGCGGCGCCGGAATGCCAATGGGGCCGAGGCATCATGCGAGCGCCGATCCGATCCCGCCGCATCGAAGCCGGAAGCATCAATACCCCTTCCTCCTGCATTCGACACCCGACAAGCCTGAGCCTCTCGATGCCTCAGCCGCCCGGACGCCGGCACCCGTCGGCTATTTCAGCCGCCGACCCGCTCCAGCACGAGTTCGGTATTGTCCGCCCCGCCGGTCAATATGGGATTCATGGTCGTGGTGATGAACAGCAACTCGTCGCCGGAGGTAATCCGCGCCTGCAGGGCATAGCTGTGCCTGTCCTCGATCCGTCCCGGATCGTAGGAAAGCGCATACGGTACCGGAACCTGCCCTTGCGGCCGGATTTCCGTCACCGCAATCGTGGTCGAGGGCGCATCCGCCAGGGATACATCGACCAACGAAACCTCGATCCGGGCCTCGGGCGGCAGGGCCATGCGCTCGCGCCACGTTACCGTGCCACGGATGGTGTCCATATGGGCGGGCATCGCGCTTCCTTCTGCGCCGGTTGCGTTCGGCGCCTCGCAGGCGGCCAGAATCATGAGCATCGCCGCACAGGTCGCACGGGCCAGCTGTTGAAAAATCATGCCTGTATCCATTCTGCAGGGCTCGCAAGAGACGATGATAAAAGTTCATCGCTGTTGGTACACCCTGCCGCAAGCCCTGCGTCTGGGCAAGCGGGCCGGGAATCCGATACCTCGCAACTCGGGCCGCCTCCAACCAGATATGAATTTCCAGCCTGTTTCGACGCGCTCGTCCGGCGTGGGCCACTTCAATGCCTGATCTACTTCTACGAGATTCCCCCGTTCGGGACCAAAAAAGCGCGCCGGCTTGTCGATGTGCCGGCATCCGAGACGCCACGGGTCTGCACGTTGATCGAGCCGGGCGACCGCATACGGAATCGCATCATTCCAGATCTCGACGCCACCAGTCGGAAGATGACTTGGACCATGGCCCCGACCGGAAGGTATGCACGGACAAGGCAGGAAAGGAATAATCCCATGAGCAAGTTGATCTTCGTCGCGGCGTCCGTTCTGGCGCTCGCCATGCCCGTTGCCGCCGAGGAGCGCGTGGTCTGCACCCTCGCCGTCGAAGCCGGATCGGCGGAGCCGCTTCTGCATGAGGGAAACTGCGACGAGCGGATCTCGCCCGCATCGACCTTCAAGGTGGCGATCAGCTTGATGGCATTTGACGCCGGGATCTTCGCCGCACCGGGAGAACCGGAATGGCCCTTCAAGGAAGGTTACGCCGACTGGAACCCCCAATGGAGGCAGGCGACGACGCCGGAAAGCTGGATGCGGGATTCGGTCGTGTGGTATTCGCAGCGCGCCACCGAGCGGCTGGGGGCGGAACGGTTCGCGGCCTATGTCGATGCATTCGACTACGGCAACAAGGACCTTTCGGGCGACAGCGACAAGGGCAACGGCCTGACCAATGCCTGGCTGAGTTCCTCCCTGCAGATTTCGCCCGCGGAGCAAGTCGCGTTCCTGACCCGCATGATCGGGGGCGATTTGCCGGTCTCCGCCCCCGCCGTCGAGCAGACGAAGGCGCTAATGGATACCGGGGAGCGGCCCGGCGGCTGGCACGTCTACGGCAAGACGGGCGCGGGGCTGCCCTTCGGGTCCGACGGCGAATTGCTGCAAGGCCAGCCATTCGGCTGGTATGTCGGATGGGCGGAACGGGACGACCGCCGGATCGTCTTTGCCCGCTTGGTCTGGTTCGCAGAACGCCCGGACGCATCGCCCGGCGCGGTGGCGCGTGAAGGCCTGTTGAGGGTTCTGTTCGCGTCGGACGGCGCGCTGGATTGAAGCTGCCTTGACGGGACATCCCGACAGGTGCCTCTTGCCCTGAGGCAAGGAGCGGCGGACCCATGAATATCGAGCAGTTGCGCGATTTCCTCTGCGTTGCGGAAACGCTGAATTTGACACTGGCCGCGGATCGGCGGAATACGACGCAATCGAACCTCAGCAAACGGCTGCGATCCCTGGAAACCTATCTCGGCCGCATCCTGATCGACCGGCGCAGCCGCCCGGTTTCCCTGACCCCGGCGGGGGAGGATTTCGTGCCGAAGGCCCGGCAGGTCCTTTTCGAGATCGACGCCTTCAGGGGCGGCTCGGCACCCTGGAGTCCAAGTGAGGGCGGTATTTCCATCGTCATGCCACATAGCGCTACAGTGGCAGTGTTTCCGCGGTTCCGGGAACGGCTCTCGCATGGGATGTCCGGCATCCATTTCGCGCCCCGCATCGCCAATCACGACACTGCGGCGCGGTTGCTGGTCCGATCCGATACCGATCTCGCCATCGTCACGCGCCACCCCCAGGTTCCCATCGACGAGGATTTCACCGTGTTCCAGCCAGCCGATATCGCAACCGACCGGCTGGTGGTCGTGGAACCGCCCGAGGCCGGGGATGCGGTGCTGCCCCTGCATGTCCCGCATCCCCTGACCTATATCGGCCGGATGTGGGAAGCCAGCCGCATTCCCTTGCCGGCAACCGATGAGGTGCCCCACGGCATGGCGGCCTATATCAGGGCGCATTGCCTTGCCGGGCGGGCGCGCGGCGTCCTGCCGGAATCCCTGGTGGAGGCGGATATTGCAGCGGGACGATTGGCCGTCAGGCACACCAACGCAAGCATGGACTATGTCATATCCCTGTTTTGCGCACCCCGCGCGTCCCGCCGCGCCAGACAGGTATGGGCCCTATGTGCCGACGCAATGTCGAATTCTCCGCATATGGTCTGGTTTCTGCTGGCAATGCTCTGTCGTCGGCAAGGCCGGGGATGCAATGAGGGCTCCGACAGAGTAGACGGACAGTTACGGCAGCATTCTACACTCCGAGGGACGGCATGGACATCCGCGACGCCGAACAACGCGACATCGACGGGATCACCGCGATCTACAACGATGCCGTCGCCCATACGACGGCGATCTGGAACGAGACGCAGGTCGACGACGCCAATCGCATGACCTGGCTCGCGGATCGCCGCAAGGCCGGTTATCCGGTGCTGGTGGCGGTGGACGAAAATGGCCAGGTGCTGGGCTACGCCTCCTTCGGCGACTGGCGGGCCTTCGACGGCTATCGCCATACCGTCGAGCATTCCGTCTATGTGCGCGGCGACCAGCGTGGTGTCGGGATCGGCCGCGCCCTGATGCTGGTGCTGATCGAGCGTGCCTGCGCCCTCGGCAAGCATGTGATGGTGGCCGGGATCGAGGCTGGCAATGATGCCTCGATCCGGCTGCATGAGAAGCTGGGCTTCGAACAGACCGGCAACCTGAAACAGGTCGGCGCCAAGTTCGGCAAATGGCTCGACCTGGCCTTCCTGCAACTGACACTGGACCAGCGCGAGGCGCCTGATCGGAACGCTCCCTGATCAGCGTCGACCGACCGGCCGCATCAGGCCCCTTCCTCTATCGCGATCTGCACCGCGATATCGCGAAGCGTAAGCCGAGTCCGGCCGCAGCGCACCGATCGGAAAGGCGGCTTATTCAAGGGTCTTGCTTCCATCATCAGCCGACTACCGCCCTTCCCCTTTTGCGAACATCTCTCGGAAGAGCTGCTCAGAGCGAGCAATCCCCTCGTCGGTAAGCCAAACCGATTTTGCCTTGTTGACCGGATTGCCGATAAGGCCCTTCTCGTAGAGCCGGTTCATCGCACCCCAGTCGTGTCCCTTCCATGCTCGGCCGTTGCGGTCGAGCGTCAGGTAAAGCAGCGCGAGGACCGCGTCGTCTATCTTGTCTTCATCGATCTCCATTGCGTGATCTCCTACCGATAACACCCGCACCTTTTATGCTCCATGGTATCCGATAAGGCGCTCGGCCACGAAGATGGAGGCAACACGGCTGACAGGGAATCGCGATCTTGCCAAGAGAATGGCCAACTAAAGAAATTGCCTGATCGCGCTCAATAGTTTAGGCCGAAAACCGAAAAGTGAGGAACTCCATGACCGATATCGATCTGAATGCCCTGTCGCTGGCCGAATTGAAGCAGCTGGAAAAGAACGTGGCGAAAGCTATCGCATCCTTCGAGGATCGCCGGAAAGCCGAGGCCCGCGCTGCGGCGGAAGCGGTGGCAAAGGAGCACGGTTTTTCCCTGGGCGATCTGGTCGACGTCGCCTCTGCCAGAAAATCCGCAGCCGTGGCTCCCAAATATCGCCATCCGGAGAACCCGGAGATCACCTGGAGCGGTCGTGGCCGCAAGCCTGCCTGGATCGCCGAAGGTCTGGAGGCCGGGAAATCCCTTGAGGATTTCGCCATCTGAATGACAAGCGGGACGTGGGGCCATGCTTTTGGGCCTGTCCGCACGTCCTCCCGGTCCTGAACGATCCAGCCTGCTGTCCAGTGCATCATCGCCCGTTCTGGCGGCAGGATCACTCCGTGCATGATCCGGTCTGCGCCAGGCCGGGATCGAGAATGGGATCATCCCATCTGGCCGCTGCCTTCATCCAGGGATCAATGGAATCCCGAAACGCCGGCTCTTCGATGCGCAGCAGGAAGGTATAGAGGCGATTGACCACCTGGCGCATCAGGTCGCGCATCTCACCATCGTCGAGCCGCGACAGTTCCGTCCAGGGAATACGCCTGCCTGCGCCATCGACGACGACAACGTCGGAGAAATCCCCGGTCTTGGTCACCGGCACCAGCCCGGCATGCAAATCCTCCAGCATGCTGTTGCGCACGCAGATCATCGCCATGGCCTTGGCCAGCCGGGCTGCGGCCCTTTCCTCGTCCTTCCGCTTCATTCGCCCCTCCCGATCAATCTCTCTCACAGCCCCGGCAGGCCGAGGCCGAGCTGCTCCTCTCCGCCATTCTCCCCTTGCGGTTCCAGCGAGGATAGCGTCACGCCCAGCAGCCGTATGCCCTTTTCCACAGAGAACAGCGGCTCCAGCAGCGCCAAGAAGATTGTCGTCAGCCGGCGCGATGATCGCGAAAGCACTCCGAACGCTTCGTTTCATGCGCACATGAAAAAACCCCGCAGCACCGCCACGGGGTCCGTTCATCGATCGGGATGGCTTCAGAGGCCGCGTGCGACACGCTCGATATCACCGCGGGCCAGGCCGATATCGGCCAGTTCGCGATCCGTCAGCGCGTTCAACTCGCGACGGGTGATGCGGGCGTCGTTCCAGGCGGCAATCATCGCGGTCACGCGTGCAAAGACCCCACCAAAGCCAGCGGCAGCATGGTTATGGCTCATTTCGACAGCGGACATCTCGGCACCTTTTTCATCTTGCCCAATCATTGGGCTTGTTTCGGACACGATGGATATATGCCGGGCAAATCGTGGAAAGTAGCCGTGATCCCGACAAGGCCGCTATGCATTCTGCGCCGCAGCATGGGTGCCTGAACGGGCGCGATGGTCCACCGACCGACCGGGGCGAGATGATCCGGCTGATCGATTACACGTCTCCCTGAGGTAAGGCAGGCCGACCGGTCGAGCGTCCGCGCAGTCCACACCTTGCTTCTTGAGGGCAGGCCTGAGCGCCCCCGAACCCATTGTCGCCGTTCGGTTCGAAGCTGATCGGTCGATTGCCAGCGCGGCGGTTTACTGGAACAACTGACCAGCAGACAAGGCCAGGAGGGGCACATGCGCAAACCGGCAAAGACGCTTGCTTTGGCAGGACTCCTGTTGGCGGGACCAGCTTTTGCCAGGGCGGCCGAACCGGATGTGGCGGATTTCCTTGGCCAGCGTGGTTGTGTGATCGGGCCGGGCACGCTTGCAGAGGCCGAGGCAGAGGGCATAACTGCCGCCGCGCTTGAAGAATTTGCAGCCCGGGCCGTCCAAATGCCAGGCAGCCGTCAGACAGGCGAATGGCTGGTGGTCGCGCCTGACCTCTGCAGCATCACCTTCCCGCTGATCGAGAGCGAACTGACGCTGGATGATCCCGAGGTGCGGGCAAGCTTTTCTGCGGTGGATGCCTACGCCCAGCATGGTGACCACGGCTGCTTCCTGGACGGCGACAAGCTGAGATCCGCCCTGCAAGACAGTCGTGGCTGGGATGCGGAGCGAGCTTTCACCGCCTATTTGCAGCTGGTGGGAACAGGGCTGCAATCCGGTGAGCTGGCCTTTCACACGGACGATCCCCTGCGCACTCCCGTCGGCTTTGCACTGACAACCGGCATCTGCGGCGAGGTGCCGGGAATGGATGTAATCCGCGAGGATCACACGCTGATGATGCGCCATCTCGATGCGCTCATTCGCGATACCGCCACCGCCGTCCCGTGTGACGAAGGGGCGTCGTTGATGAATATGGAGCGGCCGGATTTCATGACGAAGATAACCGATGGCCGCTATCGGAACGCCTGGGGCTGGCTGGAACTGATGATGATGGCGATGGCCGCCGACTGGTATGAAGGCACAAGCCTCACACGCAAGGGTCAGCCGCGCCCGCCGCTATGCCATATCGCCGAGGAATAACCAGGCTTGCGCTCCCCCGCATCCCGAACCTCCGCATGATCCGTAGAGCATATCGTGCCGCGCAGACTCGTCGCCACGAGCCCACCAGCGACATTCGATCAGTCCGCAGCAACGCACGCCGTTCGCTCGCGCAGCGGAAAGCGCGGCCCAAAGACGCCGGTCGACCTCGACAAATGCTGCTCTGCCGCATCCCTGGAAGCTGCCATTCGTCTTGCGCCGCAGCAAAGACGCTTGCTCCGGATTTTGGATCGCACCAGCCAACCAGAGACGCCGACCGCCGACGACCAGACCACGCAATCGTAGCGGCTTCGCAGATGCTCAGGGTGGAAGTGCCCGCACCCGTTGCATCAACATTGCCACTACCAATGGATCAGCAAGCACGCCACGCAGGAATCCAGCATCCCAGCTATTTACGCCATGGCATTCGACGGCGTCCTTTAGTTGGATCTTAAGCTCGGCTCGCATAGCTTCCACGGTCGGCGCTGCGCTCACACGCCTTCGCAATTTAGCTGGCAAAGGCCCCCAAAGCCGTCGAACAGAATCGCGCCATTCTTTGCCGAGCAACGTCTGCACATGGAATTCGACAATAAGACGATGGCGGCGGCGAAGCGTCGGCAGCGCGACGGCTTTGAATTGCAATGCATCGAGGTCGGGACCAAACTGAATACGCCACAGCGCGCGCGATGCCCAACGATCATAATACGGATGGATGAATCGCTCTTGGCGACGACTGCCGCGATAGGTTCCCCCCTTCTCGTCAGTGTTGCACATCGTGCAGGCCGGCACGAGATTCTCATGCAGAATCGAGAATTCGGGATAGCGACCGCGAGGCAGTGCATGATCGAGCGAGCGTCCACCGAGAGAACCACACATCGGGCAGCTTTGAAACGGCTCTGCTGGCCGCCGTATCCGCTCAATAGGACCCGAGCTTCTACGGCTGTCATACAACCCGTAGAGAGCATCCGCATCCGCACCGATGAAACCGGCTGGCTGCACACGCCAAGGATTGCCGCAGAATTTTTTGTAATTCGCTGCCGCAGCTAGCCAGAGTGCTTGGCGACCACTCCAGCCCTTCTTGCGGCACTGTCGCAGGATGGTACCAATGCCCGCACCGGGAGGTAATGGAAGGTACTGCATTACAATAGATCCCGCTGTGCGAGGAGCTCGGCAATATAGGACAGCGTCTCCGGATTGAGATCGGCATCAAATCTTTGGCGGATTTGCTTCAGGGTTACGTCTGGATTTTCATCGATATATTGCTCGATAACGCTTTGGAATCTGTGTTTTGGGCCAACGTCGCCGAACACAAACTGCGATATCGTATCGATGCTTGCGCCGAACGTCTGCATCACTGGCGGATCGATTGTGATCGTCTCGTCGCCGGGTGAGCGCGTGATTATCCGTACACGTCGCCGCGGCACTTCGCGTACGACATAGGCTGAATGGGTCGCGATCAGAGCAATAGATCCCGATTGTTCAAGTAAGCGGTCCAGTATTTCCATGAACTGAGAGATGTAGTTAGGGTGGAGATGCGTTTCCGGTTCGTCGAATAGGAAAATGCTCCCGCGGCGCAGCGAGGCGACCGCATAGGCTGCAAACCGGAGCAACGCGACTTCGCCGCTACTTAAATTGCGCGGACGCATGCGATCGGTCATGACTATGGGCGGACGGTCGGTGTTAATACGGGCATAGAGCTCAAGATTGCGCTTCTCGTTCATGCTACGCAAAACGGGGAAATAGTCACGACCTTCGATGCGCGTCGGCGATGGCAGACTGTCGGGCTCTATCGCGTCGTTCAGCTCGACCAACAGATTTTCGGAAATGCCAAGCGGCTCAAGCACGGAGTTCAACAGAGCCATTGCTCCCGTTCGCCGGAAGCCCTGCGTATCGCTGTCGGCGCGTAGACAATCTACCAGTGCCATCGTCAGGCCGCCGCCCTCGCCGCCGAAGGCGCCGATCATTCGGTGATAGCGATAGTCGATCCCCTCCCAGGGCGGAAGCGATTGTGGATACGGATCCGACGCCACCGACGAAAAGACTATCAATCGCGAAAAATTCGGCCTCGGCTCGAAGATGGCGGCACGATCAACCTTGAGCTCAGCTTCCCAAGGGGGAGCGACCCGCAAACCATCAATCATTGCCTTGAGCAATCGTGTCTTGCCCGTGCCATTTTGACCGACCAACACGAGCGCGCGGCGTGACAGCGGAAAGGCTTCGCCGAAATCGGCATCAAGCATATGTATGCCCGCGATACCACGGAGATTGGCTTCGACCGCAAACGAGTTCGCCGCCTCCTCGACATCAGGTGGTCGATTGGGTGTCAAATAGCGGTCTGCCTGACGAAAGGCGACCCAGGTGGCTTCGTTGCGCAGTGCACCCTGATGGAAGCCGATCGTGCCGGCAAGCGCGAGTGTAGCACAGTCCTTCTCTTCATTCTCCAGCTTCGCAAGCACCGCATCATGCATGCGCCGTAGGCAACCGATGGTATCATTAAAGCCAAGCAGCTCGACGAGCGCGCGGTAGTCGTTTTCGCTCTCCAATACCGAAACGAGCTGCTGGGTGATCCGACGGATCGACCGCCTCCGTGGTTGTTCGGCCTCGCTTAGGTTGAGCTCATCGATGAGATACGTTTGCAGCTGCTCCCAACCATCGATCAATAGTCGCATACGAAGCGGACCTTCAGCGCCCTCGACCCCGATAAGGTACAAGTCGGCCCGCAGCTTGAACCCGAAATCATTCCAGTTATCGGCATCCGGAACAATTACTAGTGCGCGACCGTCAATGGGACGCCGCAGCGCCGCATCGAGCGACAATGCGAGATACACTGGCACATCGGAATCGACAGGAATACGCGGCATTTAGGTCCCTCAGCTTGGGAGCAGATTCTAGACCAGAAAATCTGCCCACATCTATCTTTACAGCTACTTAGCTCGACAGCTACCAAACAACAATCGGACAGATGCGCACGTTTCCTGACCCTTCCGAATCCCTGCAATTTGCCGATTTATCTGAAAGCGGTCTCTAGTTTCGGCCATCGGAAACGGCTGCAAGGTCCAGAGTTCAGTCGCCTAGCCTAGGCGTGCAGCAACATGCTGCAGAATAGCATCCGGCAGGTTGGCGCCCCAGCCGTGCCCTTGGCCCTGACAGGCTAGGCCGGCCCTTACCTGCCGGTCGCACGGACAGGAGCTGCTTCGCCGCACTCTCCAAAAGCTGCCGTACGTCTTGCCTCGCAACAAGCACCCGGCCAAGATGGCAGCCATGCGGACGAAGCTGTCGATCTGAGCTGCTGGCAGAGATGAAGGCGTCCATTAACGGTCCCCATGATCTAAGGGCTGAAGCGATGCGTTGTTTATTCTGCAAAGCCCCGTCGGACGCGGCAACGAGCGTGGAGCATGTCATCCCACAGTCTTTGGGCAACAGCCAGGTCATCCTGCCGCGGGGTATGATCTGTGACCCCTGTAATAACTACATCGCCCGCAAAATCGAACAGCCGCTTCTCGCCCACGAGTCGTTCCGAAACCTCCGGGCTTGGTATCGCATCCCCAACAAACGGGGCAGGCACGCCAGTCTGTTCGGCATTATCCCGGGGCTAGACATTGGGGTGAACTTTCGGATCGGCCAGGACGGTCCAGAACTCCAACTCGAACGGAGTGGCGACGCGGCGGCCATTCACGCCCATCTCGAAGGCGCGGGTGAGAATGGTCTTACGGCCATCCTCTTCCCGCACGACATGCGACCTCCAGAGCGCGAAATGTCTCGGCTCCTAGCCAAGATTGCGCTGGAGGTATTCGCATTGCGTCTGTCGGAGACCCCAGTCGGGGTCGGATGCCTGATTGATGACCTCCACTGGGACCGGATTCGTCGATGGGTACGCGTTGGCGATACCCCCGATCACTGGCCTTTCCATATGCGGCAGGTCTATCCGGAAGAGACGCTGATGACTCATCCCGTATCAGGGGACTGGGTTCAGGCCGGCTACATCATCGACTTACTGTTGACTAGGCGGCGCGAGCACTACATCGTATTCATCTTCTACGGCTATGAGTTCGCACTGAACCTGGGCGGCCCATCTATCAAAGGTTATGAGGAATGGCTTGAGGAGCATCCGGGCCTCAGCCCCCTAATTGAGCGGCTTGGGTTGAGACTCGAGACGGACGCGGATGCGACCCGACTGATAGGGCAGCCCTCCTTGCAAGCCGGTATCGACTTCGATCTGGCTCAGGGCGTTGAAGGCCTGTGGGATGAATAAGGGTCCAGTTGGAGAGATAGAATGATCTTCACGAACGCCGGCACCATCATGCCCGTATGGCAGGTTCAGCGCGTTGATCCGGGGTATCTCTATGTGATCGAAGACAAGGGGCGGCTAAAAATCGGAAAAACCCGATCAACGAAGGAGCGTCTCAAAGCTGCGAAGACGTGGTTGCCCGACATGGAGTTGATCGGATTCAAACCCTTTTGGGACATGTCGCATAATGAGCGGCTGCTACATGCAGGCTTCTCCCGTTTCTGGTACGCGGGCGAGTGGTTCAGCTTCGAAGGCGAAGACGAAATGCGCGAGTGGTTCATAGACAATTTTAATGCCTTCAGCGACGAATATCCCGACATGAACTCGGTCAACTTCATCTACTGGTGTCATGACGGCATGCTCGAATTGCAGATCGAGATGGACCGCCTCAATCTGACCCTGCCGAAGTTCCAGCGGCAGGAATCCGATGTTCAGAAGAAGATCGACTAGGCTTTCAACATCTCGACGACTACATCGGCCAAGCTATCCCAGATCGACATCAGGTGCTCGGGAGAAGGCGCGAAGTTCGTTGAATGAACGTACCTATTCAACGTGTCGGCAGACACGAGCTTGTCGCCCTGTTTGAATTTCTTCAGCACCTCGACCTGCTTCGCGTCGATCTTTCCAGCCGTCTGAAGGTGCAGGCCTGCTTTCTCAAGCCGGGTCGCGAGTTTATCGTTTTCGTGAACCACGACCTTCGCAGCTGTGATGTAGTTCTCCAGCGCGAGCTCGATGAGCACGCGCATGAGAACCGAGATCGCGTTGGGATGGGTGCGCAGATCGAGGTGAAACTGTAGCTCTTCCCAGATTCGGTGATGGCGTTGAAGCCGCCCTGGCCAGCTCAGATCGAAGTCTTTGTTTGGAATAAGCGTCGTGCGAACGGTCGGTGTTGCCTTGGCACTCGGTTTCACCTTTGCGGGCCTATTAGTCGGCGTCGCGGGCTCGACTGTGTTCGTTATGTCTGTTTCCTTGGGTAGGACGCCCTCGCGCTCAAGTTGATCGAGATAGCTCTGCTTGCCGTCGATGTCCCAGATGTCCCCGAGTACCAAATCGCGTTCGGCCATGTCCTTCGCGATACGAGCCAGCGCGGCGAGCGACTTTGGCTCGTCACGCGTGAACTGGAAGCGGCCGCCTTTCATACTGATGCCAACGCGATGCCGGAAAGGTTCCGCGGACAGCAAGCGGTTAAGTGTTGACCGCGGAATCTTGCGGCGGGAGGGTAGGAGGTTCGCCTCTGCCAGCCGCTTTTCAATCTCGTCTGCAACACTCGGCCCGCTGCCCTTGCCGGTGCGCGTGACGAAGGTTGCCTTCATCCGGTCGTCCCAAGTGCTCTGACCGACGCCGGACTGTGAGCCGGTGTGGCGACGAAAAAGGATCTCGTCGATTCGGTCGCGGTCGGTTTCGACCTGGCACAGAATTTCCGTCGGGAATGTGCCTTTCCAGAGCGCTTTCTGTTCGCGGAAGAATGCTTGGAGCTCTGTAGTCGGCGCCCGGCGCGGATCATCGAGAAGTTTAAGACACGTCACGCGACGGTTGCCGTCGAAGACGATGAACTTGGATTTTTCGGGAGAAACAAGGGGGTACTCATAAATTTCGCCCTGCTCCACGATATCCTTCGCCAGACTTCGCATGTGCGCTTCGCGCTCGTTGAAGAGCCACGCAATCGCGGCCGTTTCATTTTCAAGCTCCCCGTGACGGTCGTTTGCGCGGTTTACGACCAGTGCATTCAAGGCAAGTTTTCTGATAGTCATTTTTCCCCCTGATCCCAAACTACTAGTCAGGGTTGAGGAATCAAGCGCTTCGGATGACGGCATGCTAGTCAAGGGGAATTCACCCGGGATTCGGGTATGAAGGCGGGTGTGATGAGGTGCGCCGCTACGCCTCGGTCTGCCTCCTCAGATTATCTTCATCGGCCACCCATGTCGTTATGCCAAGTTGGCTTCTAATGTGATGGGGCCGATGCTGCCCTTTTCCGCTGATTTCATGAGAAAAATGCTGCGCGGAAAATGAGCGACCGCTTTGGCTGGATGCTGCGGCAGCCATGCGGTGTTGCCGTCAGACCGCTCTCCGCCCTGAGGGACGGTCCGGGTGCGATGTTGTGTCTGGTCGCGCGGCATCTGCAAACGGCAGCTAGGTCCGCATAGCCGGCGATGGTGCAGGTTGAAGGGGGAAAGTCTTCCCCCTGGCCGGCACGGTGTTGCCGGCGCACCCCCTTCTGCGGGGAGATCCCCGCAACGCCCCCAAGAGGAGCTGCGGAACCGGCGGCGCAAATATCCAGCGCTATTTCCGGGCGGCAGCCTACCGACCGTAAATGGGTAGTTGCATCACCCTCCCAGAAGCAATACGTCCTTTGCCGCTTTCCACGTTATCGACGGATATTGGTTCAGAATAATAGCCGGAGACTTCGCCGGGCATCCGACCTGACCAACTCCGAGCGCCCGGCTTTCGTAGATCGAAGAAGAGATTTTTCCTTGAGATGAAGAGGCTTGGGGCGCTGCCCCAGGCGCGCCGCAAGAAAACTCTTCGGCCTTTCGCGGCATAAACGGCCCCCTCCCCGCAAGCGGGTCCCCTCCAATTATTCCACGGTGCCAAAGACTTCTCTTGCGCCTTACACCCCCGGTCTCGCCGACGGGCAAGGGTTCAGGAGCAGGCGCTTCGCTGCCCTGAACCCCATAACCGAAAGGAAAAGAGACATGACCGGCACGACCAGCACCCCCCGCAACCTCGTCATCAACGCCGATTGCATCGAGGCGATGCAGGCTTTCGGCACTGGATCGGTGGACTTCATCCTGACCGATCCGCCCTATGTCACCCGCTTCCGCGACCGGCAGGGCCGCACCGTCGCCAATGACGACAATGCCCGCTGGCTGCGTCCCGCCTTCGCCCAGATGCACCGGGTCCTGAAGCAGGGCGGTTTCTGCGTCAGCTTCTACGGCTGGAACAAGGTGGATCTGTTCGTGGAGGCGTGGAAGGCGGCGGGTTTCCGCATCGTCGGGCATCTGGTGTTCCGCAAGCGTTACGCCTCATCCGCGCGGTTCCTGCGCTATGAACACGAACAGGCTTATCTGCTGGCGAAGGGCGATCCGGAATTGCCCGCGTGTCCGGTGCCGGATGTGCTGGACTTTCCCTATACCGGCAACAAGCTGCATCCGACCCAGAAGCCGGTGGCGGCGCTGCGCAGGCTGATCGGCGCGTTCACGAAACCCGGCGATCTGGTGCTGGACCCGTTCAGCGGCAGCGGCTCGACCTTGGCGGCGGCGCATCTGCTGGGCCGCGACTGGCTCGGGGTGGAACTGGATGTGGCGCATTACCAGACCATCGGCAAGCGGATGGCCGCCCTGCAAGAGCGGGACCGGAAAGCGGCCGCATAGACCCCCGCAACCCAAGGGCGCCCGTCATGGGGGCGGGCGCCATACCCCACAATTTCAAGGAAAGGACTGCGATATGCGTTGGATTGTCACGAAGGACCATCATGGCGGTTGCATCGGACTGGGCGAGGACGCCGACGGCGTTCCCGCACGCGGCAAGCCCGAAGACGGCGACGCCCTGCCGGTGGAGTTCCGGCTTTACACCGCCCGCGGCAGGCTCTTGTTCGAGGGCCGTTGCGGCGACATCGCGACCGACTGGTGGCACGGCATGGAGCCATTGCTTTACGCTTGGGCCACTTTCCGCTGCCGCCGCCTGACCTGGCGCCCGGCCGGGACGGATGAACCGTGGCGCCCGCTGCGCCCATAGACCCCAAGCCAGCCCCACAGCACCACGACCGCCGGTCCATCGGACCGGCGGTCGTCGCGCGCGCAAGGCCGCAAGAAGAGCGGGGAATAAATCGCGCTCGCCGGGCAGGGCCCGGCTCGCGAAAGTAAGGCGAAGACATCGGCAAATGCGCTCATGGCTGACGCAATGGGCGCGAATGGCGCGGCATGATCCGGACGGGCGGAGACGCCAGATATCGGAGCCCGGCCGGATCATGCCGAAGGCGGGAAAGGATGTTGCCGCTTCGCGGCCCCGCCAGCACCCGATGCAAATGCCCAAGAGCTACGCCCACATCCACAGCAACAACACCGCCCTGCCGTGGCGGGTATATGCCGGCGCGGCCCTGCTTAGCTTGACGCATCATGCCCGCAGCCGGCATGATGATTGCACTCGAAGAACCGGTGAATTGCCAAGTCGTCGCAGGCGAGAGCGTATTTCCATTGGCCGCCTGACGTGATCCACCCCGTCAACCTCCATGGAGGCTTCGATGTTTCTGATCATGCTCGCCATTTCCCTGACCATCGCCGCCGGCTTCATCGCCTTCAAGCTGGCCGTCTTCGCCCTGCCCTTCTGGGTCGCCATGAGCGTGTTCCAATACATGTATGGCAGCGATACCGGGATCTTCCTGCCGGGGCTGGCCGCTTTCGGCGGCGCCATCGCGTCGGTGGTGTTCGTCATCGCGGTGCTGGCCTTCGCCAGCAATCCCTTTGTCCGCCTTGTCGCCCTCGGGCTGTTCGCAATCCCCGCGACGATCGCGGGCTATGCGCTGATCTACGGCATTGCCAAGAACGCCATAGATTCCAGCGTCGCGCTGAACATTCTCGGCGGGATCGGCGGCATCGTCATCGGCGGATCGGCCATGGCCCATCTGAACGCGATCGGCGTGGCCTTCTTCTCGCGCATCTGATCACGCATCCAAAAATCCGGGCGAGCCCCCTTGTGGGGGTCGGCTCTACTCGCGCCCCGCGGGGCGCTCACCGAACCCGCAGGCGGTTTCGGCCGATGCCGGTCACGATCCTCTCGCGTCGGCTGGCGGCCAGCGTGGTCCGGGTTGCGGCAAATCCTGCGCGGGCGGCAACAAAGCCGAAAGCCCGTTTGCGCAGCGCCGATCGTCGAACCTTCCGCCTTTCCGGGGCGGTGCCGTCGTGGCATATCCACCATAATCGATGGCGGGTGTGGCCTCTATTCAGCGTATGGTCCTGCCGATCGTCGCGCAAACGCCGTGCAGATGTCAAACAAGGAAATGAGATGATGACAGGTCGAATCACCGCCGGCGTTCTCGCCATCATCGTTGCCTGCATATCCGGGGCGTATGCGCAGGACTTCAATCATGTCCCCGGTTGGGCGAATACGACCAACCATAGGTATAAAGGCGGTGCAGGCACGGGTGAATGGGCGGAAAAGGAAGAGCTGTTCGAGACATTGCGCGCTCTGGGCCCTGACGCGGAATGCACGCTACGGAACCTGTCCGAGCAGGACGGAAACATGATCGTCAACCGGTACAGGCGCCAGCTACGGCGCGCCGGCGAGCAGTCCGCCTTGCAGGAAGCGCAGCGAGAACTGGCCGCCCACTATGAGCAACTCAGCGCGCAAGGGCGTTGCTGAGGGGGGAGCCCCCGCGAATGGTCATTATTCGATGTGGGCACCTGCGATCTGCCGCGCCCACGGGACAACCCGGAGGCTGGAACCGCCGGGCCTCTGGCCTCCCGCTCAGGAGGGGATGTCGTCTTCGTCGATGAACCAACCCTCGCCCCCCGTCGGTCCCGGCCCGCCGCACCCGGCACGGAAATCCACCTCGCCGCCAACCGCGTAGCCATACCGGCCCCCGCCGTCCGCATCCCGCCATTTCGTGCTGGGGACGCCCGCCGCAATGCGGCCAGCTTCATGCCGGACTCGCAATATTGCTGGATGGTCCGGCGCAGAGCCGATGAAGCAGCAGCCATGCCATCCCGCGCCCCCGGCCCGACAGCCCGATCCTTCCCGCCCCGAACGCCCCGGCCTTCCGGCGGCGGGTGCAAGGCTGACCAGCAAGCCGAAGCGAAGCGGCACCGCCGCAGGTGGTGCGGGTTCCGGGGGCCATACAGACAGGACGGCACCGGCGAGAACGCCGCTGTTCCGCGATATGTCCCCGCCATGCCCCCCGGACGAACCAATCCCTCCGCCTGTCCGATCCCCTAACTCCGTGCGGTTTTCACCAACAACCCCCAAGGCTCCGGACCGTGTTGCCGCGCCGGGCGCGGCTGCCCGCCCCACTCCGAAGCCTTGCGGGCAAGCTGCCGCCCGAAGGGGCGTCAGTTGCAGGTGCCTCCCGACGGACTTTCCCGGGTCTCGTCGGAGGGAATGGTCCCTCCGGAGAAGCATCGGAGACAGACAATGCAGAACATCGTCATCCTCGCCGGCACCATCCGCCAGGCCCCCGAAACCCGCACCACCCGCGGCGGCACCGATGTCACCCGCTTCAAGCTGGTCACCTCGCGCCCGCGCTATTCGGAAGGCCGGGTCGTCCGGGACGAGAAGGGCTATCGGGTCGAGGACGCGGAATGGCACCGCGTCGTCGCCTTCAACGGCCTGGGCCGGACCATCCAGCAATATTGCGAGTCCGGCACGAAGGCCCTGGTGCGCGGCCGCATCCACTACACGAAATGGCAGGATGCGGAAGGCAACGACCGCTACGGCTGCGAGATCGTCGCCGAGACGGTGGATTTCCTGAGCCGGGCGCCGCAGTCCGAGACCGGTGAAGAGGACGAGGGCCGGTTCATCGACGAAGACGACATCCCCTCCTGAGCGGGAGGCCAGAGGCCCGGCGGCTCCAGCCGCCGGGTTTTCCCATGTCCGCGACAGATCGCCCCGTGGCCGCGCCGGCAAGAGAAGGCTTCCCGTCCGGATCGACCGGCCGGAAAGCCTCCGGCGGGGGCTGCCTTCCCCCGGCCCCCAATCCTTCTCCCGTGAAGAAGAAACAGGGGCTTGGGAAAAGGGGCTGGGGAGCGAGGTAGCGCCACAGCGCCACCGAGGGGCTTTGCGTGACCGTCGGCGCGTGGGCGGGCACGGCGCATTTTGCTTCAGAGCAGAGGGGAAAACTAGCGTCCGCTGGTGTAGGGGGCGGTCATCCGTGGGCGTGTCGGCGGCTCTGCGAGAGGGCTAAGATTCCGGCTAACGGACTGAAAATAATGGATAAAACGCCGCAATCCACTTGCGTTAGAGCCTTGTTTTTGCTAGACTATTCGCAAGGCGCAACGGTGGTCGCCTCCACCGGCGCCTTGCTCCCCGCAACGCGGGGTCGGGTCAGTGGAAGGGGCCGGATGGATCGGCGCCCGAAACCGGAGACAAGCCCATGCATACCGCGACATTCGAGATCAACATCCCCAGCAACCCGCTGGCCGGCCGCATCAACCTCGAGGACATCGAGATGGGCATGGACGCCGATACCGGGGTCAAGGCCCGTGCCAGCCACGACAGCATGACCCTGACGGTCATCGTCCACGCAACCGATGCCGCCGACGCCGCGAACTGGCTTCAGAAGGCGGGACTGATCTGATCACCGCCAGCGGAAGCGGCCCGGTCCCGCCGTGCGGGGCTCGCGGCAGCAGCAGGGGCCGAACTGCTCAGCCCCACACCCAGACAGGAGAACGACCATGACCTGCGAAACCGAAACCACCGCCCTCGCGGCGAAGATACACGCCGAATGCGAGTTCTGCTTCGACCGCAACGACATCCACGAAGCCCTCGAACTGCTCGGCCAGATGGTCGAATACGGCGCGACCACCCCGGCGGAGATCGAGGCGTTCCTCCGCATGCGCCGGGAGCGATACGAGGCGGATCTTGCCAGCAGCTGATACCGCCAGCGGGATCAGAGTGCCGAGGCAAACGCCCGGCGGGGCCGCACCAGTGGAAAGGGCCGGATCGTTCGGCCCTGCAACCGCACCGGAGAACAGCCATGAACCGCCCGACCACCGTGACCGAACTGATGGCCGAAGCCGCCGACGCCCTGATCCGCCGCGATCCGCACCGACTCGAGGAGCTGGAGCGGATCAGCAGGGGATGGATGCAGACCCAGGACGAGGAACTGGCCCAGATCATCCTCCTGCAGGCGATGACCGAGGCCGCCGACCTCCTCCTCGACACCCCGAGCGAGATCGAGAATGCCTGACGCTGCAAGTGCAAACCGGACCGGCCCCGCCGCCATCGAAGGGGGCGCGACAGCATAAGACCACCCACCGGGAGAACCGAAGATGACCGCAGCCGAACGGACCGCCCGCCGCCTCACCGATGCCGCAACCATCGCCACCGCCTTTGCCGAGGGCCGGTTCCGCAAGGTGACGGTGCAGGAAGCATGGAGCCTCGGATGGGACCCCGAGGCTGACGAGCCGGAAGTCTTCGCCGGAGGCCAGTTGCACGCAATCCTGAACGCCGAGCGCACCGAGATCCAGATGATGGCCGACGATGACGGCGAATGCTGGACCATCCAGATCGCCAGCGGCGAGTTTCGGCCCGCCTGACCCGCCAGCGGAAACGGCATCCCGCCGATACAAATGCCCGGCGGGCCTGTCTGCAAGGGCGCCGGGTTCAGCCCTTGTTGGCAGCGGCGCCCCTCAGCATCTGCTTGTAGCCGTTCTTTGTCATCCACTCCGCCCGCGCCAGATGGCTTTGCCAGCAGCGATATGTGCGCAGTTCTTCCGCGTCGGGATCGCGGCGCAGCACGATCCGCGCCACTTCCTTCCAATCCGCATCCTCGGCACTGGCGTCGAGCAGCCGCAGATAGGTCACGTAATGCTGCTCGTCATAGGCGGTGATCTTGTCCGAGACCGGTGCCTCGTCATCCACGACGGGATCGCGATCAATGGGAGCGCTCATGGCAAATCCCCCTTTTTTCCGGTGGGCATGGCTTGCGGTACGCCCCCGCAATTGCCCTCTGACCCTGGTGATCGGGGAGTTCGAAGACCGCTGTTACCCGGCCCCATGACCTTTAGGCGGGTAGCCCTGGACATACGCCATGGGCTCCCCGACCGTAAGGTTCGAGGTGTGTGGTGCCGTTTCGGCCGGCACCAACCGGTAACAGAGGGGTTTCGACGCCCCAGAGCAGCGCGTCTGCTCCGGGTGCCAACATAAAGGATCGGCATGGCATTGTCTTCGCCAATCGACGCTTCGTGATCCGTGGTGCGAGGGCAACGTCGCAGCGGAAACGCCAGTCGCGCCTGATGGTCCGGCGCGATCACCGTCGGATTACGACATACACGTTCGAGGCCTCTGAGAAATTGCAGGCCGAAAGCCGCCGAATTTGGCGTTCACAGATCGGCACAGTTCCGCTACCACCATATCCAGTGATGACCGAAATCGAGGGACAGGGGACCTGCAATGGCCCAGGAGTTTCAGGATCAGCCGTCGGCGGGCGACCAGCCGACCGACTACGACAAGGAGCAGCTGACGCTCTATCTGCGCCTGCTCGACGCCGATCGCGACGGCGCCGGCTGGCGGGAAGCGGTTGAGATCATTTTCGGAATCGATCCTGCCGCGCAACCTGTGCGGGCCGAGGAGGTCTTCACCTCGCATCTCGACCGTGCGAAATGGCTCGCATCAAGCGGTTATCTCGACCTGCTGATCGCCGGGCGCGGGTAATAAGATCCATTTGCACGCATGGCACGAGCTTGGGCGGGCTTCGTGCTTCATTTGCCCCCGGTCTCTTTCGATCCTGACCCCTCTCCGGTTTGGGGGAGCGCGCGATGAGGGAGACGTTGCAATGCCACGATACGCCGAGTGGCGGTCTCGATCCGCCTACGACTATATCGACACATTGACGCCTGCGGAACTCGCCTGGGAATTCCTGCGCAGGAACGAGGATTACAGAGAGGAGTACTTCCGTCTTGCGGCGGCAGGCCAGCTCGATACCGAGGCTGGCCGGGCCTTCGCCGCAAGATGGGGGTTGTGCTTTCCCCGCCGACCCGAGCCGCCCGGCACGAAGGCAGCGGGTGATCTGGTCTCCTGCCGTTGATCCGGCCCGCATCCTGCTGCGCCCCTGCCCGCCCGGCATGGACGGTCCCCGCCTCGCCGCCCGCGACGATGTGATCGTCGGCGGCCTCGGCAACGACGGGTTCTGCACCGCCAGCGTCAGCGGCGTGGAGTTCCCGCTGCTGTTTCTCGCGGGCGGGCCAGACGAGCCGGTCGCGGCGGTCGTCCTCGCCGACCACCTGGCGCTGGATCGGCTGGAAGCAGTCGAGCGCTTCTGGGCCGCGCTCAACGGCGACAAGGTTCCGCCGGAGCGCCGCCAGATGTCCAAACAGAAGCGCCAACGCGCCGGAAAGTCCCTGCGCGCCGTCGACGGCCGCAAGGACGGCGCCAGCTACCGGGTGATCGCCCAGGTGCTGTTCCCGGGGCACCGCATCACCCTGGCCACCTGGAAGAGCAACGCGCTCCGCGAAACCGTCATCCGGCTCGCGCGCGACGGGCTCGAACTCGTCGCCGGCGGATACAGGTCGCTCCTGCATCGCCGGCGGCATGGCCGAAAGCGCAGGAGCCAGGCCGTCAGGACCGGCTGAGATAGGAGGCGGCAACCCTCGCCTCGGCCCGGATCGCATCGGCGCGGTCCGGCCGTTCGAGGCGGTCCATCTCCGCGGCCGCCTGTTCCCGCTCATCGATCTCCGCCAGCAGGATCGCCCGCACCCGCTCGGCATCCAGCGACAGCCGCTCGACCTCCGCCGAACCCGACAGGAATCGGTGCTGTTCCGCCGCGCCGCCGCCCGCACGGGCAGGCGGCGCCTCGGCATTGTCGATCGCCGCGATCAGCGTACGGATCAGCTTCGCGTCGCTGCCGCGCCCTTCCTTCATCGCCGCCCGCAGGTCCGCCCGCATCCGGGCCTTCATGTCATGTCCGGCATCCTGCACCATCCCGGCCTCGCTTGGTTTCCAACAATTGCAAGCGCCCTCCTTATCATCCGCGTCCTTTGAGTGAAACGCTCGGCCCGGGCACCAGGATGGCGACAGCCAACGACATACCACGCTGCGAGCGTGCTACCGCGCCCAGCCCTCCTCTGCCGATGCCGCGCGGGGTGTCGAAAATTCGCGAAAATCTTCGACATCCACCCCCGGCCGTTTTTTGCGCCAGGCTGTCCGTGACTACGAGCCGCCCCCGCGGCGGAGCCCTTCGAGAACACGGAACTGCAGCCATGTCTTATGACCATTCGCCCCTGCCCCATCGCTATCTGCGCACCCCGGAAGCCGCCCGTTTCCTCGGCCTTTCCGACCGCACGCTGGAAAAGCACCGCGTCTACGGCACCGGCCCGACCTACAAGAAGCTCGGCGGCCGCGTGGTCTACGCCGTCCGCGACCTCCAGGCCTGGGCCGAGCGCGGCACCGTCACCTCGACATCCGATCCCACGCCGCCCGTGCTTCCCGCCCTGCCGAAATACCGCCTGCACCGGCCGCACCCGGCCGGGCAGAAAGGGTGATCGCCATGTCTTCCCGTAACCGCAAACGGCTCACCGGCGAACGGGCGAAGCTCAGCCCCTTCGTGGTCTCCGGCGGCGATGCCAGCCCGCGCGACCAGCGCGATCTGATGGAACGGCCCTTCTTCTCGCTGGCGAAGACCAAGCGCCTGACCCCGATCCACTACGAATCCGGCGGTGTCCAGGTCCATGTCCAGGGCTTTCCCGAGCATGGCATGGCGACCATCTGGGACGCCGACATCCTGATCTGGGCCGCCAGCCAGATCGTCGAGGCCGAGAATGCCGGGCTGCAAACCTCGCGCTTCCTGCGCTTCACCCCCTATCAGTTGCTCACCGCCATCGGCCGGAATACCGGCGCGCGCAACTACCAGCTGCTGCGGGGTTCGATGGCCCGGCTGCAATCGACGGTGATCCGCACCACCATCCGCCATGGCCGGCAATGGCGGCGGCATCAGTTCTCCTGGATCAACGAATGGGAGGAATGCGAAACCAGCGACGGCCGCACCGAGGGCATGGAGCTCGTGCTGCCCGAATGGTTCTATCGCGGCGTCATCGACCGCTCGCTGGTACTCTCCATCGACCCGGCCTATTTCCGCCTCACAGGCGGGCTTGAGCGCTGGCTCTACCGCGTGGCACGGAAACATGCCGGACGGCAGCCCTCGGGCTGGGGCTTCGAGATCCCGCATCTGCACGCCAAGTCCGGCAGCCTCGCCCGGTTGTCCGATTTCGCCCTCGACATCCGCCGCGTCGTCGCCCGCCAGCCGCTGCCGGGTTATCGCCTCGGCATCGAGCGCGACGGACGCCACCAGCTGCTGCGCATCCGGCCCGCCAAATTATCCACAGAACCTGTGGATAACTCTGTGGGAGGTATCGGTACTTCGGGCGCAAATGGTATCGGTACTTCAGGCGCAGCACTATCGGTACTTCGGGCGCACGAGACCAAGTTAACCCTTTGGCCCGAAACGCTGATTCCGGCCCTTAACTTAGAATCTAACATAGAGTCTAACTGTAGCAGGCACCGCGCCCGCTGTGGAGAACCCTCCCCGAGGGGCCAGGTTTCGCGAAACGGGGCCAGGAATCGCGAACTGGAATCGCCGAAAAAGGCCGGGAAATCGGGGCGCTCCGATGGCTGAGTTGTCCCTTAAATCGTGGAACGGATTCCCTTTAATCGTAGACCGGGATTTCCCTTTAATCGTCGACTGGCGGTCCGAAGCGGCACCGACGCCGAGCTGCAACGACAACGCTCTTCGTCATCGTGGCTCTGGCCAAGAGACGGATGCGCAACCTCAAGAGCCTACGGCCTTGGCCCTAATCGGTGAGACTGGTGGTCCCGGATCATGCGACTGGCTCACAGCCGCATCCGATCACGGGAGGCCGGCATGACGGATCGTCCCATGAACCCGGCGACCGGTGCCGGGCCGGAACCCGGCAGCCGCTGCGCGGCCTCGGTTCCGCCTTCCGGCTGCACGCTGGTCGACCTGATCTGGCGCAAGGGCGAGATCGAATACTGGATCCGCTTCGGCCGTTACCGCTTCAAGTGGGTCCAGGACCGCGAACGCCGGACGCTCGGCTTCGCGCCCGGCAGCGTCTTCGCCTTCGTCCGCTGGACGGCGAACGGCTATGGCACCACCGCCTCCCGCATCGACATCCTGCGCGCCGTGGAGGCCGGTCAGCCCTGCCAGACCGTCCCCCATATCCAGCCCGGCGCCGAGATCCTGCTGAAGCTGCATGGCTGGCCGCGCGTCGCGCGCGTGCTGGAGGCCATCGACCGGATCGAGGCCATCGGCATTCCGCCCGGCGAGGTCGCTCCGGATTACTGGCGGCATCTCCATCACCGGCTTTCCGCCAACGAGGCGCCGCGTCGCTACACGCGCCTGCGGCATGCCGCATGGCTGAAGCGCCGCGCAGTGATGTCCGGTCTCCGGAATGGACAGGAAGCCCCTGTGATGCGTCCAGAGGGACATACGCGATGACCGCGGCTCGCACCCGCCTCTCGCTGCCGCTGCGCGTGCTGGATCTCTTCAGCGGCGCCGCCGGCGGCTGGTCGCTCGGCCTGCACCGCGCCGGGCTCAATACCCTCGCCGCCTGCGAGATCGTCGAATGGCGGCGCATCCTCTATTCGGAGAACTTCCCGCATGTCAGACTCTACGCCGACATCCGAAGCCTCACGGCAGCTCGACTTGTTTCCGACCTCGGATGCCTGCCCGACATCGTCGTCGGATCGCCGCCCTGCCAGGACATCTCGAGCGCCAACACGAAGGGCAAGGGGATCGAGGGCGAGCGCTCGGGCCTCTACCTCGAGGCCGTCCGCCTGGTCGGAGAATGCCGGCCTCGCTGGTTCGCTTTTGAAAACAGCCCTGTGCTCAGAACTCGCGGCGCCGACCGGCTGCTCGACGAGCTGGAAGCGCTCGGCTACGCCTGCTGGCCATGCGTGGTGGGTGCTGCGGATATCGGCGCCAACCATGTCCGCAAGCGGTCCTGGCTCATCGGCTGCGATCCGCAGCAGCTTGCCGACACCCGTGTCGCAATCCCAGCAGGGTGGGATGCGGCTGGAGGGCGGATCGGCGGCACGGAAGGCGATGAAGGATTCGGGGCTTTACGACCTGTTCCGCAACCGGCCCCTGCCGACGCCGATGGCCTCGGACGGGATGAAGGACGGCGCCGGCGGCGGCGCGGGATCGACCTGGCCGCTGCGGATGATCCTGGCGACCCCGCGCAAGACGGATGCCGACCGGGGCGGCCGGGGGGATCTTCTCAGCCAGTTGCAGGGCCATGCCAGCCGCCATGCCGGGATGATGGGCACGCCGACGGCGAACGCAGCGCCACGGGGCAGCGTGTTGCGCAGGCACAAGGGCCGGATGACCTCGGATCAGGACCGCTTCGACCGCAGCCCGACGATCGGCGAGGCGCTGCATTTCGACGGACGGGCGCCGGAGATCCTGCCGACGCCGACGAAGCGGGACAGCCGCATGGACGGCTGGAGCCCGGCCTACGACCGGCGGAAATCGCCGACGATGGATGCGGTGATGGCCAGAGCGATGGATGGCGCGATGACCTACCGGGCGCCGGACAAATGGGCCGGAGCACGGGCGCTGGCGGCAATCTTGCGGAGCCATGGCCTGACTGGAACGGCGGCATTGCCCATCACCTACGGCTGGATGCAGGGCTTTCCGCCTGGCTGGCTGGCACGCGCATTGCGCTCGGCAGCCGCAAGGGGACGTCTGCGGCGAGCCTGATCGTCGAGGCCTTCGGCGACGCCGTTGTGCCGCAGATCCCCGAGGCCATCGGCCGCGCCATCCTGCGCAGCGAGGCTGCGCTGAATGCGGTCCTCGGGGGCGCGTCGTCGTGCGAAGTGGCCGATAACGACTGTCCGCCCATGAGCACAGTCGCGGGTGATGCCACGACCGACAACAATGCCGCCGACATCGCACCCGCTGACGATCCCGCGGATCATGGGGGTGCGTCATGACCCGTCGGATTCGCACCGCATATCTCGCCGCGACTGGCCTCGCCGTGCTGGTGATCGGCGGCATCTCCGCCACCGACATCGCGCCGCGGCTGATCTGGAACGCCAGCGCCAGCCTGCCCATCGGCCTCTACCGTGTCGAACCGCCGACCACATTTGCCCTCGGCGATCTGGTCGCGGTCGATCCGCCCGAACCGCTCGCCCAGTTCGTCGCCGCGCGCGGCTATGTCGGCCCCGGCGTGCCGTTGCTGAAGCGCGTGGCCGCGCTTCCCGGCACCCGGGTCTGCCGCACCGGTGCCACGATCACTGTTGACGGCCTGGTCCTCGGCGCGGCGCGCGAGCGCGACCGCCTCGGCCGGCCGCTGCCCAGCTGGCAGGGCTGCCAGGTCGTCGGCACGGACGAGGTCTTTCTCATGAACCGGGAGGCCGAAGACAGCCTCGACGGCCGCTATTTCGGCCCGCTCTCCGCTACTTCCGTCATCGGCCGCGCGATCCCGCTCTGGACCGATGCGGCGGGCGACGGCCGCTTCCGCCGGCCTGTCGCCGGCGCGGAAGCGCTCCCCGATCCCACCACCAACAACCACCCCACGGAGAAGTAACATGCCACAGATCGGAGAATTCACCCGCACGCAATCGGGCTACCAGGGCCGCATCCGCACCGTCACCCTCGACCTCGCACTGGTCTTCGTGCCGACCCACAACGCGGCTGTTGAGAAGGCGCCTGATTACCGCATCCATCTCGACAATGAGGACGGCCCGGAGATCGGCGCCGGCTGGACGCATAGTGGCGAGAAGGCCGGGACCTATATCTCGGTCTCCCTCGACGATCCTGCTCTCGTGCAGCCGATCCGTGCCCGGTTGTTCCAGTCCGACGAGCAGGGCCGGATGTGGGGCCTGCACTGGTCGCGCCCCAGAAAACGCGACGAGCGGGACTGAGCCATGCCGTTCCTCGTCCCTCACCGTGCAAACGGGCGGGCTTGCGCCGCCCGTCGTGCCGCAATCCTTCTTCTTTCCGGCCTGGCGTTTGCCGCCCTCCCGGCTGCCGGCCCGCTGGCGCAGACCGTGCAGCCGGTCGTGCGAGAATCCCGCGATCCATTCGCATCCCACGTCGCGGAAGCCTCGCTGCGCTTCGGCATCCCACCGGACTGGATCCGCGCCGTGCGCCATGTCGAAAGCGGCGGCAATCCGCACGCCGTCTCACCGAAAGGCGCCATGGGGCTGATGCAGGTGATGCCGAAGACATGGGCGGCGCTGCGCGCCCGCCATGCTCTCGGCGACGATCCGTTCGACCCGCGCGACAACATTTTCGCGGGCGCCGCCTATCTGCGCGAGATGCATGATCGCTACGGCAGCATCGCCGGCATGCTGGCGGCCTACAATGCCGGACCGGGGCGCTACGACGAGCATCTGGTCTCGGGCCGGACCCTGCCGGCCGAGACCCGCGCCTATGTCGCCACGCTCGCGCCGATGCTCGGCGGCGAGACGCTTCCCGGTAGCGGTTTTGCCGCAGTTCCGTCGCGCGACTGGCGCGAGGCACCGCTCTTCACCGGCAGCATGGCCGGCGGTTCGGATGCGGAACGGCTGCAGCCCACCAGCACCTCGGCTGCAAGTTCAATGCCGCCAGATTCACCAAGCCTCGATGCCTCTGACGTCCAGCCTGCGGGTGATGGTTCCGGCCTCTCGCCGCAATCTAGCGGCCTGTTCATCCGCCGATCCGATGCAGGAGTCGTGCAATGAAAAAACATTCCATTCGCTTTTCCGCCTATCTCGGGAGGCCGTAGCCATGAAGATCGCCTATGCGGACCCGCCCTATATCGGCTGCGCGCATCTCTACCGCGACCGTCCCGATTACGTCGGCGAGGTCGATCATGCGGCGCTGATCGCGCGGCTGGAATACGACTACGACGGCTGGATCCTGCATGCCGCCGCGACGCCCAAATCCATCGCGACCCTTGCGCCGCTGGTCGAGTCGACGGGCGCAAGATGGATGGCCTGGGTGAAGGGTTTCGCCGCCTTCAAGCGCAACGTGCCGGTCGCCTGGGCCTGGGAGCCGGTGATCGTCAAAGCGGCCCGCAAGCCCGTGGTCAGCAAGCGGCTGGTGCTGCGTGACTGGGTCCAGGAAAGCATCACCCTGCGCCGTGGATTGACCGGCGCCAAGCCGGAAGGCGTCTGCCACTGGGCCTTCGAGATGGTCGCCGCACGGCCCGAGGATACGCTCGACGACCTGTTTCCCGGCACCGGCGCCGTCACCGCCGCATGGCATAGCTGGCAGCGGAAATTCACCCTGCCGGACGATCCGATGCCCGGTTTGGCACCATTGGACAGCGCCCGCCGGGGGCGCGTCCTTCCAAGGGGGCCGTCTTGAGCAATCGGCGGCCGGATCGCACCAGAGGATACTGCAGCAAAGAGCCGGGCGGCGCGGCCCTGCGGACCGCGCCGCCCGGCTTGGAGAGGCAGGATAAAGGCCCGCGAGGTGCGGGCTTGGGCGGTCGTAGGTTTTCAAGGGGTTATGCCGCGTCTCCGCGATGTGCGCGCCTGATGCGCGATGTGCGACTTTTGGGCTTTTTCAATACCTTCATCCTCTTGACGCGATGTGCGGAGCCGCTGCCATGAGCAACGAGGAGGATTTCCGCATCCGTCCGGGCCGGATCCGCTCGACCCGCGCCCAGCAGGCCCGGCCCTTCATCGCCCAGGCGCTCGCCGCCGCGCAGAAGGCCGGCGGCACCGTCTCGCGCCGGGGCTCCATCGGCTCCGGCTCGCGCTCCCGCTTCGGGCGCGGCCAGCGCGCCACCGTGCAGGCCAACCGGCTGATCACCTCGCGCAGCCGCGGCGTCGTCATCAAGGCCCGCGTGGTCCGCAATGGCTGGCGCTCGGGCGCCCTGCCCGCCCATCTGGGCTATCTCAACCGCGAGGGCGTCACCCGCGACGGCGCCAAGGCGCGGATGTTCGGGCCGGAAAGCGATCAGGCGGATCACGAGGGTTTCGCCGAGCGCTGCAAGGACGACCGGCATCATTTCCGCTTCATCGTCTCGCCCGAGGATGCCGCCGACATGACCGACCTGCGCGGCTTCACCCGCGATCTGGTGAAACAGATGGAATCCGATCTCGGCACGGAACTCGACTGGGTCGCCATCGATCACTGGAACACCGGCCATCCGCATGTCCATCTGCTGCTGCGCGGCGTGCGCGACGACGGCGAGAACCTAGTCATCGCCCGCGACTACATCAAGGAAGGCATGCGCGACCGCGCCCGCGACCTGGTCACGCTGGAACTGGGACCGCGCAGCGAGATCGACATCCGCGCCGCCCTTGTCCGTCAGCTCGATGCCGAGCGCTGGACCGAACTCGACCGTCAGCTGGCCCGCGATGCCGCCCGCGGCGGCATCATCGATCTCGCCCCGCATCCCGACCGGCAGCCCGATGCCTATGCCAATTTCAAGGTGACCCGGCTGCGCAAGCTGGAAACCCTCGGCCTCGCCGAGCAGCTCAGCCCCGGCCAATGGGTGCTGACCGAGAATGCCCAGGTGGTGCTGCGGGAGATGGGCATGCGCGGCGACATCATCAAGCGCATCCATCGCGGCCTCAGCGAGCGCGGCATCGAGCGCGGCAGCGCCAGCTATGTGCTGGCCGGCGAGAGCCTGGACGATCCGGTCCTCGGCCGGCTGGTCGAGCGCGGGCTCGACGACGAGCTGAAGGGCAGCGCCTATGCCGTGGTCGATGGGGTCGACGGGCGCAGCCATCACATCCGCCTGCCCGATCTCGATGCCGCCGGCGACAGTGCGCCCGGTTCCATCGTCGAGCTGCGCAAGTTCGACGATGCCAACGGCCGGCGGCGGGTGGCGCTGGCCGTGCGCTCCGATCTCGATATCCGGGCGCAGGCGACCGCCATGGGCGCGACCTGGCTCGACCGGCAGGCGCTGGCCCGCAATCCCGTCGCGCTCGGAGAGGATGGTTTTGGTGTCGAGGTGCGCCTGGCCATGACGCAGCGGGCCGAATACCTGATCGAGGATGGTCTGGCCGAGCGACAAGGCAGCCGGGTGATCTTTGCCCGCAACCTTCTCAACCGCCTGCGCGACGGCGAGGTCCAGGCGCTCGGCGAAAAGCTCGCGGCCGAGACCGGCCTGCCCTTCGATCGCGCGGCGGCCGGCGAGCATATCAGCGGCACCTATCGCCGCCGCTTCCTCCTGGCCTCGGGCCGCTTCGCCATGATCGACGACGGGCTCAGCTTCAGGCTGGTGCCCTGGACGCCCTCGCTGGAGCGCCATCGCGACCGTCATGTCTCCGGCAAAGCCCGCGGCGATGGCGGCGTCGACTGGAGCTTCGGCCGCAAGCGCGGGCTGGGGCTGTGACCCGGCAAAGAGAAAGGAACCCAAAATGACCGGCACGAAGATTCTCTGGGGCCAGATCACCGTGGTCTTCCTGATCGTGCTCACCTTCATCTGGGCGGCGACGCAATATGTGGCCTGGAGCCTCGGCTTCCAGCCGCAGCTCGGCCCGCCCTGGTTCGAGATCGGGGGCATCCCGGTCTACTACCCGCCGGCCTTCTTCTGGTGGTGGTATTTTTACGACGCCTATGCCCCGACGGTGTTCAACATCGGCGGCATCATCGCCGCCTCGGGCGGGTTTCTGGCCATCGCTGTCGCCATCCTGATGTCGGTCTGGCGGGCACGCGAGGCCGAGGACGTCGAGACCTACGGCTCGGCGCGATGGGCAGGGCGGGCCGAGATCGAGCGGGCCGGGCTGCTCGGCCCCGACGGCGTGGTGCTGGGCCGATACCAACAGGACTACCTGCGCCATGACGGACCGGAGCATGTGCTCTGCTTCGCCCCGACCCGATCCGGCAAGGGGGTCGGGCTGGTGGTGCCGACGCTGCTGACCTAGCCCGGCTCGGCTATCGTCCACGACATCAAGGGCGAGAACTGGCAGCTCACCGCAGGGTTTCGGGCCAGACATGGCCGGGTCTTGCTGTTCGATCCGACCAATGCGGCCTCCGCCGCCTACAACCCGCTGCTGGAGGTGCGCCGTGGCGAATGGGAGGTGCGCGACGTCCAGAACATCGCCGACATCCTGGTCGATCCCGAGGGCTCGCTGGAAAAGCGCAACCATTGGGAAAAGACCAGCCACGCCCTCTTGGTCGGCGTCATCCTGCATGTGCTCTATGCCGAGGAGGACAAGACC
This sequence comes from Paracoccus sp. pheM1, assembly GCF_018499825.1. Classification (NCBI taxonomy): domain Bacteria; kingdom Pseudomonadati; phylum Pseudomonadota; class Alphaproteobacteria; order Rhodobacterales; family Paracoccaceae; genus Paracoccus; species Paracoccus sp. pheM1. The sequence continues at coordinate 1,436,984 of NZ_JAGXCX010000001.1, forward strand.
CTGGCGAGGGTCGCCGCCTTCCTCTCCGATCCGCGCCGCTCGATCGAGGCGACGCTGGCGGCGATGATGAAGACACCGCATCTGGGCGAGGGCGGGCCGCATCCGGTGATCGCCAGCGCGGCGAGGGAGTTGCTGAACAAATCCGAGAACGAGCGATCCGGCGTGCTGAGTACGGCGATGTCCTTTCTGGGTCTCTATCGCGATCCGGTCGTGGCGCAGGTGACCAGCCGCTGCGACTGGCGCATCTCCGACATGGTGACCGGCTCCGCGCCGACCACCCTCTATCTCGTGGTGCCGCCCTCGGACATCAACCGCACCAAGCCGCTGATCCGGCTGATCCTCAACCAGATCGGCCGGCGGCTGACCGAAGACCTGCGCGGCAAGGACGACCGCCACCGCCTGCTGCTGATGCTGGACGAGTTCCCGGCGCTGGGGCGGCTGGACTTCTTCGAATCCGCGCTGGCCTTCATGGCAGGATATGGCTTGAAGAGCTTTCTCATTGCCCAGTCGCTGAACCAGATCGAGAAGGCCTATGGCCCGAACAATTCGATCCTCGACAACTGCCATGTCCGGGTCAGCTTCGCCACCAACGACGAGCGCACCGCGAAGCGGGTCTCCGACGCCCTCGGCACCGCCACCGAGATGAAGGCGATGAAGAACTATGCCGGGCACAGGCTGGCGCCCTGGCTCGGACATATCATGGTCTCGCGTTCCGAGACCGCCCGGCCGCTGCTCACCCCCGGCGAGGTCATGCAGCTGCCACCGGACGATGAGATCGTCATGGTCGCCGGCACCGCGCCCATCCGGGCGAAGAAGATGCGCTATTATCAGGACGGGAGGTTTCGCGAACGGGTGGTCGATCCGCCGAGGCTGGTGTCGGCAACAGAACCGCGGGCCGACGACTGGAGCGGGTTGGCGATCCCGGCAACGCCGGAGGTCCATGTCGCGCCCATGTCCGACGGCACCGGCAGCGAGGACAGCACCGAATCCGAACAGCGCCAGCAGCCGGAACTCAGCCGGACCGGCACCGTCGAGCGCCAGCAGCCGATCGAGAACGAATTCGACTTCGGCGAGCCCGCCGACGACGCGCAGGAGGACATCGCCCGCAGCAGCCGCATGACCCGGAAAATGCTGAGTGTCGCCCGGCAGGCGTCGATGGACAAAGGCGACGGTATCGACCTCTAGGAGAACGTCATGGCCAGATCACCCCGCAAGCAACGCCTCTCGGTCTATCTGGAGCCGGAGATCATGCAGGCCCTCGCCGCCCATGCCGCGCGGCGCAACCAGTCCCTGTCGCTGATCGCCGAGGCCGGCATCGCCTCTTTCCTGTCGCCCGATGCGGCGGAACGGCAGGAGGCCGCGTTGATCCGGCGTCTCGACCAGATGGACCGCCGCCTGACCCGGCTGGAGCGTGACCTCGGCATTGCCGTCGAGACGCTCGCGGTCTTCGTGCGCTTCTGGCTCACCACCAGCCCACCCCTACCAGAGCCGGCCCAGCAGGCCGCCCGTGCCAGCGCCACCAAGCGCTACGACGCCTTCGTCACCACGCTGGGGCGAAGGCTGGCGCAGGGGCCGAAGCTTAGACAGGAGGTCGCGGAGGAGGTGGAGGGGAATGAGGAGAAAAGCTTGTAGCAGCTCAGGTTCAAGGGTGTCGTGCAAAACTTTCGTTTCATCTTGTCAGCCTCCAGCCGCGGGGCGTGCAATCGGGTTCTTCCGTTTTCTTCCCCATTCAGGACTTGGCATCAGCTCGAAAACCCTGCGCCTGGCAATAGGCCCTGACAGCGGCGATGAAGCGTCGGGTATGCGGGCGCAGTGGTGCGGATTGCTGACTGATCACGCCCGAGACGAAATCCGGGCTTTCGCCGTCCTCGGTCAGGCGCACGATCCCCGACCGCGCGAACAACGCCCCCAGCGTCTTGGCGGTCGAGATCAGCAGGCGCGACCCGCGTAGCGCCTCGATGGCGGGCACGAGCGCGTTGGTGCGCAGCACATAGCGTCGCCTCGAGCGCAAGGCAGAGGAAGGATCGTAGTCGTATTCGAATTTGTGATTGATCCAGCTTTCCGCAAGAAGGTCGGCCTCGGTGATGCGCTGCTGCCGCAGAAGCGGATGCGAGGCATCGCAATAGATGTCGTATTTCGCACAGATGATCGGCTCGAAGCTGTAGGCGCCGCCCTCCAGATATTCCGGCGAGATCACGCCGAAGGCCACGTCGTGGCGTCGGGTTTCCAACCCGCGCATCCGCGCATCGTGCTCGATCACGTCGAGATGGATCGAGACCTCGGGATTCTCTCGGCGATAGCTCTCGATGACATGCGGCAGGATGCCGTAACCCCAGCTGTCACCCGAGCAGATGGGCAGGATCAACCGGGTCTGGTGCAGGCTGTGATCAATGTCCTCGCGCGCGTTCTTCAAGGCCCGCACCGCCCGGCTTGCATAGATGTAGAGCGTCTTGCCGGCATCGGACAGTTCGACCCCCTGCGGCGTGCGCTCGAACAGGGGGGTGCCATAACGGTCCTCGAGTAACCGGATGGTACGCGACAGTGCCGGTTGCGAGATGTTCAGCGCCTCGGCCGCGCGCGAAATGTTGCGGTGTTCGGCTACGGCAAGGAAGCGCAGGTAATCGTCCATCCTATCGTCCGATCATTCAATTTCCTGATACCTTATCCAGTTTTGGCATTTGCATAAACACCTCTGCTGTGGCTTTTCGTCGCAGGGAGAATGCCGAGGGAGGAAGCCGTATGTCCGTCAGCTCCAACAAAGGGCTGTGGCCGTTCATTTTGCCGACGTTTCTAACGCTTGGGGCAATCACGGTTACGCCTATTCTTGCAACCTTCGGCATCAGCCTGCTTTATATCAACCTGACGATGCCCGGCGCCCCGATGTTCGTCGGGCTGGAAAACTATGCCGAACTGATGGCCGACAGCCGGTTCTGGAACTCGGTGGTGGTTACGGCCGAGTTGATCTTCATCCCGGTCGCGGCCCAAGTGGCAATCGGACTGCTTCTGGCCATGGTGCTGAAGGAAAAGCTGGCAGGGACGCGCTGGATGCGCATGGCCTTCCTGCTGCCCGCGGTGATTCCGCCTGCTGTCAGTGGCCTGATCTGGAAGCTGTTCATCGTGCCCGATGCCGGAGGGCTGGCCTGGCTGGGCGGCCTCTTTGGAGCCGACATGTCGCTTGACCTGCTCAGCATGCCGTCGAGTGCGCTGGCGGTGGTGATCGTCGCCTCGGTCTGGACGGGCACGCCCTTCGTCGCACTGCTGTTCCTGTCGGCGCTGGAATCCATCGGCGACGACCAATATGAAGCGGCGCGCATCGACGGTGCCAGCTGGTTCCAGTCGCATTGGCACATCTCGCTGCCCGAACTGCGCCCGGCGATCATCACGGTGACGGTGTTTCGCATCCTCGAGGCGCTGGCGATCTTTCCGATCATCTTCGTGCTGACCGGCGGCGGGCCGGCCGGGTCCACCGAGCCGGTCAATTACCTCGCCTATGTCAACGGCTTCGAATACCTGCGGGTGGATTATGCGGCGACCATCATCGTCAGCTTCTTCATCGTGATGATGGCGCTGTGCGCGCCCTTCCTGGTCGGCATTGCCCGGCGCGAAGCGAAGGAGGTCAGGTAATGCTGCGAACCCGCGAAAAGCTTTTCTGCTACGGCGTGGCGGCGCTGTTCATCGCCTTCCTGCTGGCACCGATCCTGTGGATGCTGTCCTCGTCCTTGAAGGGACCGCTCGACATCTTCGCCAAGCCGCCGGTGCTGGTCGGAGACGTCACGCTCGAAAACTATCGCCAGGTGCTGTCGGACTCGACCTTCATGCGTTCGTTCCTGAACTCGGTGCTGGTCTCGGCGGGGACGGTCGTGGCCTCGATGCTGCTGGCGCTGCCTGCGGCCTATGGGCTGTCGCGACTGCGCTCGGTCGCCAAGGCGGGGCTTCTGTCTTGGGTGCTGCTGGTCCGGGCCGCACCGGGGATGATCTTCGTGATCCCCTATTTCGTCGCCTTCACCCAGATCGGGCTGATGGACACGCGGATCGGGCTGATCGTCATCAACACGGTCTTCACCGCGCCGCTGGCGATCTGGATCCTGATAGCCTTCTTCGACGCTATCCCGCTGGAAATCGAGGAGGCGGCCGTCGTCGACGGCGCGACGCGCTGGCAGACCTTCCTGCGGGTATCGCTGCCCATGGCGGCGCCGGGCATCGTCTCAGCCGCGATCCTGGTCTTCATCTTCTCGTGGAACGAATTCCTGTTCGCGCTGACCCTGACACAGGTCGAGGCCAAGACCGCCGCCGTCGCGATCCTGAACTACATGGCCTATCAGGGCACCGAATGGGGCAAGATCGCCGCAGCCGGCATCATCATCCTGCTGCCCGTCGCAGTCTTCGCCGTCGCCATCCGCAAATACTTCATCCAGACCGCCGCCGGCGGGGTGAAGGGATAAGCGCCGCCCATCGCATCCAACAGGAGGAAACGAGATGCGCATTCCGACCACTGCAAGACTGCTGGCCGCCGCGAGCGTGCTGGCCGGCCTTGCTGCCACCACCGCGCTGGCACAGGACAAGCCTTATGAGGGCGTGACGCTGCGCGTCCTCAGCACCCAGCAGCCCTGGGACGCCGAGATCGAGAAACGCGTCGCCGCCTTCGAGGAAGAAACCGGCGCAGATGTGCAGTTCGATCTCTATGCCTTCGGGCAGGCGGTGCAAAAGATCGGGGTCGAGCTTTCGACCGGCTCGCCGGCCTATGACGTGTTCTTCCTCGAAGCATCGGACGTGCCGCGCTATGCGGCGGCGGACAGGCTGGCGCCTTTCGACGATGCCATCGCGGCAAGGGAAGGCTTCGACAGCGCAGATTTCATCCCGACGACACTGGAGGCCTTCAAATACGAGGGCAAGCAGATGGGGGTGCCCTATTTCGCCGCCACCCAGCTGAACTACTGGCGCGGTCCGGTCCTGGCGGAAGCGGGCTTCGACAAGGCCCCCGAGACCTTCGAGGACATGCTCTCGATCTGCAAGGCGCTGAAGGAAAAGGGCGTCGCGCCCTGCACGGCGCTGCGCGGCAAGCCCAACACCTCGGAAAACGTCTGGTATTGGACGCAGATCATGCTGGGCGAGGGCGGGCATTGGGTCAAGGACTATCCCAAGGACATGACCCCCACCCTGAACTCGCCCGAAGCGGTGCGCGCGACCGAGATCTATGCCGAATTGCTGAACGAGCACAGCATCCCCGGTTCCGTTTCGGCGGGCTATGACGAGGTCGTGGTGGCGATGCAGCAAGGCAATATCGCCATGGCGATCGAAGGCGCGCCGCTGGCGGGCCGCATTCTTGACCCCGCGCTTTCCAAGGTGCAAGGCGAGTTGGGCTTCGCACCGCCTCCCGGCGGGCCGGCGGGTCGCTTCGCACCTTTCAACGCCCAGGGCTGGGCCGTCGGCGCCGGCTCGAAGAATGTCGAGGCCGCGCAGGCTTTCGTGCTGTGGGCCACTTCCAAAGAGACTGTCACCGATGTCACGCTGAACAGTTCGTTCCTGGCGGTGACGCGCCAGTCGGTCTGGAACGATCCGGCATTCACCGAAAAGCACGGCTACGACTTCGGCTTCGGCGAATTCACCAAGGCTTATGCCCAGGCGCTGGCCGATGGCGACCCGATCTATCGCCTGCCGATCCCCGAATTCCGCGCCGTGGGCGATCGCGTCGGCCTTGCCCTGCAAGAGGTGGTGACCGGCCGCCGCTCGGCGCAGGAGGCGCTGGATGCGGCCCAGGCCGATACCGAGCGGATGTTCCGCCGCGCGGGCTACATCGACTGACGATCCCGGCGGGCGGTGCCTCAGAACATCGCTCGCCGCCCCCGACCCGACCGATTTCTTGAAGGCTGCCCCGCAGGTCGCGGAGCGGCAAGGAAGGCTGCGACCATGACCCGACCCAATATCCTCTGGATCTGCACCGATCAGCAACGCTGGGACACCATCCGCCGTCTGGGTTTTCCCGCCGCGCAGACCCCGCATCTGGATGCGCTGGCCGAGCAGGGCACGGCCTTCACCCGCACCTATTGCCAGAGCCCGATCTGCACCCCCAGCCGCGCCTCGTTCCTGACGGGCATGTATCCGATCGCGCATCAGGTGCAGCGCAACGGCAATACCGGCTTTCCCGACCACCTGGTTCTGGTGCCCGAAGTGTTTCGCCAAGCCGGCTATCGCACCGGGCTGATCGGCAAGCTGCACCTGTCCTCGGCGCAGGGCCGGGTCGAACAGCGTCCGACCGCCGACGGCTACGAAGAGTTCTACTGGTCACAGCATCCCGAACCGGACTGGCCGGAGGGGCACGACTATCAGGACTGGCTCAGGGCCAAGGGGATAGATGCCGCCCAAGCATATGCCCCGGCAGAGGACATCGTGACCCATCCCGTCACGGCCGAACACAGCCAGACCGCCTGGGCCACGGAGCGGGCGCTGGATTTCATCGACCGAACCGAAGACGACCGGCCGTGGCTGCTGTCGATCAACGTCTATGATCCGCATCCGCCCTTCGATCCGCCGCTCAGTTGGTTCGAGCGCTTCGACCCGGCGCAAATGCCGGCGCCCATCTTTGCGCCCTCGGATCTGGAGCATCATCGCAGGTTGGCAGGCGTGGATCAGCAGACCCGAAAGCCGGTTGATCCGACCCTGGTTCCCGACGCATCGCAACTGGGCGACTACAGCCACGACACCCCGCCCGACAGCTACGACATCCGGCGCATCCGCGCCGCTTACATGGCGATGATCGCGCAGATCGACGATATGGTGGGCAAGTTGGTCGCGCGGTTGGACGAAACCGGCCAACGCCGCGACACGCTGGTGCTGTTCATGAGTGACCATGGCGAGATGCTCGGCGATCACGGGCTGCTCTACAAGGGCTGCCGCTTCTATGAAGGGCTGGTGCATGTGCCGATGATCGTCTCGATGCCCGGTCGGGTGCGCGAGGGACTGGTTTCGGACGCCCTGGTCGAACTGGTCGACATTCCCGCCACGATCTGCGAGGCGGCGGGGCTGGAAAAGCCGGTGCAGGACCAGGGCAGGTCGCTGATGCCCTTGCTGACCGGCGCAGCCGATCCGGGGCGTCACAAGGATTACGTGCTTTGCGAATACATGGACGCGCTGCGCTTTCCGGGCAGCGTGGGCTCGCGCGGCTCGATGTATTTCGACGGTCGCTACAAGATCTGCGTCTATCACGATGCCGCGCAGGGCGAGCTGTTCGATCTGGCCTCCGACCCGGATGAGTTGCATGACCTGTGGGACAGCGCCGACCATGCTGCGCTGAAGTCCGATCTGCTGCTGAAACACTTCTCGGCGATGATGCTGGTTTCGGGTGCCGGCCCGCAACGCATCTCCGATTACTGAAAGGAAAACTGTCATGGCAGAAGTCAAGATCAGCAAGCTCAGGAAGACTTTCGGTTCCGTCGAGGTGATCCCGGAACTGGACCTGACCGTGCCCTCGGGTTCGTTCACGGTGCTGGTCGGCCCGTCGGGCTGCGGCAAGTCCACACTGCTGCGCATGATCGCCGGGCTTGATCAGCCGAGTTCGGGCCGGATGGAGATCGACGGGCTGGACGTCAGCGGCAAGGTGCCGTCGGAACGGGGCATCGCCATGGTGTTCCAAAGCTATGCGCTTTATCCGCACATGACCGTGCGCGACAATATCAGCTTCTCGCTGCGGCTCGCTAAGGCAGACCCGGCGCAGATCGACGCCCGTGTGGCCGAGGCAGCCGAGATCCTGCAATTGACGCCGCTGCTGGATCGCAAGCCCAAGCAGCTTTCCGGTGGCCAGCGGCAACGCGTCGCCATCGGCCGCGCCATCGTGCGCCATCCCAAGGTCTTCCTGTTCGACGAGCCGCTGTCGAATCTCGACGCCGCCTTGCGCGGCCAGATGCGGGTCGAGTTGATGGAACTGCACAAGCGTCTGGGCGCGACGATGATCTATGTCACTCACGACCAGGTCGAGGCGATGACCATGGCCGACCGCATCGTGGTGCTGAACAAGGGCCGGATCGAACAGGTCGGTTCTCCGCTGGAGCTATACGACACGCCGCAGACGCCGTTCGTCGCAGGATTCATCGGCGCGCCGCGAATGAACTTCATCGACGAGGCGGTGGCGCGCAGCTTGGACGGCGATACCCTGGGCATCCGCCCCGAGGATCTGCGGCTGGCTGCTGAAGGCGCGGGCTGGCAGGGCCGCATCACCCTGGTCGAGCAGCTGGGCAGCGACAGCCTTGCCCATGTCGTCACCGACCACGGATTGATGATCGTGCGCTGCGGTCGCGATCTGGCGCAGGCCGCCGACGGCTCGGTCCGGGTCACGGCGCTGCCCGGCAAGCTGCACCTGTTTCGCGACGGCGCGCGCATCGCCGCGCCGGATCTGCTGCCGCAATGATGCTGGCCGCTCGCCTGCGCCGGCTCTTGCACCTTTTGGGCCGGGGATACCGGCCGGAACATCATTACATGCGTGGCCCCGGTCCTGCCTGCGCGCAGCGCCGCGACCGCCTGCCCAACCAGGAAAGAACCTGACATGAGACTGCAAGACAAGACTGCCCTCATCACCGGATCGGCGCGCGGCATCGGGCTGGAATTCGCCCGCACCTATATCGCCGAGGGCGCCCGCGTCGCGCTGGCCGACATCAATGCCGATGCCGCCCACACCGCTGCTGCCGAACTGGGCGAGCGCGCCATCGCCGTGCAGATGGACGTAACCTCGCAGGACAGCATCGACAGGGGCTTTGCCGAAGCCATCGAAGAGCTGGGCCATCTGGACATCCTGATCAACAACGCCGCCCTGTTTACCGCCGCCCCCTTCGCCGAGGTTACCCGCGCCGATTACGACCGGGTCTTTGCCGTCAACGCCTCGGGCACCTTCTTCTGCATGCAGGCCGCGGCGCGCCACATGATTGCGCGGGGTCAGGGAGGCAAGATCATCAACATGGCGTCGCAGGCCGGCCGGCGCGGCGAGGGCCTCGTCTCGGTCTATTGCGCGACCAAGGCGGCGGTGATTTCGATGACGCAAAGCGCCGGGCTGAACCTCATCGCGCATGGCATCAACGTCAACGCCATCGCCCCCGGCGTCGTGGATGGCGAGCATTGGGACGGGGTCGATGCCTTCTTCGCCAAATACGAAGGCCGTGCCCCGGGCGAGAAGAAGCGGATCGTCGGCGAATCCGTGCCGTTTGGCCGCATGGGACTGGCCTCGGACCTGACCGGCATGGCGATCTTCCTTGCCACGCCCGAAGCCGACTACATCGTCGCCCAATGCTTCGGCGTGGACGGCGGCAACTGGATGGCCTGAGGCCGAAGCTTGCCCGTGAAACGCTATCGACCGGCCCTTACCATCCGCCTGAACTGGCTTCGCAGGCGGGTCTTTTCGCGCGGCAACGAGATCGGATTGATCCTGCTGGGCATTGCTGCCGGCGGGATGGCGGGGCTGGTGGTCTGCGCCGTCAGCGGCCTGTCCAGCCTGATGCACACGTTGCTTTACGGCGTCGGCTTTGCCGAAGGGCTCAGCGGCGCCGATCTTGCGCGTGGCTGGCCGCTGGTCGTCGTCCCGGTCTGCGGCGGGCTCCTGACCGTGGTTCTTGTCCACCTGCGCCGCCGTCGCGGCAGTATCATCGACCCGATCGAGGCCAACGCGCTTTACGGCGGTCGCATGTCCCTGACCGACAGCATCTGGGTGACGCTGCAAAACCTTGCCTCGAACGGCTTCGGCCTGTCGGCGGGGCTGGAGGCGGCCTATACCCAGCTTTCCTCGGGCATCGCCTCGAAACTGGGGGTGAAGCTGAAGCTGCGGCGCGAGGATATGCGGGTGCTGGTCGGCTGCGGCTCGGCAGGAGCCATCGCTGCGGCTTTTGGCGCGCCGCTGACCGGCGCCTTCTATGCTTTCGAACTGATCATCGGCACCTATACCAGCCGGTCGCTGATCCCGGTCGTCTCGGCCGCGATCGCGGCATGGCTGTGCGCGCGGGCGATGAGCGGCCAGATCTTTGTCATCGATGTCGGCAAGCTCTGGGGGATCTCGGCGCTGGACGTGATGCCTGCAGTGATGCTGGGCGTGATCTGCGCGGTGCTTGGCATCCTGGTCATGATCGGCGTGGTGCGCACCGAGCGGCTGGCCGCCCGAAGCGGCCTGCCGGTCTGGCTGCGCCCGGCGGCGGGCGGACTTCTGGTCGGGCTGCTGGCGCTGATCACGCCGCAGGTACTGTCGGCAGGACATGGCGCGCTGCACCTGAACCTTGAACATGACGTGGCACTGCCGGCACTGATTCTGCTGTTCGTGCTGAAGGCCGCGGCATCGGCGCTGACCATCGGCTCGGGCTTTCGGGGCGGATTGTTCTTCGCTTCTCTGCTGCTGGGCGGGCTGGTCGGCAAGGCGCTGGCGGTGCCGCTGGACTGGCTGGTGCCGGGCATGCTGTCGGCCCCGGCTCTTGCCGTGATCGGCATGAGCGCATTCGGCGTCGCTGTGATCGGCGGCCCGCTGGCGATGACCTTCCTGGCGCTGGAGGTCACCGGCGAATTCCCCATCGCCGTTCTGGTGCTTGCCGCCGCCATGACCTCGTCGCTGGTGGTGCGGCAGAGCTTCGGCTATTCCTTCTCGACCTGGCGCTTCCATCTGCGGGGCGAGACGATCCGCAGCGCCCATGACGTGGGCTGGATCCGCAACCTGACAGTGGGTCGGCTGATGCGGCGCGACCTGCGGACGGCGCCCGCGGCCATATCGCCCGACGAATTCCGGCGCAGCTTCCCGCTTGGCTCTACCCAGCGTGTCATCGTCACCGATCAAGACGGTGCTTATGTGGCCATGGTCTCGGTGCCCGAGATCCACGCCGATGCCAGCGCGGCCGAGCCAAGCCAGCAGCTTTCGGCATTCTTCCGGCATCAGGGCGACATCCTCCTGCCCGGGATGAACGCCCGCCAGGCCGCAAGCCTGTTCGAGACGAGCCAGACCGAGGCGCTGGCTGTCGTCAGCGACCGGATCGAGCGGCGGGTCATCGGCCTCTTGTCGGAAGCCCACACCCTGCGGCGCTACAGCGAGGAACTCGACAAGCAGCGCCGCACCATGATTGGCTTGGTCGAGTAAACAGGAAAGCGTGATGCGCGAAAACGGCCCTCGAAAATCCTGCTGCGGCGCCTCATCCGGAACATCGACGCCAGGCCGCGACGAGGCGTTCTTGCGTGCCGCCTCCTCGATCCCGCGGGCATCGGCAGATGTGATCGCGGAATTACAAGCCCGCCTGCGCCCGATCCCCGGCGGTATTTTCGAAATGGGAGCCCGCCGTTCGACCTATGCAGGCGATCTGGACAGCCCCCGCCGGAAGGTCCGACTGGATGGATTTCTGATCTCCCCCTTTGCGATAACGAATGCCGAATACGCGCGCTTCGTTCACGAAACCGGCTATCGCAGTGTGGCTGAGAAAGAGGGCTGGAGCTTCGTCTTTCACCTGTTACTGCCGGATCCTGCGGCGTTTCCCGCCAGTCCACCGGGCCTGCCCTGGTGGCGCAAGGTCGATGGAGCGTGCTGGTATGCACCCGAAGGTCCGGGCAGTTCGGTCGAAGGGCGCGCGGATCATCCTGCCGTGCATATCGCCTGGTATGATGCTCTGGCTTATTGCAACTGGTCGGGACTGCGCTTGCCGACCGAAGCCGAATGGGAACGGGCCGCACGCGGAGGCCTCGGCAATCGCAAGTTTCCCTGGGGCGACGACCTGATGCCAAGGGGCACCTTTGCCATGAACACCTTTCAAGGCGATTTCCCGCACGTGAACACCGCCGAGGACGGCTATCCCGGTACCGCGCCCGTGGATGCGTTTCGTCCGAACGGCTATGGCCTTTACAACATGTGCGGCAATGTCTGGGAATGGGTCGCCGACCGTTTCGGGCCGCTGCCCGATGCCGGTCGCCTGCCAGCCCAAAACCCAACCGGTTCAGAACTGGGCTATGCCCGCGTGCAGCGCGGAGGCTCGTATCTGTGCCATGCGAGCTATTGCGACCGCTATCACGTCCATTCCCGCACCCGGAACGATCCGGACAGTTCGACCGGCAATGCCGGGTTTCGGGTAGCAGCAGACGGTTAAGGTTCATTCTCATCCCAGAAGCGCTTTTCTTGGCAGTTTCGATCACTGCCACGGACTACCAACCATCCCTTTCCCTTCTTTTCCTGCGCTCCAGTACGCCGCCCCCGTTTCGCTTGTTGCCAGTGCCGGTTTTCTGTCTCTTCTCCTTGTCCCCGATCCAGGGCCGCCCGTCGCGGGTGCCCGTGACGGAACGAGGACGAGATGGCGGCTGCTCACCAGAAACCTGAAGCGATCCGACGCGGCGCCCGCATGCTCCGCACCGCGCTCGGACCTGCCATCGCCCGGTTTCTGGAAGATCCCGCCATTGTCGAGGTCATGCTCAACCCCGACGGGCGGCTCTGGATCGACCGGCTTTCCGAGGGCCTGAGCGACACGGGCGAGCGGCTCTCTCCCGCCGACGGCGAACGGATCGTGCGCCTCGTCGCGCATCACGTCGGTGTCGAGGTCCATGCCCGGTCGCCGCGCGTCTCGGCCGAATTGCCGGAAACCGGCGAACGCTTCGAGGGTCTGCTGCCGCCGGTGGTCGCCGCCCCAGCCTTCGCCATCCGCAAGCCGGCCGTGGCCGTCTTCACCCTCGACGATTACGTTGCCGCCGGCATCATGACCCGGATGCAGGCGGAGGCGCTGCGGCTCGCGGTCGCGACCCGCGCCAATATCCTCGTCGCCGGAGGCACCTCGACCGGCAAGACCACCCTGACCAATGCGCTGCTGGCCGAAGTAGCCAAGACGCAGGACCGCGTGGTGATCATCGAGGACACCCGCGAGTTGCAATGCGCCGCGCCGAACCTCGTTGCCATGCGGACCAAGGACGGCGTCGCGACCTTGTCCGATCTGGTCCGGTCCTCGCTGCGGCTGCGTCCCGACCGCATCCCGATCGGAGAGGTGCGCGGCGCCGAGGCGCTGGATCTGCTCAAAGCCTGGGGGACCGGCCATCCCGGCGGCATCGGCACCATCCATGCCGGAACCGGTCTCGGCGCCCTGCGCCGCCTCGAACAGCTGATCCAGGAAGCCGTCGTCACCGTGCCACGCGCCATGATCGCGGAAACCATCGACATCGTTGCCGTCCTCGCTGGCCGTGGCGCATCCCGGCGGCTGGTCGAACTCGCCCGCGTGGACGGGCTCGGCCCGGATGGCGATTACCGCATCGCCCCAATCATACCGCCCGAAACAGGAGATTCCGAATGATCCGTCACGCCTTGAAGGTCCGTCGCCACGTCGCGGTGGCCGCCAGCTCCGCCTATGTCAGCTTTGTGCTGGCCCCGACCGCCCATGCCGCCGGGTCCTCGATGCCCTGGGAGGCACCGCTGACCAGCATCCTGCAATCGGTCGAAGGGCCGGTCGCCCGCATCGTCGCGGTGATCATCATCATCGTCACCGGGCTGACGCTGGCCTTCGGCGATACCGGCGGCGGCTTCCGCCGCCTGATCCAAATCGTCTTCGGCATTTCCATCGCCTTCGCGGCCTCCAGCTTCTTCCTATCCTTCTTCAGCTTCGGCGGCGGAGCCTTGGTCTGATGGCCCAGAGCTTCGAACAGCTGTCCGAGGTTCCGGGCTTCTCGGTCCCGGTGCATCGCGCCCTGACCGAGCCGATCCTGCTCGGCGGGGCGCCGCGCGCCATTGCCATCCTGAACGGCACGCTGGCCGGAGCCGTGGGCCTCGGGCTGCAGCTCTGGTTGGCCGGCATCCTGATCTGGGCGGTCGGCCATCTGGCCGCTGTCTGGGCCGCGAAGCGCGATCCGCTCTTCGTCGAGGTCGGGCGGCGGCATCTGCGCATCCCCGGACATCTCTCGGTGTGAGGACGAACCATGATAAATCTCGCGGAATACCGCCGCACTGCCAGCCGCCTCGCCGACTTCCTGCCCTGGGCGGCGCTCGTCGCGCCCGGCGTGGTGCTGAACAAGGACGGCAGCTTCCAGCGCACCGCCCGGTTCCGTGGTCCCGATCTGGATTCCGCGGTTGCCGCCGAACTGGTTGCGGTGGCGGGACGGCTGAACAACGCCTTCCGCCGCCTCGGCTCGGGCTGGGCGATCTTCGTCGAGGCGCAACGCCGCGAGGATTCCACCTATCCCGAGAGCCTGTTCCCGGATCCGGCCTCGGCCCTGCTCGACGCCGAGCGCAAGGCCGGATTCGAAGAACAGGGCATGCATTTCATCTCCGCGTATTTCCTGACCTTCCTCTGGCTGCCCCCGGCCGAGGAGGCCGCCCGCGCCGAAAGCTGGCTCTACGAAGGCCGCGAACGATCCGGCGTCAACGCGCGCGATATCCTGCACGGCTTCATCGACCGCACCGACCGGGTGCTGGCGCTGCTCGACGGCTTCATGCCCGAATGCCGCTGGCTCGACGATGCCGGGACGCTGACCTACCTGCATTCCACCATCTCGACCAACCGGCAGCGGCTGCGCGTGCCCGAGGTGCCGATGCATCTCGACGCGCTGCTGGCCGATCAGCCGCTGACCGGCGGGCTGGAGCCGCGTCTCGGCGCGCAGCATCTTCGCATCCTGACCCTGAACGGTTTTCCGACGGCGACCACGCCCGGAATTCTCGACGACCTGAACCGCATCGCCTTTCCCTACCGCTGGTCGACACGCGCCATTCTGATCGACAAGCCGGAAGCCGCCCGGCTGCTGACGAAGATCAGGCGGCAATGGTTCGCCAAACGCAAGAGCATCGCCGCGATCCTCAAGGAGGTGATGACCAGCGAGCCGTCGGCATTGGTGGACACCGACGCCGCCAACAAGGCCGTGGATGCGGACATGGCGCTACAGGAACTCGGCGCCGACATCGCCGGCATGGGTTATGTGACCGCGACGATCACTGTCTGGGATGCTGACCCGCGCGTCACCGACGAGAAGCTGCGGCTGGTCGAGAAACTGGTCCAGGGCCGAGATTTCGCCGCTATGATCGAGACGGTCAATGCCGTCGATGCCTGGCTGGGCAGCCTGCCCGGACATGCCTATGCCAATGTCCGCCAGCCCCCAATCAGCACGCTGAACCTCGCCCATATGATCCCGCTCTCGGCGGTGTGGGCGGGAGAGGCGCATGACATGCATTTCGATGCCCCACCGCTGCTTTATGGCCGCACCGAGGGATCGACACCGTTCCGCTTCTCGCTGCATGTCGGCGATGTCGGCCACACCCTCGTGGTTGGACCGACCGGCGCGGGCAAATCGGTGCTGCTGGCACTGATGGCGCTGCAATTCCGCCGCTACGCAGGATCGCAGGTGTTTGCCTTCGATTTCGGCGGCAGCATCCGTGCGGCCGCGCTCGCCATGGGCGGCGACTGGCATGATCTCGGTGGCGAGCTGACCGAGGCAGCCGAGACGTCGGTTTCGCTGCAGCCACTGGCCCGTATCCACGAGACGGCGGAACGCGCCTGGGCCGCCGACTGGATCGTCGGCATCCTCCGGCGCGAGACCGTCGAGATCACGCCCGAGGTGAAGGAACACATCTGGACGGCGCTGACCTCGCTGGCCTCGGCGCCGGTCGGGGAGCGCACCATCACCGGCCTTGCGGTCCTGTTGCAGTCCAACGAGTTGAAGCAGGCGCTGCGGCCCTATTGCGTCGGCGGGCCTTACGGCCGGCTTCTCGATGCCGAGAGCGAGCATCTGGGCAGTGCCTCGGTTCAGGCCTTCGAGATCGAGGGGCTGGTCGGCACCGGCGCAGCCCCTGCGGTCCTGTCCTACCTGTTCCACCGCATCGGCGACCGTCTAGACGGCCGCCCGACGCTGCTGATCATCGACGAGGGCTGGCTGGCGCTGGACGACGATGCCTTCGCCGAACAGCTTCGCGAATGGCTGAAGACGCTGCGCAAGAAGAACGCCTCGGTGATCTTCGCCACGCAGTCGCTGAGCGACATCGACAATTCCGCCATCGCCCCGGCCATCATCGAGTCCTGCCCGACCCGGCTGTTGCTGCCGAACGAGCGGGCCGTCGAGCCGCAGATCACCGCCATCTATCGCCGCTTCGGCCTCAACGACCGCCAGATCGAAATCCTCGCGCGGGCGACGCCCAAGCGCGACTATTACTGCCAAAGCCGCAGAGGCAACCGGCTGTTCGAGCTGGGAATGACGGAAGTCGGCCTCGCGCTTTGTGCCGCCTCGTCCAAATCCGATCAGGCGCTGATCTCGAACATCCTCGCCGAACATGGCCACGACGGTTTTCTCGCGGCCTGGCTCAAGGCGCGCGGCGTCGAGTGGGCGGCGGATCTGATCCCGGATCTCGACAATCTCGCGACGGAAGCAACGGACGTTCCGGCCATCCTCGCCGAGGCTGGCGACCTCGAACCCACCTTGAAAGAAAAGGAGACGACCCCATGACACGCAGGATGCACCCGATCTCCCGGATGGCCGGCGCCTCCATGCTCGCACTGGCGCTGGCCTTTCCCGTCACGCTCACGCCCATACTGACCAGCCCGGCCCATGCCTGGCGTATCGTCTACGACCCGTCGAACTACGCCCAGAACGTGCTGACCGCGGCACGGACGCTGGAACAGATCAACAACCAGATCACCTCGCTTCAGAACGAGGCGCAGATGCTGATCAATCAGGCCCGCAATCTCACAAGCCTGCCGCATAGTTCGCTGCAGCAGTTGCAGCAGAACGTCAGCCGCACCCAGCAGCTTCTCGGCGAGGCACAGAATCTTGCCTATGACGTGGGCCAGATCGACCAGGCTTTCCAGAACCAGTATGGCAATGTTGCGCTCTCGTCGACCGACGCCCAACTGGTCGCCGATGCCCGCTCCCGCTGGGAGAACACCGTCGGCGGGCTACAGGATGCCATGCGGGTGCAGGCCGGCGTGGTCGGCAATATCGACGCCAACCGCAGCGAGATGACCGATCTGGTCAGCGAGAGCCAGAATGCCGTCGGCGCGCTGCAGGCCACCCAGGCCGGCAATCAACTGCTCGCGCTCCAGTCACAGCAGATCTCGGATCTGATCGCCGTGGTCTCGGCCAATGGCAGGGCCGATGCCTTGTCCGAGGCCGAGCGCGCCACCGCTGCCCAGCAGGGCCGCATCCAGCGCGAACGCTTCCTGACCTCCGGTACCGGCTACCAGCCCGGCAATGCCCGGATGTTCAACAACTGACCGTCCGGGGAGGCCCTATCATGGGAGGCAAGGCGATGGCCCGGCTCGTTGCCATCCTGTTCCTGGCGATCGTCATGATCGTGACGCTGATCCGCATGGAACGGAACGGCGATCTGCCGCCGCTGCCGGGGAGCGAGGCACCTGCGCGGCAGGAAGATTCGCTGCGCGAGGGCCAGCGCCGCTGCCAGCGGATGGGCGAGGCCGCAGCCGAGGATGCCGAGTGCCTCGCAATCTGGGCCGAGACCCGTGATCGCTTCCTCGGGCGCGATCCGGCGCAATCTGCCACAACCCCCAGCCGCGAGGAGTAGAGGCGCATGGGCGGGTCTGGGGTCATTGACGAGTTCCTGGCGGTCTTCACCAGCTATATCGACTCGGGCTTCGGTCTGCTCGGCGGCGAGGTGGCCTTCATCGCCAGCACGCTGATCGTCATCGACGTGACCTTGGCCGCGCTGTTCTGGGCCTGGGGCGCCGAGGACGACATCATCGCCCGGCTGGTGAAGAAGACGATCTTCGTCGGCGTCTTCGCGTATCTGATCTCGAACTGGAACAGCCTTGCCCGCATCGTCTTCGAAAGCTTCGCGGGGCTCGGGCTGCTGGCCTCCGGCACCGGGTTCTCCGCCGCCGATCTGCTGCGCCCCGGCCGCGCCGCCCAGACCGGGCTCGATGCCGCGCGGCCGCTGCTGGAATCCATCTCCGACCTGATGGGCTGGGTGGCCGTCTTCGAGAACCTGATCCAGATCCTCTGCCTGTTCTTCGCCTGGGCGCTGGTGATCCTGGCCTTTTTCATCCTTGCGATCCAGCTCTTCGTCACCCTGATCGAATTCAAGCTGACCACGCTCGCGGGCTTCGTGCTGATTCCCTTCGGCCTCTTCGGCAAGACCGCGTTCATGGCCGAGCGCGTGCTGGGCAATGTCGTGTCCTCGGGCATCAAGGTCCTGGTCCTCGCCGTGATCATCGGCATCGGCAGCACCTTGTTCGGCCGGTTCACCACCGGCTTCGGCGGCGTTTCCCCCACCGTCGACGATGCCATGGCCATCGTGCTGGCCGCACTGTCGCTGCTCGGTCTCGGCATCTTCGGCCCCGGCATCGCCACCGGCCTCGTCTCCGGCGGGCCGCAACTCGGCGCGGGCGCCGTCGCCGGCACCGGGCTGGCCGTGGGAGGCGCCGCGCTGGCCGCTGGCGGCGCCACGGTGCTCGGCGCCAGGGGCGTTGCCGCGACCGCGCGCGGCGGGGCCGCCACGGCGGGGGCCGCCTCCGCCGCCTATAGCCTCAACTCCGCCGGGCAGTCCGGCATTGGTGGCGCGCTCTCCGGTGCCGCCGGCGTCGGCAAGGGCGCGGGCATCGCCGCCATGACCCCGCTGCGCCGGGCGGCGGCCAGTCTCAAGGCCAGCCGCGAAGCCGGCGTGAAGGCCGGTTTCACCAGCACCGGGGGCAGCACCACGCAGGGTACGCTCGGCGGCACGAGCGTCGGTGTTGGTAGCTCGAATGCCGATGCCGGCGGCAATGCACCGGCTTGGGCGCAGCGCATGCGCGGGCAGTCGCTTGCCCGGGGCGCCACCGTGACCGCTCATGCGGTCCGCTCCGGCGACAGCCATGGCCCCGGCGCCTCCATCTCCCTTTCCGAAAGCGACAAGCCATGAACCTGTTCAGACGACCGACTACGCATTACGGCAAGGTGCCGGACCCCGCGACCCCCTATCAGAAAGCGGCGCAGGTCTGGGACGAGCGCATCGGCTCGGCCCGCGCCCAGGCCAGGAACTGGCGGCTGATGGCCTTCGCCTGTCTGATCCTCGCTGCAGGGTTTGCTTCCGCACTGGTCTGGCAATCGGCACGGGGTACCGTCGTGCCATGGGTGGTGCAGGTCGACGATCTCGGCCAAGCCCAGGCCGTCGCCCCGGCCGCGGCCGATTATCGCCCCACCGATCCGCAGATCGCCTGGCATCTCGGCCGGCTCATTGAGCAGGTCCGGTCGATCCCCGCCGATCCGGTGATCCTGCGCCAGAACTGGCTTCGGGCCTATGATTGGACCACCGATCGTGGCGCCGCGGCGCTGAACGACCATGCCCGCGGCAACGATCCATTCTCGAAACTGGGCGAGCGGCAGGTCTCGGTCGAGGTGTCGAGTGTCATCCGCGCCTCGCCCGACAGTTTTCGGGTCGCCTGGACGGAAAAGCGCTACGAGAACGGCCAGCTTTCGGCCACCGAGCGCTGGACCGCGATCCTGACCATCGTCATCCAGACGCCGCGCAGTGCCGAGGCCCTGCGCGCCAATCCCCTCGGCATCTACGTCAATGCGATCTCATGGTCGCGGGAGATGAGCCAATGAGCATCGTTCTCACCGAAGGAATGAACTGGAAGCCGGTGAAGCGTTTGCCCGGATGCATGCTGGCCGCGGTCCTGCTGTCGGCCACCGTGCTGGCGGGCTGCGCTACCAGCAAGGCCCCGCAGTTCAGCTATGACGACCATGTCCCGCCGCTGCCGTCGCCGCCCGCTGCCGTTCAGGCTGACCCTGCCCCGAAACCGCTGCATGTGCCACCGGGCTGGACGCCAGCGAAAGGCGGCAATGCGGCGGAAAGCCCCACCGGCCGGGTGGCGAATGCCAATCTCGCGGCGCGGGTCGAGCCGCGCCGCGAGGGCTATTACAATGCCATTCAGGTCTATCCCTGGAGCGATGGCGCGCTCTATCAGGTCTATGCCGCGCCGGGACAGATCACCGATATCGCGCTGGAGCCTGGCGAGCGGCTGACCGGAACCGGCCCCATCGCCGCCGGCGACACCGCCCGCTGGATCATCGGCGATACCGAGAGCGGCAGTGGTGCGTCCCGCCGCGTGCATGTGCTGGTCAAGCCGACCCGGCCGGACATCGCCACCAATCTGGTCATCGCCACCGACCGGCGCCGCTACATGCTGGAACTGCGCGCCGGCGAAGAGACCTGGATGCCGGCGGTGTCATGGCATTATCCGGAAACTTCGTCGGTAACGGCACAGCGGCGGGCGGTTCCCGGGGCGCCGGCGATCCCGGCCGCTGCCGCGCGCAACCATCGCTACGGCTTGCAGATCGAGGGCACGAGCCCGCCCTGGCGCCCCGTCTCGGTCTTCGACGACGGCCGCCGGGTCTATGTCGTCTTTCCACCCGGCATCGCGCAGGGCGAGATGCCGCCGCTCTTCGTCATCGGTCCGGAGGGTGAGCCGGAGATCGTCAACAGCCGTGTGCACGGCAATGTGCTGATCGTCGACCGGCTCTTCGGTGTCGCCGAACTGCGCCTTGGCAGCGGCAAGCGCCAGCAGGTGGTGCGGATCCATCGGTTGCAGTCGGCGGCACAGGGGAGGGTGCCGTCATGAGCGACAGGGAAGCCGCCGCCGCCCCGATGCGCCTGCGCGCCGAACCGCCGCGCGTCACCCGGCTGTCGCGAAAAGTGCTGGCGGGCATGGCCGGGATCGCCGCGCTCGGCGTCGGCGCGGCGCTGATCTATGCGCTGCAGGGCAAGGACGTGGGGCAAACCGGCGGCGAGGAGCTGTTTTCCACCGAGAACCGCGCCACCGCCGACGGGCTGGCCGAACTGCCGCGCGACTATACCGGTCCCGCCCTCGGCCCGGCATTGCCCGGCGATCTCGGCAAGCCGATCCTCAATGCCCGCAATCGCGGCGAACCGATCCCGGCGCCGGACATTTCCGCACCGCTCGAACCCGCGCCCGCCATGGATGCGGCCGAGCAGCAGCGGCTGGCGGAAGAGGAAGCGGCGCGGGTCAGCGGCGTGTTCTTTCAAGCCGGGCCACGGTCTGCGGGTGGGCCGGACATGGGCGCAGGCAGTTCCGTTCGGGCCTCGGGCGGGCTCGGCACCATGGGACAGCCGGAGGGCATGGGGGCGCAGGACCGGCACGCAGCGTTCCTGGGCGCTGCCGCCGATCGCATCACGGTGGCCCCGGATCGTGTCGAACCGCCGGCCTCGCCCTGGATCCTGCAGGCCGGATCGGTGATCCCGGCGGCGCTGATCACCGGCATCCGCTCCGACCTGCCCGGCCAGATCGTGGCCCAGGTCACCCAGCCCGTCTACGACAGCCCGACCGGCTCGATTCTGCTGATCCCGCAGGGCACCCGCATCATCGGCGAATACGATGCCGGCGTGAGTTTCGGCCAGCGACGCGTGCTGCTGGTCTGGAGCAGGCTGATCTTCCCTGATGGCCGCTCCTTGGTGTTGGAGCGTCTGCCGGGCGCCGATGCGTCCGGTTACGCCGGGCTCGAGGACGGCGTCGATTACCACTGGTGGGATCTGATGAAGGCTGCCGGGCTCTCGACGCTGCTGGCAGTGGGCACCGAACTCGCCGCCGACGACGAGGAAGACCGGCTGATCCGCGCCATCCGCGACGGCGCCCAGGATACCGTCGACCAGGCCGGTCAGCAGATCGTCCAGCGCCAGCTGCAGGTCGCGCCGACGCTGACCATCCGGCCGGGATTCCCGGTCAGGATTGTCGTGAGCCGGGATCTTGTGT
This sequence comes from Paracoccus sp. pheM1, assembly GCF_018499825.1. Lineage (NCBI taxonomy): Bacteria > Pseudomonadati > Pseudomonadota > Alphaproteobacteria > Rhodobacterales > Paracoccaceae > Paracoccus > Paracoccus sp. pheM1. The sequence goes on from NZ_JAGXCX010000001.1 coordinate 1,458,643, forward strand.
TCGAGCAGACAGGAGGATGACGCCATGACGAAGCTGAAGCTTGAGCCGATCGCCGACGATACGCCCGTGAAGCTCACCCTCGAACTGCCCGCGAGCCTGCACAGGGATCTGACCCTGTATGGCGAGTTGCTAGGTCGCACCGCACCCGGCGCACAGGGTGCCGCGGTCCCGCCGCAGAAACTCGTCGTGCCGATGCTGGAGCGGTTTCTGGCCTCGGATCGCGGATTCGCAAAGGCAAAACGGGGCGTCAGTGCTGGGCGTCGACCTGGCGACTGACTCATCGTGTCTTGCTGTCTTGCGCGGACAGGGTCCGCGCCAGGCTGAGCAGCCGGCGCAGGGCCGGGTTGTCGCATAACGTCTTCACACCTTACCTCTGAACTGTGGCATGGCCGACCCGGTCGTGCTATCTTGTGCACAGAACAACACAAGGCCTTCACTATGACGGCAAGCACCACCATGACGATTCGGGTTTCCCCCGAGACCAAGCGGAAGCTGGAGCGGATCGCCGGCGAAACCCGGCGCAGCAAGTCGTTCCTCGCGGCCGAGGCCGTTTCCACCTATGTCGAGCGCGAGCTGGAAATCATCGACGGCATCCGGCGCGGCATGGCCGATGCGGAAACCGGCCGCGTTGTGCCGCATGACGAGGCCATGGCCGAGATCGATGCCGTGATCGACGCGGCGGAAGCGAAGCGCGCAGGAAACGCGTGAAGCGGCCGGTGACCTGGGCGCGCGCCGCCCTGGACGACATCAAGGAACAGATCGCCTTCATCGCGCTGGACAACCCGGCCGCCGCAAGGCGGGTTGCGGATCGGCTCCGGGACACCGGCGCAGCTCTCGGAGACATGGCAACCGGGCGCCCCGGCCGGGTCACCGGCAGCTACGAGAAATCCGTCAGCCGCCTGCCCTATATCATCGCCTACGAGTTGCGGACCATAGCAGGCCGGGAAAGCGTCGTCATCCTGCGCGTCATCCATACGTCGCGGGACTGGGCCGATGAGGACTGGCCGCACTGACCCGGAACGCATAGGTGGGTGCGCCGACGTGCTTTACCTACTCTCGCTCCTCCGGCACCTCCTGCCGCAGCTTAGGACCGCTGGCGAGGCGGCGGCCGAGAGCTTCGAGGAAGCGGTCATAGCGCTGGCCGCCCTGCGCCTGCGCGGCGGCCTGCGCCGCCTCGGGCAGCACCGGGGTGGCGGTCAGCCAGGACCGCATGAAGATCGCGAAGGCCTCGTTGGCGATGCCGATATCGCGTTCCAGCCGCTGGATGCTGCGGTCGATACGATCGAGCCGGCGGGTCGTGGCAGCCTCCTGCCGTTCGTCGGCATCGGGGGTGAGGAAGGAGGCGATGGCCGCCTCGGCGATGAGCGAGCGGGATTTGCCGCGCCGGTCGGCATAATCGGCCAGCAGCAGCATCAGGTCCGGGTCGAGATAGACCGAGAGGCGTTTCTTCTTGTCGGCATGTTGCGGCATGGCTCAAAGCTCCATTCCATCGTTCTGGTCCATGGAGATCTGGCGCGCGACCCGGCGCATGTCGCGCACCAACCCCCGGTTGCGGCCCGCCTGCTGTTCCGAGGCATCGAAGTCGGGATCGAATTCGTTCTCGGGAGGCGCAGCCGGCTCCGGGGCGATGTCCTGATACGGCTCCAACCCCGGTTCGCGGCGCAACCCGGCATCGTCCGAGTCCGCGGACGATTGCGCATCGGCCTGTGCAGCGCCGGCATGTGGCGCTGCTCCGGCATCAGCCCCCTGCCCCACGGCATCCAGCTGTGGCGGCTTCAGCCCGGTCCAGTCGTCCGACCGCGCTACCGGCGCAACCCCGCGCGGATCCGGCGGGGACAGCACCCGCTCGCGGAAGCGCGGATCGGCATAATAGCGCGCCTTCCTGGCCCGGATCGGCGGCGTGCCGGCGACCATGACGATCTCGTCCTCGGGCGGCAGCTGCATCACCTCGCCGGGGGTCAGCAGGGGCCGGGCCGTCTCGGAGCGCGAGACCATGATATGCCCGAGCCAGGGCGCGAGGCGGTGCCCGGCATAGTTCTTCATCGCCTTCATCTCGGTGGCGGTGCCAAGGGCGTCGGAGACCCGCTTCGCGGTCCTCTCGTCATTGGTGGCGAAGCTGACCCGGACATGGCAATTGTCGAGGATCGAGTTGTTGGGACCGTAGGCCTTCTCGATCTGGTTCAGCGATTGCGCGATCAGGAAGGACTTGATGCCGTAGCCGGCCATGAAGGCGAGGGCAGATTCGAAGAAGTCCAGCCGCCCGAGGGCCGGAAACTCGTCGAGCATCAGCAGCAGGCGGTGGCGGTCGTCCTTGGCATGCAGGTCCTCTGTCAGCCGTCGCCCGATCTGGTTGAGGATCAGCCGGATCAGCGGCTTGGTGCGGTTGATGTCCGAAGGCGGCACAACGAGGTAGAGCGTCGAGGGTTTTTCCGCCGCGATCAGATCGGCGATGCGCCAGTCACAATGCGATGTCACGGCCGCCACGACCGGGTCGCGATAGAGGCCGAGGAAGGATATCGCCGTGCTCAGCACCCCGGAGCGTTCGTTCTCGGACTTGTTCAGCAGTTCCCGCGCGGCGCTGGCGATGACCGGATGCGGCCCGGCCTCGCCCAGATGCGGGGTCTTCATCATCGCCGCCAGCGTCGCCTCGATCGAGCGGCGCGGATCGGAGAGGAAGGCGGCGACGCGCGCCAGGGTTTTTTCCTTCTCGGCATAGAGCACGTGCAGGATGACGCCGACCAGCAGGGCGTGGCTGGTCTTTTCCCAATGGTTGCGCTTTTCCAGCGAGCCCTCGGGATCGACCAGGATGTCGGCGATGTTCTGGACGTCGCGCACCTCCCATTCCCCACGCCTCACCTCCAGCAGCGGATTATAGGCGGCGGAACCCGCATTGGTCGGATCGAACAGCAACACCCGGCCGTGTCTGGCCCTGAACCCGGCGGTCAGCTGCCAGTTCTCGCCCTTGATGTCGTGGACGATGGCCGAGCCCGGCCAGGTCAGCAGTGTCGGCACCACCAGCCCGACGCCCTTGCCGGAGCGGGTCGGCGCGAAGCAGAGCACATGTTCCGGCCCGTCATGGCGCAGATAGTCAACACCGAGCTTGCCCAGCACGACGCCGTCGGGACCGAGCAGCCCCGCCCGTTCGATCTCGGCCCGGCCCGCCCATCGGGCCGAACCATAGGTCTCGACATCCTCCGCCTCCCGGGCACGCCAGACCGACATCAGGATGGCGATGCCGATGGCGAGGAAACCGCCCGAGGCGGCGATGATGCCGCCCTCCATGAAGATGCGCGGGGCGTAGGCGTCGTAGAAATACCACCACCAGAACAGGGCCGGCGGATAATAGACCGGGATGCCCCAGAGATCGAACCATGCCGGGCCGAGCTGGGGCTGGAAGCCGAGCCGCCAGGCCGTCCATTGCGTGCCGGACCAGACGAACATCAGCACGATCAGGAAGACCACGCTGATCTGGCCCCAGAGAATCTTCGTGCCGGACAAGGTGGTTCCAGCCTCCCTGCAGGTATCCGATGCAATGAGGAAAACCCGCCTGTCGCGGGATTCAACGGCTATGCTTGGGCTGATCGCAAGCTGGCACACTTTGGCGTAGAAATACTTGCGGAATGCGGTGCCCCGACCGCCAGCGCAAGTTGCCAACCACCATCACAAGATTGGCCAGCTTCGGCCAAGAGAGCGGCCCCGCCGCTTCCTATTAACGCTGATTGCCACCAGCGCATACGATGCGAAGAGCCCTTGGCGGACAATCACTCTACGAGGATCGACATGGGGTTCTCCTGACCGAGCTGCCGTCGTCGCTTTACCTCTCTCCTGTGTCATCCTCATAATCTAGATGAGAATTTCGATGCCTCCGCCAGGTTGACTTGGGCGCGGATCCAGCCGACCCTGCCGACAGATCAAGGTGCCGGGGGAAACCCCGGGTAAAAGGGAATCCGGTCAGGCTTTCGCCAATTCCGGAACTGCCCCCGCAACTGTTGGCGGAGAGCCTGTCCGACATGCCACTGGCGCGGATTTCGCGTCGGGAAGGCCGGTCCAGGTGACGACCCGCAAGTCAGGAAACCTGCCTCGATCTTTCACCTGTTCCGGCCGCGGTGGGCGCGTCGGGAGCGGCCTATCCGCAAGGTGAAATCGCCGCTTCGTGACAACCGTCACGGGGATCGTTTGGTTTTCATGGCCCGTGACCGCGGGCCGCTCGGAAGGCATGCCAGGATGAGTGACCTCGCCTATTCCATTACAACCGTTCGTTTCGACGACACCTATCGCCCGTCGGACAACACTCGCGCCACAACCAATTTTGCCAATCTGGCCAGGGGCGAGGCGCGGCAGGACAATCTGCGCAACGCGATCACGATGATCGACAACCGTTTCAATGCGCTGGCGGATTGGGACAATCCGGGCCGTGACCGCTATTCGGTCGAGCTCGACATCATCTCGGTCGCAGTCAGCATCGGCGGTGGACGCCATGTCGATGCCTTTCCGTTGATCGAGATCTTGAAGCCGACCATCCTCGACCGCCTGTCGGGTCGACGGATCGCGGGTATCGCGGGGAACAACTTTTCGTCCTATGTGCGGGATTACGACTTCAGCATCGTGCTGCCCCGGCACAATCGGGATCGCAAGGATCTTGATACGCCGGAAGATTTCGGAGACCTGCACGGCAACCTGTTCAAGAGCTTCCTGCACTCGGCAGCCTATCGGCAATGCTCCGGGAAACCGCCGGTCATCTGCCTGAGCGTCTCGACCAGCCGGACATATCACAGAACTGAGAACCGACACCCGGTTCTGGGCGTCGAATACCGGCAGGGCGACTTATCCCTCACCGACCGCTATTTCGGCAAGATGGGGTTGCAGGTCCGCAACTTCATGCCCCCGAACGCGGTTGCGCCACTGGCGTTCTATCACACGGGCGACCTGCTCAATGACTATTCGACGCTGGAGCTTGTCGGCACGATCAGCACGATGGAAACCTTCCAGCGGATCTATCGCCCGGAAATCTACAACGCCAACTCTCCTGCGGGTTCGACATATCGGCCGAGCCTGACGCATCGGGACTATTCGCTGACGCGGGTCACCTATGACCGCGAGGAACGCAGCCGGCTGGCGGTCGAGCAGGGCGAATTTGCCGAGGAACATTTCATCACGCCCTGCCGGGACATTCTTGCAGAATGGTCCGGCCAATACGCCGCCTGATCATCCGAACCAGCCAGGAAAACGCGCAATGAACAAACTTCTGCCCACCTCCACCGCAGGAAGCCTGCCCAAACCGTCATGGCTCGCCGAGCCGGAAAAACTCTGGTCACCATGGAATCTGCAAGGAGAGGAGCTGCTTGAAGGCAAGCAGGATGCCCTGCGCGTGGCCCTGCATGATCAGCGGCAGGCGGGCATCGACATCGTCAGCGACGGCGAGCAGACGCGCCAGCATTTCGCCACCACCTTCATCGAGCATCTGGAAGGCGTCGATTTCGAGAAACGCGAAACCGTCCGGATCCGGAACCGCTATGATGCCAGTGTCCCGACCGTCGTCGGCGCCGTATCGCGCAACAGGCCGGTATTCGTCGAAGATGCGAAATTCCTGCGTGCACAGACCGATCAGCCCATCAAATGGGCCCTGCCGGGTCCGATGACCATGATCGACACGCTCTACGACGGCCATTACAAAAGCCGTGAAAAGCTGGCCTGGGAATTCGCCCGTATCCTCAACGAAGAGGCGCGGGAGCTGGAGGCGGCCGGTGTCGACATCATCCAGTTCGACGAGCCGGCTTTCAACGTTTTCTTCGACGAGGTGAACGACTGGGGGGTTGCAGCGCTGGAGCGGGCGGCCGAAGGTCTGACATGCGAAACAGCCGTTCACATCTGCTATGGCTACGGGATCAAGGCCAATACGGACTGGAAGAGGACTCTGGGTGCGGAATGGCGGCAATACGAGTCAGTCTTCCCCAAACTGCGGACATCCAGCATCGACATCTTGTCGTTGGAGTGTCAGCACTCCCACGTTCCGATGGATCTGATCGAGCTTCTGCGGGGAAAGAAGGTGATGGTCGGGGCCATCAACGTGGCGACCGACACGATCGAAACCCCCGAAGAGGTTGCCGAGGTCTTGCGCAAGGCGTTGCAATTCGTGGAGGCCGACAGGCTTTATCCCTGCACCAATTGCGGGATGGCGCCCTTGTCGCGCAACGTGGCAAGGCGGAAGCTGGCGGCGTTGAGCGCTGGTGCCGATATCGTGCGGCGAGAGCTTTCGGCGTGATGCTCATGTTCCGAAGCGTAGGCATGTCCTCCGCAAGCGGCTATCTGGACGTGGGGTTTGCCGGGGACGGGCTTGGGTGCGATCCTGGCCTGGTCATGGTTTGCCCGCGCCTCGCCGTTTCGGGCTGATCATCGATCCCCATCATTGTGGCCACCGTCCGCTCCGTCCCGCAGAGCGGTCCTGCTGGTCATACCCGGTTCCATCGACCGGTGCTCTCCGGTTCCCGGAATCTCATCAAGCGATGCCTCCCCTCACCGCTGCCGCTATGCGGGCAGTTCCTTTAGCGGATTGGCGTAGGGCACGCCGAGCGGTGCGAAATGCCGTTCGTTGGCGGTCAGCACGGTCAGGCCATGCGCGGCCGCCGTCGCGGCGATGGCGATGTCCTCGAAGCCCGGATCATGGGCACGCGCCCGGTCGAGGATCGCGCCGGCCTGACGGGCCTCGTCGATGCCGAAAGGCAGAATCCGACGGGCATAAAAATGCTCGACGGCCGCGAGCCAGCGGCGCAGCGCCGGGGCCTTGCTGCTGGCGCCGATCCTGACCGCGCGGACGATGCCGGCCTCGATCTCGGCGATGGTGATGGCCGAGAGATAGAGCCGGTCGCTCTGGGCGCGCATCCAGGCGGCAAGAGCCTCCGCATCGGCATCGCGCCGGCTCGGCGCGGAGGCCGAGAGAATGTTGGTGTCGAGCAGGTACAAGGGTCAGAGGTCCGTATCCCGCAGCCCCCGCGCCGGCTTGCGGGTGCGTTCGGGAATGTCCTCCGGCTCACCGGGGAAGGCCAGCAGCAGATCGGCGAAATCCGGCACCCGGGAGATGCGCTGCCATTCCTCGAAGGAGAGCAGCACCGCCTCCTTGCGGCCGTGCCGGGTGATCACCGTCGGCTCGCCGGCCACGGCCTGGTCGACCACGGCGGAAAGTGTCGCCTTCGCATCCCGCAACTGGAGTTCCTTCATGGCCGATCCTCGTTATGACTATCTGTAGTCATATGGGATTGCCGCGCAGGCCGTCAAGGTGATCGGCCCTACAATCCCAGCCCGCGCTTGCGGCCGAAGCTCCAGTCCACGCCGCCATCGCCGCGCGCGACGCCGGAAACGTGCTGACCCAGATGCCGTTCGAGCGAGGGCGTCCAGGGCACCAGCTTGAAGCCCAGCCCGTCGTCGATCATGGCGAAGCGGCCGGAGGAAAGGATGAAGCGCCGGCGATAGGTGCCCGCAATGGTGTCGCCACCGGCTGTGCGCTCGAACGACAGGCCGGTCTTGGTGGCAAGCTTCTCAGCCACGTCGCCAACCTCGCGCTCGCGCAGCCGGTCGAGCAGCCGGCGTGCAAAGATGACACGACTGCCCTGCCGCTCGGCCAGCCCTTCCTCGATCAGGTGTTCCGCGCGCCGCTTCATGGCCTGGCGGACCTCTATGCCGAAGCCAGCCTCCGACAGCGCCGCGGGATCGCGGGCCACCGCCTGCCGGTCGAGCCAGGTGGCGCCGCCGGCGGTGACTTGGGCGCGGAGATCGAGATCGGAGCGCACCGCCAGCGCGGTGCGGCGCACGCCCTTCGCATCCTCGTATCTGCGCAGCTCGACGATGGAGCCGGGCGCGCTGTCGCCGGCGGCATCGAAACTCGGCAACCGGATGTGATGGGTGCGGCCGTCGACGCCGTCGATCACCGCATAGGCGCTGCCCTTCAGCTCGTCGTCATGGCCGCGCTCGACCAGCCGGCCGAGGATCGGCCCATCGGCCTCGCCGGCGAAGACATAGTCCGAGACCCCGCGATCGATCCCCTGCCCCGACAGCGCCCGATGGATGCGCTTGATGATATCGCCGCGCTCGCCGATCTCGCGCAGCACGGTCTCGGCCTCGGGCCGGATCACCCATTGCGCCTGCCCGACCTGATCGGCCAGGCCGAGGCGTTCCAGATGCCGCAGTCGCCCGATCTTCTGCGGCAGGTAATCGTCGCGGGCACCGTCGATGCCCGATGCCATGTCGATGATGCCGGCCTTGCCGGCATCCCGGACCAGCTGGCGGTCGAGCGCGGTCCAGCGTTCCACCTCGACCTGCCGCATCAGGCTGCGGCGGATCTCGTGGTCATGGCGCGGCCCCAGTTCCCGGGTGATCAGGTTCTGCGCCCGGTCGCGCAGCCCTTCGCGGATGTAGTCGCGGGAGATGACCAGATCCTTGCCGTCATCGGCGCGTCCCCGCAGGATGACATGGACATGGGGATTGTCGGTGTTCCAGTGATCGACGGCGATCCAGTCCAGTTCGGTGCCGAGATCCTTTTCCGCCTGCGCCATCAACTCCCGCGTGAACCGCTTCAGGTCCGCCATGTCGGCGGCATCCTCGGGCGAGACGATGAAGCGGAAATGATGGCGGTCGTCCTCGCTGCGCTCGGCAAATTCCTTGATGTCGGTATTGTCGGTCTCCGGACCGAACATCCGCGCCTTTTCCCCATCGCGGGTGACACCGTCGCGGCCGAGATAGCCCAGATGCCGCGGCAGCGCGGCGGCCTGCCCGGTTCTGCGGACCACCCGGACCTTGACGGTGCAGAGCCGCGTGCGGCGGGTGATCAGCCTGTTGGCGCGGACGGCGGCGCTGCGGCCCCGTCCGAAGCGCGACGCAGCCGGCGACACGATCCTGCCGCTGCGCGAGACGCGCCCGCCGGCCTTCTGGGCGGCGGCAAGCGCCTGGGCCACGAACGGCCGGGCGCGCTGGTTGCGGCTGGAGCGGATGCGGCCCGGGCGGATGCGGAACTCCTCCTCGTTGCTCATGGGCCGATCTCCTGCGAGGTGCAGGATTTGTTCGGAAACCTGCATAATCCGGAAAACTGCGAGGTGCGGATCGGCGCTGCGATGTGCGCAAAACCCTCGAAAACCCGGCAACACCCCCGACCGCCCGATCCGCACATCGCGGGCTTTTATCTTGCATGTTTTTCAAGGGCGGCGTGGCCCAAGGGGCCGCGCCGCCCGGCACTACTCTGCAGTATCCTATGCTGCGATTTTTCCGATGGATGCTCACGGCGGACCTCCCGGAAGGGATCGCCCCCGGCGGGCACGATCCGATGGCGGCAGAGCGGGCAGCGGATCGTCCGGCAAGGTGAATTTCCGCTGCCACGAGTGCCACGCCGCAGTGACGGCGCCGGTGCCGGGGAACAGATCGTCGAGCCTGTCCTCGGGCCGCGCCGCGACCATTTCGAAGCACCAGTGACAGACGGCTTCCGGCTTGGCGCCGGTCAGCCCGCGGCGCAGGGCGATGCTTTCCTGGACCCAGTCGCGCAGCACCAGCCGCTTGCTGACCACGGGCTTGCGGGCGGCTTTGACGATGACCGGTTCCCAGGCCCAGGCGACCGGGACGTTGCGCCTGAAGGCGGCGAATCCCTTCACCCAGGCCATCCAGCGGGCGCCCGTCGGCGCGACCAGCGGCGCGAGCACGGCGAAGGAGCGCGGCGTCGCAGCGGCATGCAGGATCCAGCCATCGTAGTCGCGTTCCAGCTGCGCGATCAGCGCCGCATGATCGACCTCGCCGGCGTAATCGGGGCGGCCGCGGTAGAGATGCGCGCAGCCGATATAGGGCGGGTCGGCATAGGCGATCTTCATGGCTGCGGGCTCCTGTCTGCGCAGGCGCAGTGTTGTTTGGAATGATTTTTCATTGCACGGATCTCGCATTCGACCGGCGAACGAATAGGCCGTCGGATTGCGGTGCGAGGGCGAAGCCATCGCCCGCAGACCGGGTGTCCAGGCTTTCGACGGCTGGCTCATCTGACGGCATTGAATCTGCAGCCGATGTGCCGCTGGGCTGCGTTCGTTTCGCGTCCGGGCTGTCAAACTTGCTGCCGGTGAAAAGCGGGGCCTCGCGCCAGTCGCGCGGCGGCACTGCGGCGAAACCGGCGCCGGGAAGCGGCTCGCCGCCGAGCAGCGGCGCGAGCGCGGCGACATAGGCGCGGGTCTCGGCCGGCAGGGTCCGGCCCGAGGCCAGGTATTCGTCGTAGCGCCCCGGCCCGGCATTGTAGGCCGCCAGCATGCCGGCAGCCGGGACAGCGGCGAGGGCCAGGCCGGAAAGAAGAAGGGCGGCAGCATGACGGGCGGCGCCAGCCCGCCCGTCTGCATGGTGAAGGACGGAAACCGGCATGGCTCAATCCCGCTCGTCGCGTTTTCTGGGGCGCGACCAGTGCAGGCCCCAGTTGCGGCCATGCTCGTCCGACTGGAACAGCCGGGCGCGGATCGGCTGCCCGAAGACGGGATCGTCGATTGCGACCGAGATGTAGGTTCCGGCCTTCTCGCCGCTCTGGATCCAGCCGGCGCCGATCTCCGGGCCGTCCTCGCCATCGAGATGGATGCGGTAATCCGGGGCCTTCTCGACATCGGCATTGTGAGTGGGCACGAAGACCAGTTGCAGGTCGAGCGTGACGGTGCGGACGCGGCCCTCGTAGCCGTCTTCCGTACGGGTGAATTCTCCGATCTGTGGCATCATTTGGTCCCTTCGGTTGCAGTTGGAGCGAAGTTCAGGGGGCCGTCTTCCGCACCGGCGACAGGCCTGCGGAAGCGGCCGTCGCCATCCGCATCGGTCCAGAGCGGGACGATGCGGGCGGTGACGCTGGTGAGCGGGAGCGGGCCGAAATAGCGGCCGTCGAGACTGTCCCCGGCCTCCCGGTTCATGAGAAAGACCTCGTCCGCGGCGACGATCCGGCAGCCCTGCCATACCGGCAGCGGCCGGCCGCGCCGATCGCGCTCGCGCGCCGCGCCGAGGACCTGGCCGTCGACGGTGATCGTGATGCCGCTGCGGCAAACCCGCGCGCCGGGCAGCGCGGCGACGTGCTTCAGCAGCGGCACGCCGGGGCCGACATAGCCGCGCGCGGTGACGAACTGGGCGAGCGGTTCGGGCGGCGCGACCGCGACCAGATCGCCGACGGCGAGTGTGGTCGGCCGTTCAAGGCGGTAGAGGCCGATGGGAAGGCTGGCGGACTCGTTCCAGATCAGCCGCGGCGCGATGTCGGTGACGGAGATGCCGCCGATCAGCAGCACGGCGAGGCCAGTCACGGCGAGATATTCGGTGCGAATCCGACGGGTCATGACGCACCCCCGGGATCCGTATGATCATCGGTGAATGTATCGTCGGTGCGACCGGCGCCTGCATGGTCGTCGGCACCGGCATCACCGCCGTCTGCGCTGGTGAATGCGGTGCCCGCAGTGGAATCATCCGCCGGTGTGCCGCCAAGCACCGCATTCAGCGCGGCCTCGCTGCGCAGGATGGCGCGGCCGATGGCCTCGGGGATCTGCGGCACCACCGCGTCGCCGAAGGCCTCGACGATCAGGCTCGCCGCAGACGTCCCCTTGCGGCTGCCGAGCGCAATGCGCGTGCCAGCCAACCAGGCGGAAAGCCCTGCATCCAGCCGTAGGTGATGGGCAATGCCGCCGTTCCAGTCAGGCCATGGCTCCGCAAGATTGCCGCCAGCGCCAGCGCCCCGGCCCATTTGTCCGGCGCGCGGTCGGTCATGGCCCCGTCCATCACCGCATCCATCGTCGGCGATTTGCGCCGGTCGTAGGCCGGGCTCCAGCCGTCCATGCGGCTGTCCCGTTTCATCGGCGTCGGCAGGATTTCCGGTGCATTCGGATTGCTCGCGGTCATACCCGCATGACGGCTTTTGTGGCCCCGAAGCTGGCTCAGAAGATCCCCTCTGCCGCCGCGATCGGCATCCGTCCTGCGCGGCGTGGCGAGGATCATCCGCAGCGGATATGTCGAGCCCGCGCCGCCTCCGGCCCCGTCCTTCATCCCGTCCGAGGCCATCGGCGTCGGCAAGGGATGGTTGCGGAACAGGTCGTAAAGGCCGGATTCCCTCATCGCCCGTCGCGCGCCCGATCCCCCCTCCAGCCGCATCCCGCCCTGCCGGGATTGCGACACGGGCGCCGGCAAGCTGCTGCGGGTCGCAGCCGATGAGCCAGGACCGCCTGCGGACATGGTTGGCGCCGATATCCGCAGCACCCACCACGCATGGCCAGCAGGCGTAGCCGAGCGCTTCCAGCTCATCGAGCAGCCGGTCGGCGCCGCGAGTTCTGAGGTTAGAGCTATTTTCAAAAGCGAACCAGCGAGGGCGGCACTCTCCGACCAGCCGCACGGCCTCGAGATAGAGCCCCGAGCGTTCACCCTCGATCCCCTTACCCTTGGTGTTGGCGCTGCTGATGTCCTGGCAGGGCGGCGAGCCGACGACGATGTCGGGCAGGCAGCCGAGGTCGGAAACAAGTCGAGCTGCCGTGAGGGTGCGGATATCGGCGTAGAGTCTGACATGCGGGAAGTTCTCCGAATAGAGGATGCGCCGCCATTCCACGATCTCGCAGGCGGCGACGGTGACGAAGCCCGCTCGGTGCAACCCGAGCGACCAGCCGCCCGCGGCGCCGCTGAAGAGGTCGAGCACGCGCAGGGGTAGAGAAAGGTGAGAGCGATGCGAAGTCATCCGCCCACCCTCCGGCGCTTCAGCCAGGCGGCATGCTGGGCTCTGGTGTAGGTCCGGAACGGCTCTCCCGCCGCCATGCGGTTGTGAAGATGCCGCCAGTGCTCCGGCGAGACCAGGCAGGGATCGATGCCCAGCGCTTCGATGGCATCCACCGCCTGCAGCACCCGCTCGACCTTCGGCCAGCCGGAGATCCGAAGCAGGATCTCGGCGCCCGGGCGGACGCAGGGCAGCGTCTGGAACGGCTCACCCCGCCCGACGGCGCGCAGGATGTCGAGCCGGGAGACCACGGTGCCGTAGTCGTTGCCCGCCCAGCGCACGAGGGCAAAGACATTGCCGGGCAATAAGCCGACGGTCCGGCGCTGGCTGTCGTGCCGGTGTTCGTGACAGAAGCGCCCGAAGCGCAGCCAATGCTCGACCCGCCTCTCCCGCCAGATCAGGTCCGCCTCGGTGATCGGGACCGGCGCGGATCCTACGATTTCGGAGGGACGCGCGCTCATTCGCCACCCCCTCTCATGGCGCGGTCAGTCTCCGATTCAAGGGACAAAACGGCGTTATCCACCGCCTGTCGCGCCCCTACAATGTTAGGATTCCTTAAGTTAGGTAAATTAGGAGGGGCCGAATTCCTGTTCGGATTCAGCAGGGTTACACGGCCTCCGGGTTCCCGATAGTACGAGGATCGGGTTCCCGATAGTACGGGTCGAGGGGTTCCGGATAGTACGAGAGGTTCCACAGCTTGTTCACAGTCTGATCCCGCCGCCCGAGGGCCGGCGCGGATCGTTGTCATCGGGTTGGAAATGCAGCCGCGGCAGCCCGTCGGAACCGACAGCGAGCGACAGGCGATAACCGGGCAACGGTTGTTTTTGGACGATGGCCCGGACTTCGAAGGCGAAGCGCTTGAACGGCGAGAGGCTGCCGGACTTCAGGTGCAGGTGCCGGAGGTCGAAGCTCCAGCCGCCGGGCTGCCGGCCGCCATGGCGGCGCACCAGGCGGTAGAGCCAGCGCTCCAGCCCGCCCTTCAGGTCGAAATAGGCCCGGTCGATGGTCAGGACCAGCGCATCGTCCATCACCCCGGCATAGAACCAGTCGGGCAGGATCAACTCGATCCCCAGCGGCCGGCGCCGATCGTCGAGCAGTTCCTTCCATTCGTTGATCCAGGAGAAGCGGTGCCGCCGCCGCTCCGCCGGCTGGCGGATCGAGGTGGCGACGGTCGTCGACTGCAGCCGGTCGAGGGCGGCCTTCAGGCGGCGATACCCGAGACCGGAATCGGTTCGGCCGATGAAGGTCAGAATCTCGTACGGCGTCGCGGCCATCAGGCGCGAGGTGCGCAAGCCGTGGTTGCGGGCCTCGACGATCTGGCTGGCGGCCCAGATCAGGATGTCGGCATCCCAGATCGTCGCCATGCCGTGTTCCGGCGTCGCCTCGACGCGGATCGAAACCGCACCCATGTGGAAATCGATCGGCACCACCCGGCGCGACTTGGCCAGCGAGAAGAACGGCCAGGACATCAGGTCGCGGGAATCGCGCGCGGCGATGTCGCGGGCAACCGGCCGGAACAGGTTCATCTGCCGGCCGTCGCAGATGCGGCGCAGGGACAGTGAAGGGGTCATCGCGCCTTTCCCCGTCCAGCACCTATGATGCCAGCGACTCGCCCATCGGGACGGCGTGCCGCCGTCGCCATTTCCGAGGTGGACTGGCGCGCCGAGCCCTCGATCCAAGCACGCAGATCGGCGATGGTGTAGACGACACGGCCGCCGAGCTTGCGGTAGACCGGGCCGGTGCCGCCGCAGCGGTGCTTTTCCAAGGTGCGCGGCGAGAGGTCGAGAAGCCGGGCGGCTTCCTCGGTGCGCACGAAGCGCGGCCAGGCGGGATCGGGGTCGTTCTGCATCGTCGGTCTCCGTCGCAGGACCCGCCGGAGAGGCGGGGTTGCGGCGACGATGGCGCAAAAGCGGCACCGGGCCGGAGTGACAGAATGACGAGCCGGTTTTTGTCACCCCCCTTCGCGGGGAGTCGACGGCCGGCTGACGAAAAGCTTTCCCGGCCCACGAATCCCCATTATACTGGGTGGCGCCGGATCGGGTGCCCGGCGACTCCTCCGGCATGAGACTGCGGGAGCGAGTTGCCAGGAATCTGCGCCGGCTGAGACAGGAGAAATCCCTGTCGCAGGAGGAGCTTGCCGACCGTGCGGACATCAACCGGAACTATGTCGGGATGCTGGAGCGCGAGGAGAACGCGGCGACGGTCGACATGCTGGAAAAGCTCGCCGCGGTGCTCGAGGTCGATCCGGTGGAGCTGCTGCGCCGCGACAAGGATTAGGCGGTCGGCGGCTGTTCGCCCGTTTGCGCGACAATTCGCAGGTTTGCGCCGATCGCCGGGATACGCTCATGCCCATTCCGGAATCCGTGCATTCCGAAATGCCCGATACCCGGTATCGTTCTTTCCCCTAGAAAGGGAACGCCGCGTCCCCCATCCTGGACGCGGGCCGGATACAGGAGAGCCCCATGGCCGCTGACGCCTTCGAGGAGACCCCGCCGCAGTCGGAACGGCTGACCGGCTATGACGAGGCCCATCTGACCACCTACCTGCGGCTGCTCGACGCCGAGGAGGAAGGCGCCGACTGGCGCGAGGTGGCCCGGATCGTCTTCGGCCTCGACGTGGACGCCGATCCGGACCGGGCGAATCGCATCCATGACAGCCATCTGGCCCGGGCGCGCTGGATGACCGAGGCCGGTTACCGCCAACTTCTGAAACCCGGCTTGCGCTGACGCAGGGAACGGCAGTCGTATTTGTCTGCGCTTTTAGGTCGGTTGCGGCCTGCTTCATATTCCCGGCGGCGATCTTCGCGCAATTGCCGGTTGTCCGCATACTCCCGGCATCCGACCCGCCTTTCCTTCCGATGGAGAACAGAGCCATGCCGTCTTCCACCGACTGGAGGTCTCCGGGCTATGACGACCGGTTCCGGACGCTCGACCGTGCCCGGATGACCTTCCAGTTCCTGCGCCGCAACCGCCGCTATCGGGCGGAGTATTCCAGGATCCGCAAGCATATCGGGCGCGGGGCGCCCGTTGCCGACAGCGCAAGAGAGGAGATCGCCCGGATAGCCCGCCGCTGGGGGCTGATGTTTCCCGGTCGATCCGGCCCTTCCGGCATCGGAGGCGCGGCCACTCTGGCAGCCTGATGCGTTTCCCGCCGCCCTGATCCTTACTGCGGCACCCGAAGGCTACGACCGGCCAATGCTGCTCGGGCCGGACGATCTGCCGTTGGTCCCTGTCTTGCGGGCGAGAGATGGGCTGCATGGCATCGTCGACGATGCGGGCGGCGATCACCGGCTCTGGTTTCCGCAAGGCGTGGCCCGCATCCGGCTGGCGGTCCTGGTGCCGCTCGACGAGGATCTGATGATCCGGCTGAACAGCATCCGGCGGTTCCACCGGCTGCTGACCGGCAGGCCGGTCAGGCCGATCCCGTCCCTGCTGGCGCTTTCGGCATCCGAGCGGTACCGCGCCACCCTGATGCTGCGTGCCTGGGACGGGGCCGAATCCGGGGCCTCCCGCCGCGACATCGCCGGCGTCCTGTTCCGGACGGATTTCAGCGGGCTGAGCGCCGCCGAGTGGAAATCGGCCTCCGAGCGCCGGCAGCTGGCCCGCATCCTCGCCGAGGCACGGGCCATGGTCGGCGGGGAATACCTGACCTTGCTGCGGGGCGAGACCCGCCGACGGCGCTGAACCGACGTCCGCTCGCGGCGTCAGGCGCTTTCGATCTCGCTCGGGGTGTCGAGAAGGAGGTCGGCGGCTTCGGTCATCGCCTGCAGGAGGAGGATCTGGGCCAGTTCCTCGTCCTGGGTCTGCATCCATCCCCTGCTGATCCGCTCCAGTTCTTCGAGCCGGTGCGGATCGCGGCGGAGCAGGGCGTCGGCGGCTTCGGCCATCAGTTCGGTCACCGTGGTCGGGTTGTTCATGGTTGTTCTCCGGTCGGGTTGCAGGGCTGACCCATTCGGCCCCTTCCACTGGCGCAGCCTCGCCAGGCGTTTGCCTTGGCGGGGTTTCCGATCCCGCTGGCGCATTCAGATGCCGTAGAGCTCGGCCTCGTATCGTTCCCGGCGCATGCGGAGGAATGCCTCAATCTCCGCGGGGGTGGTCGAACCGTATTCGACCATCTGGCCGAGCAATTCGAGGGCTTCGTGGATGTCGTTGCGGTCGAAGCCGAACTCGCATTCGGCGTGGATCTTCGCCGCGAGGGCGGTGGTTTCGGTTTCACAGGTCACGGACATTCTCCGGTCGGGGCGTGGGGCTCATGGTGGTCAGATCAGACCCGCCTTCCGAAGCCAGTTCGCGGCATCGGCGGCATCGGTTGCGTGGACAATGACCGTCAGGGTCATGCTGTCGCGGCTGGCGCGTGCCTTGACCCCGGTATCGGCATCCATGCCCATCTCGATGTCCTCGAGGTTGATGCGGCTCGCCAGGGGGTTGCTGGGGATGTTGATTTCGAATGTCGCGGTATGCATGGGCTTGTCTCCGGCTTCGGGGGCCGATCCGTCCGGCCCCTTCCACCACCCCGACCCCGCATTGCGGGGAGCATGGCGCCGGCGGATGGCGACCACCTTGGCGCCTTACGAATAGTCTAGCAAAAACAAGGCCATAGCGCAAGTGGATTATGACTATTTATCCATTATTTTCAGCCTGTTAGCGGGGATTGGAGTCTTTTCCCGCAGCCTCCGAAACGCCCACGATGCCCACCCCGTTCGCCGGTGGGCACCCGTTCCCTTCTGCTCCGAAGCAAAATGCGCCGTTCCCGCCCACGCGCCGACGATCATGCGAAGCCCATTGGTGGCGCTGTGCGCTGCCTGTTCCGCAGCCCTTTTCCCAAGCCCATGTTTCTTCCTCACGGGAAAAGGACGGAGGCCGAGGAAAGGCAGCAGCCCCCGCCGGAGGCTTTCCGGCCGGTCGATCCGGCCGGGAAGCCTTCTCTTGCCGGCGCGGCCTCGGGGCGATCCGCTGCGGACATGGGAAAACCCGGCGGCTGGTGCCGCCGGGCCTCTGGCCTCCCGCTCAGGAGGGGATGTCGTCTTCGTCGATGAACCGGCCCTCGTCCTCGTCACCGGTTTCGGACTGCGGCGCCCGGCTCAGGAAATCCACCGTCTCGGCGACGATCTCGCAGCCGTAGCGGTCGTTGCCGTCCGCGTCCTGCCATTTCGTGTAGTGGATGCGGCCGCGCACCAGCACCTTCGTGCCGGATTCGCAATATTGCTGGATGGTCCGGCCCAGGCCGTTGAAGGCGACGATGCGGTGCCATTCCGCGTCCTCGACCCGATAGCCCTTCTCGTCGCGGACGACGCGGCCTTCCGAATAGCGCGGGCGCGAGGTGACCAGCTTGAAGCGGGTGACATCGGTGCCGCTGCGGGTGGTGCGGGTTTCGGGGGCCTGGCGGATGGTGCCGGCGAGGATGACGATGTTCTGCATTGTCTGTCTCCGTTGCTTCACCGGAGGGACCATTCCCTCCGACGAGACCCGGCCAAGTCCGTCGGGAGGCACCTGCAACTGACGCCCCCTTCGGGCGGCGGCTTGCCCGCAAGGCTTCGGAGTGGGGCGGGCAGCCGCGCCTTGCGCGGCAACACGGTCCGGAGCCTTGGGGGTTGCCGGTGAAAACCGCACGGAGTTAGGGGATCGGACAGGCGGAGGGATTGGTTCGTCCGGGGGGCATGACGGGGACGGATCGCAGAACGGCGGCGTTCTCGCCGGTGCCGTCCTGTCTGTATGGCCCCTGGAACCCGCACCACCCGCAGCGGTGCCGCTTCGCTTCGGCTTGCTGGTCAGCCTTGCGGCTGCCGCCGGAAGGCCGGGGCGTTCGGGGCGGGAAGGATCGGGCTGTCGGGCCGGGGGCGCGGGATGGCATGGCTGCCGTTGCATCGGCTCTGGACCGGATCGTCCGGCAGTATTGCGAGGCCGGCAGGAAGCTGGTCGCATCGCGGCGGGCATGCACTAGACGAAATGGCAGGATGCGGACGGCGGGGACCGTTAGGGCAGCGGGGTCGGCGGCGCGTCGGATTTCCGTGCCGGGTGCGACGGGCCGAGACCGACGAGGGTTGGTTCATCGGCGATGCCGTTCCCCTTGCACCGGAGGCACGAGGTCCGGCAGCACCAGCCGTCGGGTTTTCTCATGGGCGCGGCTGATCGTGGGGTGCCACATCAAATGATGACCATTCGCGGGGGCCTTCCCTCAGCATCGCCCCTGCGCGTTGAGTTGCTCATAGTGGGCGGCCAGTTCTCGCTGCGCTTCCTGCAAGGCGGACTGCTCTCCGGCGCGCCGTAGCTGGCGCCTGTACCGGTTGACGATCACGTTTCCGTCCTGCTCCGACAGGTTCCGAAGCGTGCATTCCGCGTCGGGGCCCAGAGTGCCCAATATCCCGAAAAGCTCTTCCTTTTCAGCCCACTCCCCAGTGCCTGCGCCGCCTTTATATCTATGGTTGGTCGTATTCGCCCAACCGGGGACATGATTGAAGTCCTGCGCATATGACCCGAATACGCAGGCAACGACGATAGCGAGAGCTCCGGCGGTGAGTCGACCTGTCATCATCTCATACCTTTCCTCGATGTTCTGCCGGCATCCGCTCGACAGCCGGCAGGATGAGGACCCCGCCCTTCACATCATTCCTCAACAGCACACCATCATCCAGCACCGATCAGACAAACCACAGCACCACCGGGATCGTGGCAGTGGAGAGCAGGGTCTGCGAGGTGACGATGCCGGCCATCAGCGTCGCGTCACCGCCCAGCTGGCGGGTCAGGATATACGAGGTCGGTGCGGTCGGGATGAAGCGTGCCGGCCCATTCGCTGCGCACCTGATGCAGGTCGGAATGGCAGATGCCGCAATAGAGGATCTCGATCCGCACGTCATGCGGGCCGGGCGCGCGGCGGGTGATCTCCATGCGCGAGACCGGCTGGTCGGCGGCGGGGGCGCCATAAGCGAGAATGGTCATGTCGGATCTCCTTTGGTGCAAGATTTGTCCGAGGTCGCGGATCATGCAAGGGTTTCGATGCGTAGCGGATGGGTGTCGCGCAGCGAACTTCATTGCCGAAAAATTGTTGATTCCGACAGTCTTAACGATTGTCCGGGCGTTCAATTCAGCTCTGCAGCTGCGCAGAGAAGACCGCGATTCACCCTCGCAGCCAGCCGGGTGCGTAGTGGATCTCGTCCACGCCGGCCAGGGGTGCGATGCGCTCCAGTTCGGCCATGAGGGCGGCGAGACGCGCCCGGCCCATGCGCACGCCCGGCTCGGGCCAGAAGGCACGGACGACAAGTGCTCCATTCTCGCGCTTGGCATCCAGCCGCCCGATCACCCGGTCGCCCTGCATGACCGGAAAGACGTAATAGCCGTATTGGCGCCGCTCGGCGGGGACGAAGATCTCGATGCGGTAGCGGAAGCCGAACAGCCGCTCGGCCCGTGCCCGGTCGCGCAAAGCCGGATCGAAGGGCGACAGCAGCCGGACGCGCGAGGTCGGCTCGGGCAGCGCGGCGACCATCTCTAGCAGCGCGGGCGTCGAGAAGCTGCGGCGGATCGAGCCATCGGCCATTTCTACGCCGATTTCCACGATCCGGCCCGCCGCCAGCGCCTCGGCGCACCACAGCTTCGCCTCGTCGCGGCTGGCGATGGCGAAGAAACCGGCCAATTCGCCGCTGGTGGCGAAGCCCAGCCGCTCCAGCGCCGCCGTCATGGCCCAGTCGATGATCTCGGCGTCGTCCAGCCGCGCATTCAGGTGCTCGGCCGGGATCACCCGCTCGGCCAGGTCGTAGACCTTGCGAAAGCCCAGGCGGTGCCGGATCGCCAGCCGGCCCGAGCGCCACAGATATTCCAGCGCGGTCTTGGACGGGTGCCAATCCCACCAGCCGCCCGAGCCCTTGGGTTCGTCCCCACCCAGATCCGAGGCGCTGGCCGGGCCGTGATCGGCGATATGGCGCAGCACCCCGTCGATTTCCGCATCCCAGCCCTCGCGCCGCCATTTCGGCCAGCGGCGGCGCATATGCGCCTGATCGCGGGCGAATTTCAGCCGCCACATCGGGTAGAAGCGCATCGGGATCACGGCGGCGTCATGGGTCCAGTGTTCGAAGGCCGCGCGGTGGCGGGCGACCAGGCCCTCCAGCGCCTGCGGCTTGTAGCGCCCGCGCCGCGACCACAGGATCAGGTCATGCGCGCGGGCCAGCGTGTTGACGCTGTCCACCTGCACGAAGCCGAGATCATCCAGCACGCCGGACAGGTCCGCGCCCTTTCCCGGTCCAGAGCCGGGCCGCAAGAGCAGGTGGCGGTCCAGAAACAGCCGGCGAGCAGCGCGGTTCTTCAGCA
Organism: Paracoccus sp. pheM1; assembly: GCF_018499825.1. NCBI lineage: Bacteria > Pseudomonadati > Pseudomonadota > Alphaproteobacteria > Rhodobacterales > Paracoccaceae > Paracoccus > Paracoccus sp. pheM1. The sequence goes on from NZ_JAGXCX010000001.1 coordinate 1,479,673, forward strand.
GGGCGCGGATGGTCATCGCCCCCTCAGCGCAGCAATCTGCGCTGAAACTCCGGATCCGGCAGGGCGCACATGTCCGCCCTGCCGAACAGGCGGTAACGGTTGCGCGCGAAGCGCCGGTAAAGCCAGTTGCGCAGCCCTCGCGGCAGGATCCGCAGCGGCGCGGCCAGCCTGCCGGGACCGCCGAGCCGCCGCCCGGCATGGATCACCGCGTCGCAATCGGAATGCGCGACGCCCTTCTCGATGAAGAGCCAGCTCGGCGGATCCTCCGCCTCCAGCCCGTAATGGCGCAGCAGCGCCACCCCCAGCGGCGACTGAACCGGGCATATCCGCACCGTGCCCGAGCAATCAAGGCGGTGGATCATCCGCGCGCCCCAGCTGCACAGCGCGCATTCCCCGTCCATGACGGCCAGCGGCGCGGCATCGTCGAATCCCGGCACCAGCGGGTCGTCGCGAAAGGAATAGGGCGCGGTCATGCCGCCAGTATCGAAGGGTGCCGCCGGTTGGGCAAGATCAATCGGCGGAAAGGGGATCGGGCCATCGGAAAACCGGACTGCATTCCGGCGCGTGATCGGATGTCAGGGTGGCGTGGCGCGCAGCCACAACCGGCGTGCGAAACGGCAGACGGACGTGGAGGCCGAACTGCCGGAAGACGATGCTTTCGGTGTCCTCGGCCCGATCGCAGAGGCGCAAACCGGGGATCAGCCCTCGGGGATCAAATCGAAGCTTCGCTGTCCCGGCTTCCGCCGCGCCAGAGATTCATCCTGGCCGCCCGGTTCGGGCTGGGCTTTGACGCGCCGCTGACGTCCCGGACTCTCATGGCAAAGGCCAACGAAATCGGGATGGACGGCACACGCAGCATTGCGCGCCGGACCACGCATCTCAGGCTGTCGAAAGAGGCGGCCAGGCTCAATGTCGAAGAAATTGCTATCGTGCTCGACATCTCGACGAAGCAGGTTAGCAGGGACATGGTCGCGGCCTATAAGAACATCCGGAATGACCTAAACGATTGGCGGGCAGTAGGATAGCGTGCTCGGCTAACCAACCCACTGCACGATGGATGAATGTCGCTGATGGGCTCCAAGCAACAAGCCGCAGCACAGCAACCGGGAGATTTGGCTCCCTCAGCAGTCTCGCTTCCCAGGTCAGGCGAGGTCGGCCCTAACCGGTCATCCGCGGGCTGGTAGAATGTTGCGATGCAGATTCACCAGACCGGCCATTTGTGCAATGTGCAGCATTTCCGCTGGGCGGACGATGGCAGAGCGGGACCTTCGGACCTTCGCTGAGTGTGCAGCGTGATATGTCCGGAGCGGCGGCAATGAGCAGGGAGCTGCAGATCGTGGCGCCGCTAATGTCCGAGCGAGATATCACCTCCGCGAGATCCGCGAGCGATAGCACGGAGTGCTCGGAACGTAAGCTGTAAACGTACAAAAGCATGACGCGGATGCCGCTCGCGTGTGGCGCGGGCTATCTTGTGTCCGCTGATGGAACAGCGAACTGCTGGGCTAAGTAGATTCTTCGGCCCCATTGGGGGCATCTCCAGAAAGGCAGACTGCAGAAACCAGAGGGTAAAAATCATCCCCATCAGTTAATGGGTGTGCTACTCTTTCGTCATCTAAGGACGCCCACATCTCCCTCATTTGCAGCCCCAGCCCATGTTCCGTCTCCAATTCGCTTCCGCCCTTACGGCCGTATTTACCGCTATCGTCGGCTTCTACGTCACGACCGTGGTGGAAGAGATCCGCTCCGGCGTGGCGTTGGTCTACGACGTGGAGCGCACGGACGAGACCTCCCGGCTCTCGATCTACAACGCGTCGCGCTCCGCCAGCGTGACGGAACTTCCGATCGGCATGAGCTGCGTGAACGACGTCGAGAACGCTGACTGCTTCCGGCCGGACGCTCCAAGGCTCCCTGAATACCATGTGCCCATAAAGGGTGAGATACTGAGGCCTCTGGTTGATGCAAGCACTGTGGATTTCGAGGTGTCCCTGCTGCCTGGCGCTCGTGTGAGCTACAGCGTCGGAAGCGACCCCGGTAACAAGACCGGCCTGCTCTTCAAGACTTTCCCGCAGCGCCCTGCCGACCCACCGGCCCCCCCGCCGAAAACCGGACTTTATGCCATAGCCGATGCACTGGCCGACCCGTCGGAAGCGCCTCCGACCCCGGTCTTCCTCGATGCCAGAACGATCACCGGCTTCCTCGTGCAGCACTATTTCAGCGTGATCGCTTGGGCGATGGTTGTCTCCTGCCTGCTTCTAGCCATCTTCGCGCTGATCGTCGCGGGCCGGGCAACCCTATCCCTAATCTGGTCAAAGGAGCCTGACAATGAGAGGCAGCTTGTTTGTCTTGATCTTGTATATCGCGCTGCCCCTGCCGAGCCTCGCGCAGGAGGAGGTGAAGGTCTCGGTGGTCCGGGCCGACAAACCGGGGACGGCGGTGGCCTCCCGGATTGACATCTACCGCGGCGGCACGAAGATTGCGGAGCCTGACTACAGGATCGTCGGTGACACGGCCCATCACTTCATGATCGAGGCCTGCAACGAAGACATCACCTTCAAAGTCGCCCTCATCTCCCGCCAGTACGAGTACGAGGACAAGTTCTACCCCTGTGACACGCCGGAGGTGCAGATTCCGGCGAGAATGTACACCTATATCGCCTTCCTCGACCGGAAATACGATGGTCAGGCTTGGTGGACGCAGGATCCAGTGGACCCACTCGACGGCGGCATGACGGCCGATATAGGCGGCATCCAAGTAGTCTACGCGGACCAAATCGAGGTCGCGCTCGCAGCGCCCGAAAGTGTCTTCTCGGCGCTGGGAGAGCTCGGCGAGAACAACCAGTTGGCGCTCCTCGACGCGCTGGATCGGGGCGATTTCGGCGCCGCGTCGTTTTATGCGAATGAGAACGCTGCGCTGGCGCTGCAAGCAGGCGACACTTTGCTCTCCACGCGCTATGGGCTGCTCAGCTACGACGCGGGCTTCCGCAGCATGGGTGTCGACCCTTTAGTGGCCGAACTGCCTCTCGTTGCCAACGACGCGGCGCGTGACATCTACGTCATGACGCCCGAAGGCGAGCAACTGATGCAGCAGTACCACCTTCAGATGGGTCGCCCGGCCCCGACCACCTGGAACAACACTACAACACGCTATCTCATGATGCATAGTGCGACAGATTCCAAGCAAGACGGCCTCAAGCAGTTGCGGTCCACGGAAGAACTGCGCGCCTTTCAGATCAATGAGCTCCTAGACAGAATGTAACGTCTGGCGGCATCTCGCACTGAGTTGTTTCAGGTAACTGCGGCCTCACGGGACGCTTGCAGGATGCGAAAGCTGTAGCTCCCTTCGAGATGGCTGTTACGAATTCGGGCCGATGACCGGTTCGGCTGCATATGCAGCATCGTAGCCCATCTGTCCGTTCAGCCTGGGCTCTTCTCGTCGATCTGCCGGTGTTGGTGACGGGAACGACGGCGCCAGTCAGCCTCTGACCCGCGCGTTCGGCCCTTAACAGCCGGTGGGCATCACAGCGGTGCCGTGGTGCGGCGTCCCAAACCGGTCGCTTAGGCATGGTGCAGCGAATGGTGCCGAGCAATGCTCGCGATGCGGGGCAAAGAAATCCATCATATCGCACGTGCTAAGGCTCGCCGAGATGGCGTGTCCCAGGGTTCAACGCTCGACCTTTCGACCACTTAGATGGGCCGGTCGTCTTCAGCGGGCAATGGTTTACTCGTCAGAATGGGCGTGATACCCATTCGGTAGACGGTGGGCGTCATCGCTCAGCTGTTAGGGGTCCGGGATGCGACTTGTAGGATCAAAAGAAGCACAGGCCGTGACCGGCCTGTCAGCGAATCAGCTGCGGGAATGGGCCGGTCGGCGCGGTCTCGTCGCACCAGACGTTCCGGCATCCGGTAAGGGAAGCCAGGCGCGGTTTTCTTGGCAAACCTTGGTCGTCTTGAGAATCGCTGGAGCCCTGAAGGCCGATCTGCATGTGGAGTTGGGCGCGCACCGCGCGCTCTTCAAGGAATTGCAGGAGCGTCTCGCGGGCCAGCCGTTTCACGCGGTCAGTAACCTCGTCGTGGTGATAATCGGCGGTCAACGGGCGTCGCTTCGCCGGACCTCTGACCTGATTGAAGCCGTCGATGCACCCGTCGTTCTGGTTAAGCTAGCACCGCATCTGGCAGCTGTCATGCATGGCTTCGGCATTCCCGAACCGATAGCCCAACTCCCGCTGTTTCCGGCTGTCGGCCTGTAATGACGCCGACTCTCGCTCACGACCTCGACCGACCTCTGGGCACCCTGCTGAACAAGCTTGGGTACACGCCGGCTTCCGGCTGGATCTCGGCGGGGGCTTTCGACACTCTCACGACCCACCGCTTCGCCCTACAGCAGGCTCGGCTGGAGATGAACGCTGTCGGCGCCTTTTGTCTGATGCGCGCCGGGGAGGCGGGTGCGCAGTTCTCGACCCCGCTCGTCTACGTGGCGACCGCATCGTCCGTGACTCAGGCGCAGGAACTCCATCGCAGGGTCTGGAGCCAAGGCCTTGCACCCTTCCTGCTCATTGCGACGCCGGACGCCATCCTCCTGTGCCCCGGGTTCTCCTACGCGCAGAAGGACTGGGGGCAACTCGTCAAATCCTTCGGTTGGTCCGCAGTCGAGACACTTCCGGATTCGCCGATCACCGTCGTCGCCGAACCATCATCTGCTGAGCTTTGGGATCTGAGAGCGACGCGATTGCGAACCTCCCTATTTTGGCGGGACCACGCAATTGACGTCGACGGTCGGGTGGACCGGAGACTCCTGGACAGCTTGGAGGCGCTCAGCGAGGTCCTCACGCGCGGCGGACGGGTGTCCGAAGCCCTGTCGCCGGCGGCGGCGAATAGTCTGATCGGACGGTTCCTCTACGTTTTCTTCCTGGCCGACCGCGGGATCATCAACCAAGATTGGGTCCGGTCGCGAGGCCATGTCGAGATCGATCTGACCGACCAGCAAATCGACTGGCCGGTCGCCGCGACCTGGACGCTTTTCGACGACCTTGACTCGATCTTCAACGGTAGCATCTTCCCGCTCGGTACAGCCGAACGGGAAGAGATTGACGACAGTCACGTAAATCTCGTCCGCCGTGTGATGAAACACGGGGCCGAACCGCTTCACTCGGGCGGAGTTCAGCTCAGCTTCCTCGACTTCTATCTTGGCGCCCTGCGCACCGAGACCCTATCGTCGGTATATGAACAGTTCTTGGAGAATCTACAGGCTGGCGAGCGTCGCACGTCGGGCGCCTTCTACACGCCGCCCTTCCTTGTCGATTTCATGCTGGACCGGCTGGAGGAGACCAAACCGCTTCTCGACGGCACGGCCGTCCTTGATCCCGCCGCTGGCTCCGGCGTGTTTCTGGTTGGAGCCTACCGCCGGATCGTCGAACGCGCACGATGGACCAGTGCGGAATTTCGACTGGAGCTTGACGATCTTCGAGGGCTGCTGACCCGCAACATTTTCGGCGTTGAGCGCAATCGTGACGCCTGTCACGTCGCTGCGTTCAGCCTGTATCTGACCATGCTTGACTATGTCGACCCGCGCGACCTCAGCAGGGTCGCCCAGGGGCATGCGCAGGAGAAGCTGTTTCCCGCCCTCCTAGGCAGCAATCTCCTAGCATGCGATTTCTTCTCTCAGGACGTGCAGCTAACCCACCTGCCGGATGATATCCACTGCATCGTCGGCAATCCGCCCTGGCAGAAGGTCGGCAGGCTCAAATCTCCCGATGGCGAGCGCTGGCGTGATGATAACGCCGCCAACGCTCCGATCGGCTTCGACCAAGCGGCGGAACTCTTCATTTGGAAGGCGTTGCAGCGCCACCTGCATCCCGACGGCGTCTTAGCGTTTCTCATACCCACCAAGTCCTTCATCAATCCGACGTCGTGGACGTTCAGGCGAACGCTGGCTCAGCGTCATGCGATCGTGGGAGCCGCCAACTTCGCCCATCTGCGGCACAGGCTCTTCGCGAACGCCAAACATGCAGCGATGGCTGTGTTCCTGCGCGCCCGGGAGCCCCGGCCGACGGATCAAACCTGGGTTTTCTCACCGCTGTCAACCGGCCAGCCGCTGGCGCGGAAGCAACGCCCTTGGACCATCATTTTCGACCGTGCTGATGTCGCCTTCGTCAGGCATGACCAGATCGCCCGCAATCCCCGGGGCTGGTTCGACGCCTTCATCCTGAGACCCGTCGACCACCAGATCCGGCAGCTGCTGGAGGACCGGGTCCTTACAGGAGAGATCGCGACACTTGAGGGGCTCTGCAAAGTGCTAGGCGCGGGCATCCGGCGCGGAGGCAATCCCGCCGAGACCGGGCTTGATGCGCGCTTCCTCGTCGATGCGCCAAATGAGGACATCATAGAGGATGATCGTCAGCTAGACCTTCTGGGGTTCCACAGGGACACTGAACTCCCACAGATGCTGCCTGCGGAACAGTGGCGCAATGTTCGGGCCTCGTATCAGAACCGCTTCGGCGGCCGGGTGTTGCTGATCCCACGGAATCTGAAAAACATACGGGTGATAGACAAGCCGCTCGCCTTCACCTCCAGCACCACGGCTCTGTTCTACGACAAGCCGGCCGAAAAGGTTACCGAGCGCGAGATGGCGCTGCTGAAAGCGATGGGCCGCTATCTCAGGTCCCGCACAGCCCTCTACTTGGTGGCGGTGACCGGACGCAGATGGTTGATCGATCGCCGAAACATAGAGCCGGAGGATCTTAAGGCTCTTCCGACGCCTATCACCGCGCTGGACGATAAGCGGATCGACGGAATCCTCGCTGCATCTGGGGAAGACTTGGATTCTTATCTGCTCGAATGCCTGGGCCTGAGCGGAGACCTGAAACGCGCCATCAAGGAGTTTCTCAACTTCCGCATGGGGTTCCGGGATGGAGATGTGCCAGCCGACGCGTTCTCCCTGCCAACCCAAGCAGGGATCAGCGACTATATCGACGTCGTCAGCCGGACGCTCGACGGGCTCATCGGGCGAGAGAGGGCTTTCGAAGTGTCGACGCATGCGGACGCCTCCTTGGGTGTGGCTGCTGTCAGTGCTCGCTTCAATCCACCGGGGCTGACGCCCACTCGAACGGATCAATCCGACCTGTGTCACGATGCCCTGATGTCTTACGCCGCGTCTGCGGCCAACAGTTTCACTGATAGCCTGGCGATCGCCTACGCAGAAGAGGAGAGCAGCGTGACCGTGGTGAAGCCACTGGAGCATTTCCGTTGGACCATCGACAGCGCTTTTGCCGATAGCCGCCAGATCATGAATGCCTTCGTGGGAGGTGGCTCTTGAGCGGCTTGACGTCCGCGCCGTCAGCGATGACGCCTTTGCCAGAGCTCCTGACAGGATACGGGTTCAGCGCGGCGAAGGCAGAACTCTGGGCGCATTTCATCGAGGCAGCAGTGGCCATCCTCCATGAGGCGGCCGACGAACTGAGAACGCCGGATGCTTGGGCCGCCTTTGGCCTGAAGAGAGGGGCTCTTGGCGCGCCGAAGACTCGGAGACGAAGAAAGGTTGTCGAGCGCGTTCCGCTCGAAGACGCCCTCACTACCGAACTCGGCCATATTACGCGGCGTCTCCGCGCAACCCTTCCTGCCGGGCATTTCCTCCGGCTCCATGACGTCGCCTTCGAGGTCGAACACCATATTCTCAGCAGCGACCGAGCCGGTAGGCACTCGCGTAAGGTCGATTTCCTGATCTATTCCCAGATCGGTATAGACGCTCCGGAGCTGGCCATAGAAGCTAAACCGTTGCTGTCGCTCGGCGACGTTACCGGACGATATCTCGGCGAGGAGGGGATCGGATGCTTCTTCACCCCGGACTCGACCTATTCGACCCGCCCCGTGGCGGCGATGCTGGCCTATACGGTGGACAGCAGCGGCCAATCGTATGGTCCCCAGATCCGGTCCGCGCTGGCCGCGTTCGCGCCAACACCGCTCAGTCTGGACGAGGCGATGCTCAGCACGGGAAGCGGCTTTGCCTGCTCGCGACACGACAGGACGACCCTGAATCTGGATCCGGTCGCCATCCTGCATTTCGAGCTGGTGTTTGCGCCTGAGGCTACGCCAATGTGAGCTTCGACGTTCTCAAGTAAGCGGCTAGGGGCACCAGCCAGAGTTTCTTATGGGGCCAGGCTGTCATCGCGAGTGATGAAGGTATGAAGGCATCAGGCTTACGAGTGGAAATACACGTACGAAAATACACGTAACGTAGATCCTTTTAACCCTCCAAATAATGCCTGAAGCGCGGGGCGTACTACTCGTGTAGTTTCAAACGGCCGGTAGAAATCCCCCGCCGCAGAACCACGCACTTCCGTGCCATGCCCGGTACGCCGCCGCCCTCCACCCGTTGGGCCTTGCGTCGGCACAGCTTAATGCCCGCCGTTCCAGTTCATCCTTGACTGCGTCTTCTGGGTCCGCCTCGTGCAGCATCGCGAGCTGGTGGCGAATGTTCAAAAGCTCTTCGGCTGCTTCCGACGCGAACAGCGCCGCCAGCCCGAGCATTCGGAAGTGGTTCCGGGCGCGTTCGGCTAGGACCTCGCTCCAACCAATGGGAGGAATAACCGTGAACCTGAGTGCCGTCGGGCGGACCTCCACGACCCTAGCATGAAGCCAGATTTCATCACCTAAATCATCATAATAGGGATGGAGAGTCACCTCCTCCGCCCTTATCGGGAGCGCGTCGAGTTTAGCTTTGTTACAGTCCGAGCATGCTGGGACCAGATTTAACGGTGCCACGGCGAGCGACGGAAAATGGGCCTTGGGAAGGTGGTGATCAAGCGTCGCTACAGAGCGCTGCATGCAGTACGGGCATCGACCCAATGGCGCTGAGGCGAAGATCTCATCGTAGATGTCGCGCCCCGGCGCGCCAATCTTGGCCATCCGTTGAGTATAGACCTTTCCCATTTCATCGATGCTGATGTCAGGCGCGACAATATCGTGGCGAGCAATCTCGTGCAGCCGCCCGCTACGCGCTGCGCGGTCAAATCGGGCCGATGCGGTGGTGACGGTTTGCGTCGCGTCTGCCAATCGCGCTGCAAGGCCGCCATTGCGAACCCGACTGATGCACCTAACAAAGGTCGACTGAGCTGAATGAGTTGGTTTCTCAAGCGACCACATCAAAGATCCTCATCGTCTAAATCTTCGCGCGCGGCCAAAAGCGCCTGAACGATCGCGCGTGCCTCATCACCAAGCTCACCACTAAAGCGACGCACAACACGATTATAATTTGGAAGCTCCGCGACTGCATCTCGAAGCATTTTATGAAAGCCAGACTGAGTCACCTCCAGCCCGAATACTTCCCGCGTCAGCAGCCCGACGTTCTCACCGAAAGTCTGTATCTCTGGACGATCTGCCACCGCACGCGTGCCGGCACGCCTGATCATCCAGACGCAGCTTGTTGGTACTTCTTGCAAAACCACGGGAGAGTGTGTCGCTATCAAAGCGACACCGTTGCGATTGATTAGGAGGTCCGACAGTGCGCGAACGAATGCTGAAAGAAGAGGCGGATGAAGATGAGCTTCGGGCTCGTCAAGCAACACAAGGGTCTTCTCCTCGACTGCCTCCACTAGCCGCGTAATCGTCAAAAGCACGATTTTGTGTCCGGAGCTCAGTTTCTTGAAAAGGGCGCGCGCCTCGCTCTTTACCTCGTCAATATCGATACCGCTGCGAGCAAGCGATGATACCTTCGCATCCCGAAAAATCGGGTCCGCTTGCAGCATCTCCAATGCGCGTTGCCACCTCGCTACCTTAGCGCCTTGGCGGCAGATCAGAACGCTGCTGACAAAATCGCCGGACAGCGCATCAGGGCTTTTAGGCGGCTTCGCTTTACCGTCCTTATCCTTACCGACGTGCTTCAGACCAATATAGGCGTAGCGAACGCCTTCCGATTTATCTTGGCGCGAGGGTAGCGGCTCGAACGGATCGAACGCGCTGAAGGTCACCGACACGAGGCTTGTGAAGAGATCCTCATCGAAATCGTCTAACTCAGCTGAGAATGCGCCGACCTCCTGCGGATCTGCATCATTGTCGACAATTGCTCTCGCCATGTCATTTAGAAGAGTCGTCTTGCCTACACCGTTGCGGCCAATCAGAACATGGACATTCGTTGGGGGGTTGGACTCCGGCGAGACGCTGAATGTCAGGGTCAGGGGGTCTATACGCCGCGACCGCCTACGGGCGGTGTAGGTAAATTCATAGCTGGTAAGACGCACGCCACCGAGGGCCATGCGATGGAACTGTCCCGTTACTGTCGACCTATCGACGGACCGCAGCAAAGATGTTCCAGTGACCTTCTCGTTGAGCGCACGCTCGAAAAGCTGTGGATCGAATGCAACATCGCGCAGGCCACGCAATATGCGATCACGTGTCGCCCCGCCAAGTCGATTCAGGTGATCATAATAGCTGTCGTCTTGTCCAAGTGAAAAAAAGCGTTCATCCAGAAAGTCGAAGTATTCCGGTAGATCTGCCCTACGCTGGCCTTCTTCCATGCCAAACTGGCCGATCTTTATCCCACCGACCGAATGGCGCTCGCCATCCTCGTCAAAAATTACAAGCGAATAGAGCGTGGAGAACTTGAACCAATCGTCCCAGTTGTCTGTAAGCAGATATGCCTTGTTCTCTGCCTGAGCTGGCGGTCGCGTGCCATGTGCAAGAATACGAAAATAGGGCATCTAGCCGTCGATGCTGATCAACAATGGCTTGTCCGAGGCATAGTGCGAGAAACTCCTAACCGAGCTGATTTCCAAAGACGAATCCCTCCAAAAAGGTTGGCCTGCGACATCAACATATCCAACGTGTCTGCGGTTGTCGTGGCTCTTCGTAGGTGGCGAGGGGGCTGCCCATCCTCGCTGATCGAAACGAAGGAGGCTTCACGGCAAGCATTCGCCAGTTGCGCTGCGAGTTGTTCGAGTGACCGCTCTCGCGAGGTCGCCGCAGTTGCCATGCCGCACTGCCGTCAGACGGCTTTCCGCCCTCTGCGACGGTCCCACCTTCCTGCAATGCTCCATCCGAGCTGCGGAACCCCGCCGATCTCATCCCTCGTCGCCAAATTCCCTGCGACATTCCGGTATTTTTACGCCACCCTACGAAGGTGCCGCCGCGCAGCGCCCCCTGCAGCAGGCGCGGCAGCGCCGGTTTACGCTGTGCTGCGCCGAGGCTTGATGCGATGCGCCCGAACCCGCCTGTGATTCCGCCTCGCCCTGCGCCACGCTTGTGCTGGCGCGGGTCCTGCCGCGCGGGAAGCGGAACGGGGCAATGGCACGGCGGAGACAGACAGTTGCGGAACGGCTCCGGGTGGTCGCAGAACCGGCCCGAACCGCACCCCTGCCCGCCCCCGACCCGCGCCTTGCCGAACTGGTCCGCCTGCTGGCCCGGCAGGCGGCGCGGGATTTCGTCGAGGCCGAGGAGCGCGAGGGGCGCAACCAACATCGCGACTGACCAGGAGGCCCGCGTATGAAGGTTGCCGTCTACGCCCGCTATTCCTCCGACCTGCAGCGCGAGGCCTCGATCGCCGACCAGTTCCGCATGTGCCGGCTGCGGGCCGAGAAGGAGGGCTGGCAAGTGGTCGAGGAATATTCCGACCATTCCATCTCCGGCTCCAGCATGATCCGGCGTCCCGGCCTCCAAGCGCTGGTCATGGATTCCACGCGCGGCCGCTTCGACATGGTGCTGGCCGAGGCGCTGGACCGCGTCAGCCGAGATCAGGAGGACATCGCCGGCATCTACAAGCGCATGCGCTATGCCGACGTGAGGATGTTCACGCTGTCGGAGGGCGAGATCAGCGAGCTGCATGTCGGCCTCAAGGGCACGATGAACGCGCTGTTCATCAAGGACCTGGCCGACAAGACCCGGCGGGGCCTGCGCGGCCGGGTCGAGGACGGCAAGTCCGGCGGCGGCAATTCCTACGGCTACGACGTGGTGAAGCAGTTCGACGCCCATGGCGAGCCGATCCGCGGCGACCGCATGATCAACCAGGCACAGGCCGCCGTCATCCGCCGCATCTTCGCCGATTACAATGCCGGCCTCTCCTCGCGCACCATCGCCATGGCGCTGAACCGCGAAGGCGTCCCCGGGCCCATGGGCCGGGAATGGGGGCCGTCGACGATTCATGGCAATCGCGAGCGCGGCACCGGCATCCTCAACAACGAGCTTTATGTCGGCCGCCTCGTCTGGAACCGGCTGCGCTACGTCAAGGACCCCGATACCGGCCGGCGGGTGTCGCGGCTCAACCCGGAAAGCGAATGGGTGACACAGGAGGTGCCGGATCTGCGCATCGTCGACCAAGGCCTGTGGGACGCGGTCAAGGCCCGGCAGGGCGAACTCGCCTTCTCGACCCGCACGCGACAGGAAGGCAATCCGCTGAACGACCGGCGGCGCCCGAAGCACCTTTTCGCCGGCCTGGTCAAATGCGGCTGCTGTGGTGGCGGCTATTCGATGATCTCCAAGGACCTGCTGGGTTGCTCGACGGCGCGCAACAAGGGCACCTGCGACAACCGGGTCAACATTCGTCGCGATGCGCTGGAGGCCTCGATCCTCAACGGGCTCAAAAAACACCTGATGGAGCCGGAGCTGTTCCGGGAGTTCTGCGCCGAGTTCACCAAAGAGGTGAACCGGCTGCGGCTGGAACGTGGCGCCGATCTCGAGGTCGCGCGCCGGGAACTGGATCGCACGACCCGCGAACTCGACAAGGCCATCGACGCCATCCTGCAGGGCGTCCCGCCGCTGACGCTCAAGGACAAGATCACACAACTGGAAGCACGGAAGGCCGAGCTGACGGAGAAGCTGGCCAATGCCGATGAGCCGCCTCCCCTGCTGCACCCGAACATGGCGGCGCTCTATGCCCAACGGATCGCCGAACTTACCGAGAGCCTGCGGCACGAGGACAGCCGCACACAGGCGGCGGAGATCCTGCGGTCTCTGGTCGATCAGGTGACGCTGGTGCCGGAAGATGGCGAACTGGCGATCGTGCTGCGCGGCGATCTCGGCGCGATCCTGCGCTTCGCCGCGGGCCGCAAGAACCCGGATTTCCTGTCGGAGGCCGAGGCGCTGGACAATCTTCTGGGTCGGATGGCGGTATCGCGGAAGCCCGGGCGTAGAAACGCAAAAACCTCCGCGCTTTATGCTACGGAGGTTTCGCAATTATCGTTGGTTGCGGGGGCAAGCTATGATCTTTACTTGCGACCGGAGCAAGCAAAGATGGTTGCAGGTATACGCATCCACCAATACTCACAATCCACTCCAACCAGCCACCCCACAAAAAGCAAGCGTACGCCACATAGCTGTCATAGCCTGTTTCGTGTCGCAGCGTAATTCTCGCATGCCTTCCCATGAGGCTTCACGAGGCTATATTAGCAAATAGGTTTGGCTCGACAACTGGAGCCTGAAACTTCGTGGTCGCCAGCTATCGGCACATGTAGCTGTACCTGAATGTAGACATTTATCGCGGCCTCAGTGGCAATCTTCGTTCACGGGATGGCGGTACCTGTTGTCAACGGCGGTGCAATATCCGGCCACGCGGCGGAGTAAAATCCGGCCACGCGGCGGTGACCGGCGCCATGGCGCGCGCGCTTACCAGATAGCTGGCGCGTGCCATGGCGCATTGGCTGTTTCGGACGACAGATGCCGCAGAACGTCCAGACCATGTCACCGATGATGCAGCGCAAGCTTCATGAGCGGCATGGCATCCGAGTCTCGTCGGAGAGCCTGCGGCAATGGATGATGGCGGCCGGGCTCTGGCAGAGCCGAGCCCAGCGACGCCGGGTGCACCAGCCGCGGCTGCGGCGCGAATCCCTGGCCGAGCTGATCCAGATCGACGGCTCAGAACACCGTTGGTTCGAGGATCGCGGCCCGGTCTGCACGCTCCTGGTGTTCATCGACGATGCCACCGGCAAGCTGATGCAGATGCGCTTCGTTGACTCGGAAAGCACTCAGGCCTATTTCGCGGCGCTGCAGGACTATTTGCAGACGCATGGTCGCCCGGTCGCCTTTTATTCCGACAAGCGCAGTATCTTCCGGGTGAACCGCACTGAGGCCCGCACCTGCCATGGCATGACGCAGTTCGGCCGCGCGCTTTGCGAGCTGAACATCGAGATCATCTGCGCCAACAGCTCGCAGGCCAAGGGCCGGGTCGAACGGGCCAATCGCACGCTGCAGGACCGGCTGGTCAAGGAGTTGCGCCTGGCGGGCATCCGCGACATCGCCGCCGCCAACGCCTTCCTGCCGGGATTCATCGAGGCCCACAACCTGCGCTTTGCCCAGGCCCCTGCCCGGTCCGACGACCTGCACCGGCCGCTGAACCTGCCGGCATCCCGCCTGAGCGACATCCTCTGCCTGCGCGACCAGCGCCAAGTGGGCAGCAATCTCGTCGTGCATTACGAGCGTCGGAAGTTCATTCTCGACGACAGCGACCACGAGCGCAGCGCGATCGGCTCAAACATTTCCGGTCCATCGCAACGCGATACGACAAGCGAGACGGCAATTTCCTCGCATCCGTACAACTCGCCTCCATCCGCATATGGTTGCGGAGATATGTGTCGGTGAACAAAAGCGGCGTTATTCAGAAGTCGAACCGCACACCCATATCGGCAAGGGTCATGCGCTCGTAATCGCGCTGAACTGAGGCCGCAAGAAAGATACTTGGACCCAGATCATATCTGAGGGCGACACCATAAGAGCTGTCGGTCACCTTTTCCGCCCAATCGCCGTCATTATACGCGACATAGGAACCCAACGTGAATCGGTTAAACTTGTAGTCGCCATACAGGGCGTAAGACGTTCCCAGTTCGGCAAACCCGTTGTCATTGATGTTCAGGCCGATGCGAAGGTCATCGTTGACCTTGTAACGCGTTCCCACGAAATAAAGATCGTTATCCCTGACCCCAGCCCCGCTCTGCGCCGTTGCAGCAGAAAACTCCCAGTCGTTTAGCCGATAGAAAACCGAGGCGGAAACCTCTCGGGTCAGATCCCCTCCCGTGCCGCTGCCGATCTGATCCGGGTCCACCACGGACAGCTTCACGTCGAAGTTGCGCGTGCCATAATTCAAGGCCACCCCGGTCCGATCAGGAAGGCGGCCATATCCGCGATAGGCCAGAATGAAGAAATCCCCCAACGGATCCCCGCCGACGGAAACAGCATGAACCCCCAGCCGCGTCTGTTTCAGCAATAAAGCTCCATCGAAAGCCGGAAGCACATTGCCGATCTCAAGCGACCAGTTTTCATACTCGACATAGAAATTCGCGGGACTGAAGCCCCAGGAAGGGCTGTTGTGATCGCCCTGAACCCAGGTTTTTGCGCCAAATTTCAAGCCGATATCGGTCTCGACGGATGCATCGATCTCCAGCCGCAATCGACTCTGGAGGAACGTGCCGTTCTCTCCGTCCTGTTTCTTCGCCTCCGAATAGGTCAGACCAAATCGGCCAAAGCCGGACAAGCTCACATCGGCCAAGGCCGCACAAGGCGCAAGCGCGGCCGTCATTGCAATCATGCTGAAAAACTTCATTATCCCCCCCATAAAAAACGGACGCCTCCACGCCCGACCGTACAATCGACGCTATTATTTTGAAAACCGAACTCGCGACGACCACCTCATAATTGCCTGCGGAAAGTCGTCATAGATAATCGTAAAATGCCCAAAGGCCATAACTTGTGTGAACGGCAATCACGTCCGCCTGGAAACAGGAAATCTAAAAAGAAAAAAGGGGGGCAGCCCCCCTTTCCTCATTTCCCATGCAGGGCCGATTTTCACGGCGCAATGTCACGGATCAGCGGATGGAACAGTTCCTCGACCGTGATAGGCTTGGTGATCATATGCTGCTGCGTCGCAAACCGGATCGCCGCTTCAAGCGCCTTGCGGTTCGCCGCGATCCCCACCGGCCATGGATCAATGCTGCCCTCGGGTGTTGCGGCCGCGCGGCTTTTGACAAGCATCCGCCAGACCTCGCGCACCAGGTCGGGTCTCTGGTCGCAAAGCGCGTTCGGAACGATGACATAATGGTTCGGCGGCACGAAACGCTCCCGCTTGTGCCAGTCGAGCGCGGCTTCATGCGGGTTCTCGATCAGCGTCCGCACGCGCGGATCCTTGGGCATGTTCATGCCGAGGATCGCGGCATCGACCTCGCCGTCGAGCAGCATGTTCACCGGATCCTTTGCCGGATCGCCCCAGATGACCGAGGGCGGGTCGGCATATTCCTCCAGATGCGGCTGATCGAAGCAAAGCCATTTCACGCTGTCCGGGTCGACGCCATATTCGTTCTGCAGGATACCGCGGACCCACAGACCCGTGGTCTGTGTATAGGACCGCACGCCGACCACCTTGCCCGGCAGGTCCGCCGGGGTCATGCCGGGATGCACGTCGGTATTGAAGCCGATACAGTGATGCTGGAAGCGTCCCAGCAGCACGATCGGCAGCAGGGTAAAAGGCTTGCCGAACTGATGCGCCTGCAAGAAGGTCGCGGTCGCCATCTCGCTGATGTCGTAGCGTCCCTTGCGCAACATGTCCTTGAACCCGGCATGGGCATTCTTCAACCCGGCGAATTCGAGGCTGATCAGGTCCGAGGCAACCTTGCCCTCGATCAGCGCGCGCGTCGGCTCATAGAGGGTGATATTGGCCGACAGCGTCACCGGACCCTCGGCGGGGAAGATCTTTTCCATACGGGTCATGCGTTGGCTGCCTTGTCCAGGGCTGCTTCCAAGAGTTGCGGATAGAGCCGTTCTGCCGTTCCCGCCCAGATTTGGGCCCGATCCGCCTCTGACAAGGCTGCGAAGCAGCGATGCCCCTGCGCAACCAGTTCCTTCAGCGAGCCGTTGTTGGCGGGGAAATTGGACCCCCAGGCCAGCCGGTCCGCACCATATTCCGCGACCAGCTTCGCAAAGAAGCTCGCGGGCGTGGCAGGTGCCTTTTCCGCAAGATCGAACGTCCGCGGCGTGATCTTGAGAAACAGATTTCCGAACTGCGCCAGTTTCCAGAGCGGCGCGGCCTTGGCATAGGGCGCGCCGTCCGTCAGATCCGGCCGGCCCAGATGGTCGAGGATGATGC
Organism: Paracoccus sp. pheM1; assembly: GCF_018499825.1. Classification (NCBI taxonomy): domain Bacteria; kingdom Pseudomonadati; phylum Pseudomonadota; class Alphaproteobacteria; order Rhodobacterales; family Paracoccaceae; genus Paracoccus; species Paracoccus sp. pheM1. The sequence continues at coordinate 1,496,725 of NZ_JAGXCX010000001.1, forward strand.
TGACTTCGGGGAAGCGCTCGAGGATCTCCTCGACCGCGGGCAGGCCGATGGAGGTGGTCTGGATGGCCACTGTCATGTCGATTTCGGCCATATGTTCCCAGACTTTGTAGGTCTCGGGCGCGATCATCCAGCGTCCGTCGGTCTGGACAGTCGAACCGGCGCCGAAAAGCCGCAAGCCGGCCATGCCGCGGCGCCGCCATTTCTCGATGATGGCGACTGCATCCGGTGCGGCGATATCGACCGAATAGACGCCGACGAAGCGTTCAGGGTCGCGACAGACGCTGTCGGCGGCATAGGAATTGTCATAGCCATAGGTGGTCGAGGAATGCACCATCGCCGCTTGCGAGACCCCAGCCGCCTCCATCTCCTCGACATATTGCTCGAAGGTGAAAGGCCGCTCGGCCGACCAATCGGACCGGATCCCGCCCAGCGGGTTATAGGGATAGGCCGTCGTGTCGGGCGAGATGATATGCGGGTGAATGTCGATGATCTTCTGGGTCATGTTGGCTTTGTCCTGAAGGATTGCCGGTAAGGTGGGGCGGAGACATCTCCGCCGGTTTCCGCGGCCGACGCGGCGCCTCCTCCTCTGGCGCGGCGCAAGGCTTCTCCCCTTGGTCGGGTCAGGCCCGTCCAGGTTGTTCCGTCTGCGATTGACTTCATGTCTTTCAGGTTAGGCCTGCCCGGCATCTCCGAGAATAAGGGCAAGCTCAATTCCAATGGTCGCAGGTTGACTTCCAATATGGTCCCTGGATTTAGCCCGGCAGCGTCTGCAGCGCCGCCTGCCTGATCTGGCTGAGCGAGGCGCCGGGCGTCAGAGCCTCGGGATCGATCATGATTTCGATGACCGCGGGCCCGTCATGGGTGTCGGCGCGCGCGAAGGCTGCGGCGAAATCCGTGGTCCGCTCGACCCTTTCGGCATGGGCGTCATAGGACCGCGCCAATGCGGTGAAATCGGGATTTCCGCGCGCGAGATCGGTTCCCGAGACCCGGGCGGGATAATGCCGCTCCTGATGCATGCGGATCGTGCCGAGCATCCCGTTGTTCAGGATCAGGATACGGATTTTCAGCCCATGCGCCGCCGCCGTCGCCAACTCGGTGCAGGTCATCTGGAAATCGCCGTCCCCTGCGATGCAAATAACAGAGGCTTCTGGCCGGGCGAACTTGGCGGCCAAGGCTGCCGGAATGCCGTAGCCCATCGAGCCGCAGATCGGCGCGACCTGCGTGCCAAAGCGGCGATAGCGGTGAAAGCGGTGCAGCCAGACGGTAAAATTCCCTGCGCCGTTGGTGTAGATCGTGTCCTCCGGCAGGCTCTCATCAAGCCAGGCCATGATCTCGCACATCTGGATCGCGCCGGGGCTGGTCCGAGGGGCGGTCCATGCCTCGAAATCCGCGCGTGCGGCCTTGCGCCAGTCGTCCCAATCACCGCGGACAGCACCGCCCGCGGCGAGCGCCAGGGCAAAGCTTGCCGGATCGCTGACGATGCCCAGTTCGGGTCGATAGACATGGCCGATCTCATCAGGACCGGGATAGACATGGATCAACCGCTGCCGGGGACAGGGAATGTCCATGATCGTGTAGCCATTGGTTCCGATCTCGCCCAACCGCGCCCCGATGACGAGGATCAGATCCGCCTCCGCCACCATCTGCACAAGCCTGGGATTGGGGCCGAGGCCGAGTTCCCCGATATAGCTGCTGCTGTCATTGTCGAGGAGGTCCTGCCGCCGGAACGAGGCGGTGACGGGCAGCCCGCTGTCCTCGGCAAAGCGACGGAAGGCGGCGACCGCCTCGCCGGTCCAGCCGGAGCCGCCCAGCATCACGACCGGACGGCGCGCCTCGGTCAGCAATGCCCGCACCGCCGACACGGCCTCCGGCGAGGGCTCATTCGCAAAGCGCGCCGCAGGGCGGCCATCGGCGCATTCGGCGATTTCGGTCAGCACGTCCTCCGGCAGGGGAATGACCACGGGACCGGGACGGCCGGACATGGCCAGCTGAAAGGCGCGGGTGACGAATTCCGCGGTCCGTGCGGCGTCCTCGAGCTGCAGCACAGCCTTGGCCTGCGTGCCGAAAGTGCAGCGGTAGTCGATCTCCTGAAACCCCTCGCGGGTCATCACGTCACGCGGGTTCTGGCCGATGAACAGGATCATCGGCGTGCTGTCCTGAAAGGCGACATGAAGCCCCGAGGAGGCATTGGTTGCCCCGGGGCCGCGCGAGCAGAAGACGACGCCCGGCCGGCCGGTCAGCTTGCCATAGGCCTCGGCCATCATGGCGGCCCCGCCCTCGTGCCGACAGGTCACCAATTCGATCTGGGGGCAGTCATGCAGCGCGTCGAGAACGGCGAGGAAGCTTTCGCCCGGCACGCAGAAGACGCGGTCCACACCTTGCAGCAACAGCTGGTCGACGAGGATGCGGGCGGCAGTGCGCGGCCCCTTCATGCCGCTTTTCCCATCGCCTTCAGCCGCGCGTCGAGGCGCGGATAGACGCGGCGCACATTGCCTTCGAAGATCGCGTGCCGGTCCTCGGGCGAAAGCTCCAGCACCTCGACATAGCGGCGGGTGTCGTCGAAGGCATGGCCGGTCTCGGGGTCGATCGAGCGCACCGCGCCCACCATTTCCGAACCGAAGAGTACGTTCCGGACCGGGATCACCTCGGTCAGCAGATCAATGCCTGGCTGGTGATAGACGCAGGTGTCGAAGAAGACGTTGTTCATCAGCGCTTCGGCCAGCGGCGGCCGGCCAAGGTCATTCGCAAGGCCGCGATAGCGGCCCCAATGGTAAGGCACCGCACCGCCGCCATGCGGGATTACCATCCGCAAGGTCGGAAAATCCTTGAACAGATCCGACAGCAGAAGCTGCATGAAGACCGAGGTGTCGCCGTTCAGATAATGCGCCCCCGTTCCGTGGAAGTTCGGGTTGCACGAGCCCGAGACGTGAATCATGGCCGGCACGTCCAGCTCGACCAGCTTCTCGTAAAGCGGATACCACCATTTGTCCGTCACCGGCGGGTCGGTCCAGTAGCCGTCGGTCGGATCGGGATTGAGGTTGCAGCCGACAAAGCCCAGCTCGAGGACGCAACGCTCCAGTTCCTCGATGCAGCCGCGCGGGTCTGCGCCCGGGCTCTGCGGCAGCTGGCAGATGGGAACAAACCGGTCCGGGTAAAGGGTGCTGACCCGATGGATCAGGTCGTTGCAGGTGCGCGACCAATGCCTGCTCAGCGCCTCATTGCCGTGGTGATGTCCCATCAGCCCGGCGATGGGCGAAAACAGCGTCATGTCGATCCCGCGTTCCTTCTGCAGGCGGATCTGGTTCTTCTCCAGCCCTTCGCACAGTTCCTCATCCGAGATTTGCGGGGCGGGCGAGAAATCCGAGGTCTTGCCGGCCTTGAAATCGGCGATCTGGGCATTGCGATAGTCGCGGAAATAACCCGGGACGGTGGTGAAATGACCGTGGCAGTCGATAATCATGTCGGCAGCACCTCTGAAAGGGAAGTTCGTGGAACGTCATCGTTCCCTGCCAACTGCCTAGCCTAGGCGGGCTTCAGGGTGCCAATTGGAATTCGTGCCGCGCATATATGAAACCGGACGGGCCTATACCGCAGCGGCAATCCTATGGGAAAGGTGCGATCTCCTATTAAACAATTGGCGTGGCGCGGGATTAGAAGAAGGACGGCCCCGTATGCAACGGGGATGACAGTTTCCGATCAGAGAGGAATCCGCATGTCCACGCCCACCCTCAAGGTGGCCTTGCGCACCTATCCCTATACCGAGGCGCTGAAATCCGGCACGGTCGCCGTATCCGGCGCCAAGCTCGAATTCGAGGAGGTAAAGCCCCATATCGCCGCCTTCCGCCGGATGGTGCGCGACCTGGCCTTCGATGCCTGCGAAATCGCCCCCACGACCTATATCATCGCACGCGCCTATGGCGTGCCCATCATCGCCTTGCCAGTTTTCTTCGTTCGCCGCTTTCATCACGAAGGCCTGGTCGTGCGGCCGGGCGCAGGCATCGAAGCGCCGAAGGATCTGGAGGGCAAGAATTTCGGCGTCCGCGCCTATTCGGTGACCACCGGCGTCTGGAAACGCGGCCTGCTGCAGAACGAATACGGCGTCGACATCGACAAGGTGAACTGGTGGGTTGACGACGAGGAGCATGTCGCGGCACTGAAGCTGCCCGCAAACGTCCGGCACGTTGCCGAGGATTCCTCGCTGGTCGCGATGATGGCCGAGGGCAAGCTGGATGCCGCCTGCACCGGGGATGCCGGAATCGGGCGCGCCGGCAAGCCCGGCGCGGGCTGGAACGAGAGCGGCCCTGCCCTGCCCGACGACCTGCGCCAGCTTTTCCCCAATGCCGCAGAACTCGACCGCGAGGTCTATGCCCGAAACGGCGTCTATCCGATCCACGGCACGCTGGCGATCAAGGAAGAGGTGCTGCAGGCAAATCCCGGGCTTGCCCGTTCGCTCTATGATGCCTTTGTCGAGGCCAAGGCCCCCTATCTGCAGGCGCTTCGCGCCGGCACCGCCACGGGCAAGCAGGCCGAGAAGGACCGCAAGCTGATGCAGATCGTCGGTGACGACCCGCTGCCCTATGGGCTGGAGGCCAACCGAGCCTCGATCGAGGCGTTGATCCGCTACGGCCACCAGCAAGGCCTGATCCCCCGGCCCTACAAGGCCGAAGACATGTTCCTGCCGTTCTGAGCCCACGAAAGAGAGATAAGAAAGATATGGACAAGACCGGACGCCTGAACGGCATCATCGCGGCACTGGAAGAGGGCCGCAAGCCGACCATGGCCTTTGCCCGCGCCGAGCGCGAGGAAGCGATCCAGCTTGGGATGTCACAACTCGACGGCGTGCTTTTCGAGATGGAGCACACGCCCTATTCGCCCTCCGAACTGCGGGACGCGCTGCAGTTCATGCTGAACCGGCGGCGCATGATCGAGGGCGCCAGCCTGCGTCCCAGCGTGACCCCCTTTGTCCGCATTCCCGCGAACGGGGCCGAGATGAACACCTGGATGGCCAAGCAGGTCCTGGACCAGGGCGTTTACGGCGTCGTGTTCCCGCATATCGCGACGGCCGAACAGGCCCGCAACGCGGTCGCCGCCTGCCGATATGCCCGCCCCAAGGATGCACCGAACTACGAGCCCAAAGGGCTGCGCGGCGATGCGCCGAACACGGCCTCGCGCTATTGGGGGCTGACTGTGCCGGAATATTACGCGCGCGCAGATGTCTGGCCCCTGGTCCCCGAAGGCGAGATCATGGTCATCGTCATGATCGAAAGCGTCGAGGCGATGGAGAACCTGCAGGATATCCTTGCGGTCCCCGGTATCGGCGCGATCATGATCGGAGAGGGCGACCTGAGCCAGCAACTGGGCTATCCGCGCCAGTACGAGCACCCGGTCGTCGCCGAGGCCAAGCGCAGCATCCTGGCCGCCGCCAAGGCCGCGGGAATGCGCGTCGCCCATCCGCATGTCACCCTGGCCAATGCAGGTGAAGTGATTGCCGAGGGCTACGACATTCTGTTCACCAGTCCGTCGCGCAGCTATGCCACGCTGGAAAAGGCGAAATCGCTGATGTGAAAAGGGGCCCGGAGCACAAGCTCCGGGCCTTGCCTTCCGATAAGGCCTCTTCAGGAGGCCATTCGGATGTCAGATCCCGAATCCGGCTTTCCCGCGTGGTTGGTCTTTCCTGTCACCTCGCGCAGGCAGTCGAGAAACGCGTTATGCGCCGCGGTCGGCAGCCAGTCGCTGCGCGTCGTCACGCCCTTCAGCAACACATTGTCAAGAAACCTGCAGGGCAGAACCTTGAGAACGCCCAACTCGACATCGTTCTGCAACTCTGACCGGGTCATCAGGGTAACCGTCTCTGAATTCAGCAACAGCGAGCGGATCATCGTCAGGGACGAAGTTTCGAGATGAAATTTCGGCCGCACCGGCTCATCTGCGAAGATCTGCTCGATCCGGTTGCGCCGCGGCGTGCCCTTCTGCGGGACCACCCATTCATAGCCAGCCAGATCCGAGGGGGTGACGTTCTCAAGCCGCGTCAACGCGTGCCCGACACGAGCAACCAGACAGTAGTTGTCGGTGAAAAGCACTTCCTCGCTTACATCGTCGGCCCATTCGGGACGGCGCAGCATGCCGAAGATCATGTCGATCCGGCTGTTTGAAAGATCATTGAGAAGCTTGTGATATTCGCCGGTGACGAGCCGCACCTTTGTGGAGGGATAGGCGGACATGAACCGCCGCGTCGCCTCGGCCAGATCGTGCGATCCCGCCATGGGAAGCGTGCCTATGACCAGCTCGAGACTCTCGGTCCCGGCGGCCAACAGCACCTCGCCCCGTGCCAGCTCCAATTCGCGCACCGCGCGGCGGAATTCGCGGGCCAGGTAGTTTCCAGTGCGGTTCGGAATCGGACCCTGCGCCGTCCGGTCGAAAAGCTGCTTGCCGAGCGCTCGCTCGAAGCTCCGCGCCGAGCGGAAGAGCGATGCCGGCGACAGGCCCAGTGAATCGGCGATCTCGCTGACGCGGCCCTGCTCGCAGGTCACGATCAGCGCGCGGAGCTGGGTTCCCGTCGCAAGCCGCTCTATCCGGGGCGGGATGCGGTCCGCCGCACCATCGGGCCGGCCGAGAACCTGTGCCAGCGCCGTATCGAGCGTATCGAAGAAGCGGTCGATACGAAGCAGGAATTGCTTCCCGATCGTGGTGGGATAGGTGCCGGTAGCGCAACGTTCGAAGATGGGCAGCCCGATCTCGGCCTCGATATTGGCCACGGCCTGGGTCACGGCTGGCTGCGAAGTGCTCAATTCGCGCGAGGCGCAGCTTACCCCGCCGAGCTTGCCGATGACCTGGACCATGCGCAGATGGCGCAGGTTCGGAATGTCCGCGAGGCGAAACATGTTTTCCTCCCTTGTCTTCGATGCGGCTATTCCGCGCTGCGGAAACACGCTCCGGCGCGCCCGTGCTGGATCCGCGATCCGGCGGGCGTCCTCCTCTCTGCTGACAAGGCTAGCGGCTGGACCGTAGGGGGACCAATAGAAACTGCGCCCAGCCCATAAGAAATTCGCGCTCGTGGATGGTGCCCAGCCCCAATACGGGCAAAATTCCCTAAGAGAACCCCATAACTTTCCCGCTCTGCGACACGGTGATGAACAGGACAGGCCAGATCCCCACCTCGTTGCGCGTCCTGACCGGCACGCAGTTCGGCTCCTTCTGTCTTGGCAACGGACTTTCGCTGGTCGGAACCTGGATGCAGCGCATCGCCTGCGGCTGGCTGATCTGGGAATGGACACAGTCGGCCTTCTGGCTGGGCGTGCTTGCGGCGGGAGACCTGCTTCCGGTCATGCTGATCGGGCCATTCGCCGGTGTCGCGGCCGATCGCTGGGACAGGCTGCGCCAGAACATCCGGGCCCAGGCTGTCTCGGCGCTGCTGGCGCTGCTGATGGCGCTGCTTCTTGCGATCGGCCGTTTGGGACTGCTCGAGGTGATCGCCCTGACGACTCTGCAAGGCACGCTCTCCGCAGCGATCCAGCCCGCGCGACTGGCGATGGTCAGGCAGATGGTCGGGCGCGCGGACCTTGGTGCGGCGGTCGCGCTGAATTCCGTCACCGTGAACCTGGCCCGCCTGATCGGGCCCGCCCTCGCCGGAATGATGATCGTGCGGCTGGACATCATCTGGGTCTTCGCTGTCAACGCTGCCGTGACGGCGCTTTATGTCCTCATCCTCGGCCGGCTGTCGCTGGCCTTTCCGCAAAAGCTCTCGGCGCCGCAGCCGTTCCTGCGCGAAATGGCCGAGGGCTTCCGTCATGTCGTCGCCACCCCGGCGCTGTGGCTGATCCTGCTGGTCATGCTGCTCGGCGGGATGATCGTGCGATCCATGCTCGAACTCATGCCGGCGATTGCGGTCCGCACCTATCCCGGAAACGCGATGGGGCTTGCGCTGCTCACCGGGTCGGCGGCCTGCGGCGCCATCGTCTCGGGCCTGACGATCCGGCCGCGATCGGCGGTGCGGCTTCTCTATGACGTTATGGTCCTGTGGGGATTGGGCGCTGGGGCAGCGATCCTCATGACTTGGGCGACCATCCCGGGACTCGCCGTGGCCGCCGCCGCCCTTCTGGGCGCCGCGACAACCCGGGGGCTGATCTCGACCCAAACCTTCGTGCAGATCACGACGCCCCCCGATCTGCATGGTCGCATCCTCAGCCTGCACGGGCTGATCGCCAGGGGAAGTCCGGCACTCGGCGCGCTCGTCATCGGCTTTTTCGCCGACCGGATCGGCATTGCCGCCGCGACGCTGATCGCGGCGGCAATGCTGACCTTCTGCTTCCTTCTGCTTGCCCCCCTGATCCGAGGCGCCGCAAGCACGGTCGAGGAAACCGACTGACCGTGTGCGGTCTTACCCTCAAGCCTTGGGCGCGAGGGCATGCAGGCTCATTGCCAGCGAAACCGAGGTGAAATAGCCGATCGTGACAAGAAGCTCGGCGATGAGCTCGCGCCCGAGTTCCGTATCGTAGCGGACGAAGGCAACGTCTCCAACCATCCCCCCGTTCAGGATGTCCCAGACGGCATCAGCGACCACGCCAAGCCGTCCGGACAGTCCGTCAGGTCGCCGCCTGTCGAGAATGGCGGCAACCACTTCCTCACCGAGACCAGCTTTCAGCGCGTGCTTTTGGTGGTTCGCGATGACATAGGGTGCGTTCCAGTGGACGGCCGTGGACAGGATCGCGACCTCGCTTTCTGCCTCGGTCAGGGTGGAGTCGGCGTCGATATGGGTGCCGATGATCTCCATGCCTTCGGCAAGCCGTGGACTGTGAAGCCAGATATTGAAAGGCGTAGGAATCCGGCCTCTGCCGGCACCCAGCCTGTCGATGACACGCTTCTGGGCAGCGTTCGCCTGATCGGGGCTGATCCGCGCGAGTCGGTCTTGGGTCATGTCGCTCTCCTGATGGGTCATGATGCCGGCAAGATCGGTCTTTCCAGGGTTCCCGGCCAATCGAGCTTGTTGCCCGGGCGATAGAAGTTTGAACCGGACCAAAACATGATGGCGGACCCGTAAGCCCGCCATTGGCATTTCCCGTGATTTTCTCTGGAGCGGGCCTACATCGAGGGAACCACCTCCCGCAGGATCGGGAACCAGTCTCCCATAAGGCTGGTGGGCCAGGGCACGTGAATGATCCGGTGGAACACGATATAGAGAAGCAGTGTCACCGATGCCGCGAGGATCGCGCTGAGACGCCAGGGTTCCCGCCCCTCGATCCGCATGAAGGCCATGATGACCAGCGGCACGGTCGGAAGCAGACCGATCACCGCCATCGACAACAGAAACAGCACGAACCAACCGTAGAACCGCGCCGCCCTGACGAGCACCAGCCGCCTGGGCAGCTCCTCCTCGGGGTCGCCGCCGATGTCCATGTGAACGCCGTTCGTTGCGGCCGCCCGGACCTCCTTGAAGAAGGTCTTGTGAATCAGGCTCAGCCCGCCAGCGATGACCATCGTCGAGGCAACGACCACAGGCCCGATCCGCGCGTTGAAGAGCCAGTCCCGCGAGGTGACGAGCACGTAGACGCCGATCGCGATGAAAAGCCCATAGGCCAGATCGTCGAGCCCCAGATAGGGACGGCGACGAAGCACGACGCCCGCCCGGTTCTCCTTGCGAAGCAGCCGCAGTACCGGGCTGAACATGATGAGGGCCGCGCAAGCCAAAAGCACCATGACCCCCGGACGCAGCGCCCAGTCCATACCGTAGCGAAGGAACGAGATCGACATGTACCGCTCGATCAACGCGCCCAGAACGAGCCCCAGGATCAGGGGCGGACGAGGCCATCTCAGCCGCTTCATGCTCCATCCGATCAGGCCGAAGATCAGCAGCACATACATGTCACCCCAGCTCCGCGAGCCCTGGAAGGCGCCGACATAGACGATGGACATGATGATCGGCAGGACCAATGTGTAGCGCAGGGTCGAGATCCTGGCGAACTGACCGCTGAGCAGGAAGCAGGTGCCGGCCCCGAAGATGTTGGCAAGCGCAATGGACCACACCATCGAATAGGTCAGATCCAGATTCTTCGTCAGCATGTCAGGGCCTGGCGTGAAACCGTGCACCATCAGCGCCCCGAGCAGGATCGCCTGCGCTGCACCGCCCGGCACGCCAAAAGCCAGCATCGGCACAAGACTGCCGCCGTCGCGGGCGTTGTTGGCCGATTCCGGCGCGATGACGCCCCGCACGTCCCCCTTGGTAAAGCTCTCTTTCGCGCCCTTTTCGGTCTGGAGCGCATGGCCATAGGCGATCCAGTCCACGACCGAGCCGGTCATGCCGGGAATCGCGCCCAGGACCGCGCCGAGGCTGCTGCAGCGCAGGACGAGAAACCAGTTCCGCGCGACATCCTTGATGCCCTGAAGCATGCCCTGACGCGGGCTGAACTTCATGTCCTGGGCGATGGAGGTCCGCTGGATGGCAAGATCGCAAAGCTCGGGCAGCGCAAAAAGGCCCAGCAGGATCGGCAGCATCGGCAGGCCGTCTTGCAGATATAGCAGCCCGCCCGTCCAGCGCATCTGACCCGTCTGCGTATCGGTGCCGACCATCCCGACCAGAATGCCGAAGCAGGCGACGACCAAGCCCTTCAGCGGCGATTTTCCAGAGAGCGTCGCTACCATCGCGATCCCCAGAATGGTCATCGCCAACAGTTCGGGGGTGGCTATGGCCAGCACGAAGGGGCGCACCACGGGCAGCGAAACCGCCAGGATAATCGCGCCTATCAAGCCGCCCATCATGTTGGCGAGGTAGCTTGCGCTGAGCGCGCGCCCGGCTTCGCCCCGCTTGGTCATGGGCAGGCCGTCAAGCACTGTCGCTTGCGCGGCGGCACCAAAGAGCACCGCGGGAATGGTGTCCGAGGTTGTCGTGACCGCCGCCATCCCAAGCAGCATGGCAAACGCCGAATAAGGGTCCATCGTGTAGGTAAAGGGCACCAGGATCGCAAAGCCCGTCAGCCCGCCCACGCCGGGCAGCAGCCCGATCGCCAGTCCCACGATCACGCCAAGCCACAGGAACATGATGCGCTCTGGCTGCAGAATGAGGCCGAGCGCATCGCCCGCGGCGGAGAGAATCACGGAGTCTTGAAGAAATTCCATGCTACAGCCCTGCCTTCACGGCCTGATCGCCGCCTGTCATTGCGCCGCCCTCCGGTCTTCGGAAGTGCAGGGCCGCGCTGTGCCTTGGTTGGCCAGCATAGGATAGAGAACCTTTGCCGTGCGCCCCCAGATCCACGCCCGGTCCTTATCGCCGAGGCTTTCGAAACATTTATTTCCCTGAGCGATCAATTCAGTCAGCGAACCGGCAGAGGCCGGGTAGTTCGAGCCGAAGGCAAGGTGGTCCGCACCGAAGACCGCGACCAGATGCGGGAAGAATGCCTCGGCCCCACCGGGGGCAGCCTGCGCCAGATCGAAGGTCTTCGGCGTGATCTTCAGATAGACATTCTCGAAACGCGCAAGCTCGAACAGTTCTGCACAGGCGTCATAGGGCGGGCCGCCTGCAAGGACCGGGCGGGCGCAATGATCAAGAGCGATGCGGACCGATGGAAAGCGGTGGGCGAGGTCCGCGACCATCCCCAACCCCGCAGGTGTCGTCTGAATCACCATGGTCAGATCGTTCTCGGCGCAGCGTTCCCAGACCGGAAAGGTCGCCGGGTCGACGAGCCAGCTGCCGTCGGTCTGATGGGTCGCGCCCCCGGTGAAAAGCCGGATACCCCCCATCCCCCGGCCCAGCCAATAATCGAAAGTCGCCAGCGCGTCCCGGGCCAGCAGGTCGAAGGAGAATACACCGGTGAAGCGATCCGGCTGCGAGGCCACCGAATCCGCGACATAGGAATTGTCATGCCCGTAGGTCGTGGAGGAATGAACGATCGCGGCCTTGGCGATCCCCGCCTCGTCCATCGCCGCCACCAACTGGTCAAAATCGGCCGGGCGCGAGGCCGACCATTTCGAACGATGTCCGGCCTGCGGCGCGATGGGGTATTTCCCGGTATCGGTCGAGATGATGTGCGGATGAATGTCGATGATTTCGTAGGTCATGTCGGTCTTACCTTGGAAACAGGACGGATGGCGCGACGCATCAGGCGCCCGCAGACGGTCTTGGTATGCCAGGCCGTTCAGAACCATGCCCGCGCCAGTTTTCGTCAGATTCAGGGTTTCAGGATCTTGCGTACGGCCTCGAGTTCCGTCTCGGGCGTAGCGAACAGCGTTGCGACGATCTCGGCCACCTCGTCACCCGAAATGGGATCGACCGCATAGTTCTGATCGGTCATCGCCTTTATGAACTCGGGATCCTGCACGGTTTCGTCGAAGGCCTTGCGCAGGGCGTCGATCCGGTCCTGCGGCACCTCCTTCGGCGCGGCCAGCGGCCTGCCTGCCTGGAAGGGCAGGATGAAGAAATCAAGGATCGACTTCGCCTCGGGATCCGTCACGTACTGGCTGAGGTTCGGGATGTCCTGGAACTCCTCCGGGCTGTCCCAGCCAAGGTTCAAGAGCACCTTCATCGAATCCTCTGCGAGCATTCGCTTGGGCTCTCCATAGGTCAATCCGTCAAGCGTCGAAGCCCAGCCATCGACCTCGCCGCGCTCCATCGCAAGATAGACCTCGCCCCGGTCGGTATAACCGGGAACGACCGTCAGCTTGGTCCCCAGATACTGGTTCAAAACGGCCGGCAGCGTCCGGTTCTCATTGGAAAATCCCGTGGCTCCGACCACCAGTTCCTTCTGGAACAGATCGTCGGCCGTGGTGACGCCCGAGCGCGTCATCGCGACAAGACTGTAATAAGTCTTGTCTACGCTGCCGATCCAGGCCACCTCGCGCGGGTCAAATGCATTCTGCGACGGATCCACCAGTGGCACATAGAGGTTGTTGCGCTGCAGGAAGCCGATGACCGTGCCGTCTTTGGGCTGCTTGGATTGCAGCGAGGCCGCCGCCACCATTCCCCCTGCCCCGACGACGTTCATCACGACTGCCTCGGGCTGGCCCGGGATATGTTTCACATAGGCCTGCGCAAACTGGCGAGCGATAAAGTCCGTCAGGCTCCCCGATTGCGCGCTGACCAGAATGGTCAGCGTCTTGCCTTTGTAGAACTCCTCCGCGGTCTGCGGATAGGCCGGTGCCGCGATCGCCGAAGCCGTGACGACGGCAAGTCCCGACAACACTATCCCGCGCATGATCTTCATTCCATGTCCTCCCTTGAACTTTGCGCGATCCCGATGCAGTGCTCCTTGGCTGCAGGGCCGCCCGCTTCCTCTTGCGGCTGCGTCCCGTTCGCCGAGACACCCCTCGGGCGCCGGGACGCATATGTGGATATGCCGTGACCCTAGCCTCTTTCGGTTGCGGCGAGAATAGCACCGCATCGAAAATCAATGCCCTCGGCCGAGATCCGATATTGCAGCCGCCCAAAGGGATATCTTTCAAATAATTGAATTTAATATATATTTATATGATCTGCGCCTTGTTCTTGCCGGACGTCTGGCTTGTGGGCAGGCGTTTCTGGTCCGATTTCCGATGCCCGCAGCGTGGTTTTGGATTGGCACCCGGCGGCGACGCTGTGCGAGACCGCCATGATCGCCACCGGATAGGGAGGAAATCAACGATGGATCGCCGCCGTTTTCTTGGAAGTGCTGGGATATTCGGTCTCACCCTCGCCGCTAGCGGACTTGGCGCGCCGCATGTTGCGCGGGCTGCCGCAGCCCGGATTACCATCGTCAGCAATCCTGGACTCGAGAATGCGACGCTGAATCGACTGATGGAAGAGCAGGGTTTTCTCAAGAGATATGGGGCGGAAACAACGATGGTTCTGGCCGAGGGCCCGGCCGGCCCCTTCGATGCGATCGTTAGCGGGGCCGCTGATGTCTGCATGGTTTCTGGCTATAACATGGCTCTTCCGCGGATTTCGCAAGGCGCGCCCGTCAGGATTGCTGGCGCGGCCATGCGCAAGGCTGCCCTCGCCGTGTTTGCAAGGCCGGACCGGGTCAACGGCTTGGCAGACCTGGAAGGAAAAACGGTGGCGGTAGGGCCGAAGCTTGGTCTCCTGCATGCACTCATGCTGCAACTCTTGCAAGAAAAGGGTCTCGACGCCTCCCGCGTGACTTTCCTCGATGCAGGCAGCAACGACCAAGCCTATCATTCGGTCGTCGAAGGCAAGGCGGACGCCTGCTGCTCCAGCATATCGCACCTGAACGACCGCGATGGGCTTGTCATCCTGTCCGACGGCAAGATGTGGGAAGCGCTGCCGAAATATGTCTTTCAAACCGCCTACGCGTCGGAGGCAGCCCTACGGGACAAGCGGGACGGGCTGGTTCCGGTCATGGCCGCCTATGGCGCCCTTTATGGCTATTTGATGAAGCCAGAGGCCCGCGAGGCATTCCTCTCCGCGCGAAGGAGCGCGCAGAAGAAATTTGATATCCTATCGGCAAACGCGGTTTGGGAATTCAATCAGGAACAGCGTCCCTATTCCCGAAATCTCTCAATCTCCGAAGAGGAGATCACATATCAGCAACGCATGTTCGTTGGCCTCGGCGCAATGTCACAAGTCTTGCCGTATCGCGATGTTGCCGACATGCGGCCTGCGAATGAAGCCTTCAAAATACTTTCCGCTAAGTGAGCGCGCCATCGCAGGATCGGGATCTATTGTCCCGGCGGGACAAACGATCATTTTCTGAAATCAACATTCTTGGGTCTAGGATCGATGACGAAGCAAGATAGTTTCACCCCCCACGGCAAGCACCTGATCGGTGGCGACTGGGTCGCCAGCGAGCAGCGTTTCGCCAGCGAGCCCGCCCATGGCCGGGCGCACGAGTTCAGCATAGGCACGGTCGCGCTGGTGAACCGGGCCTGCGAGGCGGCCGAGGACGCCTTCTGGAGCTACGGCCAGGTCACGTGCGAAGAGCGTGCCGCCTTCCTCGACACCATCGCCGAGGAGATCGAGGCCCGCGCCGAGGCGATCACCGAGATCGGCACCCAGGAAACCGGCCTGCCCGAGGCGCGGCTCGAGGGCGAGCGCGGCCGCACCGGGGGCCAGCTGCGGCTCTTTGCCGCGCATATCCGCAAGGGCGATCATCTCGACCGCCGCCACGACCCGGCGCTGCCCGACCGCCAGCCGCTGCCGCGCCCCGACATCCGCATGGTGCAGCGGCCGATCGGCCCGGTGGCGGTCTTCGGCGCCTCGAACTTCCCGCTGGCCTTCTCGACGGCGGGCGGTGATACCGCCGCCGCCCTGGCCGCCGGTTGCCCGGTGGTGGTCAAGGGCCCCAGCGCCCATCCCGGCACCGGCGAGATCGTCGCCGAGGCCATCCATGCCGCCATCGCAAGGACCGGCACGCATCCGGGCGTCTTCAGCCTGGTGCAGGGCGGCGACCGCAAGGTGGGCGAGGCGCTGGTCCAGCATCCGCTGATCAAGGCGGTCGGCTTCACCGGCTCCCTCGCCGGGGGCCGGGCGCTGTTCGACCTCTGCGCCGCACGGCCCGAGCCGATCCCGTTCTTCGGCGAGCTGGGCTCGGTCAACCCGATGTTCCTGCTGCCCGAGGCGATCGCCGCGCGCGCCGAACAGATCGGCAGCGGCTGGGCCGGGTCGCTGGCCATGGGGGCGGGGCAGTTCTGCACCAATCCCGGCATCGCAGTGGTCCTGGACGGCGCCGATGCCGACCGCTTCGTCGAGGCAACGCGCGAGGCCTTGGCGAAGGTCGGCCCGCAGGTGATGTTGACCCAGGGCATCGCCCGCGCCTATCGCGAGGGCCAGGCGCGGATGCAGGCCCGCAACAACGTGACCCCGATCCACGAGACCAGGTCCGAGGGCCGCAGCGCCAGCCCCAACCTCTACCAGACCACTGCCGGGCAGTTCCTCGAGGACCACGCCCTGTCCGAGGAGGTCTTCGGCCCGCTGGGCCTGGTGGTGCGCACCGCCTCGGTCGACGAAATGCTGCACCTGGCCCGCGGGCTCGAGGGCCAGTTGACCGCCACCATCCACATGAAGCCCGCGGATGCCGAGATCGCCTGCCGGCTGGTGCCCGTGCTGGAGCGCAAGGCGGGCCGGGTGCTGGTCAACGGCTTTCCCACCGGCGTCGAGGTGGTGGACAGCATGGTCCATGGCGGCCCCTATCCCGCCTCGACCAATTTCGGCGCCAGCTCGGTCGGAACCATGGCCATCCGAAGGTTCCTGCGTCCCGTCGCCTACCAGAACTTTCCAGAAGCGCTCATGCCAAGGGACCTGCGCTAGGCGGTTTTCTCCGAAGGGCATGATGCGCG
Source organism: Paracoccus sp. pheM1 (assembly GCF_018499825.1). Classification (NCBI taxonomy): domain Bacteria; kingdom Pseudomonadati; phylum Pseudomonadota; class Alphaproteobacteria; order Rhodobacterales; family Paracoccaceae; genus Paracoccus; species Paracoccus sp. pheM1. The sequence continues at coordinate 1,512,982 of NZ_JAGXCX010000001.1, forward strand.
CGGGGTGGCAGCTTGAAGCTTCGCCTCACCCGCTTCAGCCTCTCCCGCCCTAGGGTCCGTGACGGCCGTTCAGTCGGTCGAAGCCATGCGCGTCGAAGAGGGCGCGCTGCGCCTGGATCAAGTTCGCCGTGCCGGGCCGGTGCGCATCATGTCGAACCAGCCTAGCCCGACGCCAGTGCCGGTAGCAAATGGCGGGCGGCGCCGACGCGCGCCTCGCCCGACTTGTACTTGAAGTTCCGTCATTGCCTTCCCGATATCTCGGCGAAAAACCTAATCAGCCACACGAAGACATTCGCGCTACCAATCATTGGCTACCCAGAAGTTCGTTTCCAACCTATCCGCAATCTTGCCGCCAAGCTGCTCCCGTCACCGGCACGAGAAGCTTCAAGTCGACGCGGAACCAGCCATCGCGGAGATGCTCCTGCACGACCGAGCCGGACAGCTTGTCGTCTGGGCACCGGTAGGCAATTACCATGACGACATGCTGGACAGCCTGGGCCAGCGCGCTTTCGACCTTGCGGAGCGGGACGGGATCGTCGGGTTGGATCTGGGCTGGCGCACCAGACGTCAAGCCTCGCCGCATAGGGCCACGTCGTCGCGCTTACATCCGACCTGCACAAAGCCGGGCGGCGTCTGCTCGTTGCGGCTTTATACGTGATGCCCCGCTCGTGGCAGGCGAGTATCTCGCCACCGCTGAAATAGCCTTTGTCGGCTAGGGTATGCAAGTCATCGCGCCTCGACGGCAACGCAGTCGCCCCTCAACACGCCGAACGCCAACCTGAACGCGCCGACGATCATGCTGGCCGAGCGCGCCTCGGACATGATCCGGGGGCGGCCCCTGCTGTCCGCCTCGAACGCCAAGGTCGGGCTGACCGAAGGGTGGCAAACGCGCCAGCGCACCGGAACCCCGGTCCGCCAGGTCGGCGAGCGGTCGCCGCGCTGACAGGGAACCCGAAACGGAAAGGACACCGGACCAGCCTCTTCCCCCTCGCACACAGCCGCACCGGCTATGGGTTCAACTTCACCCGAGGACTTTGGCCCAGCAATCCACGTGATGGGATTGGCCATCGTCCACAGCCACCAGATATCAGATTAGCGGACTAGAAGCAGTCTCACATGGCTTCGACCCTGACCTCCACCTCCATTTCCACCCAGCCGGCATGGGTACCGTGGTAACTGCCCGCCACCGGCACGACCTGTGCGATGTGCCGAGCAACGGCGACAGGAACCAGGTTGCCGGACCCCACGGCCCGGTTCGTCGGGTCGAAGGAAACCCAGCCGGCACCGGGCAGGAACACTTCGACCCAGGCATGGGTCGATCCCGCCCCGGCCGAGCCCAGACGATCCCTCGCGAGGTCGAGCAGGTAGCCCGATACGATCCGCGCCCCGAAACCGAGCGTTCGGACGGCCTCCGCGTAGAGAACCGCGAGATCCCGGCAGGATCCCCAACCCCTGTCCAGCGTTTCCAGCGGGCCCTGCGTGCCTTCCATCTCGCGACTTTGATAAGCGATCTGTGTGGACACGCCGTTGCTGACATCCTTCAGGAGCGACAGCGTATCGGTCGGTCTTTGCATCACGAACCGTTCGACCCAGGTCGACAGCCGTCCGGCCTCGTCGCGATATTGCGGTGTCGCAAGCGCACCCAGGTCCGTCCAGTCGTCTGCCGAGTACAGGAAAGGATAGGTGATTGCCGATGCGGCGATCGCGAAGACCGGCCATAGCGGCGCGGTCAATTCGAGAGTGGCCCGGCTCTCGATCGACAGGATGCTCGTCGTGCCTTCGAAAGTCGCGGAAGCCACGGCGTTGCCGGCGACATCATGCGCCCAGCCAATGGTCGCGTTCGGCGAAAGGGTCAGATCGAACGAAACCAGCCTCAACTCGCGGGTCTCGCGCGGGCGCAGCATCAGCCTGTGCGGCCCCAATGCCACGGAGGCGGGGTAACGATAGACCGTTCGGTGGAAAATACTGAGCATAGGCATAAGTTTGTCCGATCAGATTGGGAGTATTGCTTCACCGGCACCGCATTCTCGCAATGCAGAGCGCCGATCCGGGGAGCGGGACCCCGCGACACCGAAGCCTTGCTGTCCGGACGGATGCTCCGCCCGAATCGTTGCCCCAAGGGGCCTCTGCGGCACCGTCATTTGCGCTCCGCCGTCACATCGCGGGAACATGACGGGGTCCTCGTCCATCGGATGTCAGCCACGCCAGCATGAGGAGTCCCAACAGGGCCGACAGGACGGAGGCACCGAGTATGCCGAGCTTGACCGAGTTCAGAAGCTCGGGTTCGAAGGCAAGATTGGCAATGAAGAATGCCATCGTGAAGCCGATACCCGTCAACATTCCACCGGCCGCGATCAGGCCCCATGACAGATCCGCCGGACGAACACCCAGGCGAGAAGCTACGGCAAGAAGGCTGAAGAGGATCACTCCCAAAGGCTTGCCGGCCACGAAGGCTGCAAAAATGGCCAGGGTGAGGGGCGTGTCGAAATTTATGTTCGTCAGGGGCACACCGGCATTGGCCAGGGCAAATAGCGGCAGGATCGCAAACGCGACCCAGGGATGGAGGCCGATCTCCAACCGCTCGATCGGGGAAAGCGCCTCCCGTGTCGCAACACCTGCCCGATGGAGATCGGCCTGCGCCAAGGGGTCGCCGCTCCAATGGTCGCCAGGGGGGTAGGCAATGACCCTGTCCAGTATCGCATGCAGGCGGGTGTCGCTTATCCAGCTCCGGGCCGGAGTCATCAAGCCGAGGATCACCCCGGTCAATGTCGCGTGGATGCCGGACGCATCCATCGCTGCCCAGATGCCGAGGCCTATCGCGAAATAGACCGGGATATTGCGTATGCCGAGCCGGGCGGCGACCGACACGATGACAAATCCAAGACCGGCGATGCCGAGCGGCATCCAGTCGAGGCTCTCACCGTAGCCGATGGCTACGACCAGGATGGCTCCGACATCATCGAAGATCGCCAGAGAAAGCAGGAAAAGGCGCAAGCTTATCGGAATGCGTGATCCGAGTGCTGCCAGGCTGCCCATGACGAAAGCGGTGTCGGTGGACATGACCGTGCCCCATCCGCTTGCGCCGGGCCCATCGCCGACGATCAGCAGGAAGACAGCGGCCGGCATGGCCATGCCGCCGATCGCCGCCGCAATGGGCAGTGCGGCCACCCGGGGATCGCGCAGTTCGCCGATCACCAGCTCGCGTTTCAGTTCCAGCGCGATGACGAAGAAGAAAAGCGTCATCAATCCGTCATTGATCCAGTGCTTCAACGACCTGGATATCTCGATGGTATCCAGGCGAATGCCGGCCTGGATTTCCCAGAACGCCAGAAACGAGGCCGACCAGGACGTGTTCGCAAGCACCAGCGCCACCAGGGTGCTGACCAGCAACACAGCCCCGGCCATGGCTTCGATGCGAAGAAAGCGCATGAAAGGTCTGGTCAAGCGGTCGGCTGGCTCTCTCGGAAGGCGCGACAGGTTTTCGCTCATCGCAATCGCGGCGCCCTGGAAATTCCGGGCAGATTTCGAGGCTGCGGGACTGTGATTCCCATGCGATGGCGGTCGCTCCTTCCGCTGCTTGTCGCCTCTCTCAGCAGGCAGGCGTGCATGGGCTGCTTTCCCGGTTCTCGTCCGCGCTTTCTGGGTCGGATTCTACCTCGGTCGTCCAAACCTCGAATGCCGTCATCGTGCTCGCGCCGAAACTATGCGTCAGGGGCACATCGGCGGCGTCGCGGCCGCGGGCGACGAGTATTCTGGCGACGCGCGGGGCATTGTTCCGGGGGTCGAAAACCCACCATCGACCGTCCAGAAACACCTCCATCCAGGCGGCGAAATCTCCTGGCGGATAAGGGCCGCGCTCACCGATATCGCTGAGATAGCCGGTGCAGTAGCGGGCGGGGATGTTCATGCAGCGGCAGAAGGTGATCGCCAGATGCGCGAAATCGCGACAGACCCCATGGCCTTCGGCCAGTGTCTGCGATGCCGACCGCGTGGCTTTTGCGTGATGATAGCCGAAGGATATCTGTTCATGCACGAAATCGCAGATCGCCTGAACCCGCGCCCAGCCCGGCTCGGTATTGCCGAAGCGTCGCCAGGCCTCGTCGGACAGGATGTCGGTATCGCAGTATCGGCTGCCCAGCAGGAAGACGAGACTCTCGAAGGGCAGGTCCTGAACCGCCTGCTGCCTTGCGTCGGCAGCTATCGGATCGGGCTGCCCGGAATCGCGGAATATTCCGTCCGTGGACAGGACAAAATCTCCGGCGGGCGCGACCATCCGCGTGCACCAGTTCCCGAAGCCGTCGCGGTAGCTTTCGAACGGGACGCTGGGCGAGGTCACAAGATAGTCCGGGCGTTCCAGATCGGTGAAGCGCGTATGATGCACGTTGAGCATGGCGATCAGCGGCGTCGGCTGGGGAAAGGTGAATCGCAATCGGCACCCTATGCTGATCAGCATGGCGCCCCCCGGTTCGTATTTGCATCATTCATGGGAAAAAAGTGCATGAGTGGTTCTCCGAGAGATGGAAACCCCTTTCGCCCCGAGGCCGCGCGCAATCGAAAAACTTCAGCGCCGGACAGGACTTCGCGGGTTCTTTGGTTTCATTTCCAGCGCAGAACGGCCGGAACGCGCCCGCATGCCGTCGTTCCCTGCCGTGTCCAAAGCGGCTGCATCGCGCGGACGGCACTGTCGCTTCCGACGCGCAAGCGATTGATCCGAATCATCCTCACGGTGATCGGAAACCCCGGTTCTTTCCGCCTCATCCAAGGCAGCCACCGCGCGAGTGAACTCTTCGGCGTCGTCGTCCGTCTCGGCGTGATGGGATGACTTCCTCGATACCTTCCTCGATTCGGCGAATATTTTCCCCAGCCAGTCCAGAACCCGTGATCTGATCCGCAACCGAGGGCCGGTCGATGATCGCGCTATCCGCTCTTGCGCCGGCAGACCTCCTTCGACAGGGGTCGCTCCGGAGAGTTGATGGGGCGGATTCTGCGGCACCCTATCCTCCATCGAGCTTTCGATGTAATGATCGCGCGTGGAGCAACCCTACAACGCCGCGCATACCGGAAAACTGATCGGGGTTAGCCTTCGCACCGATTCGTATCGGGTTGAGGGGCCTCATCGGCCAGTCTTCCGGTTGTCCCGGAATGCTGAACCTGCCCGGACCGAGTGCCTGCAACCTCTTCGGGTCTGTTGCCGCTGCCGTGCAGCCCGGTCCGGTCGCGGGTGTTCCACGAAGGGGAGGAAACGGGAAGCGACCTGCCTCTTCGCCCCTGCATTTCTCCATTATATTCCATATATTTAATCAAAATCATCCTGGTTGCGCTGATACAGGTTAGCGCAGGTCCGCCCCAAATCCGCAAGGATGTGTGATCGGAGCGTATCCGGCGGGGCGACCGCTTCCCGAATACCAGACCAAGGAAAGAAAGCCATGCTTGGCATCATTCTCATCATCCTGCTTGTTCTGTTGCTGGTCGGCGCGCTTCCCACCTGGGGGCACAGCCGGTCCTGGGGCTACGGCCCCAGCGGCATTGTCGGAGTCGTCCTGCTGATCCTGCTCGTGCTGGTTCTGACGGGTCGCCTCTGACGGCGCGGCCTCAGCGCCGGCGCACCGAGTTGCCGCCGGCGAGGATGCCGTTGATCAAGGCGGCTACCGCCGCGTGCAGGGCGTCCTGATCGCCTGCCGCGGCATGTTCATGGGCCGCGGCCGCATCCTTCAGGACGCCGACGATCTCCTTTTCCGGAAGTATGTTGTGGTCATTCAGCGCCAGCAGAAGCGATTCGCAAATGGCCAGTGCCGCGGTTCCGGCGATGTCGTTGGAGACGGTCATGATCGGCTTCGCTTTCACGTCAGGGAATGGGTCCGGCATCGATCCGTCGGAACCTGTCGCGATCATAGCCGCAAACTGCTATGCTCGACTGATCCAGAGCAGCGCGAGATGGTCCTTTTTCGACTATTTGCATAATGCGCCGATCCCGTCTGGAAGCCTGTATGTCGATCCTGCAAAGCCCGCTGACCCGAAAACTTTCCGCCTTCGTCGCCCTTTCCGAGGCCGATCTGGAAACATTGGCGCGCTTTCATCGGCGCCGCCGGACTTTCCTGTCGGGACATGAAATGATCCATGAGGGACAGGTGAACGCATCCGCCTACGTGCTGGCCGAGGGCTGGGCCTGTTCCTTCAAGATGCTGCCGGATGGCGGACGGCAGATCGTGGACTTCCAGGTTCCGGGCGATTTCCTGGGGCTGCGCAGTATCCTGTTCCGCACCTCCGATCACAGTATCGAGGCCGTCACCCCGATCGAGGCTTCCGAGGTGCTTGCATCCGATATTCTGGACGCCTTCTCGGATGCGCCACGCCTTGCGACCGCCGTTCTCTGGGCGGCGTCACGGGATGAAGCGATGGTGGTGGAGCATCTGGTCAATCTGGGCCGCCGCTCGGCCGAAGAGCGCATGGCGCATTTCCTGCTCGAACTCAGCGCCCGGCTGAACCTGGTGGGGATGGGCGACAGAACGGGCTTCGACTGTCCGCTGACGCAATATCATCTTGCCGATGCGCTGGGGCTGAGCGCCGTGCATGTGAACCGGGTTCTTCGTCACTTGCGCGAAGACGGCTTCGTCACCTTCCAGAAGGGGCGCGTGACATTCGACGATTTCGGCCGCCTCACCGATCTCGCAGGCTTCGATACCGGCTATCTGGACCAGGAAGGGCCGCTGTTGCGCTGATCGGCTATGCCTCATCGACTGCCGGCACCGGCCAGGCTGCGATGCTGTGCTTCGGCCCTCGCCAGGTCACGGTCCTTCTCGAACTCATGGCCTCGTGATGGCGTTCGGCGCGGGTACCCCTTCCGGCAAGTGGCAGGCGGTCCCATCTGATATCAAACATCCCCAGGGATCATGCTCGTGACCATCCGACTGCCGCACCGCATCGCCTACAGCCGCACTGAGGTCGTCTCGGATGTCGCCGTTCATGCACTTGGCCTGACGGCTGCTGTCATGGCAGTCCCGATCCTGATAACCCGGACATGGTCCCTTGGCGGCGACGCAATCGTCACCGCCGGAGTCGCGATCTATGGCGCGACGCTCATCGCCATGATCCTGTGCTCCGCGCTCTACAACATGACGCACCGGGAAAACGGAGGCGGTGTGCTGCGCCGGCTCGACCATTCCGCAATCTACTTGAAGATTGCGGGCACCTACACGCCTTTTGCAATCCTTTCGCCCAACCCTTCAGGAGGATTCCTCATCTGGATCTGGACCTGTGCCGCGCTTGGGGCTGGACTCCGAAGCTTCGCACAGGATCGTTGGCGTGCCGCCATGATCGGCCTTTATCTCGTCATGGGATGGTCAGGGGTGGTCGCTGGCGGCGCCCTCTTCGACGAGATGTCTTCACGTGCCTTCGCTCTGGTTCTGGGCGGAGGAATTCTTTACACAGTCGGCTTTGCCTTCTACCTGTTGCCGCGCCTCCCGTTTCATCGAACGATCTGGCATCTGTTTGTCATCATCGCGAGCGCCGTCTTCTTTCTGGCGGTTGCCACGCATGTTCTGGGACGCGCTTGACCGCGACGCGCGCGACTTCGAAAAGGGCGGTAACGACCGCCGGCCCGAGTAGCTGACCGACAGTGCCCGTTGCGCGGTCCGAAACCTGTTGGATATGCGGCCTGCAAGAGCGGGATGGACCCGAACTGGCCTCTGCCGGGGCCGGTGATCCCCGGCAGCTTGATCGATCATCCTCCGGATGCAGCGCCGGGTTCCTGCCCAAGCCTTAGGAAGAACCGCACCATCTCGGTACTGGCATCCGGTCCCGCCGGATCGACATAGGAGCCGGCCGGATTGCCGCCGGACCAGGCATGACCCAATCCCTCGATCTTCCAGTATTCCAGCAGCACGGTCCCATCGCCCGTCGTCGTGGTCTCGCGGACGAAGCTGCGGCCGTTCTGCTGCCCGGTCGCCGTGTCGAACAAGGTTACCTCGGGTCCGGCACTCAGGACGTCGCGGGCGATCCGGTCGGCGTTGGCAGGGTTGACGGTGTTGTCCGCACTGCCCTGGAAGATGATGGTGGGGGTCGGGCGGCGCTTCGCCGGGCGATACGGATCGGCAGCCGGGTTCCCCGCCATCGCCGCAACGGCCGAGGGCAGGTCGCGCGCACTGCCATGCGCCAACCCGGCATGGGTGCCGACGGCCGCGAAGACGTCGGGATAGCTCTGCCCCAGGATCACGGCCATCGCCGCCCCCGCCGACAGACCGGCCACGAAGGTGTCCGAGGCCGGAATGCCGTGGGCCGTGGCGACATGGGTGGCGATACCCGCAAGGATCGCCGGCTCTCCGCGGTCGCGACGCTGGTCGCCGGGGCTGAACCAGTTCCAGCAAGACTGGGCGTTGTCCCCGCGCGACTGCTGTGGATAGACCACGATGAAGCCGTGCCGTTCCGCCAGCGCGTTCATCCCGGTGCCCGCCGCGAAATCGGCATTGGTCTGCGTGCAGCCATGCAGCATGACGATCAGCGCGGTCGCGCCTTTGCTGGCGCTTGAGGGAACATAGGTCAGGTAGTCGCGGGCACCCGCCTCGCAGTTGAAGCGCTCGGTCCTGAAACTGGCGCCGAGCACCAGCGGCTCGGGGGCGGGCGAAGGACGGACCTGCCTGTTCAGCATGCCGCTCATGGCGGAAAGCGGGCTCTGCGCAGGCAGTTCACCGCCCTCCGCCATCAGCCCATGCTGCGCTAGCGTCCGGCGCACGAGGTCGCTGGCGGAGTCGTGGGCGACACCGGCCCGCGCATCGGCGATCATCCGGCGCAAGGCGCCGATGTCTAAGGATTTCATAAGGATATTCCTTGATTGTGGGGGCTAATGGATACGACCGGCAAGGGCCTGCCGGACCTCGGCACTCGCTTGCAGCGCGCCCAGGACGGTGATCGAGCCAATGACGGCAGCGGCAAGTTCCGGCGGCACGTCGGACGCGATCCGTGCCAGGCCGACGACCTTGACATGCAGGACCTCGCCTGCATCGCGCAGGGCTTCCAGCTCGGCGCGGCTGTAATCGCACAAACCCAGCTCCATCGTGTTGCGCTGGATCGTGCGGGCGACGGCCTCGCCATGGCCGTCAAGCTGGTTGCGGATCGCCGTGCGGATGAAATCGCTCCGGTTCGAGTAGAAACCCTCCTGCACCAGCAGGTCGATCCGGCCGAGATCGACAAAGCCCAGGTTCAGTGTGATCTTTTCGCTCTCCGGCGTCTTCTCGCGAAACTGGCGTGTCTTTGGCACCGCATTTCTCCATCCACACGGATGGTATATGGATGTCTTTTCGAGGCATTCAAGATGTTACCGTAGATTTTTGACGCCCGGCGCGGCTTCCGGCGTCCTGCGAGCGCGCCGGCAGGCAGCTCCCGGTCGCGGAGAATTGTGTATCTATTCCCGCGCAAAGGTTTACGCTGCACAGTCCGCCGGTTGCCGGCGGCGAGCAGAGGAGCCGCAAGATGGCCAAAGGCATGAACAAACGAAAACGCGACGAGAAGAAGCCCAAGAAGTCGGCTCTGAACAACGCGGAAATCATTGATTTTGCGTAATTATTCTACGGTTTTGTTGGCGTTGTCCTGCAAGGTTTCGTAATCTGGCCCCAGAAATCCTGCAAATTCCGATCACCTATGAAGCCCCATTCCCGCGCCCACGAACAGAATGATCTCCTGCGCCCCAGGCTGGTGGACATGATCGATGCCCGCCACGAATTGGTGAAGCTCGCCGACCTGATCGACTGGGAGTTCTTCGAGCGGGAATGGGCTGGGTTCTTCCCCTCGGCGCCGGGCCGGCCGGCGACTTCGCCGCGCCTGATCGCCGGGCTGATGTATCTGCAGCATGCGTTCAAGCTGTCGGACGAGGCGGTTGTCGCCCGCTGGGTGGAGAACCCCTACTACCAGCATTTCACCGGCGAAACCTTCTTTCAGCACCGCCCGCCGATCGATCCCTCCTCGTTGGTGCGCTGGCGCAAGAGGATCGGTGAAGAAGGGGTGGAATGGCTGCTGACCAAGACGATCAAAGCGGGGCGATCCTCGGGGACGATCACGGACAAGGCGCTGAAGCGGGTGGCGGTCGATACCACCGTAATGGAAAAGAACATCGCCCATCCGACGGACGCCCGGCTTTACGAGCGGGCCCGGGCCCTGCTGGTCGGCCTGGCGAAGAAGGCCGGGATCGATCTGCGCCAGAGCTATGCCCGTCTTGCACCGCGGCTGGCCATCCAGGTCGGGCGCTACGCCCATGCCCGCCAGTTCAAGCGCATGCGCAAGGCGCTGCGCCAACTCAGGGGCTATGTCGGCCGGGTGCGTCGCGATCTTCGCCGTCACCTGCAGGACATCCCGCAAGGCCCCCTGCGCAGACAGGTTCTGGACGCGCTCTGGCTGGTCGGGCGCCTGCTGGAACAGGGGGCCGAAGAGCAAAGACAAGCTCTATTCCCTGCATGAGCCCGAGGTGGACTGCATCTCAAAGGGCACCCTGGAACTGCGCGGCATAGTCGGAATAATGTACCGAATAGACCGGCTCCAGCGCCTAGCACTACTTTGGCAGAAGTGCATTTTCAGGATTCCCAAGAGTCACTTGCAGTGATTCATAGAGTGCCAGCTTGTGGAGGCTGGCGATGGCGGATGATTGGCGGGACGATCTGACGGAGTGGCTTCGTCCCTTTGTAGCAACATTGGGCGACCGTCGCCGGGCGCGGATGTGTCCGGCTTACGTTGAGGGGCTGATTGGTCCTGGCGATCGCAAGAGCGTGCAGCCCATGGCGATGCGTTCGCCCGGGATTGGCTATGATCAACTTCATCATTTTATTGGTGCCGCGCTGTGGGACAGCGCGCCGCTGGAGAAGGAACTGTGCCGGCAGGCAGACGCCTTGGTTGGTGGCAGCGATGCCTGGCTGATTATTGATGATACCGCGTTGCCCAAGAAGGGGCGTGCCTCGGTTGGGGTAGCACCGCAATACGCGTCGGCGCTCGGCAAGAACGCCAACTGTCAAACCCTTGTGTCGGTGACGCTGGCATCAGGCGAAGTGCCCGTGATGATCGGGCTTCGGCTGTTTCTGCCCGAGAGCTGGACCAGTGATCCGGCGCGCATGGATCGGGCAAAGGTTCCTGACGAGGCGCGCACCTACCGTAGCAAGCCGGAGATCGCATTGGCCGAGATCGACCGTGTGCGCAGCGCAGGTGCGCGCTTTGGCGGCATCCTGGCCGACGCCGGCTATGGCCTGTCTGGCCCGTTCCGGCAGGCGCTCACCGAGCGTGGACTGACCTGGGCCGTTGGCATCCCTCACAAGCAGAAGGTCTACCCGGCCAACGTTGCCCTGATCTTCCCGGTCGCCGGTCGCGGGCGACCGCGCAAGAACCATGTCCCCGATGTCCCATCTCGCCCGGCGCAGGAGATACTTGAGAATGCGAAGTGGCAGGTCGTGAGTTGGCGGCGCGGCACGAAAGGCAGGCTCTCAGCCCGGTTCGCTGCCATGCGTGTCCGTGTCGCCGACGGACCGCCGCAGCGCATTGGCAATCTTGGCCAGCAGCATCTGCCCGGCGAGGAGGTCTGGCTGGTCGGCGAGCACCGTTCCACCGGCGAGCGCAAATACTACCTCAGCAACCTGCCGGCCGACACACCGCTCAAGAAACTGGCCGGGGCCATCAAGGCCCGTTGGGTCTGTGAGCAAGCCCATCAGCAGCTCAAGGAAGAGTTGGGCCTTGACCACTTCGAGGGCCGATCATGGCAGGGCCTGCACCGACATGCGCTCATGACCATGATTGCGTTCTCCTTCCTGCAAGCCCGACGCCTGAAGGCAGCGGGTCGGAAAAAAAAAGGCCCCAGCTCCCCCGCCGCAACCGAGCCTACCAGCTATCAGGCAGACGATCTTGATCCAGTTCAGTCAGCCGCCGCCCAACTGTCCCCACTGCCGTAGGAAGTGGCGAAAAATGCTCAACAGACTTCTGCCAAAGTAGTGCTAGGGTCAGGATTCATAACCAATAGATGACGAGAGCCGCGAGGGCGATGGCTGAGAGGAAGACCTTGGGGCATCGGTCATAGCGGGTCGCGACGCGCCTCCAGTCCTTGAGCCTGCCGAACATGATCTCGATGCGGTTACGCCGCTTGTATCTCCGCTTATCGTATTTGATCGGCGTCTTGCGTTTCTTCCGGCCTGGGATGCAGGCACGTATCCCCTTGTCCTGCAACGCTTCTCTGAACCAGTCAGCGTCATAGCCACGATCCCCGAGTAGCCATTTGACGTTTGGCAGGCCACTCAGCAGGGCCCGAGCGCCGATATAATCGCTGACCTGTCCAGCGGTGACGAACAGGTCGATCGGTCGCCCCTGACTGTCGCAGATGGCGTGCAGCTTGGTGTTCATACCGCCTTTGGTTCGACCGATCAGGCGACCACGCCCCCCTTTTTGGCGGCCATGCTGGTCGCCGTTCGATGGGCCTTGAGGTATGTTGCGTCGATCATCACGGTCGTTTTCTCGCCGTGTTCCGCCGCCAGCCCGGCCATCATCCGCGCGAAGATGCCCTTTTCGCTCCAACGCTTCCACCGGCTGTAGAGCGTCTTATGTGGGCCATACGCGGCGGGCGCATCGCGCCAACGCAAGCCATTGCGATTGATGAAAATAATCCCGCTCAGCACCCGTCTGTCATCAACCCGGGGCTTCCCGTGCGACCTGGGAAAGAAGGGAGCCAGGCGCGCCATCTGCGCGTCGGTCAGCCAGAAGAGATCGCTCATGTCACCGCTCCGTTTTCGGAGGCGTGAATCACGCAGCGCAACAGAAATCAATGCATCCTGACCCTAGCATTACAGTTGCATTCTTTTCTCCGCTCTGAATCAATGCGCTACCATGACTAAGTTAGGGATCATGGATGGCGGGGTTGTCGGTCGAAGAGACGCTGGAGCTTTGGGCTTCCTCACTCCGTGAAGTAAAGGCTCGAATTCGGCCGCTGTTTACGCAGGAACGGGTTGCGGCATCGGCCGGTCAGTTTCTCGACGGCTTGTTGGGTGAGGAACGGCGCAAGACGGGTTGGATGCGGGCCGAAGCGGCTGGAGATCCGGGCCCCTGGCGTCAGCAGGCGATATTGGGTCGTGGCCATTGGGATGCCGACGCGCTGCGCGATATTGTGCGGGACTACGCCGTGGAAACGCTGGCTGATCCCGAGGCGGTGCTGGTGATCGATGAAACCGGTTTTTTGAAGCAGGGCCACGCCTCCTGTGGGGTCGCGCGCCAATATACGGGGTCGGCAGGAAAGATCACCAATTGCCAGATCGGCGTCTTCGCCAGCTACGTCTCGCAGCACGGACATGCTTTTATCGATCGGGCCCTCTATCTGCCGAAAGCATGGGCTGAAGCCCCGGTCAGACGAAGCCGGGCCCATGTGCCCGAGGCGGTGGAGTTCGCCACTAAACCTGCCATCGCCCGCAGCATGATCGAGCGCGTGCTCTCGACCAAGGTTCCATTTTCCTGGGTGGCCGCCGACAGCGTCTATGGCGTTGGCGATATCGAAATAGCACTGCGCCGCGCTGGAAAAGGCTATGTCCTGGGTGTCAGTTCCAAGCACGCCTTCAATTCCTGGGGGAAAGCCTATGCCGTCAGCGGGACGGCCGGGAGCATCGCGGAAGACTTGCCGCCCGAGGCTTGGCAGCGTCTTTCGGCCGGCGCGGGCACCAAGGGCGAGCGGCTTCACGACTGGGCCTACCTTGATCTCGCCGATCTCGATGCTGGCGAATTCAATGCTGATCTCAGCGGCGTATGGACCCGGGGCCTGCTGATCCGACGCAATATCTCCGATGGCGAGTTGGCGTTCTTCACCACATGGTGTCCGGAGGGCACGGGCATGGAAACACTGGTGCGTGTCGAAGGACATCGCTGGGCAATCGAGGACAGCTTCGAGACCGCAAAGAATGAACTCGGCCTCGATCACAACGAGACCCGTTCCTGGCACGGGTGGCACCGCCATGTATCGCTGGTCATGCTGGCCTTCGCCATGATGGCTACCATTCGCCATCACGCCAATGTCGAACCGCCCAAAAAAACGATGCGCAGGCTGCCAAGGAACCCAAGCTGATCCGCTGGTCAATTCAGGAGATCCGACGCATCGCCAATCGGCTGGCCCAACGTCAGATTGAACCGGCTTATATTATCGCTTGGTCGATGTGGCGAAGGGCTCATCAAGCCGCAGCAAGGCACGCACACCTTCGAAGAAACGTGCAACTGTAATGCTAGTGGTAATCGGTGCCGCGAATTCGTATTCCATCCGCACGAAGGGCATTCCGTACCCTTGGTGTACGTTCATGTGATACCATCCTCGTCCATCCAGCAGATCGTCCCAGAAGGCATCGAGGGCCTCCAACGCGAAATCGGCGATCCTTCCAGTATAGGCGATCAATGCCGGATCACAGTCGCCGAAACCGACACGTCGTTGCCAGACAAAAGCCTCTATCATTGAGTTCCTCACATATTCGGGTAATTCGGCCCGTCTCCGCCCTGGGGCGTGGTCCAGTTGATGTTCTGGCTGGGGTCCTTGATGTCGCAGGTCTTGCAGTGGACGCAGTTCTGGAAGTTGATCTGGAAGCGCGGGCCGCCCCCGTTCTGATTGGCGGCATCCTCGATCACCTCGTAGACCCCCGCCGGGCAATAGCGCTGCGCGGGCTCGGCATATTCCGGCAGGTTCACCGCGATCGGGATCGCCGGGTCGCGAAAGCGCAGGTGGCAGGGTTGACTTTCCACGTGATTGGTGAAGGAAAACGCCACGTTGGTCAGCCGGTCGAAGCTCAGCTTGCCGTCGGGCCGGGGATAGTCGATCGGCGTGTAATCCGCCGCCTTGCCGGTCGCCTGCGCATCCGTCTCGCCGTGTTTCCAGGTCCCCAGCGGGTTCCAGCCGGTCAGGTTCGCCACCCACATGTCGAAGCCCCCCAGCACCAGTGAGGGCCACAGCCCCAGCCGCGACCAGATCGGCTTGACGTTCCTGACCCGCTTCAGATCCTTCGCGATCTCGCCGGTCCGCACCGCCGCGTCATAGGCCTCCAGCCGGTCGCCCTCGCGGCCCGCGGCGATGGCCTCGGCCGCCGCCTCGGCCGCCGCGATCCCCGACAGCATCGCATTGTGGTTGCCCTTGATCCGCGGCACGTTCACCAGACCCGCCGAGCAGCCCAGCAGCACCCCGCCGTCGAAGGACAGTTCCGGGATCGACTGCCAGCCGCCCTCGGAGATCGCGCGGGCGCCGTAGGAGATGCGCTTGCCGCCCTCCAAGAGTTCCGCGACCATCGGGTGATGCTTGAAGTGCTGGAACTCCATGTAGGGATAGAGGTAGGGGTTTTCGTAGTTCAGATGCACCACGAAGCCGACCAGCACCTGGTTGTCCTCGAAGTGATAGATGAAGGACCCGCCCCCGGCATTCCTGCCAAGCGGCCAGCCCATCGTATGCACCACCCGGCCCTTCTGGAACTTCTCGGGCGAGACCTCCCAGATCTCCTTCATGCCGATGCCGAATTTCTGCGGCTCGTGGCCCTCGCACAGGTTCAGCTTCGCCATGATCTCCTTGGCAAGGCTGCCGCGCACTCCCTCAGCGATGAAGACATATTTGCCGTGCAGTTCCATGCCGGGCTCATACATCGGGCCCGGCGCGCCGTCGGGGTTCAGCCCCATCTCGCCGGCCACGACGCCCTTGACCCGATCACCCTCCCAGACGATGGCGCTGGCGGCCATGCCGGGGAAGATCTCGACGCCCAGCTCCTCGGCCTGCTCGGCCAGCCAGCGGCAGACATTGCCCATGCTGACGATGTAACTGCCGTGATTGTTCATCAGCGGTGGCATCGGCCAGTTCGGCACCCGCACCTGGCCCGCCGCGCCGAGGACGTAGAAATTGTCGTCGGTGACTTCGGTGGTCACGGGCGCGCCACGCTCGCGCCAGTCCGGGATCAGCCGGTCCAGCCCGACCGGATCCAGCACCGCGCCCGACAGGATATGCGCCCCGATCTCGGAGCCCTTCTCCAGCACCACAACCTGCAGGTCCGGGTCGATCTGCTTCAGCCGGATCGCCGCAGACAGCCCCGACGGTCCACCGCCGACGATCACAACGTCGTAGTCCATCGACTCGCGGGTGGGGGTGGGCATGGGAAACTCCGCTGGCTTGGGGCCGGATCGGGTGCCCCCGGACGGGCGGGGGCGCCATTGGGTATTTGAGCAACGAAGAAGCTGTCAGAGCTTTTCGGTGAGTTCGGGGACGGTCGTGAACAGGTCTCCGACGAGGCCGTAATCGGCGACCTGGAAGATCGGTGCCTCCTCGTCCTTGTTGATCGCAACGATCACCTTGCTGTCCTTCATCCCCGCCAAGTGCTGGATCGCCCCCGAGATGCCCACCGCCACGTAAAGCTCGGGCGCCACCACCTTGCCGGTCTGGCCGACCTGCCAGTCGTTCGGCGCATAGCCACTGTCCACCGCCGCGCGGCTTGCCCCCACCGCGGCGCCGAGCTTGTCGGCAAGCGCCTCGATGATCGCGAAGCTCTCCTTCGAGCCCAGGCCGCGGCCGCCCGAGACCACGCGCTTGGCCGAGGTCAGCTCGGGGCGGTCGCTCTCGGCAACCTCGTCGGCAACCCAGGCCGACAGGCCCGGATCGGCGGCGGCGGCGGTCTCCGCCACGCTGGCCGAACCGCCGATCCCCGCCGCGTCGAAGCTCGCCGTGCGGATGGTGAAGACCTTCCTGGCGTCCTTCGACTTCACGGTCTGGATGGCGTTGCCGGCGTAGATCGGCCGCTCGAACGTATCCGCGTCGATCACCGCCGAGACGTCCGACAGCACCATCACGTCCAGAAGCGCCGCGACGCGCGGCATCACGTTCTTGGCGTCCGTCGTCGCAGGCGCCGCGATGTGGTCGTAATCGCCCGCGAGCGACACGATCAGCGCCGCCGTCGGCTCGGCCAGGCGGTGGCCGTAGAGGGCGTCTTCTGCGACCAGCACCTTCGCGACCCCGGCGATCTTCGCGGCCTCCTCGGCGGCGGCTTTCGCCGAGGCGCCGGCGCAGAGCACCGTCACCTCGCCCAAGGACCCGACCGCGCCCACCGCCTTCGCCGTCGCGTCGCGGTTCAGCACCCCGTTCGTCACTTCCCCAAGCAGCAGAACAGCCATCAGATCACCCCCGCTTCTTTCAGCTTGCCGACCAGCTCGTCCACCGAGCCCACCTTGATGCCGGCCTTGCGGCCCTCGGGCTCGCGCACCGAGACCACCTCCAGCCGCGGCGCGACGTCGACGCCGTAGTCGGCGGCGGTCTTTTCCTCCAAGGGCTTCTTCTTGGCCTTCATGATGTTCGGCAGGCTCGCATAGCGCGGCTCGTTCAGCCGCAGGTCGGCGGTGACCACCGCCGGCAGGCTGACCACGATGGTCTGGAGGCCCCCATCGACCTCGCGCGTCACCTTGGCTTTGCCCCCGTCGATCTCGAGTTTCGAGGCGAAGGTCGCCTGCGCCCAGCCCAGCAGCGCCGCCAGCATCTGGCCGGTCGCGTTCATGTCGTTGTCGATCGCCTGCTTGCCGGCGATGATGAGTTCGGTGCCCTCGGCCTTGGCCACCGCGGCGAGGATCTTGGCCACCGCCAGCGGCTCGATGTCCTGGTGCACGTCGTCCGCGGCCACCACCAGGATCGCCCGGTCGGCGCCCATCGCCAGCGCGGTGCGCAGCGTCTCGGCCGCCTGCTTCACGCCGATCGAGACCGCGATCACCTCCTCGGCCTGGCCCGCCTCCTTCAGACGGATCGCCTCCTCCACCGCGATCTCGTCGAACGGGTTCATCGACATCTTCACATTCGCCAGATCGACACCAGACCCGTCGCTCTTCACGCGCGCCTTCACGTTGTAGTCGATCACGCGCTTCACGGGGACAAGTATTTTCATCGGCTACGCTCCTCAGCAAAAGGCCTGAAGGCCGGTGATCGCCCGGCCCAGGATCAGGGCGTGGACATCGTGGGTGCCTTCATAGGTGTTGACGGTTTCCAGGTTCACCATATGCCGGATGACCTGGAATTCCTCGGAAATGCCGTTGCCGCCGTGCATGTCACGGGAAATACGCGCGATCTCCAGCGCCTTGCCGCAGTTGTTGCGCTTGACGATGGAAACCATCTCGGGCGCGGCGTTCGCGTCGTCCAGAAGCCGTCCGACCTGCAAGGATGCCTGAAGACCCAAGCTGATCTCGGTCAGCATGTTCGCCAGCTTCAACTGATAGATCTGGGTGTTGGCCAGCGGTCGCCCGAACTGCTTGCGGTCCAGGCCATACTGCCGCGCGGCGTGGAAACAGAACTCCGCCGCACCGAGCACGCCCCAGGAGATGCCGTAGCGGGCGCGGTTGAGGCAGCCGAACGGCCCCTTCAGCCCCTCGACATGCGGCAGCAGCGCATCCTCGCCGACCTCGACATCCTCCATCACGATCTCGCCGGTGATCGAGGCGCGGAGCGAGAGTTTCCCGCCGATCTTCGGCGCCGAGAGACCCTTCATGCCCTTATCGAGAATGAAACCGCGGATCTTGCCGCCATGCGCCTCGGATTTCGCCCAGACCACGAACACGTCCGCAATCGGGCTGTTCGAGATCCAGGTCTTGGTGCCATTCAACACATAGCCCGAGGAGGTTTTCTTCGCGACAGTCTTCATGCCCGCCGGGTCAGACCCCGCATCCGGCTCGGTCAGGCCGAAGCAGCCGATGAACTCGCCCGAGGCGAGCCTTGGCAGGTATGTCCGGCGCTGCTCCTCGGATCCATAGGCATAGATAGGATACATCACCAGACTGGACTGCACCGACATCATGCTGCGATAGCCCGAGTCGATCCGCTCCACCTCGCGGGCGATCAACCCGTAGGAGACATAGCTCGCCCCCAGCCCGCCATATTCCGCCGGCACCGTCACGCCTAGAAGGCCCATCTCACCCATCTCGCGGAAGATCGCCGGATCGGTTTCCTCGTCGGCGAAGGCCCTGATGACGCGCGGTTGCAGCTTCTCCTGCGAGAAACTGCGCGCCGCGTCGCGCAGCATCCGCTCGTCCTCGGTCAGTTGCCCATCCAGCCGGAAGGCGTCTTCCCAGTCGAAGCGGCCCAGATCGGGGGCGTCCTTGGGTTTGAGTTTCGGTTTATCGGTCATCAGAAATCCTCCGGGGATCAAACACGTTCGAGAAGCAGCGCTGCGCCCTGGCCGACACCGATGCACATGGTGGCCAATGCGTAGCGGCCGGCGCCCAGCGACAGGTCGAGCGCGGCCGAGCCGGCGATGCGGGCGCCCGACATGCCCAGCGGATGGCCAAGGGCGATGGCGCCGCCATTGGGGTTCACGCGCGGGTCGTCGTCGGCAAGGCCGAGGCGGCGGGTCACGGCCAGCGCCTGCGCGGCGAAAGCCTCGTTCAATTCGATCAGCGCCAGCGAGTCGAGGCCGATGCCGGCCTTCTCCAGCAGCTTGCGCACCGCAGGCACCGGGCCATACCCCATCACCCGCGGCGCGACGCCCGCCGAGGCCCCGCCGACGATGCGCGCGCGGGGCGTCAGGCCATGCCGTTTGACTGCCGCGGCGGAGGCCACGATCAGCGCCGCCGCGCCGTCGTTCACGCCGCTGGCATTGCCTGCCGTGACCGACCCGTCGGGGCGGGTGATCGGCTTCAGCTTCGCCAGATCGGCCAGCGTGGTGGCGCGGGGATGTTCGTCCTGCGTCACCTCGGCCGTCTTGCCGCGCCCCAAGGCGACCGTCACCGGCAGGATTTCCTGCGCCAGCCGCCCGTTCGCCTGCGCCGCCGCCACCTTTTCCTGCGAGCGCAAGGCGAAGGCGTCCTGATCCTCGCGGCTGATGGCGTGCTCGTCCGCCAGGTTCTGCGCGGTTTCCGGCATGGAATCGGTGCCGTATTGCGCCTGCATCCGGGGGTTGACGAAGCGCCAGCCGATGGTGGTGTCATGGATCTCGGTCGCCCGCGCCCAGGCGCCGGATGCCTTGGGCATCACGAAGGGCGCGCGGGTCATGCTTTCGACACCTCCGGCGATGGCCAGATCCATGTCGCCCGACCGCACGGCGCGGGCGGCGGCGGCCACCGCCTCCAGCCCCGAGCCGCAGAGGCGGTTCACCGTCGCCCCCGGCACGGTGTCCGGCAGGCCCGCCAGCAACAGCGCCATGCGCGCAACGTTGCGGTTGTCCTCGCCCGCCTGGTTGGCGCAGCCCAGCCAGACCTCCTCGACCACAGCAGGGTCGAGGCCGGGGTTGCGCGCCAGAAGCGCCGCCAGCGGCAAGGCGGCCAGATCGTCGGCCCGCACCGGGGCGAGCGCCCCGCCGTAGCGGCCGATGGGGGTGCGGATATAGTCGCAGATGAAGGCGTCGGTCATCGGATTCTCACAATTCTTCGGGGGTCTTGCCGTCGGCCACGGCGCGCGCCAGCAAGGCGGGCACGGCCCAGGACAGCGGGTCTTCGGCGGCATAACCCTCGATCCGCCGCAGGATTTCGGTCAGGCCGGTGCGGCCCGCCCAATGCATCGGCCCGCCGCGCCAGCGCGGAAAGCCATAGCCGTGGACCAGCACCAGGTCGATGTCGGCCGACCGGGTGGCGATGCCCTCGGACAGGATGCGGAAGCCTTCCTCGACCATGGCGGCGGTGGCGCGGGCCACGATCTCGTCATCCGCAAAGTCGCGCCGCGCGATGCCGGCCCGGGCGGATTCCTCAGCCACGATGGCGTCGATCAGGGGCGAGGGGCTGGCCTTGCCGCCGTCATGGTCATACCAGCCCGCGCCGGTCTTGCGGCCGAGGCGGCCGGTTTCCTCGACGATGCGGTCGGCGATGGGGATGTAGCGGAAGCCGGGCTTCGTCCGCCATCCCAGCCGCTTCCGGTTGGCATGGGCGATGTCGAGGCCCGAAAGATCCTGCACCTCGTAAGGCCCCATCGCCATGCCGAAGCCGCGCATCGCCTGATCGACCTGCGCCGGCAACGCACCCTCGATCAGCATCACGTCGCAGGTCTGGCGGTAGCGGGTCAGGATGCGGTTGCCGATGAAACCGTCGCAGACGCCGGCCAGCACAGGGATCTTCTTCAGCCGCGCCGCCAGACGCAGGGCGGTGGCAAGGGTCTGGGGACTTGTCTTTCCGGCCCGGATCACTTCGACCAGCTTCATGACATGCGCGGGGCTGAAAAAATGCAGGCCGAGGAAGCGGCCGGGATTGCGCAATCCCTCTGCGATCCGGTCGGGGTCGAGATAGGAGGTGTTCGTGGCGAGGATCGCGGTGTCCGGCAGGGCGGCGTCGAGCGCGGCGAAGACCTGCCGCTTGACCTCCAGATCCTCGAACACCGCCTCGATGGCGATGTCCACCTGGGGCAGGCCGTCATAGCCTGCATGAAAGAAATGGCGCGCGGCCTGGGCGGCTTCGGCCGCCTCGAAGGAGGACTTGCCGCGCGCCACGGCCTCGGCATAGAGCCGCGCGACATTTGCGCGCGCACGCTCGACCGCGGCCGTATCGGTTTCGACTAGTGCGACGGTGACGCCCGCCTGCGCCAGCGCATAGGCGATCCCTGCCCCCATGGTGCCGCCCCCCACCACCAGGGCGGAACGGATCTCGGTCCCGTCCGCGCGTCCCTGCGCCATCGCCGCGCGTTCGGCGAAGAAGACATGGCGCAGGGCCGCCGCCTGATCGCCGGTCTTGAGGTCGAGGAAGGTTTCGCGTTCCAGGGCCAGCCCTTCGGAAAGCGGCAGACGGGTAGACGCCTCGATAAGGTCGATGGCCCTGAGGGGGGCGATCTGCCTGGGGCTGCGTTTGGCCGCGGATTTGAGTGCGGCCTGGATGGCTTCGGGCTGCATCGGCGGTGCGGGCAGCGCGCCGGTGGCGGGTCGTTCGGGTAAGGCCAGCGTGCGGGCGGCCGCGACCGGATCCTCGGCCACCGTATCGGCCAGACCGATCCGGCGCGCCTCGGCCGCGCCGATCACCCGGCCCTCGGGGATCAGCGACAGCGCCTGTTCCAGCCCGACCAGCCGCGGCAACCGCTGCGTGCCGCCCGCGCCGGGGACCACGCCCAGCGTCACCTCGGGCAGGCCCAGGGTCGCGCGGGGCGCCGCCACCCGCGCGGCGCAGGCCAGCGCCAGTTCCAGCCCGCCACCCAGTGCCGCGCCGTTGATCGCGGCCACGACCGGCACCGGGAAGCTCTCGATCCGGTTTGCGATATCGGGCAGATGCGGTGGCCGCGGCGGGGCCGAGAACTCTTTCGCATCCGCCCCGGCGACAAAGGTTTTTCCCGCGCCGGTCAGCACCACGCGCGCGACGCCGGCGGCTTCCGCCCGGTCCAGCGCCATCATCAGCCCCGCGCGCACCGCGCGCGAGGCGACGTTCACCGGCGGGTTGTCGATGGTGATCACCGCGATGTCGTCGGCAAGGGAAAGGTGAACCGCGTCGCTCATGTCTGCCTTTCAGAGATGCGGGTGGATGCCGCCGGAGACGGCCATGATTTCGCCGGTGACAAAGCGGGCCGCGTCCGAGGCGAAGAAGGCCACCGCTTCGGCGATTTCCTCGGGTTCGGCCATGCGGCGATTGAAGGCCAGCGCGGTCAGCCGCGCCGCCTCGGCCTCGGGCATGTTCTGCGTGACCGAGGTGCGGGTCAGCCCCGGCGCGACGGCGTTGACGGTCACGGCGGGGGCCAGTTCGGCCGCAAGGCTGCGTGTCAGCGAGGCGATGGCGGCCTTGGCGGCTGCGTAATCCACCTGCCCCGCCTCGCCGCCGAACACCACCGTCGCGAAGTTGACGATCCGGCCGAACCTGCGCTCAACCATCCCCGGCGCGAAGGCCCGGATCAGGTGGAAATTGCCCATCAGGTTCAGCTCGAAGGTCGAGCGGAACTGCGTCTCGTCCATTTCCAGGAACGGAGTGTAGAGCCGGGGCGAGCGGATGCCGCCCACGGTATTGACCAGCACATCGGCGCCGCCGAAGCCTTCCTGCGCCAGGGCGCAGAACGCCTCGGCCTCAGCTGCGGCGGTAATGTCGCAACGCAACGAAACAATGCGCGCGGCAGGATATTCGGTGCCCAGAAGCGCCACGGTTTCCGCCAGCCGTGTGCCCGAGATGTCGGTCAGGGCCAGAGCCTCTGCCCCGTCCTGCAACAGCCGCCGGGCGACGGCGCGACCCATCGGGCCGCCTGCCCCTGTCAGCACGACACGCGGTCCCGCGATACGGGTCATTTCTTCATGGCCTCGTATTCGGCCCGCAGTTCGTTGCGCAGCGCAAATTTCTGGATCTTGCCCGATGCGGTCGAAGGCAGGCGGTCGCGAATTTCCAGCCGCTCGGGGAAATACTGCTTGGCCAGATGAAGGCCGGACAGGAAGTTCACCATCGCCGGGAGGTCGATGCTTTGGCCGGGCTTCGGCACGATGAAGGCGCAAGCACGCTCGCCCAGCCTTTCGTCCGGATAGGCAACGATGGCGACCTGCTGCACGGCCGGATGCTTGTAAAGCAGCGCCTCGACCTCGACGACCGGAATATTCTCGGCGCCCCGGATGATCACGTCCTTGGAACGGCCGCAGATCCGGATATAGCCCTGCTCATCCATGCGCGCGATGTCGCCGGTATCGAACCAGCCCTCGGCATCGGTAGCGTTCCATTGCGGACGCTTGAGATAACCGGCGAAGTTCGAACAGCCGCGCACGAACAGTTCTCCCTCCTGCCCCGGGCCCAGCGGCATGCCGTCGGGGTCGCGGATCTGCAGCTCCATCCCCGGCAGGGCAAAGCCGTCGGTCTGGACCGAACGCTCGTCAGGATCCTCGGGCGCGACCACCGTGACGGCGCCGTTCTCGGTCATGCCCCAGGCCGAAATGACCTTGGCGTCCAATATCCGCTGCGCCCGTTCGACCAGGGGTCCGGGGATCGCGGTGCCGGCGCAAAGGAAGATGCGCAGCGAGGAAGGATCGGTGGCGCCTTCCTCGACCGCCGAGGTCAGGTCCATCAGGAAAGGGGTCGAGGCCATGGTGAAGCTGACCCGCTCGTCCTGGATCAGCCGTGCGGCAAGATCCTTGTCCCAGCTGTCCATCAGGATCATGCGGGCGCACAGCATCACCGGCATCAGGAACCCATACATGAAGCCGGTCTGGTGCGCCATCGGCGAGAACATCAGCACGGTGTCATCCGCGCCCAGATGCAGCCGGTCGGCATAGGCCACCAGGTTGGAATACATCGTGTTGGCCGTATGCATCACGCCCTTCGGCTCGCCCGTGGTGCCCGAGGTGTAGATCAGCTGGCAAACGTCGTTCGCATCGCCCCGGTCACGAGCCGAGACGGCGCGCAGATCCGCGCCCACCTCCAGCGCCGGATCCAGCAACAGCGCATCGAAGCTGTTCGGGCCATCGCCGCCGGCAACGATGACATGGCGCAGGTCGGGCAGATCGGGGCGCATGCTCTCGGCCATGGTCTCGTGGTCGAAGCCGCGAAACAGTTTCGGCACCACAAAGGCCTTGGCCTCGCCATGCTTCAGCATGAACAGCAGCTCGTGTTCGCGAAAGATCGGCATCACCGGATTGAAGACCACGCCCAGCTTGCGGCAGCCGATGTAGAGCGCGACGAACTCCCAGCTGTTGGAAAGCTGGCAGGCCAGCACGTCGTCGCGGCCAAGGCCGAGCCTGCGCAGCCCCGCCGCCACGCGCCAGGACAGCGCGTCAAGCTCGGTCCAGGTCAGGTCGCGGCGGTCGCCGGTCGCTGTCACGATGCTGGTCAGCGCCACCGCCTGCGGCTTTTCGCGCAGACAATCCTCGAAATAGTCGAGCAGCGTCTTGCCGGGCCATAGACCCTCGGCCTCCATCCGGGCGCGGCGCGGTTCGATCAGGACGGCATCGAATTTCATGGGTTCCTCCTCCCCTTTTTCTCCCGGCTCAGCCGGTGACGGCCTTGCCGGCCCGCTCGCGGGCGATGATGTTCTTCATGATGTGCGCGGTGCCGTCGCCGATCTGCAGGCCCAGCACGTCGCGCAGCCGCTGCTCGAACGGCAATTCGTTGGAATAGGCGGCATGACCATGGATCAGCAGGCAGGCATGGATCGCCTCGTAGGCCAGCAGCGGCGGCCACCATTTCGCCATCGCAGCCTCCGCCACATGCGGCAGACCGTTGTCCTTGAGCCACAGCGCGTTCAGCGACAGCAACCGCGCCGCCTCGACCTTGGTGTCGAAATCGGCAAGCTGGTGGGTGATGCCCTGGAAGGCGGCCAGCGGTTTGTCGAAAGCCCTGCGCCCGCCGATATAGTCCCAGGTCTCGTCCAGCGATTGCCGCGCGGTGCCCAGGCATTGCAGCCCGATCAGCGAACGCGAGAAGTCGAAGCCCTGCATGACCTGGACGAAGCCCTTGCCCTCCTCTCCCAGCAGGTGATCGGCGGGCACGCGCACGTTGTCGAAGAAGATCGAGCCGCGGCCGATGGCGTGCTGGCCCAGGTCGGTGAAGCGGGTGGTGGAAATGCCGGGCGTGTCCATCGGCACGAAGACGGCGGAAATGCCGCGCGCCCTGTCCTCGGGCCTGCCGGTGCGGGCAAAGACCACCGCGCCTTTCGCCTGATCGGCGCAGGAGATCGAGGTCTTTTCGCCGTTGATCACATAATGGTCGCCGTCGCGTTCCATCCGCAAGCCCAGGTTCGCGGCATCCGAACCGCCACGCGGCTCGGTCAGGGCGATGGCGACGATCAACTTGCCCCCGATCAGCTTGGGCAACCATTCGCGCTTGATCTCGGGATTGGCGAAATTCGCGAGGATCTGCCCGTTCAGCGAGGCGAGGATGTTGACATAGCCCATGTTGAAATCGCCCCGGGCGATTTCCTCGATGATGACGCCGGAATAGATGGCGCCGGAGCCGAGGCCGCCGAATTTCTCGGGCAGCTCCGGCGCGATCAGGCCAAGGCCGCCCATCTCGCGCAGAAGATCGGGGCCGAAGCCGCCCGCCTTCTCACGCGCCTGATAGCCGGGGGCCAGTTTCTCGGCGGCGAACTTGCGGGCGAGGTCGCGCAGTGCGTTCAGTTCCTCGGTGTCGAAGATGGTGGGATACATGGGCTGCCTCATTGAACCATCAGATATTTGCGGGTGATTTCCGGGTCGGCGTAAAAGCCGTCCACGCTGCCGTTCCAGACCGTCATGCCCCGGTCGATGACATAGACCCGGTCGGCGCAGCGACGGATCGTGTTCAGCGCCTGTTCGGACACGATCATCGACACCCCCTCGCGTTTCAGCGCGACGATGGCGTCGACCACCTCCTCGGCGATCTTGGGCGCCAGCCCCTCATGCGGCTCGTCGAGCAGCAGAAGCTTCGGGCAGGTCAGCAGCGACCGGGCGATGGACAGCATCTGCTGCTCGCCCCCGCTCATCACCCCTGCCTTGCGGTGACGATAGTCATGCAATTGCGGGAACAGGCGGAACACCTCGTCCACCGTCCAGCGGCGGCGGCCGGCGGCGGCGGCGACCGGCCGCGGCACGTTCAGGTTTTCCAGTACCGAAAGCGAGGCGAAGACGCGCCGGTCCTCGGGCACATAGCCAACGCCGCGGCGGATCACCTCATGCGGGCGCATCCCGGCCAGCGGGGCACCGTCGAAGACGATCTCGCCCCCCGTCACGGCAATCTGGTCACGGACGATGGACTTCATCGTCGAGGATTTGCCGACCCCGTTCCGCCCGATCAGGCAGACCACCTCGCCAGGCGCGACCTCCAGGTCGATCCCGTGCAGAACCTCGGCCTTGCCATAGGCGGCGTGCAGGTCTGAAATGCGCAGCATCATCAGTGCCCCCCTCCCAGATAGACGGCCTGCACCTCGTCATTGGCCTTGATGTCCTCGGGGCTGCCCTGGGCCAGGATCGCGCCGCGCACCATGACGGTGACGCGCCGGGCGATCTTCATCACCACGTCGATGTCGTGTTCGACGAAGATCAGCGTCTTGCCGGTGGCATCGACCCGTTCGGCCACCATCTCCATCAGGAAGTGGCGTTCCTTGATCGACATGCCGGCGGTGGGCTCGTCCAGCAGCAGCAGGTCCGGGTCAGCGGCCAGCGCCATGCCGAATTCCAGCCGCTTGCGGTCGCCGAGGCTCAAGTCCGCGACCGTATCCCGCGACCGTTCGGCCAGGCCCACGGTTTCCAGCATGGCGTGGGCACGGTCGATCTTTTCGGCATAGACCCGGCCCGAGAGCGAGGCCCATTTGCTCGAAGCGATGACGTAAGCCGCCATCATGTTTTCCAGCACCGACATGTACAGAAAGGCACGGCTGATCTGGAAAGTGCGGCCGATCCCCCTTTTGGCCAGCCGCGCCGGCGGCAGCGCCAGGATGTTCTCGCCCTTGAAGATCATCTCGCCCTCCACCCCCGGCAGTTGCCCGGCGATGCAGGCGATGAAGGTGGATTTCCCCGCCCCGTTCGGGCCGATCAGGGCGTGGCGTTCACCCCTGGGGATGTCGAAGGAGATGTCCTTCAGCGCGATGAAGGCACCATAGGCCTTGCGGATGTGGCGGGCGGAGAGGATCGGCTGCATCAGCGGATCCCCCCGAGCATCGCCCGCAGCCGGGCCGAGACACCGGCGAAGCCGGCCGGGGCCACCAGGCAGATCGCCAGCAGGATCAGGCCCAGCACCAGTTCCCATTCGTGGATCACCTTCGAGACGAAGGTGGCCAGCAATTCGTAGATGATGGCGCCCCAGATACCGCCGGCAAAGCTGTTTAAGCCGCCGATGACGACCATGATCAGCCCGTCCAGCGTGATGCCCAGACCGGCATAGTCGGGGAAGGCCGCGCCATGCAGCACCGAATAAAGCGTGCCCGCGACCCCGGCGAAAAAGGCGGCGATGACGAAGGCCACCAGCTGCACCCGCCGCGGACCCAGGCCAAGCGCCTCGGCCCGGTAGCGATCCTGCCCCACGGCGCGGATCGACAGGCCGAGCGGGGATTTCACGATCCCCCACAGCGCCAGCAGGCAGAGCGTGACCGCGACAAGCACCGCCGTCGCATAACCCTTTTCGGAAAGGCCGAAGCGCGGGATCATGAAGCCGGTGATGCCGGTATCGCCGCCGGTGAAGTCATACCACTGGAACAGCACGGTATAGGTGATCTGCGCGCAGGCCAGCGTCAGCATCGCGAAATAGATCTGCGTCAGCCGCACGCAGAGCGCGCCGAAGACCAGCCCGCCAAGGGCCGCGGCCAGCGGGCCGATAGCCAGCGCCAGTTCCGGCGGCACCCCGCCCCGCACAACGGCCAGGGTGAAGCCATAGGCACCAAGGCCGAAATAGGCGGCATGGCCGAAGCTGACCATGTGGCCGAAGCTCATCAGCAGGTTCAGCGACGAGGCGAACAGCGCCATGATCATGATCTCGGTCATCATGGTCGAGGTCGAGGTCGACGCCATCCAGTTGATCGCCAGGACCGCGGCCAGCGCCGGGACCACGAATTGCCAGCTGACGGTGGCACGGGCCACTCTGGCCCAGAGGGTTTTCAGATCCTGCGCGGTCATCGTGCCGGGCCTCCCTGACGGCCCATCGAGCGGGCGATGAGAACGGCGGCCATGATCAGGAAGATCAGGACCATCGACAGGCGGGGGAAGTACATCACCCCGATCGCCTTGGTGACGCCGACCACCAACGCACCGGCCAAAGCGCCGTACAGGTTGCCCAGCCCCCCGATCACGCAGACGATGAAGGCCGAGACGATGATGGTGGTATCGAGCAGGTAATTCACCTCGCCATAGGGCGCGCTCAGCCCCCCGGCCAGACCGGCAAGAAACGCCCCGGCGGCAAAGACCGCGGTGAAGATCAGCTTCTCGTTCACGCCCAGAAGCGCGACCATGCCGCGGTCATCGGTGCCGGCGCGCAGAAGGATGCCCGCCCGGGTGAAGTAGATCACCCAGATCATCGCCAGCACCACGATGAGCCCGGCGGCAAAGATCGCGATGGGGAACAGCGGGAAATAGGTGTCGCCCACCACCAGCGCCCCCATCAGCGCATCGGGCATCTGCACCGAGACGCTGTTCGCGCCCCAGGTCATGCGCACCAGGTCGCGGATGATCAGCACCAGCGCCACGGTGACGATCAGCTGCAGGATACCATCCTTGCCGTAGATGCGGCGCAGCACAGTCGTCTCGAACAGGACGCCCAGGGCCGAGACGGCCGCCGCCGAAGCCGCCACGGCGACGAAAAACCCCCAGAGCGTGCCCGGCGCGATCAACGGCACCAGCTCATAGGTCAGGAACGCGCCCAGCATGTAGAAAGAGCCATGGGCGAAGTTGATGATGCGGGTGACGCCGAAGATCAGCGTCAGGCCCGAGGCGATCAGGAAAAGCGTCATGCCTTCCATGAGCCCATTGACGAGCTGGATCAGAACCATCTGGATTTCCTCTGGCTGGTCCCGGCGGATCATCCCGCCGGGACGGGTTCGCAGAGTGGCCTACCTGGCAGCTCCACGGGCCTGGAGGATCAGATCCTCGGCAGGCATCAGCGGCGCGCCCTCGAACTTTTCCACCTCGGTCAGGATCGGGAAATCGTAGCCTTCGACCTTGGCCGCCTTGCCGACATAGACCGGCGCGTTCATCTGGCCGTCCAGCGCGCGGATGGTCAGGCCCTTTTCGCGCAGCCCGTCGAAGCTGACCTGCGGCAGCGCGGCGATGATCGCATCGGCTTCGACGGTGCCGGCCTTTTCGGCCACGGCAGCGTAAAAGTTCAGCCCGTCATAGGCATTGATCGCCCAGTCGGTCGGATATTCGCCATAGGCGGCGCGATAGGTCTCGATGAAGGCGGTCACCTCTGGCGACTGTTCCAGCGCAAAGAACGGTGCGCGGGCGATGCCATAGACGTTGTCGGCGGGCATCGAGGCGCCTTGCGATTGCAACGTGTCCACCGTCATCAGCGTCACGAGATTGGTCTTCTGGAAAAAGCCGAACCCCTGCCCCTGCTTCAGCGTCCCGCCCAGCGAGGGACCGAACAGCGGGGCGAAGACCGCATCAGGCTGCTGCGCCAGCGTGGCGGTGATATAGGGCGCCATCGCGGTCTCGCCGACCTTGGCATAGATCGGATCGGCAAAGGCGATATCGGGGCGCAGCTCCTTCAGTCGCTCGGTGAAGGCCGCGACCGAGGTATGGCCCCATTCGTAGTCGGAACCAAGCGCCGAGATCTTCTTCCATTCGGGCTTCTTCGCCACATATTCGGCCGCAGCATAGGCCTCCATCGTGGCATTGGCCTGCACCTGCCAGAAATAAGGCTGGTAGAGTTCGATATTGGCCCGCTGGGTCGAGCCGATGGCGGCATAGAACGGCACTTTCAACTCGGCCGAGACCGCGCTTTCCGCCAGCATCACCGCTGAAGAACAGACACCGGTCAACACGTCGATCCTGTCCTTGGTGATCAGGTCGCGCGCGACCTTGGCGCCCTCGTCGGGCTTGGTCTGGGTGTCGCGCACAATCAGTTCGACCGGACGGCCCAGGATGCCGCCAGCCGCGTTGATTTCCTCGGCGGCGATCTTCGCGCCGTTCAGCCCGTCCTCGGACAGGGCAGCGCAGGCCCCGGTAAGGTCGGCGGCAAAGCCGACCTTGACCGGCCCGTCCTGCGCCCCGGCAGATGTGGCCAGGGCTGCCAGCACCGCAGCGACAACGGTTTTCTTGTTCTTCTCAAGCATGAACTCCTCCCCAAGTTGCTTGATAACCATTTATTTATCTTGAGAATTTTCGGAAATCTGGCTTGCGCTTCTCCTTGAACGCAATGCCGCCTTCCTTGCTTTCTTCGGTGTCGTAGTAGAGGCTGAGCGCATACATCCCGAGCCCTGCAATGCCGCGCTGATGCTCGGTGTCGATGTTGAAGCTGCGCTTGGCGATGGCGATGGCGGTGGGCGATTTCTCCATGATCTCGGCGCACCAGCGGTCCACCTCGGCGTCCAGCTGGTCATCGGGGACAACCGTGTTCACCAGGCCCATCGCCAGAGCCTCGGCCGCCTTGTAGCGACGACACATGTACCAGATCTCGCGCGCCTTCTTCTCGCCCACCACGCGGGCCAGGAAGGCGGTGCCGAAACCGGGATCGACCGAGCCGACCTTGGGTCCGACCTGGCCGAACTGCGCGCTTTCCGCCGCGATGGTGAAATCGCAGATCGTGCACAGCACGTTGCCGCCGCCCACGGCAAAGCCGCGCACCTTGGCGATCACCGGCTTGGGCACGTCGCGGATGATGGAATGCAGATCCTCCATCGGCAGGCCGATGGTGCCGCGCCCGTCATACTGCCCCTCATGGGCGGATTGATCGCCGCCGGTGCAGAAAGCCCGCTCCCCGGCGCCGGTCAGCACGATAACCCCGATGGACTTGTCCCAGCCGGCCTTGTTGAAGGCGTGGATCAGTTCCTCGCAGGTCTGGCCGCGAAAGGCGTTCATCCTGTCGGGGCGGTTGATGGTGATGGTGGCGACGCCGTCCTTCACCTCATAGATGATGTCTTCATAGGTCATGGCTTTCCCTTTCATCCGTGCATGGTCAGGCCGCCCGAGACCGAGATCACCTGACCGGTGATGAAGGCCGCGTCGTCGCTGGACAGAAACAGGATCGCGCCTGGCAGATCTTCGGGCTTGCCCAGCCGCCCCAGCGGGACAGCCTTGGCAAATGCCACGCGCAGCTTTTCCTTGTCGCCGGCCGCTTCCATGAAGTTTTCCAGCATCCCGGTTTCGGTCACGCCCGGACAGACGGTGTTGAAGGTGATGCCGTGGCGGGAATGTTCGCGCGCCAGGGTCTTCATGAAGGCGATGACCCCCGCCTTGCAGGCGCCATAGACGGATTCCCCCGACGAACCGCCCCGGCCGGCGTCCGATCCGATCGACACGATGCGTCCGCCGGCACCGCGAGCAACCATCGATTCCAGCACCGGCTTGGTGATGTTCAGCACCGTGCGCAGGTTGATATCGATGATCTTGTTCCAAAAATCCGGGCCGGATTTCAGGAACGGCGTAAACAGATCCCAACCTGCATTGTTCACCAGCACATCGATGGGGCCGAACTCGGCCTCGACCCGGGCGACAGCGGCGGCGGAGGCCTCGTAATCGATCAGGTTCACCACCATCGCAGTAGCCTCGCCTCCAACCGCGCGGATCGCTTCGACGACCTGACCGGCCGCCTCGGCACCGACATCGGCCACGACGACCCGGGCCCCCTCCTCGGCGAAGCGCAGGCAGGTGGCCGAACCGATGCCACCACCGCCGCCAGTTACGACAACTACTTTCCCTTTCAGGCCACGCAAAGCGATCTCCTTCCTGACTTCAGGCCACAGGGTCTCGGCCAGAGAAATCGCATTTTCTTGCGATATTTCTGTTGAATTGCCTTGTCCGAATCCCTGGACGGCCTCCCTGACAGCATCCTGCAGCAGTCGCAAATTTATGTCAATATATTTACTTTATTTTGCCGCATCGGCACGGCTTGACCTTGGCCCCGACTGCGGCCAGATTGGCGGCATGGCGAAAAGTGGCAGGAAAATCGGGAATCTGGGATCGGGGCTGAGCAATCGGCTCTTTTTCCGCCTCTACCAATGCGCCAACATGTTGCACAAGACCGGCACCCGGGCGCTGGACGAGCACCACGTCACCACGCAGCAATGGGCGGTGCTGGGGGCACTGACCCGCCCCGCCTTCGAGAACGGCGTCCCGGTGGGCGATCTGGCGGCCTTCCTGCTGGTCAGCCGGCAGAACCTGACCGGTGTGCTGACGCGGCTGGAGGCGATGGATTACATCGAGCGCGCGGTGGACCAAAACGACAACCGCTCGCGCCTGATCCGCCTGACCGACAAGGGCCGCAGCCTGTGGGACGAGGACATGCGGCCGGTGATCTCGGATTATTACGACAAGGCGCTGCGCGGCTTCTCGACCGAGGATCGGATCCACATGATCCATTACCTCGACAAGATGCTGCGCAATTTCAAGGATATCGACCCGGAGGCCGGGCCGGACAGGAAGGCGGCGGAATAGCCCGCCGCCCCGGCCACGCTAGAGACCGGCCCGCGCCCGCGCCTCTGCCGCCATCGCCTTGGCGATGATGATCTGCTGGATCTGCGTCGTGCCCTCGTAGATGCGGAACAGCCGCGCGTCACGATAGAGCTGCTCGGCCCGGTATTCGCGGATATAGCCATTGCCGCCATGCACCTGCACGTTGCGGTCGGCGATCCGGCCCACCGCCTCCGAGGCGAACATCTTGGCGCAGGAGGCCTCGACCCCGACATCCCGGCCATCGTCGCGCTTGCGCGCCGCGTCCAGCACCATGCAGCGTGCCGCATAGGCATCGGCGCGGGAATCGGCGAACATCGCCTGCAGCAGCTGGAAATCCGCCAGCGGCCGGCCGAACTGCCGGCGCGCGACGGCATAGTCCAGCATGTCGTCGATGATCCGCTCGGCCAGGCCGACACAGGCCGCCGCGATATGCAGCCGCCCCTTGTCCAGCACCTTCATCGCCGTCTTGAACCCCTGCCCCTCGACCCCGCCGATCAACGCCGAGGCCGGCACGCGGCAATCGTCCAGGATCACGTCGCAGACATGGGCGCCCTGCTGGCCCATCTTCTTTTCCGGCTTGCCCAGGGACAGGCCGGGCGTGTCACGCTCGACCGCAAAGGCCGAGACGCCGGCAGCGCCCTTCTGCCCGGGATCGGTGCGCGCCATGACGGTGAACAGCCCGGCATGGGGGGCGTTGGTGATGAAACGCTTGGTGCCGTTCAGCACATAGAAGTCGCCGTCCCTCCGGGCCGTCGCCTTGACCGAACCGGCGTCCGAGCCGACATCCGGCTCGGTCAGCGCGAACGAGCCGATCAACTCGCCCGAGGCCAGCCGCGGCAGGTATTTCGCCTTCTGCTCGGGCGTGCCGTCAATGGCGATGCCCTGCATGCCGATGCCGACATTGGTCGCGAACATCGAGCGGAAGGCCGGCGCGGCGCGGCCGAGCTCGAAGATGGCCATGACCTCCTCCTCCATGGTCAGGCCCAGCCCGCCGTATTCCTCGGGTGCGGTCAGCCCGAACAGGCCCAGCTCACGCATGCCGGCAACGATCCGCTCGGGAATGGCGTCGGTTTCGGCAACCTCGGCCTCGCCCGGGATCAGCTGCTCGTCCACGAAGCGGCGCAAGGTTGCGCAAAGCTGCGCGAGCGTATCGGGATCCATCGCCATCTCATCCTCCGCATTTATGACAATATATTTATATATAATCTCATGGAGAACATCCATCAAGCCAGAATTTATAAGCATTAGCTGTCAAAGTTTGTGGCGCCGATATGCAACCCATTGCCATATTGTGACAATGCATTTACCTTTCCGCCAGAGGGGGAGGAATCTGCATGAAAGCTATCGTTCTGCATAAGCGGGGTCTCGACGGGGTCAGCCTGGACGACCTGCCAGCCCCGGATTGTCCGCAAGGCTGGGCGCGGGTGCGCATGGTCGCGGCCTCGGTCAATCGGGTCGATCTCTACATGCGCGACAATGGTGCCGGCATCACCCACGACCTTCCGCTGATCATGGGCGTGGATGGCGTGGGCGAGGTGATCGAGGCGCCGGGCGATTCCGGGCTGGCGTCGGGGGACCGGGTCATCCTCTATCCCTACGAGTTCTGCGGCGCCTGTCGGCCCTGCCTTGCCGGGGACCAGCCGCTTTGCCATTCCGCCCGCATTCTGGGCGAGCATCGCCACGGCACCTTCGCCGAACAGGTGGTCCTGCCGGCACGGTCGCTGGTCAGGCTGTCGCCTCATGCCGACATGGACCAGGCGGCGGTTCTGGGCGTGGCCTATCTTACAGCCTGGCGCATGGTCTTCGGCCAGATGTCGGCAGCGCCCGGCCGTGTCGTTCTGGTGCAAGGCGCGGGCGGCGGCGTCGCCTATGCGGCGATGCAACTGGCGCGCATGGCGGGCGCGCGAGTGATCGTCACCACCACAGGTGACGAGAAACTGGCGCATTTTCGCGCTCTCAGGATCGAGGCCATTGATTACCGCGCCCAGGATGTGCCGAAGGCGGTGCTGCACCTGACGGGTAACGAGGGCGCCGACCTCGTCATCGACAATGTCGGTGAAAGAACCTGGGCCGGCTCGCTGCGCAGCCTGGCGCGCGGCGGTCATCTGGTGACCTGCGGCGCCACCACCGGGGCGCATCCGTCGGCCGACATCCAGCGGCTTTTCGTGCGGCAGCTGGCGGTCCACGGCTCGACCATGGGCTCGTTGGAGGAGTTCCGCCGGCTGATCCGCGCCTGGGAGGCGGGAGGTTTCGTTCCGCTGATCGACCGCGCCTTTCCGCTGGCCGAGATGTCGGCGGCCTTCGACCACCTCGAAGATCCCGCCCGCATGGGCAAGATCCTTGTTCACATCGCATGAGACATGCCATGACCTATGAAAACATCCTTGTCTCGACCCAAGACGCCGTCGGGATCATCACGTTGAACCGCCCCGAGGCCCTGAATGCGCTGAACCGGCAGCTGACGACAGAACTGTCACAGGCTGCAGCCGAATTCGACGCGGATCCCAAAATCGGCGCAATCGTCGTCACCGGATCCGAGCGCACCTTCGCCGCCGGCGCGGACATCAAGGAAATCAAGGACAAGACCTTTGCCGAGGTCTACGAGGAACAGCTGATCACCGCGACCTGGGAGGGCATCAGCAGGGTGCGCAAGCCGGTCATCGCGGCTGTTTCCGGCCATGCGATCGGCGGCGGCTGCGAGATTGCACTGATGTGCGACATTATCATCGCGTCCGAGACCGCCCGGTTCGCGCTGCCGGAAACCGGCATTGGCATCATTCCCGGCGCCGGAGGCACGCAGCGCCTGACCCGGATCGCCGGCAAGGCGGTCGCGATGGACATGATCCTGACTGGTCGCGCATTGTCAGCGGCCGAGGCGCTGTCCTTCGGGCTCGTCAGCCGGGTCGTCCCTGCCGGCATCCATCTGGCAGAGGCGGTGGCACTGGCCGCCCAGATTGCCACCTCGTCACGACCCGTGGTGCAACTTGCGAAAGAGGCAGTGAACAAGGCCTATGAGACCCATCTGCAGGAGGGCCTCTATATCGAACGCCGCCTGCTCTACGCGACCTTCGCCCTGGACGACCGTCGCGAGGGGATGACTGCCTTCGCGGAAAAACGTGCACCACAGTTTACGAATCGCTAATGGACGCCTGCGAATGGTACCGCGATCCGGCAGAACGATAATCGAGCTGCGCCATCTCCGCTATGTCATCGCGGCGGTTGAGCATGGCAGCTTCAGCGCAGCAGCGGGGGAACTCGGCGTGCGGGAATCCGCGATCAGCCGGCGCATCCGCGATCTGGAGGACGAGACCGGCGCGGCGCTCTTCATCCGCCACAAGCGCGGCGTGACATTGACGGATGCGGGCAAGAGGTTTTTGACCCATGCCCGCCGGGTATTCAACGAACTCGACCTTGCCATCAAGGATGTCGGCGCGGCCGGCCGGGTGGAACACGGCATGCTGCGGATCGGCATCTTCGCCTCACTGGCCTCGGGCTTTCCGGCCGATCTGCTGAGCCGCTATACTGACGATCATCCCGGTGTGCGATGCGTGATCGTGGAAGGCAGCCCAAGCGATCACATCGCCGCCGTGCGTCAGCA
The DNA here is from genome assembly GCF_018499825.1 of Paracoccus sp. pheM1. Lineage (NCBI taxonomy): Bacteria > Pseudomonadati > Pseudomonadota > Alphaproteobacteria > Rhodobacterales > Paracoccaceae > Paracoccus > Paracoccus sp. pheM1. The sequence goes on from NZ_JAGXCX010000001.1 coordinate 1,549,513, forward strand.
TTGCATGGACGTGGCGTTCCTGACCGGCACCCCCGAGGCGGCGGAATGCGATGTCGAAGTCTTCTGGAAGGAGCGGGTGTTCGTGGCGCTTCCGAAGGACGACGACCTGACGATGCGGAAACGGATTGCCTGGTCCGAATTGCGCGACAGGCATTTCGTCGTCAGCGAGGCCGGTCCGGGACCGGAGATCCACGACTATCTGGTCCGGTATCTGTCGGAACTGGGTCATCATCCCAGTGTCGAGCGCTGCCCAGTCTCCCGCGACACGCTGATGCAACTGGTCGCCCTGGGCAAAGGGCTGACGCTTACCAGCGAGGCAACGACAGGCGTAAGTTTTCCCGGCGTCGTCTTCCGGCCGCTCGCAACGGAGCCCCTGCCCTTCTGCGCGGTCTGGTCGCCACGCAACGACAATCCGGCCCTGCGCCGCTTGCTCAGCCTGACGCGGACCCTGTCGGCGCAAGACGGCAAGGCGTAGTGAATCAGTCGCCAGGTCGACTCCCGGCACCGACGTTTCTCCGCGCCTTCGCGAAGCCGCGATCCGAGGCGAGAAACCGCTCCAGCATCGGCACGACGAGCTTCTGCGGCGGGACAGCAACGCCCTGCCCACCCGTGCCGCTGCGGCCGAGCAGTTCGCCATACAGGGGCCGATCCCTGTGCAGGCTCGCCGGAAGTTCGACGGTCATCTTGACCGGGCTATCGTCGGTGATCGGCCCGAGCTTCAGCTTCGTCATGCTGTCATCCTCCTGCGTTCTCGAAGACCAAATCTCTGCCGACAAGGATCCTGACTGGGAATCCCGGCCGGATGGTCAGCGTCGGCGGCACCTGCAACTGGCGTTGGACGATCTGCTGGCCGGAATCGGCGATGGTATCGCCGGCACCTTCGCGGATGGCACGCACCAAGGGATCGTCGTCCTCACGGCCGATCTCGGTGCCGATGGCCAGTATGGTCGAGAGACCGGCGGCCTTGGCCATGTCGCCCCAGTGATAGTCCACACCGTCCTCGAGCCCTGCATAGCCGCTGGCATCGGTGCCGGGCAGGCGCTCCAGCACCAGGGAGCGGCCGTCCGGGAAGATCAGCCGGTTCCAGACAAGGAGAACGCGGCGCTGGCCGAAGGCGACGCCGGCATCGTATTCGCCGATGATCCGGGTGCCCTGCGGGATCAACAGGATCGAGCCGGTGGGGCTGTCGTAGACTGGCTGCGTGACCTGGGCGATGATCTGGCCGGGCAGGTCGGAGCGGATGCCGGTGATCAGCGCCGCCGGGATCACCGATCCGGCCTGCAGGAGGTAGGGCGAGGCCGGTGCCTCGACTCGATCCGGCGCCACCGTCACCCGGTCGGCGGCGGCACCCAGAAACGCCGCATGCCGGTCCTGCGGCCCTGCGGTTTGCATCTGTCCGACGGAACCGGACCCGCCGGGCACCGGTCCAGCACTCCCGGCACCGGCATCCGGCCCGCCCGCCGGCCGTGAGCCGCCCTGAAAGAACACGCCGCTGAGCCGCGCGGCCTCTTCTTCCGCCAACCGCTGCTGCTCCACCGCACCCATGGCGGGTGTGGTGACGGTGGGCGTGGCGGGCGCGGGCACCGGCGCGCCGCGATTGCGGGCATTGAGGATCGGCTTGCCGAGATCGCCGGGCAGCGCCGGGCCGAGGGCGGGGCCGCTATAATCATGCGGCAGTTCCGCCAGCCCGTCGGCAGTGGCGCGGTTTTCGGTGGAGAACAGCTCCTCGCCGCCACGTTCCACATCTTTACTCTGCAGGGCGAAGATCAGCGCCGCACCGATGCCGAGCGCGGCGATGGCAGCCATCCCCGCCAGCACCTTGCGCGACAGCCGGGTGACGCGCGGCGGTTCGGCGCGCAGCCGCATCGGCGCGGCAGAGGTGTTCCTGTCGCTCATCAGGACGAGCCTTTCGTCGGTGCGCGGGTCGGTTGGGCGACCGCCCGTGTCTGTTCCATACGGATAATCCGCACCACCTGTTGGCGCTTGCCGGACCCGAGGCGCAGTTCGGCCACGCCGAAGAGCCGGTCCACGATCAGCACGTTGCCGTGGACGCGGCTGTTGACGATCTCGGGCGCACCGTCCGGGCCGATGACGAAGAGCGGCGGCATCTCGCCCTGCGCGATGCCGGGCGGAAAGACCACATGGACCCGGCGACCGTCGTCGAAGACCGAGACCGGCCGCCAGGGCGGGCTCGCGCCTTGGACCTGCAAGCCGTAGCGATGGTTGCGCGCCGATTTCCCAGGGATTACCGGTGCTGCAGGAGGCGCCTGTCGCTGCACCGCTGCCGAAGACGACGCGCTTTCCGGATAGTGCCAAGACACCGCCGGCATCCAGGTTTCTTCGTCGGCGCGCAGTTCCAGCATATAGCGGCGCCGGTCGGTGGCGATCACCAGATTGGTGCTGATCTCGGGCCGGGTCGGCTTGACCAGCACATGTACGCGGCGCGACGCGCCGCTGCCGCTCTCGGTCTCGCCGATGATCCAGCGGGCGGTGTCGCCGGCGGCGATGGGTCCGGTGCCGGTCAGGCGCTCGCCCGGCTCCAGCGCGATATCGGTGACCTGTCCGGGCGCGGCATAGACCTGATAGAGCGCGCCCTCAGACCAAGGATAAACCTGGATGGCGTTATAGTAGCCCTCGCGGCGCGGCTCGACCCGCGCGGCGAGATTGGCGTTCGTCACCCGGCTTTCCGGGTTTTCCGCCGCGTTGCCGCCCTTTGCCGGGGTCCAGCCCGGCGGCACATGCAGCGGTTTCGGAGCTGGTTCTGCAACGGCGGCAGGAGGCGATGGCAGGGGCGGCACGGTGTCGTCATAGCTGAACTGAGGAGTCTTGCTGGTGGCGCAGCCCGCCAGCGCGGTGGCCGACAGCAGGACCACGGCCAGTACGGATCGGGGCAAGCTTCTCGCCCGGGCGCCGATCATTCCTTCGGTGAGAACAATTGTCATTGGCTCATCTCCCGCGACCATGAGATCGCATTGACATAGATGCCGAGCGGATTGGCGCGCAGGACCTCGGCGGTGCGGGGCGTCTGGATCACCACGGTCAGGATCGCGGTCCAGCGCTCGGTGGATGACAGCTGGCCGTTCTCATAGCGTTTCTCGGTCCAGGCGACCCGGAAGCTGTCGGGCGAGGCGCGGATGACCGAGGAGACCTCGACCGAGACCTGCCGCTCGCCCAGTTTCGAGAAGGGATCGTTACCGCGGGCATGGTCGTTCAGCGCCGCGGCGCCGCGATCGGTGGTCCAGTCATAGGCGCGGAGCCAGTTCTGCCGCAGGATCACCGGATCGGCAGGAATCGAACGGACCTGCTCGATGAAGCGGCCGAGATGCCAGGCGATCTGCGGATCGGTGGGGCGATAGTCGGCCGCGGCAGGCGCGACGGCCTGGGCCTGGCCGAGATCGTCGACCTGCACCACCCATGGCACGACGGTGCCGCGCGCCGATTGCCAGACCAGGACGCCGGCGAAACCGGCGGCGAGGATCAGGCAGGCGAAGGCCATCAGCCGCCAGTTCCGCGCCTGCACCCGGGCGGAGCCGATGCGCTCGTCCCAGACTTGCGCGGCCTTCTGGTAGGGCGTGACCGGTTCCGGCGTCTTGCCGTAATGCGTGGTCGGACGTCTGAACAGGTTCATGGCTTGTCGCTTTCGGAAAGGGAGACGGATGTCCCGGGACCATGGCTGTCGCCCGAGCGCACGGCATGGGCGGCAACGGTCGCGCCCCGGCCAAGGGACTGCCCGCGCATGCGCTGCGCCCAGGCGGGCGCATTGCCGCCGGCACTGGTGTTTGCGCCACCCGCATCAGCGGCGGGGCCACCGAGCGTGCCCTGCGTGGTCGATCCCCCGGTGCTGGTGAAACCGGCCTTCACGCCGGCTTCGCGCTTGGCCTTGAGACTGGCCGCCGCCCGACGCAGCGGGGTCATGGCAGCGATGCCCGCGCCCTTGCCGACGCCGGCGGCACCGGAGAGGGCGCCGTCGATCCCGGATTGTCCGGCCGAGTTCAGGGTATAGGCGGCGGAGGCGGCGCCCGCCGTGGCGGCCCCGCCGCGCGCGGTCGCGGCGATGCCCTTCGCGCCGAGCACCGTGGCGCCACCGGCGGCCATGGCCGCCCCGCCCACGGCCAGTCCTGTCCCCGCGACCGCCCCGGCGCCAAGCTGCGGACCGCCGGAGACCAGGCCGGTCGCGATGCCGGGGCCGAAGATGCCGAGGCCCAAGAGGGACAGCGCCGCCAGCACGATGGCCATGGCGTCGTCCACGGTCGGGGCGACGCCGCCGAAGCCGCTGGTGAACGCACCAAACAGCGTCGAGCCGATGCCGATGATCACCGCCAACACCAGAACCTTGATGCCCGACGAGACGACATTGCCCAGCACGCGCTCGGCCATGAAGGCGGTCTTGCCGAAGAGGCCGAAGGGGATCAGCACGAAGCCCGCCAGCGTGGTGAGCTTAAATTCGATCAGGGTGACGAAGAGCTGCACGGCGAGGATGAAGAAGGCGAGGATGACCAGCGCCCAGGCGAAGAACAGACAGAGGATCTGGAGGAGGTTCTCGAAGACCGCGACCCAGCCCATCAGGTCGGAGATCGATTCCAGCAGCGGCCGGCCGGCATCGAGCCCGGTCTGGGCGACGCGGCCGGGGCGCATGAGATCGCCGGCGGTGAAGCCGGTGCCGGAGGCCATCAGCCCGAGCCCGGCGAACGACTCAAAAACGATGCGGGCGAGGCTGTTCCAGTTGGTGATCAGCCAGGCGAAGACGCCGACGAAGATGGTCTTCTTGACCAGGCGCGCCAGAATGTCGTCCTCGGCGCCCCAGGCCCAGAACAGCGCGGCCAGGGTCACGTCGATGACGATCAGCGTGGTGGCGATGAAGGCGACCTCGCCGCCCAGCAGGCCGAAGCCGGAGTCGATATAGCTGGTGAAGACCGCCAGGAAATGGTCGATGACCCCAGACCCGCCCATGGATGATCACTCCGCTTCAGGGGAGACGGCAGGGCGGGATGGCTCGGGGCTGGGACTGCGCCCGAGGAAGCGATCGCGGGTTTCGGCCCAGATGTGTAGGTAGTCGGCATCGTCCGCCGCCGCTTCGCCCAACCGCTGGCAGCGGCGCTGGCCCTCGCGCAGCGGATCTTCCGGCTGCGACTGGCTCTGCTGCCCGGGAAGCGGCGGCAGATCGCCGGTCCGTTCCATCCGGATCAGGGTGACGGTCATGACGATCGCCAGGAACAGGATGGCAATGAGCCGGGCCATCGCCTTGCCTCCCATGATTGCGCCTCCTCGGGGCTTCAGTTGTTGAACATCCGGGCATTGCCGGGCTGGTAGCCGATGCCGGGCGTCAGGAAGCGTTCGCGCTGGATGCGGCCCTGTTCGGTGGCCGCCGCGCGCTCAGCCTCGGCGAGCGCCTCGGCGCGGCCGGTGGCGGCGAGGAGCGCGGTGAGATCGGAAAGCTGCTGCGATTGCAGGGCCAGCAGCTGGTTGCCGGCCTGGCTGGCCTGCAAGGCACCGGTGGCACCCTGGCTCTGTTCGACCAGCGTCGCCATCTCGGCCCGCTGCGCCTCGATGTTGTTGGTGACGCCGGCCTGGACGCGCATGGCGTCCTGCAACCCGCCCATGGTGTTGCTCCAGCGGGTCCGGGCATCGGCCAGGAGTTGTTGTTCGGACATCGAGAGATCGGGCGTGCCGTATTCCTGCTCGAACGCCTGGTCGACCTCTTGCACCTCGAAGGCGATGTTCTGGGCCTCGTCCAGCAGTTGCTGGGTGCGGGTGACATTTTGTTGCAGCTGCTGCAGCGAGCTATGCGGCAGGCTGGCGAGATCGCGGGCCTGGTTGATCAGCATCCGCGCCTCGTTCTGCAGCGAGGCGATCTGGTTGTTGATCTGCTCCAGCGTGCGCGCCGCGGTCAGCAGGTTCTCGGTATGGTTGGTCGGGTCGTAGACAATGCGACCGAAGCCGCCGAAGAAGGCTTGGGCTGGCGGAGTCAGGACCGGGGCCAGCGCCAGCGGTGCCGCCAGCGCAAGGACCAGTGCCGTGGTGCTGACGGAACGGGTGATCATGGATGGTCTGCGCGTCATGGCGCGGTCTCCTTTTCTGTGCTTGTTTCTGGTCCTGCCTCTGCGAGGGTGGATGCTGCCTTGGCGTCGCCGGGCGCGACCGCGTCACCGGCAGGTCCTGTCTCCGCGTCGGTGAACCCGGCATCGTCCGGTCCCGCCCCGTGATCAGTGCGTGCCGTTTCTGAACTGATCGGTTCAGATACAGGCATGCCGGTGGCTTCCGGCGCCAGATTGGCGAGGTCCGGGATCAGCTCGGCGGCCCAGTCCACGTCGCGGTCGCGCAGCCAGGCGGAGAGGAAGCCGTCACGTCCATGTTCGGCGAGGACCTGACCGATCAGCGTTTGATCGGATTTGGCGGATGCGGCGCAGAGCGCGAGACCGACTTCGCTGAGGCCCAGCTCGAACAGCCGGTTGCCACGCCGGGACTGGCAATAATAATCCCGCTTGGGCGTCGCCCGCGCCAGGATCTCGATCTGGCGGTCGTTGAGGCCGAAGCGGCGATAGATCGCGGTGATCTGCGGCTCAACGGCACGCTCGTTGGGCAGCAGCAGCCGGGTCGGGCAGCTCTCGATGATCGCCGGCGCGATGGCGGAATTGTCGATGTCCGATAGCGACTGTGTGGCGAAGACGACGGAGGCGTTCTTCTTCCTGAGCGTCTTCAGCCATTCGCGCAGCTGTCCGGAGAACCCCTCGTCGTCCAAGGCCAGCCAGCCCTCATCGATGATCAGCAGCGTCGGGCGTCCATCGAGACGGTCGCCGATGCGGTGGAACAGATAGGACAGCACCGCTGGTGCCGCGCCGGTGCCGACCAGGCCCTCGATCTCGAAGGCCTGCACGGAGGCCGAGCCCAGATGTTCGGCCTCGGCATCGAGCAGCCGGCCATAGGCGCCACCGATGCAATAAGGCCGCAGCGCCTGCTTCAGATCGTTGGATTGCAGCAGCACCGACAGACCGGTGATGGTGCGTTCCTCGACCGGAGCCGAGGCCAGCGAGGTCAGCGCCGTCCAGAGATGGTCCTTCACCTCCGGGGTGACGGCGATGCCTTCGCGGCGCAGGATGGCGGCTATCCAATCGGAGGCCCAGGCGCGTTCCGTGGTCTCGTGGATCCGCGCCAGCGGTTGCAGCGAAACCGGCGCCTCGCCGTCTTCGCTCAACCCGCCGCCGAGATCGTGCCAGTCGCCCATGGCCAGCGCCGATGCCCGGATCGAGCCGCCGAAGTCGAAAGCGAAGACTTGCGATCCGGCATAGCGCCGGAACTGCAGCGCCATCAGCGCCAGCAGCACCGACTTGCCGGCCCCGGTCGGTCCGACGACCAGCGTATGGCCGACATCGCCGACATGCAGCGAGAAGCGGAACGGCGTCGCGCCCTCAGTCTTTCCAAAGAGCAAAGGGGGTGCATCGAAATGCTGGTCCCACCCCTCGCCGGCCCAAATGGCGCTCAACGGCACCATATGGGCGAGATTCAAGGTGCTGACCGGCGGTTGCCGCACATTGGCATAGGCGTGTCCGGGCAGGCTGCCGAGCCAGGCGTCCACCGAGTTCACAGTCTCGATCATGGCGGTGAAGTCGCGGCCCTGAACGATCTTCTCCACCAGCCGCAGCTTCTCGTCGGCGACGCGGGCGTCCGTGTCCCAGACGGTGATGGTCGCGGTGACATAACCCATGCCGGCGACATCCGTGCCAAGCTCCTGCAGGGCCAGATCGGCGTCGGCCGCCTTGTTGGCGGCGTCGGTGTCGACCAGGGCCGAAGGCTCGCTGGTCATCACCTCCTTGAGGATGGCGGCGATGCTCTTGCGCTTGGCGAACCATTGCCGCCTGATCTTCATCAGCAGCCGGGTGGCGTCCGTCTTGTCGATGAGGATGGCGCGCGTCGACCAGCGGTAAGGAAAGGCGATGCGGTTCAGCTCGTCGAGAATGCCCGGCGTGGTCGCGGTGGGAAAGCCGGTGATCGTCAACACCCGCAGATGCTGCTCGCCGAGGCGCGGCTCCAGCCCGCCGGTCAGCGGCTGGTCGGCCAGCAGCGCATCGAGATGCATCGGCACCTCGGGCAGGCGCACGCGCTGCCGGTTGGTGGAGATGGTGGAATGCAGATAGGTCAGCGTCTCTGGATCGTCGAGCCAGCGGCATTCCGGCATGAAGCCGTCGAGCAGCGCCAGCACCCGGTCGCTGCGGTCGATGAAACCGCGCAGCAGTTCCCAGGGATTCACCCCAGATGTCTCGCGGCCCTCGTAGAGCCAGCTTTCCGCGCGGGCCGCCTCTTCGGCCGGCGGCAGCCAGAGCAGGGTGAGAAAATAGTCCGAGACGAAATGGCTGCCTTCCTGCTCGAAATCGGCCTTGCGCTCGGCATCGACCAGCGCCGAGGCGGGATCGGGGAAGCGGCTGTCGGGATAGGTGGCGGCTTCGGACCGCTGCGCCTCGACGAAGATGGCCCAGCCCGAGCCGAGGCGGCGGAAGGCGTTGTTCAGCCGCCCCGCCACCGCGACCAGTTCGGCGGCCACGGCGGAATCCAGATCGGGGCCGCGGAATTTCGCCGTGCGCTGGAACGAACCGTCCTTGTTCAGCACCACGCCCGGCGCGACCAGCGCCGCCCAAGGCAGGAAGTCGGCGAGGCGGGAAGCGGTGCGGCGATACTCGGCGAGATTCATCATCGCATACCTCCGTCAGACCGAGAGATGGCCGGGGAGACGCAGGTGGCGGCGCCCAACCTCGACGAAGAGCGGGTCGCGCTTCGCCGCCCAGACGGCGGCGATGTGACCGACCGCCCAGATCAGGATGCCGGCCAGCCAGAGCTGGAGGCCGAGACCTACGGCGCCGGCCAGGGTGCCGTTCAGGATGGCGATGCTTCTCGGCGCGCCGCCGAGCAGGATCGGCTCGGTCAGGGCGCGATGCACCGGGACGGAAAAGCCCGGTACGTCGGAAAGCTGCTCGAAGCCCTGCGTCATCAGACCAAGGCCCCGCCGCCGAAGCTGAAGAAACTGAGGAAGAACGAACTGGCCGCGAAGGCGATGGAGATGCCGAAGACGATCTGGATCAGCCGGCGAAAGCCGCCGCCGGTATCGCCGAATGCCAGCGTCAGGCCGGTGACGATAATGATGATCACCGCCACGATCTTGGCCACCGGTCCCTCGACGGAATCGAGGATGGATTGCAGCGGCGCCTCCCAGGGCATCGAGGAACCGGCGGCATGGGCGGCGGGCGCCAATACAAGGCTGACATAGGCGAAGCTGGCGGATGCCGCGATACGGCGGGGAAGCTTCAATGCAGGTCGGATCATGGAGAATCTCCGATGTTTTGATGGGTGTCGGTCTCGGTGTCGGGAATCACGGGTGCGATGCGGTATTCGCCGTCCGGCCGAAGGCCCTCGACCCGGACCAGTTCGGTGAGACGGCGATTGCTGCCGCGTCCGGCCAGAACGGCGATCAGATCCACGGTCTCGGCGATCAGCGCCCGTGGCACGGTGACCACGGCCTCCTGGATCAGCTGTTCGAGGCGGCGCAGGGCTCCGATGCCCGATCCGGCATGGATGGTGCCGATCCCGCCGGGATGGCCGGTGCCCCAGGCCTTGAGCAGATCCAGCGCCTCGGCGCCGCGCACCTCGCCGATCGGGATGCGGTCGGGCCGCAATCGCAGCGATGAGCGGACCAGATCGGAAAGCGTCGCGACGCCGTCCTTTGTGCGCATCGCCACCAAATTCGGCGCGGCGCATTGCAGCTCGCGGGTATCCTCGATGATGACGACGCGGTCCAGCGTCTTCACCACCTCGGCCAGCAGCGCATTCGTCAGCGTGGTCTTGCCGGTGGAGGTGCCGCCGGCGACGAGGATATTGGCGCGGGTCACAACGCCAAGCCGCAGCGCCTCGGCCTGCATCCGGCTCATGATCCCGGCGGTGACATAGTCGTCGAGCGTGAACATGGCCACGGCGGGCTTGCGGATCGCGAAGGCCGGCGCGGCGACCACCGGCGGCAACAGGCCTTCGAAGCGTTCCCCTGTCTCGGGCAGTTCCGCCGAGACGCGTGGGGACCGGGCATGGACCTCGGCGCCGACATGATGCGCGACCAGTCGGATGATCCGCTCGCCGTCGGCAGGGGACAGCCGTTCGCCGGTGTCGTTCAGACCCTCGGAAAGCCGGTCGATCCAGAGCCGCCCGTCGGGGTTCAGCATCACCTCGACGATATCGGGATCCCGCAAGAGGGCGGAGATGGCAGGCCCGAGCGCGGTGCGGAGCATGCGGGCGCCGCGCTCCACCCTTGCCTCGATGTGGTCCGAACCTGCCATCCCGTCCCCCGTTCCACCGGGGCGGCGAGAGGAAAGCCCCGGATGGGGTCGACTAAAAGAGCCTCAAAACGAGAGAGTGCAACAGCTATTCAGCTGCCGTCGTAGTCTGGCGTAGAAAGACAGGGGAACGGCGGTTTTGCCCTTTCGGGAAAACCAGCGCAGGTGGCGGCAGGCTGACGAATCAACTCCGGTAGGATCAGCATCACCAGCCACTAACCTTGACATCATTTTTTCAGTGACGATATCAATGATGTCAGTTCCCGGGAGTCGCAATCGCCATGCCCGCCATCACCATCCGCAATCTGTCCGCCGAGACGCATCGGGCGCTGAAGATGCGCGCGGCGCAGCATGGGCGCAGTACCGAGGCCGAAGTGCGCGACATCCTCGAACAGGCAGCGCGACCGCAGAACCGCGTCCGGCTGGGGTCGCTGCTGGCCGAGATCGGCCGCGAAGCGCGGATGAGCAAGGAAGAGCACGCCCTGTTCGAGACTGCGATCCGGCGTGACCGGACCCCTGCCCGACCGATCGATTTCGACGAATGATCCTGCTCGACACGAATGTGGTCTCCGAACCGATGCGGGACGCGCCGGATGCCGGAGTCGTCCGCTGGATCGATGAGCAGGCGATCGAGACTCTGCACCTTTCGGCCATCACCGTGGCCGAGATCCGGTTCGGCATTGCTGTGCTTCCCGACGGCAAGCGCAAGGCCCGCCTGCATTCCCGTTTCGAGAAAGAGATCCTGCCGCTGTTCGAGGACCGCATCCTGCCCTTCGGTCTCGCAGCCTCGGAATGCTACGCAAGCCTGATGGCGCAGGCGCGCGGCAGGGGAACGATCATCGGCCAGGCGGACGGCTTCATCGCCGCAATCGCCGCCGCCGTCGAGTTGACCGTCGCGACGCGCGATACCGCGCCGTTCCTGGCTGCCGGCATCACCGTCATCAATCCATGGGAGGAGGCGAGATGAACCCGGAAGCCGTATCGGGCCGCCATTTTCGTCAAATGCCGAATATTTCCGTCAGTTTTCTGACCTAAGGAACTCCCGTGAGGGCCGCTGGGAAAAGCCTTTAGCGGTCGCACGAATGAGGGAAAAAGCGACCTTGCCGATACCTCGGATGAGCCGGCGAACTGGAACCCTGGAGTGCGAGGCGTGGGAGAGTGCTTGTGGCAGTAAGTTGTTACCCGTGGATTTGACCGTTGCTAGCCTCTCGGAGGTTAGGGGCCTGCGGAAGAAATCAAGGGTTGCGCTCCGGCTGGCGTACCATACGCTGTCCGACCACGTTCGTTTTCTCAAGGGGAGCAGATGCCGCGATACCCGCACTGGACCGAAGCTGAGTTTCCGGCTGCGAAGACCTTCTGGGCGTCGATCGCAAAGATCGACGAGAAGATGAGGGAGGATCCATATCGCTGGACCCTTTCGAAGGAGGCAAGGCTTGGTCAGTATGCGGACTTCAAACCGGGAAAGCTTTCCCATTGGAAAAACATCATCCGGACTAGCGGCCAGGTCACGCCGACGGAACTGAGTCTCAGGGGCGGGGACGATTTCGACGTCATGGACGGCCGGCATAGGATCTATGCCCTCCACGAGGAGGGGTTCACGGACGTGCTTATCCAGGTCCTCCCGATGGAGCCGGGCGATGAGGGGAAAATTGATAGGCTAGCGGAACGTCTCGCGCCTTAACCATCCCCAATGGCAATAATTCCCCGCAAAACAAAGGCCTGTGTTGGCGGGAAGCGGCGAGCCCGCCATGGTGGGTGTTCGAGATGAAACGACACGCTCCCGCTCTTGATGCAATGATCCTCGAATAAGAATCCTCGCCATTTAACGGTCCTGGCTACCGCCCCGCCGGAACAGAAAGTGTTGTCATACGGCCCCTTCGGCAGGGTCGAGTTTGGCCGGCTCATCCCCCGCCCCCGCGACATCCTCCGGTATCTCCTTGAGAAAGCTCTCGCCGGATTGCAGCCTGCGGCCGAGGGTCTCGACGAAGCCCTCGAAGCGTTCGCGGCCCTTGGCCTGGGCGGCGGCGTAGCCCTCGGCCGGGACCGGCGGCGTGACGGTCAGCCAGAAGCGGACGAAGAGCGCCAGGGTTTCGGCGCAGAGGCCGACATCGCGTTCGAGCCGCATGATCTGGCGCGACATGCGGTCGAGCCGGCGGGTAAAGGCCGCCTCGCGCCGGTCGGCATCGTCGGGCGAGAGAAAGGAAGCGACGGCGGCCTCGACGATGGCCGAGCGCGAGACCTTCCTGCTGTCGGCGAGATCCGAGATCTGCCGCAGCAGTGCGGGCGGGAAATAGACGTTCAGTCGTTGGCGCATGTTTTTTGACTCCTTACATGGGAATATCGTCGCCGGGATCCATCGAGGCCTGCCGGGCGACACCAGCCATCTTGCGGCGCAGCGCCTGGCGCTGGCGCGCGGCATCCGCCTGATCGTCACCGAGCAGCTGCCTGAACTCGTCCTCCGGCGACGGTTCCTTCCGTTCGTGGACGATCTCGACATGCTCGGGCAGTTCCGGCTCGCGGCGCAGGCCGGAATTGGCCTTGTCCTGGCGTTTTGCCTTGGACGTTTCACCGGCCCCTGCCCGATCCGCCGCCTGCTTCGGCGGCTTCAGCCCGGTCCAGTCGTCTGGTCGCGGTGATGGAGCAACCTCGCGCGGATCGGGCGGGGCCAGCATCCGCTCCCTGAAGCGCGGATCGGCATAGTAGCGCGCCTTCCGGGCCCGGATCGGCGGAGTGCCCGCGACCATGACGATCTCGTCCTCCGGCGGCAGCTGCATCACCTCGCCCGGTGTGAGCAGCGGCCGGGCGGTCTCGGAGCGCGAGACCATGATATGGCCGAGCCAGGGCGCGAGGCGATGGCCGGCATAGTTCTTCATCGCCTTCATCTCGGTGGCGGTGCCGAGCGCTTCCGAGACCCGCTTCGCGGTGCGTTCGTCATTGGTGGCGAAGCTGACCCGGACATGGCAGTTGTCGAGGATCGAGTTGTTCGGGCCATAGGCCTTCTCGATCTGGTTCAGCGACTGCGCGATCAGGAAAGCCTTCAGCCCATAGCCGGCCATGAAGGCCAGGGCGGATTCGAAGAAGTCCAGCCGCCCCAGCGCCGGGAATTCGTCGAGCAGCATCAGCACCCGGTGCCCGCGGTCCTTCGCGTGCAGATCCTCGGTCAGCCTGCGCCCGATCTGGTTCAGCACCAGCCGGATCAGCGGCTTGGTGCGCGAGATGTCCGAGGGCGGCACCACCAGATAAAGCGTCGAGGGCTTTTCCGCCGCGATCAGATCGGCGATGCGCCAGTCGCAATGCGATGTCACCGCCGCCACGACCGGGTCGCGATAGAGGCCGAGGAACGACATCGCCGTCGACAGCACGCCGGAGCGCTCGTTCTCGGATTTGTTCAGCAGTTCCCGTGCGGCGCTGGCGATGACCGGGTGCGGTCCGGCCTCGCCCAGATGCGGGGTCTTCATCATCGCCGCCAGGGTGGCCTCGATCGAGCGGCGCGGATCGGAGAGGAAGGCCGCGACGCGCGCGAGGGTCTTGTCCTCCTCGGCATAGAGCACATGCAGGATGACGCCGACCAGCAGCGCGTGGCTGGTCTTTTCCCAATGGTTGCGCTTTTCCAGCGAGCCCTCGGGATCGACCAGGATATCGGCGATGTTCTGGACGTCGCGCACCTCCCATTCGCCGCGGCGGACCTCCAGCAAGGGATTGTAGGCAGCCGAGGCCGCATTGGTAGGATCGAAGAGCAGCACCCGGCCATGCCTGGCCCTGAACCCGGCGGTCAGCTGCCAGTTCTCACCCTTGATGTCGTGGACGATGGCCGAGCCGGGCCAGGTCAGCAGCGTCGGCACCACCAGCCCGACGCCCTTGCCGGAACGGGTCGGGGCGAAGCAGAGCACATGTTCAGGCCCGTCGTGGCGCAGGTAGCCCTGATCGTAGCGGCCCAGCACCACCCCATCGAGACCGAGCAGCCCTGCTCGTTCGATCTCGGACCGCCCCGCCCAGCGCGCCGAGCCGTAGGTGTCGACATCGGCAGCCTCGCGGGCCCGATAAACCGACATCAGGATGGCGATGCCGATGGCGAGGAACCCGCCCGAGGCGGCGATGATACCGCCCTCGACAAAAATGCGCGGGGCATAGGCGTCGTAGAAATACCACCACCAGAACAGGGCCGGCGGGTAATAGACCGGAATGCCCCAGACCTCGAACCAGGGCGGCCCGAGCTGGGGTTGGAAGCCGAGCCGCCAGGCCGTCCATTGCGTGCCGGACCAGACGAAGATCAGCACGATCAGGAAGACCACGCTGATCTGGCCCCAGAGGATCTTCGTGCCGGACATGGAAACACCTCCTTTCAACAAGGGTTCTTGCGTTACAGCCCGAGGTCGCGCCTGCGCCCCAGCGACCAGTCGATGCCGTCGCCCGGTTTCGCCACGCCGGAGACATGCCGGCCGATCTGGCCTTCGAGGTCGCGCGACCAGGGCACCAGCTGGAAGCTCAGACCGTCGTCGATGACGGCGAAGCGGCCCGACGAGAGGGACAGCTGCCGGCCACAGGTGCCGGCGACATTGTCGCCAGCTCTGGCTTGCACATGCCGCAGCCCGGTTTTCCGGGCGAGCTCGGCACCGACCGCATCGAGTTCGCGGCGGCGCAGGGTGGCGAGCAGATGGCGCCGCACCAGGATGCGCCCACCCTCGCGCCGGGCGAGGCCTTCCCCGACCAGATGCTCGGCGCGGGCATCCATCGCCTCGCGCACCTCCTTGCCGAAACCGCCCATGGCCAGCGGCATCGGCCGGCGCTCGACCAGACGGTGATCGAGCCAGGTGGCGCCCGGCGCGGCGATCTGGCTTTGCAGATCCAGATCGGAACGATGGGCGAGCCACAGCGTCGGGTTCGGATCCTCCGGCCCGCCGAAGCGGCGCAACTCGACGATGCCGCCGAGCGGCGGGGCCTGGTCGAAGGCCTCGATCCCGCGCAGGCGGATATGATGGGCGCGGCCGTCGACACCGTCGACCACCGCATAGGCCTCGCCGGTCAACTCGTCATGCAGCCCGAGATCGACCAGCCTCCCGATGACGGGCGGGCCGTCCCGGCCGCTGTCGGTGACAAAATCGAGAACGCCCCGTTCCTCGCCCCGCCCGGCGAAGGCCCGATGCATCCGGCTGACGATGTCGCCACGCCGACCCAGGTCGCGCAGGGTGCGCTCCACCTCCAGCCCCAGCATCCATTCGCCGGGACCGGCCGATGTGGCGAGCCCCATCTTCTCCAGATGTTGCAGCCGCCCGATCATCAACCGCCGCGGTTCGGGACTGCGCCCGGTGGGTTCGCCCCGGATCGGGGCGTCGGGGCGCAGGTCGATGAATCCCATCTCGTCGGCCTGGCGCCGGATCGTGGCATCGAGCCGGGTCCAACGTTCCGCCGTCACCTCGCGTTCCAGGGCGAAGCGGATCTCGTGCTCCTGCCTGGGGCCGAGTTCGAGGGAGACCAGATCCTCGGCGCGGGAGCGCAAGCCGTAGCCGATATAGTCGCGCGAGATGACCAGATCCTTGCCGGTCTCGTCCGCGCCGCGGACCAGCAGATGCACATGCGGATTGTCGGTGTTCCAGTGATCGGCGGCGATCCAGTCCAGCTTCGTGCCGAGATCGGCCTGCATCTGTTTCACCAGATCGCGGGTGAAGGCGCGCAGATCGGTCATGTCGGACGCATCCTCGGGCGAGACAATGAAACGGAAATGATGCCGGTCGTCCTGGCAGCGTTCCGCGAAACCGGAATCGTCGGCATCGTCGGAGGTGGCATCGAACATCAGCCCGTCGCTGTCGTCGCGGCGGACGCCCTCGCGCTTGAGATAGGCGAGATGGGCCGTCATCGGGGCGGAGCGGAAGGATCGCCCCTTGTGCCGGACCACACGCGCCTTCACCACCACCCGGCGCTGCGGCGAGAACAGCCGCGAGCGGCCGAAGCTCGCCCGCCCGCGCCCGAAGGTCGAGTGGCCGGTGCGGACGGGTCGTCCCGAGGACGACGAGCCCCCGGCCGGTCCCGCCTTTCGGACCGGCCCCGCCTTCCGCGCCGCGCGCAACACCTGATTGACGAAGCTGCCGCTGCGCGGTGCCCGGGTCGAGCGCGGCCGGCCCGGACGGATGCGGAATTCGCGGTCGTCGCTGCTCATGACAGCCCTCCCTGCCCCGCGATCCGCGCAACAGTGCCAAAAACACCGTTGAAATCGCGTGAAAACCCCAAAAACGCGGCACCGCCGCCGTCCGACCGGCCTCGAAAAAGACCCGCCATGTCAATGGCGTAGGTCTTTGACGGGCCGGGGCTTTTACCTTGCCATAGCCCTGAGGGCGGCGTGGCCCAAAAGGCCGCGCCGCCCGTTCCTTTGCTGGGATACGCTACAGTGCGATTTCTGCGATTGGGGCTCATGGGACGCCTCCCGGGCGGGATCGCAGGACATGCGAGCGGTCCGGTGGACGCAAAACCGGCTGCGGATCGCGCAACAAATCGGGCGCCGATGAGGCGGAGGTCGACCGGCGCGCGCATCTCATCCCTTCGCCCGGTCGCTCGGGGATGATAGCCTTGGCGGTGCGGCTGCCGGGCACCGTCTGGCGGCGATGGCGGCAAACGATGGCGGGAAAGGACCGTTCATGGTGCAATCGAAGGCAATAAGCGTGGACGATTGGCTCGACGGTCTCGCGGTTGCCGAACGGCCGATCTTCGAGCAATTGCGGACGACCTGTCGCCAGGAACTGGCCGATTGGGAGGAGCGAATGCAATGGGGCATGCCCGGCTATGGCCCGTCCGGCCGGGACAATACCGTCAGCTTCAACGCCCAGAAGCGCCACATCGCCTTTTACGCCGGCCCCACGACGGTCGAGCGGTTTCGCGAACGGCTTGCGGGCATCGATTGCGGCAAAGGCTGCGTGCGCTATCGCAATGCCGATCAGATCGACTTCGCCCTGCTGCGGGCAATGCTGCAGGACATCCGTGCTCGCGGCGGACCGATGTGCGGAAACTGAACAGGATCGCTCGGCTTCGCTTCCCACCGTCGCCGTCGACTCCGCGGCGCCTCGCCATTCATCGCCACACAGGACGACATCGCGGCTGTCGGCGTGCAGGAAAAGGACGGATGCGGTCATGACGGATTCCTCAGTCGGGATCGTCCCCGGCGAGTGCTGTCCGATGGCGGCAGAGCAGGCTGCGGATCGTCCGGCAGGGTGAATTTGCGCTGCCATGAGTGCCACGCCGCGGCGACCGCGCCGGTGCCGGGAAACAGGTCGTCGAGCCTGTCCTCGGGCCGCGCGGCGACCATCTCGAAGGCCCAATGGCAGACGGCTTCCGGCTTGGTGCCGGTCAGTCCGCGGCGCAGGGTGATGCTTTCCTGCACCCAGTCGCGCAGCACCAAGCGCTTGCTGACCACGGGCTTGCGGGCGGCTTTGACGATCACCGGCTCCCAAGCATAGGCGACCGGCACGTTGCGCTTGAAGGCGGCGAAACCCTTCACCCAGGCCATCCATCGCGCACCTGTCGCTTCGACCAGCGGCGCCAGAATTGCGAACGAGCGCGGCGTCGCGGCGGCGTGCAGGATCCAGCCGTCGTAGTCGCGCTCCAGCCGCGCGATCAGCGCCGCATGATCGACCTCGCCGGCGTAATCGGAACGGTCGCGGTAGAGATGCGCACAGCCGATATAGGGTGGGTCCGCATAGGCGATTTTCATTTGCCGAACCCTCCGTCGAGTGGAGCGAGTTGGTGAATGGAAGATTTTTTCATTGCTCTGGCCCCGCGACCGACCTACGAACGAACAGGCTCCCGGATTGTGATACGAGAGCAGAAGAAGCGTCATCGGATGGTTCTGCGAATTGCGCTGTCTGCGCGACTAGTGTGCTGTCGGATTGTACCGGTGCCGCATCCGAACCGCTGGTCATACCGCTGGCGAAGAGCGGTGCCTCGCGCCAGTCGCGCGGCGTTGCGGCGGCGAAACCGGCGCCGGGAAGCGGTGCGCTGTCGAGCAGCGGCGCCAGCGTGGCGACATAGGCACGGGTCTCGGCCGGCAGGGTCCGGCCCGAGACCAGGTGTTCGTCGTAGCGCCCCGGACCGGCATTGTAGGCGGCCAGCATGCCGGCGACGCTGCCGTAGCGGTCGTGCATCTCGCGCAGATAGGCGGCGCCTGCAAAAATGTTGTCGCGCGGATCGAAGGGATCGCCGCCGAGACTATGGCGGGCGCGCAGCGCCGCCCATGTCTCCGGCATGACCTGCATCAGCCCCATGGCGCCTTTCGGCGAGACGGCGTGGGGATTGCCCCGGCTCTCGACATGGCACACGGCGCGGATCCAGTGTTGCGGGATGCCGAAGCGCAGCGAGGCTTCCGCAACATGGACGGCGAAGGGATCGCGGGCATCTTGCGCAACAGGTTGCATGGGCTGCACGGTCTGCGCCAGCGGGCCGGCAGCCGGGAGAACAACGAAAGTCAGGCCGGAAAGGAGAAGGACGGCGATGCGGCGGGCGGCGCAAGCCCGCCCGTCGGCACGTTGAAGAGTGAGGAACGGCATGGCTCAATCCCGCTCGTCGCGCTTTCTGGGGCGCGACCAATGCAGGCCCCAGGACCGTCCGGCTTCGTCGGACTGGAACAGCCGGGCGCGGATCGGCTGCACGAGCGCGGGGTCGTCGAGGGCGACCGAGATGTAGATTCCGGCCTTCTCGCCGCTCTGGGTCCAGCCGGCGCCGATCTCCGGACCGTCCTCGCAGTCGAGATGGATCCGGTAATCCGGGGCGTTCTCGATCTCGGCGTTGTGCGTCGGCACGAAGACCAGGTTCAGGTCGAGCGTGACGGTGCGGATGCGGCCCTCGTAGCCCGATTGGGTGCGGGTGAATTCTCCGATCTGTGGCATGTTATCTCTCCGTGTGCTGGTGGTTGGTGGTCGATTCAGGGGCCGTTTCCGTGTCGACCAAAGACCGGCGGAAGCGGCCGTCGCCCTCCGCATCGGTCCAGATCGGGACGATGCGGGCGGTAACGCTGCTGACCGGGAGCGGGCCGAAATAGCGGCCGTCGAGACTGTCTTCGGTCTCCCGGTTCATGAGAAATACCTCGCCTTCGGCGATCAGCCGGCAGCCCTGCCAGGTGGGCAGCGGCCGGTCGAGTCTGTCGCGCTCGCGTGCCTCGCCGATGGCCTGATCGTGGATGGTGATCGTGGTGGCCTCGCGGCAGACCCGCGTGCCCGGAAGCGCGGCGACGCGCTTCAACAGCGGCACGCCGGGGCCGACGTAGCCGCGCGCGGTGACGAACTGTGCCAGCGGTTCGGGCGGCGAGACCGCGACGAGATCGCCGAGGATCAGGTCACCGACGGGCTGAACCGCATAAAGCCCGAGCGGCACACTGGCGGACGCGTTCCAGATCAGCCGGGGTGCGATCTCGGTGGCGGAAACGGTGCCGATCACCAGCACGGCAAGGCCGGATGCGGCGAGATACGTCGTGCGGGTTCTGCGGGTCATGACACACCCCCGTGATCCGCAGGATCATCGGTGGGCGCGTTGCTGGCAGGATCGGCGCCCGCAGCGGGGCCATCCACCGAAGCGCCGCCGAGGACCGCGTTCAGCGCGGCCTCGGCGCGCAGGATGGCACGGCCGAAAGCTTCGGGGATCTGCGGCACCACCGCATCGCCGAAGGCCTCGACGATCAGGCTCGCCGCAGACGTCCTTTTGCGACCGCCGAACGCAAGGCGCGTGCGAGCCAGCCAGGCGGAAACCCCATCATCCACGCGTAGGTGATGGGCAAGGCCGCCGTTCCAGTCAGGCCATGGCTCCTGAGCATCGCCGCCAGCGCCCGGGCCCCGGCCCATTTGTCCGGCGCCCGATCCGTCATCGCGCCGTCCATCACCGCGTCCATGGTCGGGGATTTCCGGCGGTCGTAAGCCGGACTCCAGCCGTCCATGCGGCAGTCCCGCTTCGTCGGGGTGGGCAGGATCTCGGGGCCCTGCCTGTCGAAATGCAGCGCCTCGCCGATCATCGGGCTGCGGTCGAAACGGTCCTGATCCGAGGTCCTCCGGCCCTTGTGCCTGCGAAGCACGCTGCCGCGTGGCGCCGCATTCGCCGTCGGCGTGCCCATCATCCCGGCATGGCGGCTGTTGTGACCCTGAAGCTGGCTCAACAGGTCGCCCCGGCCGCCGCGATCCGCATCCGCCTTGCGCGGCGTCGCCAGGATCATCCGCAGCGGATATGTCGATCCCGCACCGCCGCCGGCGCCGTTCCTCATCCCGTCCGAGGCCATCGGCGTCGGCAAGGGGCGGTTGCGGAACAGGTCGGTGAGGCCGGAATCCCTCATCGCCTTCCGCGCGCCCGATCCGCCCTCCAGCCGCATTCCGCCCTGCTGGGATTGCGACACGGGTGTCGGCAAGCTGTTCGGGATCGCAGCCGATGAGCCAGGACCGCTTGCGGACGTGGTTGGCGCCGATATCCGCAGCACCCACCACGCATGGCCAGCAGGCGTAGCCGAGCGCTTCCAGCTCATCGAGCAGCCGGTCGGCGCCGCGAGTTCGCAAGTTAGCGCTGTTTTCAAAAGCGAACCAGCGAGGGCGGCACTCTCCGACCAGGCGGACCGCTTCGAGATAGAGACCCGAGCGTTCTCCCTCGATCCCCTTGCCCTTCGTGTTGGCGCTCGAGATGTCCTGGCAGGGCGGCGAGCCGACGATGATGTCCGGCAGGCATCCGAGGTCGGAAACAAGTCGAGCTGCCGTGAGCTCGCGGACATCGGCGTAGAGTCTGACATGCGGGAAATTCTCCGAATAGAGGATGCGCCGCCATTCCACGATCTCGCAGGCGGCGATTGTGACGAAGCCGGCGCGATGCAGGCCGAGCGACCAGCCACCCGCGGCACCGCTGAAGAGATCGAGCACGCGCAGTGGCAGGGATAGGAAGGCCTGTTCCGCGGTCATGCCCCTACCCTCCTGCGCTTCAGCGATGCGGCATGCTGAGCCCTGGTGTAGGTCCGGAAAGGCTCTCCCGCCGTCATCCGGTTGTGGACATGCCGCCAGTGCTCGGGCGAGACCATGCAGGGATCGATGGCCAGCGCCTCGACGGCATCGACCGCCTGAAGCACCCGCTCGACCTTCGGCCAGCCGCCGACGCGAAGCAGGATCTCCGCCCCCGGTTTGACGAAGGGCAGGGTCTGGAAGGCCTCGCCCCGCTCGACAGCCCGCAGGATATCGAGGCGCGAGACCACGGTGCCGTAATCGTTGCCCGCCCAGCGCACGACCGCGAAGACGCTGCCGGGCGCAAAGCCCACGGTCCGGCGCTGACGGTCGAGCCGGTGCTCGTATTGGAGGCGGCCGAAGCGCAGCCAGTGCTCGGCCCGCTTCTCCTGCCAGATCAGGTCGACAAAGGTGAGGGCCGGGTTCTCGGCAGGCTCAATGCCTGTTCCACCGAATGCAGCGATCCTGTCCGTCATGACGACCACCGAGTCATGCGATCGGCGGACAAGCGCATCGGAGCGAAGGATGTCGTAGGTGCTCGCAGCGGATCGTGGTATCGTCGCGAAAAGCGGATGCATGCTCCTGGCTGCGACGGGGGAAGCGCGAGCGGGGTCATTCTCCGCCCCCTTCCGGTCCGCGCCGAGTCCGCGAATGAGGGGCCGTACCGGCGCCCGGGCGGGGGTTATCCACCGCCCGGCTTGCCTCTACTATGTTAGAGTCTTTTAAGTTAGATAAGTTACGGGACGGATTCCGGTCGCCGGGCCAAAGGCTTAACTGCTCCTGGCACGCCCGAAGTCCCGATATCGGCACGCCTGAAGTCCCGATACCGTCCACAGTTTCGACGCCCGAAGTCCCGATACCGCTCACCGAGTTATCCACAGGTATCTGTGGATAACTTCCAGGCTGGATCCACAACATCTCGACATGCCCGTCGCGCTCGATCCGCAGCCGGTATCCGGGCAGAGATTGCCGGGCGGCGATGCGGCGAATGTCGCAGGCAAAATCGGCGGGCTTGGCCAGACTGCCCGACTTCGCATGCAGATGCGGGATGTCGAAGCACCAGCCCTGCGGCTGACGGCCGGCGTGCTTGCGGGCCACGCGGTAGAGCCAGCGCTCGATGCCGCCCTTGAGCCGGAAATAAGCCGGGTCGATGGTCAGGACCAGCGAGCGGTCGAGTACGCCGCGATAGAACCATTCGGGCAGCACGAATTCCATGCCCTCGACCCGGCCGGAGGCCGTGGTCATTTCCTCCCATTCACCGATCCAGGAGAACTGGTGCCGCCGCCAGTGCTCGCCGTGCCGGATCGTGGTGCGGATCACGGTCGATTGCAGCCGCGCCAGCGCGCCTTTCAGCAGGCGATAGTCGCGTGCCCCGGTCTGACGGCCGATGGCGGTGAGAAGCTGGTAGGGGGTGAAGCGGAGAAAGCGCGAGGTCTTGAGCCCAGCGTTCTCGGCATCGACGATCTGGCTGGCGGCCCAGATCAGGATATCGGCGTCCCAGATGGTCGCCATGCCGTGCTCGGGAAAGCCGTAGACCTCGACCCGAACATCGCCGGCCTCGTAGAGGATCGGGATCACCCGCCGGGTCTTGGCCAGCGAGAAGAACGGCCGCTCCATCAGATCGCGCTGGTCGCGCGGGCGGATGTCGCCGCCCGCGCCCGTCACCACGAAGGGGCTGAGGCGGTGGCGTTCGCCGGAGAGGCGGGGACGACGGAGCGTTCTCATCCCTGCCCCCTCAGCGCCGGTAGCGGCCGGCATGGGCCGGCGGCGCCACGGCATGGCGCTTGGCGGGCAGCACGCTGCCGCGCGGATCGGAAGTCGAGGTGACCGCGCCGCGCTCGGCCCAGGCCTGCAGGTCATCGACGGCATAGACGACACGGCCGCCGAGCTTGTGAAACACCGGGCCGGTGCCGAAGCTGCGGTGCTTTTCCAGCGTCCGGCCGGAGAGGCCGAGGAAATACGCGGCTTCCGGTGTGCGCAGGAAGCGCGGCGGCAGGTCGGTAAGGTCGGGCTTCATCGTCGGGCCTCCGTGCGGTTCGCGGGGCCGCTGGCGGGCAGCGGCGTATGGAGGACAGGGTGACGGAGAAGAAACGGCAGCAGGGAGTGCGAAGTCAGGGGTGCTGAAATCTCACCCCCCTGCCCCGCTTCCGGACGCGGAAAACTTGACGCGATGCCACGCGCGCCTTACTTTCATCCTTACTGATAGAAAGGATCACGAACATGCCCACGGCGACCATCACGACGAAAGGCCAGATCACCATCCCGCAGAAGGTCCGCCTCGACATGGGCCTGACGCCCGGCGACCGGGTGGATTTCGTGCGTATGGACGACGGCCATTACGCCGTCGTGCCGGCCTCGCATTCGATCCGCGCGCTGAAGGGCATCGTACCCCGGCCCGACAAGCCGGTGAGCCTCGAGGACATGCAGGCGGCGATCCTGGGCGAAGCGACCGGCGAATGATCGGCATCGATACCAATGTGCTGGTGCGCTATCTGGCGCAGGACGACGCCGCACAGGCGGCCATCGCCACGGAGATCGTCGAGGGCTTTACGCCGGAAGAGCCCGGCTTCGTCTCGCAGGTGGTGCTGGTGGAAACCGTCTGGGTGCTGACGCGTGCCTACCGGATGACGCGCGAGGCCATCGCCGACGCCGTGGAGGTGCTGTTGCGGTCGCGCGAGTTGATCGTCGAGCGCAGCGAGGCCGGTTATCTGGCGCTAGCGACCTACAGTTCCACCAAGGCCGATTTCGCCGATGCGCTGATCGCACATGGCGGACGGCTGGCAGGTTGCACCGAGACAGTGACCTTCGACCGTGGCGCCGCGAGCCATGCCGGCATGCGGCTGCTCGGATCCTGACAGGCTGCTGCGAGCCCAGCCGCCCCAACGAGCAGGGCATTGCCGCCGGAGGGTTCATTCAGGCAAGGACTGCTTCGGATTGATCGCGCAAAGGCGCCCGCGGAAGACGGCGGGATCGCGCGTCCTTCCGACGGCGCAGGATTCCCGAGGTTCCATGCTGGCGGTTCCAGACGTCCAGCGACATCACGGCGTGCGCGGGCAAGGCGGGGTCGATAGGCGCCCCCTGCCGGCACGCTGATGAACCAGCAGCGAGCCCAGCCCCGAGATCGCGATCAGCACCAGACCCGCCAGCGAAACGAGATCGGGCCAATCGCCGAATACGACGATCCCCAGCGCCGTGGCCGAAATCAACTGGCTGTAGACCAGGGGCGCGATCAGGCTGGCCTCGGCCTTCCTGCTGGCCGTGACCAGCAGGAAGTTGCCTAGGGCCGAGCCGACGGCGCTGACCAGAAGAAGCGCAAGCAGGAGCATGTCCGGCGCGGGAAAATCGGCTTGCAACCCGAAGGGCGTCAAGACGACAGCGCCGATCAACAGTTGCGAGATCAGCAGGAAGCGCGGCCGGAATGTTCCCGCCAGGGTACGGGTCATGACCAGATAGGCGCCGTAGAACTTCCCGCCGCCAGGGCGAAAGCCATGCCGGCGGAACTGCCGAAACCCGGCTTGACGACAAGCATCACGCCGGCGAAACCGAGCGCCAGCAAGAGGCTTCTCTGCGTCGATGGCCATTCACCCAGGAACAGGATCGCCAGGACATAGGACACGACCGGGCCGACGAAGAAGGCTCCGAAGACATTGGCGATCGGTTCCGTCTTCAGGGCCGTCAGGATGCAGCATATCCCGCAAACGATGAACCCCGCCCTCAGCAGGACGCGCCAGGTCAGCAAGGCCGGCAGTTCCTGCCTGGTCAATCCGCTGAAGGGAAGCAGCATCAGCGCGGCCAGCAGAAACCGCGACCATGCCACGATGAACGGATCGACGCCCCCGCCGGTCAGCAGTTTGCCCGCCGTATCCCCGATGACCACGCAGGTCACCGCGATGAAGACTGTCGCGATCAGTCGTAGCAAATCCGGCGTATTGGTCATGATCGTTCTCGGGAAGCGGAATTGAGGCGGGCATCTGGCCCGGAGCAGACCTTGCGACGTTGCGCGAAGGATTGGAAGGCCACCATCCCGACAGCCCCGACAGCTACTTCCGCCGTCGCCGTCGCAGCAGGCGGCGATAACCGCCCCCGATCATGGCGCGGGCATCCCTGACGAAGCCCATGACCGCGTCACGCAGGGCGGAAGTCTTCCAGGCATCTGCGCCGACACGGTCGGCACCGTAGATCGCGCTGGCGATCTCGCGATAGCTCGCCCCGCTCATGCGCCCGTCGATGGCCTGCAGCATATGACGTGCCCGTTGGCGCTGGCGTTCGGTAAAGCGCCGGTCCGGCGGCACGCTCCGCCGCATGAGAAAGCAGAGGAGGCGCGTGGCGGCCTCGATCCGGTCGAGCCCATCGGCATCGAGCGGGATGACGATTGCCAGCGGCCCGTGTTCCTCGACGCCCGCCAGCCGCAGCAGGTGCAGGCTTCGGCCATCACCGATGTCATAGCGGAACCAGGTGCCGGCGGCGTCCGCCCGGGCATCAGCCGCTCTCAAAAGGTCGACCAGGTTGCCCTCAGCAGGCAGGATAGAGGGTAGCGCATCCAGCACGAGGCTGCCGGTCTCGCAGGACGGCAGCCAGTAGACCGGCGTATCCACGCAGGACAGTCCCGGCCGAACCGGGAAACGTAAGCCCCCAGCGATTCCGGAACCGAAGGATGCCCGACGCATCCATTGCCTCTTGCCGCGCGACGGCGCGATAGTCCTGCTGATAGTCCTCGTTGCGCCGCAGCCATTCCCAGGCGAGATCGGGCGCTGCAACTTCGTCAACGAAATCGTAGCTCGGCGAGGATCGCCACTTCGACAGGTCGGGTTTCATGTCCATACCCCCAGGTTGAAGCCATTTCTCGCGCGTTCAACCAAGGGTCGGGCTCATTTGTCTGCGCTAAAACCCCTTTCCGGGCAAGGGAGGGTGCGGCAGAGGCAAATCGGCGGATTTCTACTTGCGATCAGCGGCCGTCGCGCAACAGCAGCTTGTAACCGTCTTTTTTCATCCAGCGCGCGCGGGCAAGATGGCTATCGTAGATCCTGCGCGCCCGTTCCGGCTCGCGCTCTGGATCGAGACCGAAGAGGATCTGGACGGCTTCGCGCCAGTCCGCTCCGTCGTCAGCGGAATCGTGCAGCCGCATGTAGAGCTTCTGGTGCCGGCGGTCGTAATCGGTCAGTTCCGGGCCGGTCGGCACGTCCTCGAGATAGTCTTTTTCCGTCACATCCCCTCTCCCCGTCCAGGCGGCGATTACGATGTTTTCCCGCAGGGGCACTATTCCATGCCGGGCCGTGTTCCACAACAAATCGTCATCCGCACCGTCCGATCCCATATCGCATCGATAGCCATGCATGTCCGCCGCCTGCAACTCCGAATACCAGGGCATCCGAATACAAACACATCCACAGTCGATTGTAGAAAATACTCCGTGGCGAAATACTCATCAAGTCACCGATCTGTCGGTGATGGAGATTCGGGAGATATTCGCGCACAATCTGCGGGCCGCGCGGCAAGCCAGAGGCTTGTCGCAGGAAGAGCTCGCGCATCGTGCGGATATCGATCGAACCTATATCAGCTCACTGGAGCGCCGCGTTTACGGCGCCAGCATCGATGTAGTGGATCGTCTGGCCTCGGTTCTGGAAATGGAAGCGTCGGACCTGCTTAAGCGGCCTGCGGAGGGCAAACGGCTGCCATCTGCGGAGCCGCCAAAGCCAGACAAGTAGCCCGGAGCGACGCCGCTGCGTTTCCAGCGGGCACCTGCCTGCCGCACAAGCCGTATGCATGAGTCCGCAAGTCCATTTGTCTCGGCGGGATCTCTGGTCCCGGTGAGGGTCAGGCGGGGCGAAACTCGCCGGTCGCGATCTGGATGGTCCAGCATTCGCCTTCGTCGTCGGCCATCATCTGGATCTCGGTACGATCGGCGCTCAGGATCGCGTGCAATCCGCCCTCGCAGAAAACCTCCGGCTCGTCGGCCTCGGCGTCCCATCCGAGGCCCCCTGCTTCCTTCACCGTCACCTTGCGGAATCGGCCCTCGGCAAAGGCGGCGGCGAGGGTCGCGGCATTGGCGAGGCGGCGGGCGGTGTGTTCGGCTGCGGTCATGTCCGTTTCTCCCGGTGGGTGGTGGATTGGCTGGGTCAGATCAGGCCCGCCTTCCGCAGCCAGTTGGCGGCGTCGGCTGCATCGCTCGCTGCAATCCTGACCGTCAGGGTCATGCGGTCGCGGCTGGCGCGGGCCTTGACCCCGGTATCGGCGTCCATGCCTATCTCGATATCCTCGAGGTTGATACGACCGGCCAGCGGGTTGCCGGGGATGTTGATCTCGAATGTCGCGGTGTGCATCGGCTTGTCTCCGGTTTCGGGGGCCGATCCATCCGACCCCTTCTACCACCCCGGCCCCGCGTTGCGGGGAGCATGGCGCCGGCGGGTGTCGACCACCCTGGCACCTTAAGAATAGTCTAGCAAAAACAAGGCTCCAACGCAGGTCGATTGTGGCTTTTTATCCATTATTTTCAGCCTGCTAGTTGGATTTCGGCTTTCTTCCGCAGCCGCTGAAACACCCACGGATGGCCGTCCCGTTCATCGGGCGATGCCGGTTCCCCTTCTGCCCTGAAGCAAAATGCGCCGTTCCCGACCACGCGCCGACAGCCATGCGAAGCCCGCCAGTGGCGCTGTGGCGCTGCCTCGCTCCACAGCTTCTTTTCCCAAGCCCCTGTTTCTTCTTCGTGGGAGAAAGATGGGGCTGGGGAAAGAACGAAGCCCTCCGCCAGCGCGGCCTCGGGGCGATCCGCTGCAAGCACGGGCAAACCCGGCGGCTGGAGCCACCGGGCCTCCGGCCTCCCGCTCAGGAGGGGATGTCGTCTTCGTCGATGAACCGGCCCTCGTCCTCGTCGCTTTCGGACTGCTGCGCCCGGCTGAGGAAATCCACCGTCTCGGCGACGATCTCGCAGCCGTAGCGGTCCTGGCCTTCCGCATCCTGCCATTTCGTGTAGTGGATGCGGCCGCGCACCAGGACCTTCATGCCGGTCTCGCAATATTGCTGGATGGTCCGGCCCAGGCCGCTGAAGGCGACGACGCGGTGCCATTCCGCGTCCTCGACCCGATAGCCCTTCTCGTCGCGCACGACGCGGCCTTCCGAATAACGCGGGCGCGAGGTGACCAGCCTGAAGCGGGTGACATCGGTGCCGGTGCGGGTGGTGCGGGTTTCGGGGGCCTGGCGGATGGTGCCGGCGAGGATGACGATGTTCTGCATTGTCTGTCTCCGTTGCTTCTCCGGAGGGACCATTCCCTCCGACGAGACCCGGCAAAGTCCGTCGGGAGGCACCTGCAACTGACGCCCCCTTCGGGCGGCAGCTTGCCCGCAAGGCTTCGGAGTGGGGCGGGCAGCCGCGCCCCGCGCGGCAACACGGTCCGGAGCCTTGGGGGTTGCCGGTGAAAACCGCACGGAGTTAGGGACTC
Source organism: Paracoccus sp. pheM1 (assembly GCF_018499825.1). Classification (NCBI taxonomy): domain Bacteria; kingdom Pseudomonadati; phylum Pseudomonadota; class Alphaproteobacteria; order Rhodobacterales; family Paracoccaceae; genus Paracoccus; species Paracoccus sp. pheM1. The sequence goes on from NZ_JAGXCX010000001.1 coordinate 1,578,205, forward strand.
GGACAGGCGGAGGGGTTGGTTCGTCCGGGGGGTATGGCGGGGACAGATCGCAGAACGGCGGCGTTCTTGCCGGTGCCGTCCGGTCGGCAAAACCCCCGGAACCGGCACCACCCGCGGCGGTGCCGCTTCGCTTCGGCTGGCTGGTCGTCCTTGCGTCCGCCGCCGGAAGGCCGGGTCGTTCGGGGCGGGAAGGATCGGGCTGTCGGGTCGGGGGCGCGGGATGGCATGGCTGCCACATCACCGGCTCTGGGCCGGACCGTTCAGCAATATTGCGGGGCCGGCAGGACGCCGGTCGCATCGCGGCGGGCATTTAACTGCACGAAATGGCAGGATGCGGAAGGCGGGGCCCGGTATGGCTGGGGGGTTGGCGGCGGGTCGGATTTCCGTGCCGGGTGCGGCGGGCCGGGACCGGGTGACGGGGGCGCGGGTCGGTTCGTTGGCGATGATATTTCAACCTGTCCGGGGGCAAGAAGTCCGGTGCTCCCAGCCGCCAGGTTTCCTATTGCCGCGGCTGATCGCACCCGCGCAACATGGCGCCGCGTGCGGGACAAAGCGAACTCTTGGGCCCGTGCGGTCTTCCCGCCGTAGATATTGAAACTTCTGTCTGGTCACTCCACATTGAGCCACACCTCGCGAAGAGAGCAACCATGGCATTAGCGGTTTCCGCCCCGAAGTATTTTTCAGATACGCCGGATTTTGAGTACCTATGCCCTCACTGCGGCGTAGGTTTTCTTGTGCCGGATCAGGACACATTCAAATCAATAGAACCTGCATACTCACTAAATGCCCATTCGCATGAGGCATGGGATCCCGACTGGATTACTTACCGCTTCACCGTAACGTGTGTCTGCACGAAGAAGGACTGCGGCGAGCTTGCTTTTGTATCGGGCACCGGGTCTGTCGATCAAAGGTATGGCGACGACGGACATCCTGAATATTACGATCACTTCTCAATTAAATCATTTTTTCCGGCCCCACGATTGTGCCACATCCCAACCGACACACCTGCGAAGATAGAGGAATGTCTACAAAAGAGCTTTTCGCTATATTGGGTTGACACCGCAGCGGCGGCAAATGCACTGCGAGCAAGCCTTGAAGCATTGTTGGACGAAGTTAAAATTCCAAATCAAAAAAAGAACGCCAAGGGCGAAACCGTTTATATCACACTGCATAGCAGGCTGGAATCGTGGGCGGCATCGGATAAAGACCATGCGGAACTTTGCTTTGCGCTCAAGGAAGTTGGAAATATCGGGTCGCATGGAGAATCAGTGAAGCCGAAGCATTATTTTGGTTCCTTGGAAATATACTCCCACGTTCTCAAAGAGCTCTTCGAGAATAACGCAAAGAAGATGAAAGAGCTTGCGCAAAGCATTCGCGATGAAATCAAGGCAAAGAAACCCTGACATGCATGACAAGCGATATTCCGTATTTATCAGCTCGACCTTTGAAGACCTCAAAGCCGAACGTCAGGCGGTCCAGGATGTGGTGATCAGCGCAGGTGACTTTCCTGTGCAGATGGAGTCTTTCCCTGCCGCCGACGAGGATCAGTTTGAGTTTATTAAAGCACTCATAGACAAGTGCGACTACTATGTGCTGATTGTCGCGGGACGCTATGGAGCCCCTGCCGAAGACGGTATGAGCTACACTGAAAAAGAGTATCGCTATGCGGTATCCAAGGGCGTTCCGGTTTTGGTGATGCTGCACGGGGATCAGGGTAGCATTCCTGCAAACAAGAGTGAAAACTCGGCGGAGGGCAAAAAGCGCCTAGCTGCATTCGTCACGGCAGTTGAAACAAACCGCCTACGGAAGACTTGGGTAACCCCGGATGGCTTAAAGCTCGCTGTCCGCGAGGCGCTGGAACATGCTAAGGCAACAAAACCGGCGGTGGGGTGGGTACGGGGCGACACCATTGCTAGTATGGAAGCGCTGGAAGAGCTAAACGAAGTCCGCAAAGAGAATGCCAAGTTTCGTGATGCAATCGGCAGCTTAGAAATAGAGCTGGCGCTACCTCCGATCCCGGCGGCGGACGATCCAATTTTCATTGATCTTCTGCCGAACACGGGTGGGCGAGGTTACGGTTCGGCGTACGGCAGCACTGCAACCATTAGCACGACATGGATTGCAGCTTTCCCTATATTCTTCAATAATCTTCAATGGAGCACGAGTGATTGGAACAACGAATACGCCTACTACATCAAGGATGACGAATCTTGTGTTGAAATCGGGTCTGCCATAGCAGGTGTTGCGGAGGCAGTTGATACATCAAGGGCGTACAAAATCAGCAAATCGACACTGGACCGCCTTATGAGCTATTATATAGAAGCCGGACTAATGAACGCGGTGGGGGCGGAACAGGCGTTCACCGAGACCGCGCAGAGGGTGGCTAGACGTCATAGTATTGCGGGCGCCAGCCCGTCCGCATTTAAGGTGATTAGCGGGAAGATCACGTTGACCTCCCCCACCGCCCCAAGGACGGACTTGAGCGACGAAATACCATTCTAATCACCTCGCGCTCTGCCTGTGGCAGCTATGGGACCGTGAACGTCGTTTCGCCTTCTGTGCTTCGGCATGAGCCGGCCGGGCTCCGATATCCGGCGTTTCCGCCCGTCAGGACCCTGCCGCGCCATTCGCGCCTGTCGTATCAGGTATGAGCGTATTTGCCGATTTCCTCGTCCTGTCTTGCGAGCCGGGCCATGCCCGGCGAGCGCGATTTTTTCGGCGCCGCTCGCGGACCACGCGCGCGCAACGGCCGCCGGTCCCATCGGATCGGCGGCCGTGATGTTGTGTGCTGACTTGGGGTCTATGGTCGCAGCGGGCGCCACGGTTCATCCGTCCCGGCCGGGCGCCAGGTCAGCCGGCGGCACCGGAACGTGGCCCAGGCGTAAAGCAGCGGCTCCATGCCGTGCCACCAGTCGGCCGCGATGTCGCCGCAACGGCCCTCGAACAAAAGCCTGCCGCGCGCGGTGTAAAGCCGGAACTCCACCGGCAGCGCATCGCCATCTTCGGGGGTGCCCCGTGCGGGAACGCCGTCCTCGTCCTCGCCCAGTCCGAGGCAACCGCCGTGATGGTCCTTCGTGACGATCCAACGCATGTCGAAATCCTTTCGTTGAAGCTGTGGGATTGCGGCCCGCCGGGGGGCGGGCGCCCTTGGGTTTCGGGGGCCTATGCGGCCGCCTTCCGGTCCCGCTCTTGCAGGGCCGTCATCCGCTTGCCGGCGGTCTGGTAATGCGCCACGTCCATTTCTACCCCGAGCCAGTCGCGGCCCAGCAGATGCGCCGCCGCCAGGGTCGAGCCGCTGCCGCTGAACGGGTCCAGCACCAGATCGCCCGGCTTCGTGAAAGCACCGATCAGTTTGCGCAGCGCCGCCACCGGCTTTTGGGTCGGGTGCAGCCTGTTGCCGGTATAGGGAAAGTCCAGCACGTCGGGCACCGGTCGAGCGGGCAGCGCCGGGTCGCCCTTGGCCAGCAAATAAGCCTGTTCGTGCTCGTAGCGCAGGAAACGGGCGGATGAGGCGTAACGCTTGCGGAACACCAGATGCCCGACGATGCGGAAGCCCGCCGCCTTCCACGCGTCCACGAACAAATCGACCTTGTTCCAGCCGTAGAAGCTGACGCAGAAACCGCCCTGCTTCAGCACCCGGTGCATCTGGGCAAAGGCCGGGCGCAGCCAGCGGGCATTGTCGTCATTGGCGACGGTGCGGCCCTGCCGGTCGCGGAAGCGGGTCACATAGGGCGGATCGGTCAGGATGAAATCCACCGAGCCGGTGCCGAAAGCCTGCATCGCCTCAATGCAATCGGCATTGATGACGAGGTTGCGGGGGGTGCTGGTGTTGCCGGTCATATCTCTGTCCTTTCGGGTTGGGGGCGGAGGGCCCTTGCCCTGATCCGCCGATGGGCCGCGCCTCGCCGGTCTGACTTCGGGAAACGCATGTTTCCCCGGAGGCAGAGCGGCGAGGGCGCAGCCCGATCCGCGGCCGCATGGCTGGCGGTCATGGGTCGGGGCGCAGGGGTGGGGCGGCCCGCAGCCGCAGGCGAGGACACGGCCCTGCGCCCCGACGACGCCCCAAGGCGGCGCCTGCCCGTTGACGGCCAGGCAGGCGGATGCGTGGCGGACAAATCCAGGAAACGGGAAAGCCTTCGGGCCGGGGGTGAGCCGGGCACGGCCCGGTCGAGCCCCCTGCCCGGCTTATGGATAGACGCGATCCGCGCCCGGCGCGGATCACATCGGATCAATGCGACAAAACAGGGTGCGGCAGGCGAGAATGGCTGAACGCAGTTGCAAGGACACGCTGACCTTCGACGCCGATCCGGTGATCCCTGCCTTGCAAGGAGTGGCGGATCAATATCGCCAACAACGACCAAACAGCCTCGGATCAGGCTTGCGGCGCCAGCTCCCCGAAACCGTTCAGGTTCATCAGCGCGGCGATGCCGGTGACCAGCCCGGCGGTGCCGCAAAGCAGCTTCAGGGCGACGGTTGACTCGATGGCGTCATGGGTGACGCCATGGACGACGGCATATCCGGCGATCATCGCCGGAATCACGAAGACAGCCCGCGCCAGCAGGCAGAGGATCGGGTTCTTCGCCTTGAACAGTACCAGAAGCACCAGTCCCACCGACAGCAACGCTACGGTGGCTGCGACCAAGGCCGAGAGCAAGAATCCGGCTTCGGTCGCATGAATGAGACGGAATGTCTCGACCGCGACCATCACCGGCAGTGCATAGATGGCCAGATACCAGGCGATCACGCAGGTGACCGCGGTGAGCATGACGGCAAGCAGGATCAGCGTCATGGAAGCCTCCAAACGATAAGGTTCAGGGATCGATCACGTCAGGCTGCCAGAAGGTGATGCGCTCCGCCTGCGACCAAAGTTCACTACGCCGTTGCTGCGACAAACAGCATTCCCAAGTCCCGGCGAAGGGTCAAGCGGACAGGCGGATGACCGGGAAGATGATGCGGATAGGTGCCGGGAAAAAGCCGGTGTCCGGCGGCGTGTCGCCGGATCAGACGCGCACAGCGGCTCCACGAGCAGCTCACCCTTGCCGCAGAATCTTCTCCATCGGCTTTCCCTTCGCCAGTTCGTCGATCAGCTTGTCGAGATAGCGGATCTCCCGCATGAGCGGGTCTTCGACCTCCTCCACCCGGACACCGCAGACCGTGCCCTTGATCCGGGAACGCGCCGGATTCATGCGCGGGGCCTCGGTAAAGAAGGTCTCGAAATCCGTCCGGTCTGCCAGCCGGGCCGCCAGTTCCTCCGGGCCGTAGCCGGTCAGCCAGAGGATGATCTCATCGACCTCGGCCTTGGTCCTGCCCTTTTTCTCTGCCTTGGCCACGTAATGCGGATAGACGCTGGCGAAGCTGGTGGTGAAGATCCTGTGCCTGGTCATGTTGCCTCCTGACCGAACCGCCCCTGCGCATCGGGCCATGTCCAGATGCTGTCGTCGGCGAGGATCGCATCCACGACCGCTTCCGCCCTTGACCCGGCGCTCTGGTTGTCGCCCATTCCCATGTGTTGGGTCTCAATCTCGACCAGAAACGCAACGACCTCATCGGGGGACGTTCCCCGGCGCAGTTGCGAGGCCGCCGCAACCAGATAGCTGTCATATTCGTCCGCAAAGGACAGGTTGGCCTCGTCGTCCCACCTGCCCGGCCGGCTTTCCGGGTCCAGCAATCCGATGGGATCCCAGAGCGACCAGCCGATATCGCGCAGCTTCGACAACTTGATCCGGGGGTGCGGTGCGATCTCGGTCATGGGGGCGTCGTGGCAAGAGTCGGGCGGATGGTCAGCTTCGCACAGGCCGGGGAAGGGTCGCAACGGGAGACGCGGCTAACCTTTCGGCGCCTTCGGCCTCGGCTGATGCAACCGCCGCCGCGCGTTCGCACGAAAGGCATTGCGCAGATCCTTGTTGATCAAGTCGAGATCGAACCATTCCGGATCGAAATGCCCGCCCGCCCAGCGCAGCGTGGAGCGGTGCTCCTCGTGCTTCGGGTCGCGGATGATCCCGAGGAAATCCTCATAGCCCCACGGCCCGCCGACATCCTCGGGCGGTCTCGCCCGTGCGCCTTCCAGACAGACCGCGTGGCGCGGCGCCGGATCGAGCGCCAGCCAATCCTCGATCCGGATCAGGTGCTGCCAGTCGTCCCCGAAATCATAGGCATAGGTGAAACTGCCGTCGCGGCCGACGAAATCCTGCAGCCGCACCTCGGTAGAGTCGAAAACGCGGGGGCCGCCGAAGCCATCGTCCAGCAGGAATGAATCGCCATAGCGCAGCCCGCCGATGCGGAATTCGTGCAGATGGCTGTCGGTCCAGCCGAAAGCCGCCTGCAGGACCGGATGCAGCCGGTCGAGCGTCCAGTCGCTGGGAACCACCAGGCGCCGCCAGATCTCCGGCTCGATCTCGGCCAGTGAAACATGCAGCCGCACCGCGTTCGAGGGCTGGAACATCTCCCCTCCCCAGTCAGATGGCGAAGTCTTCGAGGGATTTCCCGGCCTCCAGAGCCTCGGCGATCCAGCCAGGCTTGCGGCCGCGACCGCTCCAGGTGATCTCGGGGTTTTCCGGATGGCGGTATTTCGGCGCCACGGCGGCGCGCTTTTGCGCCGGGGTCATTTCCGCCAGTTCGCCCAGCGAGAAACCGTGCTCTTTTGCCACCGCCTCCGCCGCGGCACGGGCCTCGGCCTTGCGGCGATCCTCGAAAGAGGCGATGGCCTTGGCCAGGTTCTTTTCCAGCTGCTTCAATTCGGCCAGCGACAAGGCATTCAGGTCGATATCGGTCATAAGCGTTCCCTGTTGTTATGGCGCCGGTTTAATCCAATAGCGGTCAAACGGCAAATCTCATCCTCATTCCGGAAGCGTGCAGTTCGCGGCTCACCGTCCTCGCAACCTGACCTCCCTGAGCGGATGCCCCGTGTCGATGAACAGCCGCCCCGTCGGTTTCAATGCCGCCCGCAATCGTTCAAAGGCGCGTTGTTCGATATCCGGGTGACGACCGTCCAGCGCCCCGACACGCATCGCAAAGGCGATGTCGAAAGGCTCTTCACCCGGCGGCAATGCGAAATCCTCGATCGCCGCTTGCAGGAACCGCAGGCGGCCGGTGGCGATTTCCGCCTTCGATCCGGCCACCGCGCTGTCGATCACCTTTGCCGAGCGGTCGATGGCCAGGACGAAGCCGTTCCCGACACGGCGGGAGACCTCGCGGGCGGCCACCCCCGGCCCGCAGCCGATCTCGAGCACCCTCAGGCCCGGCACCAGCGGCAGGGCGTCGACGAAGGATGCGATGCGGTTCGAAATCCGCTGGACCATGATGTTCAGTCCTTGTCGGTCACCTTCGGCCACCAGGTGCCGAAGCACCACAGGTTGCCCTCGGGGTCGCGGCAGATGAATTCGCGGCTGCCATAGTCGCGGTAGGTCAGCCCTTCCTCGATCGCCGCGCCGGCGGCCTGGGCGCGGGCGAACATCGCGTCCACATCGTCCACGACGATATAGAGCGACTTGCCGCCCTGCCCCGAGAGCCGGCCCACCATCTCGCCATAGGCGTCGTCCTTGTCGTCGCCGCACATGATCATGGACGAGCCGAAGGCCAGTTCGGCATGGGCGACCTTGTCGCCATCCATGTATTTCGCGTGGGTGGTGAAGCCGAAGGCCCTTTCCAGCCATTCGATCATCGCCGCCGCGTCGCGGAAGCGGAAGGTCGGGTAGATGCGCGGAGCTTCCATCATGCGTTCCTCCTGTCAGATTGGGGCCATGCCCGGTCAAATGTCTCGGCCGTCTCGGCGTGACCGCGGATGCAGCGCCGATCCGAACTGCCGCTCAAGCCACTCAACCCCGAAGGCGACGATATCCTGCGCGTCGAACAGATGGCAGCGTGCTGCGCCGACCATGCCCTCGCGGTGCCGGCCCGCCTCGACATAGGCGCGGGCGATGGTCTCGACCGCATCCGGCTGGCCCTCGGCCGCAAAGCAATCGAGGATGCCGTTCGAGTCGAAATCCGTGGCCGCTTCCCAGATGGTCCGGCCATCCGGGCCCAGCATCGGCATCTCATAACTCACGCGGCGCTTGCCGGGGATATCGGCGATGGCCTCGGCATAATGCAGCACGGTCACGGCATCGAGCGGCGCGCCCAGCAGCAGGGTCTTGCCGCCAAGGCGCACGAAGCGTTCCAGCGGCGAGCCCTCGCCCAGGGCCTGGCCCAGCCGGTGCGGTTCGACCAAGGTTTGGGCCAGCGGGCCGACCGCGACCATCGAGGCATCCGGGTGGGCGCTGCGCCGGGCCGCCGGCAGCGCCGCAAGAAACTGGTTCAGCAGGCCGAAGCCGCGATATGTCCCGGCGGTCCGGGGATCGAAGGCGGGCCAGTCGCGGCGCAGGTCCTCGTCCATGCGGGCACCGTTCAGGGTCTCCTCATAGGGCGAGCGGTCCCAGGAGGCATATCCCATCACCGTGCCGCCCGGCCCCACGGCATCCATGAGCGCCTGGGCAACCCCGGCCGCGCCGCCCTCGACCGGGCCGAGCGCCTTCAGCGAGGCGTGGACCATCACCAGATCGCCCGGCTGCAAGCCAAGCCGCCGAAGATCCGCCGTGATCGTGGCCTTGCCGCGCATGACCCTACGGATTGTCCCGGAACCAGTCGGTGATGGCGGGCATGTCGCGCTCGAACCCGCCGGGGATGAAGACGTTCAGCAGACCGACACGCTCGGCGGTGCGGTTCCTGAAGTCATGCGTCACGCCGGCGGGGATGCGCAGGAACGTCCCTTGCGGCGCGTCCAGCCAGTCCTCCCCGGCAAGGAAGCTGACCGTGCCGGCGATCACGTAGAAGATCTCGTCATTCACTTCATGCGCATGCGCGCCCGGACCGTCGGCGCCGGGCTCCAGCCACCATTCCGAGACGCTGTAGCGCGCAGCCGTCTCATCCTCATCGGCCTTGAACACCGCCGTCATCCGGCCGAGGACGTAGCGCCGTCCCGCACCTGGCGGCAGGTGCAGAACGCCCTTGCCCGCGTGTTCGTCGCTCATCGCTGCCTCCCGGTGGCTGATGGAAAGGACCCCGACAGCATAGCCCGCCGAGGCCCCGCTGTCAGGTTCCGAGCGAGGGGCCGGTTTGCGCAGCAAGAACCGAAGGCCCTATGTCGCGTCCTGATCCGCCTTGCGCAGAACGACCCTCAACTTGCCGCTGCTGCCGCCGCCGCAGAAGAACCGGGCGCCGCCATCCGATTCCAACCCCGAGACCCCGGTGCCCGGCGGCATCTCCAGCCGTTCCAGCACTGCGCCGGTGGCGGGGTCGATGCGCCGGATGTCGCTTTCCTCGCCCTGCCAGGTGCCGTGCCAGAGCGCGCCGTCGGCCCAGGTGACGCCAGTGACGAAGCGGTCGCAGTCGATGCTGCGCAGCACCTTGCCGGTCTCGGGATCGACCTGGTGGATGCGCCGCCCGCGATGCTGGCCGACCCAGAGCGAGCCCTCGGCCCAGGCCAGCCCGGAATTGCCGCCCTCCGGCGCGGGAATGGTCGCCAGGACCTCGCCGCTCTCCGGGTCGATCTTGCGGATGACCGGCCCGGCAATCTGGAACAGATGCCGGCCGTCGAAGGCCGTGCCGGCATCGGCGGGGATCTCCAGCGCGCCCAGCAGCTCGCCGCTGTCGGGGTCCAGCGCGTGCAGCCGCTCGCCGCTGGCGAACCAGACCTGCCTTCCGTCGAAACTGACGCCATGCACCTCCTCGATCCCCGGAAAGGGGCCGTATTCGCGGATGATTTCGGCCATGCGTTTCATGGGGCCATCCTAGCGCATCGGCACGGGCGCCGGGAGTAACAAGCTTGTCGGGAAGCCCGGCACGCTCCGCGCGATCCAGCGCCGGGCGCGGCCGTGGCCCAGCCATTCCACCCTGCCGGCCCGCTCCAGCGCCTTGAGCCCGCGCTGCACGCTGCGCGGGCTGACATCCAGCGCCAGGGCCAGCGCCGAGCTCGACCAGGCCTCGCCATCGGCCAGCAGGGCCAGCAGCCCGGCATGGTCACCCTCGACCGGCGGGGCCAGCACGGCGATCCGGCGCCCGCGGCAAGGCTCCAGCACGAAGCCCCGGCCGGTCGCCCTGATCCCGGCCAGCGGGGCGAGGTACCCGCGCAGCCGCCCGATCTCGACCCGCAGCCTTGCGCGATGCGACTCGTCGGCCTGGCGGGCGCGAAAGGCACGCGCGAGCAGGGTTTCGCGCGGCACGTCGCCGGGCCAGGCCTCGGCCAGGGCGCGCAGCAGCGCCATCAGCACCGGCCGCCCGGCCAGCGGTACCGCCGTCGCCCCACCGCGCAGCAGGTTGCGGCAGGCATCGACCAGCAGCATGTCCGAGCCGAGCAGCGCCTCGACCCCGGACAGGTCCAGCAGGGTCTCGCGCCCGCTTTCGATCAGCCGCCCGGCCGGGGCGTCGAAGACGGCGCGCGCCTGCGCGACCTCGGCGGCCAATGCGGCGATGCCCGTCTGCTGCGCGGCACGGGCGGCCCAATCCAGAGCGGCCCGTGCTTCCCCGGCCCGGATGCGCCGCATGGCGATGCCGGCGGCGACCAGCCAGCAGCCGGGGCGCGACGCCGGGGGCAGCGCGGCGGCATCCAGCCCCTCAAGCACCGCCTCGGCCTGATCGAGACGCCCGGTCAGCAGCAGCAGCCGGGCCTGCAGGTAACCGGCATGGGCGGCGTTCGCCCAGTCGCCTTGCGCCGCAAGCGCCAATCGCGCCGCGCCAAGCGCCTGCTCCAGACCGCCCAGGTCGCGCGTGACCAGCGCGATTTCCGCCGCGGCCAGCCGGCAGCGGGCACGGTCCAGGGGATCGGCACCCAACCCTCGCGCGGCGCGGCGCAGCAGGTCCCGCGCCCGGTCGAGATCGCCCAGCTGCGCCATGGCGATGCCGCGCAGCGCCAGCGCGGGCGGATCGTCGCGCAAGGCGACCCGTTTCAGCGCCGTCAGCGCATCCCCCGCCGCCAGCGCCTGCGCAGCCGCCGCAATCCCGTCATGCTTGTTACTCACGCCCGGATGCCGCCCCGTCCTAGAGTCGTTGCTGCAAAGCATCGGACGGGAGGCCCGGAATGACAACGCCCACGGGAAAGCCCGGCGCGGCAGGCTGGCTGGCCCTTGCGGCGGCGCCCTGCTTCGCCGTCATGGCCTGGATCACGGCGGCCTCGCCCGCGCTCTGCCTGTCCGGGCCCGGTCCGCTGCCGCTGTACGGCATGACCATGATGTATCTGCTGATGAGCCTGTTCCACCTGCCGCCCTGGTTGCGGCTGATGGCAGGCCAAGACCCAACCCGGAAAGGAGACTGACCATGACCCAAGCCATCGTTTCCCGCGATGCATGGCTGGAGGCCCGCAAGGCGCTGCTGGCCCGCGAACGCGACATGACCCACCAGCTCGACGCGCTGCGGGCCGAGCGGCGGAGGATGCCCTGGGTCCGCATCGACAAGCCCTATCGCTTCGACGGTCCCGACGGCGAGGTGACGCTGGGCGATCTGTTCGGGACCCGCAGCCAGCTCGCCGTCTATCACTTCATGCTGGCGCCGGGATCGGAGCATATCTGCTCGGGCTGCGCCTTCGTCGCCGATCATGTGGATGCCGCCCGCCAGCATTTTGAGCAGGCCGACCTGGCCTTCGCCGCCGTCTCGCGCGCGCCGGTCCGACGGATCGAGGAGGTCCGGCGGCGGATGGGCTGGCGCTTTCCCTGGCTGTCCTCGGGAGACGGCGATTTCAACTACGATTTCGGCGTCTCGTTCACCGAGGAGGATCGCGCGGCCGGCCGGGCGATCTACAACTACGGGACGGTGATCGAAAGGAGCCCGGACATGTTCGGGGTCAGCATCTTCGTGCGGCAGGACGGCGCCCTCTTCCACAGCTATTCCACCTATCACCGCGGCGTGGAATTGCTGATGGGCGCGTTCAACTGGCTGGACCTCACCCCCAAGGGCCGCAATGAAAACGGCGCCATGAGCTGGCTCAGGCTGCATGACGAATACTGAGCCGGACGCAGAGGATCAGCGCGGGCGATCACTTCCCGGCGCTCTGGACGATATCAGGGCATCTGTCCTGACGATGGGCTGGGGTGCCTGCTGGCCGGGCAATGAATGCCCCTCGATAACCGCGAGCAGGGAAAACAGGTCGCAAGCGGCCAGGGAACATGGCTTGCAGCCCCCGGCTGCCCGCCTTAAATTCCGACCATGATGTTCATGTCTACATTCTTCCCGCTGATCTGACCGGCCCTGCCGCCGGCGCTTTCGCACCATCAGATCGACACGGCGCCCGCGATTGGGGCGCCAAGCGGAGAATGCATGATGACCAATCCCGAACCCACCGGCCTGACCGAGTGTCAGGTCCAGAGCTTCATCGAGGACGGCTTCGTCAGGATCGACGGCGCCTTCCCCACCGACCTCGCCCGGCAATGCCGGGACGAGTTATGGGCAGCTGCGGGCCTCTCGCCCGACCGGCCCGAGGGCTGGACGCGACCCGTCATCCGGATCGCAGCGATGTCCACGCCCGCCTTCGTCCAGGCCGCCAACACCCCGCTGCTGCACCGGGCCTATGACCAGCTTGCCGGGCCGGGGCGCTGGCTTGCGCCGCAGGGCCTCGGCAGCTTCCCGATCCGCTTCCCCTCGCCCATCGCCCCCGGCGACGATGGCTGGCATGTGGACATGAGCTTCGGCGACAGCCCGGATTTCATGGAGTGGCGGGTCAATGTCAAAAGCAGTGGCCGCGCGTTGCTGATGCTGTTCCTGTTCTCGGATGTCGGGCCCGGCGATGCACCGACCCGGATCAGGCAGGGCTCGCATATGGCCATTGCCCGCGAGTTGCTGCCCCATGGGGCGGCAGGCGCGACGCTACGGCAATTGTCGGCGAACGGCTATGCCTCGACCGAGACCTGCCCCGAGGTGCTGGCGACCGGCGCGGCGGGCACGGTCTATCTGTGCCATCCGTTCCTGGTCCATGCCGCACAGCCGCACCGGGGGACAAGACCCCGCTTCATGGCCCAGCCGCCCTTGCTGCCCAAGGGCGAGTTCGACCCGGCCTTGCCGCCCTCGCCCGTCCAGATCGCCATCCGCAGGGCCTGCGGGCTGGCATTCTGAAACCGGCAGGGTCCGGGGCTGCGTCAGATGAGCGACGCCCAGGCATCGGTGACAACACCCTGCGTCTTCCTGGCCCTCTCCATGCCGCCGCCGTCGTTCACCTTGCGACGATGAAAAGACGGCTGCCGTCGCGGATCAGTTCCAGCGCCGCGACGGCTCGGCGGCCGGCAAGCATGCCACGCAAATCCGCGACCGAGGAAACCGGCGTCCGGTTGACGGCGACGATCATGTCGCCGCGGCGCAGGCCGATCCAGGCCGCAAGGCTGTCCGGCTCGACGCTGTCGACCATGATCCCGGCACTGCCCGCCCGGCGCGCCTCCTCCGCCGAGGCGTTGCGCAGCCGGGCGCCATCCAGCGGCGTGCCGGCGAAATCACCGGAGGAGGTCGCATCGGCGGTGATGGTCAGGGCGACCTCCCGCGCATCCCCCTCGCGCCTGACCGTCAGGCGGATGGTGCTGCCGACGGGCGTCAGGCCCAGCCGGTTGCGCAGATGCGTGGCGCCCTGCACCGGGGCGCCGTCGACAGCGGTCACCACGTCCCCCGCCTTCAACCCCGCCTTCTCGGCGGGCGAGCCGGGCTCGACATTCGCGATCACCGCGCCGTGGATGCCGCCCAGCTCCAGCGCCTCGGCCAGGTCGGGCGTCAGATCGTGCATGCCGATGCCCAGCCTGCCGCGCCGCACCTCGCCGTGCTCGATCAGCTGCTGCATCACCGCGACGGCCATGTTGCTGGGCACCGCGAAGCCGATGCCGATATTGCCCCCTGCCGGGGTCAGGATGGCGGTGTTGATGCCGACCAGCCGGCCGTCCAGCGTCACCAGCGCGCCGCCCGAATTGCCCGGATTGATCGAGGCGTCGGTCTGGATGAAATCCTCGTATCCCTCGCGGCTGATGCCGCTGCGCCCCAGCGCGCTGACGATGCCCGAGGTCACCGTCTGGCCCAGGCCGAAGGGGTTGCCGATGGCGGCGACGAAATCGCCGACCTGAAGGCGGTCGGAATCGCCGATCTCCAGCGCGACCAGATCCTCGGCCTCGATCCGCAGCAGGGCGATTTCCGTGGCTTGGTCGGCGCCGACGAGCTCGGCCCGGAACTGGCGCCCGTCCTTCAGGGTGACGCTGATCGCGCTGGCCTCGGCGACGACGTGATGGTTGGTCAGCACATAGCCGTTTTCGGCATCGACGATCACGCCGGAGCCGGCGCTCATCTGCCGCCGCATCGGCGGGTCGCGAAGATCGAAGAAGCGGCGGAAATAGGGATCGTTGTAAAGCGGGTTCGATACTGCCGGGGTTTCCGAGACCACCGCGATATTGACCACCGCCGGGGTCACGCGCGACAGCATCGGGGCGATGGTGGGAATACCGCCCCCAGCCTCGGGCATGGGCTGCCCGACAGCCGCCGGGGACGGCGCGACCAGCGCCAGGATCGTGCACAGCGTGATGACGGCCGCGCGCAGTCGGGGGATTTTCATCGACATCGGCAATCTCCGTTTGATCGGTGGTGATTTCCTTTCTCGCCCGAGACCAGACGGAGAACAAGAAAACGGCCCGGCGGGTTGCCGGGCCGTTCGGGACGTCACGCTGTCGAATAGGGCCGGTCGTCGCCCGACCACAGGCTGACGCCCGCCAGGATCGCGACGACCAGACCGGCGATCACATGCACCCACATCGCCGCCGCGAGGGTCGCGAAGCCCAGGACCCAGGGCGCGATCACCGCCCAGAGGCCAAGGGCGACATTGGCCCATTCCTCAAGCCTGTGGAACGCGAAGAGCGCGGCCAGCGCGATCAGCGTCATCGCGGCCCCGACGAGCCAGGCGTTCCACGCCGCGGCGGTCTCGGCCGCGAAGCCGAGATACCAGGGCGACAGCAGAAGACCGAGACCGGCAACGACATTGGCGATGTCGAATGCCGTCCGGCGATCAAGAGACAGGGATTTCAGCATCGTTCACTCCTCCTTGTCGGTTGCTTGGTGATCCCGTCAATGGACCTTCCCCTGCGGGGGAAGGCTGGATGCGGCGGCGGCGGTTGTCGCCGCCGCGATGGCTCAGCCCTTGATGGCGATGCGCTTGACCTGCGACTGCGCCTTTTCCGTCTTGGGCAGGGTCACGGTCAGCACGCCGTTCCTGAAATGCGCATCGACCTCGTCCTCGCGGATCTCGGCGCCCAGCGGGATACGGCGCTCGAAACGGCCGTAAAAGCGTTCCGAGAATTGCCGGTCCTTATCCTCGACCTCCGAGCGTTTCTCGCCCTTCAGCGTCAGCACGCCGTCATCCAGCAGGACTTCGATGTCCTTCTCCTCAAGGCCCGGCACCTCGGCCGTCACCCTGATCTCCTTCTCGTTGTCGGAGATCTCGACGCTCGGCCAGCCGCCGCCAAAGGCAGGGACCGTGCCGACCGCGGGCAGGCCGAAGCCGCGGAAGACGTCGTCGAACAGCCGGTTCACCTCGCGATGCAGCGACAGGAAGGGATCGCGGTCGCCGTCGCGGAAGGCGGTGGGAAGCTGGTTGCCGCCATTGCGGTTCCAGGGGATCAGATCTCGGACATTCATGATTTTCCTCCTTCATGGCAACAGGTTGCCGGAGACGCCGGGCGCTGCCCGGCGGCCGGCAGGGATCGTGCGGTGACAGGGCCTCAGGCGGCCTGCTTGCCGGTCTCGACCTGCTGCGGCTGGGATTTGGGCAGGGCCTTGGCCGGGGCGATCTCGATCCGGCGCGGCTTCATCTCTTCGGGGATCTCGTGCCGCAGCTCGATCGTCAGCAGCCCGTTCAGCAGCTCGGCGCCGGTCACCTTCACATGATCGGCGAGTTGGAAGCGCCGGCGGAAGCTCCGCTCGGCAATGCCGCGATGCAGATACTCGCCCTTGTCCTCGCCAGCCTTGCGGCCGGTCACCGTCAGAACGGTCCGTTCCTGCGTGATGGCCAGCTCGTCGGGCGAGAAGCCCGCCACCGCCATGGTGATGCGATAATCGTCCTCGCCGGTCCTGGCGATGTCATAGGGCGGCCAGTTGTCGACCGTCCCGACCCGGCTTGCCGCTTCCAGCGCGTTCAGCATCCGGTCGAAACCGATGCTCGACCGGTAGAGAGGGGAAAAGTCGAAAGTGGTTCTCATAGCCACATCCTCCGTTGAGCAACATGGATACAAGTCTTTCACCGTGCGGTGCCATCGCATCCGCCCCGGCATGCCGGACCCGTCAGAGGCTTCCGGCGATCCACGATTTAGGGCGCGGAAATGGCGGTTCAAGGGGGTGAAAGCACCGCGAATGCGGCCTCTTTCGTGCGCCCGGAAAGCCCCTGTCTGGCTGATAAAAGGCACAGGAAAAGCGCGGGAGACTGTCCGCCGTCAAGCCGGCTAGCGCTGGCCTAAAAAAAGATGAATATCCCCTGCATCCCGTCCAATCGGAATCATGGGAAATGGATCGAGACATCTTCGCGCAGCGTTTCGGCGGTAGTGAGAGTCGGCGTTACAGCGAAGAAAGCAGGTGCCCCCGCGCATCCGCTATTTCTTGCGTTTTTTCGCAGGCACGCCGGTGGCGGCGTCTGCCGCCTCTTTCGCCAACCGTGCAGCCTTGAGGGATGCCGTCAGCTCGCTCCTCTTGCGGGCCTGTTCATCGACGATGAGCTTCGCCTCGGAAGTGGTGCGATCCATCGCCGTCAGGGGCGCAGGGTCGCGGAAAAGGTTTCTCGCCTTGGCCAACATACGGGTCTCCCGAAGGGGTTCAGCCCGGCCAGATGGCCAGGCTGTTCGACAGGATCAGGCGAGCGCCAGCCTGCTGGCCGATTCGCGACCATCGCGGCCCGACTCGATTTCGAAGGTCACGGCCTGACCATCCGCAACGCTGTTAAGCCCGGCCCGCTCGAGGGCCGAGATGTGCAGAAACACGTCCTTGCCGCCATGCTCGGGCGCGATGAAGCCGAAGCCCTTGGCGGCGTTGAACCATTTCACGGTGCCATTGGCCATCGTGATATCTCCTTGTGGATTTGTCGCTCGCGGAATGCAGCAACCCGGCCCGGTCAGTTCAGTTCAAAAGCAGACCGAAGCCGAAAGGAGACAGGATGCAGAGAGAATCAACGTAGCGCCCCCTGTATGCGCCTTCGCGCCGGATAAAGCAAAACATTCTTGCATCGCATTTGTCCGATGCCTGAATCAATGGAGCCAAACCTGGCTATTTTCCACTTGGCCAGACAAAAATTCCCGGAATCGCTCGAAAACCGATTGATCTGAGAATTTTCGACTGGAACCCGACCATGAGAATGGTGGGACATTATCTTCTGCCCCCATCTTCGGACGCACCTATAGCGTATACCTACTAAGCGCAGGGTTGCGCTTGTACGCCAAGGGCATCGGAATATCCGAGGCACTCGAAAGTCCCGGTAGCTTATCTTTCTTGCGATAGCTCTTGGCCGAGGCCCCACAGCCTGTTCAGGATCGACCAGCTGGCTTTCGGCTGGTCACTCTGCGGAGCATTTCCATTCCCGCACAGGCACCGCCATAGCAGGACCAACCCCGGTCTCAGATCGTCGCCATGCAAGCGGACAAGGGACGTGCGGATTGTGCGATCGAGGTTTCGGGCACGAAACCGGCAGCTTTTGCAGCAGCGATGAAAGCCCGTCGCGCCGATCCCACCGATACAAGGCAGTGCAGGGCGGCATCCAGCTGCTCCAGCGCATGGTGCTGGGCCGTATTGGAAACCGGCCACCTCCTGCGGAGCCAGTATCTCGCCTGCTCGATCGTGCTGAACTTCTGCACTTCGCCGGCAGACGAAATGACGAATGAAAGGGGCGTACCCCAGTGAATTTCCATAATGAAACTTTTCTGTCGGAACGGTCGGAATGGCGGGCAACGCATGCCCACCCTCCTCAAGGAAAAGCGGAGACGGCATGAAGCCGACCCCGCCTGTATTACCCTTCGGCGCTGCTCTCAGGAGAGAACGAGATTCGTTGCCGATTCCCGGCCATTGCGGTCACGCTCGATATCATAGGCGATCGCCTGGCCATCGTTCAGATGATGGATACCGGCGCGCTCGAGCGCGGAAATATGGATGAAGACATCCTTCGAGCCCGCTTCCGGGGCAATGAAGCCGAAGCCTTTATTGGAGTTGAACCATTTCACGGTGCCATTGGCCATCGTGCTGTTCCTTTCAAAAATACCGCTCACACAGCGCAGCGGCTCGGCAAAGCTGAAGATCGAAGCTGAGCCGCAAGGAACAGGGTCCGAAAACAAGAGATGCAGATCCTATATAGGTCATGCCGGCTGAGTTTACGAGGAAATTCCGGGGATCATGCGATCTCGGCCCATTACCCGTTGTTCGGCAAGGAAAGAATTTGCGACCCGCATCGGCGGAAAATTCCGAAAAGGCCGTTTTTACCGCAGACTCCAAACCTCAGCTTTCGCCCTGTTCCTTGCCGTCCAGTTCCCGGGCGTTCGTTTCCGCTATCGTCTCATGCAGCCGCGAATGGGCGGATTGCCATGCATCGAGCGCGCCCACGGCCTGGTCGAGCGCCTTTCTGTCCGGCCCATCGAATTGGGGAGCCGCCTCCTTGATCGCCCAGTAGAGCCGGCGCACCACCGGGGTCATCCGCTCCAGCCAGGCCAGGACATCCCTCAGGCTCTGCTCCTTGCCGCCGGGGTTGGAATAGACCCCGCCCTGGAGGCCCTGCAGTTCCAGCTCGCTCAAGCGGAGCTCGATATCGCTCAGCCGTTCCTTGATATCTCTGTCGCTGTTCTCGACCAATGAGACCATTTTCGCCCCCTCCCTTTATGCGGTCGCTCCTCTTGGGCCTGCCGGCCCATCGATCACGCCTGATCGGTCGTCGGATCGTCCATGCCGCTCGCAGCACGAACCGGCATGCCGCGCTCGTTCCCGTCCCTTTTCCGACGCCGGCGCACTCCTGCATCATGCTGCGGCTCGGGTCGTTTCTCGGGGGTGCTGGCGATGTCTGCGGAATCCACGGTCTGGGTCTCCCTGTTGCCGGACGAAAAAATTCGAACAGGCACGGCTGATATGGGGTGTCAGGGGGCTGCAGGCCATAGGAGACATGCGCCTATCGACCAACCTCCGGAAAGCCCGAGAAAGAAATCTCGGTGACGACGAGGCGGTTCTGCAACGGCAGGATGAGGTCAGCGCAGTCGATGGCCGTTACGACGAGTTTTGCGTCGGTCGGCTTTTGCGATTCCTATTCAGGCGCGGGATCGGTTCTTTCCGCTGCCGCGTCGATCCGGTCGGCCCATTCGATCAGCAATCGCGCTGCGCCGAAATCTCCGTGCCTGTCGCGCTTCTGGGCGGCGAGAGCGAGGTGTTCCCGCAGATCCGTCGTCATGAGCAGGCCGGGCCGCTCGGTGGCCAGAAAGAGCATTTGCAGCAGGTGCTCTATGGCGGCTTCGTATTGATCCGGGCTTTCGATTGCCACCTTCCTGCCTTCCATCGGTTGCTGCCTGGCGACTCGTGTCAGGCGATTGCTGGTTGCCCCAAAGGACGAAGACCGGATACCCGTTTTGCAGCGGTATCGGCCGGCTTGACCGTCAGCATGGCTGGCGCGTGTCGCGTCACCAGTCCCGGAACCGCTCGAACAGCCCGGACGTGCAGGATCTGATCGGAATGAGCCGGGTTGTTCCGTCGTCATGGACGAGCTTCACCAGATCCCCATTCTGGAAATGGCGGATCCCCTCAAGATGCCACGGCGGCTGAGCAAAGATTTCGGTAGCTCCGGTGAGCGCGTCGGTCAGGGCAACACGTTTGGTCATGGAAACCTCGCTATCTGGACGAGCGAAAACGGCGGACCTGGATCCGCCGCTTCACCTTCCAGCTTTTGAATGCCGCATACCAGCGCAGATTTGGACCACGCCTTGGTGCGGCAATTTACCGGAAGATCGGGGGTCCGCAGGTTTCCGCCCGCTTCGCCTTTCGAATGGCAGCCGGCCGTCATCTGTGGTCAGCAGGCTTCCGCATGGGGTCGTCTTTCGGATCGTTGTCGCCCTGCTGCGGGGCTTCCGGCAGCTCGCCCTGCTGGCCCTGACGGGTGTCCCTCGGGTCCAGAGTGTCGTTCTTTGGGCCGGTGCCCACAATGGGGTCCTCCATGGCACCGCCCGGAGATCCCGCTCGGATGAACAAGACATGGGGTCGAAGGGGTGGAATTGCGCCCTCCGGATCGAAACTATCGTGCAAGCTGGTCATATGGCTGGAAAGAATGTTGCGCCGGTCTGGTGGCACCTAAAGCGCCGCCAGCGTCGTTACCGACCGTCGGGGTCCGCGCCCTCGAGATACGATGATGTCACGTCAGCTATTTCCTCCGCGCGTCCAGGACATGGGTAACGAGACTTTACAGATGCTGAACTGCGTCCGCTTCAAGGTTGACCTTCCGCGGATTCCCCGAACAGCCGTCGTCGAGACGCACCTGCTGGCTTGACAGCATCAGGTCTCACCTTCATTGTCTCAACATATCTTGAGGGGTCGATTCGATGGAGGAGCAACGCGCCCTTGCCGGCTTCGCGGCCCTGTCGCAGGAAACCCGGCTGCGCATCGTCCGGCTGCTGGTCAAGGCCGGGCCGGAGGGCATGGCGGCCGGGGCGATCGGCGAGGCCCTGGGGGGCGCCAGCACCTCGCGGCTGTCATTTCACCTGACCCACCTCGAACATGCCGGGCTGATCCGGTCCCGGCGCGAGGGGCGCTTCATCATCTACAGCGCCGTCTTTGCGACATTGGCCGGGCTGATCGCATTCCTGATGCGCGATTGCTGCGACGGCCACCCGGATATCTGCGCGCCGGTCGCGGCCGCGCTGTCCTGTTCCTGTGAACCCAGCAAGGATGCCCTGCATGGCTGACGCCTCGCCTCGTGTCTTCAACGTGCTGTTTCTCTGCACCGGCAACTCCGCCCGCTCGATCATCGCCGAAAGCGTGCTGCGCAAGGAGGGCGGCGAGCGGTTCCGCGCCTTCTCGGCCGGCAGCCAGCCGAAGGGAGAGGTGCATCCGCGGACCCTGAAGATCCTGCAGAACTACCATTACCCGACCGAAGGGCTGCGCTCGAAAAGCTGGGACGAATTCGCCGGGCCCGACGCGCCGGTGATGGATTTCGTCTTCACCGTTTGCGACGACGCGGCGGGCGAGGCCTGTCCCTATTGGCCGGGCCAGCCGATGACGGCGCATTGGGGCCTTCCAGACCCGGCAGCCGCGACCGGCAGCGAGTTGCAGCGCGACATGGCCTTCATCGAGACGCTGCGCTACATGAAGGCGCGCATCCAAACCTTTGCCGCCCTGCCGATCGGCACCCTCGATCGCGCCAGCCTCGTCTCCAGGCTGCACGAGATCGGACGCTCCGAAGGCGCGAACGGGGCGGCGGACGGCATGGACGTCGTGATCTATCACAACCCCGACTGCGGCACCTCGCGCAACGTCCTGGCCATGATCCGCAATGCCGGGATCGAGCCGCATGTGGTGGAATATCTCAAGACGCCGCCCTCGCGCGCGATGCTGGAGCGGCTGATCGCCCGCATGGGCATCGCGCCGCGCGAGCTGCTGCGCCAGAAGGGCACGCCCTATGCCGAGCTTGGCCTGGACGACCCGGCGCTGACCGACGCCGCGCTGATCGAGGCGATGCTGGCGCATCCGGTGCTGATCAACCGCCCCATCGTGGTCAGCCCCAGGGGCGTGCGGCTCTGCCGGCCCTCGGAGCAGGTGCTGGAGCTGCTGCCGCCGCAGCGCGCCGCCTTCAGCAAGGAAGACGGCGAGTCAGTCGTGGATGCCCAAGGCAACCGTATCCGCCCGGCCTGAAAGGAACAGATGATGACCCCCGACAGCCCGGCCCGCCGGCTTTCCTTTCTCGACCGCTACCTGACGCTCTGGATCTTCGCGGCCATGGCGCTCGGCATCCTGCTGGGCACGCTGTTCTCCGGCCTGCCGGATGCGCTGCACGCCATGGCGGTGGGCTCGACCAACATTCCCATCGCCATCGGGCTGATCCTGATGATGTATCCGCCGCTGGCGAAGGTCCGCTACGAGGACCTGCCCCGGGTCTTTGCCGACAAGCGCGTGCTGGTGCTGTCGCTGGTGCAGAACTGGGTGATCGGGCCGGTGCTGATGTTCGCCTTAGCGGTGATCTTCCTGCGCGATCATCCCGAATACATGACCGGGCTGATCCTGATCGGCTTGGCGCGCTGCATCGCCATGGTGCTGGTCTGGAACCAGCTGGCGCGCGGCGACGGGCAATATGTCGCCGGGCTGGTGGCCTTCAACGCGATCTTCCAGATCCTATTCTTCTCGACCTATGCCTGGCTGTTCCTGACCGTGCTGCCGCCCTTGTTCGGGCTGGAGGGCAGCGTGATCGAGGTGGGCTTCCGGACGGTGACGGAGGCGGTGCTGATCTACCTGGGCATCCCCTTCGCCGCCGGTTTCCTGACCCGGCGTGTGCTGATCCGGCGCCGGGGCGAGGAGTGGTATCAAAACGTCTTCCTGCCGAGGATCAGCCCGATCACGCTGGCCGCGCTGCTGTTCACCATCGTCGCGATGTTCAGCCTGAAGGGCGGCGATGTCGTGCGCCTACCGCTCGACACCGTCAGGATCGCCGTGCCGCTGGTGCTGTATTTCGCCATCCAGTTCCTGGTCAGCTTTGCCATGGGCCGGCTGATCGCCAGGGATTATCCGCGCAGCACCGCCATCGCCTTCACCGCCGCCGGCAATAACTTCGAGCTGGCCATTGCCGTCGCCATCGCCGCCTACGGCCTCGCCTCGCCCGTGGCCTTCGCCACCGTGATCGGCCCGCTGGTCGAGGTGCCGGTGCTGATCCTTCTGGTCAACGCCGCCCTGTGGCTGGGCCGCCGTTGGTTTCCCGAAGCAACCCCGCAAGAGGCCCGCGCATGATCCCCGACCTGCCGAACCTGTCGCCCGACTGCCTGCGCGCGCCCGCGATCCCAGCCATCCCCCGCGCGACGCATCCGCCGCGCATCCTGCTGCTCTACGGCTCGTTGCGCGAACGCTCCTACAGCCCCTTCGCCACGCTGGAGGCCGAGCGCCTGCTGCGGCATTTCGGCTGCGAGACGCGGGTGTTCCACGCCAACGGCCTGCCGCTGCCCGAGGATGCCGAACCGTCGCATCCCAAGGTGCAGGAGCTGCGCGACCTGTGCCTGTGGTCCGAGGGCCAGGTCTGGACCAGCCCGGAACGCCACGGCGCGATGACCGGGGTGATGAAGGCGCAGATCGACTGGATTCCGCTGTCGATGGGAGCGATCCGTCCGACGCAGGGCCGCACGCTGGCGGTGATGCAGGTCTCGGGCGGCTCGCAAAGCTTCAACGCGGTGAATCAGATGCGGGTGCTGGGCCGCTGGATGCGGATGCTGACGATCCCGAACCAGTCCTCGGTCGCCAGGGCATGGCAGGAGTTCGACGAGGCCGGGCGCATGCGGCCGTCGAGCTATTACGACCGCATCGTCGACGTGATGGAGGAGCTGGTGAAGTTCACCCTGCTGACCCGCGACCTCTCGGCCTTCCTGACCGACCGCTACAGCGAGCGCAAGGAAGCGGCCGCAAAGCTCGAGGAACGGGTAAACCTCAAGGCTGCGACATGAGGCCGGAGAGGCCCGATATCGGGTGGGAGCGATCGCGAGACGCACCCGGATCGCGCCGTGAAGGGCGACCGAACCGGGTCTGAACCGGGTCTGAACCGGGTAACCGTCTTGACATTCCATCGTCGTCGTCGGAATTTTCCGGCATGGGGTCTTGCGACGCCCCACGAGGCGCCAGCCGAAGTTCGCGTTCCATTCCGACGACTCACTCAATGGAGGGAACGCAGATGCCTGCGCCTGACGCCATAACCTGCGACAAGCTCGCCAAGCTGATCGGCACCGCACGATGCCCCGTCGTCCTCGACCTGCGCCGGGCGGATGCGAGAGACACCGAACCTCGTCTCATCCCCTCTGCCCGATGGCTGGCTGAGAATGAAATCGCCCCTGCAGCGCTTTCGGAGCTGGCCCGCAGCCTGGACGGTCCGGTGGTGGTCCTTTGCGCCGAGGGATACGGGCGCAGTCAGGGCGTCGCCGCCTGGCTGCGCCATGAAGGGGTCGCAGCCGAGTATCTGGAGGGAGGCATGGCGGCATGGCTCGCCGCCGGCCTGCCACTCGTCACGACCACGAAGATCACCGGCCATGATCCGCAGGGCCGCAGCCTGTGGGTGACACGGGCGCGGCCCAAGATCGATCGCATCGCCTGCCCCTGGCTGATCCGGCGCTTCATCGATCCACGGGCGGTGTTTCTGTTCGTCGCCCCGGCCGAGGTGCCCGCAGTGGCCGAGCGGTTCGGCGCCATGCCCTTCGATGTCGAAGGCGTGTTCTGGAGCCATCGCGGCGAGGATTGCACCTTCGACGCGCTGCTGAAGGAAACCCGGTTGAGCATCCCGGCGCTCGACCGGCTGGCGTTGATCGTGCGCGGCGCGGATACCGCCCGCCTGGACCTCGCCCCCGAAGCGGCGGGCCTGCTTGCGGCGTCCCTGGGCCTGTCGCGGATGTATTCCGACGATCTGGAGCAACTCGATGCCGGATTGCAGCTCTATGACGCCTTCTACCGTTGGGCGCGCGATGCCACGGACGAGATCCACAACTGGCCCGCCAACGCCAGGGGTCCGGGCCGGGGCGCGACATGAAACGGGGTGATGGATTTCCAACGCTGGGTCAGGCCACCGGGGTCTGGGCCAGGATCGCCGCGCTGAGTTTCGGCGGGCCGGCCGGCCAGATCGCGGTGATGCACCGGATACTGGTCGAGGAGCGCAAGTGGCTCGGAGATGCGCGATTCCTCCATACCCTGAACTTCTGCATGTTGCTGCCTGGACCCGAGGCGCAGCAGATGGCGACCTATATCGGCTGGCTGATGCACGGCGTGCGCGGCGCGCTGATCGCGGGGATGCTGTTCGTCCTGCCGGGCTTCATCGCCATGATGGTGCTGAGCTGGGTCTACGCGGTCTATGGCGACGTGCCGGTTGTGACCGCGCTGTTCTTCGGGCTGAAGGCCGCCGTGCTGGCGATCGTTCTGCAAGCGGTGTTCCGCATCGGCAAACGTGCCCTGAAGAACAAGGTCATGCTCGGCCTGGCCGCCGCGTCCTTCCTGGCCATCTTCCTGTTCGATGCACCCTTCCCGGTGATCGTGGCGCTGGCGGCAACCATCGGCTGGATGGGGACAAAGGCCGGGATTGCTGCCTTCCGGGGCGGCGGCGGACATGGCTCGACAGGTGGCGCACATGTCAGCGACGCCGACACGATCCTTGGCGAAGAGCTTGATCTTCCGCCCTCGGCGCGCAGAAACGCCTTTCGCGCGGGATGGGCGGCGGTCGCGCTCTGGCTGTTGCCGGTGCTGCTGCTGGTCGCCCTGGTACCGGGCAGCGTCTTTACCGACATCGCGCTCTAT
Source organism: Paracoccus sp. pheM1 (assembly GCF_018499825.1). Lineage (NCBI taxonomy): Bacteria > Pseudomonadati > Pseudomonadota > Alphaproteobacteria > Rhodobacterales > Paracoccaceae > Paracoccus > Paracoccus sp. pheM1. Next base: position 1,603,657 of record NZ_JAGXCX010000001.1, read on the forward strand.
TTCTCGAAACTCGCGGTGCTGTCCTTCGGCGGGGCCTATGCCGTGCTGGCCTGGGTCGCGCAGGAGGCGGTCGGCAGCTATGGCTGGCTGCAGCCGGGCGAGATGCTCGACGGTCTCGGCATGGCCGAAACCATGCCGGGACCGCTGATCAAGGTGCTGCAATTCATCGGCTTCATGGGGGCAATGCGCGAGGCCGGATGGGCCATGCCGCTGCTGGCGGCAACGCTTGGGGGCATCCTGACGACATGGGTGACCTTCGCGCCCTGCTTCGCCTGGATTCTGCTCGGGGCACCGTTCATGGAAGGGCTGCGGGAAAACCGGGCGCTCGCGGCGGCGCTGGCTTCGGTCACGGCGGCGGTCGTGGGGGTAATCCTCAATCTCGCGATATGGTTCGCGATCCATGTGGTCTGGCGCGAGGTCGAGCCTTTCGACTGGGGGCCGGTCTCGACCAGCGTTCCGGTGCTGGAAACACTGGATGGCTGGGCGATGGCCCTTTCGGCGCTGGCGATCCTCGCGGTGTTCCGTCTGAAGCTCGGCATCGGCCGCGTGCTTGGTGGTGCGGCGCTGGTTGGCCTCGGCCTGCACCTGGCCGGGGCGATCTGACGGCGGATGGCGAGGCCGTTGCCCGAACCCTGAAGAAACCCGGCCATCCGCGATGCCAGGGTGGATGCAGGTCGCCCGCGGTCAGTTGATGGTGGTGCCTGCCCTGGTTCGCATCACCTGGGGAGGGTCGGGCGGCATGGTAACGGGCAACGTGACGCCGACTTGTAGCTCGGTAGCGAGTACAGCGGGTTGACCACACCTGGGAACAGTGGACGGAACTCCAGGGCCGATCACATGCGCCGGATCAGTTCCAACGGCAGCAATGGACTCTCGAGCAACATGCTGCGGGACAGCAAGTGGCAGGTTCGGCTGAGCCGGGCGATCTGCCCCCGGACAGGCAAGGTCGGCCCTTTGCAGACGTTGGCGCGACGATCTGATGCTACGTCGCGGCTTCACCACTGCGGACATTCGGGGTGCCTGCAGCAATCTTCCTGTCCGAGCTTGAAGCAGGCTTCGCGCGGATTGCGGGTTGGCGTCGCGCAGAGTAAAAAATTCCGAGCAACACCGGGAGGTATTTATGGACCAGTCCGATCAGGAACTCGAGCGTCTCAGCGCGCTGTTGCATGCGCTGCCCATCGAGAACATGCCCATGACGCTCAGTGAACTTGATGGCTATGTAGTCGGTGTTCTTGCCTGCCCGGATATGATCCCGCCCTCGGAATGGATGTCCCATGTCTGGGGAGAGACAGGTGAGGCAAATTTTCCCGATCAGAAAACCGCCGAAGCCACGGTCGGTGCGGTCATGGCTCACTACAACTCGGTTGCGGAGGCGATGACCCGCTCACCTTGGATCGAACCCATCTACGAGGTTGACCCCAACAGTGATGAGGTGATGTGGGAGCCTTGGATCGATGGCTTCACTCGCGCTATGGGGCTAAGACCGGATGCTTGGGATCGACTGCTCGCTCAGGCCGACGAAGAGACGCGGACGACGATGATCTTCTTGATGGCGCTTCAGGAAATATACACTGGCCACAGCAAGTTCACGGATGAGGAGATCGACGAAATCGACCTTGAAGCACCCAATCTGATCCCGAACTGCGTTGCGACGATACTCTATCAGTCTCGTCCCGAGCTTTCCCGCATGGAGCCCGCAAATCGTTCCGAGATGCCGTTCAACGCCGGTCCCCGGCCCGGGCGGAACGACCCATGCTCCTGTGGGTCGGGCCGCAAATACAAGCAATGTTGCGGTCGGAACTGACCGATCGCCCAAGTCTCTCACGGCCCTTACCGGTCATTCGAGTTCGTTATGATCGATGTCCGCAACGCGCGCCCATTTTTGTCGTTCGGGGATGCTGAAGCTGACATCGAAAGCTGTCGGCAACCTGAAGGGCAAGCAGCTCCCCACCGTCCCAATGATCAACGATCTCGGCCAAGTGACCAATCTCAAACTGCTGAGGAAGGTCACAACGGGCTCTTGGTAGTGGTCGATGATGATGGGTCGGGAAACGGCCCGCTCCGACCGTCCCATTACCCGGCCCCCGATTAATACAGAGGATAGGTGGGCGCTTGTGTGTGAGCTGCCAACAGCCATTAAGGGTAGAGCGGAGCGCCGTCCTTAGTATACCTCACGGCTGCGCTTGGCGTCCAGCTCTTTGCCGAGGTCGAATTTGTCGCCCCAGGCTGTGAACCAGTGGTCGTTGGTCGCCTGAACGGCGGTCAGACCGGCGGCATCCAGCCCGAAGATCGTGCCGATGGCATCTTTGGTAGGGCTGCTGATGTAGGGGCAAATGATGAGATCGAGTAGCATGATCAGGGTCTCGGCGTCTTCTGGGCAATGCACTTTCATATATTGGAGCTTGGCTAGGATCTCCGCTTCGATGAAGGCTTTAAGCTTCGCGTACCTGACCTTGTGCTTGATATAGGAAAGCAGAATCGTGATCGAGAAATGATTCATGAATCCGGATGGCCGGATGTAGTTGCCGGTTCCCTTCTCTTCCTCGATAAGGAAATGCCGCAGCAGCACGGAGACAGGTAGCCAATACTCCCGCCCGATCTGCGAAAGCGATATCAGCAGGTAGAGGCTTTCCACCTCGCGATGCTGGCTCATCGTGTTTTTCTCGAGCTGGTGCATCACGTTGTCGTGGACGTACTTAAAAAGCAGGTGTTTCTGCTCGTAGGGCAACCCCTGTGCATGGACGAAGTCCACAGAGGTTGCGATCATCCGACAGATGCGAATAGTGTGATTGACCTTCGGGCTCGCGGAATAGGCGAAGAAGGCAAATTCCATGATTGCCAGCAAAGCATTTGCCAGACGCTTGCGGTCCCGATCCGTTTTGTCGCTCTCAACGTAGGCCTTGAAGAGCTTCTCGATTTTGTTTTCGATGATCGCGAACGTGTAATTCAGCAGCTCGCCGTAGGTCACGCCGGCTTCCTTGATCGCGGCCTTGTAGCGGATGGTCAACCGGTTCGCATTGATGCTGCAGACCAGCTTTTTCCCGGGCGGTTTGGCGGAATCGGCCAGCCGCTCTTCCTCACAGGCCGGGTTGATTTCTTCGTTGAGAAGCGCAGAAATTCTCTCCTTGGCGATCGTGATTTCGGTGATGATGGGCTTCTTGTAATGCTTGATTTTCGCGGTGTTGATGCTGAGCTTCTTACCCTTGAGTATCTCCTGAACCGTCTCGAAAACCTTGAGCTGCGTGGACTCGTCGTTGTAGAAAATGAAGAAGTCGTCGACGTACCGGAAAATCTCGTAATCCACCTTGTGGCGGAGGTTGGCCTTTGCCAACTGCCGCAGCAGCTCGGCATCGACCGATTGTAAGATGATCTCGGCAAAAATCCGCGAAAACTCGGGGCCGATGACGATGCCGTTGGTCTCTTTGTGATTCAGATCCTGCATGACGGCGTCAAAGCGCCCTCCAAAGGTGCGCTTTGACGCATCCAGCTTAAATTTTGTTTGATCCTTACCCAGCACTGCCCAAGGCAGTGAGTGCGTATAGATGCTGTCAAAGCACTTGCTGACATCGATCTGCACCATCGCATCGTATTTTTTCTCGCTGCGGTGGTATTGGTAGGATTCGAAGAAGCGATGGATGTTCCGGTATTTCTGATAAACGAAATAGGAGCCGAGTTGCTCGTACTCGCGATCCTCCTCTTCCAGCCCCGCCACGGAATCCAGCCGCTCTTCATGCAGCTTGTCCTTGAAATAGGCATAGCGTGACACTGACACCGGGCGGCGGATCGAAAATTCGCTTACCGATGTGTAGTAGATAATCAGCGCGCTATGGTTCGCGTAGAAGCTTGCTACCGCCACCTGATTTCGCGGATGGACGACGCTCAAGGTACGACCGTCCAAATTATGTGCAACCCGGAAGTTAAACGGGATCGTCGCCATTTTGCACTTGTTGTAGGGCACCGATCGTCTGACCTTCTCCTTACCCCATTCGGTTACGACTTCAACAGTGATGGGCGTTCCGGCCTTAATGCCAAACAGAAGTTGCATCGTGCGGTCGAGCGCGTCCGTCTTGCAAACCCAGCACAATTGGTCTTTTTCAATCTCGACGCTGTTATCGCGCAGGAAGCGATAATAGCCCCGGTTGGAAAACGTCGGGGGCACCTCGAACGGCAGCATATCCGTGAGGATCGAGCGTTGTTTACGGTGCGTTAGGGAGACGCGGCGCTTAGGCATGCTTCCAAGCCCTCACGATTGTCTGCAATTCCCGCGCGCTGAAATGATGATACCGACGCTGCTCGAATCCAGTGGTAAATTTGAGCTTCTTCAACTTCTTTTGGAGGCTACTACTATGCAGGGTCGCGATGAGCGCCTTCAGTTCCAGGTCAAGCTGATCGAAGCTGGTCATATCAGTTGCAATCGAGTTGTTGTAATATATGCCAGTAGCAGCCTGCGACTTGCTGTTTGACAGCCGCGTGTTGCCGGTCAGGAATTTGATGCGCCAGATAAGCTCTCGGTAGGCGCGCCTCGTGCGCAGCGAGCGCTCCAGCCAATACTCCTCAAACGCCGCTTTCATGCGCTCGCGATATTTGTCCACCTTTGCAGTGCTGGGACCGATCTCGCACTTTCCGGCGGCAATGGTGAATTTGTAGCCGAGGTACTCGAAGACCTGTGGGTGCGGGCCCAGGCAGGCGAATTCACTTGTCTTCGCCGCATTGTGCGTCAGCGCGTACTGGCCGAAGATGTCGATGATCCGATCCTTATAGGAACCGAGGCTGTTGCCTGCTGGGGGCCGCGCGAAAACAGCCACGATATCATCAACGAAGCGGCAATAGAGAACCAAGCCGGGGATCGCCCGGATGGCGTTATCTACGGGGCGCAGGTAAAATTCGGCGAGGTAGGCACTGATGCCGACCCCGCGTGGCACGCCGGCGGCGGTGCCGGACTTTACGCCATACGAAATCAGGACCTGCTTAATGTACTTCTTCGACGCCGGGCTTAGCAGCTGGTCGCTGTCGAGCTTTTCGAGCAGTCTTTTCCTGTCGATACTCTCGTAGAATGAAGAAATATCGGTTCGGACCAACTCAAAGGGAAAAGTACCGCTCAGCATATCGCGAACCTGACAGACAAGGTCATGCCGGTTCGCTTGCTTCACGCCGTAGATACGGTTGATGTTGCGCTGGAGCTGCTTAATGACGAAGAAAGATTCAGGTTCGGCGTCGATGCAGAAAACCGGCTTCCCGTTCGGGCCATCCTTTTTGGACAGATCGATTTTAAAGGTGGGTTTGAGTACCTTCTGGCTGATTTCGTCCATCAGCGCATCGACGGCGGTTGATTTTTCCGCTTTCGCGTCTGCCAGCTTCTTTTTCAGGTCGAGTAAGGTTGCCTCGAACACATCTGCCGTCATGCTCGCCTGATTGGCGCGGTGGTCGCGGATATCCTGCACCTTGTCGCGGACAGCGAGGGTGAGCGGTTCGAGCGAAGGGAAGTAACGGCTCGCCAGGTCGAAACCCTTGCGGTTCTCGGCGTCATAGATGCGACGGAAGTTCTCCGCTGTAAACATTTGATCGAGCATTGTTACAGTGACATCCTGGGGTTCGGCTCCGCTAGTGTTCGTGAAGGTGGTTATCCCACAGTTGCGGGTTTCGGGAAGCGGATTCAAGACCGCGATGGTCGGGCTCTTTGGCTCCTGCTGACATCTGCTGCGGCGCAAACGAACGGCAGCTTGATCCATTTTTGCATTCAGAACCGGAAGTGCAGGGAACGGCCGCATTCCGGTCATTCGCGTAAGGCACCGCAAACGACCGCTTTCCGCCCCTCGGGGCGGAATCGACTGTAATCTCGGCGCGGTTCGCCCGAACGGCTGCTCCTATGCCGCGATCGCCCTACGGCGCTGCCGCACGTCCGCTTTCCGCCCCGTTGCAGGCACCAGCGCGGGGTGACCGCTGCGTAACGCATGGGTGTCTGCTTTCTTAAGTTCGCCGCACCTGCGACGCCGCACTGCTGTCAGACCGCTTTCCGCCCAGTGCGGCGATCCACCTTCACAACAGCGGAGCACTTACCTTCCTTCGCCTGGGTCCGTATCCTGCACGGGGACGATGAGCCTGGATGGACGACAATGGATGATCACGGATATCGCCCCGGCCTCGCGGGCACTGCGCCCCGCACAGCTGCATCCTGACCTTTGTCCGGGAGGATTCCGATGACCTGGCTTGCCCCTGTTGACGCCTATTGCGAACGGACCCGTCCCGAATACTGGTCCGAGCCGATCAATGCGGTGACAAACCTGGCCTTCCTGATCGCCGCCCTGGTCCTGTGGCCGCGGCTGAGGGGGCCGGAGATGGCGATGGGCCGGGTGCTGGCGGCGGCGCTGTTCGTGATCGGCATCGGCTCCTGGCTGTTCCACACCCACGCGAACCGGTTGACCGGGCTGATGGATGTGCTGCCCATCGTCGCCTTCATCCTGCTCTATGTCTTCGCCGCCACCCGCGACTATTTCGGAGCGCGCCCGTGCCTCGCCGCCCTGGTGACGGCGGGCTTCATCCCCTATGCCGCCGCGACGGTGCCTCTGTTCTCGACGATCCCCGGCCTCCGCTCCTCGGCAAGCTATGCGCCGGTGCCGCTTCTGATCCTGATCTATGCGGCTCTGCTGCGCAAACGCCTGCCCGAGACGGCGCGCGGCCTCGCCATCGGCGCCGGGATCCTGATCGTCTCGCTGATCTTCCGCACGCTGGATCAGCCTCTCTGCGATGCCCTGCCCTTCGGCACGCATTTCCTGTGGCATGTCCTCAATGCGCTGATGCTGGGCTGGATGATCGAGGTCTGGCGCCGGCATCGGTCGCGCTGATCCCGGATTCCGGCAAGTCATTGCGCGACGCCGGAACCCGCTGCCTTACGCCACCCTGCCCTGCCGCATCCCGGCCCATGCCATTCACCACCGATTATTCCACAGCGATTTCCATTGCTTATGGCTCTGTTGCACAAATCGCGTGAGGGATTCATCTCGCGAATCCAGGGTGGTAGCTGGGATGCATGAGCAGACCCATACCCCCGACCTACAAGACCAGGAACTGGCCAGCCTACAATGAAGCACTCAAGCGCCGGGGCTCGCTGACGATCTGGTTTGACCCCGAGATGAGCTGGGATGCCGCGCCGACAGGCAGGCGTGGCCGCCAGCAGACCTACAGCGATGCCGCTATCCAGACGTGCCTCTCGATGAAAGTGCTGTTCGGCATGGCGCTCCGGCAGACGACCGGGTTCGTCGAGAGCCTGCTACGGCTGGTCGGCCTGAACTGGACGGTGCCCGACTTCAGCACGCTATCTCGCCGCCAGAAGACCTTGGCCGTGAACATCCCCTACCGCGGCTCCAAGGGGCCGTTGCACCTGCTGGTCGACAGCACCGGGATCAAGGTCGAAGGTGAAGGCGAGTGGCACGCACGCAAGCATGGCGGCCCGAAACGGCGCGTCTGGCGCAAGCTCCACCTTGGGATCGATGAAGAAACGTTGGAGATCCGGGCCGTCGAAGTCACCGGGAGCCACATCGGTGATGCGCCCATCCTACCCCACCTTCTCGACCAAATCCCGCAGGACCAGGAAATCGGTAGCGTTACGGCTGATGGCGCCTACGACACGCGCAAATGCCACGATGCGATTGCAGATCGCGGTGCCCATGCCGTCATCCCGCCCCGCAAGAACGCGAAGCCCTGGAAGACGATCACCGCCGGAGCCGTAGCCCGAAATGAGGCCCTGCGCGCGGCGAAATACCTGGGCCGCGCGCTCTGGCGACGATGGAGTGGATACCACCGCCGAAGCCGCGTCGAGACAAAGATGCATTGTATCAAGTTGCTGGGCCAGCGGCTCATGGCACGGGACTTCGACCGACAGGTCGCCGAACTCCAGGTCCGCATCGCCGTCCTGAACGGCTACACCGCGCTCGGAATACCCGTCACGGAAGCTGTGGGATAAGTCCGTCCGGGGAAAGGGGAACCTCGGCCTTAAGCCGATTTGTGCAACAGAGCCAACTGGAAGGCCAAGTTCGGCGGCATGACGGTGTCGGAGGCGAAGCGGCTGAAGGGGCTCGAGGATGAGAACGCCAAGCTGAAGAAGCTGCTGGCCGAGCAGATGCTGGATCTGGTGGCGATGAAGGACCTGGTTGCAAAAAAGTGGTAGGGCCCGCCGTGAAGCGTGAAGCCGTTGCGTATCTTCGGGCCGAGCATGGCCTCTCGGAACGGCGGGCCTGTCACATCGTCGGCGCGGATCGAATGATGATCCGCTATCGATCCCGACGCGCGCCGGATACGGCGTTACGCGGTCGGTTGCGGGACTTGGCCAACGAGCGCCGGCGGTTCGGTTACCGGCGCTTGTTCGTATTGCTGCGCCGCGAGGGCGAGCCCTCGGGGATCAATCGGATCTATCGGCTCTACCGCGAAGAAGGGCTGACGGTGCGCAAGCGGAAGGCGCGGCGCAAGGCGGTCGGAACACGGGCCCCTATCCTGGTCGAGGCGCGGCCCAATGCACGCTGGTCGCTGGATTTCGTCCATGACCAGTTCGATTGCGGGCGAAGATTCCGGGTGCTGAACATCGTCGATGACGTGACCCGGGAATGTTTGGCGGCGATCCCGGACACCTCAATCTCGGGGCGGCGCGTGGCGCGAGAACTGGCCGCCCTGATCGAACGCCGCGGAAAGCCCGGGATGATCGTCTCTGACAACGGCACCGAACTGACCAGTAACGCGATCTTAACCTTTGCCGCCGATCGCGACATTGAGTGGCATTACATCGCCCCGGGCAAGCCGATGCAGAACGGATTTGTGGAAAGTTTCAACGGGCGGATGCGGGACGAGCTGCTCAACGAGACCATGTTCCGCAACCTGGCCCATGCCCGTATCGTGATCGCCGCCTGGGCTGCCGACTACAACACCGAACGCCCGCACTCGGCCTTGGACTACCAGGCCCCGGCTGACTACGCGCGGACCCTGACCGCCGCAATCGCCCGCCCCGCTGCGCGAGATGAAAGCTCCGCGCGTTGGGCGATTGCTCAACCTGCGCCAATTGGCGTAAACACTAACCGGGCTCCGGTCGCGGCTGGATGAAAGTTCAGGGGCAGGTCACCCCGCCCCCGTAGACCAAAGCCTACGGCAAGGTCGCGACTGACGCCCATGCCCGATCAAATGAGGCACCGAGGCCGCGCTTGCCCCATTCGGACTGCTGAGGTCACGCAAAGGCGGCAAGGGTCCGTTTCAGCAGATCCGCGGCAGCTGTTCGCCCACAAGGCGGTCGACGATGCGGCGCCCGCCGAAGGAGGTCACCATCTGCACACGGGCCGTATGGGCGCCTCCCTCGGATGCGGCCACAGCGCGGCCGATGATTGCGGCGCCCTGCCCTTCGGGGCGGGAACGCATCGCGGTTAGCGCGGCCTCAGCCTCGGCCTCGGGCACGAACAGGACCATGGTTCCCTCATTGGCCAGATAGAGCGGATCAAGGCCAAGAATCTCGCAGACCCCGCGCACCTCGGGGCGCAGGGGCAGCGCATCTTCCCTGATCTCGATGCCGCATCCTGCCGCCAGCGCCATTTCATTCAGCGCCGCGGCAAGCCCTCCGCGGGTCGCATCGCGGGCGGCGCGGGTGCCGGGGGCGGCGGCCAGCACCGCCTCCATCAGATGCCCAAGCCCCTGACAGTCCGAGACCAGATCCGTCGACAGCGCCAGATCGCCGCGCGCCGCCAGAATGGCCGCGCCGTGATCGCCCAGCACGCCATTGACCAGCACGACATCGCCCGGCCTGATCCGCGCCGCAGCCAGATCGCGCCCCGCCGGGATCACGCCAACGCCCGAGGTGGTGACGAACAGCCCGTCCGCCGATCCGCGCCCGACGACCTTGGTGTCGCCGGTCACGATCCGCACCCCCGCCAGCACCGCCTCGCGCGCCATCGAGGCGACCACGCGCTGCAACAGCGCGATCTCGCAGCCTTCCTCGATAATGAACGCCGCCGACAGCCACAGCGGCCGCGCCCCGCCGACGGCCAGATCGTTCACCGTGCCGCAGACCGCCAGCTTGCCGATATCCCCGCCGGGAAATTCCAGCGGCGTGACCACGAAACTGTCGGTGGTCAAGGCCAGCCGCGCACCGGGTTCACACAGCGCATCCGCCGTCAGCCGCGCCTGATCCTCGCCCGATCCGGGGCCGAAGGCGGGAAAAAAGACGGTTTCGATCAGATCGGCCATCGCCTTGCCGCCACCGCCATGCGACAGGGTCACATGGCTGTCGCGCAGCGCTCCGAAAGCAATTGCGTTCATGGTCTGGCCCGCCTCCTATTCCGCTGCGACCCGTGCGCCGCCATATTGCCAATAGGCCGCGCAAGCCCCTTCCGAGCTGACCATCAGCGCCCCCAGCGGCATGTCCGGTGTGCAGCCCTTGCCAAAATGCGGGCAGGCCGTCGGTTTGAGCCGCCCCGCCATGACCGCACCACAGGCGCAGCCCTCGGGTTCCGGCGCCGGGTTGCGCGCCACCGCATAGCCGATGCCGAATTTTTCCTCGGCGTCGAAGGCTGCGTATTTCGGGCGGATGCGCAATCCGCTGGCGTCGATCTCGCCGAGGCCACGCCATTCAAAGCTGGGGCGCCGTTCATAGACATCGGCAATGGCGGCCAGACTGACCGGATTGCCCTCATCGGGGACCACGCGGGCATATTGGTTTTCGACCTCGGCGCGCCCTTCGGCAATCTGGTCCAGCACCATCAGCACCGATTGCAGAAGATCGGTCGGCTCGAACCCTGCGACGACAAGCGGTTTCTGGAAATCCCGGGCAATGAAATCATAGGGATGCACCCCGATGACCATCGAGACATGACCCGGCCCGATGAACCCGTCCAGCACCATATGCGGATCCTTCAGCAGGGCGTGGATGGGTTCGGGCACGGTGATATGGTTGCAGAAGACGCTGAAATTGCCCAACCCTTCCCGCGCGGCCTGCTGGATGGCCAGCGCAGTCGAAGGAGTCGTCGTCTCGAAGCCCAGACCAAAGAACACCACGTCGCGTTCGGGGTATTTCCGGGCCAGAGCCAGGGCATCCAGCGGCGAATAGACCATGCGGATATCCGCCCCCGCCGCCCGCGCCTGCAACAGCGATTGCGACCGGCCCGGCACCCGCATCGCATCGCCAAAGGTGGTGAAGATGACGACCGGACGCCTGGCGATCTGGATGGATTCGTCGATCCGCGCACGCGGCAGAACGCAGACCGGACAACCGGGGCCGTGGATGAATTCCACGCCCTCATGCACCAGCTTGTCCAGACCATAGCGAAAGATCGAATGGGTGTGGCCGCCGCAGATCTCCATGATATGCACCGGCTTTTCGCGGCTGGCGCCGATCTGGTCGGCGCGGCATGCAATCGCGGCCAGCAACGCGCGCGCTGCCTTGGGATCGCGGAATTCCGAGGCAAATTTCATCGTGCCATCTCCCGGTCGGCTTCGGCCATCTGTTCAAGCGCCTCTTGCGCCTCGCCCAGTTCATGCAACGCGGCCAGCGTGCGCGCCGCCTCGTCCTCGTCGATCAGGCTCATGGCGAAACCGACATGGATCAGCACCCATCGGCCGATCAACCCCTCAGGCAGCCCTTCGGCCACGCAGGCGATATTGACCTCGCGGCGCACACCCGAGATCTCGGCCACGGCCATCATCCTCGCAGGATCGGTCATGGCTGTGATGCGGCCCGGGATTCCCAGACACATGGCTATTCCTCCTCTTCCGGGGTGGCATGACGCTCGGCCGGATCCTTGACGCCATAGCGGTCCAGCTTGGCGCGCAGGCCCACCCGCGACACACCCAGTTCGGCCGCCGCGCGGCTTTTGTTCCAGCGGTGGCGGGTCAGCGTCTCGCGCAGGATGCGCATTTCGATCAGTTCGACCCGCTCTTTCAGGCTGCCGTCTCCGACAAGCACCGCTTGGGTCAGGCGGCCGGCGCCGTCTTCACCCGGCGGCCCCTGAAGGATCCGGCGAGAGATCAAATCGGCACCCAGAACGCTGTCTTGCGCAAGGATCAGCATCCGGGTGATCTCATTCGACAACTCGCGCAAATTGCCAAGCCAGTCATAGTTCTCCAGAAACTCCAGCGCGCGTCCGTCAAAACCATGCACCGGCTTGCCGTGGCGGGCAGCCAGTTCGGCCAGAATGTGCTGGGCCAGCATGGCGATATCGCTGCGTCGCGCGCGCAGGGGCGGCACCGCAATCTCGGCCACCGCCAAAGCGTAATAGAGGTCGGGACGGAATCGCCCTTCGGCCACCAGCGCCGCCAAATCCGTGCCGGCCCCGGCGATCAGGCGCAGGTTGCTGGTCAGCGTCTCTTGCCCGCCGACCGGCGTGAAGCCGCGCCCCGACAGGATCCGCAAAAGCACAAGCTGCAATTCGGGCGTGATGGTCTCGATCCCCGACAGATAAAGCGTCCCGCGATCCGCCTTTTGAATCAGGCCGATCCGGCTGGTTCCTCCAGCCACCGCCCCGCGCCGCGCGCCCAGCAGTTCGATCATGACCAGTTCATCGGGCATTCCGGTCAGATCCAGCGCGTAAAAGGGCCGGTCAGCCCTGAGTGAGGCCAGATGCATCGCCTGCGCAAGCTGTTCCTTGCCCGTGCCCTGCTCGCCCGTCAGCAGCACCGGGACATCGAAGGCCGCACATTGCCGAGCCGCGTCAACGGTGCCGTTCATCGGCGAGTTGGGCGCACGCAGCACGCTGTCGAAGCCCTGCTCCTGACGCAGCGCCCGCCGCCGCTTTTCCAGCCGGCTCTCGGAGGTCGAGGCAAGACGGCGCATTTCCAGCGCCAGACGTTCATTCTCGCGCGCGAGATGGAAAAGTTGCGCCGCATTGCGCACCGCCATCAGCAACTGGTCGGGATGCCATGGCTTGGCGATAAACTGATGGATGCCGGCGAGATTGATCGCATCGACGATGGCCGACGGATCGGTATAGCCAGTTATCAGAAGCCGCACCGTTTCCGGCCAGCGCTCGCGCAGCCCGGTCAGGAACTCCACCCCGGTCTGGCCGGGCATCCGCTGGTCGCAGACCACCACCTGCACCCATTCCTCTTCCATCAGCCGGGCGGCGGCGGCGGCGTCCGGGGCGGTCAGGATTTCGAACTCATCCTCAAGCGCCATGCGCATCGCCGAAAGCGAATGCGGCTCGTCATCCACCAGCAGGACAAAGGGGCGCGGCGTGGGCATGGCTCAGGCCTTTGTCGCCAGACCGGCGCGCAGCCAGTCGATCCAGGCCTGCATCCCCTCGCCGGTGCGGGCCGAAAGGCGCAGGATGTCTATGCCGGGGTTCACCCGCCGCAGATTGGCCTCATAGACCTCGGGATCGGCATCGCAATGGGGGGCAAGGTCGATCTTGTTCAGGATGGCAAGCCTTGCGGCCGTAAACATATCCGGGTATTTCAAGGGCTTGTCTTCACCCTCGGTCACCGACAGGATCGCGACCTTGGCATCCTCGCCCAGATCAAAAGCCGCGGGGCAGACCAGATTGCCGACATTTTCGATGAACAGCAGCGAGGCCGGTTCCAGCCGCAGCGCATCCATCGCACCGCCCACCATCTGCGCATCCAGATGGCAGCCCTTGCCGGTATTGACCTGCACCGCCCGCGCGCCGGTGGCGCGGATCCGGTCGGCATCGTTCTCGGTCTGCTGGTCGCCCTCGATCACCGCCAGCGGTTGGCCTTCCAGCATCGAGATGGTCCGGCACAGCAACGTGGTCTTGCCCGAACCGGGCGATGAGACAAGGTTGACCGCAAAGGCTCGCAGCGCCGAAAGCACCCGCCGGTTGCCCGCAGCCAACCCGTCATTGCGGGCCAGAAGCGAGGTCTCGACCTCGATCAGCCGCTGCTGGGTCAGGCCCGGCACCGACAGACCCGCCGCGCCCGCGCCGTAGTCGTGATGGTGACCATGGCCCGGCGCATGGTCGTGATGATGATGGTGGTGGTGATCGCCGGAACCATGGTCATGCGCGTGACCATTCGCGGCATGGCTGTGCCCGTGGCCATGGCTGTGATCCTGCGCGTGCTCATGGGCCAGGCCCAGCCGGTGTGCCTCGTCATGGCTGATCTCGCGCCCGTCCACCGTCACCGTGCTGCCGCAACCGCAAATCCCACACATCAGATCACCTCCATATCCCTGATCCGCATTTCGTCCCCCGTCTCGGGCATCAGCCTGCCACCGCCACAGAGGGGGCAGGGCGACAGGCGGTCGTCCAATTCCACCTGTTCGGCACAGTCGAAACACATTGCCCGGCCCGGCAGGTCGATCATTTCCAGGGCCGCGCCCTCGGCCGGGCTGCCGCGCATGACCACGTCAAAGGCAAAGCTCAGCGCGGCCTTTTCCACCCCGGCAAAGCGCCCGACTTCCAGCCGCATCCGGGTCACGCGGGAAAAACCGTGGCGGCGGGCCTGATCCTCGACAATGCCGCGGATCCCTTCGCAAAGCGACATCTCATGCATGGGGTCCGGCCTCCAGATGCAGAGGGATACAGGGATCAAGGATCATGGCAAGCAAAGGCGCCCGATCCGCCTTGTGCGGCGGAAGTGTCGCAAGGCTGGCCGCCAGCAGCCCGCCCGGCATCAGCAGGTGATCGGTGGGTGTGCGGCGCGAAAAGCGGGTCACGATGCCGCCGGCCGCGCGCAGTTCAAGCGCGCAGAGACCACGCGAACAGGGCACCAGCGCCGCCCCTTGTGCCATCCGGCGGGGCGGCGGGAAAGCCCCGCGCGACAGGGCGTCGAGATCGACCAGCCGGGCCAGCAGATGCACCAGAGGCCCGTGACCATATGCGCCCCGCACCGCCATCAGCAGCGGATGTCCGGCATGGCGTGTGGCAAGGCTGTTCTCGACAGGGCCGTGGCCGAACGGATCCGTCATCGCCGGCAGATCGCTGACCGCCTCGCCCGGCGCGAAATGCCCCTGAACCGCCGCGACAAGGCGCGCAAGCGGCGCGGGGCCCGCGCTCCATGCGGCCAGATCACCGGGTCCGGGCAGGCCATCCTGCCCGAAAAGCGCCACCCGCAGCGCGCGCCCCCCCGCCTGCCAGCCCTGCGGCAAC
This sequence comes from Paracoccus sp. pheM1, assembly GCF_018499825.1. Classification (NCBI taxonomy): domain Bacteria; kingdom Pseudomonadati; phylum Pseudomonadota; class Alphaproteobacteria; order Rhodobacterales; family Paracoccaceae; genus Paracoccus; species Paracoccus sp. pheM1. Next base: position 1,618,728 of record NZ_JAGXCX010000001.1, read on the forward strand.
GCCAGGGGCGCAAGCCCAAGCTGCGGCGGCAGATGCAGGCACAGCCTGGCCAGATGGTCGCGGATCATGTCGCGGCGCAGATCGTCCAGGGGCGGCAGCGGCAGCCCAAGCGCCAGCGCCATAGCCCATTCCTGCACGGACCGGCACAGGCCGAACAGGGCAGGTAGCATCTGCCTGACCTCATCCACCCTGCGCCCCGTCATCAGCGCATCCACCGCCAGCCCCGCCTGCGTCCCCTGCGCAAGGGCAAGCCCTCCGTCGCGGGGCAAAAGGCGAAAGCTGACGGCGGCAGAGATCATTCCACGCCCCCGGATATCTCCGGATCGTCGCCCTCTGCCGGAGCAGCGGCCAGCCCGCCGGTCAGCAGCGCCCGGCGCGTGGGGCGCGGATCGGGGATCGGTGCATCCGATGCCGGTCCGGCCTCGGATGCGGCCTCGGGCGGCGGCGCAAGCTCGGCCTCGCGGGCGGCGCGAATCTCGGCGGCGCGGTCGGTCCCGTCGCGGTTTTCGGGTTTGAACAGCTCGACCATCACCGCGCGCGCGACATCGACGGCCTGCAACTGGCTGGTGAAATCTGCCATCGGCGAGAACAGCGAACAGGCCTTGTAAGGGCCGGTCATCTCACGGCTGTTATGGATGAATTCATATTCGCCCGAGGGAAAGGCGACCACCTCTTTCTCGCCCGCCTTCAGGGCCGACCAGTCCTGATCCTCGCCCGGCAGCCAGATCAGGTTCATGAACCAGGGCGCGATCAGCACCCCCAGAAAGCCGCCCTGCCAGGGACGAAAGGCCAGCGCCTCGACATGCAGCGCCTGATTGATGATCGGCACGTCGCGCATCTTTGCCTTGAAGACCTCGCGGAAGTCGGCGACCAGCCGGGCGCAGCGCCGCTCGATCTCGGCCGCGATCCGCATCTCGTCAGAGCCGGGATCCTCGCGCACGATGAACTGTTCCTTCGGCGCGTCGCAGCCGGGACATTTCCAGTCGGCGGGCAAGGCCGCGAACGGCGTGCCGGGCAGAACCTGCCGGTATTCATCCCCCTCGGCCGGGTCATAGCTGGTCCAGCAGATCTTGCATTCCATGATCGCCTGCGGGCTGATCCGGTCATTGGCGCCCAGATAAGACCCCTCGAACCCGCCCCGTGCGGTCTCGACGCTCATCGGATCGCCCCCAGCACTTCACGAATGCGGCCCGCGCTGTCCGCCAGATCCTCGGCCGCGGCCAGCACCACCTCGGGCATGGCGGTCACCTCGAAGGTATCGAGGATCAGCACATCCATCGAGTTGAAGAACTGCACCCGCCACAGACGATCCTGCGCGGTCGCGGTGATGCGGCAATTGCCATAGCCGCGCGACAGGATGGTCACCGACCCCTCGCCCAGAGCCTGATCGAGCCAGAGCAGATCCTCTTCGGTATGCGGAAGCAGGGTCAGGTTCACCACATGCAGATCACCGGGGCTGCGCCATGACAGGGATTTGTCCATCAGTTCAGCCAGCAAGGCAGGGGCGTTCACCACCCCCGGCGCGCGCGGGGCCAGGGCCCCGATCGCCGGGCGCTGCGCATGGAACGCCCGCGTCAGGGCAAGCTGCGGCACGGGCGCGACCTCGACCCGGTCGATCCCCTCGGCCTTCAGCACCCAGACCCCGGCAAAGACGCTTTCCTGCACGGCCACCGCCGGCACGCCGCGCACGCGCAGCGACACCTCGCCCTGACCCAGCGTTTCCGCCATCAGCGCCCGGTTGGCCGCATCCAGCGCGGACAGATCGAACGACACCGGCGCCGCCCCCTGGGCCACACGATCGCAGGCCGCGGCGATTTCGGCCAGCATCGCCAGCGCGGGCGCCAGAGGCGCGACATTCCCGACCTCGGGCAGATGCATGTCATAGGTGCGCATCCCGGAGGGCAGCGGCAGCCACTCCAGCCCCTCGCCATCGTCGGGCTGCGATCCGGGGCCGAAACCAACAGGGGGCAGGTGAAAATTCTGGGCCATTGTCTTTGCCTTTCAACCCGGCAGCGAGAGGATGTGGCTGGTGCGGGCGATGTAATCGTTCCAGTCGCGGATCTTCTCGATCGAGCCAAGATAAGAGGCATCGCGGAAGAACAGAAAACCCGGCGTTTTCAGCGCCCTGTGGGTTTCGCGGACCGTTGCTTCGATGGCGTCATCCACCACGGCGCAATCAAAGGCGTTCTGAAAGGCCATGCGCAGTTCCGGCAGGATCACCGCCGCGTCCACCGTCTCCAGATTGCGGGCGGGGTCGCCCGGAACGAACAGGCAATGCAGACCGGGGCGGGCTGTAAACTCTGCGACGTCATGCAGCGAATGCAGGCGTGGCCAGCCGAATTCGGCCTCCAGCCGCGCCAGCAGCGGGTGCAGGGCGCCCCCGCCGGGGCTGTGCAGAATGTCGTGGGAATGGTCATGCATGGGTCAACCCGTTTTGCGGCCTGCGGCCAGCGCCGCCTGAAGATGGGACGGAAGCGCCGGGGTGCGACCCTCGAGATCGGCAAAGGCGCCCGAAGCGTCGCCCCCCGCCATGACCGCCCGCAACCCCTGCAATGCCGCCGCGATCCGTGCGGCGCGGTCAGCGTCGATCACCTCATGCGCCGTGCCGAGGAAGGTCAGCACCCAGTCGCCGGCTTGCGCATCGGCGGTCAGGCTGAGGTCGATCAGATCGCCGCCCTCGCTTTGCCCGGCGATGCCGTCGACCTGCGCCAGCCGCATCGGGATGCCCATGCACATCAGCCGGCCCCCGGGAAAAAGCGCGCATCGCCCTCGCGGCAGGCATCAGAGGCGGCGGGGCGGCCCGTCTCATAGGCCTCGCGCCGGATCGCCGGATCCGCAAGCTGGCCCGAGGTCGCACCCTCGCCGGCCTGAACGCCCCATTCGGCCAGCTTCGCCAGCGCAATCCCGATGGCAGGGTCGATCTGCGCGGCCACTTCGGGGCGGAGCCCTCCTCCGTAATCCTCCAGTTCGACCGGCTGGCAGCCGATCAGCATCAGCTGCGCCGGGCAACGCCCCAGCAGCTGGGCGGTGGCGATCACCTCTTGAAAGCCGGTCTGGTGCAGGCTCATTTTTTTGGCGCCCAGAAAGGCCGGAACCTCTGCCCCTTCGACCAGCTTCAGCGTGCCGGGGGGCAGTCCGTAATCCACCGCGTCAAAGACGATCAGCGCATCGGCTTCTTCCAGAAAGGGCAGCAGATACAGCCCCTGCGTGCCGCCATCAAGCAGCCTCACCCGTTCGGGCAAGGCATGGCGCGCGGCCATCTCTTCGACGCAGCGCACCCCGAAGCCCTCATCGGCCCAAAGCACATTGCCGATCCCCAGAACAAGGATATTTGCAGGCGCTTCCGCTGGCATCTGCCCCCTCCCCGAAGCATTGCTGGCAGGCGGTGCGGTCATGTGCCCCACCCCTATGAGCCGAAAGTATAGCCACCAGTTCCGAAAGCAGAGACAAAAAGTCGCAACCCTCGAAATTCCTTGCAAGATGATGATATAAAAATGAAATCCCACCAATGCGGGCGGGATTTCTGGATATGGTGCGGCAAGTGACCTGCCGACTTGTCCTGAAACCGGAAACGATCCTTCCAGTTGCCGCCAGCCGCGTTCAGTCGGGGCGATCATCCTTGAAGGTGCGGTGCCCCGAGATCATCGTCGAGACCATCGACTGGCGCGACATGATGTCTTCGCGGATCGCCACATAGATATGGATGATCATGAAGATCACGATCCACCACATGCCGATATGGTGCAGCGTGTGCAGGCGCTGGGTGTTCTGAACAAGGTCCTGAACCCAGCCGAAGACGGCATGGAACATGCTGTCCTTGCCCGCCCCTTCGGCATAAAGCGCAAATCCGGTGACGATCATGAAAGTCAGACCGACCGTCATGAACAGAAACATCGCAAGCTGCGCCAACGGGTTGTGGCCGACATATTTCTCTGGCTCTTTTTCCAGAAAGAAATACCAGCGCAGCTCGAACAGCAGCTCTGCCCAGAACCGGCGCGAGAAGATCGGCACATAGAAAAGCTGCTTTGCATGGTGATTGCCGATCAGCGCCCAGTAGAGACGGCCGAAAAAGCCGACCGTCAGGATCATCGCGGCCGAGAAATGGGCAAAGCGGATATAGCCGAAGACAAACTGGTCATAGGCTTCGGCGATCTGCATCGAGGGCGGCGGGCTGCCGATCAGCCAGCCGGTCACGCACAGGACCATGATGCAGGCCGCGTTGATCCAGTGCCAGATGCGGACCGGCGCCTCGTAGACATAGACCGAGGTTTGCCGGCTGGCCCGATCAGGGGCGCCCAGGGGGCGACCCTCGAAGACAGGATCATCGCCGGAATGGATGTCGCTCATGGCATCACCCGGCGGCCATCAGGGCAAGGCCCGCCATGGCGATCCCGGTGCCGGTTGCCGCCTGCACCATTCTGGCCGCCGTGGCGTTCGAGATCGTGCGGGCGATGAAAATGCCGACGATATGCAGCGCCGCCGTCGAGATCAGGAAGCCAAGCATATAGCCTGCCGCATTGCCATGCGCCTCGGTCGCATGAGCATGGCCGTGGCACATGGCGAACAGGGCGATCGCGGCCAGCGAGGCAAAGGTGATCTGGTCGGATTGCCCGCGGCGCGAAAGCGCGGTCAACAGACCGAACGCCCCGACCGACAGCACGATCCAGGTTTCCACCATCGGAATCGGGAGCCCGGCCCATGAAATCAACGCCCCCACGGCCATCGCGCCCATGAAGGTCGCCGCCCCCAGCCAGAAGCGATGCGGCAGGACAAAGCCCGACCACAGCCCCACCGCCAGCATCGCCAGCAGGTGATCCGGCCCAAAGATCGGATGCGAGAGCCCGGCCATGAAGCCCGAGGTCTCTCCGACCCCGGTATGGGCCAGAACGGGTGAGCCCATGAGTGCGACCAGCGTGGCCAGCGTCAGTTTTTTCATTGGATCGTCCCTTTCTCAGCGAATTTTGACGGTGGCAAGCTCGTCGCCATCCGGTGACATGACATGGGTCGAGCAGGCAAGGCAGGGGTCGAAACTGTGCAGCGTGCGCAGGATTTCGACCGGCTCGTCCGGGCGTTCCATCGGCGTGTTCATCAGGCTGGCCTCGAAGGCCCCGATATTGCCCTGACTGTCGCGGGGCGAGCCGTTCCAGGTGGTCGGCACCACGCATTGATAATTCTCGATCCGGCCATCCTTGATGCGGATCCAGTGGCCAAGCGCGCCCCGCGGCGCCTCGGTCATGCCGACACCCTTGGCCTCTTTCGGCCATGTCGAGGGGTCCCATTTCTCGACATTGGCGGTGCTTTGATCGCCATTCTTGATGTTCCGCACCATCTTGTCGAAGAAATGCCGCTGCAGGCGCCCGCAATATTCCGATTCCAGCGCCCGCGCCGCCGTGCGCCCCAAAGTCGAGAACAGCGCCTCGAAGGGCAAATCCATGGTTCTCAGTAGGCCATCGACCTGATTTTTGATATCCTCATGTCCCTTGGCATAGCCGATGATATAGCGCGCAAGCGGGCCGACCTCCATCGCGTGCCCCCGCCAGCGCGGCGCCTTGATCCAGGAATATTTTGCGGATTCATCCAGTTGTTCGATGCGGGTTTTTGTGCCCTTGAGATTCGGCCCCAGCTCGAATTTCGGATTGGTTTCCCCATCCCAAGGATGCAGGCCGCGGCCCGGCTCGCCATAGGAATACCAGGAGTGGTCGACGAATTCCTGCACCTGCTCTGGGTCGCGCGGATCGACGTCATGCACCTCGTTGAGGTTGCCGTTGATGATCGCGCCGCGCGGCAGGTGCAGTTGCTCGGTTGAAAAGTCATTCGGGTTTTCGGGGATGTCGCCATAGGCCATGACCGCCTGCGACGACAGCCCGCCCCCGTAAAGCCAGCTTTTGTAGAAGCCGCCGATGGCGATCACATCGGGAATATAGACGTTCTTGTTGAACTCGTCGCACAGGTCGATGATCGAGGAAACGAGGTTCAGCCGCTCCATATTGATCGCGCCGACAGATCCGGTGCCGTCGATATTGATCGGACAGGGCACCCCGCCCACCAGCCAATTCGGATGCGGGTTCTTGCCGCCAAAGATCGTGTGAACCTTGACAATTTCCTTTTGTAGATCAAGTGCTTCCAGATAGTGCGTCGTCGCCATCAGATCGGCTTCGGGCGGCAAAAGATAGGCCGGATTGTCCCAATAGCCGTTCTTGAACAGCCCCAGTTGCCCGGATTCGACGAATTTCTTCAGCCGGTTCTGCACATCGCGGAAATAGCCCGGCGATGACATCGGATGTGAGGGCGAGACCATCTGCTGCAATTCACTGGTCGCCTTGGGGTCGGCGCGCAGGGCATTGACCGGGTTCACCCAGTCCAGCGCATGCAGATGATAGAAATGCACGACATGATCGTGGATCTCCAGCGCCAGCTGCATCATGTTACGGATCGAATTGGCATTGTCGGGGATCATGATCCCAAGCGCATCTTCGACCGCGCGTACCGAGGTCAGCGCATGTGTGCCGGTGCAGACGCCGCAGATCCGTTCGACAAAGGCCCAGGCGTCACGCGGATCGCGCCCTTTCAGGATGACCTCCAGCCCGCGCCACATCGTGCCGGTCGAGACCGCATTGCGGATGACACCCTGATCATCCACGTTGACCTCGCAGCGCATATGCCCTTCGATCCGGGTGACCGGGTCCACCACGATGCGGCGCCCGGAATTGTCGAGGGTAAAGCCATTCGGCGTATTGATCGTCATGGCCTAGGCCTCCACCTTGTCCTGGGTCTTTTTCTGCGCCCGTTTCAGCGCCGAAATCGCGGCATGGACCGCAACGGCCCCACCGACCGCACCCGCCGCGATACCACCCAGCTTGTCGGCATTGGCCTCGACCCCGAAGGCCTTGATATTGGTCAGCCGGTCATAGAACGAACCCTGATCCCAGAACCCGTCTTCCGAGCAGCCGATGCAGCCATGGCCCGACTGGATCGGGAACGAAACGCCCTCGTTCCAGCGCACGGTCGAGCAGGCGTTATAGGTGGTCGGGCCCTTGCACCCCATCTTGTAAAGGCAATAGCCCTTCTTGGCGTTTTCGTCGTCCCAATGCTCGACGAACTGGCCGGCATCGAAATGCGGGCGGCGATAGCATTTGTCGTGGATGCGCTGGCTGTAGAACATCTTTGGCCGGCCCTGGCGGTCAAGCTCGGGCATGCGGTCGAAGGTCAGCATATAGGTGATGACGCCGGTCATCACCTCGGCGATGGGCGGGCAGCCCGGCACCTTGATGATCGGCTTGTCCAGAATGACCTTGTGGACCGGCGTCGCCCGCGTCGGGTTCGGCGCGGCGGCCTGAACGCAGCCATAGGACGCGCAGGCCCCCCAAGAAATGATCGCCTTGGCGTCCCTGGCCGCATGGCGCAGCTTTTCGACAAATGGCTTGCCGCCGGTGATGCAATACATCCCGTCTTCGTTCAGCGGCGGGTTACCCTCGACGGCAAGGATATACTGGCCCTTGTATTTCTGGATGGTGTCCTCGAAGGCGGCCTCGGCGGCATGGCCGGCGGCGGCCATCAGCGTATCGTCGTAATCAAGGCTGATCATCGACAGCACGACATCCTTGGCCAGCGGATGGGCCGAGCGGATGAAACTTTCCGAACAGCAGGTGCATTCCAGACCATGCACCCAGATCACCGGTGTGCGGGGCTTGGTTTCCATCGCATGGGCGATTTTGGGCACGAAAGCCGGGCCGAGGCCAAGCGCCGCCGCTGTCAGCGAGCAATATTTCATGAAACTGCGGCGGGTGATCCCCTGCCGGCGCATGACATCGTAGAATGTCTCGATTTGCGACAAGACGTCCTCCTCCTCTCAGCCTGGCGGCCCGGCAGCGCGGACCTTCGCGTGGTCTTTCAAGGCATGCCAAGGCAGGGGGGCGCAGGGCAATGACAGAATGTCGCAGATGGAGAAACAAATTTTATGGCGTCTTTTCAATCGGCTGCCGAAAATCCCGCGTCGCCCGGATGGTCAGGGTTCAGCCAGAGGACGCGCCCGCCGGTTACAAGCTTTTCGCCGCAGCCATGTGCTGCGCCGCAGCAACCAGCGCCTGACCGAAAGCAAGCCCGCCGTCATTGGCGGGGATCTGGCGATGCAGCAGGACCGGCAGACCGTCCAGCGCCGCCAGACATTCGCGCAACAGGAATGCGTTCTGTAACACACCGCCCGACAGGGCCACCGCCCGCGCCCGGTCGCCCTGAACCAGCGCGCGGGCCGGCGCACAGAAGGCACGCGCCAGCCCGGCATGAAAGGCCCCCGCCATATCGCCCCGATCGCGCCCGGCCGCCAGATCGGCCGCGGCGGCGCGCAACATCGGCGCGGGGTCGATGATCCCATCCCGGCATTCAAAGGGATAGGGCGCAGCAGGGCGCGCCATGGCCTCCAGCCGCATCGCGGCCTCGCCCTCGTAGCTCTGCGCCCCGGCAAAGCCCGCCAGCGCCGCAAAGGCATCGAACAGCCGCCCGGCCGAGGATGATCGCGGCGCATTCACCCCCGCACCGACCGCCTGCCGCAAAAGGGCGCGGGGCGCGTCGGGGAACAGCCGGTCCGCCACGGCGGAAAGCCCCGCCTGATCCAGACGGGCCAGCCCATTGCGCCAGGGCTCCCGGCTGGCGCGGTCGCCGCCCGGTAGGGGGGCGGGGGCCAGATGGGCGAGGCGCTCGAACCCGGTGTAATCGCCCAGCAACAGCTCTCCGCCCCAGATCGTGCCATCCGGTCCAAGGCCAAGGCCGTCCATCACGATCCCGGCCACCCTGCCCCCGTCCAGCGGCCACAGATTATCGCCAAGACACGAGGCCAGATGCGCGTGATGATGCCAGACCCGGATCAGCGGCAGGCCTGCGCCTTCGGCGGTGATCGTCGCGCGATAGCCCGGATGCGGGTCACAGGCGGCCAGTTCGGGGGCATGGTCGAACAGGGCCGCCAGATCGCACAGCGTGCGGTCGTATTCCAGCGCGGTCTCGGCATCGTCCAGATCGCCCAGATGCTGCGACACCATCGCCTGACCGTTCTTGGTCAGGCAGATCGCCGCCTTCATCTGACCACCAAAGGCCAGCACCCGAGGCGCTCCGTCAAACCCCGGCGGCAGGGGCAGCGTGCCCGGCACCCGCCCACGGGCGCGGCGGATCACCATTGGCGGATCGGCGCGCTCGACCCCGTCATCCAGCCGCCGCGCAATCTCGCGGTTGTGCATCAGGAAACCATCGGCAAAGCGCGCCAGCGCCTTGCGCGCCTCGTCATTGCCGGTGACCTGCGGGGCGCCCGAAAGATTGCCCGAGGTCATCACCAGCATCCCCCCGAAAGCGGCAATCAGCAGGTGATGCAGCGGCGTATAGGGCAGCATGACGCCAAGCGCGCGCATCCCCGGCGCCACATCCTCGGGCAATGTGCCCCGGGCGGGCACCAGCACCACCGGCGCCGCCGGGTCGCGCAACAATCGCCAGCAAGCCTCGGATGGCGTCGCATGGGCGCGGATCATCGCCGCGGTCCCCATCAGGGCAAAGGGCTTCGACGGCCGCCTTTTGCGCGCCCGCAACAGCGCAACGGCCCTGGCATCGGCCGCATCGCAGGCAAGGTGAAAGCCGCCCAGCCCCTTGACCGCGACGACCTGCCCCGCCTTCAGCGCCGCCACCGCCAATGCGACAGGATCGCCCGCGACCTCTTTTCCCCCGGCCTCATACCACAGGTTTGGGCCGCAGGCCGGGCAGGCGATGGGCTGCGCGTGAAAGCGGCGGTCGGCGGGATCGGCATATTCGGCGGCGCAATCGGGGCAAAGATCAAAGCCCGCCATCGTGGTTCGCGCCCGGTCATAGGGCAGTTCGCGCAGGATCGTATAGCGCGGCCCGCAATGGGTGCAGTTGGTAAAGGCATAGCCCTGCCGCCTACCGGGCGCTAAGATCTCGGCCCGGCATTCCGGGCAGGTCGCGGCATCGGGCGTGACCCGCGTTTCGGCGCCTGTGCCCGCGCTGGCCGCGATGGAAAACCCCTCGGGCATCGCGGCAAAAACCTGTGGCACGGCCTCGATCGCGTCGATTCTGGCCAGAGGCGGCCTATCCGCGCGCAAGGCCGCGATGAAATCGCCGCAATCCTGCGCGACCAGACGGATCAGGACCCCTTCGGCATCGTTCAGAACTTCGCCGCGCAACCCCGCCGCCCGTGCCAGCCGCCAGACAAAGGGCCGGAAGCCGACCCCCTGCACCTGCCCGCGCACCCGGATGGCGAAGCCCTGTTCCATGGTCGGCAGAGTCATGTCCGGCGGGCACTCCTTCCTCAATGCACGGTGCAGACCATGCAGGGGTCAAAGCTGCGCACCACATGCTGCACGCCAAGCGGGGTCGTCTCGCCCGGCTGGACCACAAGCCCCTCAAGCGCCGCCTCGACCGGACCGGGCACGCCGCCGGCATCGCGCGGGCTGAAGTTCCAGGTGGTCGGAGCGACGATCTGATACGAGGCGATCCGCCCGCCTTCGATCCTCAGCCAATGGCCAAGCGCGCCGCGCGCGGCTTCGACCAGCCCTTCGCCGATCCCATCGCTGATTTTCAGGGGGCCGGCCATGAAGCGGGCCTCGGGCACGATCCCGCGCGCCAGATCCTCCATCAGAACCTGACTGCGCGCCAGTTCCAGCAGACGCCCCGCCACCCGCGCCAGCACCCCGCCGCCGCCATCGCGGACCAGATCCAGCGCCAGCGGATGGCCGTCGATCACCTGCCGGGCCAGCGCGCCGGTTTCCATGGTGCGTCCGGCCAGTCTGGGGGCCTTGCACCAGCTATAGGCGGTGTCGCGCATATCCTCGTCGGGATCGGTCACACCCTGGGCCGGATGCGCCGCAGGCCCCAGCATCCAGCTATGCGACAAATCCTCGCTGATCGCCGCGATGTCGAGAGGCTGCGCCCCGCCATCCCAGATGCCGGGGGCAAAGCCGTGGCCGCCCTCCAGCGGATAGGCGCCAAAGGACAGATAGCGCCCCGAGCCGCGCCCCAGATCCGCCAGATCCAGATCGGCGGCGATGCGCAGGAACAGGCCGGCATCGCCCCCTTGCCATCCCATCAGCGCCGGGACCGAGGAAAGGGCCGCGAAATCCTCGACCGCTGCCCCAAAGACCGTATCCTCCAGATAGCGGCGAAAGGCCGTCAGGCTGGCCAGAATACGCAGCCGGTCGCGTTCGGACGGGGCGCGCGTCACGCCGCCGGGCTGGATCGCCAGGGTATGCGGCCATTTCCCGGCCATCAGCCCAAGGATATGCATCAACCCCGCCCGCGCCTCGACCGCGCGTTTCAGGGCCGATCCCTCCATCGCCGTGAACCGGGCCACCGCCCGATCATACCAGCCCCGCGCCTGATATTGGGGTCTGGTGAAATCGGGCATGAAGAACAGGCTGAAATGCGTCAGATGGTCCGAGACATTCTCGACCGCGTGGATCAGCGCGGCCATCCGCTCTCCTTGCGGTTCGGGGACCTCGCCCACCGCCATGGCCAGCGCCCGCGCCGCCGCCGCCGACTGGCTGATCGAGCAGATGCCGCAAATCCGCGGCACGATGGTCAGCGCATCGCGCGGATCCTTGCCGGGCAGCATACGCTCGAACCCGCGATAAAGCGGCGAGTTGATCCGCGCCGCGCTGACTCGCCCCTCTGCGATGTCCAGCCGGATCTCCAGATCGCCCTCGACCCGGTTGAACGGGCCGACGATCAACTGCCCCTGCCCCGTTTCGCCCCCTGCCCCGCTCATCGGGGTTTTCTCAGCGTCGGCGGGGTGACGATACGATCGGCCACGGCATTCTTCGCGATCCGCTCGGGCGTGGCGGCCTTGGACAGCGATGCCAGCGCCATGAACCAGGCCTTGGGCATATCGGTCGGCAGGCCAACCGGAATGCCGGCGATCTTGGGCGTGGCGGTGAACAGGTGGCGCGGCTCTTCAAATTCCGGCGCGGTGCAGTTGATGCAGGGATATCCGCCGCGTGTGCAACTGCCCTGACCATTCCAGGGCCGGATATTGCAATCGCCCACCGCCTGTGTGCCGATACAGCCCAGATGCTCCATCATGCAGCCCATTTCCGACAATGCGCGCGCGCTGGCCTTGTACTCGTAGAACTCGTTCTTCGGGCAGGCATGATGGACCAGATGATCGGCATAGAACCGGGGCCGGCCAAGCGCATCCAGATCCGAGGCCCCCAGCCGGCCCGCCGCCAGCATCAGAAGCGTCTCGGTCACCCAATCGGGATGGGTCGGGCAGCCGGCGATATTGATGACCGGCAGACCGGCACGGGCGCGGAACGTGGCCGGCAGGGCGCCGCCGGGATGGGCACCGTCATATTGCACCCCCACCGCATCCGAGGGGTTGCCCCCTGCCGTGGTCACGCCGCCATAGGTCGCACAGGTGCCCACCGCCACCACATGGGCCGCCAGCGGCGCCAGGTCCCGCATCCAGTCCAGTAACGGACGCCCGGTGCCCGACAGGATTTGATAGCGTCCGGTGCCACGCGGCCCGCGTGCAATCGCGCCCTCGACGCAGAGAATGTCCAGCGGCACCTCGCCCGAAACAAGGCTGGCCAGAATCCCGCGCACCTCGGCACCGCTTTCAAGGCTCAGCGCCGGATGCCACAGAAAGGTCAGCCCCGCCCCGGCAAGCAGGTCAAAGACATTCGGCCCCTCGGCACATAGCAGCGACATGGTGCAGCCACCGCAACCGGCGCTTTGCAGCCACAGAATGTTCATGCGCCCTCTCCTGCCAGCGGCAGCTCCAGCCGAAACAGCGCCCCACCACCAGAGGCGGGGCTGTAACTCAGCCTGCCGCCATGATCCTCGGCGATCTTGAGGCTGATCGACAGGCCAAGTCCGGTGCCTTTTCCCACGGGTTTCGTGGTAAAGAACGGGTCAAAGATCATTGCGGCCGTTGCCTCGTCGATGCCCGGCCCGTTGTCGTGGATTTCCAGCACGCCACGGCCTTCCTCGCGCATGATCCGCAAGGCGATCTGCGGGGCTGCGGTTTCCGAAACCGCATCCAGCGCGTTCTGCACCAGATTCATCACCACCTGCTGAATATGGCCCGTATGCCCCAGAACCATCACCGGCCCTTCGGCATTGATCTCGGGCACGGTGCTGTGGCCTGCCCCGCGCATGATCCAGAAGGCGGCGGTGCGGGCGGTCTCGACCAGATCGAAGGCCGCCATCTCTCCGCCCCCATCCGAGGACAGTCGGCGCAGATCCTCGACGATATCGCGCACCCTTTCGGCCCCCTCGCGCGCGCCCTGCACCGCCTCGCGCAGGTTGCGCAACTCGCGGTCCAGCCGCAATTCTTCCCGCAGGCGGACCAGTTCATCCCTGTCGGCCCCGGCCTGAACCCGGTCGAAATAGGTCTCGAACTTGGCGGCATAGCGTTCCAGCGCATGGGCATTGGCATAGACAAAGCTGATCGGATTGTTCAGCTCATGCGCCACCCCGGCCAGCAAACGCCCCAATGAAGCCAGCTTCTCGCCATGGACCAGCTGCGCCTGAGCGGCCTTCATCTCGGCATGGCTGCGTTCAAGCTGGGCATAGGCGCGGCGCAATTCCCCCACCGGACGCCCCGTCAGCACCAGCCCCTCGATCCGGCCGCGATCATCGAGGCGCGGCGACAGGACCGCCTCGACCGGGGCCGGCTCGCGCGAACTCACAAGCGAAAGCTCCATCCGCCCCGGCGCCCGCGTGCGCGCAATCTCCGCAATCAGGGCCGAAAGACCCGCGCGATCCTCTTCGCGCACCAGATCCGCCACGCTCCGGCCGACCAGGGCCGCGACAGGCAGCCCGGTGCAGACACAGGTCGAGGCATTGACCTCATCCACCCGCCCGTCGCGATCCAGCACGATCAGCACATCGGAAACCGAGGTGATGACCGAGGACAGGAACTGGCGCAGCGCCTCAAGCTCGCGGTTCTGGGCCTCAAGCCGCTCCTGATGTTCGATCAGCTCGGCATAGGTGCGATCCACCGCAATCAGCACATCGGACCAGGCCGCATCCGTCAGCGCAGCACCCGCCCTGTCGTCCTTTGCGTCCATTGCCCGTGGCATTTGCAATCCTCTCCTCACCCTTGCGCATCTTTCCATCCTGCATGTCAAGCCTGATAGTATGCCAAGCCTATGCTGCACCCGGGCGGGGGGCTAGAAGTGGGCGGGAGACATCACCTACATCTGGACGCGCGAGGGCTGGGTTTATCTGGCCGTCATCATCGACCTGTTCTCGAGGCGCGTGATTGGCTGGGCCATCAGCAACCGGATGAAGCAGGATCTGGCGATCAGGGCGCTGAACATGGCTGTTGCCCTGCGACGACCGCCACCCGGCTGTATTCACCACACGGATCGCGGCGCGCAATACTGCGCCCATGACTACCAGAAGCTTCTACGCAAAAACTGGTTCAAGGCATCAATGAGCGGCAAAGGCAATTGCTATGATAACTCGACCGTCGAAAGTTTCTTCAAGTCCCTGAAGGCCGAACTGGTCTGGAGACGCAACTGGCAAACCCGCCGCGACCCGGTGTCGTGGCAATCAATGCATGCAGAAAATGACGCCTCGTGATTGACGCATCGCAGGAGCCCGCCTAAGTATGTTTGTGACCGATCACTAACTAACGAGGTGCCCCGTGCGAAAGTCAGCGGAGCTTCGCAAGGCCGAGATCATGGCCACCGTACTCGACCTGGCCGACAGGATCGGGCCGGACCGGGTGACGACAGGGGCGGTCGCATCGCAGATCGGCGTCACGCAGGCCGCCTTGTTCCGGCACTTCCCGACCAAGGCCGCCTTGTGGCAGGCGGTGGCCGAGCATGTGGCCGAGGGGCTGGCAACGGCTTGGGAAAATGCATTAAGCCTCGGAGACACGCCGATCGTCAGGTTGCGTGCACTGATTTCCGCACAGTTCGCGCAGATCGACGCGACCCCCGCGCTGCCGATGCTGCTGTTTTCGCGTGAGTTGAACGTCACCAACACGGAGCTGCGCGCCACCTTTCACGGTAGGCTCACAACCTTCCACGGCCTTCTGGCGACGGAGATCAGAACCGCGCAGAAAGCCGGCGTGCTGCGCGGCGACATAGCCGCAAACGATGCGGCGGTGCTGCTGACCTCGCTCGTGCAGGGCGTAGCGATCCGCTGGGCGCTCGGCGCCCGCGATTTCGATTTGCGAGCCGAGGGGCTGCGCCTGTTCGACGCACAGTGCCGGCTTTTGGCTGCGGAAGGAAAATAGACGATGCGGCGCATCTGGCTATCGGGTCTTCTTCTAGCGGCGGCTGTCGCTGCCGGCTTTCTGTTCTTCACCGAACGCCCACTGACGGTGGCGATCGTTCAGCCCGAACATGATGTGGCCCTTCGCATCTACGGGCTCGGCACTGTCGAGGCGCGAATACTCAGCCGCGTCGGCTTCGAGGTGGGCGCCGCCCTGACCTCGCTGGCCGCCGATGCCGGGGACAGTGTGGCCAAGGGGCAGGAACTGGCCATCCTTCACTCTGCCGAACAGGAAGCGCGCGTTGCCCGCGCCGGCGCAGCGGTGACAGCCAACGAGGCCAATCTTGCCAAGGCCACCGCAGCCGTGATGCGCGCCCATGCCGTTCTGGCCGAGCGTGAGGCAGCGAACCGCCGCCAGCAAGGGTTGGTGCAGCGTGATATCGCCTCGGTCCAGCGCGCCGAGGAAGCGCAACGTGACGAGGATGTGGCCCGCGCCGATCTGGCCGTGGCCGAGGCAGATGTGGCGGTGATCCGGGCACAGAGCCTTGATGCGGCGGCGGCGCTGCGGCAGGAGGAAGCCCTTCTCGCCCACCACCGGCTGGTCGCGCCCTATGATGCGCTGATCGTCGCGCGCCATGCGGAGCCGGGCACGGTAGTGAAAGCCGGCGATGCGATCTTCACCCTGATCGACCCGGCCACCGTCTGGATCCAGGCCTATGTCGACGAGGAGCGCGCCGGCCAGCTTGCCCCCGGCCAGCCCGGCACGATCCGGCTGCGCTCGCAGCCTTCGGCCGAGTTCCACGGCACCATCATCCGCATCGGCCTCGAAAGCGACCGGGTGAACGAGGAGCGCCGCGTCTGGTTGACCTGCGCCGACTGCCCCGCCGAGATGTTTCTTGGCGAACAGGCCGAAGTGCGCATCCTGACTGGCACACGCGCGAGCGCACTGATGGTGCCCGAGGTCGCCATCACCGGCTTCGACGGCCATCGCGGCACGGTCTGGACGGTGCAAGACGGTCGTCTCGCACGGATAGGGCTGACCTTCGGCGCCCGCGATGATCGCGGCCGCGTCGAGGTCGCGGGCGGCCTACCCGAAGGAGCCGCCATCGTCACCAGCCCGCCCAGGGGCGCCGCAGAGGGCCGGCGCGCCCACCTCAGCGAGGCGCCATGAACCTCGCGCTCAAAGATATCCGCCACGGCCTGTTCCGGTTCGTGCTGACCTGTTTCGGGCTGGGGCTATTGATGACGGTCGTGTTGGCGATGATCGGTATCTATAACGGCCTCGTCTCGGACGCGCTGGCGGTGGTAAAGGCACCGACCGCAGATGTCTGGGTTGTGGAGGCTGGCACCAAGGGACCGTTCGCGGAAGCCTCCAGCATTCCGGTCGACACGCGCGATGCAGTGGCACGGATGCCCGGCGTGGCCGAGGCCGGCGCGGTGAACTACCAGAACGTCGAAGCGCCTCATGCCGGGCACACGCTGAGACTCTACGTCGTCGGCTACGAGCCGGGGCGTCCGGGCGGGCCGCAGGCGATCGCCGAGGGGCGCGGCATCGGCGCCAGCCATTTCGAGCTGGTGGCCGACCGCAAGACCGGCCTGCTGCCCGGCGAGACGATCCGGCTCGGGCGCAACCGCTTTACCGTGGTCGGGCTTGTGGAAGGCGCGATGAACTCGGGCGGGGATCCGGCGGTCTATGTGACGCTGGCCGACGCGATGGCGCTTCAGACTGAACTCAACCCCGCCGCCCAGCGGGTGCAGGCCGCGCGCGGCGCCGTTTCAGTCAAATCCGCATCCGTCGCCGCCGTCATCGCCCGCGTGGCGCCGGGCGCCGATGTCGATCTGCTGACCGCGACCGTGCGCCAGTGGAAGCACCTCGCCGCGATGACCCAGGCCGAGCAGGAGCAGTTGCTGCTCGCCTCGGTGGTCGACAAGGCGCGCCGCCAGATCGGGCTGTTCCTCGGCATCCTGCTGTCCGTCAGCGCCGTGGTGATCGCCCTCATCATCTACACGATGACCATGGAGAAGCTGAAGCAGATCGCCACGCTGAAGCTGATCGGCGCGCCCGACCGCACCATCATTGCGCTGATCGTGCAGCAGGCGCTGATCCTCGGCGCCTCGGGCTGGGGGATCGGCCTGATACTGATCCTTGCGGTGAAGGACTATTTTCCCCGCCGCGTGGTGCTGGAGCCGTTCAACGTCATGGTCCTTGCCGGCATCATCGCCGCGGTCTGCCTTCTATCCTCCGCGCTCGGCGTGCGGGCGGCGATGAAGGTCGACCCGGCCACCGCGCTAGGGAGCTGACATGGCGCTCGGCGACATCCTCATCGAGGTCTCGGGCGTGGCCAAGCATTTCGGCGAGGGCTCAACCCGCGTCGATGCCCTGCGCGCGGTCGATCTGACCGTGCGCGCCGGCGAGGTTGTCGCGCTGCTCGGCCCGTCCGGGTCGGGCAAGACGACGCTGCTCAACATCATCGGCTGCATCCTCGCCCCATCGGCGGGACGGGTGGTGCTTGATGGCGAGCCGGTGTTCGACGGCAGATGGCTGCGGCGCGACCTGAGGCGCCTCAGGCTCGACAAGATCGGCTTCATCTTCCAGGCGCACAACCTCCTGCCCTTCCTCACCGCGGAGGAGAACGTCGCGGTCGTGCTGGACCTTGCCGGCTGGTCGGCCGACAAGGGCCGGGCACGGGCGCGCGAGCTGCTCACCTATCTGGAAGTCGGCCACCGGGCGACGGTCAAGCCGGCGCTGCTTTCGGGCGGCGAGGCGCAGCGCGTGGCGATCGCCCGCGCGCTCGCCAACCGCCCCCGCATCATCCTGGCCGACGAACCCACCGCCGCGCTCGACGGCGCGCGGGCCGGGCTGGTGATGGACCTGTTGCGCAGGCTTGCCGTCGAGCAGGAGGCCTGCATCGTCACCGTCACCCATGACGAAAAGATCTTCGACCGTTTCGACCGCCTGATCCACCTGCGCGACGGCCGCCTCGCCGACGCCTGACCCCGGAGCTATCCATGCCCGTAAGACCCCGCACCCTGGCTATCGCCGCCGCCGTCGCAGTGATCTTCGGCCTGCTCACCCTCGTCTCGGGCGGCAGGGCGCTCTTCGGCGGCGTCGACATGGGCGCGGTGGTGCCCTTCGTGCTGTGGTTCAATTTCGGCGCGGGGTTTGCCTATGTTCTGGCCGGCATCGGCCTGTGGCGCGGCGCGGGCTGGGCGCCGGTGCTGTCGCTCGCCATCGCCGTGGCGACTGCGGCCGTCTTCGCCGCCTTCCTGTGGCATGTCGGCTCGGGCGGCGCCTGGGAAGCGCGCACCATGGGCGCGATGATCCTGCGCAGCGCCATCTGGATTACCATCGCGGCCTTCGCATCGCGGTGCCATAAGCCATCCGATTGATCCATTCACCCAGCCAGCGATGGCGGCTGCCAGCAGCCATCTCGCCAGCCAGGAACCCGACATGAGACGATTTCCAACCATTGATCTGTCATTGACCCTTTCGCTCGTCACCGTGCTCGGCATGGCAATGGCGGCGGCCGGCAGGTGGCTGCCCAGCGGAGCTTTCGACGCTCTGGAGCTGCCGGGGCTAGTGCTAGTCTATCTGGCTGGCGGCCTGCCCACCGGCTGGCGCGCGCTGTCGGAACTGTGGCGCGCGCGCGTGCTTGACATCGACCTGTTGATGATCGTCGCGGCAATCGCCGCCGCAATCGTCGGCGCCCCGTTCGAGGGTGCGGTGCTGCTGACGCTGTTCAGCATCTCGACCACGCTGGAGGAACGCGCGCTTGGCCGCGCCCGCCGCGCCATCGAGGCGCTGATGGCGCTGCGCCCCGAGACCGCCTTGCGCAAGTCCACCAACGGCGCTGTGGAGGAAGTTCCCGCCGAGGTGCTGGCCGTCGGCGATGTGGTGGTGCTGCGCCCCGGCGCCCGGGTGCCCAGTGATGGCGTGGTCGTCACCGGGCGCGGCGGCATCGACGAGGCCAATATCACCGGCGAATCCATGCCCGTGTCAAAAGAGGCCGGTGCGCAGGTTTTCGAGGCCACGATCAATCTGGACGGCGTGCTGGAGGTCGAGGTCACGCGCAGCGTCAGCGACAGCACCATCGCCCGCATGATCCGCCTGGTGACCGAGGCGCAGGCCGCCCGCGCACCCTCAGAGCGGTTCAGCGAATGGTTCGGCCAGCGCTACACGGTCGCGGTGCTGGCGGGTGCGGTGATCGCCTTTGCCACGTTCTGGTGGCTGGGCGGCGACTGGGAACTGGCGCTTTACCGCGCCGCCACGCTGCTGGTCGCCGCCAGCCCCTGCGCCATCGTCATTTCCGTCCCCGCCGCGATCCTGTCGGCCCTGTCGGCGGCGGCGCGCGGCGGAGTTCTGTTCAAGGGCGGCGGCGCGCTGGAGACGCTGGCCGAGGTCGATATCTTCGCCTTCGACAAGACCGGCACCCTGACCACCGGCCGCGCCGAGGTGACGGAAATCGTCGCGCTGGATGGCGACGAGGCCGGGTTCCTGTCGCTGCTGGCGGGGCTGGAGGCGCATTCCGAGCATCATATCGCCGCCGCGATCCGCCGCGAGGCCGACACCCGCGGACTTGATCCGGCGCGCATTGCCGACGTGAACGCAAGGCCGGGCATCGGCATCGAGGGCTGCGATGCCTCTGGCCCGGTCTGGGCGGGCAACCCCTATCTTGCCAGGGACATGGGGGCCGCGACGGATCACCCCGCGTTGCAGGCGCTGGCGGATGGCGCCAATTCGGTCGTCTATCTGGGCCGCGGCGCCACCGTGCTGGGCGCCGTCAGCGTGGCGGATGAGGCGCGGGCCAGTTCCGCCGGGGCGATTGCGGCCCTGCGCGACAGTGGCATCCGCCGCATCGTCATGATGACCGGCGACCGCCGCCCGGTCGCCCTGCGCATCGGCGCCGAGCTTGGCCTTGCCCCCGACGAGATCCACGCCGAAATGCTGCCCGAGGACAAGGTTCGCGCGGTGGGCGATCTGGCCCCAACCGGCTGCGTCGCCTTTGTCGGCGACGGGGTGAACGACGCCGCGGCGCTGGCCCGCGCCGATGTCGGCATCGCCATGGGCGTGGCCGGGTCCGAGGTGGCGCTTCAGGCCGCCGATGTGGCGCTACTCTCCGAGGATATGGAGCGGCTGGCCGATGCGCAGCGCCTGTCGCGCCGAACCTCAAGGGTGATCCGCCAGAACCTGACCTTCGCCATCGGCGCCATGGTGGTTCTGGTCATCGGCGGGCTGTTCTTCGACCTGCCCTTGCCGCTGGTGGTGATCGGCCATGAAGGCGGCACGGTGCTGGTGGTGCTGAACGGGCTGCGGCTGCTGTCGGACCCGATCCGCCGGCCCAAGGCACCGGCGAGCCGACAGGCATTGCCGGGTGTGGCGCTGCCGGCCTGACTCGAAAGGGGCGTCACTCCCTGAAAGCGCGCTGATGGGGGAAATCACCCCCTTGCAGATACGCCTCCTCTTCGGGCGTCGGGTTGCGGCCCAAGATGGCGTTGCGGTGCGGGTGGCGGCCAAAGCGGGCGATGACGCGGCGCACCTTGCCGGCCTGATCGACCAACGAGGCATAGAGCGGTTGCAACGTTGCCGGCGCGCGGGCGGCGATGTCGTTGCGCAGGGCAATCAGCCGGTTGATGCGGGCCAGATGGTCCGGCCCCTCGGCATGGCCCAGGGGCTGGGTGAAGCCGATCTGGAACCACGGCAGGCCAAGGGCCGCCCAGTCTCCGTTGTCCAACCCCGCCAGCGCCTGCGCCAGAGCCGCCGGATCTTGCGCATATGCAAGCGCGCTCCCCCGCCACAGCGAGCGCGGGAACTGGTCCAGCACCACGATCAGCGCCAGCCGGCCCTCTTGCGTCCCGGCCCAGTGATCGAGGTCCCCCGCCGCGCCGCGTTCGGTCAGCGGGCCAAAGCGCGCCGCAATCGCACCATCCGCGCCGCCATGCATCCGCCAGCGCCAGTGCTCGGCATGGCGGTCGGGGTCAATGTCCAGCGCGCGGCCCTCGGGGAACCAGAAATCCAGAACCTCGCCGATCTGTCTGGCATCATTGCTATCGGCCATGTCATCCCCCCATTGAAAACGCCCCCGCGCCATGGGCACGGGAGCGGATTTGCCGATGAAGCACAAGCGCGCTCTATGCCGTCGCGGGCACCGTTGCCGGCACAGGTCGGCGCCCGCCGGGCCCGCGCGGGACGCGCAGCAGGCGCATAGCGTTGGCGATCACCACCAGTACCGAAAGCTGATGGATCAGCATGCCCTCGGCCATATGCACATCGCCGTTGAACACGCCCGCCAGCAGCCCGGCCACAGTCAGCAGCGCGATGGCCAAGTTCTGGCGCATATTGCGCAGCGTCGCGCGGGAAATCGCCATGGCCTCGGGCAGTTTCTCCAGATCGTCGGCCATCAGCGCAATGTCGGCGGTCTCGATCGCCACGTCCGAGCCCACGGCCCCCATGGCAACGCTGGTGTCGGCGGCAGCCAGCGCCGGCGCGTCGTTGATGCCGTCGCCGATCATGGCGACATGGCGGCCCTCGGCCTGAAAGTGGCGGATCAGCTCCAGCTTGTCCTCGGGCAGCAGCCCGGCATGAACCTCGTCGATGCCGATTTCGGCGGCGATGGCGTGGGCGGCCTGCGGCTGGTCGCCGGTCAGCATGGCGATGCGCCCCACCCCGATATCGCGCAGCCGGGCGATGGCGCTTTGGGCCGAAAGCCGGGGCTGGTCGGACAGCCCGAAGATGCCCGCGATGCGCCCGTCCAGCGCCACGATGATCGGCGTGCAGCCGCGGCCCAGAACCCCGGCCAGCGCGGCCTCGGCCTCGGCGTAGAAACCGATGCCCAGCCGGTCGAACAGCCGCCGGTTGCCGGCCGCGACCTGCCGCCCCTCGTGGTGGACCACCAGACCCATGCCAGCCACTTCCTCGACCGTCTCGGGCGCGGGAATCTCGCCCTCGGCACGGCCGGCCTCGATAATCGGGCGGCCCAGCGGGTGGTCCGAGCCGGATTCGGCGATCGCCGTCCAGTGCAGCAATTCGGCACGATCGATGCCGCCAAGAGGCACGATCTCGACCAGGCTGGGGCGGCCCTCGGTCAGGGTGCCGGTCTTGTCCAGCGCCAGCATGTCGATGCGGCCGGCGCTTTCCAGATGCTGCCCGCCCTTGATGAGGATGCCCGAGCGCGCCGCCCGCCCGATGCCGGCGACGATGGAGACCGGCGTCGAGATCACCAGGGCGCCCGGACAGGCCACCACCAGAAGGGTCAGCGCGAGGCGAATATCCTGCGTCACCGCCCAGGCACCCAGCGCCAGCATCATGATGCCGGGCGTATACCATTGGGCGAAACGCTCGATCATGCGCTGGCTGGGGGCGCGTTCCTCCTGCGCCTCTTCGACGCGGCGGATGATCCGGGCCAGCGTGGTATCGGCGCCGATGCCGGTGGCGCGGATCCGCAGCACGCCATTTTCCGCGATGGTGCCGGCATGGACGTGGGAGCCGGGGGCTTTCTCGGCCGGGATCGGCTCGCCGGTGATGGCGGCCTCGGACACGGCGGCGTTACCGTCGATCACCTCGCCATCGACGGGGATGCGGTTTCCGGCGCGCACCAGCACGACCTCATTCGGCTGGACGGCACTGGCGGCAATCTCGACCGGCTGGCCGTCGCGGATCACGGTAGCGACCTCGGGCGCGGCCTTCAGCAGATCGGCCAGTGCGCCACGGGTCTGGCGCAGGGTGCGGGCCTCAAGCCAGGCGCCGAAGCTGAACAGGAAAGTAACGGCGGCCGATTCCCAATATTCGCCGATGAACAGCGCGCCAATAGCCGCAACGGTCACCAGCAACTCGATCGAGAAATGGCGAATGCGCAGCGCGTGGTACGCCCGCCAGGCGATGTCAGAGCCGGCGACAAAGGCCGCCACCAGCATAGATGCCGCCCAGAGCCCGCGCAGGTCGAACCCGTAAAGGGCGATCAGGCCCAGCACGATCAGGCTGCCGCTGATGATGGTCAGCCACTTCCTGCGGCTGGCCGGCTGGTGAAGAATTGTCAGGATAGGGGTCAACATGCGGGGCCTCATGATGTGAAGGCCCGGCAGCGCGGGCAGGCACGGCCGGGCTGGAAGGGATGGGTCAGAATGCGGCGGGGCGGGCCTCTTAGCCGGTGGATTTCACCACCGAGACAAGGGCCTCGACCGGGGCGGATGCGGGGTCATGCTCGACCTCGATGCGGCCGGTGTTGAAGTGCACCTTGGCGGCGGTCACGCCAGGAGTTGCCGCCAGCGCCTTTTCGATTTTGGTGACGCAGGAGGGGCAGGAAAATTCGTCGCTGCGCAGGATGGTCTTGGTCATGGCTGGTTCCTTTCATGTCGCCGCCCGGTGGGCGGTCATTGCTTGTGAACTCAAGATATGCTGTCCTTTCAGGATCAGGATTGGCAACTCAGGCAAAGATTCATTGCATGAATGCACAGGCGCAGGATTGGGACGATCTGCGGTTGTTTCTGGCCGTGGCACGGGCGGGGTCGCTCTCGGGGGCGGCGCGCAGCCTTGGCGTTACCCATTCCACCGTCTTCCGCCGCATCGGCGCGTTCGAGGCGCGGCTGGGGGTGCGCCTGTTCGACCGGCTGCCCGGCGGTTACGCGCTGACCCAGGCCGGCGAGGAGATGCGCGATTCCGTCATCCGCATCGAGGAAGAAATCACCGCGCTGGCGCTGAAGGTTACCGGACAGGACCAGCGGCCCACTGGGACGATCCGCATCACCACGACCGACCTGCTGGCGGTGGGGGTGCTGCCCCGCCATGTCGCCGCCTTCCGCGCCGAATGGTCCGAGATCGAGATCGAGGTAATCGTTGCGGATACGGTGCTGGACCTGACCCGGCGCGAGGCGGACGTGGCCCTGCGCATCGGCAATCCGGGACAGGAAACACTGATCGGGCGGCGGGTCGGGCGGTTGGCCTTTGCCGCCTATGGTGCGGCGGACCGGCCGCCGGGCGATCCTGCCAAGGGTGACTGGATCGGCTACGGGTCTGCGCATGGCCCGCTCAGCCGCAATCTGACCCGCTGGTGGCCGGATGCGCGACAGGTTTACCGGACAAACTCGATCATCGCCGCCCATGCCGGTGCGAAGGCGGGGATCGGACTTGCTGCCTTGCCTTGCGTGATTGCCGATTGCGACCCCAGCCTGATCCGCGCCGCCGCGCTGCCCGAGGATTTCATGCTGGACCTGTGGTTGCTGATTCACGAGGATCTGCGCCAAACCGCGCGCATCCGCCTGTTTCTGGACTTCATGGCGACGGCCCTGGCGGCCGATGCCGACCTGCTGGAGGGGCGCTGCCCGTGCAAGACAAGGCCGGCGCAGGCGTAACGCCCGCGCCGGCCCATGCCTGCGCCCGTGGCGTCAGTCGATCATCTGCCAGCCCGGATGCTCGAAATGCTCGCCATATGCGTTCAACGCCTGAACGATCGTCACCGCGCCAGTCTCGACCTCGCCGGCCTCCAATGCCGAGATGCCGGTCATCACCTCACCAAGGACGATATGGAACTGCTCGTCCACCTCGGGTTCCAGCACACAGTTCTCGACCATGAAATCGACCTGCTTCTGGACATCGGCAGCGACCCCATTCGCGGCATCGGCCGGCAGGGTGCCGTTGTGGATCGCGTCCAGGTTCGCGGCCATGGTTCCGTGAATCGCGGTCATGCCGGTGATCATGTTCTGATCGCCCTGCCATTTGGCGCCATCGTTCAGCGTGATCTCGATAGCCCCCGCGCCATGGCTGTCATGATCATGGGATTGCGCGGCTGCAATGCCAGCTGACCCCAGCGCAAGGGCGAGAGCAACAGCGACGGCGGTGAAAGATTTTACAGTCCTCATAGTGATCTCCTGTATCTGCCAAGTGGTTCTGGCCGCAGCGGGCATCGACAGACGCCGCCGGGCTTGGGATAGACATAGGCTGTCCGTTTTCGCACGAGAATTGACGAAAACTGCAAAGACCCATTGCACGAATGGACAGACCTCAGGCACGAACCAGACCCTCGCGGCCTGCCGCCGATACCATCGGGCTGTCGAACAGCGCCCCGACGGCATGGGTCCGGATGCCGCCTGCCTCGCGCATCAGAAACAGCGCATCGAGGTCGAGACGCGCGGCGAGTTCGCCGCCAGCTTGCGGACCCAGCACCATCAGCGCGCTAGCCCAGGCATCGGCCTCCGCACAGGTTCCGGCGACGACCGTAACCGAGGCCGGTGACGAGCGCAGCGGGCCGCCTGTCGCGGGGTCCATGGTGTGTGACAGGCGCTGGCCCCGAACGGTCACATGATGCCGGTAGTCGCCCGACGTGGCGACGGCAGCATCCATCAGCGTCAGGATGGAGCGGGGCGCGCGGCGTTCGGGATCCGGCGTCTCGACGGCGACCGTCCAGGGCATGCTATCGGGCCGTAGTCCGGATGCACGCATTTCGCCGTCGATGCCGACGAGGAAAGCCGTGATGCCGAAGCCTTGCAACGTCCCTGCCAGCTTGTCCACGCCGAACCCCTTGGCGATCCCGTTCAGGTCCAGCGTGATCGGCGTGTGTTTCCGGACTAGCCCGGCCGCGCGGTCGATCTCCAGCACCTCATGCGCGGGCCAGCGCGCAGCAGCCATCACCGCGCGGATGGCCCCGGCGCTGACCGCCTCGGGTCCAAACCCCCAGGCCCGCACCGCATCGCCCATGCCGATGTCAAAAGCACCGCCCGATAGAGCGCCGATCCTTACCCCAAGATCGAGCACTTCGGCCAACCCAGCGGGAACGGCCACCCAGACATTTTCGGACGTCCGGTTCAGGCGCATCAGGTCACTGTCGGGTTTCCATGTCGACATGGCGGCATCGACCTCCGCCACGGCCGCCTGCAAGGCCGCCTGCACCGGGGCGGGGTCCAGCCCGGCATCGGCATGGAAAAGCGCCGACCAGCGTGTCCCCATGGTCGGGCCATTCAGCGCGTGGCGGATCGGGTCAGTAGACGTCTTCGGCATAGCGTCCCTCCGTTTTCAGCGTGAGCGGGGTGAGGCCGACCGGCGCGAGAATGTCCGTCAGCGCCTCGGCCACGCCCGCCGCCATGTCGCGCCCGCCGCAGACCATGATGCGCGCCCCGTCCCGGATCAGCCGGATCAGTTCAACGCTCTCAGCGCGCAGCACGTCCTGCACATAGCGCGGCTTCGCTCCCCGCGAGATGGCGGTGGTCAACTGGGCAAGACGGCCATCGGCCTGCCAGGCGGCCAGATCCTCACGATAGAGGAAATCGCTGTCGGGGTGGCGCATCCCGAAAACGAGATGAACCGGCCGCTTCCCACTGTTGCCCCGGATGAACCCTGCAAGCGGGCCGATCCCCGTGCCGGCGCCGATCAGGATCAGCGGCGGCTTTCCTCCTTCGTTATGGAAAGCAGGATTGTGCTGGACGAAGGCGTGGATCGCCTGATCGGGCTCCAGTGCCAGAAGCTGCCCGGAGCAGAGGCCGCCGGGATGCTTGCGCACCACGATCTCGACGAAGCCGTCGCGCCATCCGGACGCCAGCGAGTAGAAGCGCGGGAGGTCCGCACCCTCGGGCAGGACGCCGAGGAGATCACCGGCCTGAAACCGGCCAACGCCCCGACCTGTGAGCCGTTGCAGGAGCGTCGTCTCGGGCAGGGAAAAGCGCAGGATCGCGGTTGGCGCCTGCACGTCTATCCCGTAATCGCGGCGCGAGACCAGGACAAGCCGCTCCGTCACCGGCGGGGTTGGCACATGTTCGAGCGTAAGCTCGATCCCCAGCGCCGCCCCCAGGGCGCGGCCCCAGCGGGCGAAATCCTGCGGCGACTGGCGATCGACCGCATCGAAAGGTATCAATTGCGCCCAACCTTTGGCAGCAGCCAGCCGCGCGACTTCATCGGCGAACGCGCAGAACGCGGGGAAGCTGCGATCGCCGAAACCAAGCACGGCAAGCGGGGCCTCAGGGACGGATTCCAGCGCCGCGAGGCGTTCGATGAACCCCTTCGCCGTGGCGGGAGCCTGTCCCTCGCCCCAGGTGGCGGCGAGAATGACGAACCGTTCGGCCTGCGGATAGCGCGCCGGCTCGAAACCGGACATTGGCGCGACATGAACATGCTGGCCCGCTGCGGTCAGCGCATGTTGGAGCGTCGCAGCGAAACCCCAGGTGCTGCCGCCCTCCGAGCCCACCAGCAAGATGGTCCCAGCGCCTTTTGCAGGATGATTGCCACGGAGACGCGGCCTTGACCGCCGCCCCGCGAACCAGAGCACAAGACCACTCACCCCCATTGCCGGCACGCCGAGCGCCATCACACCCAGCACGAGGCCGAGAGATGCGGCCCCCTGTCCGGTATGCAGGATGTAGATAGTTTCAGATATCCGTTCCCACATCGTCAGCTCGGCCCAGGCCAGAAGCTCACCCGTCCCCTGATCAAGATAGCCGGTGCCGCGATCCGTCTTCAGGGTGAAGGCGTCCGTGGCGTCGCCCGGATAGGGAAAGCTCAGTTCGCGCAACTCAGTGACAGGAATCACGGAGAGCGGCTCCATCGCAGCAAGGGAGACCCCGGTGCTGCCGCTGACCTCGGTCGGAAAGGCCGGCGGTGCAGTGCCATCCGGCAGAAGATCGAAGGTCGAAGCGGCCATCCACAGTGCGGTCGCCGAGGACAGAATCAGCCCCGCGACCGCCACGCGGGCGATCCCGGTATGGATGCGGCTCGATGCTGGCCCGCGCAAAGGGGCGAACCAGCGCCGCCAGCCGCCCATGCGCCGTGCGACCAGCATCGCGCCAGAGACCGACAGGACCAGCATGGCCGCCGCACCGGCAGCCATGACGATACGGCCGGCATCGCCAAGAAACAGCGAGCGGTGAAGGCTGGTCAGCCAGCGTTCGACCGGGTTCGGATCGGCGCTGGCGATGCCCTTGCCGGTCGCGGGGTCGATCACCGCCGCGCCGGGCGTGCCGTCGTCGAACCAGAACGCAGTAATCCGGCCCGAGGGCGCACGCCGGATCTGCTCCACCCCCGGATAGGCAGTCCGGATGCGTTCAGCGAGATCGGCAACGGTCAGGCCGGCCTCGGCCTGCGGCGTGGAAAACCGCTCGGCCACGGGAAAGACCGAGAGCGCCGCCCCGCTGATCGCGAGGACCATGACGAGAGCAAGGGCCAGCAGACCCGGCCAGCGATGCAGCATGCGGATCATGGCGCCATCTCACATGTCGTAGCGGAGGCTGGCGACATAGCGGCGGCCGGGCACGGGCTGCCCCGCTCCTGCCGCCGTCAACGGCACGGCGATGTCGTTCGGACTGTCGCGCATGTACTCGACGGCGGCATCGACATGCAGCGTGTAGCCGGCATCGAACAGCGCATCGGCAAGGTCGAGGGTGATTTCCAGCGACCGGCCCGCGCCGACACTGGCGCCGGTGATGCCGTCGATCTGCGCCAGGTCGCCGCCGCTGGCGCGATACCAGTCGCTGAGATGTTCGTAATATTTCGACTTGCCGCCGGCCATCCACAGGGTTCCGGCATATGCCCCCTGCGCATCGGTAACGTAGAGAACCAGATAGGCACCATCGCCGCCGTAAGTGTTCAGCGTGGTGGTGAGGGTGACCGGCCGGGCCATGGCGAGGCCGGGGGCCACCAGGGCCGAAGTCAGCGCAAGGGCTGCGAGGATGGATTTCATGTCTCTGCTCTCTTCTGCCTGATATGTCAGTTCACCCGCACCACGGGCGGGGTGCCGTTCTGGAACAGCGGATTGGCGGGCGGGACCGAGGGGGCGACAGGGGTTGCACCGCCGCGATCCCGCTTGCGGTCCTGCTCGCCGTCCCGGTGGCGCAGCTTGACGACCTGCAACGTCGCGGGATCCAGCTTGGCCTTGATGCGGCGGCCCTGGGCATCGCGGCCCTTGACCTCCCAGCAGCCGTCATCGGCCTCGATCTTCTCGACATGCCAGCCGAGGCCGGCGGCGGCCTGCATCACCGCCTCGCGCGGCTGCCAGGCGCCGCGCGGCACATGGCAGTCGTCGCCCGCCAACGCCCCCGCCGCGGGCAATACCGCGAGAGCGGTTATGGCAATCAACAGAGTCTTCATGGTTCGAATGTCCTTTCCGATCATCTCGGGGGCATTTTCCCGGCTATGGCCGCGGCGAACGCCCGCGTGGGAAAGGCTCCGCCGCGATGACGGGGCGGAGCCTTGCGGCGATCAGTTGCGCTTTGCGGGCTTGGTGCCGTCGCTCCAGCGCTTGACCTTGCCGTCGATCACCTCGAGGGTTCCGGGATCGACGGTCATCTTCAGGGTGTTGCCACCCTGGTCGATGACGTTCAGCTCGTAGCAGCCATCATCAAGTTCCATTTTCGAGATGCTCCAGCCGAATTCGTCGGTCACTTGGATAAGGGCTTCCCAGGACTGCATGTTCTCGGTCGGCACGTTGCATTTCTCGTCGGCGAGCGCGGCCCCGGCGGGGATCGCGAGGGCGAATGCGGTGGCGGTCAGGATGGTTTTCATGGCTATGCTCCTCAGCCTTGGTTGCCTGATGAAACCAATCTGGAGGGCGCGGCTGACGTGATCCTGATCGCCGCGGAAAACCTGCGTCAGCTTTCCGTCAGCCTGCCCCGACGAACCGCAACGGTCGCGCAAAACAAACCGGCCCCGCCAGACAGACGGGGCCGCAACAACAGTGGGAATGCGTAATGTTCAGGTCACGTCATTTGCGCCAGGGGGGCGCTTTCGGCCCGTGACCATGGCACGGGGCAGGTTCTCCCGATGGCGCCATGAGGTGAGCGCCACACCTCCGACATGCAGGGCCACGAGGACCAACGCCAGGTTGGCCAGCGTTTCATGCACCTCCTTCAAGGTCTTGTCCCCCCTGACTTCCCGGCCGCCATGCTCGCCCACAACCCTCACGGCACGGGCTTCCTCGATCGACTGTTCGAGCAGCCAGCCGCTTAGCGCGGTGCCGGAAAGCGTAACCATAAGTGCCACGATCATCGCGGCGCCGGCCGGGTTGTGCCCGAGATGGCGCCGCTCCCGCCCGCGCAGCATGTCTCCGAGATAGACCAGCGTTGCGGCAGGGCCACGCATGAATTGCGCGAAGCGGGCATGGTGACTGCCGACAAAACCCCAGATCAGGCGGAGCACAAGCAATGCCGCCACCGCATAGCCGGCCGCCTCGTGAAGCGGCCGCACCTCGTCAGCCGCGAGCCATGCCACTGCAAAGGCGGCAACCAGGCCCCAATGAAAGCTGCGCACCACCGGATCCCAGACCCGCACCATGCGCGTGGTATCGGCAACGTCCGAAATACCGCCGTCCCTTTTCGCCTCAATCATGTTTGCGTCCCCTGCCCTCACGGAAGTGCCGTTCACCTCCGTCCTCGTATTCGACCTCGATTACCTGAAGCGTGCCGGGATCGACCGTCACCTCGATGCGGCGTCCTTCCCGGTCCGTGCCTTTTATCTCGTAGCAGCCGTCGTCGATCTTGATGCGCCGCACCACCCATCCGTTTTCTTCCGCGAGCCGCACCACCGCGCTTCTTGGCTGCCAGTCTGCCAGCGGCACGGCACAGTCGTCGCCGGCAAGTGCAGCCCCGCACGGAAGGGCCGCGAGAAAGGTCAGAATTGTCAGCGATCTCTTCATGGACCACACTCCGCATAACGGCCATCGGATGACATTCTGCGTCGCGAACCTGACGGGATGCTGAAGCCTGGGGCGTCCCGCCATCAGCTTTGCGTCAGCCCGGATCGCCATAATGGCCAGAGGCAAATGAGTAGGAAGATCATGCGAATCCTGCTGATCGAGGACGACACCGTTCTGGGCGCCGCCGTGCGGGACCAGATCGCCGCGGGTGGCCAGTCGGTGGACTGGGTCACGCGCCTGGATGCGGCCGGCGATGCGATGGCCGGCGCCGGCTATGATCTGGTATTGCTGGACCTCATGCTGCCCGACGGACGCGGCATCACCTTCCTTCGGTCGCTGCGCGCCGGCGGCGACGTGACGCCGGTGATCATCCTGACCGCGCTGGACCAGATCTCGGACCGGATCGAAGGCTTGAACGCCGGCGCCGACGACTATCTGGTCAAGCCCTTCGATCTGGCCGAGCTTTCCGCGCGCATCGGCTCGGTCGCGCGGCGCTATAGCGGCAATCCCAACCCGATCATCGTCCACGGCGCGCTTGCCGTCGACCTTGCCTCGCGCAGCATCCGCCGCGACGGCCGGCCGGTGCAACTGACGGCGCGCGAATGGGCGCTGTTCGAGGCGTTCCTCACGCGCCCCGGCCAGCTTCTGTCCAAGGCACAGCTTGAGGAAAAGCTTTATGCCTTCGATACCGAGGTGGAAAGCAACACCATCGAGGTCCATGTCAGCCGGCTGCGCAAGAAGCTGGGCGCCGAGGTGATCGAGACCGAGCGCGGATTGGGCTACCGGCTGGGTTCGCCATGACGATGCCACGCAGCCTTCAGATGCGGTTGGGGGTGTCTCTGGGCATCCTTCTGACGCTGCTGTGGATCGCCGCCGCCGCCACCACGGCGGTCATGCTGCGGCACGAGATGGACAGGATCTTCGACTCGTCACTACAGGAGGCGGCGCAGCGCCTGTTGCCGCTGGCCGCTGTCGAGATCGTCGGACGTGAGGAGGAAGGTGTGACGCAACACCTTGCCGACCTGCGCGACCACGACGAATTCCTCACCTATATCGTGCGGGATGACATGGGGAGAATCCTTCTGCAATCGCATGAGGCCGACCCCTCCATCTTCCCGGAATGGGATGGGCCGGGCTTTCACACGACCGCAACCCATCGCCTGTATGGCGAGGACGCCCTGCAAGGCACGATCCGCCTCACGGTCGCCGAGCCGCTTGCCCATCGCGCGGCGGCGGCACGCGATGTCTGGGCGGGCCTGGGACTGCCACTGCTGGTGTTCATCCCGGCCGCGCTGCTGGCGATCGTATTGACCGTCCGCTCGGGCCTGGCCCCGCTGCGCCGCTACCGCGACCGGCTGGCCGCGCGTTCACCGCGCGACCTTGCCCCCGTCGCCTGCAACGATCTCCCCGTCGAGGTCACCCCGGTGGGGCTGGCGGTCAATGTGCTGCTGGCGCAGCTCAAGTCCACATTCGAGGCCGAACGCACCTTCGCCGCCAACGCAGCGCATGAATTGCGAACACCGCTGGCAGGCGCAATCGCGCAGGCCCAGCGGATACAGGTGGAAACGAAAGATACCGGCGCCGGCCACAGGGCCGCCGAGATCGAGGCCTCGCTGAAGCGGCTGGCCCGGATCGCCGAGCGGCTGCTGCAACTGGCTCGGGCGGAGGGCGGGCGGTTGCGGCTCGATCACCTATCCGATCTTCGCATCACCGCCCGTCTGGTCGTGGACGATATCGAGAGGACCGCACCGAACCGGATCGCACTCGCTCTGCCGGAGCACCCGGTAATGTCCGACCTCGACCCCGATGCGTTTGGCATCATCTGCCGCAACCTGGTCGAGAACGCCCTGCGGCACGGCGCATCTGACGAGCCGATCGAGGTAAGCCTCGGTGAGGATGGCACGTTCCGCGTCGCCAATGACGGCCTTGTTGTGCCGACAGAAGCACTTGGCCGGCTGGCCCGCCGTTTTGAGAGGGGGACAACCGGAACGGAAGGCAGCGGGCTTGGCCTTGCCATCGTCGCCAGCATTGCGGACCGGATTTCGTCAAAGCTCACCTTGCAGTCGCCGAGACCGGGAAGCTCGTCTGGCTTTGAAGCGGCGGTGGTTTTGCCGACAGCTTCAAAGCAACCAATACCGCCCAGCCAGGCGAGCGCAGTCTTTCGTTGAGCCGATAGCCGGCCAGCAGATCTGAAAACTATTGGGCTGGCTGTGTCCGCCGGAACAGGATGCATCTGTATATAAGGGGCGCAGAATGTTGATCTCGAAAGGACAAAGCCTAGCGCGCGCCCGTGGTGACAGTAGCCCTGCCGACAAAGGCGGACGGGGCAGCATGACCAGAAAATTGGTTACATCTTCGGATGCTATTGAATTTCGCCACCTACGTTACTTCATAGCCGCTGCCGAGCACGGCAGCTTCCGAAAGGCAGGAAATTCACTGGGTCTGTCGCAATCGGCAATCAGCCGCTGCATTGCCGACCTCGAAGTAAGCGTCCGGCCTGAGCGCTACCCGGGCCATTTCCAAGGCAGCAGGTCATCGACCTTTGTGATCTTGTAATCAGGGATACGGGCCAGGGTGTCGGCGAGCCAGGCATGGGGATCGCTGACGTTGAGCTTGGCTGTTTCGATCAGGGTGTAGGCGATGGCGGCGGCCTTTCCACCTGCCTCGGAACCGACGAATAGGTAGTTTTTCCGCCCGAGGGCCATCACCCGTTCATTCTGCCCATGTCGGGCAACTTGTTGAGGTGCATTACCGGTGGCACGCGCTTTTCGGCCGACAGTTTCGGGTCGAGCGTGTCGACCGACGCAAGTCCGGTCAGTTTGTCCATATCGAGGTGCTGCCTGGTATCTTCATGGTCGTGGCCGCGTGGATGCTCGACCCGGCGGCTTGCACCGGCATGGACCTCGGCACACCGCGCGTATCGCTCGCGGCCCTGTCGGATCTCGATGACCTTCTGAGTCGGCACGGTCTTCGGCGAAGCTCTTCCGGTGATGTCATCGCCGGAAAGGAACAGACCGATGCAAGACCTGCCCACCGGGCCGTCGAGCCCCAGGCAACTGCAGATGCAGTTCGACTCGGAGCGGTTGCGCGGAATGAGCCCACGGGAGCGCCAGCAGGTGTTGACGCGCCTGGCCATTTTGCTGGCCGAAGCGGCGGGAACGAGCAAGTTGGAGCAAGACGATGATGGACGGTGATCTCCTTCCACCGGCCATCCTGCAGCGCAAGGCGGTGGTCTATGTGCGCCAATCGACCCCGGCCCAGGTGGAGCTCAACACCGAGAGCCGGCGACGGCAATATGAACTGGTCGAGGTCGCGCGTCGTCGTGGTTTCAGGACCGTGGATGTGATCGACGACGATCTCGGCCGCTCCGCCAGCGGCATGGTGGCCCGGCCCGGCTTCGAGAAGCTTGTCGCCGCCTTGTGCGCCGGGGAAGTCGGCGCCGTGCTCTGCTTTGACGCTTCGCGGCTGGCGCGCAACGGCAGGGACTGGCACCACCTGCTCGAACTGTGCGGGCTTGTCGAGGCGCGTGTCATCGACCTCGATGGCATCTACGATCCCTGCCTGCCGAACGACCGCCTGCTGCTCGGCATGAAGGGCAGCATCAGCGAGTTCGAGCTCGGGGTGATCCGGGCGCGCATGCTTGACGCCGCCCGGGCGAAGGCGCGCCGTGGCGAACTTCGGATCAGCGTGCCGATGGCTATATCTGGCATCGCGAGGCCGGCCTCGGCCTCGATCCCGACTTCCGGCTCCAGCAGGTCATCCGGCTGGTCTTCGAGCGATTCCGCCAGCTCGGCAGCGCACGGCAGGCGCATCTGTCGCTGGCGGCGGAGGGGGTGTTCTTTCCGCGCCCCTCGGACGGCAAGCGCCTGACCTCCTTCGACTGGACGGCGATCCGCTATCGCAACGTCATCGGGCTGCTGAAGAACCCCTTCTACGCCGGGGCCTATGTCTATGGAAAGAGCGAGAAGCGCATCGAACTGGTCGACGGTCGCGCGCGCAAGACCTACGGCCATGGCAAGCCGCCTGAGGCGTGGGACGTGTTGATCCGCGATCATCATGCCGCCTATATCGATTGGGCGGAATACGAGCGGAACCAGATGCTGCTCGCAGCCAACGCCTATGGACGTGCGGGAGGACAGAAGTCGGGGCGGGGCGGTCGTGCCCTTCTTGCCGGCATGCTGACCTGCGGGCGCTGTGGCCGCGGCCTGGCCGTCGCCTATGCCGGCGCCCCGCCGGGGCGTCCGACCTATCGCTGCGACCGGCCCAATCTCATGCTCGGCCTGCCGCGCTGTCTCAGCTTCGGCGGATCCCGTGTGGACGCCGCGATCGCATCGGAGATACTGCGCGTGGTCGAGCCGATGGCGATCGAGGCCGCGCTGGAGGCGGAGCGAATGCACAGGGAAGGAGAGGCCGAGCGCCGGCGCGTAGCCGAACTCGACCTGCAGCAGTCAGAATACGATGCTTCGCTGGCGGAACGGCGCTATGCCGCCTGCGACCCGGAGAACCGGCTTATCGCAGCCCAGCTCGAGAAGCATTGGGAAGCTGCGTTGCGGCGCGTCGAGGCTTGCCGGGCGCGCCTTGCCGCAACGGATACCTTGGACCCGACCGCGCCGATGCCCGACTTCGAGGGCTTGGCGGCGGACCTCTCCGCAGCCTGGTCGGCGCAGGGCGTCACGACCCGAAGCCGCCAGCAACTGATCCGGGCGCTGATCTCGGACATCATCGCCGATGTCGATGACGCGACACGGGAGGTCGTGCTGACGATCCACTGGCAAGGCGGTCAGCATTCGCAATTGCGGGTGCGCAAGCCACGGACGGGGGAGCACGGTTGCCAGACGCCTGAGCAGGCCCTTGTCGTGATGGAAAGCATGGCAACGCGCTTTTCCGACGCCGATATCGCGGCAACCTTGAACCGGATGGGCGTGCGGACCGGCCAGGACAAGACATGGACGGCGCACCGAGTGGCCTCCATCCGCAGGGTCCGCAGGATCCACGCCTTTCGCTCGGCCGAGAAGGACGGAGCATGGCTCACAATGCGCGAGGCCGCGGCAAAACTCGGGGTGACCAGCCATGTCGTGCGGCGGATGATCCAGGACGGGATCCTGCCTGCCGAGCAGGTCGTTCCGGGCGCGCCATGGCAAATCCGGGCCGATGATCTTGAGAATGATGACGTCATCAAGGCCCTCCGGCAGAAAGGGCGCCCGCGTCACACCGTTAGCCGAGACCAACTTCAAATGTTTCCAGATACTTGAAGAAGAGGGGCACAATGACTCACCACTCGCGATCGGACGGATCTGGTTTTCGACCGGGTTGGTGTCCAGCTCGAGGGTGCCATCGTCGATAAAGCGGATCAGGCCGGGCCAGTGCGCGAGGGTGTAGCGGATATCCTCGGCCAGCAGGGACTTCCGCGGGATGCGCGAGAGCTGGGTCTCCAGCCAGGGCTTGAGCGCGGAGATGATCGGGGCGGATTGCTCGCGTCGGATGGCCATGCGGACGGCCGGGTCCTTGCCGCGCACGGTCTTTTCGATCTGATACAGCAATGCGATCTGGCGCAGCATCTCCTCGGCGATGGGCGAGCCGTCGCTCTCGACGCGTTTGACGAAGCGGCGGCGGACGTGGGTCCAGCAATAGACCAGCTGCCACGGCCCCTCATCGCGCGTGATCTCGGTCAGCGCATTGTAGGATTGGTAGGCGTCGCATTGCAGGAACCGGCCGCGGTATCCGGCCAGGAACCTAAGCGGATGTTCCCGTCCCCGACCGGGAGCGTAGTGGAACAGCACGAGGGGCGGGCCGGCACCGCCATGCCCGCGATCGTCGGATACGACGGCCCAGAAGTAGCCGCTCTTGGTGGCCTTCCGGCCCGGCTCCAGAACAGGCGCGCGGGTCTCGTCGACGAAGATCCGGTCGGCGACGCGCAGGTGGACCTTCATGTGGTCGATCACGGGCATCAGGTGGAAGCAGGCGCGGCCGACCCAATTGCCGAATGTGCCGCGGTCGAGGTGGAGCCCCTGCCGCTCGAAGATCCCCGCCTGGCGGTAAAACGGAAGGTGGTCGCCGAACTTCGAGATGATGATCCATGCGATCAGCCGCTCGGTGGGCAGGCCGCCCGGCACGACGTGCTCGGGCGCATGAGCCTGCACTACGGCCTGCGAGCAGCGGCGACAGGCATATCTGGGGCGCCGCGTCACAAGAACCTGGAACTGCGCCGGGATCACGTCGAGCCGCTCGGAGACATCCTCCCCGATCCGGGCCATCTCACCACAACCGCAGGGGCAAAGGGTGCTGGCCGGCTCGATCACGCGCTCGACCCGGGGCAGATGCGCCGGCAGATGCCCACGGTTGCGCGCGGGCTTGCGAGGTTCTTCCCCTCGCGCCCGGGAAAGCGCGGCTTCAGCCTTCTCCTGCGCGGCCTCAAGCACGCCCTGGGCCAGTTCGGCGTCCTCGAGCGGCAAATTGAACTGGTCGGGTGACAACTTCTCGGAACTCTTGCCAAAGCGCTCGCGCTGCGAGGTGCGCAGGATACCCTCCAGCCGGCGGTTTGCCTCCTGTACCTCCGCGAGCGCTGCCTCGACCTCCGCGAGGCGGGCCTTCAGATGAGCGTTCTCGCGGCTGAGAGTGTCGGCATCCATGCCTGAAGTGAATCACGCTGATGCCGTTCTGGCCAGTAAAAACGGGGCCTCCAGTGCGTCGGATGCACTTACCCTGCAACCAGCGGGCGGCGCACCCGCTCGGGTCTTACCAGTCTCCAGTCCAACCCCTCGAACAGCGCCGCCAGCTGCGCCGAGGACAGGCGCATCACCCCATCCCGCACCTGCGGCCAGACGAACTTGCCGCCCTCGAGGCGCTTGTGAACGAGCACCATCCCGGTCTGGTCCCAGACCAGAATCTTGATACGATCTGCCCGCTTCGCCCGGAAGACGAAGACCGCCCCGCAGAACGGGTCGAGCCCGAACATCTCCTGCACCGCCAGCGCCAGCCCGTCGATGCCCTTGCGGAAGTCCACCGGCCGCGTCGCCACGTAGACCTTCACCGGCCCGCCCTGGCCGAGCATCACCATGCCGCCGCCCGCGCCGCTCGGATCGACCGCGTAAGCAGAACCTCATCGGTATCTGCGCCGACGCGGATCACGACATCACCCACAACGATCTCCACGCCGGTGCTGGCCTCCGTCTCTGCCGGCATCTCCGCTGCGGCGCCCTCGACGACCAGTTCTGCAAACATCGGCAGTGCCGCCACGCTCTCGGGCACGACAAGCTGTCCGTCCCGTAGCTTCTTCCGCCAGTCATAAACCTGCCAGCGCGTCGTCCCGTGCCGCCGCGCGACTTCGGTCACCGAAGTTCCCGGCACCAAGCTTTCCGCCGCAATCCGCGCCCGCTCCGCCTTCGTGCGTCGCTGACGCCCGGTCGGCCCCTCCATCACTTCCAGCCGCGAAACCCCACCATCCGAGAAGCCGTCCAAATGGCCGCCCATTTTGCCGTCTCGTTCCAAGCCAACACCTCCGACGTTCATGCGCACGGAGATTGGCCCGTTCAGATCACCAGCGGCAGGAGGGGATCAGCGTCGCGCTTACTCCTCATCCGTCCAAAGTCGCTTCGTCCGACGCGCCACGCCATCACCATAGTGTCCACTATCAATGGTGGACACTATCCGCCTCTTTCACCACGCGGCAGGGCGGTCAGGCCGGACGCTTACGTCGCCTCGGAGACACGCGCGCCGGAAACTCCCCCCCGCGAGCCGCGGATTTCCGTTATGCCGTTCAGCACCAGCCAGCCGCGCATCCGCGCATTGGTGCTGGAGTTGATCTTGTAGAGCAGCGTCGCGCCGAAGTGCCGCGCGCCGGCGACCGGCGCGGCGAAGTGGCTGTTGCCGACGCAAAGCCGCACTATCGTGGGCGGCGATGACGCAGGAGTTTTCGATAACCGCCCGCAACCATTGCACGGGCGTCACGCAGGAGTGCCTTGATGGCATGACGGGCGGAAGATGCCTGCCATTCGTCCCGGTCAAGCCGGCCGGCGTTCAGGAGAACCCGCGCGATCTCCTGCTGCGTCGCGCCGGCCCGATGGCCATCGAAGGCCCGCAGCATCCGTCGGAGGCGCGCGCGTTGCTGGCGTGTCAGGCGCGTATCCAATCTGCGGCCGAGGTTGAGCTGCGGCGGGTTCGAGCGGAGCGCCAGCGGCGGCACAAAGCGTCAGGGGGAGGATGGCCATCTGTTGGCGAAGGTTGGAGAATAGAGAAACACGAATTTGCATGGTCGGATCTGATCTGCTGCAATCTTGATGGTTGGGCGGACTGCTACGTTTGCAAGCAGTTTCGGCTTTCATCCGCCACCCTCGCGGAGCGAAGCTGCGATGTCGTTGATCGATCGGAGCAGAACCAGGGGATCATCCCTGGACGGCTCAAAGCCGCGCCGCCTCCAGAATTCGGCGGCTTCACCATCGACGGCATTGACCAACAAGGCCCGTCCGCCGATCAGCGAAGCGGCCTGAACGCAGCGCTGGAGAGCATGCTTCAAAAGACCGGTCCCGATGCCCAGCCCTGCCCATCCCGTATCGGTCGCAAGCTGGCCGAGTAACATGCACGGGACCGGATTGGGTGGCTGCCCCGTCCGGATCGAACGCGGCAGCACCGATGGTACAACGGCAGTCGGCGCCAGGCCGTAGTAACCGACCACGCGCCCAGCCTCATGCACCACGAGAACAGCAGTGAAGCCCTTCTGCTGATTGGAGAGGGCGCGCGTCTTCAGCCAGTGGTCAAGCGTGGGCTTGCCACAGGAGAAATCAGACACTTCGTGACCGGCGGTAAGCGGTTCGGGGCCTGACAGTTGCAATGGCTTACCGCTTCGCCACGTAGCCGGGCTCCCACGGCGCGGGCCGCTTCAGGACTTCCACCATCTCCGGAACGGGAGCAGCAGGACGCGCCAGCACATCCATGAACTCGGCGAAGCCCTCCGGACTCATCCGGATCAGCCCCTGCTCCATGACGACCTCCTCGGCCGCGCGCACAGCGGCGTCGCGCACGAAATCGGTGCGCGAGCGGCCGCGGAGGCTGGCGGCGCGATCAATCATTGCGACATCCGCCTCGGGCAGGCGCATCGAGATCGGATATTCCTTGCGTTCGGCGTTCGTGGCCATGGCGAATCTCCTTGGTCGGCACATAGTGCCTTGTATCGCGAATTACAATACGATAGGGTTACATCAACAGTCAATGACCTCATGAGGAGGGGCGACGAGGCCAATGATGACCGGGCCAGCGAGGGATTCCGATAGGTTATTTTGCTACGCCATGGCTCGCCGGGACACGCTGGGCTACGCTACAGCCCGCTCACCCGCGCCAATTGTCGCCGAATATTCGCCATCAATTTCCGTTGCTTATGCTTCCTCCGGGGCGAATGCTGCAAGTTATGACCTTGCGAGCCCCAGGAAACACAGCAAAGATGACAGGAGGAGAGCGCGAAGCGCTGCTCGAATCCTTGCTGCTGGACGAGCCGGAGCTGACGTTTACGCCGCGCGGCGCTCCAGACCCGCGCCTTCTGCGTCTGGTCGGCATCCTGGCGAGGCAGGCGGCGCAGGAGTGCTATGCAGAGGAAGTGAAGATGTCACGGCAAAGGAGGAAGCGCTCCTCCTGATACGGATGGGAGCCACGTTTTGAAAGTCGCGATCTACGCCCGCTATTCTTCCGACAATCAACGCGACGCTTCCATCGCCGACCAGTTCCGTATGTGCCGCCTCCATGCCGAGAAACAGGGCTGGCACATCGTCGAGGAGTATTCGGACCACGCGATCTCCGGCGCCTCGCTGATCCGGCCGGGCATTCAGGCGCTCATGGCCGACGCTATGGGCGGCCGCTTCGATCTGATCTTGGCCGAAGCGATGGACCGCCTCTCCCGCGACCAGGAAGACATCGCCGGCATCTACAAGCGCATGCGCTATGCCGACGTGAAGATGTTCACCCTGTCCGAGGGCGAGATCAGCGAACTGCATGTCGGCCTCAAGGGCACGATGAACGCGCTGTTCCTCAAGGATCTGGCCGACAAGACCCGGCGCGGACAGCGCGGCCGCGTCGAGGCCGGCAAGTCGGGCGGCGGCAATTCCTACGGCTATGACGTGGTGAAGAAGTTCGATGCCAACGGTGAGCCCGTCCGTGGCGATCGCACCGTCAACGAGGCGCAGGCCGAGGTCGTGCGCCGCATCTTCCGCGACTACGCGGCCGGCAAGTCGGCCAAGACCATCGCCTTCGCCCTGAACAGGGACCATATCCCTGCGCCGTCAGGCGGCGATTGGGGCTTCAGCACGATCAACGGCAACCCGAAGCGCGGCAATGGCATTCTCAACAACGAGATGTATGTCGGCAAGATCGTCTGGAACCGCCAGCGCTTCGTCAAAGACCCCGATACGGGCAAGCGGCAGGCCCGGCCCAACCCGGAATCGGAATGGGTCATTCAGGAGGCGCCGGAGCTGCGCATCCTCGATGACGATCTGTGGGAGGCGGTGAAGGCGCGGCAGGGCGAGATGCGGACCGAGCGCGATGAAAGCGGCCTGGCTGACGTCCGCAAGATGAACCATCGCCGCCGGCCGAAATACCTCTTTTCCGGCCTGACCCGCTGCGCCTGCTGCGGGGGCGGCTATTCGGCGATCTCGGCCACGCTGATCGGCTGTTCGACGGCGCGCAACAAAGGCACCTGCGACAACCGGACCAACATCCGGCGCGACGAGTTGGAGACGCGCGTGCTGAATGCGCTGCGGACCCGCTTGGTCGATCCCGAACTGTTCGCCCGCTTCTGCGAGACGTTCACGCAGGAGATGAATCGGCTACGGATGGAAGGCCGTGCGGGCATCGCAGGGGCCGAGGCGGAGATGGCGAAGATCGACCGCGAACTGGCCAAGCTACTGACCGCCATCAAATCAGGCGGGCCGATTGAGGCCATCGTGGAGGACATGAAGCGGCTGGAAGGCCGGAAGGCCGAGTTGCGCACGTTCTTGGCCGAGGCCGAAGAACCGCCTCCCCTGCTGCAACCCTCGATGGCGCTACAATACCGCAAGCGGGTCCAGCAGCTCTACGAAGCCTTGCAGGACGAGGAGGAAGAAAAGCGGATCGAGGCGGCCGACATCCTGCGCTCGCTGGTGGACAAGATCGTGCTGACGCCGGTGGAGGGGAAAGTGGAGATCGACGTCCAGGGCGATCTCGCTGGAATCCTTATGATTTCCGCACAAACGAAAAACCCCGCCGGAGGGGCGGGGCAATCGCAAGTAAAGATGGTTGCGGGGGCAGGATTTGAACCTGCGACCTTCAGGTTATGAGCCTGACGAGCTACCGGGCTGCTCTACCCCGCGCCATTTGCATCGCGTGGTTTGCGGTGCTTTTTCGTTCCGAGAGATTTTCGCTTCTTTTCAGGTCTGGCGGTGACCTACTCTCCCACGTCTTTTGACGCAGTACCATTGGCGCGACGGCACTTAACGGCCGAGTTCGGGATGGGATCGGGTGTTTTGCTCGTGCTAAAGCCACCAGACCGGAAAAGGAGCGAGATCGGCGTTTCCGCTTCCCTTCGGGCTTTCGCCGCTTCGGGATCGGGAAGACATTGTCCAAGGATGCTTTTGGAAGAAGGCGGGCTGCTTGTCCTTGACAAGCTGGTCTGTCTTCTTCCGGATCAAATCAAGCCTATCGAGCGATTAGTACCGGTCAACTGAACGCATTGCTGCGCTTACATCTCCGGCCTATCGACGTGGTGGTCTTCCACGGCTCTCAAGGGATACCTTGTTTTGAGGGGGGCTTCACGCTTAGATGCCTTCAGCGTTTATCCTGTCCGTTCATAGCTACCCAGCACTACCGTTGGCACGATAACTGGTCCACCAGTGGAACGTTCACCCCGGTCCTCTCGTACTAGGGGCAACTCCTCTCAAGTATCCTACACCCACGGCAGATAGGGACCGAACTGTCTCACGACGTTCTAAACCCAGCTCACGTACCTCTTTAAATGGCGAACAGCCATACCCTTGGGACCTGCTCCAGCCCCAGGATGAGATGAGCCGACATCGAGGTGCCAAACGATGCCGTCGATATGGACTCTTGGGCATCATCAGCCTGTTATCCCCAGCGTACCTTTTATCCGTTGAGCGATGGCCCTTCCACTCGGGACCACCGGATCACTATGGCCGACTTTCGTCTCTGCTCGACTTGTCAGTCTTGCAGTCAGGCTGGCTTCTGCCATTGCACTCGACGAGCGATTTCCGACCGCTCTGAGCCAACCTTCGCGCGCCTCCGTTACTCTTTGGGAGGCGACCGCCCCAGTCAAACTACCCACCACGCAGGGTCCCGGACCCGGATAACGGGCCGCGGTTAGACATCAAGAGTGCGAAGGGTGGTATCTCAAGGATGGCTCCACCGGAACTGGCGTCCCGGGCTCAATGCCTACCACCTATCCTGCACATCGCAATCCTGATGCCAGTGCGAAGCTATAGTAAAGGTGCATGGGGTCTTTCCGTCTAACCGCGGGAAGTCTGCATCTTCACAGACAATTCAATTTCGCTGAGTCCACATTTGAGACAGCGGGGAAGTCGTTACGCCATTCGTGCAGGTCGGAACTTACCCGACAAGGAATTTCGCTACCTTAGGACCGTTATAGTTACGGCCGCCGTTTACCGGGGCTTCAATTCAAGGCTTGCACCTCTCCTTTTAACCTTCCGGCACCGGGCAGGCGTCAGACCCTATACGTCGCCTTACGGCTTCGCAGAGCCCTGTGTTTTTAGTAAACAGTCGCCACCCCCTGGTTTGTGCCCCCCGCCGACAGTTGCCTGCCAACGGGGCCTCCTTCTCGCGAACTTACGGAGGTATTTTGCCGAGTTCCTTAAATGTGGTTCTCTCAAGCGCCTTGGTATTCTCTACCAGTCCACCTGTGTCGGTTTAGGGTACGGTCTTGTGGAGGGCTATTTCCAGGAACCGCTCAGCAGCCCCT